>CAKJYJ010000001.1 GCA_918262735.1 Clostridiales bacterium
TGAATATAACATAAAGTGAGTTGGTATTTTTGTTTTCAACATTTATTGTTATTGTTATTTCATCTTCTTCTCCAAACTCCAAATTCACTTGCCATGATGCAAGTTCCGATGCAGTTGGTTTTGCCCCTTCACTATATGTTAGGTCACTTAGCGTTATGCTATTTGCATTTCCACTTACCGAACCTGTTATTTTGGCATAAACGCCCTCATATGTATTAAAAAATATTCCGTTCTTTGCCCTGCCTTTTGGTAAGAACAAAAATGCAGCCACACCAATAAGTGCAACCAAAATGATAAATGCCACTAATCCAATTCTAAATTTCATAACAAACTCCTTTTTATTATTCTAACAAAAAACATAAATAAAAATCAAATATTTTCATGTTTTTGTAAATATTTTAAGGAATGGTTGATAAATTTTAATTAAATTACCTTTCAAATATCTTTGCAACAATAATACTCATATCGTCTTTCGCAATTCCTCCACAGGTTGCAACTGCCTTTGAAATTATATCATCTGCAATGGTCTGTGGGTTTGTGCTTGTTATGTTGTTGATGTGGTCTTGCATTTTGTCTGCCGTGCCAAAAGCGTCAACAATACCATCGGTTGCAAGAATTATTTTGTCTCCACTCGTGAAATATATTTGTTCGGATTTACTTTCGGCGTTTTGAATTATTCCAAGCGGGAGTGCCCCAATTTTAACTTGCTCGGTTGTGTCTTTATGTTTAATAAAACTCTCTGGTGCCCCCATTTTTATAAAGTCGCCCTCGCCAACTCTGGTGTCAACAACACACAAATCAAGTGCACTAAAAACTTCATTTTTACCAAGGCTTATTAGTTTGTTGACACTAGATAGAATTATCTCTTTATCAAAGCCAGCTTTATAAAAATTCTCTATTAAATCTATCGCCGTGTTACTAGTTCTTTGTGCCATTTCTCCACTACCCATACCATCACAAAGCGCAAATAAATATTTTTCGTCCTTTATTTTAATAACAGAATAACAATCACCACTTTTAACAGAGCCCGTTTTTGTTTTTGAGGCGATGCCAAAAACAATGCCGTACTTTGGTGCTGATTTTAATGTTAAAATTTGCCAACCAGCACGGGTGCTACTAACCTCGTCAACCACTTCCATTTTTTGTTTACACACCCTACTAACAACCTTGCATATGCCACTTTTATCTTTGTCATCTTTTCTAACCGAAAGTGTAACCGATAATATATGCTCCCTATCCTGAAAAACAAGGGCGTCAGAGCAAATAATATTATTGTATGTTAGTTCATCAATTATTTTTTTCTCTTTCCCACTTTCAAAAATAACGCCTTTGTTAACCTCTAATGATAAGTCTTTCATTATTTCACTAACACCCTCTAATTGTTCTGCCAAAAGCACCTTACTTGCATCAATGTTATTCATAAGCCCAGCATAATTTTTATATTGATTAATTAAATCATTTATTGAGCTAACAAGGGTGTTCAATTTCTCACATTTGCCAGCAAATTCGGTTGGAACATCCAAAAGATTCACCTTGCCTTTTTTTATTCCAAGATTGACCATAACTGCCAAACAATTTGCTGTTTCGCCACCACCAATTCTATAACATTTACCAAAACTTGGGCAATTTTTACAATGTTTAATTTTTATTTCGTTAAGTATTAATCGCCTTTCGTCCTCCCCCATTATTCCGCCATTTATCATACTTAAATACACCTTGTTCATCTCTGCAAAAACATCGCCAAGTTCAACAAGCCTATGATATAACATTTCCCGATTTCTATTAATAACGCTCTGCTGTGTTAAACTTGCAAGAGTACTTTGAAATTCGTTCCCAAAACTATCTAAAATTTTGCTTGGTATTAAAAGGTATACTAAACAGGCAATAATTGTTGGTAGAATTGAAACAATAGAAAACTCGGTGCCAATATTAAAATATAGACCAAATAAACATTCAACCAATAGTACAGCAATACATGATATATATTTATTTTTTGTCTTGAATGCCGAAACCGTAAGACCCAAAATTGCAAACATTGTTAAAAAAGTTGGGTTATGCAAAAATAAAAAAGTGCCAAGTCCAGAACTGATTGAAATTAGCATGACAGTTGTTACATTTGCAACATATGCCGCGGTCAAAAAGGTTAAAACGCCGAACAGTTTTACCAAATAAAATTCACCAAAATTAAAACTCATAAGCCCACAAAATGTTGCACAAAAAATTACCATTGCACAGATTATTTCTGTTGAAGTAAAACGACTACAAACTCCCCGAACACAAACCCCTTCAAAAATTTTAATGCAAGCAAATGTATACATAAGCCCAAAAACAAATTCCACAAAAATTAAAACAATATTTGAATTAAGAAAGTAAATTTCAATGAATATTTTTGGAATGTTGCAAAGACAAGCATATATCAACAAATGAATATATTTAAGCGGTTTCTTTGTTTTATAATGAACAAAATATATGATTGCAAAAATCACACAAAATAAAGAATTCTCTAGCAATATATATGTGGAAAAAGAGGATAAATACCCAGCCAAAACATAAATTATTGAAAGAATAATAACATTTTGATTACACCAAACAAGTGCAAAAAATAGCCCAAAAACAAAGGGCGTTATTGCTTCATTTAAACAGGCTCGCCCCGCAATGAATATCAACATAAAAAACATTATATATTTAGTAGCTAAAATAACTTTTTTGTTTTTGCCTAGAGTATCTATCATAAAATCTCCTCTTAATATAGGGTGCTGTATTCTTCTTTAAATGATTGTAAGACACTATTGACAAAAACTAAAAAAAGAAATGTGAACATTTCTGTCACATTCCTTGTTTTTTTGTTAAATTATACCGGCCTGAAATTAAAGTCCTCGCCACAATTATTTTGTTTTGTTTTCGCCACACCCGGCAGATAATAAATCCCTTATTTGCGTTAAAAGTTCTTTTTCGGTTGGATTGTTTAGGCGCTCCTCTTCTTCGGCCTTTTGTTTAGCCTCTTCCTCTAACCTTGCTTTTTCCTCGGCTTCTGCCTTTTGTTCTGCCTCATACTCTGCCCAAACCTCTTTGAATTTTCTCTTTTCTTTTCTTGCCTTTACTTTTAGTTCTCTTATTTTGTTGAGCTTTGCGATTTTTGCAGCCCTTTTTTCTGCATTTGATATTTCTTCAAGTTGTTTTCTAGAAGCGTTTACAACTTTAATAATTATAAATATAACCAGAGCAACCAATAAGAAGTTTAGAATTGCGGTGATAAATGCACCCCAGTCAATAAATATGCTCTTTTCTAAATCAATGCCATTTGCAACATCGTTATCAATATACACTTTTTTTAAGAATGTGTATGCTGATTCTAAACCATTACCGGCAGACAAAATGTAGTTAATAACTGGCATAATAATTTTGTTTGTAAGTGCGGTAACAATTGCTGTGAATGCCCCGCCAACAACAACCGCAACAGCTAAATCTAAAATGTTTCCTCTTGAAATAAATGCCTTAAATTCTCTAAAAAACTTTCTCATGCTTTGTACCTCTTAATTGCTTTTTGCCTTAATTTTGTGTATTCTCTTTCGGTTATTTGCCCCTGTTCTTTTAACTCGTTAAGTTGCATAACCTTTTTAACCAACTCTTGTGCTTTTTCATTTGACTCTTTTATGTTCTCAACAATTTCAATTCCGCCACCATCATCAGATTTATGAATTTTAACATCATCTTTTTGTTCCTGATACTCGTTTGAATAAAAATATAAACTTGATGCCGTTCTAATTCTTCTACCACCCTTTCTTTTGAATGTTAAATACGGATTTTTAACCATTAGAGTAATGAATCCGTACAGACATATAATAAACGTCATAATCGATAGTATAAGTGCTTTGGATAAAACAATACTGCTACCAGCTGACTGTGCTAACTGTTTTAATATTTCTGGCGAATTTGTGTTTAGAAAGTTTGTGAACACAGAATAATTAAACCTTGTTATCACAATTGAATATCCATACAAAACTGTTATTGCCAGTGTTGTAAACTCGGAAATAATAAAAAACGTTGTGCTCGCGAAATACTTATCATCTTTGAAAAGTTGTGCTGTTCCAATAAGCCCCAAAATCGATATAAACAATAATGCCGCCGACAAGGCAATGATTATTGTTGATGCCATTTCTGCAGAAACATAGGTTATGTTACCATAGAACAAATATTCAATTGGAAGAATTATTTCGGCGCCAAGTGCATATGCATAATTAATTGCATCAAACTCCACAAATTTGCCAGCAATCATCAGTCCCAACAAAGCAACTGACAGCACACACAGCACTGCCAAAACAAGCCGAAGCATCACAACAAAAAATCCTTTTGCCCCATTTTCCATACTATTAATATACCACAAAAAAAATAAAGTAACAAATAAATTGACAAATATTTATCCATATTATAAAATAAATGTAATTCAAAAATATTCAGTTATTATTTCTATAATATGGTTGCCTAAAGCATGGCCATCTGATATACTATTTTTGAAAACAATTAAATTGTGAGGTTAAATATGAAAAATCCATACGGAAATAACGCAATTATAATTTGGACCGACAAAAAAAGAATACTTGGAATGCCAATTTCTTTCACAAGATATAGCCTTGTTACAAACAATACAGACTGGACAAAACTTTTTGTTAAAACCGGTATTTTATCAACAATTATTGATGAAGTAAATTTATTTAGAATTTATGATATTCAATGTTCACAAACACTAACACAAAAAATGTTTGGTGTTGGAACAGTAACACTTTATTCAAAAGATTTAACAATGCCAGTTGTTAAATTGCATAACATTAAAGAACCATATAAAATTAGAAATATGTTTGCTGAAAAAATTGAACAATCAAGAACACAAAAAGGTGTTCGTATTGGCGAATTCTATTAATATTTTAAACAAAATAAAACGCTCCGATAGGGGCGTTTTTTAATTAATATTTTAGTGAATTTACTCTAAATTGTTAAAATCAAATGAACTTGTGCGGGTGTAATATCTGGAACTTCTATACCCTTTACCCTGCTCATATTCTTTTGTTGGCTCAACAAGTTTTGCTGTTTTTCTTCTAAAGTTTGCATCTAATAATTTTACTCCCAAAATTTTTTCATAGCAAAGCTTTAATTCTGTTAGTGTGAATTTTTTTGGAATTAAGTTAAAAATTATGTCGGTATATTCCAATTTATTTTTAAGCCTTTCAATTGCGTAAAAAATTATTTTTGCATGGTCAAACGCAAGATTTGTTGATTTTATTTCAACATTTTTAACCTCTCCTTCATCACCCTTCTTTAGTGTTATTATCAATTTGTTAGTTAATGTGGTTTTGCCGTTTTTTAACGTTAAGTTAACGGTTTTTGTTTGTGTTATAACATTATTCACAACCCTAACTTCAACTTCACCATCCTCAATTTCAACATCAAACCATTCGCCATCAGTTACTTTTTCATCTTCGGTGGTAAGGAGCATATAACTTGTGCTAAGCACCCTTGTTCTTGGATCCCTTGATTTTTCGCCAAATGTAAATAGTTGTTCAAAATAAAATTTTTCTAGCCCAACCTTCTTTTTAACGCAAAGCCTCATTGTTTCCGAAAGCTCAAAATTTAAGTCGATAAATGTCCCCGGAATTGCATATTTGTTTACAAATGGTGGATACTTTCTTTTAAGAAGTAAAACCTGTAATTTTTTTTCTGGAAGTTTCCTATAGTTGCCGACCTCGTTGCTAGCCAGCCTAAAAATTACCGCATCGGTTGTTACCGAGGGCTTGTCATATTCACTATCACTATATAATTCCAAAAAAGACTTGTCTTCTTTTGTTAACATACTAACCTCCAATTTATCTTTCCATTCCACCATTAAAATGATTTATTTTTTTATTGTCATACTTTATAGCCCCATCTCGTTTATGCTTTGAATTTTGATGTAGTTTTTTTATTCTTTCAAAGTTTGCACCAATTTTTCCTTCACGGATATAATCCTCAAGTTCACCATATGTTATACCCATATTGTCTTCATCACTTTTGCCAGAAAGTCCATCACTTGGCGTTTTTAGAACTAAATCTTTTGGCAAACCCAAAAGAAGTCCAATTTCACAAACCTCATTTTTTGTATAATTAGCAATTGGTGCAAAATCCCCAACATTATCACCCCATTTGGTTGTGTATCCAACCATTGCTTCAGAAAGATTTGAGGTGTTTGCAACCAAATATCCCATGCTTCCAGCAATAGCATAAAGATATGTCATTCTGATTCTTGGTGGAGTGTTGAATGTTGTTACTGTACTTAAATTATTATTTGTTTCTTTTATAATTGGCTCAACATTTTCAATAATTGAATTATAGGTTTTAGAAATATCAATTTCTTTATACCTAATCCCCAAATATTCACAGGTTCTCCTCGCATCGTTTTTATCAATCATCTTTCCGTTTGGCATAATAACGCCAAAAACCCTATCTTTTCCAAGCGCATTTATGCAAAGTGAAGCGGTAACCAAACTATCTTTGCCACCACTCATTCCAATAACAACACCCTTAAAAAATGGATTATTGTTAAAATATCCCTTTATCCACTCTATTATACCGTTAACCTCATCAATTGTTACCTTGTTCATTTATAATCTCCTTTATATCAAATATTTTTAATTTTTTATTGTTTGAAGTTTTCGTTAAACTGTTTGATGTGTAAACCGCTTTAACGTTTTTAATATCAAATATTCTATTGTTATACTTATTCTCTTCAAAATGTCCACAAACAATATATATGTTAAAGTCGCCAATTTCTAAAAGTTTGTTTATTGCACAAATAATAGTGTCGCCAGATGATATTATGTCATCAACAATAATTATATTTTTAACCCCAGTAAAATCTCCAACAACTTCATAGCTATTTATAAGCCCGGTAGTTTTGTCTCTGGTTTTTTGAGCATACAAATAATCTTCACTAAGTTTCCTACACTTTTCTCTTATTCCCTTGTCTGTGTAAAATAATTTGTAATTAGGGATATCTTTTTGTACCAACCTTAAAATTGGCTTAACAAGTTCAATCATTTTTGAATTGTTAAAGTAACTTAATTCACAGTGTGGTTCACAAACATAAATGCCATTCAGCTTTAAGTCATTAAAAAGTTCACTAACATACTTTAAAGTTTCAACCTCGTAACCATTATTATGATTCATTCTTTGATAAGGAAGATAATTTAATGTTAAATATACATCATAATCATTACTCTTATAGTATTTAACAATAATAAATAGTTCAAAAATTGAAATATCTTCGCCGTCATACAAAATATCAACTCGCTTTTCGCTAGTTTCTAAATCTTGGCTTAGCAGCTTTAACTCCCCGCTTGAAAATCTTTTTGGCGAGAATTTTTTGCCATTTATATACATTTTTCTTCCTCTTAAATTTTATTTACAATTTGATATTATCATTTTAATAATATTTTGTCAATAATTTTTTAAAAAATACTTGACATGCCAGCAAATTTGTGATATTATCATTTTGAAAATATCAAAAGGGAGAGAAAAAATGAAAGATTGTTTAGTAATAATTGATATGGTAAATGGCTTTGTGAATGAAGGGGCGCTGGCCGATAAAAGAATTAATAAAATAACCCCAAACATTGAAAAACTTATTAAAGGGGCAATGTCAAACGGCACTCCAATAATTGTGTTTAAGGACACACATGCGGAAGACGATGAGGAATTTAACACCTACCCACCACACTGCATTAAAGGAACAAATGAGTGTGAGTTAATTCCAGAATTAAAAAAATATGAGAAAAATTTTCACATTATTGAAAAAAACACAACAAATGGTTTCAAAACAGAAACATTTCAACATTTAGTTAAATGGATAGAGTTTGATAGAGTTATCGTTACTGGCTGTTGCACAGATATATGTGTTCGTGATTTTTCACTTTCTTATATGAACTATATAAAAAACACCGGTGCAAAAACGCAAATAATTGTTCCTGAAAATGCCGTTGAAACATTTGATGCCCCAAATCACAATGCAACACAATACAATAAAAAAGCATTGGCAGAAATGAAGGAAAATGGAATTTTTGTCGTTAACGATTTAGAAAACACAAGAGGTTAATAATGAAAACAAATCATAAGCTAGAAAAAATAGAAAAAAAGACGGATAACAAATACTTAAATTATTATGTTTTAACCTACGATAATAACGGCAAAGAATTTAATTATTTTATGGCGTCTAGAAGAAGTGAAGACAATTTGGTTGCAACTAATCCAAATAATAAAATTGCCGATGCTGTTAGGGTTGTTCCATATTTTTATAAGAACGGTAAAATTTATGTGGTTTTAATTAAAGAGTTTAGGTACGCCTTAAACAAATATATTCTGAGCACACCGGCCGGTGTTGTTGACCCCGGCGAAACTGAGCTTACAACCGCAAGAAGAGAATTAAAAGAAGAAATTGGAGCAAGGGTTAAAAAAATTCAAAGAATAACCAGGGCTTGTTATTCTAGTGCTGGACTGTCTGACGAAAGCATATCTTGTTTTGAAGCCGAAGTTGAACTTTGCGAAAAACAAGCATTGGGAAATTCTGAAGATATTGAAATTATTTGTTGTGAGGTTAACAAATTGCCAGCACTCTTCAAAACAAAAGAGTTTGGCTTACAATCTAGACTGCATTTGGAACTGTTTTACCAGAAATATAAATCTAATGATTTAGAAAGGAAGTAATAATGAAAGTTGGAGCGTTTGTTGGAAAGTTTTATCCACCACATATTGGGCATCTGTCGGTTATTGATGATATGGCAAATAAATTAGATAAGTTGTATGTTATCATCTCCAAAAATAACACAAGAAGCAAAAACTTATCAAAAAATTTTGAAGAGTTAGATGCTGAGTTGATTCAAAAATGGTTTATGAAACACTACTCTAAAAGCAAAAATATTGTGGTTGAAGTTTTTGACGAAAGTAACCTAAAACCATTCCCTGACGACTTAGATAAATGGTCTGCAAAATTCAAAAAACAATTTCCAGATGTAAACATTAAAATTGCCGATGAAAGCTATAGAGAATTTAACCAAGAGTATTTTTCAGAATACGAATTTTGGCCAATTGATAGGGATATAATACCAATTCACTCAACCCAAATTAGAAATAATGTTTTAGAAAATATCAATTACATTATTCCTGAGGCCAGAAAATATTTTTTGAAAAAATACACACTTGAAAAGTAAATTACAGGAGAATATAGATTTATGAAAATATATTTAGCCGGGCCGTTCTTTAATAAGATTGAACGAAGCAACATTATGCTTGCACGTGATATTTTGCGCGGTAAGGGGTTAGATGTATTTGTTCCAATGGAACATAAATTCCCAGATGATGACAAAATGTCAAACGAAGCGTGGAGTAAACTTGTTTATAATTTAGACAAAAATGAAATATACAATTGCGATGCTGTTGTTGCGGTGTACTATGGAATGTATAGCGACACGGGTACCGCCTGGGAAATTGGATTTGCAAAGGCATTAAATAAAAGAATAATAATCGTACATACCAATTACGTGGGTGTGGCAAGCCTAATGATTAACAGCTGTGCGGATTATAATATTGATGGAATTAACAGCTTAAACAATTTTGATTTTAATAATTTTAATAACAATACATCAAATGTGTGTATTGAACAAAAATAAAGTGAGGATTTTATGGAAAAATATGAAAATTTACTAATGGATTTTTATGAACTAACAATGGGGCAAGCATACTTTAATAAAAAAGTACAAAATAAGGTTGCCTACTTTGATTTATTCTTTAGAAAATGTCCAGACGGAGCAAGCTTTGTTATTGCAAACGGGGTTAAAAAATGCGTTGAGTTTTTAAGTCAATTTCATTTTGAGCCAAGCGATATTGAATATTTAAGGTCGACTGGACAATTCACTGAAGAATACTTACAATATCTTTCAAAATTAAAATTTACTGGCGATATGTGGGCGGTTAAAGATGGCACGGTGGTTTTCCCTAATGAGCCAATGATTACCGTTCGAGCACCACTTGTTGAAGCACAACTCGTTGAAACTGCACTACTTTTATATTTTAACCATGCAAGCTTAATTACCACCAAGGCAAACCGAATTGTTAGAAGTGCAAAAGGCAGAGCCGTTATGGAATTCGGAACAAGGCGCGCCCAAGGAGAAAGTGCCGCTGTTGATGGTGCTGTTTATGCGGTTGAGGCTGGTGCCAGTGGAACAGCATGCACCGTTGCTGGCAAAAAATATGGTGTTAAAACTCTTGGCACAATGGCACATAGTTTTGTTCAGTCATTTGATAGTGAATTTGAAGCATTTAAGGCGTACGCCGAAAGTTTCCCAGATAACTGTGTGCTTTTGGTTGACACATTTAACACTCTTAAAAGTGGAATACCAAATGCTATTAAAACACACAATGAAGTGCTAAAGCCAATGGGTAAAAAACTTGCTGGAATTAGAATTGATAGTGGCGACCTTGCATATTTATCTAAACAAGCAAGAAAAATGCTAGATGAGGCAGGAATAAAAGATGCAAAGATTTGCACATCTAACTCACTAGATGAAAATATAATTGAATCATTGCTCGCCGAAGGTGCACCAATTGATAGTTTTGGGGTTGGTGAAAATTTAATAACCGCAAAATCTAATCCAGTTTTTGGCGGTGTTTATAAACTGGTTGCAGTTGAAAAAGACGGCGAAATAATACCAAAAATTAAAATTTCTGATAATAGCGAAAAAATAATCAATCCACATTTTAAGAAGATTGTTAGATATTTCGACAAAGACGGAAAACTAATAACTGACGTTTTATATGAAAACAATGAAGTTGTACCAACTGGAAGACTAACCCTTAAGCACCCAACACAATCTTGGACAACAAAAGATATTGAAGGCTACTCTTGCCTGGATATCAGAGACAAAATGATTGAAAATGGAAAGGTTATAACCACCCTTCCAACAATTAAACAAGTTTCAGATAATATACAAAAAGAATTAAATACCCTTTGGCCAGAGGCTCTAAGACTTCAAAACCCTCACACCTACACGGTTAATCTTTCGGATAAACTTGCAAAAACAAAACAAGATTTATTAAACAAAGCAAAGGAAGATAATGAAAAATTATAGTAATTTAGTTTGTTGTTAATTGATAATAATGTATAATATGCTAGAGGAAATGAAATGAAAATAATATTTGTTAGACATGGCAATGATGACAGTAATGGCAAATTGACCCGTATTGGTAAAAAACAGGCTCGGCTTGTGTGCTTGGAACTAGATTATGAAAATATCGATAAAATATATTGTTCGCCAACCACAAGGACTCGTGAAACAGCCGACATTATTTCAAAAAAATTAAAAATTAACAACATTTGCATAGACGCCCGAATAACCGAGCGAGACAAACTTCCTACAAACCTTCCACAGAAAGAAATTGATGAATTCAACAAAAACTACTTAAATCCCAAATTTTCCAGAACCAACCCTGAAGGTTGCAAAGAATATGTTGATCGCATCTTCGACTTTTTGAATGATATAATTAAAAACAACCCACAAGACAGCACGGTTTTGATTGTTGGACATAGTAGTATGCTTTATGCTATTAATGCATACATATATAAAACACCAAAAACCAAAGATATTATTTGGACACGAATTGGAAATTGTGGAAAAATATGCTATGAAGTTTAGCAATAAAATACAACAAGAACAAATAAATGAAACATTAAAGAATATCACCCCCAACTGGTGATATTTTTTTGTTTATTCTGTCCGCACTTTTAAGGCTAAATTAACTCACAAACAAGTTTTGTGTAATTTGTGGCATCTTCTAGTTCAAGCCCTGCAGAAAGCCTTGCCTGTTCATATAAAACCTTAACCAATTTTTCTGCATAATCCTTATTGTCTATAATTGACTTTTTAAGTTTTTCAAACACAGAAGATTGCATGTTAATTTGCAAAATCTTTTTTGCTTTAACCGAATTTTCGTTTGGCGTTCCAACAAAGCTTTTTTCCATATCAAGCGATATTTCGCCATCGGCAAGTAACCCAACAGGGTGATCTTTTAACTTTTGGGTTAGTTTAACCTCTTCAACCTTATCCCCCAAAATACCCTTTGCAAACGTTTCAACATTTTTATCTTCATCGGTTAAGGTTAATTCCTCCTTTTCTCCGCTTTCGTTCATAACATTTGCAAACTGCCTGTCAGCGTATTTAACAATCATTTTAAGCACAAGTTCATCAATGTTGTCGGTTAAAACCAAAACGTCATTACCCTTTTCTAAAACCTCGTCAACCATTGGCATTGTTTTAACAATGTCTTTATTTTTTGCTGGAATATAGTAAATTTTACTCTCGCCCTCTTTGCTCTTTTCAACATACTCCTTAAAGGTTATATTCTTTCCCTCTTTGGTTGAATAGAACATTAAAAGATCTTGAAGCTTTTCCTTGTTTAGACCAAATTCTTTATATATTGTATATTTTAATTGAAGCCCAAATTGCTCATAGAACTTTTCATATTTTTCTCTGTCATTTTTTAATATATTCTCAAGTTCTGTTTTAATTTTATTTTCAATATTTAACGCAATAACCTGAACGTCTTTACTGTGTTGCAATGTTTCTCTGCTAACATTTAGTGGAAGCTCGGCATCAACAACACCTTTAACAAAGCTAAAATAGTCTGGCAAAAGTTCCGCATATTTATCGGTTATTAAAACACCATTTGTAAAAAGCTTTAACCCCTTTTCATAATCCTTGGTGTAAAAATTATAGTCAACTTTTGAAGGAAAATAAAGAAGTGCCTTAAAAGAAACCTTGCCCTCAACACTGTAATGAATTATGTGAAGTGGATTTTCATAATCGTAAAAATTGTTTTTATAAAAATCGTTATACTCTTCTTCTTTTATATCTGCCTTATTTCTTTTCCAAAGTGGCACCATTGAATTAACCGTTTCATAAACATTTTCAGTTACTTCATCTCCCGCATCATTTTTAGAGTTTACAATCTTACTCATCTCAATTGGATACCTAATGTAGTCAGAGTATTTTTTTATAAGGTTTCTAATTTCATATTCCTCTAAATACTTGTCATAGTTAAAATCCTCAGAATTTGTTTTTATGTGAAGAACAATCTTGGTTCCAACCTCTCCGCCATCTAACTCCTCAATGTCATAACCGCTTGCCCCATGGCTCTGCCACTTACTAGCCTTGCCATCAAATGTTTTTGAATAAACCTCAACAAAGTCTGCAACCATAAATGCAGAATAAAAACCAACACCAAATTGACCAATAACCTCTAGGTCCGATTTTTCGCCAAGTTCTTTTTTGAACTCTTCAGTTCCACTCTTGGCAATAGTACCCAAATTCTTTTCAAGTTCCAAAGCGTCCATTCCAATACCATTATCAGTTATGGTTAGTGTTCTGGCATTCTTATCAATGTCAACCTTAATTTTATATTCCCTTTGCCTATCCGAATTTGTTAGCGCATCAAAATGTGCCTTATCTATTGCATCACTTGCATTTGATATTAACTCCCTTAAAAATATGTCCTTGTTTGTGTAAATTGAATTAATCATCATGTCTAAAATCTTTTTAGATTCCGTCTTAAACGCTTTCATTCTTTGCCTCCAAATAAATATATTGCTAACACTCTTTGTGTGTGAGTGCTAATATTTTAACTCTTTTATAGTAAACTTGTCAACTTAATTTAATGTGTTTTTTTAACTATTTTTGAAAACGCTTTCGTAAAAAATATAATTAATTAATTAAAAATGCCGAATAAAATTAATTAAAAATATTTTTCTTAATAATTATTTATGCCTTTCTTTCCCGCGAAATATAACGGTTTTGCTCAAATTTACAAAAAAAATAAAAAAATATTAAAAAAATAATAAAAAATGTTTTGCAATATTTAAAATATATGATAATATAATGGTGTAACAAAATCAAACGAGAATAAATAATTTCGTTTTTGTAAAAGATAAATATATTTTGTTTGGAGGTTTATTATGAACAAACTTTATGTAAAAGCATTAACAATGATGCTAGATCCAGAAATTGACGAAAAGTTCCAATGGGTTAATCAAGTATCCGCAGCAATCCGTTCGGTGCTTATGCCAATTTTAATTGTTGTTGCCGCTGCTGGAACAATTTATGCTGTTGTTCTTGGTGTTAACATGGCAAGAGCTGACTCTGCTGAAAAAAGAGAAGAAGCAAAGAAAAGAGTTGTTAACGTTTTGATTGGTATGGTCATTATTATTGCGTTGATTCTATTGTTTAACTTGTTCATCGATAAAATACTTGGCGTGTTCATTGGAAGCAACGGCGAAACCGCTTAATAACAAATTATATAAATCCCCTTTTGATAGGGGATTTTTTGTTGCCCAAAATTTATGCATTCATTCTCACACACTTCCGCCTGTTCGTTTGTTCACATAACAAATACCTCACCTCTTTACTAACGCTAGGAGCGGTATAACATACCGTAATGCCATTTCAACCAAGCCAGGCGGCACGTGGAGAAATCTAAAAACATCACCATTGTGCGTACGCAAGCGCGCGTACTCGTATATTACGCGTATATATTTAATTAATATATTTTTGTATTTTTTGAAAAAAGTATGTACAAATATTAAAGTTTTTGTTATACTAATAAAAAAAGGAGGTACGAAGTTATGGCTCTTAGTTTATTGGGTGGCATCACTGATTTCTTCAGCAACACTGTTGTGACGTGGATATTGAACTTTTTGTCATTCATTCCAAAACTTGTGTACTTTATTGCAACCTGCCTACTTTCGGTTGTTGATTTCTTTCAGGTAACTTTTAGAAAACTTGCTGGTATGGACCCAGTTATGATTGGCCAAGAAGTAACCAAAGGAGACTCTGTTTATAAAATTATCTCCGACGCTCTTTTAACTGGAAAATATCCTGCAATTAACACAATGTTCTGGTCGCTGATTATTCTTGGAATATTAATGCTAATTGTAACTTCAATAATGGCAGTTATTAGAATTGAGTACCGCCCAGATAAAGAAAAAGGAAATTCAAAAGCAGGTATTGTTAAAAACTTCTTAACCGCCCTATTCACATTTGCAATTGTTCCAATTGCTTCATTGTTTGGAATGTTCCTTGCAAACGAACTTGTTCAAGCTGTTGTTGAAATAACTGCATCCGCCACACCTGTGGACGAAACATATAACTACTTTGACACGTGGGATGGGGTTCAACCCGGTGAAGAAATTGACCCAAATTTATACGATATAACCAATTCATATATGGCGTTTGATATATTTGGAGAAACAATACCAACCAACACTCAACCATTTAGTGGCGTTGTGTTTAAGGCTTGTGCTCATGGGTGTAATCGTTTTAGAATGTACGGAGACGCATACCTTGCAGAAATAAACAACAGTTCAACCGACCTTGGAATTTTTGGCACCGGTCAAATAACCGAAGCTTCGGTTGCGGCAGACATTATTGACACTGCGTTCTCAATTAACGCAAGAATGAAAAACACAAGCTCTGGCGGGTATTCATTAGATAAGAATATCTCTGGCGAATACTACAACGATTGGCTCGGCTTCTTTGGTAGCACAAAAGATTTAACACATTTTAGTAAATATAACGTTGAATTAGTTTGGTACTTCTATTACCTTTGGATATTTAACTATATTATTGCATTCGCTGCACTTGTTTTAATGAGTAAAATGTATATGCAATACTGCTTATCATTAATGGCAAGGTTATTTGAAATTGCTGGTCTATTCATATTTGCTCCAGTTCCAGTTTCAATGATGCCATTAGATAACGGCGCCGCACTAGATAGGTGGCGAGGCGACTATATTAAAAGGTTCTCACTCCTACTATTCATGGTGTTTGGAATGAATTTGGTTTATCCATTTATGACAATATTTGGAAGTATTAAATTCTTTGGCTCACCAATATTGGATTATATTATTTCAACATTCGTTATTGTTGCCGGATTAAATGCCGTGCAAAGCATTTCAAAAATGCTCACAGGAATCTTACTTGAAAAGGGTGGTGAAACATTTGAATCTTCAATGAAATCCGCCGGCGATGCATTAACCGCAACCAGTCAAGGTTTCCAAGCAACAAAACGTGCAGCCAACCTTGCTTCAACCCCACTTAAACTCGCAGGAAGAGGTGCCGCTTGGGGTGCAGGGGAAATACATCGTGTACGTCAAGAGGGTGCTGAACAACGATATAATAACAATATTAATCGAACAAACCAAGAAGAACGACAAGAAATCAATAACAATCTAAATTATGACGCAACTCAGCAAGCCAATTGGAGAAACACTTATGACACAGATGCCGCAGCAAGAAACGAAATGGCTGGAGACTTTATGGCAACTGAACAGGGGCGCCAATTTGCAAGAAGATATTATCATGGAAATATGACCGCAGCAGAAAATGCGATACGTCGTGGTACAACAGCCAGCGGTAACCCAATAAGCGACGCACAAAGAGATCAACTCGCAGAATTTATGTTCCATAGAGATAGGTATAGTCATTCTCAAGCAGGTCAGGCAGCACAGGCTTCTGGTGACACCAGAGGATTCCAACAAGGACTTAATAATTATATGCAGTCTGACCATAATCAAAGAATTGAAGCATTAGTTGGTGGAAACTTATCTGCAAGACAAACAGCAATTCAAACTGAACGTCAAGGTTATGAAAATGAGCATCAAAGACGTGAAAACAGACACCAACGTCTTGCTCGTGTTGGTGGAGTTCTTGGTAGGTCAAGAGAACGTGTGTTTAACCCTGTATTCTCTAGTGGAGCAAGCAACATGCAAGACTTGTTAGATTTAATTCATGGCCGAGATTTATTCTTTAGAAGAAGAGATGGTGGCGGCAATGGCGGAAGAAGATAATTCACACGAACCAGAATTATCACTTACTACAAAATATTTATTGTTTAATAAAAAACAAGCACCACAATTTGTGATGCTTGTTTATTTTATATTTTTTATTCATATTCAGAATATGAGTCCGTTATAATAAAGTACGAATCGGCGTCAATATCTAGGTAAATATAATTATTGGCTTTAATATTTTCTAAAAGTGCTTGCTCGGAATAATCACCAAGGGTATCGTTAAAATATGTTTCAAATGTATTTTCTCTAAGCATTGTGAAAAGCGACTTCCCTTCTGCCAAATAATTAATATTGTTCTCGTCTATTGCTTCAAAAATTGAAAGTGGATACTCCGACAAATCAACGTCTAGCGATACATCAATTTTGCCATCAACAAACCATGTTTCATCTGCGGTTGCTTCTTCAATTGTTTCTGGAGGCAATGCACCTTCTTTATATTTAACAGCAATATCTGCAGTTCTTGTGTTATCTAAAATTGCAACGAATGCCGAATCTGTTATTGTTACATCTTTGTTTGGCATGAATACCATTCCAAAATAATTTTTCTTTGGAAGTTCTTTTAATCCAGACTCTGCGTCTTCAAACAAATAATCTTTAATAATTATTTTGCTACATACATTTTTCATATAGCGGTAATCGGCATCAAACACCTCTCTTATTTTTAGTGCCAATGCCTCTTGGGTTACCCCACCGCCAACCAAGCCATTTGAAACCAAATAATTTGACATATTGGCAATTACCGTTTGGGTTTCCAATTCAGTAAATCCATAGTGGTCAATTAGGTTTGTGTGATAGTTAAGGGAGTATTCTTCATTGTTTGAACCGCTTAGCGCTTTTGCATAGCTATATGTTATGTTATTAATTGCCTGATTATTATTTGGTTCAATTGCAAATGAAATACTTATGGTATAGTTACTATCCTCATTAACATCTCTTAATATGTTATATGTGAATTCTTTATATATTCCAGACATTTCCTCTGAGGAATATGCGCTATCGTAATATAAATATCTCTCCCCATAAAAAGCATCGCCCTTTACTCCGAGACCCGGAGAATATAGCCCATTTTGATATTCTCCATTAAACATTGCAGAAGCATAAGAAGTTATGGCAACCACAATAACAATCACAATAATAACAACTAGTATTATTAGCCACACCCACCAGCCCAAGGACGCGAGAATTGTGCCAATCCACTTTATTACTGCCCATATGGCCTTACCAATTGCTTTGAGCATTTCTTTCATGGCTTTAGCGGATTTCTTTTTTAGTTTGTTTTTTGCTTCTTTATTCTGTTTTTTCTTTTTATTGCGCTTCGTATTCTTTTCAGACTCTCCGCCACCGTCATCTGCACTAGCTTGTAGCCCTTCAATTATAGAAGATTCGCCGTTGTTTTCCTCGTCCATGGCCCCTCCTTTATTTTTAGTATAACATTAAAACAAAATATAATCAAGGCGAATAAATAAAAATATTTGTATATATTTTTAACCCCCGCAAAGCTAAATTTCCACCACTTAATATTTGTATAAAAAGAAAATTAACAAACCAAATTGATGTTTTTGATGGCACAATAAAAATGTATGGGAAGATATCTTCCCACACACCTTTATTATTCTTATTTGTGACCATTATTTTTTCTTTGGTCTACCAACGCTACGTTTTTCTTCTTTCTTTGGTCTGCCAACACTGCGCTTTTCTTCTTTCTTCGGTCTGCCAACGCTACGTTTTTCCTCTTTTTTGGGTCTACCAACGCTGCGCTTTGGTTCAGCTTTCTCTTCTTTCTTTGGTCTGCCAACACTGCGCTTTTCTTCTTTCTTTGGCCTGCCAACACTGCGTTTTCGCTCTGCAGGTTCTTCTTTCTTTGGTCTGCCAACACTACGCTTTGGAGATTCTTCGTCTTTTCTTGGTCTGCCGGCGCTTCGTCTTTCTTCTTTCTTTGGCCTACCAACGCTGCGTTTTTCTTCTGTGGCTTTATTTGCATTTTCATCTTTTCTTGGTCTGCCGGCCTTTCTTTTTGGAGCAACATCTTCTTCAGGCTCTTCTTCATCGGCTTCTTCTTCGGTTTCAGCCTCACCAACCTCTTCGCTAACCTCTTCTTCTGGCTCAGTCTCAACATCTTCTTCAGTCTCGGTTTCTTCTGCCTCTAAAGAATCTTCTTGGGCAGCATCTTCTTCTTTTACAGGTTGTTCAGTTGCGCCAGTTTCTGTTGCTTCTTTTTCAACAACTTGATTAGTTGAAACCAAGTTGCCATCACTATCGTAAACATTTCCTTCTAAATCGTGATAAAGCCCATTTGTATCATAATATGTTTCATCATTAAACCAATAATACCCGTTGCTATCATAGTGCCCATCAGCGTCTTCATCTTTTTGTTCCTCTGCTTCTTGTTGAGCCGTGATTTCCTGTTGTGCCTCATTTAATTCATTTAATGTTTCTTCGCTAACAATTGGTTCTTCTGTTGCAACTTGTTCCTCTTGTTCTTTTACCTCGTTTTCAACCTGAGGCTCTGGCTCTTGGGCTTGAGTGCTAACCTCTGGCTCAGGAACATATTCGTAATACTCTGGTTCAGCATTTGGTTGTTCATCTTGTGCTGGGTATTCTTCATATTGAGGCTCTGGTTGCATTTGTGAATATAGTTGCTCGGCATAATTTGCGCCGTCAACATAGCCTTCATCAACGTTGCCAACATATGCCTGATTTCCACTCTTTAATTTTTCAATTTCTTCTTTAAGCATATTAACTTGACGTTGATATTCTTCTATAGATTGGTCTTTGGTTTGAATTAAAGAATCTTTGTTGTCAACATCCGACTTCAAATATGCAATTGCTTGAGCATATTGTTCTTTTTCTTTTTCAACCCTCTCAACTGTTTCGTCGGCATATTTTTTAAGGTCATCAGAAATGGTTGTGTATAGTTTGTTTGAGAATGTTTGATACTCGTTTGTCATTGCGTCTTGAACTTTTTGAAGTTTTGACTCGAGGTCTGTTCTTCTCTTTTCAATTTCTTCATTTAATGACTTAATTTCTGCATTAAATTTATTTGTTGCATCATTCAAATCTTTTTCAATTTGTTCTTGCTTTTTAACTTCATCTTGTTGTTGTTTTCTTATGTAGTTAACTTCAATACGGTTAGTTGACTCTTCCTGTTGTTGTCTTAACCTCTCCATATTTTCTTTAGAAGCTTGCAGTTTTCTTTGATAATCTTTTGAAGTGTTTTCATAATTCTTTTTAAGTGTTGAAATTTCTGCTTCAAATTGTTGAATTTCCGCATATATTCTCTGTTTTGCATTTAAGTATGTTTCTGACTCTTTCATTGCACGTTCTAGCACAAGCGAACCATCAACTCCAGAAGTCGAAAAGTCATATTGTTCATGAGAAACCGCATTGCGTTGTGCCTCTTCAAGTTCCTCTTGCTCCTGACGAGCACGTTTTTCTAGGTATTCACCAAGAATTGGAATTCCATTTTTAATTTCTTTCTTTGTGAACAAAACTTCAAAGTCAACATATTTTGGAATGGTTGCACTTGCCTTGTCGATATATCTATTAAATATATGGAATGTTTGATACAAACTTGCCATATTATAATTTTGCATTGTTCTTAAAATTAATGTGAACACAACATATATTATTAAAATTAAAACTGGTGCAACTAAAGACAATGAAATATAAACTATGAAAGTTTCAGTTCTAAAAGCGTAGTACACTAAAGATAAGAAGAACGTAACAAATGCAGTAACTTTTAATATTATTCCAAAGTTTTTAATATTTGCCAAAAAACTACTTGTTTTTAATGGCTTGTCAATACAGTTATATGCACTCATATATTCGCTTGGGTTCTTATCTCTATACAGCATATATTGTTGCCAATGTTTTCTTAAAATTTTTGGAGTTCTGCCATCTTTAATCATTTTGTTAAATTCAATTAAATTATCTCCAGTTATGGTTTGGTTTTTATAAAGCCACTCATTAATTCTGTTAACAGCTTTTTCTAGCTTTACCTCATACGCGAGTGATGACTTAATAAAGAAGAATAAAACCATTAATAATGCGAAGCCAACGCCCACATAAAAAATTCTGTCAATGGTAACAACCGAACTAACAGCGGTTTGTATAGCGTCCCAAATTGTTTGTACAACCTCTACTAACAACATAATACACCTCTTAATTTTTATTTTTAATCAAAATTAGTATATCATATACTTTTTAATTTAACTAATATTTTTTAATATTTTCAAAATATTTTTCAAAAATTTTTTTAATAATTATTGCCAATCCGTTTATTTTGGCGGTATTAAGACTAATATTTGTCATAATATTTATTAAATTTACAAAAAATTATGGCCATATTTTACCATGACCATAACCTTTTATTCCTCTATAAACTTATTAAACTATTCTTTGATAAATTAAGTATGTATCTTTTCACACTAGCCCCACCAAAGCCAAGCCTTAATGCTTTTGTGTAAATATCTATTTGTTTTTTGTATGAAGATATTATTTGCTCATCACTTTTGTTTGTGTATTTATAATCAAATAGCACTATTTTATCCTCGGCCAAAACAACTAAATCCATTATCCCTTGAACCAATATTTTACATTCCTCTCCACCATCAACCAAACTTGAATGTGGAACCCTCATAACAAACTTTTGCTCTTTAAGAATCTTCTTTCCTGTTGTGTATTTTTTTAGTATTTCAATATTGTTAAATATTTTTTCATATCCAAATTGTTTTATCGTTTCTATCTCTTCGTTTGAAAAATTGCAACTAACAAATTGTTCAACATCAAACACGCTATTAATATTTTCAAAATCAATCTTTTCTAGCAGCAAATGATATAGTGTGCCGTCGTCGGTTGATATTTCGTTTAGATGCTCGTTCTTGTTTAATAACTTTGGCATCATATTAACGCAAGAATAGTCATCAAGTGCAATTCCAGACACCGAATTTTTTAGTGCCAAATTTTTTTGCTTCTTTAACAAATCAATGTTCAAATATTCTGCTAACTTTGAAGCATATTTTTCATTTTCTTCCACAACAACCTTTTCACCGGCAAATTTGTTTTCTTCAACTTTAACCTCGTCCGCACAAAGTTTTAATTTGTTGTTGTTAAATAAATTTGCATCAAATGTTTCTAGCTTATTTATTCTATCAATTTCTTCTTGGCTTAAACTTCCAATAATAAGGCTTAAAAAATTATTTTGTCTTAAAATGTTCATGTCACTGGTTAAACGTTTGAACTTGCCATTATTAATTCCTGTTAGTATTAACTTATTCTCTGCCCTTGTGATTGCAACATACAAAAGCCTAATTTTTTCGCTGGTTTCTGACACTTTATTCTTGAGCTTACATGCATCATAAAATATTCCGTAATTTACGGATCTTTCGTCATCATTAAACAACTTAATTCCAACGCCTAATTCTTTATTAATTTCAATAACCGAGCCAACCCTAACCCTGCCATCTGGCGAATACCCATTTCCACTGTTGTTGAAATTCTGGCTAAGACCCGGCAAAATAACAACCGGATATTCCAACCCCTTAGATGAGTGCATGGTTGCAATTTGAACAGCCTTTGAAGACGCCTTTGTGTTTTTAACACCAACATCTCTTTGTGTTGACTCTCTAAAAGTTACATAACTACACAAATCAAAGTTATATTTAGAGTTCCAAAAACTATCAATAAATGCCCGAATGTTTACCCGTCTGTTTTCAAAATCCGGCTCAAATGATATCTTTAATAGATATTCGCTCTCTTTAACTATTCTTGAAAGAGCATAATATATTCCCTTATATTTTGCATTAAAAGAAAATTCCTCAATCGTTTTATAAAATTCTTTTAATTTATTTGCCAACTCATCATTAAACTTTTGGGCATACTCATAAAGAGCTTCGTAAAAATATTCACAATCCGTTTTTAATCTAACGCTTGCAAAATCGCCGTCAGAAAAATTAAATAGACTAGAAGAAATAACACTATATATTGCATAGTCATCACTCTTGTTATATGCAAGTTTAATAAGGTTAAACAGCACAGTGTTGTCGTAAAGACTTTCCAGTTCATCATTGTTGGATACCGTGTATGGTATTCCAAGTTCAACAAAGTGTTTAATTAAGTAGTTTTGATATGGCTTTCTTTTCCTAAGTAATATTGTTATGTCTGAAAAATCAATCGCTCGCTCTTTTTTTAATTCTTTATCATATATCTTTTGCCCAAGCAACTCCGCAATTTTATTACAAATAAACAAACATTCCTCGTCATACTTATTTATTGCAACGTTTAACCCCCTATCCTCTTTAATGTCATAAACCGTCGTTGGTTTTGGAAGCTCGCCCCCCTCAACAGCAGAATTAATGAGATTTAGTGAAACACATACCTCATTATCAACATCTTCAATTTTTGCCTTTGGGTCAAACTGTGCCTTTGCCCTATAATTAATTCCTGCCGTTTTTTCTGTCATAATAACATTAAATATTTCATTGGCAAAATATAGGATATTCTTATTTGTTCTAAAATTGCAATTTAGTGTTTTTGCAACACTATTTTCATCTTCCCCACCGAAATCCTTTTCAATATCTAAAAATATATCTGGGTCGGATTGCCTAAATGCATATATTGATTGTTTTGTGTCGCCAACAAAAAACAAGTTATTATTCTTAATTAACGATATTATTTTTTCTTGAACGGCGTTTGCATCTTGAAACTCGTCAACAAAAATATATTTATATGATTTTTTTATTTGCTCTTTTAGTTCTTCTTTTTCTAAAAGTTTAATTGTAAGTCTTTCAATATCATTAAAGTCAAATTTATTTGCTCCAATTTTGGCAGTTTGATATTTTTCTATAAATCTATTGAGCAGTTCAAAAATAGAATTAATTAATTTGCCACAATAATCATATGATGCCTCAATTTCTTCTGGCGTGCCGTAAGACTCTTTTATTGTCTTAAATGTTTCAACCATGTCATCTCTAATATCTTTTATTTCGTCTTTCAGCCCCAGGTTGTCGCCACGCTCTTTTCTAAGAGTTCCAAAATCAAAATTGTCTATTACCGAAACCTTTTTTGAAAATGACTCAGAAATTAAAAAACCATCACAGATGCTGATTAAATTTGTTATATATTCAACATATCTACCAAACTCCAGCTCAACTGCCCGCCCGCGCTGTTCTTCCAACCTTGCCTTATAGTCACCAACAACATCATTGTAATATTCGCATAAATATTTTTCTGCAATTCTTTCGTTTTTGTCATATAATGATTTTGTTTTGTTCCAAAATTCTTCAATGCTTAAAATTGAAGTTGAATAATTATATATTTTTAGAATGGTTGCTTTTATTGAATTTTCATCTCTATTGGAAGCTAAGTTTTCAATTAGATGAGAATACATTTCTGGCTCGGCAGATTTCATTTCTGCAATTGCTTTTTCCATCGCCTTGGCTTGTTCGTAAACTTCATCTTTTTCGTCCAACACAGAAAATGAGGGGTCAATATCCAAAACATAAAAGTACTTTTTTATAAGTTTTTGACAAAAACTATCAAACGTTGAAATGTCGGCGGTTTGAACTTTGTCTAACTCGTCTTGCAAAAACTCTTTTTCGTTAACGCTTTCTTTTAATCTGTCTAACAGCCTTTTTTTCATTTCCATTGCGGCAGATTTTGTGTAGGTTAAAACCAGCAATTCGTCAACGTGACAATCGCCATCTAAAATGTATTGAAATATCTTTTTAATCATTATGTGGGTTTTACCACTTCCAGCGGAAGCCGACACAATCATATTTTTATTCTTAATATGCATTATCTCTTCTTGCTCTGGAATAATTATTTCCTCACCTTTAGACATTCAAAATCTCCCCAAAATTTTCATTAGCAATTAAAAACCCTTCCACACGCCGCAAACTTTCATCTCCAGAATATTTACAAATTTCATTAAACTCGCAACTATCACATTTGTTGCTAAATGGAGAATATGCAATGTATCCTTCTTGCATGTTTTTAATTGATTTTTTAACAATTTCAATTGCATACAAACAAAATGCCTCAAGCTCTTTCTCGCTTAATTGGTTGACCTTCTTTTTTAGCACAAGTTCGCCACTTTCATTTGGCTTGTTAAGCGAAACACCAATAATGTCGCTCTTATTATTTGTTCCTAATTTATTGTCACAATCTCTGGCAAGTGCAACCGAGTTTTCAAAAAATCCACACAATGAAAACTGTGCCTTATTATCTTTTGTGAAAACATTTCTAATTGGCAGATAAAAAGCCCCAAATAACTTTTTATTTACGTTTCTTTTTATTGCCTTGGCATACACAAAAAGCTGAACCTTTTGCCCGTAATACAATTTCTCTTTTCCTTTTGTGATGTTGGTTGCTCCGGTTTTATAATCAATTATTCTAAAATAATCACCATTTATGTCAATCCTATCAACAATGCCCGAAATTAAATATTCTTCCCCATCAACTTCAACTTTAATACCGCTGAATTGCGAATTATTTCCAAAGTATTTTTCAACATATTTGGGCTTAAATTTAGAAACCGATTGCTCATAGTTTAGAAACACACAAAAACGCACACATTCGTCACAAATAAGCTTAAACAAAAATACATTTTCGCTTAACTTTAATGCATAAAAATCCTCATCATCAACCGTAAGGTTACATAGTTTATTAACGGTCATCCTTATTTCTTCTTCGTAAAGCGTGCCAAGTTTTAACATATTTTCTTTAACAAACATCTCTGCAATTTTGTGTATGAATGTTCCAATAATATTTGCTTCAACTGTTTTCTTTTTTAATTTTTTTATCTGCAATCCATTTGCAAGAAATGCTGAACGTGGACAAGAATTATATTTCTCAACCAAAGAAACCGAAGCTTTATTATTTTTGAAGAATAAATTTTTATAATCTGAAAAGTTATCTCTGTTTTTTTGCAAAACAAACAAACCGCCGTCAGATATGAGGGCCGCTTTAATAATTGGAGCAACCATGCTATTATCAATATTTCGTAAATTAATGTTCGCGTTATAATTATCAACAGCATTATAACAAATTTTATTAATGCCCAACATGTTTCTATCATAATATTTCAAACCGTCAACGTTAATATCGTTAATTTGTAGTAGGTATTTCAGTTCTGTTATTATTTCTGCAGGTTGCAAATTTTTACCGTCATCTTCAACCATATGATAAAATAAATATGATTTTTTTGTTGGAGACAAAATAACGTCTAGAGTTTTGAATTTGTTTCTTTTATTTATTATTGCCGTTGTTGGCTCAATTTTTGCTTTTATTGTTTCGCTTAATATTTCTTTATCAGTAATCAACCCACAGTCATTCAAAATGTCTGGAGTCACACCCTCATTCAGCCCGAGCGTAAAGAGGTATTTAACATCGCCATAAAAACTTTTATAGTCACCAACAAACACCTCACTAACTCCACATGGCACTCCCGATATTGTAGAATTACCAAATGATGTTTCAAGAAGTTCTATAAAGTTTTCAAAGCTCAATATCTCTTCCCCTAACACTTCTTCACACTCGCCTAAAAGACCTGTTATTTTTTGCGATAATTGCTTATATTCTTTTTGAAGCTGAATTTCACCAGTCTCATTTACCCTTTCACAAAAATCCTCAATTTTGCCAAAAATTTCTAATTTGTCAATTATGCTATTAACAAAATTTATGTAACCCCCAACAGACTCATTGCTGTTTTTAATCCTATATGTAAGAATTTGTTTTAGTATTGCCACTAAATCTTCATCTAGATTTTTCTCATATTTCAAAATTGTTTCAACGCTTAAATATTGATAAATAAAATTAATTAGTTTTTCGCTTTGCTCTTTTTTTATTCCAAAAAAATCATTTGAGACAATCTGTGTGAAAAATTCAGTAGCACCCGTTTGTGCATATTTCAAAATTGACAAAATTAGTTTAACTGGTTCAAAATTAATTAATTTATTCTTTTCGTCTTGATATGTTGGAACGCCAATATTATTAAGTTTAGAAACAATGAGTCCATGGTATGCGCTTGGAGCACAAACCGCAACATCATTAAAATCAATATCTTCCGTTTTTAACAAATAATTAATACTTTTAATTACCGCATCAATTTCATCTGTAACTGAAGATGCCCTATATATGTTTATAAAGCCATTACCCGAAAATACATTCTTTCTACTAAAAACATTGTTTAGAACAATATTTGCCTCGTCATTCTCAAATTTCAAATCTTCATTTCTAAACTCAGCCTTAATTTTGTTTTCTTTGCACATTTTAATAATGCCATCTAAAAAACTAGTGTCATATATTCTTTTATTGTTCTGATCAATTGGAGCAACAACCCCAAGGTATGTGAACCTAGAATTTTTACAAACGTTACAAACAACCTCAACGCCTTGCTTGGTCATAGAGTCAAACCCAACAAAAAAAACATTGCTATTAGAAAGATATGACGACTCAAAACATATTTTGTTAAATAGTGATAGGGTTTCACCACTATCTAACTTATTTCCTCTTAATTTTTCATATTCTCTGTATATTAAAATAATGTCATCAAATTTTAGTTTTGTTCCAATATCGGCATTTTCGTCAATTAAGTTTTCAATATCAACACCGCTTGACTTTAACTGTTCAATTTTTGCATACATTTCATCAACAAAACCAAGTGTATAACTTTTAGAAAAACATTTAAAATTATTACAAACGTTTTGAACAGCCTTCAAAACCAAAAGTTTAGATTCAAATTCGGAACAAAATGTAAATTCTAAATTGTTTTCTTTTATAATCTTATTTGCAAATTTTGATATTCCGGTAACTTCAATATTAAAATATATGTCAACTCCAAGCAGGTCAAAAATTTGTTGCTCGGTAATTAGGCTAAGCCTGTCCGGAACAATAACAATATTATTAACACTAATATCACCCATAACTCCACGCAGTTGTTTAATCATGTGCTTAAACAACATTTTTGTATTATTGGAAGTTATAACCGTCAATTTGCTCATACCACCATTATATCACATCTCCCCAAAAACACAAATAAATATATTGTATATATTTAACACCCACGGTCAATTTCGCATTCCGCACCCCTCTAACCAATTTTAACAATAAAAAAACTTGCATCTCTGCAAGCTCATTTCTGTCAAAGTAGAAATGTTTTAATACAATTTTAGCACCCTACCTTATAATCGTGTAAATTTTTTAGCACCCTTAAGTCAAATCGTGTAAAAAATTAGCACCCTATTTTTAACACTTTATTAAATGCGTACAGTTAAACTCCCAGATAAACTGGAATTTGTCGTTATAAATCGATATTGATTTCGTATTGATTATCAATGAGTATGTAATTCGCATTATGCTTTTGTGCAAGGGAAAGAACTTCAGCATTATCTGCCAATATACTCTGCATTGTACACCATTCATCATCCACACGATTTTCAATGGCATTTGCATAATTCTTTATGTCAGCAAAGTGGTTTTTGATATATTTCTCACTCATTACAAGGCAGAAATATTTGATGTTTTCAAGATACTCAGAGTCAAAGTCCTTTTGCCAATCGAACGGAATATAGCAACCTTCAATAATTAAGTTCTGCTTGTTTTCAATAGCAGTTTTTATCATTTCACAAACAATTGGCCACAAGTATTCGGTTAATTCATTATCGTCCATAGGGGTAAGTTCTGTGTTGCCACTACGAATTAATCCCATTTTAAGATGGCCGATTGAGAAATATGGGTATTTATATTTTTCGAGCAATCTTTGGGCAAGTACGGTTTTACCCGTGTGCGATGCTCCCGTTATTAAAACAATCATACTTTATATCCTTACAAATTCTTGTTTCTCGTTCAGTTTATTATAGCACAACAATCGCATTTTTTCAATATATTCGCCTGCCGTATAACGAAAAAACCTTGGTAAAATCTATCGTTCCGTTGATAGACCTTTCGTTCCGTAGTTATTATATATAAAGAAAAAGAGCCTTGCAAAAGTGCGGTTAAACACTCCTACAAGGCTCTGCTGTTTACTTACAGAAAGGAACTAACTCCCTTTATGCAAAGAAAAAAGGTTCAATACTTTTGTATCAAACCTTTGCTTTTCTTATGGTGACCTCGGCGGAATCGCTCCGCTCTCGCTTTCACGCCTGGTGCGGCAAAACGCAATACCATTGCCTTTTGCTTTTCGCACACGTTCGATTCCCGCATCCCTCTAACCAATTTTAACAATAAAAAAACTTGCATCTCTGCAAACTCATTTCTGGTGACCTCGGCGGGTATCGCTCCGCTCCCGCTTTCACGCCTGGTGCGGCAAAACGCAATACCATTGCCTTTTGCTTTTCGCACACGTTCGATTCCCACATCCCTCTAACCGATTTTAACAATAAAAAAACTTGCATCTCTGCAAGCTCATTTCTGGTGACCTCGGCGGGAATCGCTCCGCTCTCGCTTTCACGCCTGGTGCGGCAAAACGCAATACTATTGCCTTTTGCTTTTCGCACACGTTCGATTCCCACATCCCACTAATCAATTTTTAACAATAAAAAAACTTGCATCTCTGCAAGCTTATTTCTGGTGACCTCGGCGGGAATCGAACCCACAACTACGCCGTGAAAGGGCGTTGTATTAACCTTTTTACCACGAGGCCAAATTTTATGGTAGCGGCGAGTAGGGTCGAACTACTGACCTTACGGGTATGAACCGTACGCTCTAGCCAACTGAGCTACGCCGCCACAATACCCCACTAGTATACAGAATAAGCATTTGTTTGTCAACACCTTTTTCAAAAATACTATAAGATTTCAAAAATAATAAAATATGTGCAAAAATATTAATATTATATAAAAATATATACATTTTATCGTTTTTTTACAGTATTTTTAAATTTTTAATGTCAATTTTGATTATTTTTATAAATCCTAACACCACACTAACAAGCCATCTGCACTTGAAACATTTTTATAATTAAACATTCTTTTGTTAATTTGTTATATAAAAAATACATTTGCAAACAATTACAAATGTATTAAACGATTACTAAAATAAAATTTTATTTTTTTATATTTTTTAAATATTCCAACACCGTTCCCGTGAGTTGCTTATTAATATCTTCTATTGAAAGAATTTTATTGCCATCGGTGCAGTTTATTACCTTTGCCCCATATCTATCCGCAAGGCTTAAATATGTTTCCTCAGACCTTTTTAAATAATCAATATCCATTTCGTTTTGATCCGGTTTTTCAGCTCTTCCACGTTTTAACTCATTACCTGCCCATACCGGCATATATAATATAATCAACAGATCAACTTTCGGTAATTTTAGCAGGTCAAATTCTAATTTTTCAATAAAATTAAACATTTGTTCTCTTTTGTCGGGTGGCAGTTTTGAGCCTTGGTGTGCCATATTTGATTGTACATACCTATCCAACACAACAACATACCCGTCGTCCAAATCTTTTTGAATTGGTTCAATATTATATTTCCTATCCATTGCATATAATAGGCAAGAACAATATGGATCAACATTTGGTGCACCCTCTGGAAAAAGTGGAGGCTCGTAGCCTGCCTTGCCTAAAAATGGCCCAGCAATTATCTTTCCAGTTGGAGAATTATAATTTGGAAATGCATATTTTTTTGTTTTTATGCCATTTCTATTCAAAAAATCAACCAAGAGGTTGCTTTGAGTTTCTTTCCCGGAACAATCAGTCCCTTCAATATTAATTAATATCCCTTTCATAAATCTTCCTGAAGCAATTATTCTAATGAATCAGATATACAAAATCTTATTAAACCTAATAACCATTTGCATCAAATCCACAATATTTATTATATCACATTAGTCAGAAAAACTGAAATTATTATCAAAAGTTTTATTAGAATTTTAACGAAACTAAACTATCAATTGCATAGTTCATTATTTCATTAATAAATTTATTATGAAGTGAGTATAATATAATTTTTCCATTCCTGCATGAGTCAACAATACACTGATTTTTAAGGTATTTTAACTGATGACTGATTGTTGTTTGATTAATATTTAATATAACCGACAAATCGTTAACACAAAGGTCGTTTATACTAAGCGCTGATATAATTTTAAGCCTAGTTGGGTCAGAAAAGTTTTGAAAAAAGCAAGCCATATCCCTTAATTTTTTTTCGGATGGTAAATAATCATTAATTGCCGTTTCTTCAAACTTATTTAATAATAAATAATTATTCAATATATAAAAATCCTCCCTTAAGTAACATCAACCATTAATACATCATATATAATGTTATAAGTAATCACAGCATTAAATGTAAAAGTCTTTTATTGTGAATACATTAACATTTTTTAATTCACTAATAATGACTATTATTGTTGAAGATTATTGTTTTTAGTCGAAAGGGAGGTTCACATATGAACACTAACACAGATCAATTTTTACTTCTGATATTAATTGGTGTGATAGCCAATGCAAATGATTTAGACCTTGCAAATAACACAACCATTCTTTTACTGCTTGCTTTAATATTATTCGGCAACAATTTTAGTAGTGGCTGTTGTTGGAATAATCAAAATAATTGCTTTTGTAGAGGGACTCGCACATTGTTGTAAACTAAAAAATACCCCTTAATTCTGGGGCGCATACATGTTTTAACCATGTTTATTAACAAAACAGGAATACATAATAAATAAACCATAATAATATATAAATAATAATAAAATAAAACATATCAATATAACACGGTATAGCATTACGGGGTAAAAAATAGAGGCGATTGTTTCACGTGAAACAATCGCCACAATTTAATAGTAATAACGTATTCTATTTTCTTTTATTAAACTCACTCAATTCTTTTAATGTGAGTTTTTTAGTTTTAAGAAGCTCCATCATTTCCGCAATTCTGTCTAAATCATCCCTAGAATAATAATCAATATATATTCTACCCTTTCTGTCATTACCAATAACAGAAACCTTAGTTGCAAACGTTCTTTGCATTTCATTAACAAGCTCTTTAAGCTCAATACTTTGCTCAACAGGTATTCTTTGTGCTTGCACCTTTGGATTTAGGTAGTTTTTAACAGATTTTTCTAATTCACGAACAGAAACCTTGTTGTCACATGCGGACATAGCAAATTTAACCTGGTAATCATAATTTTGGATAGGAACCAAACATCTTGCATGACCGGCAGACAACCTATTATCCTCAATCAACTTAATAACTTCAGGACACAGCGTTAACAATCGCAACGTATTGGCAATATTTGGCCTGCTGACACCAATTCTCTCTGAAACAGCCTCTTGCGTCATGTTATATTCATCCATCAACTGCCTAATTGCCCTTGCTGACTCTATTGGATTTAAGTCTTCACGTTGCAGATTCTCAATAATTGATATTTCTTTAATTTGTTTTTCTGAATAATTTTTAATGATACATGGTATTTTATCTAGTCCGGCAATTTTTGATGCTCTATATCTTCTTTCTCCGGCTATAATTAAATAAGTACCATCTTTCTGATCATTTACAACCAAAGGCTGAATAACTCCGTGAGTTTTAATAGATAGCGCCAATTCATTTAGGGCATTTTTATCAAAATTTTTTCTTGGTTGGTTTGGGTTTGCCACTAACTTTTTTATATCTATTTCTTCACCACCAATGTTGTTACCAGTTTTAACCGTATCGTCGTAATCGTCATAAGCAGATAACAATGCACCAAGACCTTTTCCAAGCCCACTTTTCTTTGTTGTCATATTATTTTCTCTCCTTTAATTTTCTTTTGTTAAACTTAACATTTTCGCCATTTCGCTGTAATAACTCGACAGCAAGGGCTGAATATGCCTCTGCACCCTTTGAATTAATGTCATATGTTACAATTGCCTCTCCATGGCTTGGAGCTTCGGCAAGCTTTATATTCCTTGGAATATATGTCTGAAAAACTTTTGCCCCGAAAAACTTTTTAATCTCGTCACTAACTTGGCTTACAAGATTTGAACGATTATCTTTCATCGTTAAAACAACGCCCTCTATCTGTAGTTTTGGATTAAGATGGTGAATAATCAGCCTAATAGTATTCATTAATTGCGTTAATCCTTCAAGAGCATAAAACTCACACTGAATTGGAATAATAACAGAGTCAGAAGCCGTTAACGAGTTTACCGTAAGCAATCCAAGTGATGGGGGACAATCAATCATTATATAGTCATAACGATCGCGCACCCTTTGCAAAACCTCACCAACAACACGTTCTCTGGCCTGCATTTGTACCAAATCTATTTCAGCACCGGCCAAATCTACAGTTGACGGAATTAAATCAAGTCCATCGATATATGTATGTTGAATAACTTCATCAATGTAGCATTCTTTATTAATAAGATTATACATTGTTTTTGTATTCTTTGTTTTTTCTATGCCAAGACCACTACTAGCATTGCCTTGAGGGTCCATATCAACTAAAAGAACGTTTTTACCAAGCATCGCAACAAATGCAGACATGTTTACACATGTTGTTGTTTTACCAACGCCCCCTTTTTGATTGGCAAAAGCTATAATTTTTCCCAAATAACACCTCCCAGCTTGTTTGTATTATAACACACAATAATTAAAATGTATATAAATTTTTTAATTATTTATAAAAATGTTTCACGTGAAACAATTTCCCCTTATTATTCATTTTACATTTTCGGAAAAGTTATATATAATATATGTATATGGAATTGATCGGCTGTATTGAAGAAATTATATTTAGAAATGAGGAGAACGGATATACCGTTGCAACTTTATCATACCTAGAAAATGGGGTTGAACAATATGTTACCATTAATGGTAAAATGCCCGATATTCATATTGGGCAAAACGTGAAACTAATTGGCAATTATTCAAATACAAAATACGGGGAACAGTTTGTTTTTACCGATTGCACAATAACATATCCAACAACACTTGCCGGAATTGTTAAATACCTCTCTAGCGGTTTAATTAAGGGGGTTGGGCCAATAACCGCATCTCTGATAGTTGATAAATTTAAGTATGATACTTTAGATATTATTGAATATGCTCCAAATAAACTAACAACCATACATGGAATAAGTAGTAAAAAAGCAGAGCAGATTACAAACTCATTCAATGAGATAAAAAAAATGCAAAACAGTGTTATGTTTTTACAAAACTATAACATTACTGTAAATATGGCAATAAAAATATATAACACATATGGCGACGAAACAATAGAGGTTGTTAAAACAAATCCATACAGGTTGGTTGAAGATATTGATGGCATTGGATTCTTTACGGCAGACACAATAGCATCAAATATGGGGGTTGAACTATCTTCTGAGTTTAGAATAAGGGCTGGACTGTTACATGTTATGAAAGAAAACTCCGAAAAGAACGGAAACACCTTTTTATATAGAAAAACATTAATTGAGAATACGAGCGAGTTACTTGGCTTGGATTATGACGGAAATAGTGATAAGTTTGAGGGGGCGCTAGATAATTTGGGTTCAGATAGAGTGTTTAGCTGCTTTAAGAATAATAATGGCGCAGATATTGTTATGCTTACAAAAATGTATTTTACCGAAAGCGCCGTTGCCCAAAAATTATCGTTACTAAACCTAACAGCAAAAGAAACAAACATTAATATTTCCGACGAAATAAAAGCCTTTGAAAAGATTAATGATATCACATTTGATGAGCAACAAAAAAATGCAATAGAAAACTCAATTAAAAATGGGGTGAGTGTAATAACCGGTGGTCCAGGAACCGGCAAAACCACAATTATAAAATGTATATTAGATATCCTTGAGCAACAGGGCAATAGAGTAATGTTGCTCGCACCAACAGGAAGAGCAAGTAAGCGACTGTCAGAAAGCACGGGCAGGGAAGCAAAAACCATTCATCGCGGACTTGAAGTAAATTTTAGAGGGGATACCAAAACCTTTGTTTATAATGAAACAAATCCCCTAAACACAAACGCCGTTATTGTTGATGAAGTTTCAATGGTTGATATAATGTTAATGTCATCGCTGTTAAAAGCCCTACCTAGAGATTGTAAATTAATATTGGTTGGCGATAAAGACCAATTACCAAGCGTTGGTGCAGGCAATGTTCTAGACGACGTGTTAAAAAGTGGATTAATATCTGTAACATATTTAACTAAAATATTTAGACAAGATGAAAAAAGCTTAATTGTGTCAAATGCCCACCTAATTAATGATGGTAAAATGCCAATAATTGATAATTCTTCAAATGATTTCTTTTTTGAAAACAAAGAAGATCCTATTGAAATAAAAGAATCTATCATAAATATGGTAACAAAACGACTTCCAAACTTTGCCAAAACAGAACCAATAAAAATTCAGGTTTTAGCACCACTAAAGGCTGGCGCAAGCGGAATTGAAAGCTTAAATTGCGATTTGCAACAAAAAATCAACCCTCCAACACACACCAAACAAGAATTAATTGTTGGAAAAACAATTTTTAGAGAGGGCGATAAAGTTATGCAAACAGCAAATGACTACGACCTTCTATGGAAAAGATATAATGGGCACTTCTGCGAGGAGGGTAGTGGCGTGTTTAATGGTGATATTGGCTATATACACAAAATTAATTATGGTTCTGGAGAAACCGAAGTGTGGTTTGAAGACGGTAGAGAATGCGTTTACCCAAGAACACAACTGAGCGAACTGTCACTTGCCTATGCAATCACAATACACAAAAGCCAAGGTTGCGAATTTGACACGGTTGTTATTCCCGTGATTAGTGGTCCAAGCATAATTTTAACCAGAAATTTAATATATACCGCAGTAACTCGAGCAAAAAAAATGGTTGTTCTGGTTGGTAGCAGAAAAAATTTAAGAAGAATGGTGTCAAACACATACACCGTTCAAAGATTAACAATGCTAAAAGATTTTTTAATAGAATCTGACGAAAAATTAAGATTAATGTATGACTAATCGTAAAAATATTACAACAATAATAGAATAATGAACAAAATTTGATAATTATTTGTTATTTTTAAGAAAATATGCTATTATTAAAATGAAGAGATTTTGGAGGGGACTATGGATATAGTTGAGGCAGTAACAAGACTTGCAAAAGTAACAACCATTAAAAAAATTGACAATAAACAGTATGAAATTATTACCGGAGCAAAAATTAATGACAAAACTCCAATCAGATTTTTTTTAGTGGCAGATGAAACTGGCGTTAAATTTGCAGATGGTAAAACAACATTAAAATACATGTCACAAGTTTACGAGCTGAAATCAGCCGATGTTAAAAATTGTATTGCTTCTGTTGTTAAAATATATGGTTTTAACATTGTTTCGGGAGAACTTGTGGCAAACATAAAACAAAACCAAAACATTGTGGAGACATTTTATAGTTATATAATTTGCATTGGTCAATTAGCAAATATGTACGCTTTCTTTGATCAACCATAACCGTCATAACCAATTTAATCAAAATGAATAAACAATTAAAAACATAACCGGATTATATTTGGTTATGTTTTTTTGTTAAAAGTTTCATGAACAATACAGATATATTTATATTATCGGTAATTATTATACAAAAAACATAAAAATTCCGTATTTTTATTATATATTTTGATATTTTTACAATATTTTTACATTTGTACATAAATATCTTGACATTTTTACAAATGTTTAGTAATATGTTTACAATAAATATTTACACCATAGGAGAAAACAATGGATAGCACATATTACATAACAAAAAAACACTCTGACATCGATTTAAGAAAACATTTAACAGAACTTGGATTTGACTTTACACTAATTGGTAGTATATACCTTAAAGATTTATTGTCTTTGGTTATTGAAAAACCAATGAGGGTATTTTCTCTTAGTTCCAACGCCATGGTTATAGTATCTGAAAAATATAATAAGTCAATTTGTTCAATAGATAGAGATGTTAGATGGACAATTAGAAAATCTTATGAGCGTGGATGTTTTGATAAGTATCCGCCACTTAAAAATAAGGTGCCAACTGTAAAACAGGTTTTAGTCTGGCTGTTTGATTTTTACATTAATTTTTAATTTTTGTTTAAAAATATTTTTGTGAAAGTTTTACCTAAAGTCAAAAAATAATTCAATACCCATAAATAATTAACAATAACACTAAAAAACACCCAAGCAATAAAGCTTGAGTGTTTTGTTAAATTCCTATATATTATCTTGCAAGATTTCTATCATACTCTTGAACTTTAATAAGTTTGGCTAATTTTTTAATTGTTGCCTCTCTTGCAAGTTTGCTGTTTGTTTTATAAAACTCTTGTGCATACTTATATTCTAACATATTTTCACAACTTGGCATTACTCCAAGTTTTGTTGCAAATTCTCTTAAATTTGCATTCTTAATTCCGCAGTCTTTAATAACCTCAATATAGTTTTTTGCAAATTCTTCATTGGTCATCTTTTTTAGCAATTCGTTCCAACGTAATAAATCATGATACATTTTTATAAAACAGATTGCCCCATACTCTTTTTTGGAAATATAATCACCAACTCTGTATGTTCCGCTTTTTTTATAGAATTCCTCCTCAGGAAAATTATTCTCAATGCATAGGTGCCTATAACATTCATCTGCATATTCTTTACCCTTTGAATATAATGATAACTCTAGTACACGCCCTTCTCTTACTGCAACTGCAGCGGTGTTTTCATCAATGAGTTTCATTAAGTTAGTTAGTTTTTCTTCTTTCATTTTAATACTCCTTTCGCATATTAGTTTACACAAAATATTTTATTTGTCAATACATAACTTTCGCTAATTTCTTAAAATATTGTATTATTTTTATGCGAAGTATTGACATTGAGTTGTGCATGTTATACTATAATAGTATAAAGTTGAGGTTATGAATATGGAGTATGAAACCCACGAGGGTGAACAATATCTTGTTATAAATCCACAAGAATATGTTAAACAAAGAGCCAATCAATGTTTTGTTGGTTCAAAGTTTTCTAGCATAACAGCAAGAAAAGGTTATGTTGGTGAAAAAATTAAAACAATAATGAAAAATGGGTTAACAGAAACTGTTAATGTTGTTACATATGATGCCGAAACGGGTGAACCTGATTGGGTTGTAACGCAAGAAAGTGGCGAACAAATGATTGTTACCGACAAAAAGTTTAAGAGCCTTTATCAAACAGAACCAGTTGCCGAAGGTGAAGTTATTAAACCTAGTGGCAAATATAGACCAATGATTTTTGTTGACGAAAATGTTTGCCTTAAAACCAGTTGGGGCGAAATGCAGTACATTAAAAAGGGTGGGGTTTTAGTAACACTTTCTTCCGATGATATATATGGTATTCAAGAAACTGAATTTTTTGGTTCATATACTGTTATTTACGATGTTGATGGAACTCAAATGTTAGAGGAAAATTTAAGTAAAACGGCCGATACAAAAAAAATGCCAACCGTGTTTTTAAGCGTTGCTTACCCATATGACAGCAAGGAAGACCAAGCCTTTATGAAAGAAGTCATACAATACGTTAATAGCAAAGGCATTAAAGCAATAAATGTTAAAAAAATTGAAGAATCAAATATAAACCTTGTTAATGAAATAATTAACTGTTTGCAAAAATGTGATGGGGTTCTTTCGCTTGCATTTAATAAAGGGGAAGATAGAACAAGCCCGTTTATTCAAATTGAAACAGCGCTTGCTCAGTCCTTAAATTTAACAAATCTTATGATTGTTCCAGATTCGGTTAAAAAAGAGGGAATGTTATTCTCTGATAATGTTGATGGAAAAATTCAAATTATCGGGGATGGTAAATCATTATTTGATGAATCAAATAACCATATTAGAAAGGCTTTAGATGAACTCTGTGAAGAAATTATTTCAAGATATAGTTTTCAAATTGAAAAGAGTGATTTAGCCCAATTTAGAAGTGGCCTTTTTGATACTGAAAAGGTAGATGAAACAAAAAATAATATTGTTCAATTCCTTAAAAATTTCTACAAGGTTGACGAAGACATAAACCTTAACAACATATTTGTTAAAAGACCAACAAAAATTAAAGCCGTTATTATTGAAGAAGACGGCGATTATGAAACCAAAAACGGAACAACAAGATTAAAAAAGGGTGATTTTTTAATTACCGATATTGATGGTAAAGTTTATTCAGTTGGTAAAAAAGAATTCGAAATGAGATATATGAAAGCCAATGGCGAAGAAAACACTTATGTTTCAAAACTTATTCCAACAATTGCTCATAAAAAGGGTGATAATGTTGAGGTTTGTGCAATGAGCGACATGGCCGATAAATACGAAATGCCAAAGGAAAGATTTGCTATGGGTTATCAATCGCTTCAAGATTATATCATGGATTTAACTTTAACCAATGATAATAAAAATATTAGACAGTTTTAATTTCAAAAACAACTTAAACAATAAATAAAAATAGCGCATAACAGAATTTTGTTATGTACTATTTTTTAATTATTAAAACAACTATACATTTGTGGTATTATTCTCTTTTCTTAAACTTGTTATAATTCTAAATAATAAGAATAATGCCACGCCAATTAAAAACGCAACTAAAAGAATGTCCGTTATCGCTGGAAAAACAACACATATGGTTGTAATTATAATTCCTGTAATTATGTTTCCAATTGTAACAAAAAGAATTGTTTGCCAAATATTAAATTTTAATAATATTGCAAGGACTGTGCCTGTGTAAACACCCGTTCCTGGAACTGGAATTGCAACAAATAAAATTATTGCAAACATTTTTTTTATAAAACTTTTTCTGTTGTCTTTTAACTCTATTTCTTTTTCATTCTCATTAATTCTATTAGCTGTCTTATTTATGTCAGATGTGAAAAAATCAATAATTTTCTTAAAAAATTTTTTACTTTTTAATTTGCTATAGATTGGTCTAAAAATAATAACCAAAAGTGTTGTTATTATAATTCCACCTAAAATAGATAGAATAAAAGATTGCCAAGTTGAAAGAGAATACTCACCCCATAAATATACACTAACACCAAAAGGTATTGCGCCTTTTATTTCTATTAAAGGAATCATTGACATAAGAATAACCGCTAACGCCACATTGTTGCCAAATAAGATTTTAATATATTCTCCTATCATTATTTCGCCTCGCCATCTTCCTTTATTTTCCCAAAGCGCCTGTCTTTGTTTATAAATTCAACTAATATATCGCCAAGCTCTTTAACAGTAAAATCTGGCCAGTATGTTTTTGTGAAAAATAGTTCTGCGTAGGCAAGTTGCCACAACATAAAATTGCTAACCCGTTGTTCACCAGAAGTTCTAATTAAAATATCTAGTGGTGGTTGATTTTTTGTTCTTAAATAACTTTCAAATTCTTCCTTCGTTACGCTTTTTGCTCCACTTTTAAGAATGTTATTAACTGCGTTTAATATCTCATCATGCCCACCATAATTTAGCGCAACGTTATATATATATGGCCAGTTATTTTTTGTTTTTTCTTTCAGGTTTTCAATAGCCTCAATCATGTCTTGTGGCAATCTGTCGTAACTTCCAATCATATTAAATTTAACATTTGGGTATTTTTTATTCCAATCAATTTTAAGATATTTCCTAAAAAGCTTCATTAGATGGTCAACTTCTGCCTTTGGTCTATTCCAATTTTCTGTTGAAAAAACATATGCGCTAACAATTTGAATATTGAAATCATAAAAACAACTCTTAACAATTTTTTCTAACGCCTTAAATCCGTGGTCATGCCCAACACTCCTTGGAAGATTTCTGCTTTTTGCCCATCTTCCATTTCCGTCAACAATAAAACCTATATGCTTTGTTTTTTCTTTAATAATATCTTTTATTTCTTGTTTCATTAATTTGCTCCTAAATTCTTCTGCTAAAATACATCCGTTTAATGGCATAAAAAAAATAATGCAATTTCAATAAGATTGAAAATCTTACATAATTTTAGTATAAGTATTACATTATTTAATGTATTTGTCAAACAAAATGTGTTCAAACAACATAGAAAAGACAAACACATTACCCTATTAAATGTAATAATTTTCTAATTTTGTTAGTAAAAATGTCATTTATTAGAATATTTCCAATTTTGTTTTTACTTAATACTTATTTGTGCTAAAATAGATTGTACTTTAAGAGGTGACAAATGAAAAATGTTTTAATAATTGGCGCGGGACCATCAGGAATATTCACCGCACTTGAATTGGTTAGAAAGGGTGGAAATTTTAATATCACCATTATTGAACAGGGGAATTTGGTTGAAAAAAGAGTATGCCCAAAAAGCAAAACAAAAGAATGCGTACACTGCAAGCCATATTGCAACATAACTTCAGGTTTTAGTGGCGCTGGGGCTTTTTCTGACGGTAAATTATCATTAAGCCATAGCGTTGGTGGAGATTTCCCAAACCTTGTTGGTGAAGATGTTGCACAAGAGTTTATTGATTATACCGACACAATCTATTTAGAATTCGGTGCAGATACACATGTTGAGGGTGCAGAACAAACAGATGCAATTAAAGAAATAAGAAAGAGTGCAAGTATTGCCGGATTAAAACTGGTTGATTGTCCTATTCGTCATTTAGGAACAGAAAAAGCACATCAGTTATATTTTGACATTGAACAATATTTATTAAACGCCGGGGTTAAAATTTTGGCAAATAAAAATTGTTCTGACATTATAATTGAAAATGAGGTGTGCATTGGCGCTGTTGTTAATGGCGAAAAAATGTATGCCGATGAAATAATAATTGCAACTGGCAGAAAGGGGGCAGATTGGTTAGACGAAATGTGCAGGCTTCATGGCATTGGTAGAGAACCTGGGGTTGTTGATATTGGCGTGCGTGTGGAAGTTCGTAATGAAATTATGGAAAAGGTCAACAACGCTCTTTATGAATCGAAACTAATTGGGTATCCAAAACCATTTTGTAATAAGGTTAGAACATTCTGTCAAAATCCTGGCGGGTTTGTTGCTCAGGAAAATTATGATAACAATTTAGCTGTCGTTAATGGTCATAGCTACAAAGATATTAAATCGGAAAACACAAACCTTGCAATTCTTTGTTCACATCATTTTACCTGTCCTTTTGATGACCCAATTTTATACGCCCAAAAGGTTGGAGAATTAACAAATATGCTAGGCGATAATAAAATATTGGTTCAAAGATTAGGTGATATTAAATCTGGTAAACGAACATGGCAAAGCGAATTAAACAAAACAAACATTAAACCATCATTAACCGATGCCGTTGCTGGTGATATAACCGCAGCAATACCATATAGAACAATGACATGTATTTTGAATTTTATTGAACAGATGAATGTTGTTGTCCCTGGTTTTTCTAGTGATGAAACTCTGCTTTATGCACCAGAAATTAAGTTTTATAGTAATAGAGTTAAAATGGATAAAAACCTAAACACCAATGTTAAAAATCTTCATTGCCTAGGAGATGCAAGCGGTTGGACACGAGGTCTTATGATGGCAAGTGTTATGGGTGTTTACATGGCAAGAAAGCTTTTAGAAAATAATTAGGTGAAATATGAGAACAATTATATTAGCATCAAACAATGAACATAAGATTATTGAGTTTAATGAGATATTCAAAGATTGTAAAATTCTATCATTAAAAGATATTGGTTTTTTTGATGACATTGAAGAAAATGGCTTAACATTTTTAGATAATGCAAAAATAAAAGCGGAAGCAACAAAAAAATATACAACCAAACATAACATTTTGGGTGACATTATTGCAGACGACTCTGGGCTTTGCGTAAACTCATTAAATGGAGAACCCGGTGTTTATTCTGCAAGATATGCTGGTGGTCATGGAAACTTTGAAGAGTGCAGAAGAAAATTAATAGAAAATATGAAGGGTAAAAAAGATAGAACAGCATATTTTACAACAGTTTTATATGAAATAAAAAATGATGGAACCATACTCACCGCTGATGGAAAAACTTTTGGTGAAATATTAGAAAAAGAAACTGGCAAAACGGATTTTTGTTATGATTGTATTTTCTATTCAAATGAATTAAATAAATCTTTTGGAGAGGCGACCCTTCAAGAAAAAAATAGTGTTTCTCATAGAAGTAGGGCAATAAAAAACCTTTTAGAAAAAGAACAAAAATAGAGAATATGTAAGTAAATCATATTCTCTTTTTTGAAAAAATTATATAAAAATAATGAATTTATTGTTAAAAAGTACAATATTTTTGTTATTTTTTTATTTTTTCCCATGAAAACTCATTTCTCCCAAAATGACCATAACATGCTGTTTGTTTATATTTTGGTTTTAATAAATCTAGTTCGTTTATAATGTTTGCTGGGCTAAAATTAAAATTATCTTCAACATACTTGTATATTTTTTCAACTTTAACTTTTTCAGTTCCAAATGTTTCAATATAAATAGATAGTGGTTTGGAAAGCCCAATTCCATAAGATACTTGAATTTCGCATTTATCTGCAATGCCATGTGCAACAATATTTTTTGCAACATATCTTGCATAGTAGGCACCAGACCTATCAACTTTTGTTGCATTTTTTGAACTAAAACAACCACCACCAACCCTGCCAACACCGCCATATGTGTCAACAACAATTTTTCTTCCAACACAGCCTGAGTCTCCAAATGAACCCCAAATTGTAAATTTACCACTTGGATTAATTATAATTTCCAAATCATCTTTCTTTAGTTTTGGGTATTCACTTAAAACAACTTTAACAACATTATTATTTATTCTTTCAATTATTTGTTCCTGTTTTAATTTTGAATTATGAGAAACAGAAATTAATATGGTTTTTATTGCAATTGGTCTATCATTTTTATATTCAATTGAAACTTGACTTTTTGCATCGGCATAAAAATCATTAACATTTAATCTTCTATACTCTTCATATTTTTTCATTAATTTATGAGCTATTAGTATTGGCAATGGCATAAACTCTTTTGTTTCATTTGTCGCATAACCATAAACCATTCCTTGATCATTTGCTCCAATTTCATTTTTAACAACTGCATGGTTAATATCTGGACTTTGATTGCTTATTCTTTTAATTATCTTAAACTTGTTTTGATAACCAATATCTTTCAAAATTTCTCGTGCAATTTTATTATAATTAATTTTTGCGTTAGTGGTTGCTTCTCCATAAACAAAAAGAACATTATTTTTAATAGCACATTCAACAGCCATCTGGCTATTTTTATCCTGTTTTAATGCTTCATCCAAAAAAGCATCTGCTATCGTGTCGCAAGTTTTGTCTGGGTGCCCAATATTTACCGATTCACTGGTTATTATTTTATTCATACTATTCTCCTTTATTTTAACCATAAAGAAAAATTTATTTATTCTTAGTATATAAAAAATTCCACCTATTGAAGATGGGATTTTAATAGTTTTTATTTAAGAATAAACATATTTCCCATAGACTTCAAACTTTAGCACCTTTCCAAAAGGGGAGGTTGCTGTGTGGTCATTGAGTTTGATCTCTCGCACACTCTTTATGGTTGAATAAATTATATCACAACGATTTTTATTTGTACAATAAAAAATAAAAAAACTTCTAACTGACGGCTAAAAGTTTTTTCATTTATATTCATATAAAACGTTAACAGTTATTATATTATTCTAACTGGAAGAATTAAGTATAGATATTCTTCGCCAGAGGTTGGAACAACAACACAAGGATTTGAAGCACTATTAAATTTAATTTTAACAAATTCGTCATTAATTGTTCTGAATGCTTCCATAAAGTATCTTGCATTAAATGCAATAAATATATCTTTACCATTTAGTGTTATGTTAATATTTTCTTTAATGTTACCAATCTCAGAATTTGATGTTAATGTTAGGTTATTTTCTTTAATATCAAATTTAACAAGATTATTCTGTCCAACTTTAGAAAGTAGGGAAGCTCTTTCCAAAGCATCGGTTATTTGTTCTTTATTAATTGTTATTTCAGTTGTGTACTCATTTGCGATTATTTGTTTGTAATTTAAGAATTCTCCTTCCAATGTTCTTGAAATAACTTTTGTGTCTCCAATGTCAACCATTAGATATTTATTATCTATGTAAACATTAACAACTTCATCAGAGTCATCTAAAAGTTTTGCAATTTCTGCAAGTGAACGGGCAGGAATAATAACTCCACCATTAATTGTTGAATTAACAATTGGCTCTGTTACAAGTGCAAGCCTATAACCATCTAATGCAACTGCTTTAACACTGTTTTGACCAACCTCAAATAAAGTTCCTTTAAGAATTGGTCTAGACTCATCAACAGCAACTGAAAAAATACTTTTATTAATTAAGTTTTTAAGATTGTTACATGTTAATGAAAAATACTCATTTGTTTCAATACTATTAAAACTTGGATACTCATCTGTAACAAAACATTGAATGTATGTTTCAGAATCAATGTATTTAATTTTTAATTGATTTTTATCATTAAGCTCTAACTCAATTTTTTCATTTGATAATTTTTTAATAAACTCGGAAAAGAACTTTCCAGGAACAACTGTTTCACCGGCAACTTTAACCTCTGCTTTAATTTTCTTTTCAATTGATAAATCTAAATCGGTTGCACTAAGAGTTAAAGTTTCTTCTTCAGCAACAAGTTTAATACCTTCTAAAATTGGGTTGGTTGTTTTGTTTGCTATTGCTTTACTAACTTTAATCACTGCATCTGATAAATCTAAACCTTCACAAATAATCTGCATAATTAACCTCTCTATTTACTTTTTTATACTTAATATAAGTTTAACATATTTTATGAAATAAAGCAAGCAATATTAGACTTATTATTACTCACATTAGTTAAATGTTTTATGATACACTGTTATTAAAAATGTGTATAAGTGTCAAAGTCCAATTCTTTGATTATTCTTCCAATATATATATTTTTATAATTAGATAATTTTAATAATAATAATCTGTGTGTACATGTTAATAAAATGCAAAAAGCACAACATTTATTTTAGTTTTACTCTGTGTTAACACAACATATAGTGTTGATATATGTGTATAACTATGTTAATAGTTTTTATAACTTAAACACATATCAACATTTTGTATTTTTATAGTTAAAATTTAATAAAGAAAATGGTAAAAATAGTAAAACATTTTTTCTATTATTAATTGGAAAAAATAATAAAAATAAATTAAATTAACAATTATTTATTTTATCCACAATTAAATAATTAAATGTGCATAAAAATATTAACAATTAATGTGTATAAGTGTTTAACTATAAGGCGATAGAGAACTATATATACAACTTTTTAATAATTATTTATAAAATATAAATAATATATTTGGAAATAAAAAAAATATATGCTAATATTATTATTGAAAATAATAAAAATAATTAATTTATCAACTTTTCTAGAAGAGTAAAGAGGTGAATATGAGAGGTTTAGTTAAAAAACTTATAGTATATTCTTTTTTAATAACTTTGGTTTTAACTCTAGGGGTTTCATTAACAGGTAGCAAAAAAACATTTGCTATCGGTAATGAAACTACTTATGATAGTTTTTTTGATGCAACGTTTATTTCTGATTATGAATTTAATGGAGAAGATAATCAATTTTTATACTCAGGCAAAGTTGCAAATGCCGCAGCATTTAATAATAATGATGCCTTTTTAGTTAACAGTGATAAAAAAATTTTAGTAACACTAGGAATGGGATATTCAGATAATATAACAAATCTAGTTCAAACAATAAAAGTTAATAACACAACATTTGATATTAATCATACTGCAATACTAAACGAATACGGTTTATTTGTAAATTATGGTTGCGACCTAGTAAATAGAGATAATAATGAAAGGTCAAACGCAGCTTTCGTTTTAGTTGTTGACCCAAGTTCACTCAGTGATATCAGTGATTTTATATATGGTAAATATGAAATTGAATTTTCTTTTGTTTACACAGATGATGAAGAAGTTCAAACTCAAGTAAACTTAACCAGGTCTTTTTATGTGTTAAATAAAAGCGATTATGCAAGCAATGTTATTTTTGCAAACTATAACACAGTGGGGTCTTCTGATTATTATTCAAATTATTCAAAAAATAATCTAATGTATTTCAGATATAACTACAAATATATTAACATAACAATATCAAGGTTGTACCAAGGGTTAACAACAGTAACAACATTAAAAAATATAAATGGTGAGTTTACTGTTAGTTCAACAAATGAATTAGGTAATTCAACAAACAAGCGTAATGTTGTTATTTCAATGTCTAGTGATTTTGATAATGATAACATAATATATGTAACTTTTAATGACGTTGGAACATACTACATAAGCTATGAATATATTAATCCAAGTTTACAAAATGATGTTATAACAAAATTTTATTATGACACATTAAAATCAACCGACACAGCATATGTTTTTGGTTATCAAGCATATTACACAACACAAAATGAATTAACCGAGTTTAAGAGTGTTGACCAAGACGCTCCATACATAATTAGAAAGAAATCTAACTGTGCAGACATAACATGGTATATTGAAGCCAGCATCAGTAATGCCTTTGATGATGGCTATATAAGTAGTGTTGATGATATAGCAAAAACAAATCAAGCTCCTGTTTATTTTCAAACAAATGCCAGAATTAATGTGGAAAATTCAGAGTATTATTATTTTGAAAATCCAACAGTTTTTTTAGAGTATGAACCAAGTAATTATGGTAGCATTCCACTTTATAATAAAGATGCAGTGCAACAAGCATATAAAGTTAAAAACTACACTGGGTCATCACTTAGCAACACAGGTGTATATTTAGTTCAATTAGCCTACACATTTAATAGTGAAAATCCATACTATCAATATTTCTTATTCAGATTAACAGATGATGCACCAGAAGTTAAGGTTTTTACTATTGAAAAAGATGGCGGTGGAAATATTATTTATGAAAATGACATTCCAAAACAAAAATCATTAGTTAAAAATGAATCATATACATTTGAAGATATTTGCATAACAAAATCATCTCTTGGTATATTTGATTCAGCATCAACTCTATCGGTTTATAAAGATGATGAATTTAACGGCACATACAGATTTTCAACTATTTTAAGAGACGATAACTATATAGTTATAACCGACACAGCAAAGTATAAATTAGTTCTAACATATGGCAATAGTGATAAAAAAGGATTTACCTCATATTTCACAATTGATAAAACTGAAATAACTGGCATACAAACAAGCAATGTGTATAAAGGTGTTGGCTCAAATTATTATGGTAATAGCATAATTGAAAATGGAAAAACAAGTTCACCTTTTGTTGTTTATTGGAATGAAAAGGCGAGTGGTGCAAAAATAACACTAGAGTATAAATATTTTCCAACTAGATTTTCTTCAATATCAAGTTATTCATCTAGTGCTCTTGGAACAATGTATAATTCGGAGCAAAATAAATATTCAATTCCATCAACATACACATTCACATATAATGGTGGTGAAGTTCCAACAATTGAGTACACAAACACAAAGAATAAGGTAGTTTATTCGGAAAATGATATACTATCTGAAGGCGGTTTATACATTTTCTATATTTATGATGAAACAGGTGCCGAAGGTAAATATTTTGCAGTGTTTATGGATAACACGCCAAACAGTATTGTTTCATACTCACAAAATATTTACACAATAATAAACAATAATGAAATGACATCAATCGACACAACATTATTCTTTGGAAAATACAAGTTAATAAAGTTTAATTATGATAACATAAGTAATTATGATGATTGGTTGGTTAATTATTTAAATGATAGTAATTCAACAACATATCAAGGTTCAACATACTTAAAAATACTTATAGAAAAAACCGTTTATATTGAAATTAATTCAGATACTGTTTTAAGTTACACATTAGCAGATGGTAACAACTATGGGTATGCAATTAATTCAGAATTATCAGAAGGTGTTTATAATGAAAATCAATATTCCTTCTATTCGATTTGTGAAACAACAAATACTTACGATCCGGTTTATGCAAGAAATACATATAATTACTACAAAAATAACTACACACAAACTCATAGCATAACATTCTCAACCGATAATTCAAGAATGATTGTGTACTATAACGATGGCAGTAGGTCTAAATTCTTAATTCAAGCACCAGCCGTTTTAAATGATAATGAAAATATAAAATACACATATTATCAACCAACAGCAAAAAACACTCTTGGGAATTTAGAGATATTAAAATTATCATATAACACAATGCCAAGTGATGAACTTATTGTTGAAAGTATCACAGTTAATTATTATCCTTTTGAAAAAGACGTAGAAACAGGAACATACACATTTAATTTAGAAACACCAGGAGCTGTTATTGAAGTTTATAAAAAAGGATTAAGTAATAAAGGAACATCAATAATTGGTAGTAGCTACACATTTGAATACACAATCAACGTTGAACAATATAACGGTTCATTAACAAGAACCGCAGCGGGCAGATATGAAGTAATTAGGGAATACACATCAAATAGTATAATTCCTGTGAATGACCCATTGTATAGAAAATTGGTGTTTATTGTTGATAGAAACGGAATTATTAGTGAACCAGATACCGACCAAAATGGAAATTCAATATACTACACCGGCAGTGCTATAAGCTTACAAATTATTAATAATTTTGGTTCAACCTATGATAACCCAGAAACATTACATTTCTATGATATATATTTTGCAAGTAAATTAAGTAAAGAAACTCTAACTCCAGTTCTAAAAACAAATCTACTTCCTGTAACAGTTTATATTCCAAGTTATAAATATGGTTATAACACAATCAACGCACAACACTATCCATACTTTAACATAAAAGAACAAATTGTTAATTATACATATGGTGGAGCAGAGGAAAACTATTTAAGTTACTATAAACTTTCTGCATACGTTGAATATTTTCCAAGGGAAAATTCACCTAGCACACAAACATATGTTTACGACTCGGTTCTTTCTAACTACCAATATTTAACAACAAGAGGAAATGAAAACTCAATTATATCTTATAACCAAGAGGGTTATTACAGAGTAACAATAACTTCTGGGGCAGGAGATAGTTTCTCATTTGTTTTCCAAATTGAATATTCAAAACCAGAGTTTAATTTATTAGATGTTGAAAACTCACCTCTAAACACAGATAACAATGGAACAGTATACTACACAAATAAAGATAAAATTAGAATTGCGTGGGAAAATTCACCAAGCGAATATTTAGCAACAATTAATCAAGATCATATAACATACACAATCAATGGATATTCAAATGTTATTGACACCCAAATTAATCCAGTTTTATCTAATGGCGATAATAAGTATTATATTGATTTAGATTTGGATAACATTGGCGCATATACAGATGGCTGTGAAATTAATATAACCTTACAATTCAATGGTCGAGAAGAAGATTATAACAACAATGATTATTTTTCAAAAACTGTTAAGTTGGTTGTTGACCTGCAAGCACCAGTTAGCAATGTGACTAATTTAGTTTCAACAACAGGATTAAGTTTCTATGGTTTAAGAACATATATTGAAGGGAAAAAATATAACACTTCCTTAACCAGCGGACTGATGAGATATTATTCATTCACGGTTGATAAATCTGATTTTGAAAACTACATAAAAACGCCAATCAATGCAACATACGACTACTATAAACTATACTATAGAATCTTTGAAAAAACAGGCAACAACACAAAATATGTTCCAGGTAATGCTCTAGAAACAGATATCACGGTTAGGGATTTATCAGACAGGGTATTCACACAAGTTTTTGCAGATTCAGGTGTTTTAACATTTAATGGTATATTAGGAAATGTTAATAAATACATTGAAATTATTGAAGAAGACTATGCAGGAAATAGAACTGTTTACACAATATATTTAACCGACATAACCAATGAAGAAAATATTGATAAAACAGTATTAACATATTTCAGTTCATTGAGCGATTCTTCAAACATAATTAATCACGAACAAGAAATAACAAATAGTGACATTTTAGATAATAATGGAGAATTAGACCTATATTCAAAATATTCATTTAATTTGAATAGTTTAGATTTATTAAAAAATGCAAATATAGGCAGTTTAACATGGTCTATTATTTCAGTTAATAATGTTCTATATGTTAAATCTCCATTCACTGACGATTTGTATTATAACTATAATAATTACGCCGAAGGCAGAGAAAACGAGGCATATACCTTAGACGAATTAACAACGTTAAAACATAGTTCAAATGTTCAAATGGTAAAAATATATTCATCACCAGTGGTTAATGTAATTCAATTAAGAGTATATGTGTTAAATCAAGTTTTAGACATATACACAACATCACAGGTGTATGGTGAAAACAGAGAAGGTATAATAATAAGAATACCAAACAGCTTAAACGGAAATGTTTTGTATGCGCAATCTGTATCAGTAAGGGCAAACATAAGTGGAAGTTCGGTTGACTACATTTCAATTGAAGGTAGCAATTCAAGATTCATAAGAGAAGAACAACCAGCGATTTCCGTTTCAGGTTTAGACATTTCATACATTACATACAGAACAGGAAGATATGTTCAATTAGATATAACCAGAAACTTAAGCATGAATGACTACTTTGTTTATACCATATATGATAACTATGGTGAAATATATCGCATTGTTCACATATACGGACAAACTCAGATAACAAATCCAATAACCTCAGAAGGAAATATTGTTAAGTCATATAACGAAGAAGGTAAAATAATTTACTATTCAAGTGAAAATATCAAATATAGATTTGACACAACAATATATTCTAGAGCCAACATTGAAGTAATTGAGAATAATGGGTATAGCTCGGTAACAAACACATTATCAATTGTTAAAACATTAAATTCATTTAGAGTTGAATATTCTGATGAATACGAATATACAAAAGATATTAACGTGTCAATTGTAAACAACATTTTAACAATTCAAATGTTACAAAAAGGTTATGACTTTAACACAAAGCTTCTTGGCGGTAGTAAGGTGTTCATTGTAACACTTGTTGCAAATCAAGACTTTGATATTGATGATGAAGTAACTAATTTTGAAATATATAACGAATTGCCATCTTCAATTAGTTTTATTGGTAAGCAAAGTTCAATCGACGTAACGTTAATTCTGGAAGGTAACACAGCATACACAGATGCGGTTATAATTAATTACACACCAACAGAATTAAAATTTGACTTTGAGTTAATTGTGATGTATCCAAATGGAGATATCGTAACCTTGGTTGATGGAATGGAAATTGAAAGTGATGGAACTTATAGATTAATTATTAATTATCTTGGTGATTTACTTGGCTGTTCAAAAGTATTTGAATTTACAATTGCAAATAGTTCAAAATTCACATATTCAATTGTTAAGCGTTCAGACGACGGCACATATAAAGAAATAAAAGCAACTGGCAGCTCATTCTCATACACAACAAACGGAATAACATATAGCATTCCAACCCACTATATCGTAAATGGTGATTTTGACATTATTACAAACAGCAATTTAAGACTAAGTAAAACATTAGAGAACGAAAGACCAATCAATGGTTACACATATATTTATTGCATTTCAAATTTAGAGGAACAAGGAAACCTAATAACCGAATATTTCTCAATTAGAATTGCAATAACAAAACTTCCAAGCACTAACAACGTTTTAAGAGAATTAAATGTTTATGGTAGTAATGTTAAAGGAGCAACTGGCAATTTATTAAACATTGCATCTCCAGTAATAACTCCGTATGTAACAACAAAAGAAGAATATAATGGTGGAACAAGAATATCTTGGTCTAAATATAGCGTAATACCAGAAAATACTGTATCAATTAATGTTTATTATGGCGATATTGACGGGGCCCCATACATTCCAGAAATAATTACCTCTGGCAACACAAACAGTGTAATATTAAAAACCTCAGGAACTTACTATATTTCTTTCACAGACGTTGCTGGTAACACTCAATTATTTGGAACATATAACGATATTAAGTACTTCACAGTTAGATATTTAAGTAGCGTAATATTTGAAGTTAATAACGAAGCTCCAATCAATTATGCAATTTATGACAGCAAGGTAACAGTTTCTGTTCCCGATATAACGGCAGTATATTATGACGTTAATGCAAAGCCAAAGTTGAATGTTGAATTTAATGGTTCTGAGTACACAAAATACACCAAAGAAAGCAATAATGTTTGGTCTTTCACAGAGCCAGGTATATACAAAGTTTCATTTAGCGCAAAAATAGATGAAAAAGCAATTTATGAAGCTCCAATATACTTCACAATTTTAAGTTCAAGAGAAAGTAGGCTAGGATTTAATTACAATGGCTATGGCAAATATTATATTCAAGATATATTAAAAGACGGTGTTTCTGTTAATAAAAAATTAGCCAATATAAATAGTGGCGATATGTACGGAGATTATTTAAGAACAATATCTCTTCACACAAACGATTACAAAACAGGGACGGGTTATTGGACTTTGGTTATCAACACAAACAATGAGTTTAATCAAACATTCCAATTCACCGTTTGGGTAAACAGAGCAAGAATACCTCTAGATATTTCAATAGCAAACGGAGAAACAACAACAAATAATATTATTGTTAAATTCAATACATATAATCTATTAACCGAAGCAGGAGATTGCATACTAAGGATTAGCGGTAAAAAAGATTTAGTGTTAACAAATGAACTTTTAGAATCGGGTAAAATTGATAATACCTATGAGTTAACATTAGACGAAACAAGAGGTTATTATATTGAAGTAACGTCGCTTAGTGGTCAACTCCTTTACACATCATATGTTGTTAAGGCAGAGCCATTAAATGCAATTTCAATAATACTTATAACAGTTGCATCTTTGGTATTTATATCAGGCGCTGTTGTGTTTGTGATTATGCGTAAGAGAATGAAGGTAAGGTAATTCTCTAGAGCAACTATCATATAATAAAAAAATGCATCATTCTTAGTCACTGACTTTTGAAACTAGCGAAATAATTAACACTTTAATCTGAAAAGGTTAAGGTGTTTTTTTATTCTCTCTTAACCAGCCAACAAAACGGATATTATGCAGTTGTCATAGGTTGTCATTGTTATCTTAAAATTAATAATCATTAGACATTCATTTTAACCTTGACAACAAAGAATATTCGTTTACACTAAAAAACAAAGAGAAAAAAAAGAGTCGTGCGATTGCTCTGCCAGCACACACTCTTTCCTCTAACCAAGTTATTTTATTTGTGCTTGTCTTCGGTGGAGCGATAGCTCCACCGACCTGTATTAAGACAAGCGCACGTTTAACTGCCATTTTATATATTTTAATTATTAAAAATACTTTCTACACTATCAAATAAAGGTTTAAAATCTTTGAAAACTTCTTTATCTGCAATTAATAAATCTTTCCAAAAATCTTTTTTATGTACATCTTTCATTTTGTAAAAATCTAATAATTCTGAAACCTTTTCTGCTTTCCCGTTATCTCTTAAAAAATCTTCTGAAATTAATGATTCTATTTCAATAAAACAATAATTGCTAGATTTTTTATTTACATATTTTTCTAATCTGGTAGGAACGGGTATTGTCATAGCATATCTATTACAATGTGTATTTTTTAAATACAATCCAGTATTAATCGTACCTTTTTCTTCAGAGTATAATTTTTCATCTGAGTTATTTTTAAGTGTCTTTACCTTTTTATATTTCGAATAACCCTCGTTATCAAAATCAAAAAGACAAATTCGTTTGCAATTACTATCTAATGTTGTATTTTGACAATTTAAAAAATTATATAAGCCACCAGTTGAATATCCTCCTTCAATTACAAATTGTGCTACCGCTTTAAATTTTTCATCTATGTTATTTTCTGTAATATCCGTTATATCGTTTAATTTTAAATAAGCAATCTTATAAATTTGACAGTATTCATCTTCCACCAAAAGTGCATTCCCATTTTGTCCTAAAGTTTTTTCCAATTCAATAATTCTGTCATTTTGGTTTTTTAATTTTGTATAAAAACTTTTATTCGCTTCTTTTAATTCTGCATAATCAAATTGATTGACATTAATTATTTTAGGTGAACTATTTTGTTGACTAAAAATCTCATAAAATTCAGCATAATTTGGTGCCAATGAAATAGTAGCAGGAGAATGTGTTGTTATTACTACTTGAATGCCTTTTTTAATATAAAAATCTTCAATAACTTTGTAAAACGCTTCAGTAAGAGAAGGATTTAATGGAGCATCATATTCATCAAATAAAACTAGTTTTACATCTTTACTTATTTCTTCATCAAGTGATATTAATGCCAATTTTAAAATTGCTTTCTCACCATCACTTAAATCAGTTAATGCTCTTATTTCATCATTATTTCTTAGTTTTGGGTTCTCTTCCATATTTGGAATATAAAACGAATAATCATCTTTAAATCTATATTTAAAGCCAAGATCTGCAAATAGTTTATTTAAGACCGTCCAAGGGGCAGTTCTTAACCATGCACTATTATCAAATTTATCAGAGGTGTTAGAACATTCTATTTGTCTATTCGCTCGTTCACAGCAAGCCATATAAAACAAATTCCCAACTTGTTGAATAATATCATTCTCATTTCTCCATATAAAATCTTGTGGAATAATATGTTCAAATTCATCTCTTGATATATAAAAAATACTATCATCCCTATATTTTTCTTTTAATAATGATAAAAGTTTTTCTATAGATCTCCATGATGGATTTTTTGTGCCATTATCATAAAATATAAGAGTTCCATTATTAAATTTTTGTCTTTTTCTTGTATCTAACCACTGTTGATTTTGATTAAATCCTATGTTTTGCAAATAAAATTCCCAAGCTTGATTTATATTGATTTGTCTCAAGTTAATAGAGTACTGGCCAAAATCATTCCCTAAATCAATATTATCACGAAATGATAAAAATAAAATATTTTCAATATTTTCTACATTTTCGCTTTCATCTGTTATTTTTACGCTTCTAGATATTTTTTCGTTTGTATTATTGGCTATTATCTTGAGAAGTTGACTTTTCCCAGTTCCATTTACACCAGATATTATTATTAAATCGCCATTAAAAATATAATCAGTATTATTTTTATAAGATTTATAATTTTCTAATATTTTAATTTCAAGTTTTTTCATTTGATTCTCCTATTCAAAACTTATATATAATCTTCATAGCATTGTTTAAAAACTATCAAAACCCTCATATGTTTTAAATGCTAATAAATACAAAGATTTTAGAAGATTTTTATCCTTTTGTTTAAGTTCTTGGAATACAGTATCTTTTTCTCTCTTATTTGCTATTGTTTTGTTTACAATTTTCGTTATTATTTCAGGCAAAACTTTACATAGTTTAGCGAATGCATCTTTTTCTCCAGTAACTATTTCATAGAATTTATCAATAGAGATTCTTCTAATTCTTTCATTTTCAACCTTTTGCCCGCTCATAGTTCTTTGCCATTTTATATTTTGACTATTTTTAGCAATTACTTCAACTAAAGCACAAATGCAATCTGATTCTTTTAATGCTTGATTTTGCAAGTTGATGTAAACACTGTCGGCACCACCTTTATTCATTGTATTATGTTTATTCTTTAATTCTACATAATATTTTTGTGTACCATCATTAAAAATAATATCAAAACCCATTTGTGGAACTTCACAGTTCCTTATATATTTGAAAATTTTTTGATGAAAATAGCCGATAGCGTTTGTATTGCTTTTATCTCTTTGTCTTGCAATTTCTTCATTAAGAATTGTTTTTATTTTCTTATTATAAACAATAGAGTCGAATGTTAATTTTATTGGGTCAATAATATTTTCGTTAAATCTTTCTAGATTGATACCTTTAAGAGTTTCTCTATATTCATCCAAAGTTTCCTTAATGTGATTTTCCAAATCGCTATCACTAATAAAATTTAAATATGCCATTATTTTATCTCCTTTAGTACTTTTATAATTGATAAACCAATTTCTTTTGCTAAATTAACAGGTACAGCATTTCCAATTTGTTTATATTTACTATTTAAACTGCCAGTAAATTGCCATGAGTCAGGGAACGATTGTATCCTAGCACTTTCTCTTATGGTAAAAGGTCTTGTTTCATCTGGATGACATCTATCTGTTTGTTTCATACAAGGCGAACACAAAATTGTTAAACTTGGTTCATCCCATGAAATTCTTCTAGCCATTCCTGTTTTGCCTCCACCAAGATTATAAGATCCTTTCATATATGCTTTTGCAACATCTTCAGGCAAATCTCGCCAACATCCACCTGGTGGGACTAAATCAAATACTTCTTTTTTGTTTTGTGGATATGATGCACCTTCTGATTTAGGAACATCTTTTAAAGTATCTCTCAAAACAGGTTTATATTCATAAGGGGTGGGATATACGAATTCAACTGGAATATCATTTCTAATACCAATTATAACAATTCTTTCTCGTTTTTCTGCAACTCCATAATCCCAAGCATTTAATACTTTGTATTGAACTCGATATCCGATTTCTTCAAAAACATTTATCATAGTTTGTAATGTTTTTCCACCATCATGGCTAACAAGCCCCTTAACATTTTCGGCTAAAAACATTTTTGGTTTTAATTGTTTTAGTATTTTTGCATAATAATAAAACATTGTACCCCTTACATCATTTAACCCCAATCTTTTTCCCGCATAACTAAATGATTGACAAGGGTAGCCACCAGATAGTAAATCTAATTCACCTTGTTTAATATTTAGCATTTTTAATAAATCTTGTTCTGCTAAATTTTCAACTGAATCGCAAATCACATTCCAATTTGGTCTATTTGCCGTTAATGTGTTACAAGAATCTTTGTCAAAATCATTTGATAATAAATTTTCAAAACCTGCTTGTTCTAATCCAAGAGCCAAACCACCAGCACCTGCAAATAATTCAACATTTGTAAAAGTGTTTTTATTGGTGTCAACATTAAGAAGTTTATTTGCATCAATACTAAAATTTATAACAATCGAGCGAAGATTCTCGTAGTTTGGTTTTGATTTTCCAGACAACCAATCACTTACTTGAGCTTGTGTTGCATTTATAATTTTTGCAAAGCTTGTTTGATTTAAGCCGTTTTCATGTATTGTTTGTTGTAGTAGTTGAGCGAATTCCATTTTTACACCTCATATATTTCGTTAATTCATTATAGCACAAAATTTTTGAAAGTGTATTAATTTTATAGGAATTCCTATAATTTTTTTGATAATATTTTTTGGAATTCCTTTAATTTGTTCTCATCTTGCAATATTTCTAAATGCGGAATTTCAAAAATATCCAAAAAGCCGAGTCTTTTCAATTCTTCAATTTGTTCAAAAACATTCGTATTTGCTTGGCACCACATGTTTAAACCAAATAATGCATTTGTTTTTATACATGAGTCTTGTCTGTTTTGCAAACCCTCATATGAATTAATCCCATTTTCAATAATCACTGCATACCTTTGCTTTTCTTCGTCTGACATTATTCTAATATCATCAATACTTTGTAAAGGGTATCGTTCTACTACTTTATCATAATCATAACCAAACATTTTTGCATTTCTTCGATCTTGTTCTTCAGTATTGAATTCCTTAAAAACATGTTTTCCTTCTTCTGAAAGTTGATAAGAATGAAATGTTGAATTTGGATATTTAATTTTATTCGCATCTGTTTCTAGTGTTGCATTTATTCTATTTACCAATCTAAACAATTCTTTATCGTGTGGCACAAAATCAATAGTTATAATATCGGGCAATACCTCAGCACATATTTCTTTTACATGAAGCAGTTCATTCTTTTTATCTTGAATTTCTTCTTCTAATGTATTGTATATTCTTGATTTATAGTCATCATCTTTATGTGCAGATTTTTTATTTCTTTCATAATAAATTCTATCTATAATTTTATCGTTCTGTTTTATATTTTTCCTTTTAGCAGTGGTATTGAATAATTCATCTAAAACATTTACTAAGTTGATGTAAAATATTTGTCTTAATTTATCAGTTCTTTCTCTTAAATCTAAATTAGACAACTCTAAAACATTGTTAGAAATATATAAAAAGCTATCAATACATTTTTTTGCGATTATTAAGAAATTTGCATTTTCCCATTTATTTTTCATTGTTTGATTCCTTTATTATCATTTGTATAGCAATATTATATCATAAATTAAACAATCTTTGTATAAAAAATATGCAAAGAATAAATCTCTGCATATTATTTTGCAAGTTTCAAAAGTCTTTAACCTTTAATGGTGCATTTTTAATATGTTTTAACTATATATAATATATAGGTTAAATATTAAAAGTCAAAATCAAATGGGTCAGAAGAAGATTTTAATATCTTTTTGTTTCTTTCATTAATATCATATCTGATTTTATTTTCATCAAAGTATTGTGCTGGGTGGTATTCCTCCTGTGCCTTTTCCTTCGAGAATATAGGGCACTTAAACCATTGTGTCATTTGAGTTTTAATTGCAGGTTGTCCGTAGATTTTAATAATATTAACATCATATGGAAGTTGACCAAGTTCGTATGGTTCAATAAGTGGACGAGTAACGGTTTGTGAGCTTGTTGTTTTTGATGCATCACTATCACGCTTTTCAGTACGCTGAACAGAAGTGTTTTCAATTTTAAGAGTAACATCACCGCACATTTTAGAGAATTCCTCTCTTGTTTTTTGATCCTCAGTTCCAATAAATATTTGAATATTACAGTTACCACGAATTGTATCACCAACTTCTTTTGAATATTTATTATCTAACTGGCTATAAGATTGAATAACAATTTCAAAGAAAATTCTTCTAGAACGGGCAACCGTTATCATGCTATCAAACTTTTGAATTTTTGGAAGGTTAGCAAATTCATCAAGCAAGAAGTAAACAGGTCTTTTTAATTTTAGGCCTTGTGTGTATGAAGCAATTTCAATTAATTTTTTATATATTTGAGAAATACACATTGTTGCAATACAGTGACGACTTTCTTTTTCATCTGGAACTTTAATAAACAAAACAGTTGGTTGATTAACAAAATCGTCAAATGAAATTTCTGTTGCACTAGTTGCATAGCAAACACCCATATCTTGGAAGATTGCAATTTTAGGTTGCATAACACCAAGGAAAGACCTAGTTGTGTTTGGTGCATTGTTAACAACGGTTGTTGCAAGAGCTTTAACCTTTGATAAAACATCTCTACCTTCAATATATTTTTTAAGGGTGCCCATCATATTGTCTGGGTCGGCATCTCTTGTTGTACAAATTTTTGAAACATTATAGAAATTAAATTTTTCTCTAGTCATTCCAAGTTCTGGAATAAGTGAATCTTCAAGCATCGCAAGCATCATACTATAAACAAAGTCCTGTGCACCTTGCTCCCAAGATGGGTCATTTTTACTTTCAATTGGAAGAACGGTTGCAGCAATTTCTCTTAACTCATTTTCCGCTTCATTAATTAATGTTTGTTTGTAAGATGCAAGTTCAATTTCTAGTTGCTGTTTGTCTGGATATGCAATTCCTCTAAAACCATACCATTCAGGGCCGTAGTTATTTGCAATAACTTTATATCCAGCAAGTTTTGGATTTGTGTTTTTGAACACCTTAACTTCTTTGTGAAGATTGTGTGCTCTTGTGTATTGACAGAATGCATTATCCATTGGATTCCATCTTGTTGATGAGTATGGATTTCTAAGGTCCAACGTAATTAATCTGTAGCCTTCTTTTCTAAGCTGAATTGAGTGGTTGTTGTAAAGCTCACCTTTTGGGTCGGTGATAACCATACATGGTTTTTCAGCACTGTGTGCATATATTCTAATTGCTGGCTCCAAAACAAATGTTGTTTTACCAGAACCGGTGGTACCAACAATCAATGCATGCATTTCTGGGAACATATTAACTCTTAGCTGACCATTTTTATATAGCGAAGAAATCACCGTACCGGTTTTTTTAAGCTTTGGCAAATCTCTAAATGTTGTTGGCATAAATTTTGGATTAACGGCAAGTTCTTTTTCTGTTATGAACCTTGCGTTGTAATGTTGATCCATTTTGTCGCCAGATTCTGTTGTTCCAGAAAAGTTACCAGATGAATCCTTAAAGAAATTTCTACCATTTAAGAATGAGAATAAACCAAGCAGAACACCAGCAGCGGCACCAACGATTGCTGTTGTTGAAGTGAAGTGATCCAAAATTTCTAAATCTTTATCAATTCCAAATGAAACTCCAACACCAATGGCATAAAGAATAACAAGCCATATGAACGCCTTTTTAATTTTACCTTTATAATCAACTTCCATAAATCCCCCAGATATATATATTTTTAATATACATTAATAAATTAGAAGTGTCAAATTATTACACAAAATTCCTAAGTTATTGTGTTAAGTATTACATAATTGATATATACAGTCAGTTTGCTAATTTTTTTTTACAAATAATACTTTGAAAAAATGTAATAATATGCTAAAATATTCACATTAAAATCAGATAGTAATTACGGAGGCAGAAATGTACGACTTTAAGGAAATTGAAAAAAAATGGCAAAAAAAATGGGAGAATGACGAAAGATTAAGAGCGGTTGATTTTCACCCAACCAAACCAAAATATTATGTTTTATATGAGTTTTATAATATTAGTGGTAATTTGCATATGGGGCACCTAAAAGGCACAGTTCCAGCAGATGCATTGGCAAGGTATAAACGTTTTAAGGGATACAATGTTTTATTCCCAATTGGTGGGGATTCTTTTGGTCTACCTGCAGAAAATGCAGCAATTAAACACGGCACAGACCCCCATGAATTTGTTGCAAATGGATTTAAGAATGTTATTGAACAATCAAAACAGATTGGGCTTTCTTTTGATTGGTCAAGAACATTTTGCACAAGTGATGAAGATTATTATAAATGGACACAGTGGATTTTCTTACAATTATTCAAAAATGGAAAGGCATACAAACAAAAAGGCACTGTTAATTTTTGTCCAAAATGTCAAACCGTGCTTTCAAATGAAGACAGCCAAGGCGGAAAGTGTGACCGTTGCGGCAGTGATGTTATTCAGGTAAACAGAGATGTTTGGTTCTTAAAAATGAAAGAGTATTCTGAAAAATTACTTGGCAATGTTGACAGAATAACAATGGCAGAAAATTTAAAGGAAGCTCAAAGAAACTGGATTGGCAGAAGTGAGGGAATTCAACTTAAACTGGATTTAGTTGATGAAAACAATAACAATCTTGGAAATATGGAAATTTTCACGACATGTATTGAAACAGTTTACGGAATAACCTTTGTTGTGCTTGCTCCAGAAAATGAAATGTTAGAAAAATTAAAAAATAATATTAAGAATACAGAAGCTGTTAAAGAGTATCAAGAAAAAACCAAACTAAGATCAGAATTTGATAGAATTAGCCAAGTTAAAGATAAAACAGGATGCAAGGTTGATGGAATATATGCAATTAATCCAATAACCGGAGCAAAGGTTCCTGTTTATATTGCCGATTTTGTTCTAAACACATATGGCACAGGTGCGGTTATGGCAGTTCCTTGCCACGATCAAAGAGATTATGAATTTGCACAAGCATTTAACATTCCAATGATTCAAGTAATTGATGGTGACTGCTCTAATTGTGCAGTTGAAAAATATGAATACTTAGAGAAAAACAGCACAATGTTAAATAGTGGCGAGTTCAACGGAATGCCTGTTCAAGAGGCAAAGAAAAAGATTGCCGAAATGGTAATTAACAAAGGTTATGGTAGATTGCAAGTAAACTACAAAATGCAAGACTGGCCATTTAACCGCCAACGTTATTGGGGAGAGCCAATACCTGTTGTATTCTGCGATAATTGCGGAACAGTTGCTTTATCTGAGGAGGATTTACCACTTCGTCTTCCAGCAACAAAGGATTATTTGCCAAATGCAAATGGCGATTCTCCACTATCTAAAGTTGAGAGTTTTGTTAATTGTAAATGTCCAAAATGTGGAGGAAACGCAAAAAGAGAAACCGACACAATGCCAAACTGGGCTGGGTCTAGTTGGTACTGGCTTAGATATATTGACCCACATAACAGCGAAAAACTGGCAGATTACGACAAGTTAAAATATTGGGGAAGTGTTGATTGCTACACGGGCGGAACCGAACATATAACCCGTCACGTTTTATATGCATTCTTCTGGCAAAATTTCCTATATGAAATTGGGGCCGTTCCAACAAGAGATCCATTCTTAAGAAAAATGGGAAGCGGTTTAATATTGGATAGCGAAGGCAAAAAGATGTCAAAAAGCTCTAAAAATGGGGTATCTCCATTAGAGGTTATAGATAAATATGGTGCCGATGTTGCAAGAATGCATGTGCATTTTCTTGCTGGCTATGAAGATAATTGCATGTGGACATTCAAAGGCATTGAAGGGGTTGTTAATTTCTTAGATAAGGTTTGGAATTTACAAGACATTATTAAGGGCGACGGTGTTTCAAAAGAGCATGAAGTTGAACTTAACCAGTTAATTAAAAAAGTTTCATACGATTATGAAAATCTTAAACTTAACACGGCAACGTCTGCGAGTATGATATTCATTAAAAAAATTAAAGAAGACGGCTATATCACTCGTGAGGAATTAAGACAATTCTTAATAATCCTAAACCCACTTGTTCCACATATAACCAGCGAAATATATGAAAGAGTGTTTGGTAAAGATATTTTAGATGAAACATTCCCAGAGTGTGATGAAAGCAAGTTAGAAAAAGACGACATTCAAATCCCAATGCAAATTAACGGGAAAATGAAAGGAACAATTGATATTAAAAAAACAATGACTCAGCAAGAAGTTGAAGAACTTGTTTATAACTCAGGAAAAGTTGATAAATCCACAGTTAAAAAAGTAATATATGTTCCAAATAAAATTATTAACTTTATTGTTATGGCATAAAGTGATATAGTTTTTTGTAAAATACACAGGAGAAAATATATATGGGTAAAGTGTTAATAATAACAGACTCAAATTCTGGAATACTTCAAAGTGAAGCTAAAGAATTAGGGATTTATGTTATTCCTATGCCATTCACAATAAACGCCGAGGAGTTTGAAGAAGAAATATCAATAACACAAGATAAGTTTTATGAACTTTTAGGCGAAGATGCCGATGTTAAAACCTCTCAACCTTCACAGTTCTATTTAGAAGATCTATGGGATGAAAAGTTAAAAGAGTATGATGAAATTGTTAGCATTCCAATGAGCAGTGGACTAAGCTCAGCATGTGATAATGCAATCAAGTATGCAGAAAAATATAATGGTAGAGTTTTCATTGTTAATAATCAAAGAATTTCCGTTACTCAAAAAAATAGTGTTTTTGAAGCAAAAAAGCTTGCAGATGAGGGCAAAAGCGGAGCGGAAATAAAAGAACTTTTAGAACAAGATGCAAAAAAACAATCAATTTACATAATGCTTGGAACATTAAAATATTTAAGACGTGGGGGTAGAATTTCTGCCACCGCAGCAACGCTTGGAAGCTTACTTAAAATAAAACCAATTTTATTTTCAGACGGCGGAAAGTTTGAAAAATTTGGAATGGCATTAAACAACGCTCAGGCAAAAAGAAAAATGATTGACCAGGTTAAAAGTGAACTTGTTAAAAAATTTAAAGATGAATACGAAAGCGGGAAATTGGTAATTAGTGTTGCGCACACACAAAACTTTGACGAGGCAGAAAAGTTTAAGAACGAAATATTAAAAGAATTTCCAAATGTTAAATTTAATTATGTTGACCCACTATCACTTAGTGTTGCTTGTCACATTGGTCCAGGAGCATTGGCCATTGCGGTTTGTAGTAATAATTATTAAACCGAGGAGGAGAAATGTTTAATAAAACTGAAAATATCACAACAGGAATCTCTGCAATTATTGTTGGATTATTACTCATTATTCTAAAAGCAAATGTGCTTCAAATTGTTATGACGGTTCTTGGAATTTTGGTTATAACAATGGGAATACTAGACCTTTTAGCTTTGGTTAAAGTTAAAGGCGTAATCGAATTAATAATGGGCGTAATAATTCTAATATTTGGCTGGGCACTTGTTAGTCTTTCACTATACTTAATGGCAGTGTTACTACTCGTTTTTGGAATATATCAATTAAAAAAAGTTATCGACCTAAATGTTAGAGGATTTAACACTTTAGATACAATTTCAATATATGCTCCACCATGCTTTGATATTTTACTTGCAATCTGTTTACTATTTAACCAAAGAGGCACGGTTTCATGGGTATTCATAGTTGGTGGAATACTACTTATTATTGAGGGAATAATTCTTATCAGTAACATTTACATTAAACAAAAGAAAAATTTTTAGTTTAGGAGAAAACATATGCATTATAGATATAAAACAACGGGGGTTTGTTCCGTGTTTATTGATTTTGATATCAACAATGATGTAATCACAAATGTTTCATTTACTGGTGGCTGTAATGGCAACCTTAAAGCGATTTCAAAACTTGTTGATGGTTTTACTGTTGAACAAATAGAAGAAAAGTTAAAAGGCAACACTTGTGGGTTTAAGGGCACATCTTGTGCCGATCAACTTGCAATTGCGGTTAGAAAAGCAAAAGAGGGAGCAGAGGGTTAGTATATAAAAATTCTTGCAAATTTTATCTTTTTTTAGTAAAAAAACAAAAATTCCAACATTTTGTTGGTCTTTTTTTGTTTTTAGTGGTAAACTATATTGGTTTTATGGAGGCAATTATGTTTAACCTAAAAAATAGAGTTGCAGTAATAACTGGGGCATCATCTGGTCTTGGTAAGCAAATGGCAAAGGCTTTTGCAGAGCAAGGAGCAGACGTGGTTATTCTCGCAAGAAGAATTGAAAAGTTAGAAGAATTAAAAGAAGAATTAGAAGCAAAAGGTGTAAAATGTTTAGCGGTTAAATGCGACGTTACAAGCACGGAAGATATTAACAATGCCGCACGCCTAACAAAAGAAAAATTTGGAAAGGTTGATATTTTAGTAAACAATGCTGGAGCATCAAAAGACAATGGTGTTTTAGATATGACAGACGACGAGTGGGATTTTACCATTGCAACCGACCTTACTAGTGTGTTTAAGGTTACACGTGCATTTGCAAACATTATGAAAGAGAATAATTACGGAAGAATTATTAATATTTCGTCAATGTATGGGCTTGTTGGAAACACGGCAATTTCAACTGTTGCTTATCACTCATCTAAAGGTGGTGTGGTTAATTTCACAAGGGCGGTTGCTGCAGAACTTGCAAAACACAACATAACATGTAATGCAATTTGTCCTGGATATTTTGAAACAGAATTAACAAAAGCCGTTTTAGACACAAACGAATTCCAAGCATACATGAAGGGGACCGTTCCAATGCAAAGGTACGGCAAAGAGGGAGAGTTAAACGCTGCGGCAATTTTTCTTGCAAGCGATGAGGCAAGTTACGTTACTGGTGCGGTGCTTCCTGTTGATGGTGGATACACCTGTGTTTAAAATTTTAGAAAATTAATATTGACAATTATAATTAGATTTGATAATATAAATACGCTTAATTAAGCCTGTGGTTATGAATTTTCTTCCTTCAACTTTTATGAGCCAAATTAGAAGATTCGCTGTCCACAAAAAATTGTAGGGGACTTGGCTTTGCCAGGTCTTTTATTAATTTTAGGGCTTTTTATAAAGGGGGAGATTTATGGAAAGTAAAAAAGTATTATTAAGAAGAAAAAACAAAATTGTTTTAGAAGGTAAAATAAAAGAGGCAAGCAAAAATAGCACCAAACTTGTTTTAACTTTTGTTGAAAATGTTAAACCTCTCGGATTTATTGTTTCCGAAGAGTTATTTAACCATTTAATAAAACTGGACGAGCAAGAAATAATTAATATACATTCTTGGGTTATAGACGAATTAAAAGCAAGGGTTGGAGCAAATGTTAAGTATATGCCAATGTATCCAAACTTTCCAAAGGAGGTTATGAAATCAAGCGAATTAAAATTATGTTTAGATGCATTATTCCATTATTGGAAAAGAGATGTTCATAACGAGCTTGCTATCGACATTGAAGAAAAACCACAAACAAGAGCAAAAGAAATAAAAAATAAAAAAGAAATAAAAGAAGCAAAATACACAACCCTAAACCTTGGAAAAAATGAAGACATTGAAGAAATTCTTTCTAATCTTTTGGCCCTAAGTGTTGCATACTCAAAACAAGATCAAGAAGATTTAAGAATTTTAACCAAAGAGCAAAATTGGAAGAAATATGTTCCAGAAACAATAAAAAATAGAGAAAACTTGGCTTTTTTGATAGCAAATGCGTTAAATTTTGACAAATATTTTACCAACGAGGTTAAAAATGCATCTGAAAATAAAATAAATCAAATTAAAGAATTATGCCAAGATAAAGCAATTAAAGATGCAAAAGTTTTTGATAAAAACATAAAAACCGCCACCGATGTTTTAAGAGTTTTTGTGGGCGTGTGTGGTGGAGATTTAAGCCTTGCCCAAAACACAAAATTTAAGTCAATACCAAGGAAAATTAGAAAATACATTCTGTCATTATTTGAAAAAACTGAAAACATGGGGCTATATATGTCGCTAAAGAGCGAACAGTTTAAGATGGCATTTAGGTATCTTCATGTTGACGAATTTAGAAACAAAAAAGGCGAACCAATTTTCCCTAAAACTTCAAAGGCAATAAACGAGGTTAGAGATAAAAAGTACACAAAAAGTATATATGCAAAAATACAAGCAATGATTAACAACAAACAAATTCCAGAACTTGTTGAAGTGCTTGAGAGCGAGCCTGGACTATTTGCAAGAAAACTAGACGAGGTTTTAAGAATAACAAATAAAAAGAACACAGTGTTAAAAGCCTTCAACAGCATTGCAAAATATGTTGACATAAAAATACTTTTCACACTGAGGGAATATTTTATAAACAGAACAAGCGAAAATGATTTTAGAGTGTTCTTCCCTAAAGGGCAGGTTGCAAGTGCATATTGTAAGGAAAATAATTTAGAGCCTATCAGCGAAGATTTGTCTAATGCCGTTAAGGCAATTTGTGAAAAAGCAATAAAAGAAAAGCTAGGAGAAAAAGAAAAATTAAACAAGGTTTATATCAGTGAAAAACTGAAGAATTACAAAGCACCAATGGTGCTAAGGAACCTAACCAGCGGAATAAAAACAATAACGAGGGGCTCGAGGGTTGAAACCGACAAAAAGTTCCCGGTCTTAAGAGCATTTATTTGGTGGAGAGAAGACGTTGATATTGACCTTTCGTGTGTGTTATTTAATAAAGATTGGCAATATATTTCGCACATCTCATACACCAACTTAAAAGATAAATATGGTTGTCATTCTGGCGATGTTACATATCAAAGGGATAATGGTTATGAAGGTGAGTGTGAGTTTATTGACCTAGACACAAAAGAGCTTGCAAAAGACAATATTAAATATGTTGTTTTTGAAGTTCACAACTTTAGAGGTCTAAAATTCAGTGAAACAAACTGCAGGTTTGGTTTTATGAAGCGTAAAAATACCTTTAAGTATGTTGAGAGAAAAGACCGCAATAGTATAGGCATTGATGATAAAAAATATATATACAGAAATACTGATGAATTATTTGAACCTGTAACTGTTCAAACCTATTTAAACATAACGGCAGATGCAACAACAATGGTTCCATTAATATATGATGTTGAAACCAACGAAATAATTTGGTGTGATATGGGAGTTACAAATAACCTAACAACTAAGAATGTTGAAAACACACTCACGAGTGCCGTTTCTGCATGTTATGCTTGTGTTAATAACAAAACACCAAACCTATATGATGTGTTGTATCTTAATGCAGTTGCTAGGGGAGAAGTTGTTAACAACAAACAAGATGCTGACGTGGTTTTTGACACAGATGATGGAATTACACCTTACGATATTGATGTTATTGTTGCAAAGTTCTTATCTTAAAGAAAGATAAATAAAAAAGTTCACACAAACGTGTGAACCTTTTTTTGTTATATTAACATTACAAAGATACTTTTTGTTTTAAGTCATTTACAATCAATCTTGTTTTATTGTCTTTTTTAATCATTTCTGCAATTTTATCTCTTGCGTGCATAACCGTTGTGTGATCTCTTCCGCCAAAGAGTTTACCAATTGTAACAAGTGGAATATCCAACATATCATCAATCAAATAAATTGCAATCATTCTTGGTTCAACAATTTCTTTGTTTTTCTTTTTGCCGGTTATTTCGGCTTGTGATATTTCAAAATATGCACAAACTTCATTTATTATTTTTTCAGGGGTCAGGCGCTGTTCTTTTTCAATTAAATCTTCCTTGAAGGCTTGTTGTGCATCTTCAATAGATGCTGTGCGTTTCCCCATTAGAGTAGCATAGAAGAATACCTTTGAAAGCATACCCTCCATTTCCCTGATATTTGTGAATGGTTTTTCTGCAATAAAGTTAATAACCTCATCATCTAAATAGAACTTTTCAATCTGTGCTTTTTTCTTTAAGATTGCCATTCTTGTTTCAAAGTCAGGGATTTGCATGTCTTGAATAAGCCCGCAAGAAAAACGAGATTTCAATCTGTCTTCAACATCAATTTCTTGAGGTGAACGGTCAGAAGTGATTATTATTTGTTTATTATTTTGGTATAAGTCATTAAACGTGTGGAAAAATTCTTCTTTGGTTGAATTTCTATTTGCAATGAATTGAATATCATCAATCATCAAAACATCAATGTTCCTATATTTTTCTCTAAACTCAAAAATGGCTTTATCCTTACCAGAATTAATAACACCCAAAGATTCAATGTATTCATTCATAAAGTTTTCGCATGTAACGTACTTTATTTTTAATTCTGGATTATGTTCAGTTAAATAGTTACCAATGGCATGCATAAGGTGAGTTTTACCAAGACCAACACCACTGTAAATAAAGAGCGGGTTAAATTTGTTTCCTGGAGATTCAGCAACAGCATGTGCAGCGGCATAACAGAATTGATTACTTTTACCAACAACAAAATTATCGAATGTATATTTTTCATTAAATTGTTTTTTATCTGTTTGGTTAATTATAATAGCATCGGGTTTGTCCACCGACATTTGTGCCACATACTTATCTTTTTCATCTTTATCTAAAATTTCAAAGCTAACATATTCACCAAAAACGTCGTGAATACATTCGGCAAGTCTTTCAGCGTTGTTTTTCAGTATTTGATTTTTTGCAGAAACGCTCGATGTGAAAAGAACCAAATTGTTATTCTTTAGTTCTAGCACTTCAAGTTTTGAAATCCATAAATCAAAAGTTATTGCTGAAACATAGTTCTGCATTTTGGCTAAAACTTTTTGCCATAAATCTTGTATCTCTTGCATAATCTTCTCCAATTAAATTTTGTATGTTTTGTTTGCCACTTTTGTTATCATGTCCTTACTGTCATCATCGGCAACTTTATTGTTGTGTAGTTGTTTACATTTTGTGCACCTATACACCAGAACATAACCCTTATTCTGAGAATATTTTAAATCAACCGGAACCAAAAGTCCACCACATTCATTTGCTCTGTCGCCAGGGTTAATGTCCACATGAAGTGAGCATAGGCAAAACGGGCAATGATCTCTTGAGGAGTATTTTAATGGCAGAACCTGCTTTCCGCAATTTGCACAAATAAAAGCCTCATCATTTTTTGTGAAGTTTTTCATACTTAAATATTTTATCGACATAAGCAGAAAAAGTCAACCAAGTTACTAAATTTAAGAAAACAAAAATAACATGTGAAGCCGATATAAAAGTTTAATATTGTAAATGGTATTAAATTAATCGCACTTATAAATCGTTAAAAATATTAATTAACAATTAATTGTTAAAATATTTTTAATTAATTAAATTAATAATAAAATAATTAATTTCCCCTTATTTATAAAGGGATTGGCTGAAATAAATAATAATTATTAATTATTTAATTTATTTTATTTAATTATTTTTTCATCAATTATATTTTCATTAAATAATGTGTTTATGGCATTAGGTTTAAAAACACTTTTTGAACGGTTAACACTAAACGAAATAATCTTTTGGGTCTCGCTTTCAACTTGGGCAGTTGTTAAATTTGGATGCAACTTACTAATAATGTTTTTAAGTGCACATTGGGTTTTTGCGATTTCAACGGGTTTACTGTTTTTTATTATTGACTTACATACCAAAGCATTTGTTATCTCGCAGATGTATTTTCCATTAATAATTTGCTCTGCTCCAGATTTACCATTTAGTATATTTCGTACTTCATAGTCCATTTCACTTTTTTCTTTGGCAACATTATCACTAATTGAATTTGCATTTTCCACTAAACATTCAATAACGCTTTCTTCGCCTTCAATCATTAATGATTTTTTAACAGAATTAACAAATTCTTGAGAGGTTTGGGAATTGTTAAGTAGCGATATAATCCTATTATCCAATTGCTTAAAATTATTCAAGCCACAATAGATATCTTTAAGTTTTGGGTTATCTTCAAAAAGGGCTTTCAATTCATCAATAAAGCCAGCTGATTTTTCTTGTCTTAACAATTTATCATTATACTTCTTTATATATATAGGTGTTATTTGTAGTAATCTTTTTTCATTTTTAGATGGATTAGTTTTTTGTTCAATTTCCATCATTGTTTTTTTACTTAATTCAATTAGTCTTTTTAATCGTTCGATTTCATCATTGCAATATGTGTCGACCTTGTTGTAGAGCGCATTAAGAGTTTGTTTAACGTTGGTTTCTTTTGTTGAATACTTGGCAATTAAACTATTGGCAACTGATTTTAATTTGTTAAAATCTTTTGTTCGAAGCGAATCTTCTAAAACAAATCTAAAATCAACCAAATCCATTTTTGTTAAATAACGAACACCATTTGAGTTGAACAAGTCAACATAATCATTAAGAATTTTTATTGTATTATTTGCATCGGTAATTTTTAGATTATATTTATGCTGTAAAACATAATTGCAATATGCGTTTGGTATTTCTTTTATTAGTGTGGGATATCTCTTTAGTAAATCCGCTAAAAAGTTTGGGCAGGGAAGAATTCCATCTTCCGAAAAACTAATTGCCTCAGGGTCTTTTTCATTAAAAAGTTTTCTTTTAGGCTTGGCTCCCATACTAGAATTTGTGTTACCCACCAAACTAACATTTATTCCTCTAATGCGGATTGGTAGTTTTTTAACATCTTCCAAAGGAAGCATAAAAAAGCTTAGTTTTTTAGATGTGTCATCTTCCTGTGCACAATCCCAAGTTGGGTCGCAGTAATAATAACCATCAATTCCATATTTTTCATCTTTAACATAAACAACAACATTTGCGTGCATATCATCAAAAGTATTATTGTCTTTTGCGCATTGAACAAAGTTTGGGTAAACCTTAATATTTTCATCGCCAACGGCGTCAATAATAGCTTTTAGCCAATTTGCATAACCAATGCAAACAACATTATTTGAATTGAGCACACCATATACCGAGCGGGACATTGCAGGGTCTTCATTATCTTTTTCTGAAACATATTTCTTTGAAGAAACCTTTAGGTATGCCGCCATAAGTTTTTCATAAGGAGAGAAGTTGTTATCTCTTAATTTGTTGGCAGTTGATTCAATTTTTTTATTTGCGGTTCTAACTTGTTCTATACTAAAAGTGTTAAACACATCATCAAAACCAAATGATATATTTTCTTTTTCAAATATTTGGTTAATATCTTCAATCTTTTTCCACTCGTCATTTGTGTAGGTGTAATTTAGGTTGTTATCAACAACTACGCTAATGTCATTAAGGGATATCTGCTCATCTGTTAGGTTTTTTATAATGTCTTTAATTCTTTCAGTAAAATCCTCTAAAAAAACTTCATTTCTGTGGGCACGAATAACAAATTGCAACCTGCCAGTCTGGCGTTTTTTTATTTCATAGTCCAAAATATTAGTATGGTTTAGAACAACTCTTTCGCCAGCATTCATGGCATTCAAATCTTTGAAATCAAAATAATATTTATTCATTGGAACTCCTAAAATCACCGTCCATTATCTCACCGGAAGACATTGCCATGACCGAAAAGGCATTTCTTGCATCTCCGAAAAATTTTTCGCTTGCGTTTTTAACATTTTTAGCAACAATACGGTTTACATATGCGTCAATTTTTTCTTCTGGTATGTCGGTATGAAATGTTTTAAGAACAGTTTTTAATGCTCCAGCCATTGTTTTTAGCTCTAGAGGGTCGCTCATTCCAAGAAGCAACCCCTCAACACTTGTTTGTGCTGATTTGTTGGATAGTATTTCATCAATAATTACAGTGTCTGCCTTTATGCTACTAAGTTTAAGAAGAGTGTTGTTATTTTTATTAATAATTTGTTGGTCTCTTTCAATTAGTTTTTTTATATCTTCGGTTTCGCCAATAAATGTGTAATTGTTAGGTATTTCTTTTATGGTTTTGTCGATAAACTCAATTAATCCATCTATATCTTGTTCGGTTTTGCATTTTTTTGCAAAACTGAATATTTTATTTTTCATCTCGTTGCCCAAATAAAATCTTTCTAATGAGCAAACATATTTTTTGTTTTCAGATAAATAATCGTGTATTTTTTTTGAAAGATAATTAATGAGTTTTGCATCTTCCGTGTCGCTAACATCAATTCCAAGAAAGTAATGAACACTATAATCTTTTGAAAACATATTTTCAATAAGTGTCATAACAAAATCTGTTTCAATTCTTTCGTAGCGGTTACCATCTATGTATTCGTCAGCAAGCTTTTTTGCCATGTCGAGTGCTATTGATGGGTCTGAAGCTTCAATTGCATTAACAATTGTTCCGTTTAGGCTATAGCCATCATATCGTTCAAGACTTTCAATACCACGATTGGCAAGATATGTTTTTACCTTATCAACAATTTCAATTCGTGCCCTCGCCTGGTCTGATTCATATAAGCACTCAGTGAAGGTGTTGTTCTGTATATCTTCCAACAAACGTTGCGTTTGTTTTGGTTTAAGACGGAAAAAGTCTCGAAGAAACTCGGGTGAGGGAACAAATCCATCACTCGTAAAACTAACCATTTGGGTTGACTCTCGAACATTGTATTTTTTGGAAGTATTGGTTATTTCTCTTCTATGTTTATTTTCAACAAAACTTTTGTACGTGTAGTAATCATCCAGCATACCTTTTTCTCGAATGTGGAAGGATATTTTATCAATGTCTGAAAGTGGCACCAAAAAGAAATTAAACGCACCGGAATATTTGCCTTCTTTTTGTGTGCAATCCCAAGTTGGGTCAACATAATAGTAGCCATCAATTCCGTATTTTTCATCTTTGATATATATTATTAGGTTAGCGTGGTAGCCATCAATCGTAACATTATCTCTAGAACAAGCAACAGAGTTTGGGTATATTTTCACATTGTTGTCACCGATTGTGTCCATTATGGCTTTCAACCAGTAGGCATATCCAACGCAAACAATTTTATTTGAGTTTAATACGTTATATAACGAACGTGAGATTGAGGCTTCTTCATCGTCTTCAGCTTGAACATATTCTCTTGAAGTTACTTTTAAGTATGCTGCCATAAGTTTTTCATAAGGGGAAAAATCTTTAGACTTAATGGCATCTGCAGTGGCACCAATTTTAGCGTTTGCCGACTCAACTTCTTGCAGGGAGAATGTTTTATTAATATCTTCAATTCCAAACGTTGCCCCACGCTTTTCAACAAAATTTGCAAGCGTTCTAACAACATTCCATTCCCGACTTTCATAAACGTAGCTTTGGGCATTGTTTTCAACAACAAATAAAACGTCTTTTGCATCAACATTTACCTCACTAAGTGCTGGGAAAAAATTTTGAATTTGTTTTGTGAATCCAATGGCAACGATATCTTCTTTTTTTGCTCTTATAACAAGTTTTAGGGTTTCATCTTCTTTTTTCAGATTCAAAAACTCAACAATATCAGCAACAACCGTTTCTAAGTTTTTTGTGTCCTGTGGATTGTTTATGGCATTAATGATATTGATGTAATCAACATAATACTTATTTGTCATATTGCTATCCTCCCCAATAAAGTTTAGCACAAACTCATTATTTATAATAATGTTATCACATTAACAACGAAAAATCAATATATTAAAAAATAAATTTGGTATTGAAAAAGGCAGAGATGTATGCTAGTATATTAACATATAAGGAAAGGTTACACTATGATAAAGGCAGTGGTTAATGGCATAAATATATTTAATCCAATTGAAGGCAAAATGGACGAAATTATTGACTATTTTGTTGAGTTTTATGGTGAAAAGTATAGGGAAAGAATCACTAATAGATTAAAAAATGCAAGGTATTTTTTTGTTCCAAGAGAAGGGAACTATAATGTTTCAGACAGAATTCACACTTATTATAACAATAAAATAACAGAACTTGAAAATGAACTATTCTTTAGTTTTCCAAATTATGAACCCAATAGGTATTTGGTTTTCAACATCAATGTTGCAAAGGCAATAAAATCAAGGTTGCTTCTTGGGCAATTGAACATTTCGGATTACCCAACTATAGACGATATTATTGCGTCGTTTGGGCTAGATGGCGGGGCGCTAGTTAGAGACAATAAAGAATCTACGAATTCAAAAGAATGGTTAAAAGACAGAAAAAATTTTAATAAGTTAAAATTGTTGTTAACAAGCATCATAAATGAATGGAGAGAAAAATATGCCCCAATCGTTGAAGAGTTAAACAAAGAAAGAAATAACGCGCTAATGCAGGTTAAACGATATGATGAAATAATGAAAGAAAACAAAAAGAAAACGAGTGCAAATATTAAGAGGGCGGTGATTCTTTATTTGTTAGAGGAGAGGCCAGATATTAAAGACGCCAACCGTGAGAAGTTGTTAAAAAATGTTGACACATATATTTCATTATTAAAAATGGGTAAGAATGAGTTTTTAAGAAGAGGAAAATTCTATTATAATTTCTTCAGTCAGTGCATCACCTTTTTTAATGCTCTTGGGTATAATTTAGGTGATGATATAAGAGAATACAAAAACAATTGCGAGTTAATGGATTTTTTATTTGATAACAAAATACAGGCAATTTTTAAGAAAGAGTCTTTAGATGCTCAAAAATTTGAACTATTCAATAATCCATACATCTTAGAGGTATTTCAAAGAATGTCTGAGATTAATTTTAAGCATAATGACCAATCACACATAGTAAGCATGATTGCATTTGCTATTAAAAAGTTAAGTGCTGAGGCCTTTATACGTAGTTATTTAAGCCCAGACAACAAACTTGAAAATGTTTGTATTTGTGCTGACGGGCTAGATGTTAGCAGAGATTCTTTATTTCATGAAATGAATCATATAATTGAATCAGATGTAATATCAATAAACGATGATGGGTTTATCACCAAGTGTGGACTAGACATTATTGAGTTTAATGAAAAAACTCAACACCTTTCAGAAATCAGCCCCAGGAAATACGAACTTCTGAACGAAGTTATTAATGACTACTTTGCTATAAGTGTTAGTAATATTGCGGAAGCATATGGGGATGATATTTGTTTTGGGCAAAGAATACAATCTGTATATGCTTTGTGTTTTCCTTTATTGAGGGGCTTTATGAACAAATATAAAGAAGAGTTAATAGATGCAAGAATGTCAAACAATCCTTTAAAATTTGCACAGAAATTTGGTAAGGAAAAATATGACAGGTTAGCGTCATTGGTTGACAACTTTTTTGAAATTGTATTAGATGAGAATAAGTTAACAAGAATATTTGCAGACATTGCAATTAAAACCGGCGAAAGAGGGAATCCATTAAACAGAATAGATAGATATGCAAAAATGAATATCAATTGGTCGGAAGATACTAAAGAGATTTTTAACTGCTATCGTGAAATAAAAAGAATAACCGAAGATGACTTTAGCATAAAAAAAGAACAGGACAACAGGAAGTATATTGTTGCCACAACGATCAAAAAAGATGACCGAGAAAAATAGTGTTTTAAGCTTTTGAACATAGTAACAAAAACGGTGCACAAACTTTCTTTTTGGTGGAGTATAATTCAATAATAAAAAATGTCAAAAAAAAATATAATAAAGATTAATAATAAATTATAAATAATTAAATAATAAATTAATAAAAACAGCCACAATCCTTTTGTTTTGGCTGTTTTTTAACATATTAATATTTTTAATTAAATAATTATTAATTAATTTTTACAAAAAAAATAATTGTATAAATTATTAATAAATTTTGTTATGAATACACCACAGAATTTTATATCAAAAAGTTTACAATGTTTAATATATTCTCTAATTGCGGGAGAGCATACTTTTGGGTCTAAACCAATCTGCATACAGCAGTACCTGTAATACCTATTTGATATATGGGTTATATTATCATTTAACATATTTTTGATTATTCTTTTAATTAGGAGTTCTGTTGGGGTTGTTGGTAAAAAACAATCGAGGTTATACTCATTGTTGACGGTGAATATATTGATATTTGTTTTAAACGATGTGCGGCAAAGATTGTTAATATCACAAAAAACAATTTCTAATTCTGTTGGAAAGGTTTTTGTAAATGACTTTACAACGCTTTCATTTTCTATCCCATATGTTATTATACTTCCTCTTGAAGAACAATACAAATCATTTAATGAGGTGCAAATGTAAAGTTTAGCTCCAATTCTTTTAGAATGGTTATTTGCCATTGAAAGTTCAAACAAGTCTTTTTGTGGCGAAAATAGAACGATTGATTTTTCCATAAGGATAATACTTACACACATTTGTAAAAATGTCAACATATAATTTGTTAAAATGTTTTTAGTTGTGAGTTCAAAACAAATTGATGTATGGAATGTTAATTGTTTTTTGTCTTGTAATAATATGCTTTGTATGTTATAATAAAACAAAAGGAAGAAAAATGCGACCAATATTTTTTATATATTTAGGAATGACTGGTGCCGGCAAAACAACCCTTTTTGAACATGAAGGAATTGGGGAGGGTGTTGACTATATTAATCCAGACTTAATTGCAAAGCAAAACAATTGGGACTGGAGAAGTCGGGCAAATAATATTAAGGCCGGAATGATTGCACTAGAGAGAATAAACAAAGACATAGAAAACCAAAAGGCACTAGCAATTGAAACAACTGCAGTTCCGTGGAAATTAATAAACAAAGCAAGAGAAAACGGGTTCTATATTGACATTAAAATGGTTGTGGCTGAAAGTGTTGATTTAGCAAGGGAAAGAATTGCCACTAGAGTTAGTCGGGGCGGTCATGGAATAAGTGAAGACATGATAGTTGCTTCGTTTAGACGTCAAGAAAAAAACATAAAGCAAGCAATTAAAATGGCAGACCATTTGGTAATTTATAAAAATACAGATAAGTTTAGAAAGGTTGCAGAATTCAAAAATGCTTGCCCAACATATATTGAAGACAAAGAAACGCTTATTAAAAAATGTTATAATGAAGTGCTTGAAGAGCAGCAAGGATTAAAGGTTTAGATTTATGGTTTTTGATAACGAAAAAATGTGCAAATTATTTGATGAAATATTAATAAGCGATGATGTTGCGCTTAACTTTTATAATTGCTACCTAAAACCAGAGTTTAGAAAATGGATCAATTCATTTTTGCCCGAGGTGGAAGACTGTAGGAGGCAAGAACAGGATAATCCATGGCATGTATATAACTGTCTAGACCATATTTTACATTCTGTGGAAGAAATCAATAAATTAACAAAAGGTAAATATTCTTTAGAAACAAGGCGAGAACTGGCCATAACAATGTTTTTTCATGATTTAGGTAAACCTAAATGCCACACAAAAAGATACTCTGAGGCTTTTGGGCGAGAAGTTGACAGTTTTCGTGGGCACAATCTAGAAAGTGAAAAGATTTTTCATAGGGTGGCAGATAATTTACAAATTGATAAAACAAAAGAAAAAATAATCGGAGCCCTTATTAAAGAACATGATATATTTTCATCAATCACCATAAAAGATGACGGCAATAAGTATCATAAAGTGCTCAGCAAAGAATTAATAGATGAAATGGTGAATGAGTTTAACAAGTATGGGAATGGTGCTGTACTTATGAAATATTTAATACTAATTGCAAAGGCGGACAACTTAGCACAAAATCCAAAGTTAACTCGTGGGCCACTAACACTCATAAATAAAGCGGAAAGTTATATTGATAAGATTATTATGCAAACAGAAAGAAATAGCAAATAATGACATGATGTATTGATTTGTCATTATTAGAGATTTATAGGTTCAAACAAATATTTGCATTGATATTAGATTGTTGGTTATTAAAAGCACTCACCAATAAGGGAGTGCTTTTATGTTTATCTTGAATTTTTTAATTTGTTAAACAAGTTTGGAAAACTCTTTTTAATAAAGTGTACAAACTTCATTTCAATATATGTTGGCAAAACTAATTTTAACTTCATTGGTATTCTTATTATTTTGTTTTTTAGACTAATTTTTTTTGTATTCTTAAATGCCTCAACAGAATACTTATCATGCAATATTTCTTTTATTCTTTTATACCTATATCTAAAACCCTTCTTGGCAACGAACAAATTCTCAATACATCCCAAAATTCTATCGGTGAATCTTCTGCAAGAGGCCTCATAATATTCTTCCTTTTTGATACCCCAGCTTTCAAAAAAACTATTTGCCCGGATAAACTCATCCTTTCTGATATCAAAAAAGTTTTCTCTAAATATTTCAGTTGCGGCACCATTTCTTCCCCTGATGTAATGATAATAACATTCTCCAGTATTATACATTGTTTCAATCACTTTAAGATATTGAAAACAAAAATCCATATCCTCACCAAAGTTAAACGAAGGGAAGTGAATATTATACTTTTTTATTAATTCATTTTTGAACACCTTATTGATAATGTTATACAACATGCTTGCATCCCATAAATTAATAAGGTCATCGCGTAGCACATCGCGAGATAGGTATTCGTGTTTTTCATAATTAATTAAACAAGAAGTTTTACTATTCTTTTTGTTCAGGGTGTCAAAGTACACGCCAAAATTAATTAAGTCATAATTTTTTTCAAGCAAAGAATCAATTTTTTCAATAAAGCCATCATCCACATAATCATCTGCATCACAAAAAAGAATATATTTACCATTTGCATTTTTAAGCCCAAAATTACGAGTGTCAGAAACGCCTGAATTGTCTTTATAAAAATATTTTATTCTGCTGTCTTTTTTTTGAAGATCTTCACAAATGATTCCAGAAGTATCACTAGAACCATCATTAATTAATAATATTTCAAAATTATTGATGGGTTTTTGGTTTAATAAGTGTAATACACAGTTTTCAATATATTTTTCACAATTGTATATTGGAACAATAATTGAATACATCAACTCTTCTTTTTTATTCATATAAAGTAGCTCCTTAATAATTGTTTAACCTTATCAAGTGGTACATTAACCTGTGCGGAATTATTTTGCACCCCTTCTGGACAAAACTGCGCAAAACGTTTTGACGATACATTTTATATCAAGCCATAAACAGCAATTAATACAATAAAAATATTCAAGATTTAATCGTTCTTCATAAGTTATTGCGCTTCTTCCATTAACTGCCCACCAACCAGTAATACCAGGGCGAACGCTTTCATAAATTTCATGATTGCCACCATGGGCATCAAGCTCACCATCAACCAAAGGTCTTGGCCCAATCAAAGACATATTTCCAATAAAAACATTAATAAATTGAGGCAATTCATCCAATGAAGTTCTTCTTAAAAACTTCCCAATTTTAGTTATTCTTGGATCATTTTTTAGTTTTTGATTTGCGTCCCATTCTTCCTTAATTTTGGGGTCTTTTAGTAATTCTGTAAGTAATTCATCTGCATTTGGCACCATGGTTCTAAACTTAAATATTTTAATATTTTTTCCATGTTTGCCAATTCTTTTTTGTAAGTAGAAAATTGATTTTGTATCTCCTGTTACCAAATAGAATATTTTAATTATTATTGCAAGTGGTATCATAAGAACCAATCCAATTACAGAAATTATAAAATCAAATAATCTTTTTATAATAAAGTAAACGAGTTTATTTTTTCTTTTAATAGGTGTAACCTTATCAGAATTGATATTGCCACTAGAGATATTATCCATTATTGTGTTTCCTTATTTTTGTATTTGTTTGTATTTAGTTATAAGTATTTAGTTGTTTTTTATGACTTAAGAATGATACAATAATACATAGACAATTGTAAAGTAAAAACGACAAATTACGACACGTATTGTTAAAATAAGAGAGTAAAAATGGTTGTTTTTAATGTTTGCATAAGCCATAAATTATTCGTTTTAATTTGACAAAATTCAACACAAATGGTAACATTGCAAGTGAGTTATAATGACGAAACGCTCATTCTATACAAATTGTTTTAAATTATAATATTTTTACAAAGAAAACAAATGCTAAAAATGTTGCCGTGTTGTTTTTTACTTAAATAAAAGCAGTTGCAACACCCACCATTTGCAAATATTTGGATAACTAGGATTATAAGGAATAAGATGTTAAACATATTAAAAAAACTAAACAGGCTTTCTAAAGCAACAAAATTCAATATTGCCTGCTTGGTTTGTCTGTTATTAAGTTTGTCGGCAATTTGGCTAAAAATATATGCAATGGTTGCATATATACTTTTTGTCGCAATCTGTTCATTTTTTTATGATACTAACGAAATTGTAATATTGGGATCATTTGGTGCTTTTTTTACAAAGTGCTTTGGGCACAATATATACGTGATAGTTTTAATGATTTCCTTATTTATTAAATGTGTTATAAAATCTCTACGAAGAGAAATTACATTAAAAAACCATTTGGTGTTGCCAATTATAATTACTGTGGTTTTATCATTTATGCTGGTTTTGATTAATTTTAATATAAATAACATATTTAGGACATTTTTACCATTTTCGCTTTTGCTGACTATTGAGTTTTATCTTTTGAGGCATGAAATTGATTTAAGTTTTTGGGTAAGAAAATTAATAATTGTTCTCGGGTTTTCTTGTTGCGTGTCTTTTATTATTCACGCCGCAAATGTTGGCATAAGCGTTTATTATACAGATATTGATAACATAAAAAGATTTTCGGGGTTGTTGCCACATATGAATACACTATCAATATGGTGTGCCTCATTAATGTCGTTATTGCTATATTTATTTTTTTCAAAGAAAATAGGATATATTCAATTTTATGGTTATTTATTATTGGTGTTGGTGATGGGCCTTGCTAGTGTTAGTAAATCGTTTTTATTAATTGGTGCGGTGTTACTTATAATATATTTAATAGGCTCATTAGTGAAAAACTGGAAGTTTGGGATTATTCAAATTATTGTTCTTGCAATAGGTGTGGTTTGTTTCTGTGTTTTTTGTCCAGACATTTTACAATCGCTAAGTGCAAGGTTTATTGGATATTCTGGCAAAACACTTATTAATAAAATTACCACTGGAAGGTATGCTATATGGGTAAAGGGCATAAATGCATGGTTAGAAAATGCCAAAACAATAATTTTTGGAGTTGGCGGAACATATAAGAAAAACCTACATAACACATATATCGAAATATTAGTAAAATACGGAGTTGTTGGGGCACTATTGGTCTGTGTGTTTATTGCTTATTTTGTTGTGTTATCAATGAAAAATACAGTAAAAAAGTTTTATAACTATATACCTCTAATTGCAACGCTCTTGTATATGCTTGTTGAAGAGTTTTCAACCGGGCAATTTGTTACAATTATGTTGAGTTTTTTTGCAATATATAATTTTGCTGTGCACCAAAATAAGAACAAGGTTTTAATATTTGTAAACAATCCATGTGACAATGATGTAAATAAGGAACTTAACGGGATTATTGGTAATTTATCCCCAGGAACATCTTATGACGTACTCACAGATTCGCCACAAGACGATAATGGCACAGAAATTAAAGAAATGTTGGCAAACGACAATTGTGAAGTAATATCAACAAATACAAAAAATAAATTACTAAGCAATATAAAACAAATTAGATTTTTTATTAAACATAAGGGTGAGTATGATGCCGTACTACTTAACTTTACCAACAAAGGTAATGGCAGGGTTGCATACAATGCCAGAATTTACGGAGAAGTAGATAATGTTATTGCCAATGTACATATTAATACTGATAATGCTGCGAATAAGCTGGATATGTATTTAGGGAAGCACTATATTTCAAATTTTATTTTTGATTCCACAGATTTGGCAATTGATATGTTTGGAGAAAAGTATTATAAAAGGCAAAATGTTGCTATTTTAAATTCTGATAAATCTAAAGATAATTAAAGGGACAAAACCACAATGAAAAAATATGATTTTGATGTTGATATAGTAATACCATGGGTTGATGGTTCAGATAAAGAATGGTTAAAAGAGAAGAATAAATACCTAGATAAAGAGAACCAAATTGATGTGGACGTGGGTGCAAATAGATATAGAGACTGGGACAACGTTCAATATATATTTAGAGGAATAGAAAAATTTGCCCCATGGGTTAGAAGGGTGTTTTTTATAACCTGTGGGCAAAAGCCATCATGGCTAAACTTAAGCAATGAAAAACTTGTTTGGGTTAACCATAAAGATTATATTCCTGAGGAATATTTGCCAACGTTTTCTGCTAACCCAATAGAGCTAAACATGCATAGAATAGAAGGCCTTTCTGAGCATTTTATTTATTTAAATGATGACTTTTTTTTCACAAGCAAAGTAAAAAAGAGTGATTTTTTTGACAAAAACGGCCTACCTAAAATTGTTGCAATGGAAAAGCCGAAAAGTATTGAAGATTTTGTTTTTGATAATATAACAAGAAACAATGTCAGGGCGCTTAATAAACTATTTAATAAAAAAGAAGTAAAGAAAAAACACAAAAAGAAATGGTACAGTTTAACAAATCCGGTATGTTATATAATTAACAAGTTTTACGATGTAACGGTCAAGGCCGGGTGGGCGGGGTTTTATATGGATCATCTTCCCGCACCCTTCTTAAAATCTAAAATTGAGGAATGTTGGGATAAGTTGTATGATGTATTAGATTCAACATCAAAAAACAAGTTTAGATCAATTTATGATGTTAACCAATATTTATTTACAGAATATTTATTATGTAGTGGAGAATTTTGTCCAGATAAATTCAAAAAACGAGGGATGCAATTTGCATTAAAAGATAGTGAAAATTCAAACATTGCTTTTGTTTGCAACAGAATTAAGAAGAAAAAGCATAAAACAATTTGTATCAATGATGCCAGAGTTAGCGATTTTGAGAACACAAAGGAAAAAATAAATTTAGCGCTAGAAAGCATACTTTCTGAAAAGTCGAGTTTTGAGTTATAATAAGGAGACGGTAAATTGCAAAAAAAATATAATTTTGATGTTGATATAGTAATACCATGGGTTGATGGTTCAGATAAAGAATGGCTAAAAGAGAAGAATAAATATCTAGATAAAGAGAATCAAATTGATGTGGACGCGGGTGCAAACAGATATAGAGACTGGGACAACGTTCAATATATATTTAGAGGAATAGAAAAATTTGCCCCATGGGTAAGAAAGGTGTTTTTTATAACCTGTGGGCAAAAGCCATCATGGTTAAACTTAAACAATGAAAAACTTGTTTGGGTTAACCATAAAGACTATATTCCTGAGGAATATTTGCCAACGTTTTCTGCTAACCCAATAGAGCTTAACATGCATAGAATAGAAGGCCTTTCTGAGCATTTTATTTATTTAAATGATGACTTTTTTTTCACAAGCAACGTTAAAAAGAGTGATTTTTTTGACAAAAACGGCCTACCAAAAATTGTTGCGATGGAAATGCCGAAAGCAATTACAGGGTTTATTTTTGACAACATAACAATGAATAATGTTAGGGCACTTAATAAACTATTTAATAAAAAAGAAGTAAAGAAAAAACATAAAAAGAAATGGTATAGTTTAACAAATCCGGTATGTTATATAATTAACAAGTTTTACGATATAACTGCCAAGGTTGGGTGGGCCGGATTTTATATTAAACACTTGCCAGCCCCATTTTTGAAATCAAAAATAGAGAAGTGTTGGGAATTATTTTATGATGAACTAAATAAAACAAGCCTAAATAAGTTTAGGTCGGTTTATGATGTTAACCAATATTTATTTACCGAATATTTATTATGTAGTGGGGAATTTTTTGCAGATAGATACAAAAGGGATGGGGAATTGCTTTCACTTAATGATGGTGAAAAACCCAATATTGGTACAATATGTAATGTTTTAAAAAAGCAAAAATACAAAATGGTGTGCCTAAGCGATTCACAGATAACAAAATTTGAAGAAACAAAACAAAAAATCAATTTAGCTTTTGAGAGCATTCTACCAAGCAAATCGAATTTTGAATTATAGAGGGAAACTTAAAGGTATATGGATAAGAAAAAATCAATATTAAATGTTTCAATAGCGCTTACGGCCAAAATTATACTTTTGGTTTTTTCTCTTATACTAAAAAAGTTATTGATAAAGTATGTCGGAAATGACGCTAATGGAGTTTATTCTCTATACACCAGCATAATAAGTTTTATGGCGATCGCAGAACTTGGGATTGGTACAGCAATTACTTTTTCAATGTATAAACCAATTGTAAACGGGGAGGATTATAAAGTTTCTGCACTATATGGCTTATATAAAAAACTGTATTCCATAATAGCTCTTGTGATTTTGGTGGCGGGAATTGCCATAATGCCGTTGCTTCCAGTTTTTGCAAAAGGGTATACCAACTCGTTTAATCTATACTTAACATTTGTCATAATGTTGGCATCTGTTTTGTTTGAGTATTTATTTAGTTGTAAAACCTCATTAATTAATGCATATAAGAACAATTATATAACAACACTTATCAATTCTATTGCAACATTCTCAAGGAGGGTTATACAGTTATTTGTTTTGATATTTATTCATTCATTTGAATTGTATTTAGTTGCAAAACTAGTTGGTGTTTTAATCCAGTGGGGGTTAACGGAAATTTATACAAACAAGCATTACAGTAATATTGTTAGTGTTAAAGCCAACATTGATGAAGAAACTAAAAAAGATGTTGTGAAGCACACGCGAGCATTATTTATGCATAAGATTGGTGGGGTTTTAGTTAATGCAACGGATAACATTATTATTTCAGCGGTAATTGGCGTGGTGCTTTTGGGCAAATATTCAAATTATTTAATAATAATGACGTCAATGGCTTCTATACTTTCAATGTTTTTTTCTCCACTAACTTCAATTATAGGGCATCTTTGTGCCGAGGGGAACATACAAAAAGAAAAAAAATATTTTAAGTTTATGTATTATTTAAACTTCACGATTGGCATTATATTTTACTTGGGTTATTATGGTGTGATAAAAGATATTGTTGGGCTCTTTTTTGGAACCGACCTATTACTTGACAAATCTGTTCCATTAGTTATAACAATTAATTATTTTATTCAATTTATTAGGCATAGCGTTCTGTTATTTAGAGACGCAACAGGAACTTTTTATTATGATAGATGGAAACCGGTTATTGCTGGGACAATAAATGTTGTGTTATCAATAGCTCTTGTTCACATTATTGGATTAGTTGGGGTTATTGTTGCAACAATAATTATGAATTTATTGGTAAGTCATATCGTTGAACCATATGTTCTGTACAAACACGGGTTCAAGGGGGAGAGCCCTAAAGAGTACTATATAATGAATTATTTGTTGATTGCCGTTTTTATAATCTGCGTGTTTGCACTGGATTTTTGTATGCAATCAAATGCAAACATGTTATACGAATTACTTATAAATGGGTTTATTGCTGTTGGTATTGCACTAATACCAATTTTAATATTAATTATGTTTAACAAAACATACAGGGGGAATATAGTAAAACTATTCAAAAGAGTAAAGTCGTTGCTTAAAAACAAAAAAAATGATAGAATAAAAACAGCACCAGAAGGTGTGTTGGACGAAAATACAATTGGTGCTGAGAAGATGTTAAACAGTACAGTTGAATCTGAAGATGATAAAAAAGATAGTAATAACAAGGAAGAATAAATGAAAGAAAAGATATCAATTATTGTTGCGGTATACAAGGCTGAGAGGTTTTTAGATAGGTGCGTTAATAGTTTAATTAATCAAACATATAAGAATATTGAAATATTACTAATTGACGATGGAAGTCCAGATAATTGTCCAAAACTATGTGATGAATGGGCACAAAAAGATAACAGAATAAGGGTTGTGCATAAATTAAATGGTGGTGTTTCAAGTGCATGGAATGCGGGGCTAGATAATGCAACGGGAGAATATATTTCTTTTGTTGATAGTGATGATTGGGTTGATAGTAAATACATTGAAGTATTGTATGATTTAATTAAGCAAAAAAATTGTGACATATCTACATGTTGTTTTTATACAGTTTATAACGGGAAATTATTTTTCAATAAAAAAAAGCCAAGATTTAGTAAGTATTTCGAAGCAAAAGATTGCAATAAACTTTTCTTTTCAAGTAAACCTTGGCCACATAATTCATGGGGAAAATTATATAACAGAAACATATTTAACAATTTAAGATATCCAGAAGATATAATGTGTGCAGAAGATTTATATGTGATTTACGATATTTGCTGTAATGTAAAAAATGGCATAATAACCACGGATAAAATTCTTATTTATTATTTTGTTCATAACGCCAGTGTAACCAAAACAATTGATGAAAGACGTTTTGATTGTATTCGGTCAGCCAGACATGTTGTGTCGGGGGTTGAGGCGAAAGCTGACAATGAAATTATGTCGGAGGCATGTCGTCGTTTATTTTTTGAACATAGGGGAGTTTATTGGTCTTTTTTAGACCATAAATGTAAAAACTTAATTAAAAAACAAAATGAATGGCTCAAGGAAGATTATAAAAAGTATGCAAAATATCTGAAAGGTAAGGAAAGGTTAAGAAATTTTATTTTTAGATACTTTAGGCCGGTTTATATTTTTACCAGAGCAATAATTAAACTAATAAGGAGATAAAAATGAAGATTGCAGTTTTTGGATTGGGATATGTTGGAATGGCAACCGCCTGTTTATTATCATTAAACAATGAGGTTGTTGGGGTTGATGTCATAAAAGAAAAGGTCGAAATGGTCAACAATAAAAAAAGCCCAATAAAAGATGAGTATATTGAAAAATATTTAAGCGAAAAAAATTTAAATTTAGTTGCGACTGATGATTACAAAAAAGCATTAAGTAATGCAGATTATGTTATAATTTCAACACCAACAAATTATAACGAAGAAACTAACTTTTTTGATACAAGTATAGTTGAGAGCGTAATAGAAAATGTGATGACATACAAGCCACAAGCAACAATTATAATTAAGTCAACAATTCCAATTGGTTTTATTGCTGGTATATTAAAAAAATATCCAAACATTAATATTATATTCTCTCCAGAATTTTTGCGCGAATCTAAAGCTCTATATGATTCATTATATCCATCAAGAATTATTATTGGATTAGATAAAGAAAATAAGAAACTTGTTGAAAGTGCCGAGAAATATGTCAAATTAGTTTTAGATGTTGTGTTAAAAGAGGATGTTCAGGTTAGATACATGGAATACAAAAATGCGGAGGCGGTCAAACTATTTTCAAATGAATACCTGGCTTTAAGAGTTGCATTTTTTAACGAACTAGACACATATGCAGAAATAATGGAACTAAACGCAAAAGAAATAATTGACGGCGTCTGTTTGGACGATAGAATTGGGAACTATTATAACAACCCATCGTTTGGTTATGGTGGATATTGTTTGCCAAAAGATACAAAACAACTGAAGGCGAATTACAAAAATGTGCCAGAGAACATTATATCTGCAGTTGTTGAATCTAATATAAAACGCAAAGAATTTGTGGCAGAAAAAATATTCAATTTTGCAAAGAAGCAAAAAATGGGCAAAGGGAATATAACAATTGGAATATACAGATTAACAATGAAGGTTAATTCTGATAATTTTAGGCAATCTGCCATTCAAGATGTTATAACCCTATTAAAACAAAAAGGTGCCGACATCATTATTTATGAACCAATATTAACAGAGAATAAATTTGAAAACTTAGATGTTTGTAATGATCTAAAATTATTCAAACAAAAGTCCGATGTTGTTGTTGCGAATAGATATGACAAAGAAATTGAGGACATTGACTATAAAGTTTATTCAAGGGATATTTATAAAAGGGATTAAAACAAGTGAAAATTAACCTAAATAATAAAACGATATTAGTAACCGGTTGCGCCGGTTTTATTGGAGCCAACTTAACCGAAAGACTGTTGAAAGATTATCAGACATCAATAATTATTGGCATTGACAATATGAACGACTATTATGATGTAAAGATAAAAGAGTGGAGACTTAATAAATTAAAACAATATAAAAACTTTATTTTTATTAGGGCTGGGATAGACGACAAGGCGGTTATTGAGACGGTATTTACAAAATACAACCCTCAAATTGTCGTAAACCTCGCGGCACAAGCTGGTGTTAGATATTCAATAACTAATCCAGACTCGTACATACAAAGCAATATTATTGGTTTTTATAACATAATTGAAGCGTGCAGACATTCATATGATGGCGGAAAAAATGGCGTTCAGCATCTGGTTTATGCGTCAAGTTCGTCAGTTTATGGAATGAACAAGAAAATACCATACAGAACAACCGATAAAGCCGATTCTCCAGTGAGTCTTTATGCGGCAACCAAGAAGAGCAACGAGATGATGGCTCATGCATATTCAAAATTATATAATATTCCAACAACGGGATTAAGGTTTTTTACGGTTTATGGTCCTGCGGGGAGGCCAGACATGGCATACTTTTCATTTACAAACAAATTATTAAATCACGAAAAAATCAAGATATTTAATTTTGGTAATTGTAAACGTGATTTCACATATGTTGACGATATTGTTGAAAGTTTAGTGAGATTAATGCAAAAATCACCAAACAAAAAAATTGGCAAAGATGGGCTACCAATTCCTCCATATAAATTGTTTAATATTGGTAACAGTAATCCAGAAAATTTAATAGATTTTATAAGGATATTAGAAAAAGAATTAGTTAATTCAGGATTGATTAACAAAGATTTTAATTTTAGCAAATGCGAAGAATTAGTTCCAATGCAACCTGGCGACGTTGAGATTACATATGCAAACACACAAGCATTAGAAAAATACATTAACTTTAAGCCACAAACCCCTCTTCGTGAGGGTATAAAAAAATTTGTTGAATGGTACAAAGATTTCTATGGCAATAATTAATTTATCATAAGATAACATTTGTTCATTAAGCGATTTTTATAACCGATTTGTTACAATAATAAAAATTGGAGGTTATTGTTTATGGAAGTGTATGAAACGTCATTAACAATTAAGGACAGCATAGCAAACATAAATAATGAAATAAAAGGCTCGTGTGCAAAACTTATTGGTGTAACAAAAACCAAGCCGGTTGAAATGATTATGGAAGCATACTCGGCTGGGCTTAGGGATTTTGGAGAAAACCACACAAACGAGCTTCTTGCAAAAATAGACGAGTTACCCAAAGATATTCGTTGGCATATGATTGGTCATTTGCAAACAAACAAAGTAAAGGCGTTGCTAAAAAAAGATATTTTTTTAATACACTCGGTTGATAGTTTAAAACTGGCTGAAACAATTAATAAATTTGCAGGGGCATATAACAAAAAGCAAAATGTGTTATTGGAAGTGAACATAACTGGCGAGTCATCAAAAACTGGATATAGTTTAAGTGAACTATATGCAGACATTCCAAACTTAATTAAATTGCAAAATATAAACATTTTAGGGTTGATGTGCGTTGCAAAAAAGGGTGAGAGTTCTGTTAAATATTTTGAAAAATTAAAGCAGATTATGACAGACATAAATAACAAATTTAATATCAACTTAAAAGAACTTTCAATGGGAATGACAAACGACTATGTTGATGCCATTAAATGTGGCGCCACATACATAAGGGTTGGCAGAGCAATCTTTGGAGAAAGAATATAAATAGCAACTAAAAATAGCCAACCACCATTGGTTGACTATTTTTTAATAAATAATTAGTTATTATTTGGTTGGCTCATCAGACTTTTCTTTTCTAAGAATCTTTGCAAAGAAGTTGGCTCTTGCGGTTTTATATACATCACCAAATTTATTTGACATGTAATTGGCATAATTATTTGTTAAATATCCGTTATACTCAAGGGCTTCATCTTCAGGTTTTATTGAAAAGAATTCTGCCATATAAAAATCTTTTATCACAATTATTTTTTTATCATAGTCAAAATATGGTCCAGAGAGTGCGCCCGCCATAGCGGTTAACCCCGCAAGTACACTTCCTGCAGCTTTTCCCCAATCAATATTTTCAGATTCTTCATCATTTATTGTTTTACATTTAAGAAAAAAATATGAATTGCCGTCTTCATCTTTTATTTTTTCATAAGGACAAGGCAGCTCATAATTAATAGCCAAATTATTCAATCTTAATATATTTGTAACATCTTTTTTTGTTAATAAATCAATAAAATTTTTTCCCATAAACATCTCCTAAATTACAAAAATTTTAACACACACAATGCCGGTTGTCAATAATTAGTATTTTAATAGTTTCTAACAAGGTGGTGTTTACTCGAAAAAATTTTACTTTTTTTGTTATTTATGGTAAACTATACGTGGATTATAAGGAAATTACTTATGAAGAAAAAATACGCAATACCAGTAACGGTTTTAGGTTTTGTTTTAGTGGTTGTCACTGGAATGGTTTTAAGATTTTTTGGTTTTAGCTTTAGCTTTGGTTTTAAGGGGCAGAGTAGAGATGAAATTGACATAACAACATATGGCACCAACGCTGAAATTAGAGACGATACTAAAAGTATTGAGGAATGCAGTGCAGATGAAGTAATTTATATATGCAATACAAAATTAAAAGACATGTTAGGATATCACGCAACGATAACAGGAAGCGTTTCGGCACTTGGGGGAATGTATACCCAAACTGTCAGCGGTGAGGAGTACTTTGGAACTGGTGGTGCCGTATATATCACCAAATCAACCTCCGCATTTGTTAGTGTTGGGAAAAAAATATATATTGACAATAATGGCAAAGTGTTTATTAGAGAAGCAGAGAATGTTAAAAAAGATACATGGAAAGAAGATTTAACCGAGTATAATTACGACGACTATATTGTTGACTACGGAGTTGATTTTAGGGAATTGACGAACTATGTTATAAACGAACAAACAATAAAATCTGCAAGTTTGGTTGGTGTTAAAAATTCGGTATACACATATTCAATTGAACTAGACGAAGAAAAGGCGACACTTGGTTATAGAGTAAATATGGCAAAAATGGGCGATTTGTCAAGCCTACCAGAGTTTAACTCTTGCAGATTTGAAATATCATTAAATGAGAATTTTGAGCCATTAGAAATAACCTGTTATGATAATTACAGGGTTGAAAAATTGGGAGGCATAACCTGTTCGTCAGTGTTAACAATAACATTTGATATAATAAACGAGGCGGTTGAAATTCCAAACATTTAATATAAAAAATACTCCAGTCCTTAAAATAAAGGACAGGAGTGCTTTTCTTTAGTTACGCAAAAAACAACAAAAGTATGGTGATTGTTTCCCCACATCAACTAATTATGCTTTATTATTAATATCACTTTTAGGGAACACGTGTGGGAATATTTCTTTTGCACAATCATCAATTTTTTTTATATTATTTGTTCCACAAAGGTCATAAATTATTATTGGCTTAATGTCGTTGTCAAAAAGATTAAAGGCAACAGCCATAACGCACGCATCAGAATTTGTTCCGCAAACCTCACACTCGGTTATATTTTTAGACTTTAAGTATTTTATTATCTTATCATCAATGCCATAACCAGCCTTTTCAAAGATTTTTGAGCCATCTTTAACATCAACCGCAATTTGCTGAGAGCCTTTGTCCTGCAAGTCTGTCCAGTCTAAAAATTTAATAAAGGGGCTACCGGGGAAGTTTATATATTTTGTGTAGATAATGTTGTCAAAATGGTTATTTGATAAATACCTATTAATTTTGTCAACCAACTCCTCGTTATTTTTGTTAATGAAGCCCTTTTGCATATCAACTACTATTATGTTTTTCATATTATTTACAAAATTGTTTTTCAATTTTCTCCTATTTGTATTCTATATTATTTTTAATTTTTTGGCAACCTTATTTATTCTAAATAAAAATAAAAAAAGTAAACGTTTTATACGTTTACTTTTTAATCGTTCATAATTACGAGTGCAGGTTATTGAAGATTGGCGATTTCATCTGAATAAAAGTTAAATTTTACCGTTCTGTCAGCCTTTGTTTTATATAGGGCAACGTCAGCCTTTTTGAATATCTCAGAGTAGTTATTTTCAACGCCATTATATAGTGCGATTCCAATACTGATACTAACTTTTTTATCAATGTCTGGAAGTTGAATATTTTCTATTGCCCCATTAACAATTTTATTTGCGGCTTCTTCTGCAAGCGCCTTATCATTTGTGTCTTTAATAAACACAATAAACTCGTCGCCACCAAATCTTCCAACAACTTCTCCATTTGTGAATAAGTGGCTAAGAAGTGAACCAAGTTGATTAATAACGCTATCACCAACGTCATGACCATATGTATCGTTTACCATTTTGAAACGGTCAATATCAAGCATAAAAAGGATTCCCTTATCTTTTGATTTGTCTGAAAGATAGTTGTTTATATCTCTTGTTAAGGCTGCCTTATTTTTTATTCCGGTTAATTCGTCTATATCTTTTTGAATGTTAATTTTTCGTGCAAGTACAAATTCTTTAATACGTATTGAATTTGCAATAATGTGAAGGAACAAACCAATAATAACAAAAACAATTACATTAAAAACATCCATCAGCCAAATATCATAAGGCTTAACGCTATACATCCAAACAAAGTAAATTATAGATGAGACACTCAACTCAATTGCCATGAAATATGGTTTATCAATCATAAACATTGGAGTGATAAGCAGGAATGCAATGAATGTGGTCGCAGGATTATCTGGGTTGTTTTTTGTTATAAATGCTCCAAGTAAAAGAAGTAATGAAATTGATAAATATATTATTAATTGGGCAATTAAAGAATCCTTCTTAAAAACAAATAGAAATAAGACGGAAACAAGAATAGAATAAATAAAGCCTATTAAATAAAAAATTTTGTTAGAAACAATTAGACTTACGGAGAACGAACTAATAAATAAGGCAGCAAAAATAAAGATCATCAAACAATGAAGAACTCGCCATACTTCAAAGTTTGAAACATATGCATCCTTTTTTAGCACTTTATATTCTTCTTTTTCAATTCCGCAATAAAATAAATAATTTCGAATTTTTCTCAGTATTTTCATTTTATCCTCTTTATTGTTTTTTTTTTGTGATTATATCATACGGGCTCTTATTTTACAACAAACTTTAACAAAAAAATGCAAAATTGTAAAAAATCAATCAATAAATCTTCAGATTTATATGATTCAATATATTAAAATATACTGCAAACACAATAAAAATGCCAGATTTAATAATAAATCCGGCATTATATATTGATTTTTAGAATTATAGCAACATTGCAAGTTCAAAATTTAATTTATCTGCTTTATCGTCAACAAAACTTTTATCTTGAGAAGTTTTAATTGTTTGAACCATTTCTTCTTTGTATTTTTTCAACTTAAAAAACTTATGGCCAACCTTTTTTAGTTTTTCTGTCAATTCTTGAAGCTTTGGAAGATAATCATCTTCTAGTTCGGCACTTTTAGACTTTATGTATTCATTTTCTTTGCTCATTTTATTAAGTTCATCTTTAATTTCCGAAAGAGATTTTTTACACTCTATATACTTATAAATGTTATAAGCGGAAACTGTGACAAAAAGTGCCGATGCCACGCCATAAAAAGCAGGGCTTATTAGCACAGCGCCGGCTAAAGTAAGAACTGATAGCGCAGAACATACAAAACCCCACGCTCCGTGCGCTTTCATCACTTTTTCAGTTTTTATTTTAATAAGACCTTTTGCTACAACGTTTTTAAAGAGTGCTTTTTTTTGTTTAACAATAACATCTGCTTTTGCCTCATAATTGTTAGAAAGAATAACCAAGTCATTTCTAATTCTTAGACCCTCATCTTGTAATATCTGCAAAGTGTTGTTTATTTCTTGCACGAGTTCTTTTGATGCTTTCATGCCTACTCCATTTTATTATTTGTCAATAGTATAGCACAATAATTTCAAATTGACCATACCCAATTTTAATTACGCCATTGTTTTTGTTTAATATTGATAGTGACTTTTAATTATGTTACAATAAACAAACGTTAAGGAGGTATAAAAAATGGCATATGTGGGTTACAATTCTAGAGAGCAGGCGGCTAGACATATAATTGAGCGAATGGAAAGGGCAAAGGAATTTGTTAATAAAAAGAAGAATATAAGTCTAAAAAAGCTATGTAAATTATACGATGTGTTTGCAAAAAAATATGGCAGAACTGATATGTTTCCCGATTTTTTAGCAGAAACATTTATTGGTGACTTATATGACAGGCATAGGCACAAAGTCATTGATACTTTTAATAACATATAAATGGCTCTTGATCTTTGTGTGTTAAGAAAAGCCAAGGACACAGATTTCTTTAAGAATTTACGCATTAATAAACAATTAGTAAACAAATATATTGATTTAAAAATCAAACAGGAAGCAGAGCACAATAAAGAAGTAGAAAAAACCGGCATCGGGTATGAGTCATATATTTGGGCAAGAATTGATGATAACAACATTAATCATTCATCATTCATCCTTTAACTTTAATTCACTACCAAGATATATTAGTCATTTAATGTGTCTAAAAACCACCATTTATATATAAAACACAAAAAATAAAAACAAAACCCCACCAATATCACTGGTGAGGTTTTTTACAAGGTCACCCGGATGCAAGGTTGATAACCTTGCGTGTTGCTTTGCAACACAAGGTGGGTGTCTGTGGCTTGTCCACTCCAACAAAAAAAGCCTTTCGGCTTTGTGGTTGGAATGAGTGGACTCGGTGCAGTGCGAAAAGCACAAACCTGCCAGTGCCGACCGACGAAGCGTTGGGCCGATACCGACCCCCACTTATATCAATTTTTTTCAAAATTGATGCGAAAATGCGTTGCACTTTCTAACAGGGACACCCTGATGCAAGGCATTGCCTTGCGCTTTGCTTAACGCAAAGCAAGGTGTGGCTCGGTGGTTAACTTTTAGTTTTTTTACAGCAAAAAAGTGGGTCTAACCCACTTTGTTTGGTTGGAATGAGTGGACTCGAACCACCGACCCCCACCTTATCAGGGTGGTGCTCTAACCAGCTGAGCTACATTCCATCGATTTGCGACTTTGATATTATACAAATATAAATAACAGATGTCAATGTTTTTTTTTATTTTGTTATAATATTTTCAAAAAAAATATTTTCATAAAACCAACGGAAATAAATGGTGATCTATGAAAATAATTTTTAAGCATAATGTTATTAATGAGTTACTGGTTGTTGTTAAAATGTGATATGCCCGCTTCAACATGTTGTTTCTGGCTTGGTTCAAGATAATTGATTAATCCCAATAATTCGCCCACATGTTCTAATTCTTCATTTTTAATATGAACCCAAGTTTGAATGGCTGTTCTATCATTTGTGGAGTGAATGTGGTTATCATACTCCATTATTGCCTGTATTTCGCCGATTAAGTCTTGTCTTGCTTGTTGTAAAGTTTCAAAAGTATCATTCTCAGTAAATCTAAATTCTGTACGATTGTTTTGATTTTTGTTAGAATTATAAATATTTAACATGTGTCCTCCGCCATAGTATTATATTAAAGTTGCTTGTTAAATGTTAATTTCCTTTCAAATAATTGGCTTGTAACATTTGGCAAAAAGGCGCAAATGGTGTTATACTTAACGTGTAAATAATAAGGAGCGGATAATGTTAGTTGATAAAATAATAGAAGAAAGTAAAAAAGAAAAGATATATGTATTTTTTGATATGGATGGAACGTTGGCGGAATATAGGGTGTCGGATAAAAAGGAAAGGTATACCCCAGGGACTAATTATTATGCAAACCCAAGGCCATTAAATAGCATTATAAAAACTGCCCATAAACTTGGAAGACATAAAAACATAGAGATACATATTTTAAGTAATTGTCCACTAAACGAACAGATTGAACAAAAAAAGAACTGGTTAAAAAAGTATATGCCATTTATTAACGAAAATCATGTTCATATCATCTGTTACGAAAACATTACTTTTGAAAATGCAGACAAGCCAAAACTAAAAGGTGAGTTTTTGCTTAAAAGTTTTTCAGACAAAAAGTGTTATTTAATTGAAGATGATTTGGGAAATATAAAAGCAACTAACGATTTGTTTGGTAGTAAAATTGCATTTCATGTCAGCACATTAATTTTGTAATTGCAAGGGGTCAGGCTTGTAATATTTGGTTAATTATGCTATAATAAAAAATGAAGAGGAATTTATGATAGGTAGATACAGAAAAGAAGTTAAAAAAACCAAAAGAAATGCAATGATTAAAGAAGCCAAAGTAATTGACTATGACAAAAGTGGCAGGGCAAGAATTTTTGTTGGGCTTAGGGATTCCGATGAGTTTTTTTCTCCGTATTCTTATTTAACATATGAATTAATGAATCCAGGGGTTGCTAAATATATAGACACGTGGGAATCAAACATTCCTTTAGACGATGAAATTGCAATTGATATATTCACAGAGGAAGATACGCCCAATGACGAAAAGCACAGAATTAGAACGGCGGTAAAGAGGCATCACGCTGAGGCAATAATCGCAAAAAGAAAAGAATTAAAAAGAAAAACATTTTCCGGGCTGTTGTGGATACTTGCTGGAGCTTTCATCTTTGCGATTAAGTTTATTTTTAAACTATATAACACACTTTCAGTTTCAACATTAATGGACATTATTTGTTGGATGTTTATTTGGGACGGAACGGAAACATTACTTACGGAAAGAAGAAGCCTTAAACGCAGTTTAATAAAGAGTTACAGATTAATGAATGCCAAGGTACATGTGAGGAAATATAGCAAAAAAATTCAAAGAGAATATGGTATTGGCGAATTTGAAGAAGAGGAAGATGAATAATATAAAAAAATCCCGAGAGCAAAAATGCCTCGGGACATTATTTTTTTTGATTACATTAAATCTTTAACCTTGTCAATAATTTTAAGGTCGGCAGGAAGCCAAGCAACATTATCAATCTCATCTTTTGTTACCCATTTTGCAGCTTCGTGTTCAAGTAAATTTGGGGTACCTTCAAGAATTTTAACTTGGTAGCAGTGCATGGTTAAATGAAACTTAGGGTATTCATGAACGATTGTGTCAATAAGTTTTCCAACTTCCACCTTAATTTCCAATTCTTCTCTAAGTTCTCTTGCAAGCGCTTGTTCGCCCGTTTCGCCCGGCTCCATTTTTCCACCAGGAAATTCCCAACCATCTTTGAAATCTCCATAACCACGTTGGGTGGTGAATAGTTTGCCATCTTGAATTATAACAGCGGCAACAACTTCAATTTTTCTTTTTTCGTTTGTGTTTTCCATATTTTTATTCTCCTCGACATTAATATTATCGTGCATTATCTTAAAATGCAATAGTTTTTTTTAATTAAAGAAGTTTTTTAGCGTTATTGTTAAAAAATTATAAAAAAAGCACATTTTTGGGCATGGAAACAGAGCGAATGTTTTATATTTAAGAATATTTAAGTGATTTAACAAGCATTTTATCTTCGGTTGGAACTCTGAAACTATCACAAATTTTTGATATGCTTTTATTATGTATGTTTTTGTTAAATCTTTTATCTTTCAAAAAAACTAGTGTTTCATCTCTGCTTTTTACGAATGCAACGGAAATAAACCATGCAATCGCCATATCAACATAATAACAATTTGTTTTAATTGTTGTTAATTTTTCAAGTAGGGCATTAATATCGTTACTATCAATATAATATGATAATAGATAAACTATTCCAAACCTTACAATAAAATCATTGTTACTATCTAAATAGTTTAGCACTGTTGAATACAGTTTATCTTTTTGTTTTTTTAATATTTTTAGAGAACTAACAAATGTGTCGCATATTGCCCAGTTATTAACATATGGCAAAATGAAATCTAATCTAGATTTAAGCAAAGAGATATCTTTTGTTGTTAAACCAATATAATAACAAGCAACACTTATTGCCTCGTAATTATCAAGAGAGATGTTTTCTAAAAAATCCTCATATTTTGAAAACATTTTTGCGATTTCTCTTAAAATTGGGATTTTAACCCCACGTATTTTACAGTTAGGAACAATGCTAGAATGAAACTTGGCATAGCTTTTGTTAACATGTTTATTTATTTCATCATTCAATAAGTTATCATATTTCATATTATGTATTATACCATTGTTTTATATTTTTCGAAACTAAAAAACGTTTGTACATTAAAAAAAGAAGCACCAGGCTTCTTTTTATTTTTTGGTATTAATCTTCTTCGGGGATAACATATCCATCTTTTAAGATTATGTTTCCGGAAGTTGAGTTTGCTTCAATTTTGTTTATGGTTGAACTGGTTGCCCCAGCAACATAAATAGTTCCAGTTTTATCCAATTTTTCTGCTATCCAAGAAATAGAAACTTTTCCGCCAGTTGCATAATCAAACACGAATGTTTTATCGGTTGCAACGCTCACAGCAATTGTTCCTTTTGTTGTGGTTAATCTTGCTGTTCCAATTTCTGTAAAGTTTGCCCAAATTGAACCGTTTGTTGTTGTTATGTCTGTTTTAGCGTCAGGGCTGAGTTGAATAACTTCAACTCTTCCGAGAGTTGTTGTTATTGTTAAGTCTTGAGAAGCTTGACCAATTTTAACATTTCCAAGTGTGGTGTTTATTAATGCCTCGCCCCCAAGTTTGTTAACGGTTATATTTGAAGATTCTCCATTTGGAATTGTTATGTTTCCAATCATTTCACCAATAACAACATTCGCAATATGCATTTTATCAACATCTGCGGTAAAGTTACCCGTTGTGCCATTTCCAAGTTTATTAATTCTAATATATCCAGACCCACTTGAATATTTTACATTTCCATAAATTTTATTACATTTAACACTAAGGGTATTTGCATCTATGTTTAAGTCGCCATTTATTTCATCAACAAATAATTTACCCTTTGTTGTTTCAACATTTAATCTTGTTTGAACGTTGGAATAAACAAAAGTTTCAGACTCAACGGTTTTAATATTAATAATTCCAGAGTTAACTGTTAGTTTTTTGTTTATATTAATGTTACCAGTTTTGGTTTCAATGTTTAGTGTGTTTATTTGGAAATCAACACAATTGCCAATTCCAAATTCAACCTTACCACTATTGGTTTTAATATCAAAGTTATAATTTTCAAAAGACAAATTTTGAGGGCAGTACATTGTTACGGTTAATGCTTTTGAAAGAGGAATCCAAAAATCTGGAGCAATTACTTCAACGGTAAGAGATGTTCCTTCCAAATTTAATTTAAGAGAACATTCTTGAACTTTGCTTTTTGTAAACCCTTTAATTTTTCTATCAAATGCAAATGTTATTCTTTCGTGATAATCATTTTTAACCACATTAAGATTTGCATAATCAGAGCTAAAACTTACATCTGTTATTGTTATGTCTTTAAGTGGCTTAACCACGCCATCAACCTCAATTTCGTCGTAATTAGTTGTGTTACTGTTGGCATAATATCTAATTCCAATTCCAAAAACGTCTTTGTTTGGGTTCAAAAGGAGCATGGTTGCAAAAATACAAACAACTCCAAAACATATAAATACTAGCCACAATAAATAATATAAAAATCCCTTTTTAACCTTACTTGCCATAGGTGGATCCCTCCTAATCAATTTTAGTATAGCATATAATTTATATTAAATCAATATTAATTAGCAACAAAAACGATTACTTTTTATGTGTTTCACAATATAAAATAAGAAAGATTTTGAACTTTATTTATTAAAAATTTGTGACTGTTAATGTTGACATATTCGCCAACGCCCAAAACTCACCCGGGTGAACGTGGGGAGTATAAAAAAAGGTAAAAAAAAGGTAAAAAAAATAAAAAAAGTTGTTGACAATAAAAATATGTATATGCTAATATTATGGAGCAACTTTTAGAGAAGTTGCGAGAACAATGAAAATTTAATAGAATAGTAAAGGTTA
>CAKJYJ010000002.1 GCA_918262735.1 Clostridiales bacterium
TGAGTTTAATAATAAAAAGAATACAGCAACAATAACGGGGCTATCAGCATCAAACACAGAAACCAATTTGGTTTTGCCAAATATGGTTGAACATGACAATCAGTTGTATTTAATCACAACAATAGGTAATGATGCATTTAAGAATAAAACAACAATAACATCTGTAACAATTCCAAACACGGTGACAGAATTAGGAAATGGTGTGTTTGAGGGCTGTACAAACCTAACTAACGTTACAATACCAACAAGCGTAACCAAACTTGGCAGTAAGGTATTCAAAGATTGTTCCAACCTAGTTACAATTGAACTTCCAAACTCAATCACAAGCATTGGAACGCATCTATTTTCTGGTTGTACAAAATTAACAAACTACAACATTCCATCACAAATAACTAAACTTAGCACCAGAATGTTTGAAAACTGCACAAGAATAACAGAGTTCACTTTCCCAACACAGATAACAACTTTGGGAGATTATGTGTTCAATGGTTTAAGTTTTGAAACACTAACGATTCCAGACACAATTACAACCTTAACAGAAGATTCATTCTCTGGAATAACTAACATTGGAGAATTAACCCTTTCTTGTTATGTAACATCACTAGAAGGTGCAAATGACGGATTATTTGTGAATGTAAACAGGCTTCAAAATGCAAACATTATTGTAACGGGGGAAAATACAGGTGTTGGCAATGCATTTAAGAATTGTTCAAAAATTAAAAATATAACCATTAGTGATGACGCAACATCAATAAATTCGGGGGCATTTTCAGGATGTGGGACATTGGAAAGCTTAACGGTTCCATTTGTTGGTGGAAGTTCGGCTTTTGCGGCTTCAAATTCGGTAAAACTTTTGGGGTATGTTTTTGGAACAACATCTTATACTGGTGCAGAAAAAATAACACAGATTTATGGATCATCACAATCATATGTTCGCGATTTTTATATACCAACATCACTAAAAACAGTAAACATTACAAAGTACAATCTATCATATGGTTCATTTAGCTATTGCAAGTATGTGGAGAATGTAACCTTGCCGCTTGACATAACGTTTATTCCAAATCTAACATTTACTTGGTGTACGGGGTTAATTAGTGTTGATGCACCCGACACTTTGGTTGAAATTGGGCAGCAAGCATTTTATCATTGTGAAGTGTTAAAAAATATTAACTTCACTCAAAATGTAACCACAATTGGGGCCGCAGCGTTCAGGGGGTGTGAGTCTCTAGAATATGCCTATATATCAAAAGATGTGTCACTTTCTTATCAGCCAAATATGGCCATATTTAACGAGTGTTCAGAAAATTTGGTTGTTTACACGGATAGTGAAGCGGGGCTTGGTACCTACTGGAATGCGGTTTCTAGCGAAAAGTTTGCATTAACGAGATTAAATGTGACTTATGACCAAATGATTCAAGAGATTACGGCGGGAGAACAAATGCAAGACAACAATCCAGATTTTGTTTTTGTTGGGCTAAATATCATTGAATATGTTGGAACGGACGATAACATATCTGTTCCAGAAGGTGTTGTACAAATAAAAGGTACTGTATTTAAAGACAACATATCAATAGAAAGAGTACACTTGCCAGACACGCTGAAATTTGTTAGCAGTTATGCATTTTCTGGGTGTGAATCGCTAATCAGTATTGAACTTGGAGCGGGGATAACAAACATTGGGGATAATGCTTTTGAGGGATGTATAAACTTAACAGAGATTACCTTAACAGATAACATAACAAAAATTGGTAAAAGTGTATTTAAGAATTGTGCGGAACTAAGACACATATACATCCCCGACACAGTAACATCTATACCTGCATCTGGCTTATCATATTCTCCATTTGTTGGCTGCTCGGGCACATTAACTATTTACACAGGGATTGAAGATGCAGATAATGTGCCAAGTGGTTGGGGTGCATACTGGAACAATTATGCTAGTGGAGATTCAAAACTAGAGGTTGTTTACGGGAAAACATTGGCTGAATATCAAGCAATTATTAATGGTTAAGCAATGCAGTTAAAGACAAGCGAGTAAAACGCTTGTCTTTTTTTTGTTATGCAAAAATAACAAAAATATAAGTATTTGTTTTTTTTGTTGGGGTGCGAGAATGCGCTGGGTTGAGAGGTAATTATTAATTTTGTCATATTTTTTTACAGTCATAAATACAATATTTTTGACGAATGGAGGATTTATGGAAAATATATATGACAATGTTATGTCTATGAAGAAATATAAGTTGGCACCAGAACAAATGCTTTTGGAGAATAATATTACAATTGAAGTGGGCGAAATTTCAAAAGTGCTTGCTTGTTTTGCTGATGTTGATTTAGACCGCACCGTTGAAGCAATGAATGGCGAGGCGAACATTTTAGGAAAGGTTATATTAAATGTTGTTTATGTAACAGAGAGTGGCGAAATAAACAATCAAAATAGCATCAGTCCGTTTACATACAAATTAAAAAATGAGATTATTGACCCTGGTTGCAAATTTAATTTGTTTGCCAGCGTTGTTGGGACGGAAATAAATAAAAATAACAGCAATCAACTAAAAGTTATAACAACAATCAATTTTGATGGTATTGCAATTAAAAATACAGATACAAAATACCTAAAAGACGGCGGTAATGGAACCTACACATTAAAGGTTGAACAAAGTGTTACATCGCACGAAAGGCAAATTTGTGATAAATTTGAAGAATCTTTAGAGGCAAGGGTTAAAGGCGGAGTCAAAAAGGTTTTAATGACCAATGTTGAACTTGCCGTTCGAGAATATACCCCCGGATTAAATTTCGTTTTAGTTGAGTGCGAATTATATGCTAGGGTTCTTTATATTGATGGCGGTGAAACGCCAGAGATGCAAACAATAGCAATCACAAAATCAATAAAGCAAGAAATTGAAGTTGATGGAATTAATAAAGATAGCGATATTGATTTATTCCCGTTTATTGTTAAAGATGGCGTTAGCACAGAACTTTCCGAAGATGGCGAAGAAACAATAATTACAGTTAAAACGCCAATTATGGTTTGTGTTAATTCATATTCAAAAAACAACATTCTTTCAGTTCAAGACTTATATTCAACAACAAATATAATTGAAATTCAAAACGATAAAACCGAGAATTTTAATAATTGTGGCGTTGAATATATTGACGGCAAAATTGAAGGAAGTGTGACACTTTCCGATAATAACCCAAGAATAGATAAGTATTTATGCACAACAAATGTAAGGGTAATAAACAGTAACTATTACGTTAAAGATGGAATGTTAATAATTGAAGGTATTGCAAGTGCAAATGTTATTTACCTAAACGATGAGCTTGGCGAAGTACTTTCGGTTGAGATTGAAATACCATACATTTTGGACAAAAAAGTTGATTTTGAGAATGATGTTGTTTTAGAGCCAATGGTGTGTATTCATGATGTTGACGTTATGGTTAAGCGTGGCAGGGAAATATACTTTGATGCAAGAGCTAAAGCTTGTGTTAATGTAACAAAAAAAGCCATGGTGCAACTTGTTTCAAATGTCAACTCAGTGGGGGAATTGGAACCAAAGGATAGCGCAATTGAAGTGTATTTTGCAAAAAGCGGAGAAAGGGTTTGGGACATTGCAAAAGGATTAAAAGTTTCTTCAGAAATAATTTGTAATCAAAATCCAGATATAACCGACCCGCTAGAAAAAGACCAAAATATAGCAATTTACTATCGAAAAGAGAGAAAATAAGCAAAAAAACATCAAAATTTATTAATTTTCTATATTTTATTAAGCCAACCTAGATTTTAAATGGGTTGGTTTTATGTTTTAATTTACATAAAAAAATATTAAAAATATTTTATGTTTTTTTGTGAATTTATTTAACATATATTACAAAAATAAGCTATAATAAAATTAGGCATAAGGATTAATATATCCGAAATGCAAAAATTATGCTTTGGCGGTTGGTAAAAGTCGACACGGAATTGCCTAGCAAAAGAAAATAAATTAGATAAAAGGAGAGAAGAATTATGAAAAGAAAAATTTTTGGAATTTTACTTACTTTAGTTCTTGCAGTAACCGGATTTGGTTTGGTTGGTTGCGGTGGGGGCAACACTCCAGCTCCAGCACCAGGCCCAGGACCAGAACCAGGGCCAGAGGTTACATATGATGACGACACAACTCCAGTTTCAATGGAAGAAAGTGTGTTTATGTTTACCGAGCCAGTTAGTTCACTTAAAACACCAGAAGACGGTGAAGAAGAGGAAGAAGAATTTTTTGTTGGCATTTGTGGCTTAAAAGAGGCTGTAAATGAGGCAGTTATTCCAGCATATGTGAAAGACGAAGATAATAATGTCTACAAGGTTAATTATTTGGACGAATATGCCTTAACAGTTGATGGTGCTCCAGAAGAGGTTGAATTGTCAACCGAGGTTGATGGTGATGAAGAGGTGTTAGTTAAGGTAACAATTCCATCAACGGTTGAATATATTTCTGATAATGCATTTGCTGGTTGCACATCACTTCAAGAGATTGTTCTTAACAACAGGGAAACAGTTATCCAGAATTTTAATTTTGCATTACAAGATTTGCTTTTTGAACTTGTGGATGCAGGATATACCCGAGAAGAAGTTTATGAACTTATGAACATGGAAGAAGAAGCTGATGGGCTTTTATATTTTGGTAACCCACAAAATCCATATATGTATTTGGTTACTTCTGTAGGGGAACCATATTATGATTTACCACTAAGCTTTGTTTATCCAGATGGTGCGGTTGACACAACCGATGGCGTTGAAGTAACAATTAACGAAGATTGTTTAATTGTTGGTGAATATGTGTTTAATAGCTCACACGTAACCAAGGTTAATTTACCAGAAGGTTTGTTAGCAATTGGAGATTATGCATTTGATGATTGTGTTGGTTTAGAAGAACTTAATATTCCAGCAAGTGTAAAATATATTGGATTTAATATTGTTCGTTGGTCAACAGATTTATATGTTGATAGTGAGCATTTGGTTGAAGATTTATCGGATTCCGGCGCTGAATATGCTTATGTGTTAAAAACAATTGCAGACGATGCGGAAGAACTTTATGCTGAATGTTTAGGTGATCCTGAAACTCAAGATAATGAGTATAGGGTATACACACATAACGACAAAGAGTATTATAGATATACTGCAATTATAATGGAATAAGCATGATGATTCTATTATTCTAATTAATCAACCGTAGAGTTTTCTGCGGTTGATTTTTTAAGTGCGCAATAACAACAAGATAAAGACGATTGTTTTGTTGGATTTCATCGCGAACCCACATTGTTTGTTTGGCTAAAATAACAAAACGAGGGTTTTGTGGTGCACTCATTTCAAAAGTCTAGATGGTAGGAATAATGGGACTGATAGCCTGCTATACTTTTTAAACGCTGGCAGGCTAAGCACACAATTCATTGGGTGAAAGAGTTTTGGATTTAATTTTATTTTCTATAAAGAAATAAAACAAATTTGTAAATTTATTATCAGTTTTGTTAAATTCTTGGTATAATAATCATAAGCAGTGGGATATATGTGATATTTTCACACATAAAACCAAGTGCGAAAAATATGCTTGGCGGTTGGTAAAAGTCGACACAGAATTGCCTGGCAAAAGAAAATGAATTAGATAAAAGGAGAGAAGAATTATGAAAAGAAAAATTTTTGGAATTTTACTTACTTTAGTTCTTGCAGTAACCGGATTTGGTTTGGTTGGTTGCGGTGGTAACAATGCTCCAGCTCCAGCACCAGGTCCAGGACCAGAACCGGGGCCAGAGGTTACATATGATGACGACACAACTCCAGTTTCAATGGAAGAAAGTGTGTTTATGTTTACCGAGCCAGTTAGTTCACTTAAAACACCAGAAGACGGCGAAGAAGAGGAAGAAGAATTATTTGTTGGCGTTTGTGGCTTAAAAGAGGCTGTAAGTGAGGTAGTTATTCCAGCATATGTGGAAGACGAAGATAATAATGTCTACAAGGTTTATTATTTGGACGAATATGCCTTAACAGTTGATGGTGCTCCAGAAGTTGAATTGTTAACCGAAGTTGATGATGATGAAGAAGAGGGGTTAGTTAAAGTAACAATTCCATCAACGGTTGAATATATTTCTCAATATGCATTTGTTGGTTGCACATCACTTCAAGAGATTGTTCTTAACAACAGAGAAACAGTTATTAATAATTTTAATTATGCATTAAAGAATTTACTAGCTGAGTTCATGGAGAATGGGTATGACGAAGAAGAAGTTTATGAACTTATGAACACCGAAGAAGAAGCTGATGGGCTTTTATATCTTGGCAACCCAGGCAACCAATATATGTATTTAGTAGCCGTTGCGGGAGATGTATATTATGAATCACCAGAAAAATTTGTTTATCCAGATGGTGCGGTTGACACAACTGATGGTCTTGAAGTAACAGTTAATGAAAACTGCTTAATTATTGGCCAAGATGCATTTTGTGACACCAATGTTACAAAGGTCAATTTGCCAGAAGGTTTACTTGCTATTGGAGATTATGCATTTGATGAATGTTGGAACTTAGACGAGCTTGTGATTCCTGCAAGTGTAAAACATCTTGGTTCTTGTATTGTTTATTACACGAACCTATATGTTGACAATGCCATTGTTTCTGAAGATTTACTTTATTGCGGAGCGATGAATATTTATGTATTAAAAACTATTGTTGATGAAGCAGAAGAAGGAACATATACTTATAATGATTTGTATTATTTTGAGACAGATTATGATGAAGAACTCGAAGAGAGTTTTGTTATGGTTTACAGACACAACAATAAAGAGTACTATCACCTCTGTGCATGTGTAGAATAAGCAATAAAGATAATTGTTATATTTAATAAAACAATCGCAAAGACTTAACCTTGCGATTGTTTTTTTTGAAAATTTTTCACGCACTCACATTGCCCACTCACTATAAATGATAAAAGGTTTTTACACAGTTATTTGTCGCTTGGTTTCTAACCATAATCATTACAAATTTTTATATAAATAGAATATTGGAAAATAGTAAGTATTATTCTCTTAAAAGAAGGAGAAAAAAATTACTTTATAAAACATTAGTGGAGTTAATATTAATCACCCATAAAAACACTCTTGAATTATTGCTTTGGGTGTGGTACTATTATTATAATAGTAGAGGTTCAAATGAAAATCAATATTGATATTTTATCTGGCAGATTAAACAACAAAATAACCGCCGACACAGAAGCGGGTGATTTTTTAATCAACGGAAAAAAGAAACAGATTGATGTAAATGATTTTACAAACAGGCTTTTAGGTATTATTCTTTCGTGGAAAGAAAAAATGATTGGGCCAGAGCTTCTGGATGGCGAAAGTTATTGTGTTACAATTACCGATGGTGAAGAAACTGCTAGCTTTTATGGAAAAAATTCATTTCCTGACAACTATGATGAATTTGTTTTATTAATTAGAGAGGTGATGAATAAATGATTAGCGTTAAAGTGCAGGGTATAGACATTTTTAATCCTCTTGATGGCAAGCTAAAAAAAATAACAGATTCATTTATTGAATATTATGGAGAGGAGTACAGAGAAAAAATTTCCGAAAAGTTAATGGATGCCCGAGTTTTGTTCTTGTGTAAGTATAATGGCGAAGATATGTCAACAAGAATTGAAAATTACTTAGTTGCTTGCAAATCAAAATGGGAAGATGATATTTTTGGAACATTTCCATACTACACAGATAAAAGAAAAACACACCTAACAATCGATAAGGTGCTTGAACTTAATAAAAAAATAAAAAGCAAAAAACTTACATCATTAGATTATTATTTAATTGAAAGTGTTTACGAAACTCTTGGTTTTAACAATTTAATTAAACCACCAAAATCAATGGATGAATATGGCATACGAGAGTGGTTTAAGTTATCAAAAAACAAAAATGTTATAATTGAGGCGTTAAACAGAATTGAATATATGTGGAATAGTGGCTATAAACAACAAGAGGCGGAGCTGTTAGAGGATATTAAAAACATTCCACAAGATGTGTTAAAAATTGAACAAAAACTTAGAAAAATAGCAAGAGTCTGTAAAAATAAACAAAAAGATTTAGCTTTTGACCACATTAAAAAGAACGCCAGCAGAAAAATATCTGACAGCGAGGCAATGGTGGTGAAAAACACGCTCTATTCTCTTTTATCAAAAGGCAAGGAAGAGTTTTTGAATGAAAGAACAATTAGTGCAGTAAACGACCAATACATAACACTTTTTAATGTTTTGGGATATGATTTTGGAAGCGATATAAAAGAGTATAAAGAGTGCGAAGAACTTTTGGATATTGTGTTTAATAAAGATTTGATTGATGAGTTTAACAAGATTAAAAACTCACTAACCAAAGCCAGAATCGAAGCTGATGGCTATTATATAGGAGCCGAAAGGGTTTTAGACACCATAAATATTGACGGAGACACACAACCATATAAAGATGTTCTTTACAACTATTTATACAACTCTGGATTGGTGATTGCACTTGCAACAGACTATATTGATAAGTTATGTTACAAGCACCATAAACTAGTTTTTTGTGAAGATGCACTAGCCTGCGATGATGAAACATTATTTCATGAACTTAATCATGCCATTGAGTCGGGTCTTTTATCTAAAAACAATGGCGAATATTATTTTAAGTGTGGGTTTATTAAAAGTAGAGTGCCATTGGGAAACGACGAAGAATCACGCAATGAAATTTTGAAATATCAGATGTTAAATGAAATAGTAAATGACTATTTTTCATTAGAGGTCGCCAAAGTTGCAAGAAAAAACAACGTTAAAATATGCCTAAATGACTATTCCGCTCCATCACTTTACAGCAAAGCATTTCCACTATTTAAAAAGTTTATTGAAAACAATAAAAACATTATAGTTAATTGTAGACTGTTAGATGAGCCTCATGCAATGGCAAAACTAATGGGGCAAGAGGAGTTTGATAAACTTGCAGATATTGCCAACCAATATTTATCATTTGTTAATTCCAACATTTTATATGAGGCTGAGGCAGAAATAAAAAACAAAACTGGAATTAAAAAGGCCGTTTTTAATTCGTATGAAGAATATATCAATAAAAATATAGAGTGGTCAGACAAAACCAAGATGGTGCTTTCTTACTACAAAAAAATGGATGAAATTTCAAAAAATTTTGAAACAAGAAAACTTGGAATAGTTAAATCTAATGGTAAATATACAATCCAATAAAATCATTTGATTTAATGTGTTAAATATGTTAATCTGTAAGCGAAAAACACATTGTTTTAAATTTGGAGGTTGGCTATGGATGTTACAATTAGAATACTTTCTGCAAGAAAGATTTATAGCATAAAAATAAACACAAAAACCAATGAATGTACAAATATGGGCAGGCGTGTTAATATTAAAACACAAGAATTTGTTGATAAATTGTTAGATATTATTAAAACCTGGAAAAGCAATATTTTGGGTCCAAAAATGATTGATGGCGAGAGTTATTCAATTGATATAGCTGATGGTGGAGAAGTGGAACATTTTGTTGGTGTAAATGCGTTTCCAGACAACTACTCCGATTTTGTTGATTTAATTGAAGATAATTTTGATTAATACCAAACCAAGCCGTGAATGGCTTGGTTTTTTACTTGTTTTGTTAAAAAAAAGAAAAAATGATTAATTTAATTAAAAAAATAATAAAAAATTAATAATTAACAATAAATAATTACTCAATACCTTTATTTATAAGCGATTGAATTATTTTTTTTAATATATTTTATACATTTTTTTATAATTATTTTAGCAATATTTTTCTTAGCATATAAAATTAATTTTAATTTTATCGAAAATTAGGCTTATTTTATTTGATTAAAATAAACAAAACGTGATAAAATATCTTTAGATATTTATGGTTGTGTTATTTTAAGGGAAATATTATGAAAAATCGTTTAATGAAAAAAATAATTATTTTTGCTCTGCTGTTATTCACGGCAGGTGTTTTTTCGGCTTGTGGGGGTGGCGGTTCCGACGGAAAGAATGTTACAGCACGGTTCACACAAAACTCCATGATTGTTGCCTGTAACCACGAATTTAGTATTGAAGAGTATGTTGATGTTATTGGCGGGGAGTATGGTGACGTAAAATTTATTTCATCTAATCCAGAAGTTATTTTTGTTAAACCAACCAATGTTTTTGTTTCATCAAATCCAGGTGTTGCTTTAATCACAATTGAAAACATTCCCGACGAATATATGGAAATAACGGTTCAGGGGGCGGATGTTAAGTTTCCTGCACCATCAAACATAATGTACAATCAATCAAAAAACTCGGTTGTTTGGGATGCGGTTTATTCCGAAGGAGTTGTTGCTAGCAATTATGAAATAACAATAACAGATGCAAATGGAGACAGCTATTCAGAAATAATAAACACAAATAGTTATGAAATTGTGGGCTCTGGGGAATACGTTGTTGTTGTTAAGGCAATGAGGGCTGGATATATTATTTCTGACCCATCACCAGAATATAGATTTGCAAAGTTGGAGTCCCCAACAAATTTGGAATACAATGACGATAGTGGCATACTTAGTTGGAATGCCGATGAATACACCTCAAACTTCAAAGTAAAAATCAACAAGGTTTATGGTCAAACAATATCAGCAACTAACTACAATTTAGATTTAAGTAAGCCTGGAAGTTATGAAATTTCTGTTATGTCTTGTGCCAGTGCGGGGCAAACCGCTTTTGGAGCAGAATCACAAGAGGTATTAAAATTAACAAGGCTTAAAACACCAGAACTTTTAGTTGTGGACGGAAAGTTAACTTGGAATGACACACAAAATCTTACAAACTATTTTGATTTAAGAATTGAAGGGCCATCTCCAATTTACGAAACGGTTGAAAACAATGGCACAGGATTATATGAGTATTCATTAGAAGATTTATATCAAGGCGAATACAATATATACATACAAGCACATGGAGATGTTGGAAGCAGGTGTTATACCGCAGGGACCCATTACCTAGATGGCGAACAATCTTCTGTTATTACAGTAAAAAAACTTACCGGTGTTAGTGTTGAATACAATAAGAGCCTAAATAAAGTTTATATTCCAAGTACAGATGCTGGGGTTAATGGTAGATTAATTCTAGAAATCACGCTTGATGGTGAAATATTTGCCGATATTGATATTTCGCAAAGCAGAGAGTACACTCCAGAATTAACGCAGGCTGGCGTGTATGAATTTACGGTTATTAACACGAGTACTAACGAAAATGAAATTAGTTCAAATTCGGGCAACACAATCAGAATTGTAAAACTAGCCGAGGCACAAGAAGCTAGACACAACATCACGGATGGAAAGTATTATATTGAAAATTATGAAGTTACTAATGCCGAAGATTATTTGATTGAAATTATATACTCAAGTGGTGGATCGGAACTAATCACAACATATTCTGTTGCCGACAACAACGTTGAAGATTTATTCTCAAGAGTTGGAACATATAACGTTAGAATAACCGCATCAAATACGGATGCTGGCAACACATATTATTTAACAAGCGTGTTTAATTCAAATCTTCAAGTGTTTAGACCATCAAACTGTGTGTTATCGGTTGACACAGAACACGAAACAATAAATTGGGAAAGTGTTTCAAATTTGGAAAGTTTGGTTTATGCTTATTCAATTTCGGGTGATGGAACATATTCTGGAATTTTAACATCAAATAGTTTTGCATATGGAACCCTGGGAGTTGGAACCTACACAATTGATGTTTGGGCAACCACGTCATCTGCGGTTAGTGAACAAACAATAATTCTAGATTCAAAAGCACATGGCCAGGTTGAATTTAGTGTTTATAAAACAATAGCCACACCAAATGTGGTTTGGGCAAGAGATGGCGAAAGATATTTACTAAACATTAAACAGGTTCTAAATGCAACCGTATATGATGTTTATTTCAATGAAGCAGCACTTGGGCATATTGAAATAACAGCACAAAATGCAACAGATGAATATGTTTCTTATGAAATAACAAGCACGGTTAATGGGCTGGGCACGGGCGAAAATTTTGATACATATAACTTTGCGGTTATTGCAAGAAACACTGAGAGCGTTTATTATTACAACAGCAGCGCAAGAAATATTAAGGCATTAAGAGCAACTGCCCCAACTAGATTCAGTTTAACAGCAACGGAAGAAATATTAACCAGCACAAGTGAAGATTGGTATGGCAGAAACAAAGTTTTAATTAAGTTAAATACTTTAAGCGCGGACGAGATTGAAACAAATTCTTTAAGTACTGGCGAGTTGGCTGGTGGAACAGAATATGTTGTTAAAATTAAATATGTTGCAAACACAAGGCTTGTTGGAGAATACTACTACATTGATAGTTACTACACATCATTTATTTTACAAAGGAAAACCGCAACGGTAACGGTTGAAAATGAGAAAATTAAATGGGCAACTGAATCGTTAACTGGCTTCAGGGAAGAAATTTTAATTAAACAAGGCGGAATCAACCAAACGGTTGTTGTAACAAATGACGAATATTTTAATTTGTTATCTCTTCCAGCAAGAAACTTTAATTTGGTTCAAGAATCTAAAATTGGGTTTAGAACCATTACAGACAGCGTTAATGGAAGTGTTAGTGGTGTTTATGTTGGCGGTGTTTATGTTGATAACGCCAAAGACAACAATCCAGTTGTTCCACAAGTTTTCAAAATTTCATCTAATTCAATTGACCTTTCTGTAAAATATGCAGATGAAACTATAGGGATTGATGTTTCAGAAAACAATTCGGTAGTAACAATCTCATGGCAATCTAAGGTTGGTGCAACATACGATATATACGGAACAAATAATTATACAGTTAATTCAAACATGTTTGATGCAGAGGTTGTAAATTATTTTGCACTAGAAGAAAATTTAGACGATAGTAGATTTGTGTATTTGTTCACAATAACCAGATATCCTAGTGTTGCTAGTTTAGTTATTGATGAAAGTGAAAATATATCAACAACCAACGTGCCAGTGGGTGCGACACTTGTTAAAACAATTAACAATACTGCGGTTAATAATTTAACCACTGTGGCTGACACAGCAACGGTTGTTGCAAAATTTGGATTAACAGATAATTCTAACTCACACACAAACTTTAAACTTTGCAGTTATGAAAACAGTTTTACATTTAAGAGATTACCAGTATACGTCAATGCTATAAGAATTGTTGCCGACAAGATGTATATAGAAAAAGAAAATGACGGAACTGATGAATATGTTTATGTTGTGAAATTCTATGACAGCGAAAATGCGTCAAGAGAAATTGAAATGCAGATTGACCAATCATCAACAAACATTGTGGATTTTGGCCAGGACTTTTACCACAACATAATAGATTCACTTGGAAGCATAAAATATTATTCAATAAACAAAAAGGCGAGCGAAACAACTTGCGGAGTTGGTGAAACCTTCTATTTGTCTTCGGGGTTTAATGCGGGGACCAGATTAAAGGTTTTAGAGGCGCCAACCAATGTTATGTTTGAACTTTTGAACCAAGACTATGGACAAAAATCATTAAGATTAAAATGGACAATGAGTGATGAAAATGCAATTAATGGGTTCTTAGTTTCTGGTTATAAAATTAAAATATCATATGATGGCGGTACCAGTGTTATTGAAACCGAAGGCTACTACACAATTGATGGAACAAATGCAAACTTTAATACGGCAGGAACATGGATGGTTAGTGTTCAGGCAATTGGCGGAAATAACGACACAATAACATCAAATTATAGCGAGGCAGTAACGTTTGTTCGTTTAGCATCAACAAGTTCTATAAACATTTCAAATGGAGGAAACATAACTTGGGCACCAGTTGATAATGTGTCTGGATATGTTGTTGTGTATAAAGACTTTGCAACAGATGGCACAGTTTTAAGCGGAACAAGACAAGTTGATGCTTCAACCACAAACTATCAACTAACAGCTGCAGAATTAGCATCGGTATTTGATGGGGAGTTTGATGTTACCGTTTATGCAATTGGAGATGGTCAAACCTATTTCTCAAGTCAAAGAGATGCCTCATTCACAAGAGAAATTGCTCCAGATGTTCAATTAAAAAATGATAGAGTTGTTTTCCAAAACTACGATGATTATTCAGTGAACACAATAATTAATTTATCGGCATCTATAAATGGTCACGAAGTTGTTAGCACAATTTTACAAGACATAAGAAAAGATGGTAGCGGACAGTATTCTTGGGCATATCCAGAGAATTATAGTTATTTGGACGGTAGTGGTGAACTTGTTTACATTGATTTCACAACATCAAAAGATATTGTTTATAAATTTTCAGCAACCAACTCAACATCAGTATATTTTAATTCAAACACAGTGCAAAAACAGGCAACAATTCTTGCGAACTTAGTAAATCCAAGAATTGCAAGAGACAACACAACCGACAACTTACATTTCTATATTGACAATCCAAACCTAGAGGTGACATTAACCAAATTAATTATTGCGGGCGATATTAACATGGTTGTTTCTTCTACTGTTGATTATGAATTAACAGAAGGTGTGCTTGGGGCACTTCCAACAGATTGGCAATTCAGATGCAAGGCATGTGGTGGCGTTGTTAATGACATTGTTTATATTGATGGCTTATACACCACTGTTAGCGGAACAAAACTTGCAACAACAACAAACATAACAACAAATAGTGGCGCGGTTGTTTGGGATAGCGTTACAAACGCAAGAGATTATAAAACTTTAATAGATAATGCAACAACAAAAATAAATTACGCATTACCAAAAGAAACATTTGCTGGCGCAACGTATACCGCGGGGGCGCATACAATTGCTGTTAAATCTTTAAGTTATATAACCTCAACTCCAGTAACAGATAATTTTGTTTTGGATAGTGATTATTCAGCTGAATACACGATTACAAAACTAGAACAAATAACAAACATTAATGTTCAAAAAGGATTCTTTACATTTGACGAAGTTGACAATGCTGATGAATATAGAGTTTTGGTTTATTCAAATCTTGCACAGGAGCCTATTGCCGAATACGAACTAGCACAATTTGTATTCACAACAGATCAGCCAATTAGTTATTATCATAACACAGATTTTATTGAACTTTTATCCGATGGTAATGAATATTATGTTAAATTCTATGCAAAAGCAACATCACTAGGTTATGTTACAGCAGATATTTCTGAAATTGAAGTGAACAGCGTTATTGAAGATTATTTAATTGTTGAACAATTTGTTGGCTCAGATAACGAAATAACACTTTCTCATCCAATTAATGATAATATTGTTGACTACACAAAAACATATGCAACATTCAAACAGAACACTGGTGAGCAAAATGGCTATATTATTTATTTTGAAGATGAATTAGGGGGTGTGGAAAAAATATTAAAACCATCTAACGATACTAGCATTCTTTTAGATGGTAATAGCACATGGGAACCAGGAGAACATATAATTAGGTATGTTCAACTCGGTACAAGTGGAATTCCAAACACTAGAAAAGTATTCTTAACTAGAAACTTTGAAGAGGGAATAACGGTTACAAAACTGGCACAACCGATGGTTGAATTTGCAAAGAAACAAAATGCACCAAATAACAATTTCTTAAAATATGGCATGGTTGAAAGTGCAAATTCATATTATTGCTACTTTAACAACAATTTGTTTGGAACTTACACAACCGCTGGAACGGAAATAGATGTAACATCTTTAAATTCTGGTCTATACAACTCGTTTGGAGTAAAAGCGGTTAACATAACCAACATTAATTATATTGCAAGCAAAATAAGTAATTTAACCATTGATCATGGTAATAGCATACTTTTGGCTGTTAGAAAATTTGATATTCCAAGTGCCCCTTCTTTTGAAGATGGTGTAATGTTCTGGGAATTAACAGACGAACAATTATTAACAATTCTTGAAGGTGGGTTTATAAACGCCCCATTCTTTGCAGATTTGTTCTGTGCGGAGAATGAAAGAATTTCAATAAAGTTCACAAATTTAGACACTGGTGCAACTTATGAATATTATGACAACTTAATTAAATTCGTTAAAATAACAGACACTCAAATTGAAACTATGAGTGGAATAGATGAAGCATATGGGGAAATTTTGGCAGATTATAAAAATGCAGGATTCCCATCGCTAAATTATAGTTTTAAGGATTTTGCACAATCGCTTCCTGTTGGTGAGTATAATATTCAATATAAAATTATTGGAGACTTTAATTATTTTGGTGGTGGCAAGAATGTTTTAACACTATCATCCGAGTATAGTGAACCAATTAGAAAATATATTAGTGCCGCACCAGAAATAAGAATTGAAAATAATAATGATGTGTTTAACTTAAAATTCAAAAATGTTACAGTTAACACAGATTATTTTGGTGGAGCAAAAGGCAACCCAACATATGTTATTGTTTTAACCTACCAAGATGAAGAAGAAAACCCTTGCAGAGAGATTTTGGCAGAGGTAAATGCTTCTGGAGTTAATGATTCTTCAACGTTAGTGCTAAATTTAAGCAATTATGTTGATAGCGAACTTTTAACATACAAACACACAGGTATTTATGTTTATGTTAAAGGTAATGACACAAATGGGGTGTTGAATGGTAAGTGTTCAAATGAACTTCCAATTGTTGTCCTAAAAACAATAACGGCAAATATAAATCGTGGTGTTGTTGAATGGCTCTCTCAAGAAAGGGCTTCAAAATATGTGATTACGTACAATGGGAATGTGTTAAATGTTCCTGCACAATATTCAGTTAACACATACGAGTGGTTGTGTGAACAATTAATTGCAAACCAAGAATATGAAATTGATATGTATGCCTATGGAACACAAGTAACAATGGCAAGCGAAAATGGAGTTACAGTTATTTCTGGTAAGGTAACCGAGCTTGGAAGAATTGTTAAACTATCACCAGTTGGTGCAGATGTTAATTCTGTTAATATTGTTAACGGCGTGTACACTTGGCTTGCAATTGCAAACGCAACAAGCTATGATGTGTTCGTAACAAGCGAGCGAGGTAATCTGGGAGATTATATTGCATTAAATAATACTCCTCAATACGAAACACAAGTAACGAACAATGAGGTTAATTATTATTACTTTAGAGCGGTTGGAACCGTGCTTCTTGAAGGGTTGAACGAAAATTCATTTGGTTATGTTAATTCAGAAATTTCTCCAGTTAATGCAGGTATAAGACTTGCCGAGATTGAAGATTTAAGCATAATAAATGGTATTATAACTTGGACATCGTCATCACAAGATGTTTGGTTTAAGTTAAGGTTTAATAGGGTTAATGCTCCAACCGACACAGACGAAACAATTTCTGACGCCGAAACGGTTTCTGTTTACCTTTCATATCAAGACATTGCCGTAAATGGTGTTTGTTATTACGACACAAATGAATGTGGAGCAATTAACACTGCCGGTTATTATCTTTTAAGAATTCAGGCATACTATCCAGCAAAGACTCAAATGGGAACAGATACCGGAGTTTACTATTTAATTTCACAAACGGTTAGAAATGAAGAGAGTATTTATAAGTTTAATCCAGTATCAGACATTCAGGTTGTTGCCGGAACTGTTAGTTGGACGCATGATGAATATGTGCCAACATATTACTACTACAGACTACGATTCACATACGTTAACGACTATTCTCAAACAATTGAGCAAGTTCTAAACGTTCAACATCAAGTTGGAATGAATGGTGGAACTTGTGATGCGGTTGTGTTTGAGGGTAACATTCAAAACAAGGCAATAACGCTGTATATTATGGTTATGCCGGGAACAATTGGTGAGGATTGCGAAGAAAACTACTTTAGGTCAATTGAGGTTCAATATGGGCAAGAAATACATCAATTTAATAAGATTGATGAAAGCACAATATTGATTGATATAACGCAAAATGGTTCATTACAAATTGGTTGGGACGCACCGGTTGGTGGAAATTCTCAAGATATATATTACTATGAAGTATATTATGAAACCGACACCGAACTAACAGGAACCGTCACAACATCAGACACATATGTAATTTGTGCGGTTGGACAACAAATACCAATTGACATTCAAGCACAAGACGCATACCTATATTTCAAAATAAGATTAGTTCCTCCAAGGAATTCTGTAAATCAAATTTCATCATGGTGGACAGAGTTAAGAAAAGTTGAAAAACCAACAGGTGTTGATAACTTTGAATATGACGATGAAAACTATGAGTTTGCTTGGGATAGATATGACATTCCAGATTTTGTTCAAAATAGCGTATATTATAAGATAAAAGATGAAGTTGGACATTATATTGGAGAGGGTAGTGCCAAAACATTTATTCCAGACTCAATATACATTATTGATGCGGACTTAGGAGATGAGAACTTCACTCCATTTGCAATTGGTGTGCACAGAGTTTCAGTTGCTGTTATTATTAGAAACAGTAGTGGTGGTGATGTGCTCATGTCTAATTATTGCGAACCAATCTTGTGTGACTTTGATTTGTTTGACAGGGGTGTTGGAACTGAAGAAAATCCATATATTATCACAACTGAAGTTCAATTCCATAATATAATCTACAGGTTAAGTAAAGACCCTAAAAACAATTCATATTATTCTGGTGTGTTCACAAATGGCCAATTTGTTATAAATGAACAAAAAACAACACTTGGTGCTGTTAACCAAGTTTACCATTTCAAACAAGAAGATCATATAGTGGTAACACCAAATTATGTTATTGTTGACGACCTTGCTTCAACATACTATGAATTTAATGGTAATTATAATGGTGATTTCTATTCATTAAAACTTGCATGGAACACAGATATAACTGCTGGGTCAAACATAACCTTTATAACTTTGTTTGAAAGAGTTGGAGCAAATGGTACACTTCAGAACATAAATGTAAAATTGGATTTAACATCGTCGGCCACACTTCAACAAATTGCAATCAATAAGGTTTTGGAAATTGCCGTTCTTGCTCGTGAAAATTATGGTGTAATTAAAAATATTGCAGTTGGTAAGGGGGAACAAATCCCACTGGATGTTAGAATTTCAGAAAACAGCTTAAAACTCACATTCATAACATCAGCCAATGCGGGAGAGGTTTTAAGTGTTGAAAACTTCTATAATATCAATATTATTAACAATGGTAATATGGCGGCTGTTGAATATGCAACCTTTGTGTTAAACAACAACAGAAATGGTTTAATTTTAGGTGCTAAAAACTGTGGAAATATCACAGTTAATGCATACACAGCACATGTTGGTGGTGTTGTTGAGTTTACCGCAGGTCAGTCACGAGTTGAATCGGTTGCAAATATTGGAAATATTTATGTATTCTTAAGAAAGAATAGTTCTTCTAATATTGGTGGAATTATTGCAAAGAACGATGGGGCAACAATTAACTACTGTTATGTTGTTGGAGATATAACCGTTGTGTCTGGTGAGAATAATTTAACAAGCCCACTTGTTGGCGGTATAATTGGTGATTCAATAGGTGATAATATTAATTACTCTTATACCAATGTAACAAAGAACATAAATGTTGTTCAAGGTTCGTTTGGATATGATGGTATTTATCAGGTTATTGGGAACCTAATAACCCCAACAGGTTGCAATAAAGTTTATTACAAAGCACAAAGCGGATTTAATGCGGTTAAGAGTGCATCTGTTTTGGGTGGTTATGTGTCATACGTAACAAGCCCAACAGAAATTGCGGACAACTTGTTCTTTGAAAATTCTGGATTTGAGAGAGGATTCTTAGACGAATTTGGCAATCCAAGACTTGCTTGGGAATACAACTACGATGAACTAATTTGGCAAAATTAAATTAAAAATGGACAATCACAAATGTGGTTGTCCATTTTTATTGATTAATAATGATTAATAAGTGTTAGATATTACATAACTGATGGTATATCAATAACTAAAAGATTAAGCATTGATTTTAATATCTTCGTTGTTGTTTGTATTAGTGCAAGCCAGTTATTTTTAACCTCGGTATTTTTTTCTGCTTTTATTCGGTTATTTTCATAGAATGTGTTTGCGTAATTGCAGACATTATAAATGTAGTCGCAAATATAACTTGGCATTTTTTCTTCTTGTGCTTTATTAAAATTTTTACCAAGAGTTAGAAGTTGTATTTTTAATTCTCTTTCTGATTTGTTTACTTGGGTGTTTGAATATTTAAGGCAAGAGCAATCCTCTAACTGTAAAATTTTGTTTAGGCGCAGGTATGTGTAAAGAATATATGGCCCAGTCTTACCCGAAATTTTACTAAATTTTTCAATATCAAAAATGTAATCTCTTTCGCGGTTATTTTGAAGGTCTGCAAACTTAATTATTGAATTTACCAAAATGTCAAGGTCTTGCTCGCTTGCTGAGGCAAGTGTGTCTTTACTTTCAACCAAAACCTCTTTAACCTGCTTAAACAATCCATCTAGTTTTGGCGAGTTGCCAGCCCGTGTTTTGAATGGTTTTCCATCGGTTCCATTAACCGTTCCAAATCCGCAGAACTCAAATTTATCTCGGCTAGCAATCCCTAAAATTTCACAAGATCTGAACACTTGTTCAAAGTGCAAGCCCTGTCGCAAATCGGTAAAATACAAAAAGTTATCAATTTTATAATTATTTAGCCTTTCATAAATTGTTGCAACGTCGGTTGAACCATAAAGATATGCCCCATTGCTTTTTCTAAATATTAGGGGTGGAAGTTCTTTTGCATCAGTGTCTTTTGTAACGGGAATAACATAGGCACCATCACTAACAACCAGTTTACCTTCTTTTTTATACTTATCAAAAAGCATTGGCAAATACTTGTATGCGGAACTTTCACCTTCCCACAAATCAAAAGAAACATCTAGATATTCATATAATCTTTTAATGTCATTTCCAGAAATCTCGCATATAACTTTCCAATATTCGCGGTATTCTTCATTACCGTCCTGTAGGTCTTTGGTTATTGTTGCACATGCTTCTTTTAGAGACTCATCTTCTTTACATCTAGCACTCATTTCGGGGTAGAGGGTATCCAATAACTCAAGGGTTATGTCGGTTGGTTTTAAGTTTTTTTCTTTTAATCCATAAATAACTTCGCCAATTTGTAGCCCATAATCGCCAAGATGCACATCACAAACAGTGTTGTTTCCACCAAAATTTAAAATACGTTTAACCGATTCGCCAACAATTGCACTTCTTAAATGTCCAACATGAAGTGGTTTTGCAATATTTGGGCCACCATAATCTAAAAAATATGTTTTTGGAGCACCTGTTTTTAATCCAAAATTTTCTTCATTTGTCATTTTTTCTAGGCAGTTGTTAATAAATTCGTTATTAAGTGTAAAATTAATAAACCCCGGATTTGCAAACTCAATTTTTTCGAAATAGTAATCAATATTTTCAATTTGTTTTATTTTTTCAACCACGGCGTTTGCAATAACTGCAGGGCTTTGATGATATATTTTTGCAAGCTTAAAAGAGTTGTCGCATTGGTAGTCGCACAGCTCTGGACGGTTTGATTCAATAACCGAACAATCACATTCGTACCCACAATTTGTAAATGCTGGCTGTATTAGTTTTTCTAATGTTTCAATAATCATAAATTCCTCATTAATATTGATTTAATGTTATCACTTTTATTTTTTTTAGTCAAGGATAATACAAACACAAAAGAATAATATAATACACAATCATTCAAAACAAACAAACGCTTGTTTTCATTTTAAATATATGTTAAAATTAACTGCGAATTAATTAGGAGATAGTATGGTTAACGTAAGTGGTGTGTCATTACAGTTTGGAAGCCGGGTACTTTTTAAGGATGTAAACCTTAAATTTGTTAAAGGGAACTGTTATGGTATAATTGGTGCAAATGGCGCAGGTAAATCAACATTTTTGAAAATATTAACAGGAGAAATTGAACCAAATAAAGGTGAGGTAACAATAACACCCGGAGAAAGAATGTCGGTTTTAATTCAAAATCAAAATGCCTATGACGAGCACACGGTTCTAGACACTGTGCTTCTTGGCTATGCAAGGCTTATGGAAGTTGCAAGATTAAAAGATGAATTGTATGCAAAACCAGATTTTAGCGAAGAAGACGGAATTAAAGCTGCGGAACTTGAGCAAGAATATGCAGATATGGGTGGTTGGGAAGCAGATGGCGATGCAAAAACCCTATTAAAAAATATTGGCATAAGCGAAGAGTATTTTTATACCTTAATGAAAGATATGGACCCAAAACAAAAGGTTAAAGTGCTTTTGGCACAGGCACTATTTGGCAATCCGGACATATTGGTTTTAGATGAGCCAACCAATAATTTAGATTTCAAAACTTGTAGGTGGCTCGAAGAGTTTTTATTAGATTTTGAAAACACGGTTATTATTGTTTCACATAATAGGCATTTTCTAAATAAGGTCTGCACACACATTTGTGATGTTGACTACGGTCAAATTAACATGATGCTTGGTAACTATGATTTTTGGTATGAGACCTCACAACTTTTAACAAAACAGTTAAAGGACCAAAATAAAAAAGCAGAGCAACGTGCAAAAGAATTAAAAGATTTTATTGCAAGGTTCTCAGCAAATGCGTCAAAATCAAGGCAGGCAACTTCAAGAAAGCGTGAACTAGAAAAATTAACAATAGAAGATATTAAAATTTCATCTAGAAAATATCCATATATTAATTTTGAATTTGAACAGGATATCGGCAAAGAAATATTGGTTGTTAAAAATCTAACAAAAAAAGGTCTTTTTGAAAACCTTTCATTTTCGCTTTCAAAAGACGATAAGGTTGTTATTATGGCAAACAACAGCTTGGCACCAACCGCACTATATAATATTTTAATGGGGCTAGACCAAGCCGATGGCGGAACAATAAATTGGGGTAAAACAATTAAAGTTAGTTATCTTCCACAAGATAATCGTTCGTATTTTGATGGTTGTCATCTTTCAATTGTTGACTGGCTCAGACAATTTTCAAAAGACCAAACAGAAAGTTTTATTCGCGGTTGGCTTGGAAGAATGTTGTTTTCTGGCGAGGAAGCATTAAAAGAAGTTAATGTTTTATCGGGCGGCGAAAAGGTTAGATGCATGATGGCAAAATGCATGTTAAATGGTGGCAATATGTTAATATTGGATGAACCAACAAACCATTTAGATTTGGAAAGTATAACCGCATTAAACAAAGGGATGATAAACTATCGTGGGTGTATGTTGTTTACCTCTCATGACCAAGAGATTGTTGAGACGGTTGCAAATAGAGTTATTGATATCGTTTCTCCAACAGAAATATATAATAAAATGATGACATACGAAGATTACATGAATGAAAAAAATAAATAACAATAGCATCAAACAAAAACAAAATCCAGATTGATTTCTGGATTTTTTAATAAATATATTTCAAAAAATTGCAAAATATATTTGTGGAGGAATTTTTATGAATGGTATTTGCAATTTGGGAGTTTATTGTGATGTTAAACATTGTGCTCACAATAAAAATGGAACGAGGTGTGAATTAGACACAATTAAAGTTACAATGCAAGGAAGAAGTGCTTCGCATTATTGCGAAAGTTACCAAAGAAAGTTTTAATATATGTAAAAAATGGTGGCAAATTTTGCCACCATTTTTTTGTTAAACAAAATAAATATTAATATTTCTTTTGGAATTTTCCATCTTTCTTTTTAACAGAAACATTAAGGTCTTGGTTTTCAGCAAGTTTTTCAACAATTTCTAACGCTTCTTTTTTGGTTTTGCAGCGTTTAGATGCTTTAACTGCCCCGGTTTTTTTAATGACCCAATCTTTGTTTTCTTTGTCATATGTAACCATGTATTTTTGTGCTCTTGCTTTTTCCATTTCAGAAGCATCAACCTCTTCTTTTGGTTCTGCTTTTACTGTTTTCTTTGGCTCAGCTTTTGCAACTTTTTTTGTTTCTGCCTTTTCGGTTTTTGCTGTTTTTGTTTCTTTTTTAACTTCTTTTTCTTTTGTGTTTTTCACCGTTTTTTCCTCCTTTGATTTTTCTTTTGTGGTTTTAACAGTTTCTTTTTTTGTTTTAGTTGCCTTTTTTTCTTTTGTTGGTTTTGCTTCAGCTTCTTTTTCAGTTTCTTCAACCTCTGGTTTTTCTTCAGCTTCATTTGTTTCTGCCTTGGTAACAGGTTCTGCATCTGTGCTTGCATCAACAATTTTAACTTCTTCTACTGTTACATCTTGCTCTTGTTTTTTGTTTTTTCTTGGAGCAAAAATAATGCATAAAAGAATGATACACACAATAACAACCACGGCACAAACTACTATGTATGGCAAGTATTGTACAACATCTAAAATCATAAAATTTCTCCTTTATTTAATATCATGGATATTATACAATACGAAAAATAAAAACACAACATAATTTGACGATTTTTAGATAATTTTTATATTTTATTTTTGAAAAAGATGCAAACAACAAAATACTCTTTAATTGAGATTGTTTATGAATATTGTTTATTGGATATATTTTAATATATAGAGATATCAATAACTTAAATTGATTGACAAACGATATTGCTAAGTGTTATAATCTGCCTTGAAATTTGTTATTAGGAGTTTACATGAAAAAAATTACTACCGTTTTATTAATGCTATTAATTTCTTTATGTTTTGTTTTAAGCGGATGTTCGGCCCCACTAACAATGCCAAATGAATACACAAATGTTGTTTCAAACGGGGGATTTGTTGTTGGCGCCGGGGACTTTGCTTATGTTGCAAATGCGTACCAAAGTTATTCAAACTTGACTACCAAGGCGGACAATAATGGTAAAAAGGTTGCACAATACTCAATAAACAGAACACAACTAAACGTTGAAAATCCAAATCAAACATACTTTAGTTACCTACAAACAGAAGATGGAACTGCTAGTTTTGATTTGGTTTTGAATAAAATTGCTGGTTATGAAACATCAAATATGTATGTTGTTGGTGAGTACCTATATTTCACAACGCCAAACGTTCACAAAAACAAACAAAACGAATATGAGTTTAATTTGTCAACTTTATACAGAGTTAAACTTAACGGAACCGACCTAAAAGAAATATACACCACAAAAGCAAGCGATGCAAAATTTTATTTAACTGGCAATGAAAACAAACAACTATTAATTTTTGATGATGAAACAATTAAGGTTTTAGATGTTTACAACAAGTCAACAAGCGTTAAGAACTTAATTAAAGATGATGTTAAGGTTGATGACGTTATTTTCCCAGCAACTGAAGAACAAGCGTTAACATATGTGTACTTTACAGCAGAAAAGGAAAACACACTAATTTCAGGCAATAGGCTTTGCCAATTAAACATAACAACTGGGCGTATTGAAAATGAAAAGGCACTTGCAAACAACACATTCAAATTGTTAGCATATAACTATGGAACAGTTTTCTTTGTTGTTACCGGCAACACAGATTCAGATGGGTTATATTCAGCAACCGCAGAAACATTTGTAAACGGTGGAGTTCGTCATAGATATTCAACCGACACAACAAGTTTGGTTTATGTTAAAGATGCAAGCCATAGCGTAGATTGCTTTGTGTTTATTTATGACAATAAGCCATACATTCAACTTATTTCACAAACCAACGATAATCAAGCAGTAAAACTAAACGACCACAGTGCAACCCTTCAATTTGTTGACGGAACTTATGTTTACTATTCAACCAGTGAAGGAATATATAAAATTTCAGTTATAGGAAGAGAGGCTTTACAAATTTCAGATATGACCGAGTTTGACAGTAAAAAAATGGACTTTGATGGAAGATATGTTTACTTCTTTGCAAAGGGCGAAGGTCAAGAAACAGAAACAAAATATTTATATAGAGCAGATAGTTTTATAACAGAAGAAGACGAAATTAAAACCGAATGTTTCTCAAAACTTTTAGAAAAAGACATTCCAGAAGAAGATAACGAAGAAGAATAGAAAAAAATAAAAAAGTGGCTTCAAGTGGAGGCCACTTTTTTTAGGCAGGCAAGAATAACTAGGGTGAAACGAGTGTGTTCTTACTATACCTTTTTACATTTGTGCTTTTCAAAGATATAAATGCAAATGGTGTAGGCACTAGACAAAACCATACCTGCACTAAAAACCAATATTATTCCATTTAAGGTTACAATCCACACACCGCTAATGTATAAAATAAAACTTGTTAAATAAACAATAATGTTTGTTATAAATGTTTGAACAAAAACATGATTCATTTTTCCAACAGCAATAAAATACGATTCAATAACATTGTCAAAAATAAATATAAGGTAACATGGAATAAGTTTTAATAATGTTAAGAAATAATCTGTATGATTATTAAAACTGAAAACATACCTAAACAACACATACGCCACAGGAACCGTTAATAGTATAAAAGCGCAAATGATAATGTTGTTAATAAAATATGGTTTTAGACTCTCGTTGTTACTATGCGACAGATTTTGTTTAACAAGATTGTTTTGTGCCATTGTTGGAACAAGCATAATTGACCAGATAAAGTCATTGCTAATGAAATATAGGTCCTGGTTGTTGAGTGCATTTATTAGCACAAGAATAACAAAGTAGTATGTTAAATTTCTGGTTAATGTTTCAGCAAAGGAAAGAGCACATAGTTTGAAGTAATCTTTTTTGTTAAATATATTTTTTTCTTCTTTTGGTGGTTTAGGCATTGTGAAAACAAAAAATATAAGGTGGGCAACATTTACGATTAATGTTGAAATTGCAAGCCCATTAACTCCAAGACCCAACGCAAATGAAGGAATAAGAATAATATCTAATATTAAAGTTGCAACACTACTTATTAAAAAATATACAAATATGTTTTTATTGTTTTTACTTATCATATTAAACGTGAATAGGTATTGAACAATAACATTCACACCATTGGCAAAAACCATAAGTTGTAAAAATGATTTAGACATATCAAATATTTCTTCGTGGATTTTAGAAAAGTTCATAATTGGCACGATTGCAAAAAATATGGCAAATGTGAAACCTATACATATAATTGAATATGCCAACAAAAACTTTTTTGCATAATAATTTTTAGCTTCTTCATTATTATCATTTTTTCCTAAAACCTTAAACAAAGGGTTTATTATTGTTTCTTGAAAAATTTTGAATATTATTTCAATAAAAGCCATTTGACCAATTATCTTTATTGCATTTTCAAAGGGTGTTAAAAAAATAATTTGACATATTTTGTAAATGAGAGGCAAAAATCCAATTGCCAAAAATAATAAGTATTCTTTTTTATAAATTTTCTTTAGTGCACTAATCATACTAGTATTATAGCACACATTTATTGTTTTTGAATATATTAATAAAAAAAACAAACCCAGGTTTATTGGATTTGTTATTTTTATTTAATGTTGTAACTAAAAATTAAAAGGTAAGTTCATAGTCGTTAGGGTTAATTTTATAAAACTCTTTTTCATAATTAAATAGGGCAGTTAAGTTTTTAAGCATTGTTTCCCTACTATCTGATTGTTCAACACAAGCAGTATAAAATTTAATAAAGGTTTTAGAAGGTTTATTATTTGCTGCCTTTTTACCAACATACTTATCATAGTATTCAGAGTCGGTGTATACTCTATATGCCTTAACAAATGGAATTGCAGCTTCGCCAGAGTGTGAAGAGTGGATGTCACGAATCATTTCAAGTATGTTGTAGTATACCATATTAAACTCAACGCCATTTCTTTTATAAATATTTTTTAAGCTTGCAATTCGGTTGTCTATTTGAACTAATTTTTTGCTAAAATCCACATTTGGACGTTTATGCTTTTGATTGTAAAACTGGTTATCTGCATTTAGTATATTTTTAACAAAATCTTTTTGTCCGTATAGTATTTCGGCATTCTGATTAAGGGCAATGTGTGATGGGCAATTGGTGTTTGCGAATTCAACACCCTCTGTCAAAAACCTTTCGATTGGCTTAATAAAATCTCAATCTTTGTTCCGTTTATGCGTTTTACTCCGCGTACGCAGTGGTCGGAATAATTCAATAAAATTAACAAATCGATATCGGAGTTCTTATCAAAATATCCCGTTGTTGCACTGCCATAAACAATCACACCCAAAACGTTTTGGCGGTCCAAAATATTTGGATATACTGTGGAGTTCAAAAACTCATCAATTGTTGTTTTTGCCCGTTCATCTATCATACCAAAGATTATATATCTTAAACATAGAAAAATCAATACCATTTTTCAAAACAAATATATTCAATTGTAATTTCAATCCCAAAAGATTAAATAAAAAAACGTCGGCATAATTTTGTCCGACATTTTTTGTGTGATTTTATTCTGTTACTTTGCTAATTTTCTTGCAGTGTAAAAACCAAGTGATAGTGCAGCAATAATTGCAAAAATTCCAGCCAAAATGGCGCCGATGCCAAGAGTTGTGATGCCAGAATTTGCAAGGCCAACTAAAGACTTTGTGAAGAATAATAAAATTCCAGCAACAAGCCCTAGAAGTGCGCCACAGAATCCAATTGGCGATTCAAGTTTTGACTTTTTGTCCAACAATTTTAGAATAGCCAATAAAAGTGCCATGCAGAGCAAAACAACTGCGAAAACCAATGCAAACAAAATGCCAGCCCTAAATTCATCACCATATTTCAAAAGTTCATAAACATTGTACTTTACTTCAAGAAAACTAACTTTTGTAACTATTGCCGGCGCAAGCATAAGCAAAAGAGACAAAACGCCAAAAAGAATGCTTGAGCAAATTAAACAAATATCCAATGAATTATTTTGTTTTGATTTCTTTTTCATTTGTACCTCCTAACATTTTTATTATATACTTTAATTTTATTTTTGTAAAACGAATATTCATTATGCTATGAATTATGCCATCAAAATTTTAATACTAAAGCGTATAGCAATAAAAGTTGTTAACTTATTTCAAAAATTTTGAAAAAACCCAGTCTTGCATGCATGATGGCATAATAGATAACATTTTCATTTTTAGACTATTATTAATTTTGTAGAACTTTTTTGGTTTTTTGCTTGTTGCGGCTTTAATATATGTTTTGGCAAAAATTTCTGCAGGTTTTGCTTTTTCTAGTTCGCCAGTCATCATTTTTTGCATTTTTGAAAGTGGCCTTTTATACATTTTTGTGTTGTTAACCATTTCATCAAATTGGTTTGTTACACCAGCTTGCATTTTTGTTTTGAATGCACCGGGTCTGATGCAAATAACCTTCACTCCAGAAGAAAGAAGTTCTCGCCTTAAACTGTCATTATAAAGCTCCACGGCGTGTTTACTGGTGCCATAGTAACCATGGAATGGAATTCCACAGATTTTTCCATATTCACTAGAAATATTAATTATTCTTCCATTTGCATTTTTAATAAGAGGGAAGAACACCGCATTAATTTTATATGTTCCAAGCAAGTTAATTGCCATAATTTTATCAAGGGTGTTGATTGGGAGTTCAACAAGTGAGCCCAGCGTAACAATACCTGCAAAATTGGAAACAATGTCTAGTTTATCGGTTATAGATTTAACATAATTGTATGCAGAAACAATATCTTCATTTTTTGTTACATCCATTTTAATATAATGAAGATTGTTTTCAACTTTGTTAGCGTTATAAACAATATCGGCGCAAAAAATGGTGAAGTTTTTTTGTGTTAACTCTTTTATTGCTGCCTGGGCCAGTCCGCTGCTGGCTCCTCCTATAAAAGCATATTTCATTTGACTTCTCCATACTTTATTATTTTTATTAACAAGGTAAATATACTACGCACAAAAATTTTTGGCAACAAAAAACACGGGTTAAATAAAAATTTTAATGCACCCAAGCCTTGCGGCGAGGGTGGGAGATGTAAACAAAACCAAATAATTTGCAAATAACAACAATTTATAAATAAATTGACTTAAATGTACTGGTGTGGTATCTTTTTAGCAAAGAGGTGATTATATGTTGGTTGTTATTGCGTCCGATAATGAAAGAAAACTTGTTGAGGAGTTTGGTTATAGCGAATACCCAATTGTTGTTACCGGAATTGGCGGGGTTAATGTTATTCGGGCACTAAAAAACATTTCAGTAGATGAGGAAATTGTGAATATTGGATATGCGGGGTCAAATCATCTTCCAATAGGGGAGATGGTGGTTGTTGGAATGTCGGCACTTTTGCATGAGTCCATAGATTATAAAGAGGAAATAAGTAAAACGGTTGACTATCCAACGAAACAAACAATCTGTTACACATCAACCGATTTTGTTACAAAAACAAATATTAAAGAGCCATGCGTTTTTGACATGGAGCTTGCATACATTTGCGCAATGTTTACAAAGGTTAAAGCAATAAAGGTTGTTAGTGATAATTTAGACATACACACATACGAAGAATGTGTTAAAGAGTAATTTATTTTAATTGGTTAGAAACAAAAAATGCAAATCTTATATTGTTTTAGATTTGCATTTTTGTATTATGTTTCAAATTTTTCAACAAATTTTAACATAAAATTAACTTTTTTTAATGTTTTTTTGCCAATTTTTGTAAAAACCATTGGCGGGTGGGGATAAATAAAAATAGGACAACTTGTCCTATTTTGTTTCATAAATCCATAGATTTATTTTGTTGCTTCTTCAACATTATTTAATTGTTTTTCAATATATTTATAATTGTTATCAACAAATATAAATTCTGAACAACAATCTGCGAATTTACCGAAATTAACATATTTGTTAATATCAAACGTAATATTGTCGCTTGTTCGATCTGTAATGTTGTTTTCTTTAAAGTAATTATGTAAGTCGCAAGCATCTTTAAAAATTTGTGAGTTCTTGTTATTTTCCAAAAAGGTTAGCCAGTTGTAAGAAGCTTGTTTGTCTTTTTCCTGTTGTTCAAGAACTAAGTCTTTCATCAATGATTCTATTTTTTTATATTCACCAACAACATCAAGCAATTGATTGTAAGTTCCGGCATTTATCATTAAGTTAATTTTTTGTAATTTATCTTCCAAATATTTTTTTTCATCTATTGCTTGAGTCTTTTCTATTTTTTTTAAACTTAACTCTGAATCTGTTTCTCTGTAGTCACGTGAACTAGCCTCGTATTTATACTTTAAATTATATACCCTATTTACATTTAAGTTTCTGAATATTGAATTTTCCGCTCTATTGTATTTTTTTAATGCTTTACTAAATAAAGCATTCTTTTGATTACGGGTGTTTTTTAAATTTTCTATATCTGCTTCTATACTTTTTTGAAGTATTTCATTATTGACAATTTGTTGCTTTATTTCTTCAATTTCAAAAGGCCTGTTGTCAAAAGTTAATTCATTTTCAGCTAAAAACTTTTTGTAATCTTCAACAATTGGTGTTAATTTTTTTATTTTAGCCAAACTGCAATATCTATATGCTCTATATTTTTTTAGTAAATTATTGAATTTTGTTAAATCTGGTTTTTTTGTTTTGAAAGCCGAAACGGTTTCTAAAATTTTGTTTTCTATCAAGGAATTTTTACGATTAAGTTTTTCAAGATTTAACATTTTTTGTTCCAATTCTCTTTTTTCTATTTCTTCTCTTTCTTGGCTTTCTTTTAATCGATTATTTTCTTCTTCAAGTTGCTCTAATTTTTTTTCCTGTTCTCTAATTTTCCTTGCTGTATCATTATAACTCATCAATAGAATACCGGCAAGACCCATCCAATCAGTTTCCATATAAAGCCCCCTTTTTTCTTATTATATAATCAAAGCTAGTTTTTGTCAATATTTTTATATTATTATGGTCGGGTTTAATTAAAACGCTATCAAGGAGCAGCCTTAAATCTCGCAGATAAATAAAAAAAGTTGTTTCCAAGAAACAACTTTTGCTGGCAGAGTGGGTGATATCCAATCCTAACCCTAAAATATATGTCGGTGCTGGGCGGGTGAGAATTAATCTTTATTTGAATGTTTAATTAAATATTCTATTTTTTCTTCAATTAGTGGCAACATATCTTCAAATACTGATGATTTTAACACAAACCCTAAATTGTTTGGTAGTAAAATTTTTACAATTTGTGTTTCATTCGTTTCACAAGATGACATTTTTGCTGTGGTTGTTTGTTTTGTAACTTCTTCCCATCCTCCATAAAAAATCCCTAATAAATATATTCTATTTCCTAAAACTATAGAGTTTTTTGTTGTATATGATGTTTGATTGTATATAAATACTGGAGAGCCACTAGAACCATGAAATGATGCTAAATCTACTAAAAATTCAGGTTTGCCTTTAAAATTTAATTGTAAGGGCGTTGCTGTTAATCCTTGTCTAATAATAGGTTTATTATTATAATCATCCCAAATTCCTTGTGGATAGCCGATCATAATAACATCTTCAATGTAACTCAAATCATCAATTTGGGTAGGGTTAGGTATTAAACTTTTATCTAGTGATAAAAAATATGGTTGTTTATTCCCACTAATAAACAGTCTAGTATCATATGAAAAAATCAGTGCTGCTACATCAAAATTATTATGATAAACAATAAAATCTTGGCTATCTATATTAAAGTTTAATACATAACTTTCTAAATCTATTGGGTTAGCTTTTCCGTCATCTGCACAAAATAATAATTCTATTTTTTTATAATCTTTTATACAATGTTTGCATGTTAAGACAACCCTAACAATCTTTCCATCATGTAATGTAAAGTTATATAAAAAACCTGTGGAGTGTTTTGTTTCTCCGTTCAAGGTATGATTAATTATTTTTGTTGTTGTATATAATAGTTTTCTGTCTATTCTGTCTTCCATAATTATCTCCTTTGTTATTCAGGGCTATTATAACATATTTGTCATTATTTTCCAATAGCTGTAAAAAAAAGGAAGAACTTTATTCAAGTTCTTCATTTTTGACCATTTTCTCATCTCTTAATCACCATTCCAAAACAATCCCACATAAAGAAAAAGGCACACTCACCGAAATTTTTAGTGTGTGTGCAGTTCGCTTTTGGCGGAAAGAGTGGGTATCCATAAAACTTTTTGCTAAACACCTTGTAAAATCTAGCTTTTCCCGACTTTTTATGAATAACTTAGTTGTTTGCTATACCTTCAATAATATGTAAGAATAAAATTAGAAATTTTTCAGAATAATCAAAAGGATAATCCTCTTCAAATTGTTTGTTTTCATCTTCATAAATATATCTCCAAAACTCAAATCCGAGAGACATTTTATTTAAAAGTTCGTTAAATTCTACTGAATTTAATCCGTCAATACTCTTAGCTTCATTTGAAAACTTTTCTTCTATGGTATTTCTCAATTCAGTTGGAAGTTGATTGAATAATTCTTCAATACTATGTCCAAATGATGTAGTATCATTAGCTTTCAAAATTCTTTTTAAATATAATTCACATGCGAAGAAACCATTAACAAACGCAGGTATTGCAACAATTTGGTTTTTAGCATTTGCAGCAAAACAACGTTTGTATGCTTCATAAAAATCATCAGCAATTTCAATTTGTTTTATTTCACAACCACGTATTTTTATCATAACTCATCTCCGATTATTAAAATTTATATATTTTTATTTAAAGTCTTAGTGCATTCAAAATTAAAAGCAATCCAAAAGCAATGCTATTAATGTATTTTTCGCAATAAATAAATCTTTTACTATTTCCAATTTGTCGTATTCTCTATAACGTTTTAAAAACTTAAAAATTATAATTAGGTTTGAATTTGTATTTTTTGCCAAATAAATTATAAAGCCTATTTGAAGCTTCAATAATATTTAAATAAAAATTGTTGACATCATAGTCCGTTATAGTTGAATCTATAAAACCATCATGTACTATTTGATTTCTTAGTGTTATTATATTATCTATATCGTCAAACAGACAAATTCTTTTTCTACAATAGGGTTTTCGAAATATAGTATTTACCTCTAACGCTAAAGTTTTATCTAATTTTTGAAAATTGCTTATAATGTTTCTTGGCCTTTGAAAAGAAAATTTGTTTACAATACATTCTTCAATTGTTAGATTTTCATTTTTGATTTGTAGTAGATCATCATTTGATAGATTATCAGTTTTTAATAATTTATTATCAATTCTACTAGCATACTTAAAAATTGAAAGGAAACAATTTTTCACATAATTTTCCCAAGCACCAATAATATAAGGCAACTGAATATTATTAGACACAACATAAGGCTTTAATGAGTTTAATTCAGGTAAATTATCTAATTTATTACTATATAATATACTATCACTTGAACTTTTTTCTAGTGTTTTGTTTATATAATCAGAATATATTTTTATAGGTAACAAAGCATTATGTAACTTCCATCTCTGTATGTAAAGTGACATAGCAATAGGGGTTGTTTCTTCACTTCCTTCATTAATATTAAAGTATCTGTTTTTTCCATAATCAGATTCAAAATAGCCACCAAAAAAACTTCTAATCATTTTTATGGTAAGATTTTGTTGTTTTATTTCTAAGTGACTTCTTCCAGCTCTTGTTCTTGTTTCTACTTCAATTTTATCATTTACTATTTTCGATATGTATAGTTCTATGCCTACATAAGTTAAATCCTGTTTTTCTGGTGTCCATATATAGCATTTTTGATATGTGTTTTTTAATTCTTTTTCTAGGCGAACTTCTTTATAGCCTAATTTTTCTATAATCCAAATTAAATTACTAATTTTTGTTGTTGCAGATATGTAGTTAGTGGAACTCAAACTCATTTAATTCATGACTCCTTTTATTAAATTAATAACTACATTATAACACGAATTTTACCAATTGTACATTTTATAATAATAAAAAAATGGAGAACTTTATTTCAAGTTCTTTATTTTTGACCATCTTCTTATCTCTTAATCACCATGCCAAAGCAATCCCACATAAAGAAAAAAGCACACTCACCAAAATTTTTAGTGTGTGTGCAATTCTCTCTTGGCGGGAAAAGTGGGTATCCATAAAACTTTTTGCTAAAAACCCCGTAAATTCAAGCTTTCCCAGACTTTTTATGTTTAACATTTTAGCATAAAATTAAAAAAATATCTAGCTTTTTAGCCAGATATTTTATATTTTTAGTTCAACTTTTGCATCTTTCAATATAGCAGTTGAATTGTTGTTTGCTGGTATTGGCAACTGTGTTTTTTCTTCATAGAAGTTTATATCAAAACTCTCTTTATCTTTGTTGTTTGAATAGTTGCAATAGATTTCAACTTTATCATCAAATAACACAATCTTTTTTACAAGTAAATTAACTAAAATTTCGGCGTTTTGTTCTAATGCTTTTTTAATAAATTTTACAATCTCATTTTTGGTTGTATCAAGTTTTGTCTTAGATTGCTCAATTATTATTTGTTCTGAAACTAAACTTTCTTTATCTTCAAGTTCTTTTAATCTTTGTGTTGTTGTACTTGTGATGACACCTTGTTCAATAGCAGATATAATATTGTTTTTTGATTTTTCAATCTTTTCTTTTTCTTGCAATAGTAAATTCAAAACTGAGTGATTTGACATTCTTTTTTCGTGAGCATCTAAAATCTTGTCTGCGAATAAGTTTATTACATCATCATTTTCAAAAGCTTTTAATAAAGCATTTATAACAACATCTTCCAAAGCTTCTTTTCTTACTGCTTTTTTACAACAAGTTTTCTTCAAATACTTTCCAGAGCAACTATAATATCTTTTTACATCTTTTTTGCGAGATGAACCTGTTATACCATTGATAGTCCTACCACAATATCCACAAATCATTTTCTTTCTTAGTAGATATTTAACAAATGGGGAATGACTACCATATCTGTTTCCATCATTTTTAAGTTGCACTAACTTAAACAATTCATCTGGAACAATTTTAGGATATATGTCAGTAAACACTTCATCATTGTAGTGATAAACACCTGAATATTTTTCATTTTGCAATATTCTATGGATAGTATTTTTTGCAAATGGTTTGCCACGATTAAGTATTCCTTTTTCAGTAAGTTCTTTTATAATGTCTTTAACATAAACATTGTTCGCATATCTTTCATATATCAATCTAACAATTTCTGCTTTATCTTCGTCAATGACAACTTTCTTGCCATCTTTTTTATAGCCATAAAGCATATAACCACCTGTGTAATTTCCTTTTTGTCGTGTTTCATTCATACCACGCTTAACTTTTTGTGAAAGTTCTGCTGAATAATACTCAGCCATTCCTTCAAGTAAACTTTCCAAAATAATTCCTTCTGGGGTATCAGGTATATTTTCCATTGCTGATATAAGTTTAATGCCATTGTTTTTCAATGTGTGTTTATTCATTGCAAGTTCATACTTGTTTCTTCCAAATCTGTCAATCTTATAAACAAGAACATAATCCCAAGCTCTTTTATTGCTATCTTTAAGCATTCTTTGAAAATCAGTTCTTTTGTCATTTGTTCCAGTCATAGCTCTGTCAATATATGTATCAACTATAACTATGTCATTTCTTTCTGCATACTCATTACATACACGAAGCTGACCTTCAATAGATTGTTCAGTTTGTCTTTCACTAGAATATCTTGCATAAATTACTGCTGTTTTCATTTATTTCCTCCAAATTAAATTTATATTTAGAGTTTAAGATGCAATTTTTGATTTTGTAAGGAAGTGGTGCAACAGTTTTTGACAAGTTTAGAGTCAATCTTTGACTTGTTTTTGCCAAGTTGTGAATATCTAATACCAAGTAAAACCCAAACAACATATTAAACTCCTTTTTGTCGATTTCTTTTTTTCGACACCACGAAAAAAATCAGGTAAGAAATAAGATGTCAAAGATAAAAGAAAAAAATATTGCGTTGAGTTTTTATTGATTAAAGTTTTAAGCTATATTTTTTTCCTTTGACAGATTAGAGATTACCTGATACCAGCAACTACGAAAAAAAACTTAATGTCTTTCGTTTAATATGTTTCTAACTTGGCATTAGTTGGCATTTACTTCCTTTTTATTTCCTTTTGTTATTCAAACACTCTCCATACACTACACGCACACTTCCTTACAATCTTGAAAAAATGGTTGTATAGTGTTTGTGTCTAGACAAAAAGGAGATTTTATGGATGAAATAAAAGTAAAGAAAAACGACTTAAATCTAAAAGTTTATATTGATAAAATAGATTTTTCTTTAATATCAAATGTAGATTTAGATTTAATAATCAAAAAAATTGAACCAGATGTTTTTGCTATGATCCAAAAGAAAAGACAAAAAAGGCAACAAAAAATGTCATAGATGCTTGACTTATGAAAATTTGTGTTGTATAATTCTATCGTTAGCAAATGCTAATGATAAAGTTTAGGAGATACACAAATGCGTACAAAAAACCAAGAACTTATGACAAAGATGATAAACTTTATAGAAAGCGAATACCAAAAGAATGGTTTAGCCCCAACATTAAGGGAAATCGCATCAGAGTTTAACATTACATCTGCTTGTGTAAGTCATTATCTAACAGAGATGAAAGAGAAAGGACTTATTCAAAGTAATGGCAAATCAAGAAGTATCAAAACTTCTAAAATGCAAAGTATGTTAAATGAAGTGAGTTATCTTCCAGTTGTTGGTTCTATTGCTTGTGGGACTCCACTTCTTGCTGAAGAAAACATTGAAAAATATCTCCCTGTACCAACTGACTTTTTAGGTGCTGGCAAGTTCTTCATTTTAAGAGCAAATGGCAACAGTATGATAAAAGCAGGTATTGAAGATGGAGATTATGTTATCGTAAAACAGCAAGAGACGGCTGAAATTGGTCAAATAATAGTAGCTTTAATCAATGATGAAGCAACCCTTAAACGCTATTATATTGATAATGAAAAGCAACAAGTAAGATTGCATCCAGAAAATGACAAAATGAAAGATATGTATTTCAAAAATGTTATTATTCAAGGAATAGCAGTCAAAGTCATTAAGGACTTAATCTAACCATTGTAATTTAATATACAGCCCCATTATTAAATTACTGATAAGGTGGAACACAAAAGATAATTTACTATTGTATAGGATTTACCAACCATACTATGTAGTTTATTAAATACAAACTTTTGTGCTCGTGGTAAAAAGGAGTTGTAATATGGAAAATTTGAATTGTAAACACAAAACTATCAAATGTCCAAAGTGTCTTAACAAGATATCTGCAACAGTTCTAAAAAATGGAGATATAAAAGGCACTTGTCAGATTTGTAAATCGACAGTTATTACAAAACAACATTCAAATGAAACACTTATTAGAATTGTTAATAACGCTTAAACATCTATTTCGTATATATGGCACAATAAGGTCGAGCTGAAATAGCGCTTATGAATAAATCCTTGTTCAATACTGTATATGCAAGATTCGTGTCAAAGGTCAATATACATAACCTCTACGAATAGTAATTCAAAACAAACTATGGATTTCTGTCGTAGAGGTTTTTTATCGACAAAAATCCTAAAAAATTTAGGAGGATATATGATTAACGCAAATCAAATTAGAGAAGATCTAAAAAATATAAAATATTATTATACACATAAGACAGTTTTTGAAGAAGCTAGTCAACAACTTGGAGAAAGTGAAGTTATGAAGAAAGTTAGAGTTTATAACGATATAATTTTATCTGCTCCACCAAAATTTTATGACCTATATTATTCTTTGTATATGTCAGGTCATACACAAGAGTCATTGTCAGTTAAACTTTGTTATACTCGTGAATATATACGCCTACTTAATAAAGAGTTTATTGATTATCTTATAAAGAAACTTAACGAAAAGGAGGAACTTGTAAATGCGTAATATAGATATGTTTGAAAAAGCAACCAATGTTTATAGGACAAAAAAGTATATAGTTAAACAAATCATTAACTACAAAGTTCATAAAGAATTTCAAAATGTGCTTTATAGTCAAGACACATTTTACAAAAGGACTTATTTAAGAGATAGATACTATGAGTCAAAGTTCAAAGACAAAATAGATATTGATGGCAAAAGATTAAAGACAGCGTGTTCATCAAGACAATATGTTGATTAAAAGTAACCCTTCGGGGTTATTTTTTTGTTGTCTTTTACTACCTTTTTGTTGGTTTTTTCTTGTCTAAACCTACCTAAAAACTGCCCATTTTCTACCCGCACGCTTCCTTACAATCTGAGAAAAACTGTTATACAATACTCGTGTAATCGATGACAGAGACAAATGTTTAATCAAGCCGATGTTCATTGGGAGTTTTGCAAAATGAAGGTGGCCACCTACTTGCCAAAAATCGCCCGATACGATTTGTATTATTTTTAGAGTTCTCTGGTATGTTTGATTACAGCGAGTTGCGACTACACAGCACAAAAAATTTTAATTAAAAAAGGAGAAATAAAATGCCAAAGTATAGCAATACAGAAAGAAGATGGACTGTTCCTAATCGTAGGGCAAAATCCTATGCAGAAGAAAGAAAAGCAAAAGTTCATCAACACGGACAAAAAGAAGGTAAAGAACTTACTGACTATGAAGCTGGTATGAGATCTGGATACCTTCAATGTCAATCAGACCACGCAGGTTTCTATAAATATAGAAAAGCCCTTGATGAAGGTAAATCAAAGCGTGAAGCAATCAAATATTCAAGAACAAAAGGTAAAAAATAATAGGAGGTAAAAATGGAAAAGAAAAATAAGATTTTTGTTGAAAGAGAAATTTATGAAAAAGACGGAAAACAATACTTTTCATATTTCGTTAAAGCAACAATTCGTGGAAAAGATGTGAAAATCACAGTTGCACCACAATCAGCTAACTCAGGCATAGTTGATAAAAATGGTTATGCAGTTTTTGATATTGTTTTTGGAAATGAAAACAAACTTGAACTTATTACAACCCCATTTGAAATGAAAGATGCAACAGGACACATCATTAAAGGTAAAACTTTCTCAGTAAAATCCGTTGATGAAAATGGTCAAGTTTACGAATGCCAAGTTAAACCTTTCAAATCTTCAGACAAAGCATTACTTAATATGCTTATCTAAAAAATCTTAGGATTTCAGGCATAGGTATTATGCCTATGTCTGTTTTAATTTAATCTAAAAAAGGAGTAATAATTATGTCAGCAATAACTAACTCTATCGTTGGTATTGTGGTTGGAATTGTTGTTGCTCTAATAATCACTTTGATACTCGCAAACACGATATTCAAAGAGAAAAAAATGACAATTTTATATGTCATACTATTTGTTCTATTTGCTGGAGCTGGTGCATTTGTGCAAACTCAGTATTTTACTGTTCACGCATCTGCAATGCCAACTCCTCAAGAGCAAATAGATAATATTGATGCAACAATAACAGATAACTGGAAAAATACTAATGGTGGTTTCACCTTTGAGCAAATTAAAAAAGCTCAAGATGACAATGAGTGCCCATTTTATGATGACCAAATTATTAACCTAAAATGTCATGATTTTGGTTCGTATGTTGTTTTTAGTTATAAAAATGGCAACGAATATGAAAATATACTTTTCTATAAATCAAATGACGGACTTATACTTGATGGAGTCATAAATACTTATGCTTCCCTTACAGGTATGAAGTGGTTTTTAGCTTATGATTTGAGCACATTTAATTGGGTAACGGAAAAGAATAAAGAACCTTATTACTGGACATATCACACTGCATTTGACTGGCACAAGATAGATGGAAATCACGATGACTTGGTTTCAGTTTCAAGACAGACACAAGAGTTTGTAAAATGGACTCACGCTGTTAGAACAAATCAAGACGAGATGGTTCGTTATGTTATGAATAACGCATCTACTCTAGCTGCGAAAAATGCAACTTCTCACTTTATTAAGTTTAAGAATGTTGAGCTAATAGGTTCAAGTTCAGAAGGTTTAGTAAAAATCAATAGTTTTTACAACTACCTTTATGAGCAAATGAAAGGTTTTCCATATAACACAACAAAGTTGATTGATTGTGCAAATTGTTTATGTTTGCCAATACCTGACACACTTAAACAAAATTATCCAATTTCGCCAAGTAAAAAGGCAGAATATGGTGATGCAGATTACTATGGTGTATATCGTTGTAATATTGCAGCACAAGTAACCTATGTTAAAGGCGAAACAGTTAACGCAACAGTCAAAAATGATAATTATGTGGATACCATAAAGAAAGATTATAAAACAAAGGATAAAGTTAAAGTTGATACAGTTCAATCAACTGCAACTTATTCAAAATTAAATGTAAGCTTTAGAGATACAAACAACAGTGATGTTAGTTCTTTGAACCTTACAACAAAACCTGTAAGAATTCAATTTACTTGTCGTGAATTGAACTTATCAAAGATTATCACTATTGATAGTTTAGATAAGTTAAATGCAGGTGTTGATGTTCTTCTTAACAAAGATATGAACTGGGAATTCTATATTGAAAGCGAAGCTCTTATCTTTGAAAACTTTAGAGGAACATTAGCAATTAGAAGTGATAATAATAGTACAACTTTTGATTACTATTATTTGAACAACTACACAGTCGCTTCTGTTGGACTTAATGCTGTAGGAAATGTTGATTTGACAGATGTAGATTTGTCTCAAAATCCTGTAAAAATCATACTTGCAAACGATAATCACTCATATCAATTTGTATTTGATGACAACTCAAAAATTGATAGTTATCAATCAATGCTTGTTGAAATGGGAACTTACAATTACACAATACTTTCTAAACAACTTGAATTTGCTAGTGTTACAGGAACTCTTACAATAACTTCAACAGATAAAGTAATGTTATTTAACTATGCTGTAACAACCTATAACACACAACTTTCTTTCAGTATCGATGTTGAAGAATATTCTACTGTTGGATACTTGAGATTGTATAGTGATGTTTCAAATGTAACTCTTATCAGAGATACATTGTCAAGTGCGAAAGTATATACAGTAACAGTCGTTGTATATGACCAAGATGGTAGATTGATGCACTCATATCTTCACACTCACCAATCAAATGGTTCTTGTGGAGATAGTTGGCAAATGAACGATTTGAATGATGGCGAAACATACACACTTCAATTAAGATTTACCGACAGAGATGATCCAACTAAGACATACTTGTCAGATGTAGCTGACTTTGTATATTCAAGTAGCAAGGGTTATAGAGTTATCTACAACACAGTTAAAAATTATTAAAATTTGGAGGTAAAAAATGAATACAACTGTAAAAGCAATATTTATTTCAATAGGTTCACTTTTCACAGCTCTATTCTTGATTTTTGCCATTGGTATGTGTACCCCTGGCTTTAGACAAGCAATGTTTAGGGTTTGGAATGTTGTTCCTAATGAACAATATGTAGAAAAAGCAAATAGCGAATCTTCACTTACAGAAGAATTGCGAACTTGCAATCAAGAATTAACACAACTAACAAGCGAAAAAGAAACTTTACTTGCTCAAGTTGCAACTCTTGATGCCACAAATGAAAGTCAAGCTGAACAAATTGCTGATTATGAGGCACAAATTGCTCATCTTGATAATCAAATAACAACACTTGAACAAAGAATTGCAACAATATCAGCAAGAGTTGCTAATGGTACAATTAGTTATGTTGATACTCGTGTCAATATTGATATGCCATACTATGATGATAACGGAAACTATATGCATCACATTGGATATAGTTCAAACGGAGTTAATGATATATGGTATAGATTAGGAATTGACCTTATAAACGAATATAATAATAATTACCGTAATGCAGGTCAAAACACATTGACAGCACTACAATCAAACTATTCTATCCGTATTCATACCTATGATGAATACAATGTAACACTTGATAATGGAAATAGCTTTATGGGAAATGTTAACGGAACTTCTTATAGAGTTCTTAGTGATGCAACAATAGTTGATAAAATTACTATTGAAGGTCAAGAAATTGACATCAATGAATTTGAAAACTTAATTGATGCAAATAGAAACTATACTATGACATTCGATATTGAATACGAATTAGACGCTAACAATCGAGTAACAAGTATTGCTTATACACTTCATGTGTTTAATCAATAATGATAACAATTATCTTTGCTCCTCCTAGAACGGGAAAGACATGCTATATGACGCATTGTTTGAATATGTATGCTTTCAGCAAAGAACGCAATAAGTTGATGAGAAAAGAGATTACAACTAAAAATCAAAATGGTTTTAATCTAACTATTCCAAAACATTGTGTATCTTCAAATTATGATATTGAATTTCACAAATTTGGTTATTCTCCTAGATACAATAGAAGAATCAACCCATTTAGATTAGGATTTAAGAATGAGTTTGTAAAAACACATTTTAACTATCCTTATGAAGCAATAGGCATAACTGAGGCACAAAAGTATTTGAACAGTCGTATGAGTATGTATTTCCCTGAGTGGCAAAGTCGTTGGTATGAGCAACATGGTCATAATAATCTGGATATCCTTTTGGATACCCAGAGACCTATGCTCATTGATGTTAATATTCGAGAATTAGCGCAATTCGTTGAAATAATGAAACTTAAAATTTACTACAATGAGTATGGTAAAGTTAGAAAACTGAGATGGACTATTCGCAAGATAGAAAATTCAAGTTTATTTGAGAGATATATGGCTTCTGGTAAGCAAGACAAATCATGCTACAAAGAAGAAACTGTCTATGCAAATTACAATGTATTTGCTCTCTATTCAAGTCAAAGTTGCAAACCGAAGTTCTATGACGGACATTTCAACGAAGATTTTGATATTAACGAAAGCAAACCCATTGACGAAAGTTTGCAAGGATATATTCAATATTTGTTAGACAATGATGACGAACTTCCAGAGGGATATTATCAATCTAGGACTATAAAAAGGAGGAAAAATGATGATTAACTTTAACAAGAATAAGTTGATAAATATGACATTAGATAAGTATTACGATACTTTTGCTCACACATTAGACACATCAGATTTCGTTCCAGATAAGTTTAACAAAAAGATTTGTAAGTATATTTTTAAGAATATGAGAAAAGCGTTTAGAAGAATAGATAAAGAAGATAGAAAATATCAATCTGTGGTAAATAAAAAAGAAAGAAAAAAACAAAAAGAAATTAAAAAACTGCAAAAAATTCAAGAAAAAGAGCAAAAAAAGTTAAAAAATCAAGGAAAAATCAACATTTTTAGAAGATTGTTTAAGAAAAAAGTCAGAAAAAGCGCTGACTCTAACTCAAACAGTTAAATCTAAAAGTCAGCGTATAATGGGAGAACCTTATGTCGTTTGGAGAAACAAAAGTATATTTTGACGGAAGTCATTATATAGCAATTCCTCATACGGTAAGGTACACCAGAAAACGCCACAAACCGATTGAGGAAACCATAGTTGTTGAAGAAACGGAAAGCTCACCTGAAACAGATGAGCTCTCTGTTTTTGAAACAGAAACATCTAATTTTAATTTAGAAGAAGAAACTGAAATTAAAGAATTAGATGATGAATTGCAGAAAAGTGAGCAAAAAAGTCCTAAAAAAGTTAGAATTTCAACTAAAAAACGACTTTTTGATGAACTTTATGCAAAATATATTGATTTATCTAAGAGAGAACGCAAAAGTAAAATTATTAAAGATATGCTCCCTTATTTTGATACCTATGACAATGCAAAATCTTATGTCGAAATCAATTTTGATAGAAAACTAAGGAATTTGATATGTCGTAGAGTTAGAATGACAAGGAAAGCAAATCTTGCAAATTTCAATTATTTTTGCACCTTTACTTATGATAACACAAAGCACACAGAAGAAACTTTTAGAAAAGGGCTAAGAACTTGTTTCCGTCATTTAGTAGAAAGAAAAAATTGGAAATATATGGGTGTTTGGGAACGAGCACCTGAAAGCAATCGACTCCACTTTCATGGACTATTTAATATACCAGCTAATACATTACCTGGTGAATTAAAAGAAGTAAGTGATTATGACACAAGAGCTCATAAGATGAGAACAACTTTTCAATCCACATATTTTAATGAAAGATATGGTCGCAGTGATTTCAAAGAGATAGACGAAAGAGAAAATCGACTTGGGAACGCACTAGCATATTTAATGAAATATATGGAGAAAACTGGAGAGAAGATTGTGTATTCAAAGAATTTGCCACAATACTTCATATCGGACATAATGGACGATGACATTGTCTGTACAATAGGACAAGAAGATAGAAAACTATTATTGTTTGATGATTTCAAGTGTTGGGACGAAGGATGCTTAATGGGAACAGTTAGCCCCGAAGTCATAGAACAAATGAGAAAAGCAAACTAAAATAAATGGTGGCGTAAAAAATGTGAGGGATGAACACAAGCTTCAGCAGTGTCGTCCCCACATTTAGCCACCATTTTTGTTTGTCAACCAGTTCCATTTTTAATTGCTGGCGTGTGCTTGTCCTGGCGAGCGAAGCGAAGCCACTTGTATCAAGACAAGCACACGCCAGAATCCCAAAATTGATAAATTATTAGTTTGAAATGCCTTTTTCCCAAAAATACATATCTATTATTTTCATTGGTGGATATAATATCCCTAATTTCTTACATAAATCTTTAATATCTTTTTCATTGCTTTTAGCAAATTCAATTATTTGTAATACACTTCTTTTACTCAATGCACCAACTATATTATTTTGTTTAAGTGCCTTAATAAAATATCTATCATAAACTGTACCCCTTGTCAAGGACATTTTTATTTATTTGTTCTAGGGAACGTCTGTTTGTCTACTTTACAACTTACAATCCCCTCTAATGGATAAATCCCTGTTGTGATATACTCATAATACTCGTTAGGTGACAACTTTGCCAACTGCCATTGATATCTGCTATTATTATAATAATCCATCCAGTCATCCACGATTGCTTTTACCTCACGATATTTGCTACATTCACTAACATCTATCTCATCCTTCATATGTCCAAAAAAGCTTTCCTGTGGTGCATTATCCCAACAGTTTCCTTTCCTCGACATCGACTGTCTTAGCTCTTTGTCACTCACTAATTGAATAAATCTGGTGCTGGTATAATGACATCCCTTTCCCAATTCGATAGCGCCTGCCGGGTAACATTTAGTTCCCCGGCTAATTCCTCCTGTGTCATTCCCGATTGTGTCCGCAGATGACGTATTTGCTTTCCTGTTGTAATATCCGTCTGTTCCTGGTTCAAAATAGTTCCTCCTCTCTGATACTGATTTTATCAATGATATTTCGCAATAGCCAGCAATGAACACTTGCATTGCGCAAGACGTTACATTATCTTCTGAAACATATGGCGAACCTTATCTAACCGACTATTTGGGCGGCGAGGTTGTACTACAGGTTCCCCTGAAGTTTCCTGATACCCTTTCAATTCTGTCAAGCAAACGCTTCTTCCATTTGTATAGAAATTCAAATCACTTTTGTATTCCCCAATCCGTCTTGCTGGTATTTCTCCAGTTATGATCGCTTCATTATTTTTTATTGAAGTTGTTTCAATTACCGCATCGTATTTCACAGCATCATGATAAGCCCGTGAAAGATATTCCTGCGGTGCAAACAGGGTAAAAGAAAGATAGGGTTCTAAAACCTGTGTTCCTGCTTTTTTTAATGCCAGTTCCAGCACAATGGGCGCAAGAAAGCGGAAATCTGCCGGAGTACTGACCGGGCTGTAGTAAACACCATATTCAAAACAAATTCTGCAATCTGTTACCTCCCATCCATACACTCCCTGCTCTAATCCATACCGAATCCCTTCCATAACTGCGTTTTGAAAGCTTTGGTTTAAATAACCGAGAGACACTTTACTTTCATATTCTGTTCCGCTTCCAACAGGAAGAGGAGTGACAGCCAAACCAATCGACGCCCAAAAGGGATTTGGCGGTACTTCAATATGAATTGTATAATGAGCCTCTTTTCGTGGTCTCTCCATATAAATAACGGTAGGCTCTTTTATTGCTACCTCGACACTATATTTTTCATTTAATAAAGAACAAACAACTTCCAATTGTACTTTCCCCAAAAAGGAAAGAATGATTTCATGAGTGACAGGATCAATCACAAAGCGCAGAAGCGGATCAGTATCGGCAATCTCTGTAAGGGCATCCAGCAACACTTCCCTTTGCTCTGCTTTGGCTGGCTCTATCGTTGTCCTAAAAAGCGGCAGGGGATTATCCGTCCATGCCTTGCGTGGCAATAGTTTTTCATCTCCCAGAACATCATTTAGTTTTAATGTATTGTCAGATAAAATAACAATCTCCCCGGAATCAGCGGTGTCTGTTGGGACGATTTCTCCATCAAATGGAATTGACATCTCTGTAATTTTAATTTTTTCCTTTTTTGACAGAAGAATCGTTTCCCGTAAACAAAGCGTACCGCTATACAGCCTTAAATAGCAACGTCGTTTTTTCTGCTCGGTATATTCAATTTTAAATACATACCCGCACAGTTCCGATTGACAGTTATCTGTTTTCGATGAAAAAATATCTGTGATTACATCAAGCAATTTTTTTGTTCCGATATTCTCTTTTGCGCTTCCATGATATACCGGAAAAAAAGTTCCCTGCTGTACCCTTCGCTTTATTTCTTCCTGAAGTTCCCGCAATGTCAAAGGCGCTCCTGAAAGATATTTTTCTAAAAGATTATCATTCCCGGCAATCACAGCATCCCACTTTTCAAAATCCGCAACGTCGGAAAGTGTTAATTCTGAAAATAAATGAACTTCCTGCATAACCATCATATCTTCTGTCAATTTTTCTCTGATATTTTGATAAGTCTGTGCAGGAACAAAGCCTTCCTGATCGATTTTATTGATAAAAATAATGGTTGGTATCTTCATCTTCCTCAGCGCATGGAACAGCACTCTGGTCTGTGCCTGTACTCCATCTTTTGCAGATATTACTAAAATCGCTCCGTCCAGAACCGATAAAGAGCGGTACACTTCTGTTATAAAGTCCATGTGTCCCGGTGTGTCTACAAGATTCACTTTGTACTCTTTCCAGTGAAAAGATGTAACGGCAGCCTGAATGGTAATTCCCCTTTGACGTTCCAAAGCCATAGAATCCGTTCTTGTTGTGCCTTTATCTACATTGCCCGGTTCCATGATTGCCCCGCTTGTATACAGCAAGCTTTCTGTCAGTGTTGTTTTTCCTGCATCAACGTGTGCAAGAATGCCAATATTGATTATTTTCATGTGTCATCCTCCATTCACAGCCAAAAAAGGCATAAAAATCCCCAGCAGCAAAATACTCTTACCGCTGGGGATTTAATCTTTGGACATACACATAAAAGACATACGCCAACAGACGCTTGTCACTTGTCTTACTATGTCAATATATAAGGCAAAAGTATTCTTAAATAGGTACAAAAAACCAAGCCCTTGTTCCAAAGGACATCCCAAAGTTTTTTGTTCCCACTATTTGGTTATAGTTTTATTTAAGAATACCCTGCCGCATATTTTTTAACTCCTTTTTGGAAATATCATGATTATAACACTAAACTGTACCCCTTGTCAAGCATTGAACATTACAATTTATGATTTCTTCAACGATCCAGTTTTCAAAGATAATGAGTTAGAAGGAACATACTAATAGGGCATAAAAAAGACCGACATTTTTTGTTGGTCTTTTGTTTTTCGTTATATTGTTTGTTCTTTATCTGGAATGTAAATTTTATCTCCAACTTTAACTGCTTTATAGGTTATGCCATCAATTTCATAAGTTATATTTTCTGGTTTACCATCAGCATTTGCTCGTAAGATAAAATGCTCATTATCTGGTTCTGCTTTTGTTATGTTCACATCTAAAAACTTTTCGTCATTAGATATTTCAATAACTTTAAGTCCTTTTTGTATGCAGTATGAACTTAACTGCCACATTTTTTCAAATAGTCCATTTGTGTCCATAATGAAGCAATAGTTATCTTCTGGACAATATCCTGTAATTCTAAAATAATTTGTCATTTTCTTTTCTCCTTATATTGCAATTTGCATTACTTTTCTATTGGCGTAAGGTAGCCATATTTTATTTACAAATTCAAGTATTGCATCAGTTGGTTTTGTATCGTGTTCAGCATAACATTGAAGTACTTTGTGTGTTTTTGGTGAATATTCAAGTGTTACGAGTGGTGTTTCTGGATTATCTTTTGTTCTTACAAAGAATATAAGTGTTTCTTCACGAGCAAACTTTTGGTCATAACCCATTCTGCCAACACAGTGATGTAATATATTGCCTTCATTTATTAAATCTTTTGGACTTTTTGCAATAATGCACACATAGTTTTCTTTTAGATTTCTTTGCAAATTTGTGTATTTTTTAGATACGGATGCAAATTTTTCATATAATTCTTTTCTAATCTTTGCATCTTCTTCAGCTTGTTTAGTGTGATATTCATCTATTCTAATGTTATGCCAACGCATAAACTGTTTTGGAAATCTATTTTTTTCTATGTTCATATCTAGTCCAAGATATTCACAAGCTCGTAAATAATCTTCATACATAGGTATAGAAATATCTTGTTTTACCAAGTATTCAACAAGTTTGGTTAAATCTTTTGCAAACACTTCTTTTAAGTGTCTGTAATTATCTTTTGAACGAAGTGCATATTTTAGTTCTTCCAATCTATTAACTTCTTTAACATTTCTATTTTGACTATATGCTTTAAGTATTGCATTAGTATAGTAATAGTGGTTTTTAATGCTTTCTTTGTTTTTGTATAACCATTTGCAGAAATTTTTATCTTTTTTGCACTTTTTTAATATTGTTTGTCTAGTTGCTAAGTCAGAAAGTCCACATTTAACTAATAACTCAGTTTGTGGATATTGTTCATATAATCTTAGATATTTCATAAAATCTGTATATTCATATTGTTCAAGTGCTGAATACTTATATTCAGGTTGAGAAAGTATAAATTCTTTGTTTATAACTGGCGTGTATTTGTTGAAATATTTGTCATCATTATAACCCCAATCATAGTCGTACCATTTTGGATATGATGTTAGTTTTTCTCTATACCAGCCAACAACATAGTATCCCATAGTAATTCCAATATCTTGAAGCCAAACTTTATTGCTATGAATACCGTGAACAATAACTTGTTTGCAATACCATTTTTTGTATTTATTTCTTACTGCAACAGTAACTGAACATAGTTCTTTGTTATACTTTGTATAGTAAGTATAAAATCTCGTATGACCATCTGGTTTAGGATAAAATTCTTTATCTTTTTTCTGTATAAGATTTAACATATATTTTGGTATTTTTCTTATGTTTGTATCTGTAATCATAATAAACTCCTTATTGTAATTTCACTTTGCCATCAAATGCGACAGCTATTGTTTTTAAGATATATTTATCAAATGTTTCATTGTTATTTGAAATAACTTCACCAGTTGAAGTATCGACTTTTCGACCAGCTATTTCTTTCATAGGTGGTATTTCTTCTTCAACTTCAAGTTCTTCATCTTGACATTCTTCTTTTTCAGGTTCAGTTATAAAGTCAAATAAACTTGGTTGTTTTGGTTTTTCTTTAACTTCAACTTTTGGTGTTTCTTTCTTAATTGGTTTTGGTGGTTCAAATTCAGTTCCATCAAGGTTGAAAAGTTTTCCTTGTATTTCATCTTCTTCAAAGTAGTGAATAGCCCAACCAAACACAGTTTTATCATCAATACACGCATAACTCTTATTTTCAGCCATTTTCTTAGCTTCATTTGTTGCATATATAAAGAAAGAGTCCAAGTCCTTTTTAGATAGCAACTGCTTGCCATCTTTTTCGACTTGAACTCCATTGTTTATTTTGTCTGCTAGTATTTCACTAGCATTTTTTTCAAGATATTCTAATATGCGTTTTTGTGATTCATCTTTAGCTTCTAAATTTATTTTCATTTTTCACTCCTAATAATTTATTAAACGGACAATCTTTCCACACTCTCTTACATTCTTTTTTTGGAGTAGGCAACACTTTCCATTTTTTATTTGTTTCTTTTTCTAATTGGTGTTTTTCAAAGAGAGCAAGATAATATGAATTGGTATATCTTGCTTTTCTCTTATGACAAACTTTGTATCCATATAGTTTATTTATTGTTAGTTTCATTAGCCAATTCTCCTAATTCCACCACCAAAACTTTGAATAATCACATCACCAAATTCTGAGCAATAGTCATCATCTTTATTCCAGACATAAGCCATTGCATAGAAGTTTTTCCCTTGATAAGTTCCAATCAAGTCATACCATTCTTCTTTGTAATCAGTAACAATAAGAAAGTCATAAAACTCTCCAATTTCTGTTATTTCGTGAGTGATTGCATATACAGTGCAGTTGTATTTTTCTTCAAGTTCTTTTTTCTTTTCAATAAGCTCAGGGTATTGATAAGCCCAATATCCTCCAAATTGTTCAAACATACAAACATCATTATTTTGTTTGAAACCATTTATATAATCTTTGAAAATGTCTAATTTTTTCATTATTTCAATAGCTTTTTCTTTTCTTTCTTCAATAGTTGTATTCATATTTTTATTCTCCTTATTATCTAACAATTTCTAAAATGCCTGTTGATATTTCTTCAGCATAATAATCGCCCATGTATTTTCCATAAGCTTCAAAATCTATAAAATTTTCAATTTGTTCAGGGATTTGGTATCCACAACAGTCAAACATTTCTCGTCCGTAGTCAGACCAGTCATATCCTTTGTAATAGTGAATATCATCATCCCAACGACTTCCATTATCATTTACAAGTTGTTTGAAGTCGTCAAAGTTTCTAACTTCTAAATAAGCATTCATCAAATCATATTTGTAATCATTATCAATTACATCAGCTTCTTGTAGAAGTTCAAATAAATCTTTAGGGTGGGTATAGTCCCAATTACAACAATCTGAAGGTAGTCCGTCAATGTCTTGAATAAACAATTCTTCATCAATACCTTCAAGGTCAAATCCTTCTTTTTTAAGTTCATCTTCAATTTCTTCATAGCTAGAATAGTCAGACAAATCTAGCCATTTTGAACCTAAAGCTCTGTTATTACATTCGTTGTATGAACCCCAAGATCCAATTACAATACTAATGTTATTCATACTTTTAATCTCCTTTTAATTTTAATTTAGAATTCTAATCCAGATGTGATAGTCAACTTCAATTTCAAGTTCGATTAGTTGACCTTTTTCGTTTTCAAATTCGATTTCTTCATATTCGTAGAAACCACCTTTGAATTCGTTAGTTGTATTGATAACTGGGTGTAGTGAGTTCATTACATCTTCATATCTATGTTCAACTTGATTGCCATTAACATCTTTATATTTAGTGATTAAGTCATTGCCATCAAGTATTCCATAACCAGTAAATCTGTAAGAACCTTTTTTACTATATCTAGTTATTCCATACTTTACTTTCTTCATCTTCTTTTCCTCCTTATATTAAATTTGCCTTTTGGCAGCGGACAACTAGCATATTTCGGTAAGAAGATTTTAGATTAGTGTTTTAATGTAGTAGTCAACGAAAAAAGAATAAAATATTGTATTGAAATAAAAAAAGACCAGGTTAAAAACCTAGTCAAATAAATTGTTTAAGCAATATTTTATTCCGTTTACTACTACGAGAATTATGCTACAAAAGTCCACAACAAAAGCAAATATATAAGGAGTTTTGTAATTCAGTAAGAATAATTTAGCAATAAAAAAACTGATAATTCCACGAGGGTTTTATCAGTCTCACTTGGCGGAGAAAGAGGGATTTGAACCCTCGCGCCCTTTTACAAGCCTACTCCCTTAGCAGGGGAGCCCCTTCGACCTCTTGGGTATTTCTCCATATTATTTAATTTTACAATGTTTGATGAAATTACGCAATTGGTTGGGCTCCCCTGATAAGTAGCAGGGGGCGACGGCGTTTAGAAAACAATCCAGTGAATTGTTTTTAGCCCAAAGCCACGAAGCAAATTTTTTGCTATAGTGTCTTCGACCTCTTGGGTATTTCTCCACAAGCATTTTGCGATATTGCAAAATTACTCTCTTAAAATATCATAATTGAGGGTATATGTCAATAAATTTTGAAAAATATTAAAAATTGGGTTTTGTTACAAGTGGGGTTTGATTGTTGGGTTTTATTTTTTTGCCTTATCTTTACTTTTCTTTTCTTTTGGCTTTGGAATAATTGGCTTTGTTACATTTGAAGCATAATCAAATTGATTTTCTTTTATTTCTAAATATTCTTTGCAGTTTCTTTGCAATAATTTGTTTAATTCGTTAAACTCTGTAAGAAAAACAGCATAATTATCATTCTTAAGGCGAATCGTAATGCCCTTGCTTTTGCTTGTTCTTTTTGTTTCAAGGTTTCTTATTCTTTTTTCTTCCAAAGCAAGGTCAACCCTCATTCCTGTTCCACTTGCAATGTTGTATACTTTTGCAGAAGTAACAATTTCTAATTTTGGAACTGCATTACTTAAAACGTTTTCTAGGTCAATGGAAAAAGATGTGGTGTAAAGAGCAGTTATGCCATCTTTAACATAGAATGCGTGGTCGATAAGTGTGTCGTTATAACCAATTTTATGAACAAAAACTTCCTTTCCAATTTTATCTAAAACCTTAGACATAAAAGCAGTGTTTTCAACCTTAAAAAAGGCATTTGTTCCTTCTTCAAATTTTGAAAGTACAATACCAGATTTATTAAGAAGATGTTCGGGCGTGTCATAGTAAACCTCTTTTGCAATATCTTTCCCTAAAAAAGAGATTTTATGAAACCTAAGGCTGCCAACAAAACCGAGCAGGTTTTTGAAATTACTTTCACCAACAAGCTCATATTTTTTTGTTATTTCTGTGTTTATTTTAACAAAATATCCCATAACATTCCTCGCTTACTATATTTTTGCCAACTTTAAGCACCGCTTTAATAACATTTTAACAATTTATTAAAAATAAAGCAACCTTTTAGAAGATGTGGTAATATTTTTTTATAAATTACGCTTGGTGGGGGCTTGCAAATTGAATTACATACTAAAATATTCACAAAATATTTGGAGATAATGAAGCGTCTATGCTATAATACCCACGAAAAGCATATCAAAGGAAATTAGAATTTTACATATTTTAGGAGCGGTATGCGAAGAATATATCCAGCGAAAGTAAAAGTCGACATAGATATTTTGTTGGTTAGTATTTTTACTTTTTAATAAAAAAGATAAAAGGAGAAAAAATTATGAAAAAGAAAATTTTGGGTGTTTTGTTAACACTTGTTCTTGCAGTAACTGGCTTTGGCTTAGTTGGCTGTGGCGGTGGAAACAATCCAGCACCAGGACCTGGACCAAGACCTGGACCAGAACCAGCACCAGTGGTTTCATATGATGACGACACGACCCCAGTTGCAATTGATGAGACGGGGCTTTTGTTTGATTTATGGACACAAGAAAGAATGGAAGAAGATGGCTGGGGGAATATTCCAGATTACAACCTAGCCTATGTTTATGCTGTAACCGAAGAGGTTGTTGACCTTGTTATTCCGGCATATGTAACTGACGGAGAAAATGAATATAAAGTTGTTAGTATTGAAAACTTGGTGTTCACAATAGACAATGTTGATGACTTTAATTACACGGGAGTTAATGAACTTGCCACGGGAATTAAAACAATCACCATTCCATCAACAGTTGAATGGGTTTATGGGTTGGCAGATTGGTATAATCACCAAGAAACTCCAGGAGATAATGACTCATGGGTTGAAGAACCATATTATTTGGAGAACCTTGAAAGCATTATTCTAAACAATAGAACCGCAGATATAAATATTTATGATTGTTTTGGGGTTTTATGCGACGCAATAATCGCAAGAGAATCCCCAGATGCGGAAACAGAAGAAAGGATTGCCATTTTCTTGGAAATAATAAACCAATTCTGTACACATGACGAGGAAAATGACTTATATTACCTTGGGAACCCAGGCAATCCATATATGTTGTTAGTAATGGCAGGTTTAACATACAGGCCAGATGATGAATTCGCCGAAGCTGAAGAACTTGTTGCAAATGTAAATGGGAACTGTAAAATAATTGGAGGGGGTTCTTTTGATTCAAGTGCGGTAACTGAAGTTATTTTACCAAATGGCCTGGTTACAATTGGACTTAATGCGTTCAATTATTGTTGGGCCCTAGAAAATGTTATTTTACCAAACAGTGTGGTTACAATTGGAGATAGTGCATTTGCATATTGTTATGCCCTAGAAAGTGTTATATTACCTGAAGGGTTAGAAGCAATTTGGGATTATGCTTTCAATGACTGCAATAATTTAGAAGAACTTGTTATTCCAACCACAGTGAAACATATTGGTTATAACATCGTTTCAGAAAATAGTACTGTTTTATATGTAGATCATGATTTGGCTGAGGAATTGGCCGGATGCGGAGCAGAAGTTGTTTATGTGTTAAAGACCATTGTTGATGAAGCGGAAGAGGGGGTTTATCCTTTTGATTACAGAAGTGTAATGGTTACATATGATCCAGAAGAAGAAGACAATGTTGAGAGGGTGTTTGAACATGATGGAAAAGAATATTATGGGTTTTGTCTTGTGAGAGAGTGAAATTAACTTAGTAATCATATTAAATCAATCGTGAGATTAATTTCTTGCGGTTGATTTTTTTAGGCGTGCAAGAATAACAAGTGCGAAGTGATTGTGATTAATATGGTAATATTAATATTAAAAAATTCACATAAAACCTTGACAAATATTTTAATATTTGATATTATCAATCCGCATACTTTTAGGGCTAAAGTTTTTTTATGTGTAAATTTTAGGTCAAACGCATGCCAAATAATTGCGGTTGCGTGCAATTATGGGCATAAACACTAGCACAGGTGGAATAAACCACAACCACCGAATAAGACGCACCGTGTCCTGTTATTTTGGGGCGGTGGCGCGTATGTAACTTTCGTTAATAGGCATTTGTTTTTCCTAGTTTTGTTGATACGAAAGGTGTGTTACTGTTTTAATGGCAAACAAAAGCAACAACAAATGGGTTTTATGTTAGTTGCAAAAAAATTTAGTTAAAAGGAGAAAAAACGGAAAGATGCCTACAATTAACCAATTGGTAAACAAGGGTCGTAAAACTTTTGACAAAAAAAGCAAATCTCCACTTTTGGAACAATGTCCACAAAAACGTGGCGTTTGCTTAAACGTTAAAACCACAACCCCTAAAAAACCTAACTCAGCGCTTCGTAAAGTTGCCAGAGTTAAACTTTCAAACGGAACAGAAGGTACTTGCTATATTCCAGGAATTGGCCATAATCTTCAAGAGCACAGCGTTGTTCTTGTTCGTGGTGGAAGGGTAAAAGACCTACCTGGTGTTAGATACCACATTGTTCGTGGAACACTTGATACTGCCGGTGTTGCAAAACGTAATCAAGCACGTTCTAAATATGGCGCTAAAAAGCCTAAAAACTAATTCTTAAAACACGCCAAGTTTTTGGCAAAAAGTTGTCGATAACTTTGTAAAATTTAATAAGGAGAAATAAAAACATGCCAAGAAGAAGAGGTTCTTTTAAGCGCGAAGTTTTGCCAGATCCAAAATATAATTCAAAACTTGTAACAAAATTTGTTAACCAAGTTATGTACGATGGAAAAAAGAGTTTGGCTCAAAACATTGTTTACAGCGCTTTTGATATAATTGCACAAAAAACCGGCTCTGATCCACTAGAAGTGTTCACAACAGCAATCGAAAACGTTAAACCAGTTCTAGAAACAAAGGGTCGTCGTGTTGGTGGTGCAACATACCAAGTTCCAATGGAAATTAGACCAGAAAGAAGACAAACACTTGCAATCCGTTGGATAGTTGATTTTGCTAGAAACCGTAATGGTGAACGCAATATGGACGAAAAAGTTGCAGGCGAATTGATTGATGCATACAACAATTCAGGAAATGCAATTAAACGTCGTGATGAAATGCACAGAATGGCTGAAGCTAATAAGGCTTTTGCTCATTACAAATGGTAAAATTTTTGTGTTTTAACGGCGAACTGCCACGTTTACTGCCAAGAAAAATCTAAGTTGTTTAGGACAAACTAAACTCCTGTCGATTTTACTTGTCGAGCCTTGCATTTCTTGTTAAAACAGCAAAAATTTGTTTAGGGTTTTGATTAACAACGGGTATTTCTGTCGATTATGACTTCGGTCATTTAGGATTAACTAAACTTCCTCAGTCACTTAATCGCCGAGCCTTGTAAATCTAATCAAAATATCCAAAAAATAGCCAATAGTTTTGATAAGTTTGCTTGCCTGGCCTTGCATTTCTTGTTAAAACATAAAAATTACAAAAAGTAAAAATAAATGCTCATTCAATAATTGGGCAAAAAATAGGGTTTTGATTATTTTCCTTTTAATGGCAATAAAAAATGGTCAAAAATTATATAAGGAGAAAAAATTAATGGCAACCGATCTACATTTAACTAGAAATATTGGTATTATGGCTCACATTGATGCTGGTAAAACAACAACAACCGAGCGTATACTTTTCTACACCGGAATTAACCATAAGATTGGTGAAGTTCACGATGGTGCTGCCACAATGGACTGGATGGTTCAAGAACAAGAAAGAGGTATAACCATTACTTCTGCTTGTACAACATGTCAATGGAAAGGTAAGAAAATTAACATTATCGACACCCCAGGACACGTTGACTTCACAATTGAAGTTCTTCGTTCACTAAAAGTTCTTGATGGTGCCGTTTTGGTTTTAAGTGCCAGAGACAAAGTTCAACCTCAAACAGAAACAGTTTGGCGTCAAGCAAATCAGTGTAAAGTTCCAGTTATTATTTACGTTAATAAAATGGATAGAGATGACGCTTACTTCGACAAATGTGTTGACTCTGTTAGAGAAAGACTTCACACAACACCACTCCCACTTCAAATGCCAATTGGTATGGCTGACACCTTCCAAGGTGTTATTGATCTTCTAACAATGAAAGCCTTTGTTCCAGAAGACGATATGGGAAAAATTATTGACGAAATTGAAATTCCTGCTGAATATAAAGACGAAGCTCAAAAACGTCATGATGCACTTATTGAATCAATTGTTGAACTTGATGATGCATTGCTTGAAAGATATTTCGAAGGAGATGAAATTTCTCTTGACGAATTAAAAACAGTAATAAGAAAAGCAACAATTGATAAGAGAATCACCCCAATGCTTTGTGGTTCTTCATACAAAAATAAAGGCGTTCAAAACCTTTTAGATGCGATGGTAGACTACCTTCCATCACCTCTTGATATTCCACCAATTAAAGGAATTAATCCAGAAACTGGATTGGAAGAAGAAAGAGAAGCAAGCGAAACCGCTCCATTTGCTGGTCTTGCATTCAAAATTGCAACCGACCCATTTGTTGGTGGTTTAACATACTTCCGTGTTTACAGCGGTGTTCTAAAAGCTGGTTCATATGTTTATAACTCAATCACAGGTAAAAACGAGCGTGTTGGACGTTTAATTAGAATGCACTCTAACCACAGAACAGAAATCGACGAGGTTGGTGCTGGTGACATTGCTGCAATCGTTGGTCTTAAAGACACAATCACAGGTCACACACTTTGTGATGAAAAACACCCAATTCAACTTGAAAGCATGGTTTTCCCAGAACCAGTTATTCAACTTGCAATTGAACCAAAAACAAAAGACCAACAAGAAAAAATGGCTCTTGCACTTGCAAAACTTTCTCGTGAAGACCCTTCATTTAGAGTTTCAACCAACCAAGAAACAGGTCAAACAATTATTGCCGGTATGGGTGAGCTTCACCTAGACATTATTGTTGACAGACTTCTTCGTGAATTTAAGGTTGAGGCAAATGTTGGTGCTCCACAAGTATCATACAGAGAAAGACTTAAAAAGACTGTTGAAGCAGAAGGTAAATTTATTCGTCAGTCTGGTGGTAAAGGTCAATATGGTCACTGCTGGGTTAAGTTCGAACCAATCGAAGGCGATGGTTATGAATTTGAAGATAAAACAGTTGGTGGATCAATTCCTAAAGAATTTATTCAACCAGTTAACAATGGTATTAACGAGTCAAGAAAAAATGGTATTTTAGCTGGTTACGAAACTGTTGGTTTCAAAGCAACCGTATTTGATGGTTCATACCATGATGTCGATTCATCAGAAATGGCATTTAAGATTGCCGGAAGTATGGCATTTAAGGAAGCTGCAAGTAAGGCAGATACCGTTTTAATGGAACCTATTATGAAGGTTTCTGTTGAAGTTCCAGATGATTATCTTGGAACGGTTATGGGTAACATAACATCTCGTCGTGGTATCCTTCTTGGAACAGAAAGTGTTGCTGGTTCACAAAGAATCAATGCCGAAGTTCCACTTTCAGAAATGTTTGGTTATGCAACCGACCTTCGTTCACAAACTCAAGGTCGTGGTGTGTTCGTTATGGAACCACTTAAATATGCAGAAGTTCCAAAATCTATTGCTGAAAAAATTGTATCAAGCCGTAAAAAGGCTGAATAAGATTTTTAAGTTGGTGTAATTCCCAGTTTGCATCAATTAAAAATATATGCCAGAATTTTTTGGCAAAAAATCATCTAAAAAATGTTAAAATCCCAGAAAAATACAACTATATAGGGAGGTTTCACAATTAGATGAACAAAGCAATGAAAAAATTTTAAAATTGCTTGGAAAAAAAATATTTATATGGTATATTTATAAATGTAATTCAAAAATAAAGGAGATTATAACAATGGCTAAGGAAAAATTTGATAGAAGTAAAGTTCACGTTAACGTTGGTACAATCGGACACGTTGACCATGGTAAAACAACTTTAACTTCAGCAATTTGCCAATATTGCGCTGCTAAAGGTTTGGCAGAAGCAATGAAATACGAAGATATCGATAAAGCCCCAGAAGAAAAGGCTAGAGGTATCACAATTAACACAGCTCACGTTGAATATCAAACAGCTAAACGTCACTATGCTCACGTTGACTGCCCAGGACACGCTGACTATGTTAAAAACATGATCACAGGTGCCGCACAAATGGATGGTGCTATCCTTGTTGTTTCAGCAGCTGATGGTCCAATGCCACAAACTCGTGAACACATTCTTCTTGCTCGTCAAGTTGGTGTTCCATACATCGTGGTATTCATGAACAAGATGGATCAAGTTGACGATCCAGAACTTGCAGAACTTGTTGAAATGGAAATTAGAGATCTTTTAACATCATACGATTTCCCAGGAGACACAACTCCAATTATCAAAGGTTCAGCATTCAAAGCTGGTGAAGCTTGTGCTAATGGCGACATGAACAGCGAATGGTTAAAACCAATCCAAGAACTTCTTGACACATTAGACTCATACATTCCAGACCCAGCAAGAGCAACAGATCAACCATTCTTAATGCCAGTTGAAGACGTTTTCACAATCACAGGTCGTGGAACAGTTGCAACAGGTAGAGTTGAGCGTGGTGTTGTTAAAATGAACGACACAGTTGAAATTGTTGGTCTTGGCGAAAGCAGACAAACAGTTGTTACTGGTATTGAAATGTTCCACAAACTTCTTGACGAAGCAGTTGCTGGTGATAACGCTGGTATTTTACTTCGTGGTATCCAAAGAACAGATATCGAAAGAGGTCAAGTTCTTTGCAAACCTGGTTCAATTCACCCACACACAAAATTCACTGCTCAAGTTTACGTATTAAAACAAGCAGAAGGTGGACGTCATAAACCATTCTTCAATGGTTACAGGCCACAATTCTACTTCAGAACAACCGACGTTACAGGAACTATTGAACTTCCAGCAGGAACAGAAATGGTTATGCCTGGTGATAACATCACAATGACAATTGAACTTATTAAGCCAATTGCTATTGAACAAGGTTTAAGATTTGCTATCCGTGAAGGCGGACACACTGTTGGTTCAGGTGTTGTATCAACAATTATTGAATAATTAAAACACCAAAGAAGTTTTAGTTAAAACCCAAATTAAAACATAATAACAAAAATACACGACTAACCCATCGTGTATTTTTTTTGTAAAACATATTTACTATTCCTTTATTTTTTCTATTTGTCTTAAAATCATATTCTTGTGCATTATTTCATCTTCCAAATTTAATGATAATATTAGGTTAATGTTTTTGTCGGTGATTTTACTTATGGCTTCTCTGTAGTCAATTATAACTTTTTCTTTTAGTTCTAGGTTAGTGTATAACATTTGTTTATAACTTTTAACATAATCAACACTTTTGCCAGAAATCCAAACATTATTTATTTTTATATATTTTGGGTCAGCCCCCATTAAAACCAATATTTCGCTTAACCTTTTTGAGTGTTCAATATCTTCAAAACATAGTTTTTTAAGAAATGCATATTGTTCCTTTTCAAAAGGATATACAATATTTGCTTGGTACATTTCTTGTAAAAATGTTAAAACCTCACCCTCATTGCCAGAATATAAATTTTTAACTAATCCTTCGTGATAGCCATTGGGTTTAATAATAAATTTACTCATACATATTTATATGTTAAGTAGTAAATATGTGTGAGGGAAGTGATATTAACATTATGTGTGGAGAAGATTACAAAGTAATGGCATCTAAAAAAAAGACCGTGGTGGCTCACGATCTTTTTTCCTAATAATACACGATATGTAAAATTAGATATATTTTGGTTTTAATATTATCTTGGTAATTCAGGCATTGCAAAATCTTGGAAGTTGTTGAAGTTTGGATATTCAATGTTTCCAGCGAATGCTTCAAGTGCAAGTGAAAGACTCATAACTTCGTCTCCATCTGTCATTTGAGCATCAACTTTAACACCAGCAAGAACGCCGTTTGCAAAAACTAAATATGCAACGATTGTGTCGTTTGTTTCTTCGTCAACTGCAGATAATTTAAATCTTGTAACAACTCCTTCTGTGTATGTTGAAACATCAAATTCAATTCCCATTCCGCCAAGCATTTCAGCAACTGCGGCAACATCAAAATCTGCTAAGATTCCCAAAATGTTATCAATTGGTAATTCTTCTGTTTCAACAGGTAAGAATCCTTCAGCCATGCCAAGAAGACCAAGAAGGCCGCCCATTTCTGAAAGGTCAAGTTTATGTTTACCGTTTACAGTTGTTGCCATTTCTGCCATTTCTGCTGGAAGACCGGTAACGTTAGCATCAAGATATAAAACATCTTCTTTATAATAAGCATCAGCTTTTACTTTAAGATTTGTTTCATCATCGATTTTTGCATTAACGGTTGCTCTAACAGCAAGTTCCACATCAACGTCACCTTCAGTCTCAGTTGTTTTGAAAATTACATTAAATTTACCATTTGCCATACTGCCGGCTTGGAAACTAACTGTAACTTTAACACCAGCTGGAACTGCAGTTGCGTCTTCTGTTTCTGTTAAGCCATCTACATAATTAGTAAGATCTTGCATTGTTGCAGCTTCATATTTTGCTTCTTTACCAGTATCTACTTTTGCATTGCCATCAAGTTGGCTGCCACAACCAGCAAAAGCAAAAACAACAGGTAAGATCAAAAGAAGTGCCAAATATTTTAATTTGTTTTTCATTTAATACCTCCTTATAACAAAATTAAAACCATATATATGTTAACATCAAAAATTTTTTTAGTCAATTAAAATTCATTATTTAATTGTAAATTAAAATTGTTAAGATAGTATAGTGATGACCCATTTGAGAAATTAAATTTGATTTTATACGCTTTTAAGTGTTGAGTCTTTGCTTTATATTTTATGTTTATCTCATTTTTACCGTACTTCCCATCGCCAATTATATACATTTTATTAAATGCTAAATGTGCACGAATTTGGTGAGTTTTACCGTCTTTAATTTTAACAGATAGAAGTGAAGTGTTGCCACTGGATTTAACAACTTCGTATTCGGTTTTAATTGGTAGACATTGAGGCGATGTTTTGTTATTGTATATCATTACACTGCTTTCATCTTTGTTTTTTAGCAAATACCCATTCAGGATATCATGTTTTTTGGGAGCATTACCGTATATTTCCGCATAGTAGTATTTTTCAACATTGCCATTTTTGAAGGCAGAAATTAGTTCATTTTGAACATCTGTTGTTTTTGCAAAAATAACAAGCCCTAAAGTGTTTCTGTCTAGTCTATGAACGGGGTAAACAATGATGTTTTGTTTTAGTAGTTCATTTTGAATATTATATGTTCCATCACATGTTTCAATTCCCTTGCTTTTGTTAACAATCAAAATGTTATTGTCCTCATAAACAATATCTATCATATTTTTCTTTGAGGCTTCATCTGGAACATAAACAATAATTCTTGCTCCAACAGGAACAACGATATTTTCTTTTACTCTTGTCCCATTAACAATAATGTCTTTTTGTCTTAATGCTTTATTTAGACTTGAAAAAATAATGTCTGGACATTCTTTTTCCAGCACTTTTAAAACCCTATCTGCCTTTTTTACAATAACTTCAATTTTTCTCATATGTATATTTTAGCAAATTTTTACATAAAATGCATTATTTTTGTAGATTTTTTATATCAATTTGTAGTATTATATAACCGAGGAGGGAATTATGGCAAAGAAAACTAATGATTATTTTGGTCTTGATAGACTTGTTAGCTTAATTTTAGCAATCATTCCAATTACTTCTTGGGTTTGTGGAATTTTAACACGTTTCCAAGATGGACACATTGTTGCTGCTATTATAAGAATCTTCTTTGGTTTCAACATTATTTGGATCTTAGACCTTGTCTTCATGATTCTTGAAAAACACATTTTCAGATTACTTGAAGTTTAATTTGAAAAAAAATCTCGGGTACAATTCGTACCCGATTTTTTTATTATGATAACATAGTTTTATTTGTGTGTGCCTTATAATTAAAAATCTTCATTAAGAATTTTGAAGTATGCCTGTGGGTGAGCACAAACAGGGCATGCAAGAGGTGCTTCTTTTCCAACGTGAATATGTCCACAATTGGTGCAAATCCAAACCTTTTCTCCCTCTTTCACAAATACGGTATTTTCTTTTACATTTTTTGCTAGCTTTAAGTATCTTTCTTCGTGACGTTTTTCAATTTCTGCAACGCCTTCAAATTGACGTGCAATTCCTTCAAAGCCTTCTTCTCTTGCTGTTTTTGCCATTTCTTTATACATATCTGTCCATTCGCTGTTTTCACCAGCAGCGGCAGCAAGCAGGTTTTCATATGTTGTGCCAATTCCGTTTAGGTGTTTGAACCAAAGTTTTGCATGTTCTTTTTCATTTTCTGCAGTTTCTTCAAAAACATCGGCTATTTGGTTAAACCCCTCTTTTCTTGCTTTTGATGCAAAATATGTATACTTGTTTCTTGCTTGGCTTTCACCAGCAAATGCTTTTAATAAGTTTTTTTCGGTTTTACTACCCTTAAGTTCCATAATTATTCCTCCATTTATGACGGATATATTTTATCAATAAACAAAACGCAATGTCAAATTATTTTATAAAGTCACAAAATTTTTTAACTAAATTAGTGTGTGTTTATTTTTTGCTTAATTGTTTTACACGGTTTAAGATATATGGTAAAATATAGGTAATGGAAGAAAATGAAATTAATGAAATTAATAATAAGAACAAGGATTATTATAACATTGACGAAATGATAAGGTTTAGTGAGAATAAGCGTCCTAAAGAAATTGATTTTAACAGTGAAAGAAAATATATGGTTGAATTTTCAAATGCTAGGAACAAAAATGTTAAAATCAAAAAGACGAAGCAAAAACTCATAACAACTTTCGTGCTTGGGCTTGTGGCGCTTTCGTCCACCATATTAATGCCAGATTACATAAACAAAAACAACTTTATTGATGATTATAGAATTATGACATTTGACCATGGATTGCTATATTATTTTGATTTTGCCGAAGGAATTGATTACTCCAACCTAGAAATAGTTGTTTATAATGATTTTATTAAAGTAAACAACCTAGTTGATGGCGAATTTGTTGAGAATTATATTGATGAATTAAAACCGAATCTACAATATGTGATTTCTGTTACAAGCAAAGGCCGGGCGGTTTTCAAAAAAACAATAGTCACAAAAGAACAAAAAGGAGAAAAATATGAAACAGGTGATTAAAAAAACAGCAACACAAAAAGGGAAAAATAAAGAAAAGACAAAAGAACCTAAAAAGGTGGCAGGTGAGAAGAAAGTTAAAAAGGCAAAAGTCAAAAAAGAAATAAAAGCCACACCAGTCAAAGAAGAAAAAAGTATTAAGGTTCAAAATATTGGAAAAGAAAAAATGAGTGTTAGGGGTATTATTGCTTTAATCGTGCTGGCACTTGTTACGGTTGGGTCATTTGTATTTTACGACAAAATATTTGGTGTTAATTCAATTTTTTATCAATCAATTTCAACGAATGAGGTTGTGAATGCCATATTTGGTAAGATTCCCGCGATTATTAAAACAATTGAAATTATAACCATTTCATACTTTGCATATCTGCTTTTGAAATTTGTTCTTGGTAAACTCTTAAAAAAGAACAACAGAGAAAAGACGATTGTTAAACTTTTAACAAGTTTTCTGAAGTATACAATAGCAATAGTTGCTGTATTTATGGTATTAAACGCATGGGGTGTTGACACATATGCACTTTTGGCAAGTGCTGGAATTTTAGGGCTAGTTATTGGTCTTGGTGCACAGAGTTTAATTGCGGATATTATTGCGGGAGTGTTTATTGTTTTTGAGGGTGTATATCAAGTTGGCGACATTATTGTTGTTGGTGATTGGCGCGGTATGGTTGACGAAATCGGAATTAGAACAACCAAAATAATTGATGCTGGCGGAAACATTAAAATAATTAACAATAGTGAAATATCGGCAGTTGTTAATCAAACAAAAGAACTTTCATTGGCAAAGTCGATTATTTCAATGGAATATGGGGAGTCAATAGAAAAGGTTGAACTTATTATAAAAAACAACCTTGAAAAAATTAAAGAGAATATTCCAGAAATAATAGAAGGACCATATTACAAAGGTGTTGAATGTTTGAATAGTTCCAGCGTTGATCTGCTTTTCTTTGCAAGATGTAAAGAAAAAGATGTTTATGGTGTTCAACGGGCAATGAACAGGGAGTTAAAATTAATGTTTGATAGAAATAACATTACGGTTCCATTTCCACAGGTAACAGTGAGTAAATTGGCAGAAACAAAACATTCGGTTTCAGAGAAAAATAAACAAGAAGCAAAAGAATTTGTTAAAGAACAGCGCAACATATCAAAAGATGTTGAATATAAAAATGAATAGTATTCATTCATATTAAATTATATTGATAAGTCCGTAGGCAACAATTAATTATCGCTGGGAGGGGCTTATCTTTTTTTTTCGGGTATTGTTGTGCCAAAGTGTTTATTTGGGGCATAAAATGTTATAAATATTTGATTAATTTGGTCTATTTTGTCTGGATTTTGCGAAATATTACATGAATTAGAAGCTAAATAAAAATTAATTTATTTTGCTTTGATATTTTTGCGTTTTGTTGTAAAATATTATACAGAGTAAAATAGGAGATTACAATGGGACTTTTTTCTGGCGATAGAGCAAAATTAAAAAAACTAAAAAAGATTGCAGACAAGGTTGTGGAGCTTGAACCAAAATATTCAGCAATGACCGATGATGAACTAAAGGCGCAAACACCATTGCTTAAAGAAAGGTTGGCAAATGGTGAAACTTTGGATGATATTTTAACAGATGCATATGCGCTTGTTCGTGAAACCGCATACAGAGTTTTGAACATGAAGCATTTTTATGTTCAAATTATGGGGGGTATTGCACTTCATCAAGGTCGTATTGCAGAAATGTCAACCGGTGAGGGTAAAACACTAGTTTCAACTCTTCCTGCATATTTGAATGCATTAACAGGTAAGGGTGTGCATATTGTTACGGTTAATGAATACTTGGCGAAACGTGATGCCGAGCAAATGGGTAAGGTTCATAAGTTTTTGGGGCTTACCGTTGGCGTTGCGGTTTCTGGTATGGACCCAAATCAAAAACGTGAGGCATATGCTTGCGACATAACATATTCAACCAACAATGAACTTGGCTTTGATTATCTTCGTGATAACATGGTTAACAAAAAAGAACAAAGAATGCAAAGGGGATATAACTTTGTTATTGTGGACGAGGTTGATAGTATATTAATTGATGAAGCAAGAACTCCACTTATTATTTCAGGTAAGGGTATTAAATCGTCAGAGGAGTATTACACAGCACAGAATTTTGCAAAAACACTAACTCCAGATGTTGATTTTGAAATTGATAAAAAATTAAAGACAATTCACCTAACCGAAGATGGAACCAAAAAGGCAGAGAGATATTACAAAATTGACAATCTTTCAGACGTTAAATATATGGAGCTTAACCATTACATAATAAACGCATTGAAAGCGAATTATATTATGGTGGCTGACGAGAACTACATTGTTAAAGATGATGAAATTTTAATCGTTGACGAGTTTACAGGAAGACTAATGCAGGGCAGAAGATTTTCTGATGGACTACATCAGGCAATTGAAGCAAAAGAGGGCGTTAAAATTAAAGATGAAAATAAGACGCTTGCAACAGTAACATTCCAAAACTTCTTCCGTTTGTATAAAAAGTTAAGCGGTATGACAGGAACGGCAAAAACCGAGGAATCTGAATTCAATGGTATTTACAAATTAGACGTTGTTAAAATTCCAACCAATAAACCATGCATCAGGCTTGATGAACCAGACATTGTTTATAGAACAGAAAAAGGCAAGATTAATGCAATTGTTGAAGAAATTAAAGAGCGCCACGAGAAAGGTCAACCAATTCTTGTTGGTACGGTTAACATTGATAAATCGGAAGAGTTTTCAAGAGCCCTAACAAGAGCAGGAATAAAACACGTTGTTTTAAATGCTAAAAACCACGAGCGTGAGGGTGAAATTGTTGCTCAGGCCGGAAGGTTGGGAGCTGTTACAATTGCAACCAACATGGCAGGTCGTGGAACCGACATTTTGCTTGGTGGTAACCCAGAATATCTTGCAAGACATAAGATGGAAACGGAAAATTTTGAACCAGAAGAAATTTCATTTGCAACCAGTTTCTATTCATCTGATGATGAAAAACTGAATCATGCAAGAGAAGTGTTCAAAAAGTATTTAGAAGAATTTAAGAAGATAACCGATGAAGAAAAACAAAAAGTTATTGAAGTTGGTGGTCTTCATATTATTGGTACCGAACGTCACGAAGCAAGACGTATAGATAACCAGCTTCGTGGTCGTGCTGGTCGTCAGGGCGATATTGGTAGTTCAATTTTCTTCCTTTCACTTGAAGATGATTTAATTTTGCGCTTTGGCGGAGAAAGATTGCAACACATTGCAGATGTGCTTAAAATTGACGACAGCACTCCAATTCAAATGCGACTACTTGCAAGGCAAATTGAAGGTGCACAAAAGAAGATTGAAGCACAGAACTATGGTTCAAGAAGAACCGTTCTTCAATTTGACGATGTTATGAACACACAAAGAGAAATTATATATGGTGAAAGAAATAAGGTTTTAGATGGCGTTGATATCCATGACCAAATTTTGCAAATGATACCTGCAGTTATTTCTAGAATTGTTTACAGCCAAGTTGATGCTGATAAACCAAGTTACGAATGGGACTTAAATGCATTAAATCTTGCACTTGAAGATAAACTTATTCCAAAGGGAACCAATATGGTAACAAGTGAATATGTTGAAGATTTAGATGCAGAAGAGCTTCAACAAAAACTTGTTGAACAAATAACAAACAAATATCAAAAATTGTGTGATAGCACAAAAGAGATTGGATTTGATTTTAGCAATATAGAAAGATTTATGCTTCTTAGGGTTGTTGACTCTCTTTGGATGGATCACATTGACGAGATGAGCACTCTTAAAAATGAAATAATGCTTCAACAATATGGACAACACGACCCAGTTGTTATGTATAAACAAGAAGGTTTTGAATTGTTTGACAAGATGGTTGAAAGAATTCAGGAAGACACGGTTGCATTCTTACTTAACAGCAGGATTGAAATAAAAATGCCAAAGGAAGTTGTTGACAAGCTTGTGAAAGAAAGACCAGAACTTGCACAAAAATACACCCCAGCACAAGTTGTTAATCACACGCCAACGAGGGTTGAAAAAACACCGGGAAGGAATGACCCATGCCCTTGTGGAAGTGGAAAAAAATATAAAGACTGCTGTGGTAAAAAATAATTAAATAAAAAAATAATTAAATATTTATTTTAATTTAATAAAATTAATTAATATATTCAAAAAAACCGCCAAAACAAAGCGAATGAGCAATGTTTGGTGGTTTTTTAATTATTTAATTTAATTATTTTTTTTATTAATTAACAATAATATTTAATAATATTTCAACATTATTATTTATGTCATTAATTGTTAGCGTGCAAGTTCCTGTGTTTATTATTCCAAATGTAATGTTGCCATTGGTAACCGGCTCTAAAAGGGTACAGGTACCATTTGAAAATGTTGCAGTGAATTCTTGCGATAATTGTTTAACATTATTCTCATATGCGAAACAAGAAATTTGCATTTGTGCTCCGGTTTGAACATTAGTTATAGTTAATGAGTTGCTATTTAATTCCGCATCACAATTATATGTTGTTTGAACATTTATTTCATGAGTGATTGTTGGCGGGGCAATGTATGTTATGTTTAGTGAATAAACAATTTCATTATTAATTCTTAAGTAAACAACAGTGTTTTCTGGGCCGGTTAATTTTATAGTTTCATTTGAATATGAAATAGCGGTATCATCATAGAGTATTTCAACATTATTCAGAGCATATGTTGGGGTAGCGGAGAATGAAAAATCATACTCACCATTTAGTTCAAGGCTAATGTTTGCGCTTGTTCCAAATTCTATTTGGCTATTATTAATTACCAACGAGTTCAAATAAACACTACTCACTCTAACGGTATACGTTTTTGTTACATTTGAAATTGATGAGGTGAAACTTATTGTTGTTTCTCCATCAGCCTTTGCAATTAATTTATTATTAACAACATCTGCAATGTTTTGGTTTTCAATGTTGTATGTTATATCATCTATGGTGTTTGGTTGTTGTTCAATGGTAAATGTTGTTTCGTTGAATATGTTATTATCATTTGCCTCTAACAATTTTTCGTTATTAAACATGTAAAGATTAATAGTGTTGCTTGTTGTGCTGACATCTGAAAAATTCACAGAGAATTCGGTTAGAGTATTATAAACATGAGTTTCAAAATGTTTAGTTAATTCATAGTTGCCGTTATACTCATACGTGAGTTCAAATAATTCTTGGTTAGTGCTAAATTCAAAAATATATTCTGTTAGTGTTGTTTGGATTAGACGCAGATTTTCTGTTGAACAAAGAATGTTTGGCATTTGATTTGGTAAAATATTATGACTAACCTTTAATATATATGTTTCATTTGAAAATATGGTTGTTATGGGATTGTTGTTTGTGTCATATAAACTAAAATTAATTTCGCTTGTGCAGTCAACAACTCTAACAATAGTTTCTTTTTTAATTATTGGGTCACATAAAACAGATACCGTTATTTTTGTTTCCCCAATACTATGAGGAAATATTTTGCTACCAGCATCATCTATGGTGGCGATATCTTCATTTTCAACATCAACTTCAACAGAAGTGTTTGGGGCGCCTGTTACCGAGAAGTAAAAATTTTTATATTCAGCCAGGTATTCAATTTCAATTAAATCTGGAGATTGAATTGAGGCCTGTTCAATGGTTGAATTTGTTGGCACACTAATACCAGTTTTATTATTGTCAACAATAATCAGGGTAAAAGTTGTAAATATTACTGCAAATGTTAACACGGCACAAACAGTAAGAATTATTTGTTTTATTTTTGAATCAGGCTTAATTTTCATATTTAGTATTATTACATTTTTCGACAATTTTTCAAAATAAAAATCCCGACGTTTTTAGAAATATGTTATTTATTTTGTTTTTTTATCGCCATAAAAACCCTGCAACAAAAATAATAAATAAATCTTTGTAATTTAGTTGCTTTTAATTTGGTAAAAATTTACAATATTGAGCAAGGGAGAGAAAGATGGATATTAAACAAATTGGAGAGCTCGCAGGAATACCTGCAGGAGATATTGTTTTATATGGCGACAATATGGCAAAACTTAAAAATGTTAAAGGTAATAAGAATGGTAAACTCATCTTAGTTACCGCAATGACATCAAACAAAACTGGCATTGGCAAAACAACGGTTTCAATTGGGCTTGCTGATGCACTGTCTAAACTTGGAAAAAATGTTATGCTTGCACTTAGGGAACCATCAATGGGGCCAGTGTTTGGAATTAAGGGCGGAGCAACAGGTGGTGGAAAATCCAGAGTTGAACCAAGTGATGAAATAAACCTTCATTTTACTGGCGATTTTGCCGCAATAGCTCAGGCAAATAATCTGCTTGCATCAATCATTGATAATCACATATATTTTGGCAACAAATTAAACATAGACACAAAAAATATCTTCTTCAAAAGATGCTTAGATTTAAACGATAGAAGTTTAAGAAGAATAACATATAAAATTGGCGATGAGGAAATAGAAACCGGGTTTAATATCACTGCTGCAAGTGAGGTTATGGCAGTTTTGTGCCTAAGCGAAGATATTAAAACTCTTAAAGAAAATTTGGGCAACATTTTAGTTGCGTTAAATAAAAATGGTGAGCCAGTTTATGCAAAGGATTTAGGTGCAGAAGAGGCAATGACAATTCTTCTTAAAGACGCACTAAATCCAAATTTGGTTAAAACAATAGAAAACACCCCAGCCATTGTTCATCTTGGGCCATTTGCAAACATTGCACATGGTTGCAATAGTGTTTCGGCAACAAATTACGCATTAACACATGCGGATTATACCGTAACCGAGGCGGGTTTTGGAAGCGACCTTGGTGCAGAAAAATTTTTAGATATAAAAACTAGAATTATTAACAAGACGCCAGAATGTGCGGTTTTGGTTATTGTTCTAAACGTTATTAAAGAACATGGAAATGGCGACATTGTTGCTGGATTTGAAAATGTTAAAAGACACATACACAACTTAAGAGACCAATTTGGATTAAATTTGGTTGTTGCAATAAACAAACATGGAGATGATGACCCACAAGAAATTGCACTTGTTGAAGAATTGCTAAAAAAAGAAAATGCAGAGTATGCAATTAGTGAAGGATTTGCAAAGGGTGGAGAGGGATGTGTTAACCTTGCAAACTTAGTACTGAATAAAATTAACAACACAAAAGAATTCCATTACACCTACGACATGAAAGATACCATCAAAGATAAAATAAATAAAATTGCAACCAAAATATATGGAGCAACAAGCGTTGCATATTCTGAGGTTGCGGAAAGAAAAATAAAACTTGCCGAGAAGTTTGGTTATGGTGGGTTCTTTGTTAACGTTGCAAAAACACAGTTTTCATTCACAGATAATAAAGATATGCTTGGCGCACCAACAGATTTTGTTTTTAATATAACAGATGTTGAAATAAGAAGCGGTGCAAAAATGATTGTTCCAATTGCCGGGGCAATGCTTTTAATGCCAGGGCTGGGCAAAAGTTCTAATTATCTTAACATGCAAATAACAAATGACGGCGAAATACTAGGTCTGTTTTAATAGTTAAAAAAAAACACACATGGAGTTTCCATGTGTGTTTTTTATTTCGGTGCTATTACTCTTTAATGTATAGTATGCCAAGCGTTTTCTTTCCGCAGTGTGTGCAAATTGTTGGGCCAGCATTTGTTTGGTATACCTCTTCAAAACCATAGTCTTTAAGCATTTGTTCAATTGTGTCGGCAACTGGCATATATGAAGAATATGTTATAAATACTCTTTTTTTGTTTGGTGGGCATTCTTTTAACATTTCATTGGTATATTTAATTAAGCATGGTTCAATGTTTCCCATATACTTTTTTGTTACTTTCATTTCGCCGTTAACAAGGCTGATTCTTGGTTTAATTTTAAGAAGATTGGCACCAAGAAGTGCAATTCCAGAACATCTGCCACCCTTGTGTAAAAATTTTAATGTGTCAATTAAAAATGATGCTTGTGTTTTTTCAATTTCTTCTTTAACTTCTTGGGTTATTTCCTCAACGGTTTTTCCCTCTTTAATTTTTTCCGCACAAGAAATTATTTGAAGTCCCATACCGGTTGAAAGTGATTTACTATCAAACACGGTTACCTTATTATTACCAATTTCTTGTGAGGCAACAACGGCATTATTTCCGGTGCTGGAAATTTTGTGCGAAAGTGAAAAGTGAAAAACGTGGTCACAATCTGTGAGTAAGTTTTCAAAAAATTCAGTATATTCATAGGCACTTCTTGCAGATGTTTTTGGAAGGTTTCCAGTTCTTTCGGTGTATTCAAAAAGTGCGTCTTGGTCAATGTCAATTCCGTCTTGATATTCTTTATCGTCAAGGGTGATGACAATTGGCATTAAAGTTACATTATATTTTTTTAATAATTCTGGCGATAGGTCGCAAGTGCTATCTGAGGTTATTTTATATCTCATTTTTCTTCTCCATTTCTTATGTGTTTGGTTAATTTTATCATATACCGAAATGGTTGTCAAACATTCTAAATAATTACCACGATTATTATCGGTCGGGTATTGACTTAACTTATGTTGTGTGTTAAAATGCATTATGTAAATATGGGGGAGTTCTTATGAAAAAGTATAAAACAAAAAAACATTTAAGTTTGAATATAACAGAAAATGAAAAGTGGTCAGAAAACCATAGAAAACAAGTGAGAACATACAGAAATACAAATAACAACTGGCGAAATGAATTAGACAAATTAAATAATGATAAAAGAATGCAAAAACTTTTCCAATATTCATTTGAGGGCAATAAAAAAATGGTTAAAGCGCTATTAAATGGGGCTGGAGAAGATTTTGACCTAAACTATAAAGATACAGACGGCAACACCGCACTTATGTACGCAATTAAGGGCGGAAACATTGAAACAATTAAATATTTAATAGAGCGTGGTGCCGAAATAAACTACATAAACAACCTTGAAATATCACCACTTCATCTTGCAGTAAGAAAAAACAGGTTTGACATTGTTAGTGCGCTTGTTGACTTTGGCGCGTTGCTTAACATTAGGGGCAAATTTGGAGAAACACCAATTTTTGATGCTGTTGGTGAGGGTAATGCAAAAATGGTTGAGGCATTACACTTAAATGGTGCTTTAATTAATGTTAAAAATAACAAAGGAGACACTCCACTTTTAGTTGCTGTTAAATCTCCAAAATCGCAAGATTGTGCATTAACGCTTCTTTCACTTGGTGCGAGCGTTGAGGAAGAAAACAATAACGGGCAAACCCCATTAATATATTCAATTCACCATAAGAACAATATGATGATAGACATATTACTAAAACGCGGTGCAGACATGAACCATGCAGACGCCTTTGGAAACACCCCAATTATGTATTGTGCAAAAACAGGCAATCGTGAGGCTCTTAGGGTGTTAATTGCAAGGGGCGCTGACTTTACAAGAAAGAATAAAGATGGTAAAGATGCGTTAGAAATTGCAAAAGAAAGCGGATTTAATGGTTGTGCGGAAATTTTGGCAAAAGCAAAACGTATTATTGAAAGCAATATTGCACCAAAAGCCAAAGAACAAGCACTTAAGGAGTTTGCAACTCACAACAAAATAACAAACTCTTGCGTTAGATAATATATTTAGTATTTATTTAGGAGAATTACATGATTAAAAACAATATAGATTTAGTTAAAACATTCATAAGGCCAAAGAGTGTTAGCGAAAATGTTGGAAATGGCTATGAGGGTGACGATTTGCGCCTTGGCACAAGGGACTATGTTTATTTTAACTCATATTTAGACGAATTAAAAACAAAGAAAAACGGGGTTGATAAAGTTGTTTATTCTTCTGACTATGCAGTCATGAACGGGGCAAGATATGTTCCGGACTCTTTGGGTCCTAAAGTTAAAGGGAGAAATATTTCAACCTGTTGGCTTTTAACAAGGTACTTTCATGGTTACGTTTATGCATATGGTGCCGATGGCTCACTAAGTGCATATAGACCAAACTTTAAATCGCTTGGAATGAGGCCGGCATTTAATTTAGATTTATTGCCGGTGCTTGCAATAAAAAAATTAGGTTATCATAAATTTGACATTAAAGAAGTTTTAGACAAAGACGGGAAAATTAAATATAGAGTTATTGAATTTGGTAAGTTTCCACAAACAAAGGCCAAAAATTGCGAAGAGTTAGAAAAGATGTTCAAAGAAGGTAATCTTATACCAACAGGAAAAAGATATCTTGGCAGAATGAATAAAGACGGCTCTTATGTGTGGAATAATGAATATGAATATGACGATAAAAAGTATGTTAGGGTTGAGGTTAAAACATTTGGAGAACATTCAAAATATAAGGATGGTACCCGAGCCCCAGCTAACAACACACCCCTTTGGGTTGAAGTAAAACCAATAAAATGGAAAATTAATAACTGGAGTGAACTGCCAAAAGAACTTAATCCAAGAGGTAATGGGACGGCAAAAGAAATACAAGTGGAGTCTTGTGATGCAATAATGTCTGGTATCCCATATTATCCAGAATGTGGGGATAACACGCAGGCAATGTGGCAAAACAGTCTTCCTAGAGCATTTTTTAACGATTGTAACATTCATAAAACAATTGCTAACGGCAATGGTGTTGAGGACTATAAGGCCGACCTAAATTTTGATTTTGAAACAAATGGTTTTATTAACGAGGCTTTGATGCAAGATATAAAAAATACATATAAACTCTTAAACCAAAAGAGAGAAACCGGAGAAGCAAAAGAAAAATAAAAATAACACTAAACAAACCCACGCGGAAATTCATGTATTATTTAATAGAACAATTAAAAACGGTCTAGCAATCGCTAGGCCGTTTTGTTTATTAACACTTTAATAATTCTCTAAAATTTTGTTTAATTCCATATAGTCGGTTGACGTTATAATTGCAAGTGGTGGTTCGTGCATTGTGCCAGTTTTGGTTAAAATTATAACCAAAAGTTTTCTGTTTGCCAAGAACTCGCCAAGAACTTGGTCAACAGTAACCTCACAGTTCATAACCTTATAGTATGATGTTTCGGTTGGAAGCTTAACAATTTCATCAATTGTATGTTCGTTTAGGAAACTATCAATATTCCAACCATTTAATAGGTGTTCGCCAAGCGCATCTAGTATTTTTTGACCATTTGCAACGCCAATCAATTCTCCGTTTTTATAAACGGGGATATTACTATATTTAGTTGAACTGATTTTTTTAATAACCTCACCAACAGAAACGTCATAATTAACGGTAAAAACGTCTCTTTCTTTAAGAACTTCCATAACAAGTGGAGGTGTTGTTATAAGTTTTGCTAGTTGTTCAATTTTAATAACAATATCCTCATGTGGTTCTGCAATAACCACATCTCCAGAGGTTCCGTGAATGATTGCATTTCTAAGCCGGCTATAATCTATTAAATCTTCTTCATATTTTTTAACAATATGATTGACCGTGCTTGCACGTCTAATCATATCTGAAAAACCCATACTTCGCTTAAAATCGTGTTGCACTCTAAGTGCGTAATCTATTTGATTGTATGCGTCAATGAATCTTCGTGAATTTGTTTCCTTTGCCAAAATTATTTGCTCCTCTTATTCATATTGTATTAATTTTTTGAAAAAAATGCAAATATTTTGACGGATATGTATTTAATATTTTATAAATGTTGTAAAACATTGACAAATATTTTTATTATGTGTATACTTGGTTAGTTTAATTTTTGGCTTGTTGTTTTAGTTGTTTGTGCCAGTGTTAAGCAAATTTATATAGGAGGAATGAATTTATGAAAAGAACTTATCAACCTAAGAAAAGACAAAGAAGTAAAGTTCATGGTTTCCGTCAAAGAATGAGCACAAAATCTGGAAGAAACGTGCTTAAAAGACGTAGAAACAGAGGCAGAGCAAAATTATCTGCATAACAAAAAAGGGGCAATAATATGATTAAAAGAGAAAATCGCCTCAAAAAAAATAAGCATTTTAATTATATTTATAAGCATGGGTCAGTATGCCGAGAAGACTTTATTAGTTTGGTTTATATTAAAGCAAAAATCAAACCATTTAAGGTTGGCTTTTCGGTGAATAACAAAATTGGTAAAAGCGTTGTTAGGAATAAAATTAAAAGAAGAATGAGAGAGGCTTTTGCACAAATGGTTAATATGGTTGACAAAAGATACAACTATATTTTTGTTGCAAAAGAGGGTATTTCTGAAAAAGATTTTTTTGAAATAAAAAATAAAATGATTGATGTGGTAAAAAGGGCAGGATTAATAAATGCGGAAAATAATTAAAATTCTGTCAATGCCATTTGTGGTAATTGAATTGGGGGTAATATACCTTTATAAAATTCTAATTTCACCGCTTTTTAGCAAACAATGCCGATATATTCCAACTTGTTCAACATATGCCATTTTGGCAATAAAAGAATTTGGTGTTATTAAGGGGTCAATGCTGGCAATGAAAAGAGTGCTAAGATGTAATCCACGATGTAAATGTGGGTTTGACCCAGTACCATCAAACATTAAAGGAGATATAAAATGGCTAATTTAGTTGGTGCGCTTGCAAGTGTTCCAAACGGATTGTGGGAAAAGATTATTTTTGCTTTCAATGGGGCATTCAAAAATTATGCTCTAGCAATAATTCTCTTAACAATTTGTATTAAAATTATTACCCTGCCAATTGATTTTATAAACAGAAGGTCAACACAAAAAATGACCGATGTCCAGGGTAAACTTCAAAAACAAATTGCAGACATAAAAAAAAGATACCCAGACCAGATGGTTCAAAATCAAAAACTGTCAGAATTATATAAAAAAGAAGGCTTTAACCCAATGGGTTCTTGTTTTAATATGATTTTGGTATTACTGGTAAGTTGGGGTGTGTTCTTCACATTGTTCTCAAGCTTAAACAATATGGCTGCTTTCAAAATTGTTAGTCAGTATGAGGATTTAAGAGGGGCATACATTCAAGAATATGTTAAAGAAGAAAGAGGAATAAATCAAGAAGAGTTTGAAGCTCTTGAGTTAACTGAAGATGAAATTGGAAACTATATTATTACAATTTCAACAAATGGAACAGAAGAAGAAATAGCAACAAGGACTGAAGTTGCAAATCAATCGGTTATTGAAAAATATAAGGAAGTTAAAGAGTCATTTTTATGGATTAAAAATGTTTGGATGGCAGACTCTCCAACACAAAGGGCAATTCCAGACTTTGGTTCATATTATAAAATTGCGAAGTTAAAACTCACACCAGAAGAATATGAAGTTCAAAAAGTTCAATATGATACCATTATGGCAAAGCTTGAGGAATCGCAGGGGGTAAATGGTTATTATTTACTTGCGGTTTTAGCTGCAGTTTCTGCATTTTTATATCAATACTTATTAATGAGTAACAAAAAGAAGAAAGATGAACGCAAAAGGGGTTCGGAACAAGATTCTCCAGCCCAAAGCAGTGGTAAGGCAATGATGATTATTTTACCAGTGATTATGCTTGTGTTCACATTAAGCTATAACTCGGTTTTTGCGTTATATATCATAACCAGTCAATTGTTTGGTATGGCAACAGCACCGCTTATAAAATATTTAATTAAAGTGACCGATAAGGAAAAGAAAAACAACTACTCAGTTGTAAAAAAATAATAAACGAATAGTTTTGGAGGTAAGTATGTTATCTTGCGAAGGAACGGGAAAAACAATAGAGCAAGCAATTAACAATGCTCTGTTTGAATTAAAAGCGTCAAGAGATGACGTTGATATAAAAATCTTAGATGAAGGTGGCTTTTTTAGAAAAGCTAAAGTTTTGGTTTCTATTTCCGAAGATGCAATCGAAAAATACGAAAAGAAAGAAGCATTAAAAGAGGAAGTTAAAAAAGAAGAAAAGAAAGAAGAAACACAAGAACCGGTTTACACAAAAGACGAGGATGTTGAAGAACCTGTTGACCACATTGTTTCATCTAAAAAGGATGCAAACAAAGTCCCAGATGTTGAAAAGGCAAAAAACTTTGTTGGAGGTCTTTTAAGTGTTGCTGGGGTTAATGCCGATATTGTTAGTGAAGAAAGTAAGGAAGATGTTAACCTTAATCTTATTGGAGCATCAGAGATTATTGGTTTTAGAGGTGAAGGCTTAAATGCAATACAATACTTAGCAAATGTTTATGTTGCAAAAAATAATCGCCATTGCAAAAAAATAAGAATTGATTGCGATAACTATAGGGCAAAAAGAGAAGATACCCTTATTGCTCTTGCAAATAGAATGGCAAGAAAAGTTGCGAAAACAAATCACCCAGTTAAGTTGGAACCAATGACAGCAAATGAAAGGCGTATTATTCACACAGCACTTGCAGACGATAAATTTGTTGAAACGATATCTAAGGGTGAGGAGCCATACAGATATTTAACAATATATCCAAAAAAAGAAACAAAAGAAACAAAGCCAGCAGATGCTGTGGTTGAAACTGCAGAAGTTGCACAAGAAGAATCTGGCGAAAACGAATAATAATATAAAATGGCAACCAGCAAAGATTGGTCGCCATTTTTTATGGCATATAAAAAGGATAAGAATGGAGCAACTGTTTTTTATAATAATTGTGAAAAAATATAAAAAACATGTGGATTTTATTAAAATTTTGTAATTTTTTGCGTATTTTTTGATATTTTTCTTAAACATTTATCTTTTGTTGATGCTTAATTATTTTACATTAAATATTTAATATGATAAAATAATATTTAATATAAGGGAGGTTTAATGTTTCAAATAGTAAATAAAAAAATGTTAAACAACACGGTGTGTGAAATGGATGTACTTGCCCCAATGGTTGCAAAAAAAGCACGTGCGGGACAATTTATTATTTTAAGAGTTGATGAGGGCGGTGAAAGAATACCACTCACCGTTGCTGGCTGTGATGAGAATGAAGGGCTTGTTAAAATTATATTTCAAATTGTTGGTTCCACAACTGAAAAGTTAAATCAAAAAAATGTTGGTGATTCTATTTCTGATTTTGTTGGGCCACTTGGTAATCCAACAGAAATTGAAAATGTTAAAAATGCTTGTGTTGTTGGTGGCGGTGTGGGGTGTGCAATTGCAATGCCAGTTGCAAGAGCTCTAAAAAATTCTGGTGCCAATGTTACATCAGTTATTGGCTTTAGGTCAAAAGATATTGTTATTTTAGAAGATGAATTCAAAGAAATATCCAATAATTTTTACTTGACCACAGACGACGGAACCTATGGAGAACAAGGTAATGTTTGTGTTCCTCTTGAGAGGTTGCTTGCCAGTGGAACTAAATTTGACAAAATATATGCTATTGGTCCACTTATAATGATGAAATTTGTTGTTGCAACGGCAAAAAAATATAATATTCCGTGTATTGTTTCAATGAATCCAATTATGATTGACGGGACCGGAATGTGTGGTTGCTGTCGGCTCTCGGTTAATGGAAAAATGAAATTTGCCTGTGTTGATGGTCCCGATTTTGATGGATACGGCGTTGATTTTGATGAGGCTATGTGGAGAAATAACATGTATAAAGAATTTGAAGCTAAAAAAAGAGAAGAAACATGTAATCTCTTCAAAAAGGAGGTAAGGTAGTATGCCTGAATTACCAAATTTACAAAATACAAAAACTCCAATGCCGGTTCAAGACCCGTCTGTTAGGGCTCATAATTTTAATGAAGTTGCAACTGGCTACACTGAAGAAATGGCAATTAATGAGGCAAAGAGGTGTCTTAATTGTAAACATATGCCATGCGTTGGCGGTTGCCCTGTTAAAGTATATATTCCCGAATTTATTGCAAAAGTAAGAGCTGGCGATTTTGATGGCGCCTACGAAGTTATACAAAAGTCATCGCGCTTACCCGCCATTTGTGGAAGGGTCTGTCCACAAGAAACTCAATGCGAGTCTAAATGCGTTAGAGGTATTAAGGGCGAGCCTGTCGCAATTGGAAGGCTTGAGCGTTTTGTTGCAGATTATCATAATAAAAAGACTAATCAAGTGGTTAATGATATTCAGAAAAATGGGATTAAGGTTGCCATTGTCGGCTCTGGACCATCTGGGCTTGCTTGTGCTGGTGAACTGGCACAAAAGGGTTATGAAGTAACTGTGTTTGAAGCCTTGCATAAATTGGGAGGTGTTTTGGCTTATGGAATTCCAGAGTTTAGGCTTCCTAAAAAAATATTAGATTTAGAAATTAGTAACCTTAAAAATATGGGGGTTAAGTTTGAAACCAATGTTGTTATTGGAAGAACAATAACTGTTGACGAATTACTTGGTGGTGGTTATGGTGCTGTGTTTATTGGAACGGGTGCTGGGCTCCCACGGTTTATGGGAATTGATGGTGAAGGTCTAAATGGTGTTTATTCCGCAAATGAATTTTTAACTAGAAGTAATTTAATGCAAGCGTACGAAAACAATTCTGAAACACCAATAATGAAGGGTGGAAATGTTGCCGTTGTTGGTGGTGGAAATGTTGCTATGGACGCTGCAAGAACTGCCCTTAGGCTTGGTGCAAATAAGGTGTATATTATATATAGACGTTCAATGGATGAAATGCCGGCAAGAAAAGAAGAAATTGAGCATGCAATTGAAGAGGGTATTGAGTTCAAAATACTAACTAACCCAATTGAAGTTTTGGGTCACAAAAACGAAAACGATAAAAAAGACCCAAAAAATGGGTTTGTTAGGGCTATTCGTTGCATAAAAATGGAACTTGGTGAGCCAGACGAAAACGGAAGAAGGCGACCTGTGGAAATTCCAAATAGTGAATTTGATATTGATGTTGATGTTGTTATAATGGCGATAGGAACATCTCCAAATCCGCTTATTAAAAACACAACGGGCGGGCTTGATGTTAACAAATATGGGTGTATTGTTGTTGACGAACAAACATTCAAAACATCAAAAGATTATGTTTATGCGGGCGGTGATGCTGTTACAGGTGCGGCAACGGTTATTTCAGCAATGGGTGCCGGAAAAACTGCTGGTAACGCAATTGATGAATTATTAAAAAATAACAAATAGTATAATTACCTAATCAAACACATACAAAAAAGGTGCAATGTTAAAATTGCACCCTTTTTATATAAAAATTGTAAAAATTTGAGTTTTTTATTAAAAAATAAACTAATTATTTATAATAATGATAATTCACTAACAATTCCTCAAATACTGCAAGTTCTAATTTTGCTGCAGCTTCACTGTCTGATGAGTGGATAACATTTTCGGTTACACGTCTTTCAATTCCAAGACGTTTTGGAATATCGTACCTAATTGTTCCTTCGGCAGGGTTTTTGGTTGCTCCAGCTAATTTTCTAATTGTTTCAATTGCGTTTTCGCCAACAACCTTCATTCCATATGCTTTGTCGCTTGTTATGTATCTTTCTAGATTTGGGTAGTAATCTCTTCCAACGTGTTCGTGGTAGTGCTTTTTTGCTGTGAGTGGAGTATATTTAATATAACCCTCCAAAACGACTGAAATGTGGTGTTCTTGCAACCTTTGTTTAACCATCTGAATAACCTCGGGTTTATTTGCAAACTCGGGCTTTATCATTACATATGATGTTTCTAACATATTTTTCTCCTCACAGATTTATTCTATCAATAAACTATAAATGTGTCAATAAAAATTATTTAAGTTAAAACTATATTGCAAAGATGTTTTACGAAATAAAAAACACGGGCAATGCCGTGTTTGATTTATGCTTTTATTTTAAGAATTTTTAAACTACATTCGCCAACTGGTGTTTTAACAGAAACAACATCGCCTTTTTTCTTTCCAAGAAGGGCGCTGCCAACTGGGCTTTCATTTGATATTAAGCCATTAGCTGGGTCGCTTTCTGTGCTTCCAATAATTGTGTAATCAACCTCTTCATCAAAATCTTGATCATAAACGGTTACAGTGCAACCAATTGAAACTTTTGAAGTGTCGATATTATCTTTATCAATAACAACGCAGGTTTTAAGCTTGGCTTCCATTTCGGCAATTTCTGCCTCAATTTTTCCTTGCTCTTCTTTTGCAGAATCGTATTCTGCATTTTCGGAAAGGTCGCCAAATTCTCTTGCAATGCCAATTTTTTTGGTGACTTCTGGGCGTTTAACGGTTCTGTAGTAGTTTAGTTTTTCTTCTAATTGTTTTTTTCCTTCCTCTGTTAAATATATTGTTTGCATATTGCCTCCTTAAATAAGTTAAAATAAAAAAAATATGCGATATGTCGCAGAAATCTTGTCTTTTATTATTTAACCCGCACATATTAACATTTTAATTAAAATTTGTCAACACTTTTTAATAAAAAACAAGAATTATAATAGTTATATTTGATATGTTAGTAATTTATGCATCATTGTTTAATAATGTTACAAAGCATAAATTTAGTAAAATGAAACACAATAAACAAAAAGGGAATAACGATGTTAAATTTAATTGCAATTTTAATATTAATAATTGGAGGGCTTAATTGGGCGAGCGTTGGCTTTTTGCAGTATGATTATATCGCTGGCTTTTTTGGCACGCAAGCCAGCATATTCTCTAGGCTATTGTATATTATCATTGGTGTTGCAACGCTATATTTTATTTTTATGATATTTAAATATAGAGGTAACGTTAAAATTATTGATAGAAAGAAAAAAGACGCGCCACGATATATTTATACCGAAGATAACAATCATGACATGCTTGGCTAAAATTTATAATAATGAATTAATTACAATATTATTATAAATTAAATTCATAATAATAAATTAATCGTTATGTAAATGGGTTGTTAAAAATCTATGTATTCTTGATTTTTCTCTATGGGTTGTGTGTCCTGCAAATTTTCACACGTTTCTTCTGGTGTTTTAAGTGTGTGGTTTTTAACATAGTCTATATCTATCTCAGAATACTTCCTTAAAATATTGAACTTATACGAATAAAAATCGTTTTCACCTAGAATTAAATTATCAACAAGCACACAAGAGAATGAATTCAAGATGGTTGTTAATTTTTCAAATATTTGGTAATCAGATGCCGAAGGCTTTGCATTATGTTCTGGGTGGGTGTGTGCAAACATAATAAAACCAGTTTGATGAGAAACAATAAAGTCGGTTATTTCTTTTGTGTCTATATCAATATATGAATGGCTTGTACCTTTAAACAGTTTGTAATTTTTAACAGAATAGTTTTTGCCAAGATGAATAACAATAAATTGCTCATTTCTAGATGGTGGCATAACACTTGTTATAAAATTAATTATTGTTCCTAAATTTATCAGACGTACATTTTTTGATATCTTAGATTTTTTGCGCAAAAATTCAGATGCTCCAACGGTGGTTAAGAAGTCGGCAGTTTTATCGCCAATGCCGGCAACTTGTTTTAATTCTGTTGCGGTGGCGCTCAAAACTCCATCTAAAGTCATAAACTCATCAAGTAATGCGTGGGCCAAAGGATTGGTGTCGGCTCGAGGAATAACAAAGGTAAGCAAGTATTCTAAATAGTTAATTTCGCTTTGATTATATATTCCATCTCTTAATATTTTTTCTCTTAATCTTTGTCTGTGACCAGCATGAATATTATCTTTTATTTTCATATCCAAATTATATCACAAATTATTTATGACTTACTAATAAATTAAAACATTTTTGCGTAAAATGTTATATAAAAGGATTAACTTTGAAAAAGATACAACCAAAAACAAAGATTAGTTATGGCATTGGAAATTTAGGCTATGGAACAATATCGCAAACCATGTCTAATTTTATTATGTTTTTTGGAACAAGCGTGCTTGGTGTGCCAGGAACGCTTGTTGGCATTGCAATAGCTGTTTCTGCATTTTGGGATGGTCTTAGTGATCCAATAATTGGTTACATTTCAGACAGACACCAAAGCCGGCTGTTTGGTAGAAGGCTTGGATTTATGCTTGTTGCGACCTTTGGAATGGCGGTTTTTAACATTCTTTTATGGAGCATACCGGGTTCGCTTTCAACCGGATTTAAGTTTGTTTGGCTTTTAGTTTGTTTAATTGCAATAGAAACCTTTAACACATTCTTTGCGACGCCATATGTTGCACTTGGAATTGATATTGCCCCAGACTATAATGACCAGAGCAGTATTCAAGGTTACAAAACGGTGTTTTTTATTATTGGAATGGTGTTACCAACAATTTTAATGATGATTATTATGCCGCATCAAACACAAACGGCACAACTTGCTCAAATTGGTTATATAAATATATCGTATATCACCAGTGCCCTTTGCATTGCGTGTGGAACTATATGTATTGTTGGAACAATTAAACGTGTTGAAGAAATGAATGATAATACAATAAGAAAAAAAGAAGACAATGCATTTTTCAAAATCTTTTATAATTTTTTTAAAACACTAAAACATAAGGATTTTAGTCCCATTATATGTGGATATTCAATAGCACTTATTGCTGCTGCTTTTTTGATGAGTGTGGGAATGCATCTGTTTACATATTCTTTTCACTTTTCTTCTTTTCAAATATCGCTTCTTATGAGTTTTTTATTTGTTGGTGCAATTATAGGTCAACCATTTTGGATTTATTTAAGCAAGAGAATAGATAAAAAGCCGGCACTAAACGTTGCTTTGTTTATGATTCTTATTGGGATTTTTTTTGTTGGAGTAATTTTTAGTTTTAGGTTGTTTATACCTATTAGTCTTAATTTCTATTTAATTCTCCCAAGCATTTTATTTTGCGGGTTTGGCACAGGTGCTTTGTATAGCCTGCCAATTTCAATGTACGCAGACGTTGTGACATTAGAGGGGCTAAAGAGTAAACAAAACAAAACGGCAACATATAGCGGATATATGACATTCGCATATAACATTGCAAATTCAATTGCCCTTTTAATTATTGGTGTTCTTCTTGATTTAATTAAGTTTAATCCTAAAGAACCCGTGCAGGCACTTAAGGTTCAAAATGCACTTGGTGTTATTGTGATACTGGGATGTGCAGTATCCATTGGACTATCGGTGATTATTTTTAGCAAATACAAACTCACTCGTTCTGAAATATTAAAACAACAAATGTTGGCAAAAAAACAAAAAAATAGTTAGCCATCTTACAAGCTTCAAAAAATAATACAAAAGCGATAGACAAATGAATAAATTTACCATGTTTGAAACTCTCGATATTTGTTGTTAATAATCTGTTTTTATGTTATAATAATGACTGTATTTAATATTCATAAAGGATAATAATGTTTGATAAATTCAAACACACCATTTAGGTTTGAATCAAAGGAGAAATGATGAAAAGAAAATTACTTTTTTTGTTGATATTATTCTTTTTAATTATGCCACTTAATATAATTTTTGTGGCTTGTGACGCTGGTGGAGGCACGCCAGAGCCGGTTGACCCTAGAATTCAACTTACGAGAAATAGAATTCAATATTCAGGAGGAACTTGTTATTACACAGGGCAAGAGCAAACCCTTGACTTAGATAGGTTAACAATTCAATGTAATGGGAACAAAGTTGCAAATGTTTTTTTTACATTTGAATACAGGAATAATATTAATGTTGGTACTGCTGTGTTAATTATAACATGTAAAGACAGCAACCCCACATTTAAGGGTACCTGCGAATTTTCATTTAATATTGCGGCATCTACAACAACAGTATCCACATTACAAGACTTAAAAGATAAAATAAACAACACCAATTATCGTGGAGTCACTCTTAATACATCATTAACCATTGAAAGAGATGACAGTTTAACCATTTCTGAAAGCCCAATTCTAATTATTTCAGATGGTGCCAAATTAATTAATAATGGTACAATCACCATCAACGGTTCCACATTCGTTCGAAGTGGATGCCAGATTATCAATAATGGCACAATTATCAACAATGCAAACTTAGAGATAGCACGGAATGGCGTGTTTTATGCAGGCACATATAATGGCTCTGGCACGGTGTCTAATGAGGGCACGGTATATTCAGATGGTGTTAGAATTAGTAATTTAACAAATAATGAAAGTGGACGAGATTATGTTCGTGAAGACCTTGCCAATGCCACAATAACATTAGAAAATATGACAGATGGTAAGGTGGAGTATATATACAACACTAGTAAATTTACAACAACCATTTACGTAAATGGTGTTGTTTTTGAGGATGGGCAATATGATTTTGGTAATTACACAATGCCAACATCAAACGCAGTTCTAACACTGCAAGCAGACTACGACAATTATAAAAGCCAAAAGTTTTGTGGCACAAGGGAATTTACATATGAGATAGTTAAGGGGATTGCACAAATATCGTCATATTCGGAGTTAATCAGCGCGCAGGCATCTGGGCGATATGACAGGTTTAATGGTGCAACTAATTCTCAAATTACCATTACCGCCGGCAATACGTTTACACTTGCTGATGATGAACAATTAAATGTTGGAACTATATATGTGAATGGCACACTTATTAACAATGGGGCAATAACCCTTACAACAAGATTAGAAAATAGAAATGTTATTACCAACAATGGAGATATTCAAACGCCATTGCTTGATTGTGCATTGGGCACAACATTCACAAATGGTCAAGACGCAACACTCATTATGTCTAATTCGTTTATATTAAAAGGTAATTTTACGAACAATGGCACGACCACAACGGCAGGGCTCACTTACAATTCATATAATGATAACGGCAGTATGAGTATTGTTAACGCAGGCACTTTAGCAATTAATGGAAATTTTACTGCACACAAATTAAATATTAATAATTCTGGCACAATTACACACTCTGGCACATCATATTTGTATACAGAGTATTCAACTTTTACCAACACGGGAACATTCACCAACAACGGCACTATATATGGTTATTCTGACAATATTTTAACAGGTGTTAATGGTGTTGTGTATCGTAAGTATTTAACAACAGACCACAATGAATACTCTGACAACACAGATAAATATGCTTATGTAGCATTGGACGAAAATGAATTTTTCTATTCTGGTGACAATAACATACCAAACATTATTGTCACAAGTGTAACATCTGGCACAGAGAGTTCATTTACATTGTATCCAAAAATAAATGGAAATACGACAGAAATTATGTATTTATATAACAATGACTCATTCACAGGCTCTCGCAGAACAGATTACTCACTCGCCATTACCTACACTAACGCAGATTTACCATATGCGGGCGACGGGTTACTAGCAAGCGCGGGCAGTTTGCAAGTAAAATTCAAATCTGCTGATAATAATATTGAGTTTGTAACAAAGCCAGAAGACAGAGTAACAAGATTGGTTTTAGAGTATACCGTTGAACGTGTACAAAAAACTATAAATAGCAGTAGTGTTCTTATTAGTATGCTTACCGATGGCACGGGAACATTGTACCAAGGCAATTATTATGCCATGACACTCTCACAAAACATCACATTAACAATGTACAGTAACACTAAGCTTATTATTCAACCACATTGCACATTATATCTTGGTAGCCACATATTAACTTATCAAAATAGAAGCTCTGGTGCCAATGCCTATATTGAAAATAACGGCAAAATAGAGGGAACTGGTTCATCAATATTGTGCCTATCACCTTATGGGTCATCAGATACAAAAACATTAATTTCCAATAGTGGTGAAATAGTGGATGTAGGCAAAATAATGCTGGAGCCTGTTTATACACGTCTAATAAACTATACAGATAATGGCATAAAAAAAGTAAACAATACTCAAAATACAAAAATATACAACTTTAATAGTGTGGAATATACATCAGCAACTCTCTTTTGGGGTTTCCATGATACTACCGATACTATTGGCACCAATACGGGCGTTGATATATATACACGAACCAGTTTAAACAAACTACGCGATGATGGGGTGCTTACTTTACAGTACTCATCAACACCATACGATGGAAACATGAAAACGCCGGCAGTTTACTTAAATGGTGCGCTTATTGACATAACGGTATTTAGCACACCACAATATACCAACAACTTAAATGCAAGTCATGCAGATTTGGCGAGTGTTAGTTTAGGTGTGATTGATGAATACAACACATTATATGTTGGTTCAACCACGCTTACATTTGCTATAGAGCAGATTGAACAAACAATTATTGGATTAAATCAGTCTATGATAAATAGCGGAAATTATTCTAAACTAATACTTACACAAAACATCACACTTTCAGAAAATGTTTCTCTTGGTAATTATCCGATAGTAATAGATATGGGCACATACGATTTTGTAAATTCGGGTTCAAACAATTACAGGGTTACATGCACCAGTACTAGTGAAATTTGGGTGTCTGTAAATAGTGCGGATAGGTACGGAAAATATGGCGCGGTTGCCGACAAAATAACATTTGTAAATAATATCACCGACACATCACTTCAATATATTAGAATGAGATATGATTATGCTAGTTTTGGCAATGCAAATGACCCAAATAAAATATTTAATTACGCTCACTATAACACTCTAACGATTGATTACAATGGATACAATTTTGCAGGACAGACAAATGTAAGTTTTCAAGCAGAAGACTCCGAACAAGTGTTTACATTAATTTTAACAAGCAGTGGTTCTCGCTCCGCACTGGGCACGGCTGGTGCAAACAATTATTCTTTAATTATTAGCAATCCGATGAGCGCAGGTGTGTATAATATAACGATGTCTAATTTAACGGTGTATGGTTGTAGTGCACCATACAACCCATCATATAGCGGAATTACCATAAGTGCGAACGACACAGTATTCGATGCATCTGGCAACACAGATAATAATTATGGTTATGGATTTAGATTATGGGGAAGCCCAACCATTTATGGCTTCCAAAACGCCACGACGATTACAAATGGGACAAAATTAACCGTGAGAATCAATAGTGCAAGTAGTGTAAAAAATAAAGCCGGGTGGTCTGATGGAATATATATACAACACAGCTAGTAATTAAGTGTTTAAAGCCTCATGAAAACATGGGGCTTTTTAATGTTGTGGGAGAAAATTGTATATTGACATAAAAATTATATTGATGATATAATAGTGTGGACAAATAGGAGAAAATAATGAATAAAAATATTTATGTTGAATATGCACAAAGAGCCAGGGCGATTAAGATTAATAAAATAGATTATAACCTTGAGCAAACAAGAAACATAAAAGTATTGTTTGATGATTATAAAAAATATCTGGTTAAATATTTGAAAGAGTTAAAAACAAAAGCTTATGACATTGAGGGTGTTCGTCAAAACTTAAAGTTGGATGCACAAATGATATATAGAGATTTAGTTAACGCAGGCAACAATTTTGATTTTTATGAAACGTACGATGCAGCTAGCAGTCTTCACAATGCCGAGGCAATTTGCAAAAGAAATAAAAACGACTTTTGGGCAAGCAAGTATGATGACGTTGACCGAAAATACAAATGCTATGTAAGAATTGACGCTGGATTTGGCCCAGGGTATGGATTTGAAAACATTAACACAACCTTGGCACACCTGGCAGAGGTTGACAAACAAAATGAAGAAATAAGAAAAAAAATTGAAGAAAGTGAAACCCAGATTGAAAAAATAAAAGAAGAACAGGCTAAACTTAAAAAACAAAGAACATTAGGTGTATTCGTAAAAAAATCTGCCAAGGAAAGAATACGAGAATTGGATCAATGCATTCGCGACGCCCAACCGTTTATTAGGTGGAATAAAGCTCAACTTACAGATGATGAGAATTGTAATTATTTGGCAGATCTGAAAGCTGCTATAGATTTTTATAATAGTTTAAGCGAACAGGGCAAACAAAAACTAAATGAAATGATGTTAAAATGCAATAAGGCAGACGGGGAATTACAGGTAAAACAACTAAAAATGAATCAAGAAATAAATAATATTATAATTGGAAATTCTCCAGAAACATTTATTAATTTTATTAAAAATAGTCCAAAGAGCGCTGAATATAAGCAATATATAAAAGATTTTTCAAAATACTTATCAGAAAACAAAATATCATTAAGACTTGCAAATGGAAATTATTTTGATGTTTTCTCATTTGTTGACTTTGGAAGATATAAAAAAGAAGCAAAGTATTTGTTAGAACTTATTGATTTAAAAAAACAGAAAAGACAAGAAAAACAGGAAGAGAGTGATGGAGGCCGTCTTTTAGGAGCATGGGTTCATGCACCACACAAGATTGAATATATAGGGTAGGCATCCGTATAATCCAATATTTTATGTTATTAGAATAGTATAAAAACGACTTTAATTAGTCGTTTTTTTTGCATACAAGAACATTAAGAGCAAATATTTTTATATATTTCAAAAATATATAAAATTCAAAAAACAGTTGTTATTATTAAAAAATACAGTTATAATAACAATATAATTAGTGGTTTCTGCAAATTATAAAAGGGGGTGCGTTATGTATAGTCTAAACAAAAAAAACAGCATACATATATTGACGCTTGTCAGCATCTTCATTTTTATTTTATTAAGCACCTGTCAGTTTTTTGTTGGTGTTGGAACAAGGGCTGTTAGCACATTTACGCCAGCTGGAGGCTCAGGGACAAGTGCTAGCCCATATTTAATTGCAAACCAAACACAATTAAACAGCCTTGCGGGGTATGTTAATTCCGGTGGTAGCACAAGCGGAAAATATTATAAACTAACAGAGAATATAACCTTGTCGGGTAATCACACACCGATAGGGAATAGTTCATATAAATTCCAGGGTAATTTTGATGGTGATGGGCATAGTATAGATTCTCTTAACATTACTGGAACAGCGAGCACAACCTTAGGTTTTTTTGGCTATATTAACGGAGCAACAATAAAAAACGTGTACCTAAAAAGCGGAACAATTAGTAACACATATGATTCTGGTGCACTTGTTGGTAGTGCAACGGGAAGCATCACCATAGAGAACTGTAGAAACTATGGAGTAACTGTAAGATATCCATCTAGTGGCACGGGCACTGGACAGATGGGGCTTGGCGGACTTATTGGTTGGGCAAATACCGCCACTGGCACAATATCCTCTTGTTGCAACTTGGCTACCGTACAGAACTATGCAATAAACCCATATGCTGGCGGTATTGTTGGGAAATATGGTGGAAGTATAACAAAATGCTATAATAAGGGAAAGGTTTATTCTGGAAGCTCGTCAACATCAGCAACTTCATATGGAGGGGGAATTTGTGGATATACTTCTGGAGCAATAACCGATTGTTTTAACGCTGCCAGTGTTGATGCTTATGCATTATCAGTAGAGTCTGATGGGGCATCAGGAACGAATTACACATTAAAAAAGACAACAATACCAGCATACGCTGGTGGAATATGTGGCGGTGGAGCTAGTTCTATTTCTAGATGCTATAACACCGGATCCATTTATGGTGGTGGTTTACAATATAAATATACACTTGACTATTACCTTAGCGAAAAAACTTATACGACGGTCGGCGGAGGTAATGCCACCGCATCTGCCACACTGAATCATAAGGACTATATAAAAGGAACGATTTCTGTCCCAAATGAAATATATTATGATGATATACAATATATTACATCCGGAACAAATTGTTTTGGAACAAAAAAATATGACGGTTCCGCAAGGTATTGTTCAGTTAACCTCACGTCTTCATACTATGGTCCAGGAGTTAGTGGGTATTCATCCATTGGAGATCCGTTTGGCTATGGGACTAAAGACGGAACATTTGGTTTTACTAAAAGCACCACTTCGGAATTTGAAGATGTAAAGGACGGGAATACTAACGGGATTGTTGCAAGGGTAACAGGAACATATTCCGTAAGAGGATATGGATTCACATGGAATTATTATAGTAATTATAAAGTCCATATAAAATATTCGTATACTGGTGTTAAAATTTGGACCACATATGACTATAAGAGTAGTTACACGGGTTCTGCAGTGTCCAAAACGGTTGATATTTTTAATTGTTCATTATCAAAAAAGGGTTATTCAACAATTGTGACTGATTCAGATTTAAAAAAGAAAGACTTGGGTTCTGCCTGGGCAGTGTCATCAAAAATAAATGACGGATTCCCACATCTTAAAAGTATGTACTGGGAAGATAATGCGGTTAAACCATAGCTTAAGTATTTATTGGATACATTTTTTATAAAATAAGTAGGTAATTGGGGAGTGTGATATAATGGATTTTATAGTAAATAAGTCGATGGATCTAAACGAATTTGATCAAGAAAAACTAAACGCGCTTATTGGTGATATTATTAAACTTGATGATAAGTTTTCTTCTGAAGGGTTCAATATAAGTTCATGGTACGGGAATTTCAAGAAGAACAGGTTTTACGATAAATTAGAAAAGCTAAATCGGGGGTATCATTATAAACCTATTCTTCCCAAAAAATATGATAGAAAGTTCCCATCGTTTTTGGTTTGGGAAATATACACCGTTATTAACACTCTTAATTTCAAAAAAGGAGATGTTGTTTTAGATATTGGCGGTGCTTGTTCGTTGTTTTCATTTTTTCTTGAATCAAAAGGGGTAAAGGTAATTGCAATAGATATAAATAAAGAAATTGTTGATGAAGCTAATAGGATTGCTCGGGCACTTAACTTAAATTATTTGGCAATACATAGTGATGCAGAGGAATTTGTTAACAATAGTGATATAAAATTTGATTATATTACGTCTATATGTGTTTTTGAGCATATTGAGTCAGAAAAAAGGAAAAGAATAGTAAAAAATTTACATAAATTATTAAAACCAGATGGAAAAATAGCTCTTACTTTTGATTATCGTAACCCTTCGAAATTCGTTAAAATCAACAATCCTGACGATGTTTTGAGTGAACTGGCTTGTTCTGAGTACTTAAAACCATATGGGAATCAAACCTTTATTGATAATAACAAGAATTATCTAGTGCATGGCTTTTTCCATTATAAATTTTTTATTAGATATAAGATTAGGTCAATAAAAAAAGGAAATTTCAGGAGGTGTGATTTTTTTAAAGTTAAATTTAAGAATGATTATACTTTCGGCTCCTTATTTTTAGAATTAAAAAGGAATTAAAATATGCAATATTTTATAATTGATGGTAACGATTCTTTACAGGACGTTATTAATTATTTAATAGAAACGTCTGGATTACCAAGTATTCATCAAAGAATGAACATGTATCCTGCAGATAATTCAAATAATAGTTTTCAAATTCAATTTGTGGATAATTGTATTTTTTTTCAAGAATCAGAGCAAACAAAATTTATTAGTATAAAAAATAAAAATCTAAAGTCGTTTTTAAGATTTATTTCTCGTATCTGTGAGTCGTTTTTTATTAATAAAATTGAATTACTGCAATTTTGTAGTTGTAGTATTTTGTTTGACACATATCACGGGAATCTTATAGCAACAGAGGATATGGATGTTGTAAATAGGATTAAAGAAAGATTTAACTTTCAATATTATGAAAATATTAACGAACATAAAGCGAAAATATACGATAGTGCAGAAAAAATATTTGATACGTTGGGGAATCTGAATGGCAAGATTAAGGATTATGCAATAAAAACAGGATTAGATATTCGTTCGGCGAGCCCGTCTGTTAGGATAAGATTATCTAACTTATCAAATGATTATTCCTTTTTAGAAAAATATTTTAAATTGGTGACCCAAAACGATCTTTTAAGTTTAGAATCCAAAAGGAATGTAAACACATTATTTAAGCCAATGAGTATTATTATTCCAATTTTTAACCAAGATGTTACATCGACATTGCTTTCAATACAAGGGCAACATTTGTCAATGGAAGAAAAAACTAAAATACAAGTGATATTGGTTAATGATGGATCAAAACTAGATGTTGAGTCGCAAATTATGAAGATTAAGGATAGTTTGGATTTTCATATTGATTATGTTTCATTCTCCGCCAATCAAGGATTATCAAATGCCAGAAATGTCGGATTTTCATTAGCTAAATATGATATTATTCTATTTTTGGATTCGGATATAGTACTGAGCAAAGATTACCTAATTGACATTAATACTAGATTGCAAGTTATTCCTAACGGGTTATTTGTTGCTATGAGGAAAAACATAGATAAAGACGATCCTATTCTTAATACTAAAAATCTATTAAATGGTATAGAAAGATGCAATAATTTTGATGACAGTAGAATAATTACGAAGAGAAAAGATTATCACATAGGGTGGGATAGTGCATATGGAGATGAAAATGTAATGATCCTTGATGATACAAATTATTTTAAACAGCTGGGTTTTGGTTCAAAAATTGGGATATATGATTTACCCGCCGTTGTTGCCGGGCACAATATGGCCGTGTCAAGGCAATTTATAAAAAAACAACCCGTTTTTTCAACCAGGTTTAAAGGTTGGGGAATGGAAGATACATATTTTGCATCTTCAATAATAGCTAATGGGTGCTTCGTAATTCCATTATTATCATCGTGTGTATATCATATAAATCATCCGCCAAGAAGTGGTAATATGGAACAAAAAATAATTGAGGCAAAAAAGAACTATTATTTATATAACGAAATGTTAGATGAAAAGTGGGAAGAGTAATGGGAAGATGGGTTTTATTTGATATTGATGAGACTATTATTTATGAGGATAAATATCCAATTAATTTTAACGAAATACATAATAAGATTAAAGTATTAAAAAATATGGGGGTTAAATTTGGGATTTGCACAAATAGGAGTTTTAATAGAGCCACAATTAGGATTGCAAAAAGATACAATGCAGATGAAATAATTATAACAGAAGGGGGTTGTTGTGTTTATAAGCGCCGGTTTTGGGGTCATAAGCTTATATGTAAAAGCAACACGTTTACTTCTGAAATAAAAAAGCATATTAAATTGAAAATTTTTGATTTTTTGTTTGATACAAACAATAACTATGCTACAATAATAAAGAAGCGATCAGTGGAGAAAAACACTTTTTATTTTAGTAGACACCGAATCGCAACACAAACCGTTACTCTTAACAATAATTATATAAACAAAATTAATGATTTGTGCCTAAGTTTAAGGGATGATGAAATATTAAATTATTATAATATTGAAAGGGATTTGAAACATAAAAACAGAATTAATATTTTTCCAAACACAATGAACAAGTTTTTACGAATGCAATCTTTATTTGATGATGGGGAGATTATTTTTGTAACGGATTTTGAGAATTGGGTACCTCCATGCAAAAAGAATTTGCGAATTGTTAGTGTTGGTAAAAATAAAAATTTTAATGATCTCTGTGATAATGTTTTTATGTCTAAAAGTAACGGCTTAAATGATGTTTTAGATTATATATTAAAAGGAGAAAAAAATGAAAGAATATGAAGAATTATCAGAAAATTGTAAAATTAGATGGGATGAAAACTTTGTTTTAGAAAAACAAAGATACACCCAAGTAAGTGGATATGTTTATAACGATAACAATCAGTTGTTAGTTGTTAAAAACGGAAAATCTTGGACAATACCTGGGGGGCATCCGGAAGCTGGAGAAACTCCACTGTTCACTCTTGAACGAGAAATAATGGAAGAGGCATGTGTTACTATAAAAGATGTTAAATTTATTGGGGCGGTCGAGGTTGTTGAGAATGGTGAAACATACTATCAATTAAGGTATACCGCAAAGGCAGACAAGGTTTTAGAGTTTAAAAAAGAATGGGAAACTGACGAGAGGGCGTTTGTTGATTTGGAGCATTTAGCAGAATATATAAAGTGGGCTAATGGTAAAACATTTAGCGAACAAATATGTACTTCAAAAAAAGTATGGAACATTAAATAGTATGAAAATATTAATTTATCAGCCACGGGTTTCTTATTATACTGGTGGTGGAGAAGTGTATCCATTACAAACTGCAAAGTTTTTTGCGGAATTGGGCCATGATGTCACAGTATTAACAACAAAAGCAAAATATATTAAATTTTCCGATTATTTTTTAAAATTTATTGAGAATAATCCAACAGTAAAAATTGAATATATTGTTCTGGACAATAATTATAAATTCATTTACGATACTCCTGCTGGTGTTGATTGGGAAAGATGGGATTTAGAGTCTCTTTACATTGCTCGCGAAGCATATTCTTTTTTGTTGAAACATCAATATGATATTGTAACATGTCATTGTGTTATTGACACATTGGCAGTTCCTTTTTGCCAAAAGCATATTTTACACTTACACGGTAGCCCGTCGGAGTTGAATTATATATGCAAGTTGGTGTTAAAAAAAGAAAAAAATATTTTAGCGGTTTCAAAGAATGTGGCAAACAAATGGCGATTATTAGGTATAGATACAAATATGAGGGTTAGCACAAACGCTATAGATGATAAGTTTTTCTTTCCTGCTGAAAATGTTAAAGGGAATGACCTTTTATTCGTTGGTAGATTAATACCAATTAAGGGAGTGGATTATATTATAGAGGCTTTGAATATATTAAAACAAAAATATAGTTTAGCCCTTAATTTAAAAGTAATAGGTACTGGACCAATAATCGACGAACTTAAAAGTTTGGCCAAAAAATTAAATTTGGAAAGCCAGGTTATTTTTTATGGATTGGTTTCTAATGAGTTTTTAATTAGTTCATATCAGAGTGCAAAAATTGCCGTGTTGCCTTCTTATGAAAAAGAGGGGATAATGTCTACGCTTCTTGAAGCTGCGGCTTGTAAGACTCCAGCAATCACTACAAGGGGGACAAGCATGGAGGAATTTGCACAGGATAATAAAAATGCCATACTTGTTGAGCCTAAAGATTCTGCCGACTTGGCTGAAAAAATATATCGATTATATACAGACAAACGACTATACAATCAGATTCAAAGAAATGCATATAATGAAGTAAAATTACATTACACCTGGAAGAAAAAAGCGCAGGAGTTAATTAAGTATTATTCAGAGGATGTTAATGAATAGTTTTTATATAAAATCTTCACGAGCAATAGTTAAAATTACAGCAGATAATAATGAGATAAAAAAAATATTTAAAGATGATTTTTTATATGCATATATACCTTCTGTCGAGATTATTTTTGACCACCATTATCGGAAAATAAATGCGATTATTAATATATCAAAAACAAACAAGAACAAAATAGATTTTAGGTTCCCTGTTATTGATTTTTATTATAAAACATTCAATTCAAAAGATATAATATCTTTAATTGAATATGTTCTTGAAAGAGCAAGGCAGGAAATGGGCATAATATGCATACATGGTTCCGGAGCTATTGTTAATAACAAGGCTGTAATTTGTTGGGGACCAGCCACAGGAATGGGTAAAACTTCATTAGCAATCGGTTTCTCTCAAAATGGGAATGAGTTTTATTCAGATGAAAAAATTCTAATAGATTTGAAGAAAAGTATGGTTGTAGGAAGAATAAAATATCAATATCTTTCTAATGATTTTTGGAAAAGAGAGCATGGCTATGAAAAGTATTATCAACCAAAAAACTTGTCTAAAGATGATAATTTTTTAATTAGATTATTTATTTATGGGATTGTATCTGAAAGTGAGTATATTTTAGATGTTTGGGATTCGACAAAGTTTTTTTGGCACATTTATGAAGAGTCTTGTAGAAAAATACGGGGAACATCTAGATTGTTTTTTAATTCTAGGTATTCGCCACCATCTCTTGATACTGAAGAATTGGCAAAAAAAAGGATCATATGGTTGGTTAAGTTTACCAAGACGATCCCTTCTGTATATTATAGAGGAAATATTGAATCTGCGAAAATGGCATTGAGGACTTTTTTTGATGGTTGATATATATAAAGAAGATCACAACGTTTTTCCATCTATATCGCTATAAATTATTTGTTTATTTTTTAATATATATTTATCAAAGATACTTACAGCATCGGCGAACACTTCAGCTTTTGTTTTGTTGCTAGTGTCAATTTTATAATAGTTTAGGTTTCTGCTTTTGGCATATTCTTCAAGATTATTCTTATGCCACTCAATTGGATGTTTTAGATCTGGATCTTCGGGATTTCTTTCATATATTCTATTATATCTTTCAATATCCGTTGCAGTTAAGTAAATACTGGCATCAAAAAATGCGCCATTCTTTACATATTCATCATATATTGCTTCGGTATCCGCTGAACCGGTAACGGCATACGATGTAAGTAGACCCCTGTCTAGAATAATGTTTTTATTTTTTTGATATTTTTTTAGCCAAAGAATAGCATCATTATAAAACCTAGTAATTTTTTCAATTGATTTTGAAGCATATATTTCCTGTTCAGCCTTAAAAACATATTTCATTGCATCTTCATAAGAACAGTTATACTTATGTTTAAACATTAATATTATGGGCTTTTCAACGAATATGAAACCGTATTTTTCGCATAAACTTTTAGCAAGAGATGTTTTACCTGTTCCGTCATATCCATCAATTGAAATTATCATGATTCCTCCAATTGTTGTTATTATAATATAGTAATTGTGGGAAGTCAATATATAAATAGGGATTTGTTTTTTATACTCATAGTTAAATTATATTAAGTTTTTCCAATTAGATAATATAAGAAAGGGAGTTTTATTATGATTAGGGTTTTGGCAAGTGGATATTTTGATCCAATTCATGTTGGACATATTGAGTATCTTAAAATGGCGAGAGAATTAGGGGATTATTTAATTGTTGCTGTTAATACAAATGAAAGCACAATAAGAAAGAAAGGATATTTTTTTATGGATCAAAAAGATCGGATAGAAATATTAAAATCCTTAAGATTTGTTGATGAAGTAATATCTGTTATTGACCATGATGATACCGTTGCAGAAACAATAAATGCTGTACAACCAGACATTTTTGCCAAAGGTGGGGATCGACATGTTGGTAATCTACCCCAAAAAGAAATAGATGTATGCACAAAGAATAATATAAAAATAATAACTGGGTTAGGGAAAAAAATTGAATCTAGTTCTGGTCTGATAAATAGACTCAACGAATTAAACAAAAAAAAATGAAGTCGGGTGACTTCATTTTTTACTGGTTGCGGGGGCTGGATTTGAACCTGCGACCTTCGGGTTATGAGCCCGACGAGCTTCCGAGCTGCTCTACCCCGCGATATTTATTGACGGGTATATTATAGAGCATTATTTTATTTATGTCAATACTATTTCGTATAATTTATTGGCTTAAATGGTATTTTTATGTTCTTTTTATAATTTAAATGGCGGTGATTAGAGAAGTTATTTCTGGCGATTTAAGTATTCCTCAAAATCATCGATTATTTTTTTCAGTCTTTCATCCAAATAATTTTTTGCGGTTGTTTGAATGTTTGTTGGCACACCATAAAATGCTCCTGCCATTGCCCCAGTAATTGCTCCCATGGTGTCGGTGTCGCCACCCCAACCGATAACTTTTTTTATTGCATCTTCATATGAGTTTGATATTAAAAAAGCAAATATGCATTGAGGAACGGTTTCCTGACAAGAGCCCTCATATTTATAATTTTCAAATAGGTCGTCTTCGGTGTAGTTCATTGGGTAGTAGTTTTCTTCAACATACTTTTTTATTTCGTCTTTTGTTGTGCCGTTTAATGCAAGCCATTCAACAACAGCCGTTGCCTCTGCACCCTTTAAGCCTTCTGGGTGGTTGTGGGTGATTTCGGTAACAACCCTAGAAAGAGCCTTAACCTCATTTAAGTTTTTTGCGAAATATGGAACTGCAGAAATTCTCATGGCGCTACCATTACCAAAAGAGTTATAGGGTTCTCTACTATCTGTTATTAACCATCTATAAAACATACTGCCATATCCAGCAGTTCGAAGATACTCCTTGCCAATGTTTTTTATGTTATCAATTAATTGGTCTTTTAAATTAGAATAATTTCCATCACAATCTAAAAGCGTTTTTGTAATTATTAAAGTTAAAATTGAATCATCTGTGAACCTGTCATACCTGTTAAAAAGAGGAAAGTCCTTCATTTTTTGGCCAATAAATTCATAGTATGAGCCAGCAATATCCCCAGAAACAGCACCAATTACACCATTATTAATCATATACATAAACTCCTTTTACCAATCTTGTTTTTTTAATGTGTGAGATTTGACATCGTCGTAGAATGCAAAATAGTTATCTTTGAATTGTTGTTTAGATGTTTTGAAGCAATTGATAAGTTCGTCAAGTTCTTCTAGTGTGTAGTCGCTCAACTTAAAATCCTCATCATATTGTTCAATTATTTTTATCCAACTTTCTCTTTCCGTTTTTTTCATATTAACATTATATAATAAACAGATTATTTAAGCAACCTATGGCACATATTTTTATTGTTTAGCATTATATTAATATATGAAAAAATTTATATATAGTGGTGTTGGAACTGCACTTATAACTCCATTTAGTAATTGCAGAATTGATTGTCATGCGTTTGAATTACTCTTAAAAAAACAGTTAGATGCAGGGGTAGATGCGGTTATAGTTTTAGGAACAACGGGCGAAGCATCAACCATATCTGCACACGAGAGGATGATAATAACCAAGCTTACGCTGGGAATGTGTAAGGGTAAGGCAAAGGTTATTGTTGGGTGCGGTGCAAACAACACACAAGAGGCAATTGTTAAATATAACGATGCGGAAGATCTTGGTGCGGATGGTGCATTGATTGTTACACCGTATTATAACAAATGCACACAAAACGGGTTAATTGAGCACTATAGGGCAATTTCAGGTTCTGGCACTCTCCCAATAATTATATATAATGTTCCCTCAAGAACAGGAGTTAATATTTTGCCGGAAACCGTTGAGGTTTTATCTCACGAGAAAAATATATATGGAATAAAAGAAGCAAGCGGGAATATTCCACAAATAATGGAAATATTCAGGCTAACAAGTAACAATTTTTCAGTTTTTTCTGGTGACGATGTTTTGAACAATGTGATTATACAAATGGGCGGGGCGGGAACGATTTCTGTGCTTTCGAACATTGTTCCTAAACTGTGCAAAAAGATGTATGAGTTAAATATCAAAAAACAGTATGAAAAGTCAAACAGTATTCAATTAAGACTATTGCCACTTATTCACTCGCTTTTTGCTGAGGTCAATCCAATTCCAATTAAGGCAGGGCTTAGTTATCTAGGGCTTTGTAAAAACGAATTAAGGTTACCGCTCACAACTATTCAAAACGATAACTTTGAAAAACTAAAAAAAGAGATTGACTTAATTTGGGGCAAAGAGAATGATTGTGTGTAAGTTTGGCGGAACCAGTGTTGCAGGGCCGGAAAGTGCATTATTAATTAAAAAGATTATAAATTCTAATCCCAACCGAAAAATAATTGTTGTTTCGGCATTAGGCAAAAGCGATGATTACCGTTATAAAGTAACAGACAAATTATTTGAGTTATATGGTAATTATTCAAATGGAGAAGATTACTCGGACTGCATTAATGACGTTTTTACAAGATATGAAAAAATGTCAGAATATTTGGGAGTAAAGATTAATTGGAATGTGCAAAAGCAACAATTAATTCGGGATTTGCTGGAAAAAAGAGTTACAAGGGCATATGTTGTATCTAGAGGGGAATATTATTCCGCACTTTTATATTCAAAATATCTTGGTGGGCAATTTTTAGATGCAACCGATTATATTTATTTTAATAAAAACGGTAAATTAAATATTAATAGAACAATAAAAATGCTAAAAACATTGGACAAGGAAAAGTTGTATGTTATTGGTGGATTCTATGGGGCATTTGCGAACAAAGAGGTTTGTGTGTTTGATAGGGGTGGTTCTGATATAACTGGGGCGGTAATGGCAAAGGGTCTGAACGCAGAAATTTATGAAAACTATACAGATGTTTGTGGGGTTTATGATAAAAACCCAAATGTGTTTGTTGGCGCAAAAAACTTACCAATACTTAGTTACAAAACCACAATCCAAATGGCAGAGGCGGGGAATGAGGTTATACATAAAGATGCACTACTAATTTTGAAAAACACGCAAACAATTCTTTTAATAAAAGACACCAGTAATTATATGAAATTAGGAACGGTGGTTTTGGATAATGGTGTTGTTTCAGATGATTTGTATATTTGTACAATGAAGACTGTTTGTTTAATAACAAAGAATGTAACCAATGAACTACTTACACGCATTGGTCATTGGGGTGACATTAAAAATATATATACTACCAAAAATTGTTACTATGTTATTGTAAATAATTGCGTTAAATCGCCAAACTGTTTGCGTGAGTGTTGTGGGAATAAAGTGGACTACGTTTATGTAATAAAACTGTTTTCTAATATAAAAATTAGTAAAAATAATCTAAAATTAGCAAAAAAAATAGCAAAAATGGTGAAAAATTATGCATTTTTTTGTAAATTTTGCGCAATTGATAACAATGTAACAATTATTTGTGATGGAAAATATTATGGCGTTGTGTTAAAAATAATTAACCGTTGTTTACAAAAAAAATAAAATATGATAAACTTATGGCAATTGGGGGATTAATATGAAAAATCTACTTGTTGTTTATAATGAATCAATTCCTAGTGATGAATTCAAATCAAAAAACACACACTTGCTTGACCTTGCAAGGCATTATAATTATGATGTGACACTAAAGAGTAATACGGAGCTTTACACATACCTAAACACAAATGCAGTTAAAACCTTTTATGGAAATCTTAATTATGACTGTTGCTTGTTCTTTGACCAAGATGCATACCTTGCAAAAAATTTGGAAATGCTTGGCATGAGAGTCATTAATAGTCCACGTGCCCTTTTAATGTGTGAGAATAAGGCAAATATGTATCAAGAACTTGTTGCAAATCATATTTCTGTTCCAAGAACATTTATTCTTCCAGAACAAAAAATATATAATCAAGCCGGTATAAAAAACTTTATTGATGAGGCAGTTAACCAGCTTGGGCTTCCACTTATTATTAAAGAGTGGTATGGTGGTTCCGGAACTGGTGTTTATTTAGTAAAGACGAAACCTGATGTTTATGCGGTTATTGATAAGTTTAAGGGCAAAAGAATTCTGCTTCAAGAATTTATTTCGGAAGCATCTGGAAACGACCTGAGACTTTTTGTTGTTAAAGGGAAGGTTGTTGCATCACTTCGCCGTCAGTCAGCCGATGGAAACTTTAGATCAAATGTTGGTCTTGGTGGTAAGTTAACACCATATATTCCAACAATTGTTGAAAACAAACTTGCAATAGATGCAACAAAGGCGATGGGCTGTGATTTTGCCGTTGTTGATATGTTAAAGGGCGTAACGGGTTCGCTTGTCTGCGAGGTTAACAGCACCGCAAACATTAATAATTTTATTGAATGTACTGGCGTTGACATAGCTGATATTTTAATTAAAGAGTGCATTAAGAAAAAGTAAATCTATTTACAAAAAAACACCTCAACCAATTGTGGCTTTGGTGTTTTTTTAATTAACAATAGTTTGATTATTTTGATTTAGTTAATTTAATAAAAGAAACATCAACAACATTTTCAAAATCTTTCATTATTTCGGTTTTTGTTGGAAAAAAAGGAAACGGCCTTTTATTTTTAACATATTCGGCAACAAGAGTCTTTGCAAGGGTTGTTAGTTCAGCCTTGCAGGCTTCTTTTGTTTTTGAAATGCAATTTCTATTTGTTATTCCGGGAACAAAACCATGAAATTCTGTTAGCCCATCTTCTTTTTTGTATATTATTACCAATGGCATTTTTAGTTCATTTGTTTCGCTAAAAGCATCGGCCTTTCCTTCACACGTTATTCTTGGCATAATTCACCCCTTTTTTATATTGTAAAACAAAAATAAAAATAATCAAAGCATTTTTACACTATTCTTCAATTCTGTAACCTAGAATATGTAACAATCTTAGTTTGACATAATTATATTGTGAAAGTTGTCGATTTTTCACATCATTCGTGTTTGCGCAAACATATATACCTGTAGGGGTTCGAGATTCTATTTTTGTTATAATTAAACTATGGCCAAATGCGAAAGCATCACCAAATCTTAGTTGAATAACGTCCCCAACATCACATACTTCAAGTGGGCTGATGGTGGCATATGGGCCAACGCTTTTGTTATTTATCAGGAAGTTATATAGTGGTTCAACATTTGCCCAAGAAGTTGAAGTGTTTGCAGGGGAGATATAATACCAGCCATTATCTGTAAAATTCATTTTTGGGGCTCCGGCGTATATGCATTGAGAAATATAGTTTGTGCAGTTCCCGCCACTTGTTGTGTAGTTAAAATATTCTGGGTTTCTTACAAGGGCATATTTAAGGGCATAATCAACCGCGGCATTTCGATTATATGTTCTATTTTTTAACATATATTTTTATATGATAAAACGCTAATAATTTGTCAAAAAGGAAATAATATGGTAAAATAAAATAAGAAGGTGGTTATGAAAGAAAAACATAGATATCACGTATGGGATTATGTAAACATTGTTGTTTTTTATTCTATTTTTATTCTGTTTTTAGTTGCAAGTGTAATGGGAATTATACAGGTATCAAAAGGACAAATTGAAGCAAAAGACCTGATATATAGAATATTATTAACACTTCTTATGTGTGTGCCATTCTTAGTTAAAAAAATATTTAGAATAACATTTTCAAGAGTTGTTTCAATCGTCTATTATTTATATATGTTTCTTGCCGGATTTTTGGGAGTTGTGCTAAGTTTTTATGTTAAGGTTGAGTGGTGGGACATATTAATTCATTTTTTAATGGGTTTAGCTGTGTCGGTACTATCAATATATGTTTTGAACTTAACCGTATACAAAAAGGACACATCAAAGCATAATCTCTTTTTCACATTCTTATTTATGCTTAGTTTCACAATGCTTGTGGGTGTTTTGTGGGAAATATTAGAGTTTACTGGTGATGCTATCTTTAACATGGGCTATCAAAGATATGTAACGTATGATGGAGAAGTGCTTATTGGTAGGGCTGTTCTAATAGACACAATGACGGATTTACTAATGGAACTTGGCGGAGCGGTAATGGGTATTATATTCACAGTTGTTACCAAAGGAATTGATAAAAACTTTCTAAAAACTTTTAAGATTAAGAAGCTAAAACATTTAGAACCAGAAGTTGAAGACATTGAAGAATAATAAATATAATCAAATAATTATAAACCAAAAATGCAAGGCACCGCCTTGCATTTTTATAACAATCCATTATTATTCTTTTAGACCAGTTGAGTTTCTTGCACCACAAATAGGGCAGTTGTTAAGTTTTTTATCATAGCAAGAATCACAGTATTCGCAGACCACATTGTTTTCGTAGAATGTTTTATTCTTTGCTTCTTTTGTTGCCTGTTTTGCAATATCATCTAATTTTGAATAAACCATTTCGCAGTCATGAATATCAAAAAACACGGTTGCTGCTTTGTTTCCGGTTATGTATATGTCGCCAACCCTAAATAGTTTGTCCCAAAAGCTTCGTTTAATATTAATAGAGTTTAATTCTTCTAATTTAATTTCATCAATAATCCTGCCTGATTTGCCACTTTGGTTAATTATTCGTTCGTTTGTTATGTAGTATTTGTTGTATTTTAGTTCTGCAAGCCCCTTAAATAGTTGCCATAGAAAAATCCAAACAGGCATTAAGTGAAGGGCAAAAAAAGGAATAATAAAGAAAAAGGTTAATGGAGTTATGGCGCCCTGAGAGAATAACAGCACAATTATTCCAATATCAATTGCGCCCCATAAAAGAGCAACAGGGAAGAATGATGCACATTTTTGAAGGGCATATGAAATTCTTTTTGGTTTACTTTTCCAGAGTATCATTTCATTCTTACCCAAAGTTTTGTTAATATCTAAACACTCATCAGTTTTTGTTTTGAAATAGTTTTGATCAATTTTCATATATAGCTCCATATATTCCTTGGTTATAAATAACCAGACAAACAACTATTTTAAGTATACACAATTTTGCCAACTTTTCAAAATGATTTACATGACTGCCCATACATTTTTACACCATACATAACATATTTATTAGAACAGTTGAATTTTTAATAACAGTATGGTATACTAATCCACGATTTTGGGTAATTCAACACCCATAATTTTGCAGCCGTAGCTCAGCTGGATAGAGCGATCGCCTCCTAAGTATCGACTTGGACAAAATTAAAATCCCTAAACATCCCTAAAATACTGACAATTTGCAAGTAATCCAAACTCACACAAAACCAAAGTTCACCAAAAGTTCACCCAACCCAAACAAAAACCCTAATATGTGGATATAGCTCAGCTGGATAGAGCGATCGCCTCCTAAGCGATAGGTCGGCAGTTCAAATCTGCCTATTCACACCAATTTCTAAAGAAAAAAGACGCTATTTTACGGCGTCTTTTTCTGTGATATTCTTACTATATCTGAACGATTAGATTTTAATTTTATTATTTTGTTAATATTCATATCAACATTTTTTGCAAAAATGTGGAGCGTTTTTTCTTGATTACCTTTCAATGACATACATTTACATTCGTAAATTCTATATTTTAAAATATTTAATGTGGGATTAATATAATACAAGTTTTCTCTTATATAAATAAATCCAAGTAGTAAATGTATCATACATATAAAAATACAATCAAATAGCAAATCTGTGTAAGGGACAGCAAAGGCTGTTAAAACCAACAAAGAAAAATGAGTAAAATATTGTTCCCCTGTATGATTTTTACATTCAACTATTTTGTACTCTATTCCTAGTGAGTTTTCTTTAAATTTTAATGTTTTAATAGTTATTAAAACGGAAGCCAATATGCCTATGAAAGTTAATAGTGCAACAATTCCAAAGCAAATCCAAGATTTTAAACTCATTGTATAATCACTATTTACTAAATAATTTGGAATCATTCTTACCAAGAATATTATATTCATAAAACATACAGCCATTAAATAATAAAAGATTTTTTCAATTATTTTCATTCTTCTACCTTATCTTCAAATATATTATATTTTAATTCTTTCGAGATTAAGTTGATAATTTTTTTACCATTCTTTTTAGTTACATTTAACAAATCTTCTTTAAAATCTTCTTCACTAAACACATTTCTACATTTATCTAAAATACGATTTTTTAAATCTTTAGGATCAAATGTTTCTATTGCATTTAAATAACTAGTATCTTTACTAATTTTTGCAATGCCTCTATATGCATATTTATTTTTTAATAAATCCATAAATTTATCTGCGTTATAAAATATTTTCCATTTTGAAACATGTTCAGATGCTGTTTTCATTGCCGTTTCTTTCAAATTTTCATCATAATCAAATATAGAGTTGAATCTTGTTTCGCTTAATATATATACATTACCATTTAAGACGACAACATCTATATTATAATTTAATGTTAATGCTTTTGTATTTTCTTTTTCTTTAAAGCGTCCATATTCTTCTAAGAATAATCGCTTAAATTTCAATACTTTTTGAGTGTTCTGATATTTTGAAACAAAATAGCAATAAGAGTCATCTGTTGTGTCTTTTATTTCAGTTACATAAAGGTTTAAATCTTCATTATTATATGATAACGTTTCACTAGCATTTAAAGTGTCGATATCTCTTTGCGATAAATTTCCACAACTATTTATTGCTTCATATATAGCATTCCATCTTTTTTCAATTGAAGATAAATTAAGAACGGGTAATGCATTATTCTCGTTACCGTTTGGATTATAGTTTTTTATTTCTCTATTGATAAATCCATATAAATAGTCGTTGTAGTCTTTTAACAATGAAGAATTAATATCGTCTGGCAATAAAACTGCATTGTTAAGTTTCTCGCTTCTTGCATCGAACTTTACTAAATATATATTAATTTCACAATGCTTTAATCTTTCAATTAATTCAGTAATAACTATATTTTCCATAATATCTCCTTAAGTTAAGATATTATAACATAAATTATGACAAATTACCATACATATTGACAATTTATTCAAATATTTTATTTATAACTTCGCTAGCATGGATATCAGAGTTTTTCAAGAAGTGGCTATAGAAGTCGCTGGTGGTTGATGCTTTGCTATGGCCAGCTCTGGCTGATACTGTTTTCATATCCACACCTGCCATCAGTTGAAGAGTAATGTTAGTATGTCTAAGTGAGTGTAGTGTGACGATTGGTAGTCCAGCCCTTGCGAGAGATTTTTGTAGCCATACTCGTAAGAGTCCTGGGCAGATATCTTTGCCATCTTCTGTGCAGAAGAGCCTATCTGTGTCACCAAGTCTATCTCCAAGATATCTCTTTTGGTTTTGCCACCAAGTTTCGTATTCATGCAAGTATTCAATGAGTTTATCTGGCATTGAGATTGTGCGTTTTGAATTCTCTGTTTTTGGCTCTTTTGTTATAATTCCAAATCCAACTATGTCTTGCACAGACCTTGCTATGGTCATTGTTTTGTTTTCAAAGTCTATATCTTTCCATTCAAGGCCAGCAAGTTCGCCACGCCTTATCCCCATAAAGAGTGCTATAAGTAAGGCAATCTTCCATCGTGGATTATCAAGGTTATCCAAATACCCAGCTAGTTGCTTTGCCTCTTTGTCATTAAGTATCTTAACTTCTTTTTTATGCCCTTGAATTGGTGCAATGTAATCACGGGAAGCGAAGTTATGCTCAACCAGTCTTTGCCTTTTTGCATCGGCTAAAATTGTTGCTAGTGTTCTTTTTAGTTTTAGTATCGTTTCTTTTGCGTATGGACGGCTAATTACTTTAACATCAAACCATTCATCAAAGTTTAGGTTTAGTGCGCTACAAATTGTTTTGGCACTGTCAATTCTTATACCATTGCCAACTGTAGCAGAGTAATATATTGATCTGGAGATGCCACTATTTCTAGTAGCATCAACCAGTTTTATGCAGTGAGATTTTAGATATTGAGTTAAATCCCTTTTCAGGATTGCGTATCTCTGCTCATATTTTTTTGCCATCATTTCATCTAGGAAACCTTGCACCATGATTGGTGTTATTTGATTGAGTTTAATGTTACCAAAGTATGCATCAAACTTTCTGATATTATCTTTACCTTTTATGTAATAGTTTAGTGACCTGGTATTCTTAATCTTTTCAAGCCACTTGTTGGCATAATCAATAAAGGTTATGTCATTATCTACTGCAAGCATACCATTTAGTTGTTTTTTGAATTTATCTTCAAAATCTAAGCAAACCCTTTGCAATTCTTTCTTTGCTTGAATTTCAGTTAAGTCGTTTGGCTTTCTCCAGCACATTGACTTTGCCACAAATTGTCCAGTTCTTAGGTCTTTTGCCTTTACTTGTATTCTATAGGATATTGATCCATCATTTAATTTTTTCTTTCTTACACACGCCATATTTTTCTCCTTTTACCCAATTATCACTTGTTCCATAGGTAGTTCGTATTCTTTGCTCTGTAAGAAGGCGAGCAGTGAATCGTAGTCAATCATTATCTTCTTACCAGTTTTTATGGAACGGATTTTATAGTTGTTTGCTAGTTTTCTTACTAAGAATTCACTAAGACTAGTGTTAGGATCTTCTTGTTTAATCATTTGTAAAGTTTCAGTTATTGTTCTAATTCTTTGCATGTTTTCCTCCAGGTGCTGATCTCAACTGGACTTGAACTCCTATGCGAAACAAAAAGTACCGCAAAAGAATATACAAGTCCAGTGAAACAGCGAAATATATTCAAAAGTAAACTTTGTATCTTTGAATTCTTTTTTGCTTTGTTTCTGTTTGTCTTTGTATCTCTGTTATTTCGGTCAAAATCGTGCCTTCTTTGATTTTTTAGCAGTCCACTTGATAATTTATCCAACTCAAAATTTATCACTCTTAAAACTTAAATAACGGCTTGCGTTTTCATAAAATTGCCGACTGAAATTTCACATATTTTGAATTTTTTGATTTAGATTTGATTATTTTTGATTTTTATTTTGAAATCAAAAAGTGCAAAACACCTTTATTTTTCTAGCTTTTTAATAAAAATTTTGAAAAAATTTTTGATTTTTGATTTCGCGACTTTTTGTGTGCGACTGCCGTCCCGCTCTTTATAGGGCTTCGGCTAGAGATTTGACCGCCCCTGGGGGTGTTATGCATCCACCAGTTCTTTTATTATTTCATCAAAAGCTTCCTTAAACTTATTTCCATATTGCGATCCAAGAACTTTAACATTTGAGACATCAAAAAGGATATATGTATCTGTTATTTCATCAATGTACAATAATTCATCAATATAAGCCTTAAATAGAGTTTCTCCAAAACGCAATTTGAGTTTAGCAAGAAGGTGAGTGAGAAGATTATTTTTATCTAGATCTTTCACGCGCGCGTTATCATGTATTATTTTAATTTTTTTAATATCATAATAATCTATTGTCAGCAGTCCGTTACCTTCATCGTGGAAGCCAATTTCCGATAAGTTGAAACGAGTCGGCAATGTAAATCCGTAAACAGCATTAAAATCTATTTCTAGATACATTTCGCGTTTAAGTTCAGACAGTCTGTTCATGATGCCAATTTTTTCAAGTCTTGTTATCATGTTTCTTATTTGCCTTTCCTTAATGTTTAATATTGGCAGATCCTCCATAATCTTCTTGTAGGTTATTTTGTAATACCACTTTTCATCAATTCGTTTGCTTCTCATGTGGCCACTTCCAGCAAATTGCTCAAGGTAGTCAAGAAATAGGATTTCTTTTAGATTTAATCCCAGTCTAAGTAATGTTACTTGTGGGAAATTAAAGATTTTTGGTCGCATAGATCACATGCTCCTTTTGTAGGTTTTTAATTCTCATTTTTTATCTCCTTTATTTAGATTTTTTGCTTCCACAAAGATTGATCAGTTCTTTGTTTTGGCATATATTTTAACGAAGTCTGCAGTCCTTCGGTAAAACCAAGTTTGGTTATTTACATTTTCATTCTAGCAATCCCGTTAGTTCACCATTTGACCTCACGGGAATTATTTTTAAGAAAATTTTAATAGTCCCGTGTTAGCACCATTTGACTACACGGCAAAAATTTTTTAATTTTTTCCATTTCAATCTCCTTATATTTGACTCCATTTTACAATTCCCGTTATTTCACCATTTGGAATAGCGGTTATTTTTATCTGAGCTTTTTTATATTAACAACCTCAATGTAAATCCATTTTTGACATTGAATTGTTTTATGCCAATATTTTAGCAAGTCCGATGTATCACCATTTGATATATCGGGATTTATTTTTCAAAAATATTTTAACTTTTTCGATATGACAACATTTGTCGCATCGGGATAACTTTCTAAACATTTTTTCACTCCTTTTATTTGATTTTAACAGTGTCAAAGGATCACCATTTGAATCCTTGAGATAAATTCTGCCTACATTTTAGCAATCCCGTATTGACACCATCTGTCAACACGGAAAATATTTTTTCTTGTTTTATTTTAAAATCTCCGTTGTAAACACATCTTTGACAGCGGGAAATATTTTTCTTAATTTTAGCAATTAAGGTGTGCCACCATTTGGCACAGCTAAAAATATTTTCACATGTAATTTATCATCTCCGTATCACTACCGTTTGGTGACACGGGAATAAAAAAAGAGATATTTGTTGTAAATATCTCTAAAAATTTATTGATTTTATATACAAGGTGGCAAACGTGGCAAAGGTAGCACCAATCACTACCATTGACAAATAACACTATATAAGCTTTTACCTTTTGGTATTTTTGCGACTTTTTGAGGGTGCCACCTGGTGCCACTTTGAATTACTAAGGTGGCACCATAGTTAATATTAATAAATTCCTTTATTTATAAGGATTCCTGTCATTGCGGTGCCACTTGTGCCACCTTTGCTACCTTATATCTATATTTCAATATTTATTATTTATTTTTTGGAGTATTGGAGCTTTTGGAGTATACGTTTATACTCTCGTGTGAGCAAAAAAATAATTTCTTTTTTATTTTTTTCTATAAAGGTGGGTATGTTTTTCTGAAATTTGCTCCAAAACTCCAGAACGGCAATAAAAAGAACGGCAGATTAGTCCGTTCTTTGATATTATATTTCACCTTCAATAATATATTTTCTTAATAACTTATCAGATAAAATTTTTACTTGTCTTAAAGTGTAGGTAGTATTATGATTACTTTCAAAATATTCTTTTGCTTTGTTTATATCTAATGATTCAAGTAAATCATTATATCTTCCATAGGCATCTATATTGGTTTCATTTAAATTTAAATTCAACAATTCTCTTAGTTTTGATTCGTCTATACCTAATCCTACAGAAATTTGTTTAATTTGGTCATTATGTGCATTACATAAATATTCTGTAATAAATTCTCTAAATGTTTTTCCTTTTTTTATTTCTATAGCTCCAGACTCTAAATCATGCAAAAACAATTTTGCATATTTTTGTTCATCTTGAGACAATCCTGCAAATGATCTATGTAATTCTTCCAATGCTTTCTCTTTTGATTCTTTGTCTCCTATTGTTAGATTTTTCAAATAAAGAGTAAACATCGAATTCATGTAATCATCATCAATCGAATCTGTCTGAATTTCTGTTATATGAGCATCTATATCAAAAGGGACTTCAGCTGGGCTAGAGCCTCGTCCAAACAATTCTTTGTATCTTTGAACAAGTATTAAGTATGTTTTCTCATCAATGTTGACATCAATAATTTTAGGTTTTCCTTTTTCTTGAGGGAATTCATATTTTAAAACTTTCCAATAAAAACCTTGTATTTTTGCAGAATCTAGATAATTATTAAATTCACAGAAGAGTTTGGCAAATTTTTGTTTCCAGGCCATATCATCAGCATTTTTCTCAAAGTTTAATATTCCAACAGATACAAATAAATGTTTTATTTCTTCAAATTTAACATTCATTTGTTCTAAGTTTTTGTCTAGCTTATCTACAAATATCCCAAAAGGTCTATTACCAGAATAATCATTTACCGCTTGTTTTAGATTGTTATCCATTAAGTGTGGATATCTATACCAAATAACAGTACCATGAGGCTTTTCTGGTCCGTATAATCTATTTGTTCTTGATATTGCTTGAATAAAGTTTTTGCCTTGTAAACGCTTATCCAAATATAAAGTATTAATCCATTTGGAATCAAAACCTGTAAGCAACTGATCAACTACTATAACCAAGTCGATTTTATCTTTTTCTTGAATATTTAAATATGGTTTTTTATGTGCTAATCTAGCGCAAACATCTTTTTTGAAGTAAGCATATCGACCTATATCATATGCAGTCCCAAACATGTTTTTATAGTCTGTTAGAATGTTCGTTATACCGTGCATTTTGGATAAAGATTGTTGAGTATTTGTGTCACTAGGATCAAAAATTGCTGTAAATTTTAAGCTAAGATGATTTTTTTGAATTTCATCTTTAAATATATTGTAATAGTCGATTGCTTCAGGTATAGAACTTGTTGCAAATATAGCATGAAATGTAGAATTGACACTTCTTACAGGCCAATTTTTAAGGATATCAGAAACTACAGCATTTTTGTGGGCTTCAGTTTCATATTGAACTTTTGGTATAAGTGATTCTATTTCTGTCATAGGGCATTTTTGTGAGCCTTTATTCATGTAATATAAAAAGATTTCTCTTTTTGCAGGATCGCTCATTGCCTCAACTGGAGTTGATGATTTTGATTTTTCTAATGCAACTTTTTCACGAAGGTCATTATCTGCAAAAGTACAAACCATATATGGGTCAAAACCTAACACATTTTTATCTCTTATGCCATGTACAATTGTATATCTGTGAAGCTCATCTCCAAAGATATCCACGGTTTCATCATGATCTGGCGTGCCAGTAAAACCGAAATAAATAGCATTTGGGAATGTTCTTTTTATATCTTGATGCATTAAACCACTTTGATCACGATGACATTCATCAATAATAAAAACAAGTTTTTTAGATTGTATTTTTTCTAAATCTTTTGTTTTTACATTGCCTTCATCTTTGATTCTACTCATTTTTTGAATAGATGTAACGATCAAAGAATCATCAGCAGAGTCACTCTTTAATTTAGATATCAAAACTTGAGTATCTTCAGTCGCTTGCACTGATTCAGATGGGTCAGCGAAGTTTCTGTAATTAATCAAAGATTGATCTCCAAGTTCAATTCTATCAATTAAGAAGATAACTTTATCAGCATCTTTTGAATTAGATATAAGCTGTGCCGCTTTGAACGATGTCATAGTTTTACCCGATCCAGTTGTATGCCAAATATATCCACCATGTTGTTCTTTTTTAGTCCAATTTGTTCGTGCAACTTTATCAGATATTGCTGATGCCGCAAAATACTGGTAGCTCCTCATAACCTTTAGTATACCATCAGAGTCATCTGGGATAGTGTAGAAACCAACCATTTCATGCGCCATTGGAATTGACAAGAGTTTTGTTGTAAATGTTTTCCAATCATATATTATTTCATTGTTATAATCTTCCCAATGGAAGTAATAACTAGGATTGAATTTGCCATCTGGTCCAGGGTTAGCGAAATATACAGCATCCTCTGGATTCATAGCAACAAAAATTTGAACTAATGAGAATATGCCAGTAAACACCCCATTTTGCATATACTTTTCAATTTGTGTCTCCGCATGAGTGATAGGTACGCTTGATTTCTTTAATTCAATATGAAACAAAGGCATACCGTTTATAAGCAACATTACATCTCCACGTCTTGCAGGATATACTGAATTATTGGTTTTAAATTTAGGTTGTCTTACTATTTGATATCTGCTTTTTCCACCAGCGATTTCCATCCTATCATAAATCTTTAAACTAACATTTTTATTAAAATGCAATTTATCAGCAGGGTTGTCTCTAATGATAGATACAGTTTTGCCATTAATAAAATTATTCAAAGCCAATGGCGTTTTAAGAGTATTAACTTGTGTTAAAATTTGATGCATTTCACCATTTGTAAGGGGACAACCATTTAGTTTGTCCTTCTCTTTATTATTTTCATATAAAATGTTTGCCCAGTTTTTTATCAATTCTTCTTCTGTAGGGTAATTGATTACTTCTGGTTCCCATCCACAACTACTATATAATAAATTTACTAATGCATTTTCAAATTTTAATTCATCATCAAATGGCATATTTCCTCCTATGCGAACATTTTGTTTAATAAAGTAGATTTCAAATGTTCTAAATTCACAATTTCGTTTTCCAAATTATTAATATTTTTATTCAGTGTTTCAAAAAATTCTACTATCTTTTTTTGTTCCTTGTTATTAGGATATCTTACTAAAGTCTTACATAGAGAATCATAATTAAAACCAGTGACTTTTGTGCCTTGCATAAATGGGATAAGTTGATCATGGAATTGTGATGTATTAAAACAAATTCCTAAAAAGCCAATTTCAAAATATTTTAGTGGTCTACTTGCAAACGTATGTAACCCTGCGAAAGTTGGGGTGTTATTATTGTTTATAATTTCTATCGCTTTGCCAGCCGTAGTATCTTCTGCAGTGTCCGCAAAAACAACATCTCCTGACTTTAAAATGTTAACTTTATCACTAGTTGATATTTTTACTTCTTGATTAATAAATGGAACCTGTTTATGATTAACATCTACAGTAAAACCAAATTTTATCAATATATCTCCATAGTGAATGCTTTTTGATGTGCCACTTTTGTAGTTCAATAAATCTCTGGAATATGAATTGTTGTTTATTTTTTCAAAAATATTACCATAGATTTCTTCGTTCCAATTATCATTAAATCCATTAAATCTAATTTCTGGCACCTTAGAGTTTCCAAGTGGGAACATTTTTGAAAGCATTGTTTGTTTAAATTGTTTTGTTTTTTCTAGTTCTTTTTTCTTTTCTTCCAATAATGAATCTACATTACTTAAAAATTCAGCAATTTGTTTTTGTTCGGTTTCTTCATGAAAAAGAAATGTTAAATTTTCACAAGATTCCTTATTTAAACCAGCTTGAGCTCCTCCCGCTTGGAATTTTAGTATTTTATTTTTGTTTTTTTGGAATAAATAATAAATATATTTTGCGCTATATGTGTATGGTTCAAACGCCATTACAGATTGATTTGCACAAGCTGAGAACGGTAAATAACCAGACTTTCCACAAGTAGCTCCTGTTATTGCTAATAAAGCAGAATCAGGTTTAATCATTTTTGCAGAGCTGTTGAGTAAACCTTTATTAGTTATTTTTGTTTTTACATTTTTCTCATCAATAACACAATCTTGCACAAGCCCAGATGGAATCCAGTTAATGTGACCATTCCAATATGATTTATTTTCGGTTGAAGGGGTGCCTCCAGCAAAAATATTACAGACATCTTTCATTATTTTTTTAGATAAAACATTATTATAAGATTTAAGCTTTAAAGAAATTTCATTACTCATCTTCGTTTCCTCCGATGATATTTTTGAATTCTGCAAGACCTCTCATATCAAATTCATTTCCAGTTAGTTCATTAATCATTGATCTCAAAGATTTTTTAGAGTTTTCAATGTTGTCTGAAATCTCTTTGTAGGTTGTTTCATATTTTTCTTTGAGATGTTGTATTTTTGCTTCCAACAAATCAATAACTTCAGTTGTTAAATTTTTAAGCTGTTTATCAAAAGGTTTAATCCATTTTTCTTCAAGCAACATTAAAGCTTCATCATCAGAAAGATTTTCAATTTTATCTTTAGTTAAAGTTTCTAATCTTGTTTTCAATTCTTTAACATCTTTCTTTATTATTTTTATTCTTTCAGCTGATTCATTAACTTTAATAATTATATCTTCATAAGATTCTTCTTCAAATTCTGCACCTAGTTTTAATTGTTTTTTTATTTTTGAAATCTCTGCATTTAATTTTTTAGAAACAATATCTCCATCATCATCAACAAGTTGAGATTTGTCGTTAGGATCAATTGAATCAAGTAATTCATTCTTAGTAGCTTCCAAACTTGATAGTTCATTAGTTAAACTATCAAGATTATCTTTTTCTTCTTTATAATAAACTGTTTGAACCAAATCAAAAGGAAGAATATGTCCAATCCATCCTTGTTGAACTTCATAAACTTCTTTTGTTTTACTATTTTTCTTGGTTACCATATTAGGATCAACTTTTTTTATTGCAGAATCTCCTTCGTTTTGTATAAGTTCGAGATCCAAGTATATTTTAGTCCAGTTATTATCTAATATTTGATATGCATCAAAATAATCAACGAGCTCTATATCTTGTAGGTTTTCTTTAATTTTTGAAGCAATTGTGCTTTCTTGCTTTTGAATAATAACACTGTTTCTATTTTTTATTATTTCATTTTTTAAATAATTAGGAAATTGTGCAAAAGAATTATTAAATTTGTCAACAAATCTTTTTACATCTACGTTATTACTAATAGTGTCATTGATATCAATATCTTTTACATCTGAATAAGGAATATCTTTTTCTTTGAATATTTCATTTCTTAATGTTGGGAATGCATTCCAGTACTTTTTTAATTCATCAATTTCTGAATTTGGAATTCCTCCAAACATAGTAGCATAGATATCCCACAATTCTTGTTTATCGCTTGAATCTACATAACGTGGTATATTTAAGTTGTATTCATTTTTAACAATTTCATCTTTGCTAACTAGTCTTGAATATTTTGCTACAGAGTCTTTTCTTTCTATTACTGTATCAACTATTTTTCGTATATCTTTGGCTTGTAGTTTATTCTTATTTCCATCTTTTATGTAACCTTTAGAAGCATCAACAAACAAAACATCACTTGATTGTCTGTTTTTCTTTAAAACTAGTATTATTGTTGGTATGCCCGTGCCAAAGAAAATATTTGCCGGAAGACCAATGATTGTTTCAATGTTATTATTTTCAATGAGTTTTTCTCTTATTTTAGCCTCATCTCCACCTCTGAATAATACACCATGTGGCATGACTATTGTCATTATTCCATCAGGTTTTAAATGGTAAAGGTTGTGTAATAAGAAAGCTAAATCCGCTTTTGATTTTGGTGCCACACCATAATCTTTGAATCTAACATCATTATCTGCATCAGAATTTTCCCAACTTTGAGAATAAGGTGGGTTAGAACAACAACCATCTACAAAAACAGGATCGTATGTTCTTTCTTTATCGTTATCATCAAAGAAAGGCCAATCATCACCTAATGTATCTCCATTCCTAACAATTATATTTGCAGGAATAATATCTCTCATTACTAAGTTCATTCTTGTTAGGTTATAAGTATTTTCAATAAGTTCTTGAGCATAGTATTTAACTTTATTTGCTCTACTCATATATTTTGATAGTGATTTACCAATATTTATAAGCAAAGAACCTGATCCTGAAGTTGGATCATATATACTAATTTCATTTCTTCCTTTTAAATGATTAGCTATAATCTCACTCATTACCATAGATGCTTCATGAGGAGTATAGAATTCACCAGCTTTTCCAGCATTCGCCGCAAAGTTTTTTAATAGGAATTCATAAACAAACCCTAACACATCATAATTTTGGCTACCATCCATTGGAATTTGGTTTATAAGTTCTATCAACTTTCTAACATTTTTAGTCCTATCCGAATCCATTGTTCCTAAAGAAGGAATTCCTGCATCTAAAGTGTCAAAAATACCAGAATAAACTTTTTTGTAACTTTGCCCTATAAGTCTTTTAAATGCACTTAGGGCAGTTGTAACATCTGCTATTTCAAAGTCTTTGCCTTTGTTTATCCAATATGAAAAAAGATGTTTATATTCAATAAAGTATCCAATATTTTTTTGACAATTTTCCACTGTATCTGTATCATCTTCTGTTAAATTAACTAAGTCAGCATTTTCAAAATACAACTTTTCTTTTAAATACTTTTCTTCCTTTTCAGATATGTATTTATAGAATATCAAACCTAGCATATAGTCTTTATAATTACTTGCTGAAACCTTACCACGAAGTTCATTTGCCGCCGCCCAAATTTTAGAAGCTAATTGTTGCTTATTCATTATTTTTCTCCTTTACATCTCTACACTAATCATTAATTCATGATTATATTCAATAAGTTTTTTATCTGTAAGATTTTTAATATCAAATATCGCACACTTAGGTAGTGGGAATATTTCAAGTTTATTATTTTTAACATGTCTTAACAATTTCCAAGGTGCATACCAAATCACATAGTCAACTTTAGACTCTTTTATAATTTTTACAAATTTTTTATCAAGGCAAAATAAGTGAGGTTTGCAATTAGGTGTTATACTGCCTTCATTCCTTTCTCTATTTTTGTCATCAATATTAGAGACCTCAGTATATGCACAAGATTCATCACATATAAAGAATATTGTTTTAAATCCTGGGTGATTGGCTTGATATAAATCTAATTTATTTTCATGCTCTTTGAAAACTCGTTCAAAGTTTTTATAATATCGCTCGAAATTATGATCTTCATTTGTAGGTAAACCAGATGATGCTACTACAAAACAATGAATATCATCTCTTTCATTTCTATAATTGTCGCCCAAATAAGATTTAAGCAATTTCTCTTCTTTTTGACGAGTTAAATCAACTAATTTTCCTTTTTTATTTTTAAATGTTGTATCATCAATTCGCATGACATCCATCATTAGTTTATGTTTATTATCATAAAAATCTGGCGGAGGATCGTTTTTCCCTGACGAATTGATCCATTCTTTTCTATTAAAAGCTCCAGTTAATGCACAATGAATCCATTTGCATTTCAAAAAATTTCCAAGTGGTAAAATTTCCTTGGATTTAACATTTCTAAACATTTCTAAAATCATAGATTCATTGTTAAAAGTTTGCATTATCACATCCTAAGTTAAATAAGTTTTAAAATAATTGTTGTTATTAATGTTGCTATTGCCACTCCTGCAGATATTAGCGCAATTATTAACATCTTTTTGTTGTATTTTTTACTTTGTTTTAATTCTTCTTTATTCTCTTCGAGTTCTTTGCTTTTTAACTCATATAAGTCATTAAGTTTTTTATAATTTGCTTCTGATTGTTTTAAGTTGCTTTGTAATATTTCAATTTGTTTGTTTTGAGTATTCAGATATTGTCTTTTTTCTTGTTCTTGTTCGTAAGCGATCGCTTGAGCCAACTTTTTATTTTTTTCATCTTGAATATATCCCGCCTGGGCAGAATTAACAAAATTATAATTTGTTTGACTATCAATTATTTCTTTTATAGTTTCGTAGTTCATGATATCTCTCTTTATTTATTTTCTAATCTATCTCTTAATTCTGTTAAAACTTCACCATTGTACGAAAAATGCAGAGGTCCTTGAACTCGTGATGGTCTGCCAAGTAATTGTTGTGCTAGATTACTTAGATGGTATTCTTTTCCTTCATATTCAACAAGTCTATCGTCATTAAGAACTTTAACCTTAATTGTAGGATCGTGAATATATTCTAAGAATTCTCCAGGTTTAATTCCAAGATTTTTGAATGTAAATTTTGGACGTCTTATGGAATTTGCAAGTTCATCTTCAGTTTTATCTTTACTGCTGATTTCGTAAAGAGTCAATCTGTCGGTAGTATCAGTTAGCTCTGCAATGAGTTCTAATGCGTGGTAAGCCTTGTCTGGTTGCATCGCATAAAACTCTTTAACTCTCTTTTTGCCATTTAATTCATCGACAGCTCTTAAGTTGGCGTCGAACATATCAAGTAGTGAGTGCAACTTTTTATCTGCTAATCTATTTGGAACTTCATAAGTGGCGTAAAGTCTGAATGCAAATGGTGTGCATTCAGTTCTATTTAATTGGTTTAATCTTTTTTCTACATCATCTGCATAGCCAATTTTCACATATTCTGGAAAAGATGGGTTTGTTAAAATATAAATATATCCTGCAGTTTCTTCCATAAAAACCTCCAATCTACGACAATTATAACATAAAATCTCTTTATTTGTATTGTTTTTATAATAAATAATTTAAATTAATGTGTATTTATTCAAATGACTTGCAAAAGAAATATATTTACGGTAAAACACAAACACCTTGGAGGTGGGCTATGAAAAAGATTGTTGAACTTGTAAATATAAGTTTCAAAAACTCGCAAGAGTATTTTAGGCAAACTATTGATATTCAACACATTAAGGCTAAGTTCGTTGAAACATTGTCAGCCGAGCAAAAGCAATTGTTTGATGAATTGTTGTCAAGCATGTATAAGCTTCATAACCTGGATATTGAAGAAAACATAATTCATACCTACAATATTTGCAAAGAGGTTTTTAAACTAAGATAGATTTTCAATTTAGGAGATATTATGAAAGCGAGATTTGTTTGTAAAATGTCTGATGCGAGACTTGTGCGCAATGCCATTGATCGCAATGAAGGTAAATTACATGAGTATATTGTTGAAAGAACGATTTATCTTTCAAAGGAAAAGTTTATACACTTTAGAAGTCATTTGCTAGATGATAATGATGAACTCATTAATTACAGAAAAGAAATGTATGTTGATGAAAACAAAGTATGGCATGTTTTGATGTTTTGTTCAATGATTGCCGATATTATGATCCTGGTTTACAGTGATGGCGAAGATTATGCCAAATATGTTTCTATAATTTCAAATGGAGGTGAAAAAGTTGAACCACGTTTTACAACTAGTAAGAGATACACTAGAAAACGAGAAAATAAGTGCAGAAGAACAACTGCAACTAAATAAGATTTGCGAATTAGAAGATAAGTTCGTGAAAGATTTTTCAAAAGAAAAATGGCGAGAATATTTTGAATTAGATTTAGAAAAAGGCCAACTTGTAAACCTACAAATTGACCACATTGTTGAAATTACTTATAATATTTGTAAGAAATTATTTTCTTAACTTTTTCTTATAACGCTTTCTTTCTTTTAGTATTCTTTGTGCATTTTGGTTTAATGCTTTTATACTGCTTTCAATAAATTTTTCATCCACTTCTTTTTCTGATGTTGGGCTGTCTATTGGGGTGATTTCAAAACATACATATTTTCTAGAAATAGAATATGAAACTAACATTAATTGGTGTAATGTGTTAAATTCAATAATCATTGTTTGATCCCAATATCTCCAATCTACTACAGCAAAAGAAAAAATTTGTATGTCTTTAAGAACAACATCTACAGGATGATTTAATGTGTTTGATATTGTGTTAATTATCCCACTCAGCATATCAGTTGGAAGTAACCCCAAAAGATCAAACAAAGAATGAGTATTCTCATAAGGGGTATTAAGTTTCCCTAGAATGGTTTTAATAGATAATTCGCAGGTTATTGCTTCGTTTACAATAAGTGAAGCACTGCTTTCGATATTAAATCCAACATTTTCGTATAAATACATCGAAGTCTTATAGAAACTATCTCTACTTATTGATAACCAATCATTCTTTTCCATATTGTTTCTCCTTCTTTGATTATACCATAAAATTATGAAAAATGCACCCAAGCCATAAAATTTAGCAAAAGTTCACCATTTGTGCACCGTGGATTTGAAAGGGATTGCGTTAAAGATACAAAAGTTAGCCGTTTTGGTTAAGATACTGCACAATTTTGGCTAAAATTTTGATAGGAATTGCGATTTTTGATATGAAATAGATTAAAATTATAATTTTCCATTGCTCCTAAGCGATAGGTCGGATGTTCGAATCATCTCGGTTGCACCAATTTTCAAAGAAAAAAGACGCTATTTTATGGCGTCTTTTCCAAGAATAGTATTTGTACCAAAACAGCAATGCACTGGGAAATTTGAAAAAGTTATTAGGAGAACAAATGGAAATAAAAGAAAAAAAATGTAAAAAAATGAAATTATCTAAAACAAAAATAAGAGAATACACATTTATTGTAATGACTTATGTTTTTATTGTAGCAGCTACGTTACTTTTTGCTAGCGATTTAGAAATACTTGGCAAGTGGTCTGATTTTCTGTGTCAGTTATGTATTGGAGCAGCGACAGGTTGTTTTGTAGTAGCGCTTCAAGAAACAGTGAATAATGAAGAATTGACAAAAATAATAAAAGAGTTAAAAACAAAAATTTATAATGATGAATATGAAAAAACAGAATCAATGTCGGTATTGTTTGAATCAGAAAACAAAAGAAAAAAATTTGTAAGAGATATCACAAAGTTATTTATGCAGCGTGAAGGTCCTGAAAGAAGTTACCAGCACGAAAAATCCTATAATGGTGTCGATATATCAGAATATTTAGGAAAAATAAAATATGCAGAAAAAGAATGTATTTTAATTTTAGCAATATCTAATAACGAGGTAGTAGATTATATTTTAGTTTGCGGTCAAAAGGATAGTAGTATTTTAGCAAGTTATTACTTTGAACAAAAAGATAATCAAGGTCGCACTGCGATAGATTTTGTTGCTAATTGGTATAATAAAGGTGCTCAAATTTGTAATTATCACAATCATCCTTTAAGATTCGCTGCAATTCCAAGCGATGATGATATTAAAAACATTAATGACCGCAATAGTATTGCATGGCGCGAATGTATAGAAATATATGGAAAAGATTATCCTCAAGGATTTACTTTTGATGATTGGGGCGTTGTTACTTCATTTGATTTCTTTTCATATAGTAAATTTATTAAAGAGGGACAAAACCAAGAAGAATTATTGAGATACAGTAAAGAAACCAGTGATTTGATCAATAAATTATCAAAGAAATATGGCGTAAGCGAAGATGATCTCGATCCCCCTTCACCTGTCGATATTTAATTGGACTAAAAAACACTATTACGAATTTTAGTGTTTTTTTATTATTATAATTTCCAAAATGATTAAGGAATGATGTTATTTTTTAATATTTCCCTTTTTCTTTTAATGTTTTGATTAACTCTTGTTCAAGTTCATCATAATTGATTATGTTATATTAAAATAGGACTTTTAGGCTTCTTTTTTAAAGCATATTTATCTTCAAATTCTTCAATTTCAAATAAATCATAAATTTTTATCTTGTTAATGATTTGTATATTTAAATCATTTTTTATTAAAACAATTTTCTGTTTTAACTTTCTAAAATCACTATTATATGCTTTTAACAATCTTAACAAAACAGCTTCATTATCTATGCAAGACAATAAATGTTCTATTAAGTTGTTTTTATAGCCTGGTGATTCAATACTTATTAACAAATCTTCATAGCAATTAGAAAATGTTAAATCTGTGTCATAAAGAGAATTTTGTTCAACAATTTTATATATAACTAAACTGTTCTTTTCTATAAAATCCGAACTTAAAAGTTTTAAAATTTCAATTTTAACATTTTTAATGACGGTTTGTGACTGTAAAAATTTTAATGCATTTTCGTTATTTTTTGATAGTGCAAGGATAACCCTACTATCTTTCACAATAGATACATCATTAATAAGAACAGGATTTAAAGTATAAAATTCGACTATTAAGTCCGTATCTGTAACTGTGCTAATTATATAGTTGTAGAATTCTTGTGGTTGATTAGTTTGAATTCTATTTACCACTAATATTTTTACAAATTCATTGATGTTTTTATTTACATAATCTATCAATCCATTATGAGATGTAAAATTGGTATAACTCAACTCTTTATCAATTATTTGCAAATTATTATAATCGAATCTAAATAAAGAATTGCTGATGATTGCCGATAGTAATTCCACATTTTGCTCACATCCAGAAATATTATTAAAAGTTATATTAATTGATTTTAAGTTATTTGTTAAATTTTTGAGTTGATGTTGATCTAATTTTGATAGTTTAATTAAATCATAATTTTTTATTTTATCCTTAATCTTACTGTTTAAATTGATTTTAGAAAAAACTTGGCAGTCTAAGCATAGTAATATTTTTATCCATGCAGTAGATTTATAAGAATTGTCATCGTTTGAAATCAGTTCTGCAATTAAGTTTCCATTTGCCTTAAACATCTCCGTGGAAATTGTTTCAAAATTTTCGTCGTTACAATCTAATGATGTAAACAATTTTTCAAGATTTGAACTATTATTTTTTAGAAGTTTGCTTAAATTTAATCTGTTATTTTCAGCAAAAAACTTTACAATATCATAGTTGAAAGAAGCAGGATTTTCATATAAGTTATTTTTCAACTCCGAGAAAATGTATTCAATATTCGTTAATTTCGTATTAAAATCATTAGAAACATTAGAATAAGCATTTCTAATAAATGTTAAATCCGTTTCATTGCTATTGTTTTTATATGTCAATGAAATATATTTACTATAACTTTCATTTATTAGATCTTGAGTAATAAGTTGTTTAATTAATACAATAAATTTTTCATCAATGTAGCTTTCGTTTTTCTCTTTGTAATCTTTAAGCAATTTTTCTAACACATCTGCTTTTTCAAGATAAAGTTTGCAAGCCTTTATATTTGTGTATTCATTTACTTCAGCTTCTAAAGAATCAATCTTATTCATTATGTCATGTTTATATTTTTCTTTGACTAATTCTTTGTCATTATGTAGAGACACAAGATCCTTTATCCTTTCTTTTAGATAATCGCTAAATTCAAGAGATGTCTGTCTTGGTGGATAATATGAAATTTCAACAATTAAAGAATTGGTATTTTTTATTACATCCCAATCCACATCGGAGTTCATTATATTATCTATACTACTAAATGAAGCTGTCAGTCCTTTTATTTTAAATGAGGAATTTAAATTAAAATGAGATTGGTTATCTCTCAAAAAGTCTCGAATTAATGCTAATAAAGTATATTTTGGATCTAGACAGTATTCTTTATCTTTTAGTGCTCTAGTCAAATGCTCTATTTCTAACTGCTTAGTACCAGTAATTTGTTTGATTGTTTCTTCTTTTTTTTCAAAGATTGCATCTATAATACTCTCATTGTACTGCAATTTCGCAAATTCATGAGGATAAAGATTTTTTAATACTAATACAGATAACAAACTGTCATTGTTATATATTTCAACATTGTTTAACTTCTTATAAAAATCATATTCGTTGCATATATTTTTAATGGTTCTTAAATCAGATACATACAAAGATAAAATTTTTAATGCATTGTCTGAAATTTCGCCATCCTTTATGTACTCTTTAAATTTATATAAGGAATTTGTATAATCGACAATAGGAACAACAGGTATTATATAGTCAAAAAATTTATGCTTGTCCTGATTTTGAAACAAATCATCCTTAATTGCATATATAAATCTTATTTTTTTATTTAAATATTTCGAATTATTTAGCAGTGAATTCAATTCTCTAAGATGAGAAAAGAATAACAAATCATTATATCTATCAATATCTTCAAAAATTACTGTATCATAGGAGGTTTCTTTGAAGAAATATATTAATTCGTCTAAAAATTTATTGTAAACACTTTCATATCTTTCACATTCAAAGCTTGTTGAGTTTTTGGTAAAAGTGATTTTTGACAATCGAAAATTTTTATAAAAATAGTAAATTATATTAAACGATAAATACATTGCACTTGATATTAATGCAACAAATACCAATAAAGATAACCAGGTTGATACTGATGTTTTATTGAAATTAACTATATAATTTATACAATTGAAACTACAAAACAATATAATAGATAAAATACAAGATAAAAAAATTAAAATATTTGAGGATGTTTTTAACGTTGTTGGATATTCTCTTTTTATTTTTGAAAAAGGTAAAGTTTTTTGACTTTCTTGATAAATTAATTGCTGTATTATACTTTGCTCTACCTTTTCTATTTTCTCTTGTCTTTTAAAACTTTCATCTATATCAAGTTTTTCATTTGTTTTTGATTGACTATTATCATATTCATTTGAATCTGAAAATTCAATCATATTGATATTTATATATTTTGATGGATTTTGCTCTTTTAATTTTAGTAGTATTGTGCTTTTCCCTGAGCCATAAGCACCCATAAGTGCTATGTTTTTTACATTGTCTTCATTTTGTGCCTCTTCAAATTCTTTTAAATATGGCTTTACTTTTTCTTCATCGATATTTGATAGGTTTGTTGATAATGCTCTTGACATCTTTTGTATACTCCTTTTGTTAATTATAACATAAATTGGAGCAGATTGTATATTTTTTGATAAATATTTATAAATGACTTGCTATTAATTTTTTATTAAGGTATAGTACGACACAACTTGGAGGCAATATGGAAGAAATAAAAGACCTTGTTTACGAGCAATTGGCAAGTAGAAGAATATCTGCTGAGGAAGAATTGCAACTTATTAAAATTTGCGAAAAGGAAGATGCCTTTGTTAAGGAATTCTCTAAAGCAAAGTGGCGAGAGTATTATGATTTAGACATAGAAAAAGGCCAACTTGTAAACCTACAAATTGACCATGTTGTTGAGATTACTTATAATATTTGTAAGAATTTATTCAATTCCTAAATAATGTTTTATATTGTGAAAAAATTTTGTTGCAAAATAAATTTTATCAACTTCAAGTTGATACCCCTCAATCATCATACTTTTGGATGGAACTGGGAAATTTGCATCATAATCAACTAATCCAAGTTTTATTAATTTTTGTACTGAAAGATGTTTGTCTTGGCCAATTGAATAGTTTGACTCATTATGGAAGTAATTTTCATATATTTCTTCACTCTTATTAAAGTCTTTAAGAACATCTATATCTGTTTCGTTTAAACAATTTATAACATTTAAAATATATTTAAAATCATCATTTGAAGTGAAAATTAACTCATCTAGGATAGTATCTACAATATATTCAGCATATTTATTAATTTTTTCTTTTGATTTCTCTTTTATTGTTGTATCAATTGTATCTTGTAAATTAAAAGAAAAATTTCTTAATTCATCTTCTGTCTTTTGTTTGATTTTAGAAAAAAATTCTTCTTTATCTAAAACATAGTTATTTACGGTATCTATTTGTTTTTCAAAATGATTAATATTATTTTTTAGTTCAAAATTGTCTTTTTCAAGTTTTCTTATTTTTAATTTAAGTAATTTATTGTCAGAAATCAAACAGTTTAGCCTATCAACTAATATGTTTAAATTATCCTGAGCTAGTTTTTTATTGTATGCGCCAATACCTAAACCGATAAGAGTGTTTATAGGACACACAACTCCACCTATATTAAATATCAACTCAAACTGTTCTGCAAAATTATTTTGCCTTAATTCAATTGGTTTTATATTTTTACTTATAAAATTATTTTCCATATGTGTAATATAACACATTTTGCTTAAAATTAAAAGTATTTATAATATTTATGAAATTTTTTAAATTTTATGTTATAATGTAACTATAAGAGGTATACACTAATGGATTTTAATGAATATTTGAGAAGAATAAATTATCAACCAAATTCTGCCCATATCCCAGATAGTATTATAAAAGGATTTGAAGAAGAAAAACGCAAGGAAGAATTAGAAATACAGAAGGCCAATAAAATAATGCAAATGCAAAAAGATGTTGAAACTCAAAAATCTAGCCAAGACGCAATGGCCAGGCATTTACAAGAATTGGTTGCTTTACAACATGAGTATAATGTAATTATTCAAAACCAATGTGAAGAATTAAAAAGGCAAAATGTTGCACAAAAGAATGAACTGAAGAAACAAAAGATCTGGAATTGGATTACTTATGGAATAACCACAGCAATTGCTGTCGCTTCTGTTGTTGCAACCTTTATTGGAATTTTTAAGTAAATGTTGAAAATGCACCCAAAGTGCAAAATCTTGCAAAAGTTCACCATTTGTGCACCGTAGATTTGAAAGGGTTTGAGTAAAAGATACAAAAGTTAGCCGTTTTGGTTAAGATATTACAGAATTTTGACTACATTTTTCATAAAAATTGCGATTTTTGATTATAAACACGCTAATTTTATAATTTTCCATTGCTCCCTCGCGATAGGTCGGATGTTCTAATCATCTCAGTCGCACCAAAATTAAATGGGAAAAAGACCAACGGGTGGTTGGTCTTTTTTGGAGCACAAGTAACAAGGGGTGGGTGATTTTTATATGTTTTCTGCGAGGAACATTGCTTTGAATTTTTCGTTGCGGTTGAACAGTTCGTCAAATGAGCCCTCGTCAATTATTTTTCCTTCGTCTAGGAAGAATATTTTATCAACATTCTTAATGGTTGTTAGTCGGTGAGCAACTATTACTATTGTGCTGTGTCCCTTTAATTCGTCTATGCTTCGTTTGATGTCATTTTGAGCAAAATTATCTAAAGAGCTTGTGCTTTCATCAAAGATAACAATAGGGGAGTGTCTTAAAAAGGCTCTTGCAATTGCTAATCTTTGTTTTTGTCCGCCAGAGAGTTTTATTCCACTTTCGCCAACTCTTGTGTTTATTCCGTTTGGAAGACTGTTTATAAAGAATTTTAGAGATGCCTTTTGTATACATTCATCAATTTCTTCATCAGTTGCATCACCATTTGCAAGTAGTAAATTTTCTTTTATTGTCATGTCAAATATATATGGGAATTGGTTAACAAGTGATATTGCATGGCGTAGGCTTTGTTTGTTTAAGTCGTTGATGTTAATGCCATCAATTAAAACTTCACCGCCGTCAACTTCAAACATTTTTGTCATTAAATTTAGAATTGTTGATTTACCACTTCCAGACTTACCAACAAACGCAACGGTTGTGTTTGGAACAATCCTGAAAGAAATATCCGAGAACACTTTATTTTCAGATTTAAGAATTAATTGTTTTTCTTTATGTTTATTCTTTTTGGTTGGTTCAATAAAGTCGTATTCCTTAAACGAGTATTCAACATTCTTAAACTCAATTTCGCCAACAATGTCATATTTATCTTTATTGCCAAACTTTTCTGTAATAAACTCTTTTTCATCAAACAATGCAAACATTCTTCCGTGGCATATCTTTATATCGATATATCTATCAGCAATGTGTCCAATTGTCCAAACAAGTTGACGAATTGAAGACCTGTTTGAGAAAATAATCATAAACACGCCAAGTGTTAGCAAGCTTAATTGCATTAAATATATTCCAAGAAGGATTATTCCCATTCCGCCAACTTCAACAATCAAGTTTCTGCCAGAGTATAAATTTCTATCAACAGTATTCATATGGAACAATGATTTTTTGTATGCTTCGTAGTTCTCTTTTGAATACTCACCAAGCTCATGCTCTAGTCCCAAAGATTTTATATCTTTTTCGCTTCTTACAATTTCGGTGGTAAGAGATGTTATTTTGTCATTTTTTCTTCTAACATCAGCACGATTTTTTCTTCTAGCTTTAACTCTGAATAATTCTATAATCATTCCAATTATTAAAGTTGCCAAGAAAATTAATCCTACATATCCATTTAATGTTGATATGTAAATTAGCATAATAACTGCGGTGACAATATCGGTTGTTAATTCGACCAATTCTGCGAGACTATCTACAATTTTTTCTGGGTCAGAAACAATTCTTTGAACAAAGGTTCCTGTTTCATGGTCTCCAAATGTTTTTGAATTAAGTTTGAATGCCTGTGTTGCCAGGTCATAGTTTAAACTTGACATAATTTTGGTTGATGCCAAATCAAATTCAAGTCCACACACATACCAACCGATTCGCTGAAACACTGTTAACATTAGTGTTAGCACTGCATAATTTAGTGCCCCCGTAAAGTCGGTTGGGTTTGATGCCAATAGTTCAATAACCTTTGCGAGCGCAAGGGTAATAAATATGTTACAGACGCTTGCAACAATGTATGAAAAAAGATAAAGCGAGATGTGTAGCTTTTGTTGTTTTAGATATTTGAATATGTTTTGTTTTTTGTTTTTTATCTTTTGTGCTTTCATATATACCTCTTTTAATGAAGACCTAAAAAAAAGACCTTCAAATACATGTTTTCAATGTAAGCGAAGGCCTCTATTTAACTTTGACTTGTGAAAAATTATCACAAAATCTCCTTGATAAAAGGAAGACACTTCGCGCCTGTTAAATAATTAATTTTTGATACTAAAATTCTATTCATTGTTTTGTCCTCCTTTTGTAAATTTTTATTTTTTATCGACTTGACAATAAGTTAACAGAAAAACATGTTGTTGTCAATAGAAAATTTATTTTTTTTATACTCATTATTAATTATTCATTAAAAAAATCATTTTTTTTGAACATGGCTTTAAAGAATTTTCTAAAAGCCCTGCCAGTTGTTAGCCATGCAACCCGTCCATTATTCTTTTTGTTTTTAATCATTCTTGGAACAACATATGCAGAGATTGTTTCTGGGTAGTCACCAAGAATATTGTAAACATTTTTGACTTTGTTAGAAAGTTCAACTTTGGTTTCGCCGCCATTGGCTTGTGTTAGAAAGTTTGTAATCATAATTCCAGGCGTTAAACGGCAGACCAAAACATTGTTGTTGTAATGTGATGTAGATTCTTTTGCTAGTGCTTCGGTAAAATAGGTGATGGCTCTTTTTGCGGTTCCGTATATTGTCAGCCCAGTTTTCATTGCGTCATTACTGCCATAGCCCTCAACGTTATATATTTGGCCATAGCCCTGTTTAGCCATATGTGCAAATGCGATTCTGCTTCCGTTAATTGCGCCCTTTAGGTCAATATTTAATAAAAAGTCTATATCTTTTTCTGTTAAAAGAGCAACAGGAAGGTCTGGCTGATTAACTCCGGCATTATTAATCCAAATATCAACGGAACCAAAGGTATCAATTGTTTTGTTTAATAGGTCTTCAATCATTTCACTTTTTGTAACATCACAAACAACCGTTAAAATTTTTGCTTCGGATTTAATTTCCTCTAGTTCTTCTTTAGCCTTTTTTAAACCGTCTTGGTTTATGTCGCTTAAAACAACATTAAAGTTATTTTTTCTAAAGTCCTTTGCCATTGCAAAGCCAAAGCCCCTTGCGGAGCCGGTAATAACAACAGTTTTCATTTTGTATCTCCTCTAATTTATTATATCACCGTTTATAAATATTTCAAAACAAATATATTATTACTTTTGCTATTCCATATATTCTGTTATTTCTGCGTGTCCTTGATTGATCCTGAAAGATAAATGGCAGTTGGTGTTTAATTCTGTTATTGTGTAGCAATAATCATCACATAAATAACAATTCCATCTTATTAAAGTTGAATTTGTTTGAGTAATTGAAAACGAAATTGTTTTCATTTCAAAACAGCCATAGTATTGCTCTTTTGTTAATGAGTTTAATAAATTTTTTGTTGAATTTATTAGGTCAATTATTTTTGTTGTTACGTGTTTTTCTATCAAAATGGTTTTTATTTCGTCTAAAAGTATAAGTATATCGTTGTATTTAATATATGTTAGATTGCAACTGCTATATTTTTGTGTGTTTTGATCTCTTATAAAAATGCATGTGGTTTTATTTGTACCATATTTCAAAGCGTTATTGATTTCTGGGACAAAATTTGCATTTTTCAAACTTTGTAAATCATTTTCATCTCTTAATTTAAGACTGCTTAAAATTTCATATTGGCTATTATATAAATTTGCAAATTCATTTTCGGTTATATTTGATTGGTTATAATTTCCATTGCTATTGTTTATATCGTTACAAAATTTCCAAATTCCGTTAAAGTCAACGTCATTGATGTTGTCAGAAATGTTACCGGTTGCAACAATAATTCCATTGTATGGATAGTTACATAAGTTTTGATAATTTAGAGTATTGTTATTGTATAGCGTTGATATTTTTGCTGGTTGGTCTTGTTGATAATATTTGTTCCAGACCGAAGTCCTATAACCCTCCAAAAGTGAAAAGGTATTATTTTTGAAGTTAAAATAGCAAGAGAAAAATTGGCCACTTTTTAATATTTGATATGTGTTAAGAGAAATACTAACAACAGAGTTATTTTGATTATCATATTCAATGTATCCGTTAACCATATAAACTGTATTATATAAATCGTAGTCGTTTGATGTGTTGAAAAGACTATTTCTTATATCCCAATCAACCACAAAGCCAATTCCATTTTTCTCTTTGAACAATGTAACCGCAATTTTTGTTGAACTGTTAGTTGCCAATAAAAAGGCGTTTAGGTTTGGGTCGGAAGTTTCGGTTGCGGTTCCATACATTGTTTTTGAATAATTATTTTTTGAATTCATAAAATTATTTTGAATGGCATAGGCTACGTTGTAAAAAATATAGTAACCAAATTCCAATCTTGCGATATATTCAGCCAAAGAAGTTTTACCAAAACTACCAACATAATTTTGACCTATACCATCAGTGTTGACAGTCCGGTTCTCTGGTTCTTGTGTGCAGGCGGTTGTTAATGCAAGATTTGTTTCGTCCATTTTGATTATTGTTTTTTCAAATACTTCTAAGGTCTGCATTTTTTCAACGTCATTGTTTGACTTTTGGCAACCAGTAAACATTATTGGCATAATGCAAAAAATACAGATCATAATAACAATAAAGATTTTTTTCATTTTATCACCTTATGCATAATAATATCATAATTGATAAGCTGTTGTAAATGAATATGAAGCATAAGTTATAATTAATGTATGTAATCAAATGTTATAAAAAAAACCCCAAACGTATTTTCAAGTTTGAGATTTTTAATAGCAATTACTATTAACGTGTTATCTTTAATTAAAATTTATTATAATTAACTTTCTTCGTCATTGTTTAGTAATAGTTGTATATCGGTTTGGTTTTGTTCTGTGAAGGCTGCAAGTTCATTAACACGCATTGATAAATATTTAATTCTTTTTTGTAGCTCTTCAATTTCCGATTCTAATTCAAATAAACTTCTACTCATTATATCTCCTTGTTTTTTTATTGAAACGGTATGAGTATAATGTGAGTTTTGTTTTTGTCAACAATATTGTGCCGGCTAATTTGCAATATAATACAGTTGGTTTAATCGGTTATGTTTGGTTGCATCATCAATTGTTTTTTTTGTTATTGTTTGATTTGTTTTGATTATTATTTCATTGTTAAAGCCAAACAAATCCCCCTTTGCAATTCGTCCTAAAATACTTTCTGGATTATATTGTATTTTTGACGGAATAAAACGGGTAGCACTTTCATTATCGTTTAGAATTTTAACAACAATTTTTGACGGGTCAACCTTTTTGCTCCTGGGTTTGTAGTTGGAAATAAAAACCTTATTAGGAGAGTAGTATATAAAATCCTTTCTAACATATGTGCTATTAGGTTTAACTTGCATTGAATTTGATGTGAAGTAATAGTTAATAACTCCAGAATTGTTTATATCAATATCAATTATTCTTCCACAATCATTTGCATCATTATCTAAAATTTGAGTATACATTGGCGAACCTGTTTGAAAAATGTTATTCTGGAGTTTTGTTTTATTAGAAATAATAACAAAGTCGCCAATTGATTTAATGTTTGATATTGGTAGGTAGAACTCGTCATCTTCTTTATTAAAAATGGTAAAGCCAATAACCCGCTTATAATCGTAATTAAAATTGGCGGCGAGTATTGTTCCAACCATTTCTCCCTCGTAAATTGTGTAGATTTGTTTTCCAATTATGTTTGATAAATTCATTTTGTTGATGCTCCTATTATACGGTATTATAATAGGCGATAATTTATGAGAGAATAATTTGTCGAATGATTTAGTGGTGGTTTAATAACTAATATACTTTGTAACAATCTAAAAACTCATTTGCGAACTCGTTTGCTTGCGCTTTTGTTTTTGCATATATTTCAAACAGAACATCGCCAACATTTATTTTATCACCAAGTTTATGGAATGTTTTAACGCCAACATTATAGTCAATTTCATCGGTTACTTTTTGCCTGTTTGCGCCAAGCTGGCCAACTAAACTTCCAAGGCGTGCACATTCAATTTTTTGGAGCGTTCCACTAAATGGAGAGGTAACAACTAATTTTGGTTTTAATGTCAATCCGTTAAATAGTGCGGTTGAACCGCCCTGTGCCTTAACAATGGTTTTAAGGGCAGAGAGTGCCTTTCCAGACTTTATTGCATCTTTTGCCATTTGGACTGCATCTTCATATGGAATGTTTAGCCCAAGAGAGATGCATTTGCCGGCTAGTTTAAGGGTGGTGTTTGTTAGTTTACCCTGCTTGCCGGATAACACCTCAATTGCCTCATATGCTTCGAGTTTATTTCCAATGTTATATCCTAACGGCTCATTCATATCGTCAATGATGTAATCCATTTTTGCGCCGGCATTTTCACCAATTTTCACCATAAGTTTTGCAAGATAGATTGCATCTTTTTTTGCCTTTATTATTGCACCATTACCATATTTAACATCAAGCACAATTTTATTGGCACCGCCCGCAAGTTTTTTACTCATTATGCTTGATGCAATTAGTGGTATACTTTCAACGGTTGCCGTTGTGTCTCTTAGGGCATATATTTTTTTGTCGGCAGGGGCGAGGTTTTTTGTTGCAGAAATAATGCAACCACCATTCTTTCTAACAAGCTCCTTTGCCTTTTCAATATCAATATCCGCCTTGAAACCGGTGAATGATTCTAGTTTGTCAATTGTTCCACCCGTGTGTCCAAGCCCACGCCCACTCATTTTGAACATTTTAACTCCGCAAGCCATACAAATTGGAACAAGGGTTATGGTTGTTGTGTCGCTAACACCACCAGTTGAGTGCTTATCAACAATTAAACCAAGGTCAGAAAAATCCATTTTAATTCCAGAGTTTAGCATTGCACCGGTTAGTGCAAATGTTTCATTTTCTGTCATTCCATTTATTCTTATTGCCATAAGTAAAGCGCTTGCCTGATAGTCGGTTATCGTTCCGTTTAAGTAGCCTTCAATAAAATAATTGATTTCTTGTTTTGTGAGTTTTTTTCCAAGTGCTTTTTTATCTATTATGTTTTTAATGTCCATAAATTTCCCCTTATGTTTTAATTATAGTTGTTTTTATTTTTTTAGTCAATATCAATTAAAACATTTTCTTCAAATCTCATTTCAACAAATTTAATTTCATCACATCGAGTAAGTAGTAGGATATTATTTACCTCAAAGATGTTATCGTATGCGGAAAAATATTCAATTAATTTTTCATAATTTATTTTATTATTTATTAACAAATTAATTTCATTAAAATTATTTTTAGCTAAATAAAAAATAATATATGGTAATATGGCCGAATCGCTTATGTTTAGAGGTTTTTTTAATTTTTTATTAAATATTTTTTTATTTTCCAAATTAATATTAAAATAAATAAAATAATTAATATTTTTTGGCAATTTACAAACTATTTCGAAGTGGTTATTTTTTGTGGTATACTGCACAACAAAAAAGTGAGAGAATGTTTTGTTTGCAACATTAAAGCAAACAAGGAAAAGGTTATTAAAAACATATAAAATGTTATCCAGCCGTACGCAATGATTCTTACTTGTTCCTTTGTAGTAATAGGTAAACGGAGTGCCGTCGTATATGACCTGCAGACAGTTTTCAAAAATCAACACATCATAGTTTGAGCCTCTGAAAGTTTGCATTGCACTTGTAAAATTACACGATATTAATTCAATGTACTTTATATCTGAAATGGTTTGACATCTAAAATAATTATTGGGTGAAATTATCTTTGGAGTTATTTCTAAATGGTGATGTATTGGAAGGGTGTCTTCAATGATTAATTGTTCATCACAATCGGTTTCAATTTGAACATGGTTGTTCTTACAAACAACATTTTTATTTTGTAACAAAAATGTATTTAACGAAAAGAATATCATTTTATTCATATTGTATTTTACACTGATTGTTTTGAAAATATGTGAAAACATATGTTTAATAACACTTACAGTGGTTAATACTTATTTTGTTAAAAGTGAGGTGATTTTGTGAGCGGAAAACACGGAAGCTGGTGTGATGAGGAGGTTAAAACACTGTTTAAGTTTGTTGAAATTAAAAGGAGCGAAGGAATACCCTTAATTGCCATTTTTGAACAATATGCAAATTTTACATCAAGGCAAAAAAACAGTGTGAGAAATTTTTATTATGGAGAGCTGGAGTTATTACAAGAAAACGGTGAATTATGCAAAAAACTTGGTATTAGTTTACAACAACACAAAGCGAAAAATGTTGTGCCATTTGGAGATAATGATACTAAGGAATTGATTAAAGATATCAATTTGCTGTTAGAGGCTGGGTATTCGGTTAGAGGGGCGTGTTTGGAACTTGCCGGTGGTGACGCAAAAAAAATGATAAGGTTACAAAATAAATTTAGGCAAGAAACAAAATATAAAAAGAAAGTACAAATGGGAAATGTTATTAAAATGCCAATAAAAAAAGAAGCAATAAGCGACGGCGAAATTAATGCTTTGTTTTTGGGATTGATTAAACTTGTTAAAAGGCAAGAAAGAGAAAATCAGCGAGAACAATTTGAAAAACAATTGTTAGACGGTAATGAAAAGTTAAAAATTGCAATTGCCGAGGGAATTGCGAATAGATATAAGATAGATAAACTGCAGGAACAAATAAAGATGCTTAGTGATGAAAATGAAAGTCTGAAAGCTTCCAGAATTGAAGATAGAATAAAAAAGTTGAATAGAAAAACAGCACCAGAGTTACTTGGAGATTTTATAACAAGTTGTAAACATGTTGGCGTGGAAGCAAGAGAGAATAATAATTAAGGTATAATGTTTTGGTACTATTGACAAACAAGCAAATATGTATTAGAATATTTGCGTAAGGAGATATTTATGTTAAATCCAGAACTTAAACCATTTTTATATGAAAACTTTACAAAGACGTATAAAGAACTATTAGTAACAAAAGTTTTTCAAAGCACAAGCATGTATAAACAACTTTTCAAAAATCCAAAAGCAAAAGTTGCGTTTGACAATGCAATTAATGAGTTTTTTAATTGTTTAATTGAGTTCTATAAAAAATATCCAAACGGCTCATATATTAGCCAACATCAATACGTTGAGAGCAACACAAAATTGAAGAATTATATTTCACAATATGTTAGTGTAACAAACGATAAAACTTTCTTTAACTTCTTAAAGGTGTATGGCTATTGCGTTGAGCAATTAAATGGCATTGCTTTGGATGATGATGGAAATTTTGACAAAGAGGGAACAAAAGAACTTTTTGAAAGAGCATTCACAAGCAGTATGGATATGTATGATGTTGTTAAAAAAGATATGGACGCAAACAACTATTGGTGGCTTAGAGACACAGCAACAACCCTAAGAAGACAACTAGACGAAGGAATAACATTAATCAATAGGGAAAGGCTTCAAAAAATGTTTGACAAATATTTTACAAGAAAGGTTGACATTGACACCGAGTTTATGAATGATGGGAATATGAAACTTATTCAAGAGCTAGACAGAACAATGCTTGCCAACAAAAATGCAATGCCATATTATTTCTGGTGGGAAGTTGAAGAAAGTGGGCAAAAGAAATTAATGATGGGACCACAACCACCAAAAACAGGAATCTACACATTTGTTGCATATCAAAACTACTCAACAACAAGAAACGACAATAATGTGGAAAGAGAATACTATATGTAATGCATTTATTAAAGATTAGAGCCAAGTTTCTCTAATCTTTTTTTGCGCTTAAAATTATGTTAAACATATATGCTTAGTAATTTTTTATAAAAAACACTTGTAAAAAATTCTAATAAAATGTATATTAGAATATGCGTGCAATTATGCGAATATGGCGGAATTGGCAGACGCGCTAGATTCAGGTTCTAGTGGGAAACCGTGCAGGTTCAAATCCTGTTATTCGCACCACAAAAGTCGTCAAGTTTTGGCGACTTTTTATTTATGGTGGGTGAAGCGTCTGCCAATTCCGAAATGCTGCGGGGCCCCAAAAAAATAGATATTTTTAGGGGAGAGGAAAAGCCATGTGAAAGGTGAAAAATTTTGGGTAACAAATTTTGAGCATAAAGCATGTGCTTTGACGAAGACGCGCTAGATTCAGGTTCTAGTGGGAAACCGTGCAGGTTCAAATCCTGTTATTCGCACCAAACAAAACAAATCCGAACCAGTGTTGGTGAGGATTTTTTTGTTTGTACTTTTCTTTCTTATTTTTTACTTTTCACTAATTCGTATTTGTTTTGAACTTAGAACTAAAGGTGAAAAAATTAATGGATTAACCAATTTGTGTTTTATATATATTTTTTTGTGAAAAATTGTCAAAAAAATTTAGCGACTACTAATATGTATAGAATAATATATTGTGTCAATAATCATTTCCGAGGGAGATGATTATGAAAAAATTTTTGGTTGTGGTTGCCGGGTTACTGTTGTTGGTTTTAATATTTTTTGGATCGGTTTACAGAGATGTTAATAAAGAATATTTGAGAATACATATAAGGGCAAACAGCAATACTCCGGTTGACCAAAATGTTAAATATGAAATTAAAGACTCTGTTGTGGAGTTTTTAACACCATTTGTTGCATCTTGTAATAGTTTTGAGGAAGTGAAAGAGTGTATGGCTAGCAACCTAGAGAATATAGACAGGGTTGCAAATGAAATATTAATCAAAAGAGGGTTTTTATACAGGGCAAAAAGTAAACTTGCAGAGGAAGAATTTCCAACAAGAGACTACAATGGTTTTGTGCTTGAGGCAGGATATTATGATGCAATAATTGTTGAACTGGGAAGCGCAAAAGGTGACAACTGGTGGTGCGTGGTTTACCCGCCACTATGCTTTACCAGCACAACAAGCGGAAGCAATGTTGTGTATAGGTCAAGGATAATAGATATGATTAATAATTCCTTTAATAAAAAATAGAATTAAAAAGAATGGAATTTGGAACTCCAAATTCTTTTTTTTAGTAAAAATGGATAAAAATGTAAAAAATTTGTTGTTTTTTTTGAATATTTGCTTATTTTTGCACATAATACTTTTGATTTTTAAGGGAGAGTTAAAAATGGAAGAGTGTAAATTTAGTAAAAAAAAGTTTAGATTTTTGTTTTGTTTATTCACGGTTTTTGTGTTCGCTTTTGTGCTAACTGGAACAGTATATTCGGTTAAATACATTGGAGATAATTCAAAAATTGTTGCGGTTGCAACCACATCTGAAAATAAAAAAGTTCAACAAAAATTAAAAGACCTTGGCTACTACAAGGGCGCGATTGATGGAATTTTTGGGAAACAAACAATATCCGCTGTTAAAAATTTTCAAAGAGACTATGGTTTAGTTGTTGACGGCATTGTTGGCAAAAAAACGCTTTCGGCACTTGGGCTTGGAACTTCTGTGGGCAAGTACTCTTCATCAGACATTTATCTTCTTGCAAAATGTGTTCACGCAGAGGCCAGAGGTGAACCGTATGTTGGGCAAGTTGCTGTTGCTTCGGTCATTCTAAATCGGGTAAAAAATGCAAATTTCCCGAATACTATTTCTGGTGTTATTTATCAACCATGGGCATTTACTGCGGTTAATGATGGTCAAATAAACTTAGAACCAAACCAATCGGCGTATAATGCAGCAACCGATGCAATGAATGGTTGGGACCCAACATATGGTTGCATCTACTATTACAATCCGGCAACAGCAACGAGCAAATGGATATTTTCAAGACAAACGGTTGTTACAATTGGTAAACACGTTTTTGCAATATAGTTGGGGGGGGGCAATTATGAGTAAAGTGAGAGTTGTAAAAAGAAACAGAGCAAATTTTTGGCTTGTTGTTGCCTTATGCGTTGTGGGAGTGCTTTTAATTGCAACAACAACATTATGGTTGGCGAATAGTGCAAGGGCAAACAGCAATGGTAATGCAATGGAAAATGTTTATCAAAGAAATTTTTATGACCTTGTTGACAATGTTAATAATGCGGAAATTAAATTATCAAAAGTTTTGGCATCGGACTATGATTCATATTGTAAAAAAATGTTAAAAGAGATTAGTAAGAATGCAAATAGTGCAAGTTATAACTTAAGCAATTTGCCGGTGTCTTTAGATGGATTAGACGAAACCAAGCATTTTATTAATCAGGTTAGTGGTTACACCGACAGCCTTTTGGAAAAGTTAGATAAAGGCAAAGAATTAACGATGGCAGAAAAAGACACTTTGGCTGATATTTACAACAGTATGTCAATTCTAAAAGAAAATTTGAGTAAGTTCAGTGATGAATATATGTCAAAAGGTTATAAAATTTTTAAAAATGGGAATTTAATTAAAGCCGATTACAACAAATTCACAAAGGTAATTCAAGGTATTAAATCTAGTGATGTTGAATATCCAACAATGATATATGATGGGCCATTTTCTGATGGTCAGTATAACAAAGAAATAAAGGGACTGCCACAAGAGATTGTTTCAATAATGGATGCAAAGGAAGTTATTAAACAGTTTTATCCAGAACTTACGGGAAACAATATTAAATACATCGGCGAAACAAATGGAAAATTTGTAACATTTGATTTTACCGCAAAGCTATCGAATGGCACGGAATTATATATTCAGGTAACTAAAAACGGCGGAAAGGTTTTAACAATTAGTGGATTTGGTGATAGCGGTGAAAAACAGTTTTCACTTACCGATGTAATTACCAAGGTTAAAGGGATAATAAATAAACAGGTGGAAATTGTTTTTGATTGCGTTTGGAGCGACATTGTTTCAAATGATGCTTACCTAAATTTTGCACCAGTTCAAGCGGGTGTTGTGCTTTATCCCGATTTAATTAAAGCAAAAGTTGACCTTGCAAGTGGAAATATTATTGGTTATTCAGCTTCGGCATACTACACAAACCACACACCAAGAGTGTTACAATCAGCAACATATGATAAGAGTTTGGCAGATGCAAAAATACCAACCGGGTTTGAAATTGAAGCATCAAGACTTTGCATTGCGCCATTAGATTATGGCACCGAAAAATTATGTTATGAATATAAGTGTACAAAAGATGATGAAACCTACTATATTTACATTAATGCACAAGATGGAATAACCGAAAATATATTAAAGGTTATTGAAACAAATGATGGAAGCAAGTTAATGTGATTTTTGTTCAAATAAAAAAAACCAATCCATTGAGCCACCATTTGTGGCTATGGGCTTGCAAGTTTTGCAAGCCCATTGAATTGCTCCTTGCAATTCCAATGGATTTTTTGCGTGGTGCCTGCTTTTGTTGCAAAATAAATGTTAGAGGTGTTTTTTTTGTGTTTTTATCAAAAAAATGCATTTTTAACAAAAATTTTTTGATTATTATTTGACAAGGCTGGGGTGTGGTATTATAAATAAAGTGTAAGTAGTTATACTAACTTTAGTAAGTTTATAACAAAAGGAAGAAATATATGAAAAGAATATGGTTTTTAGTTGCAGGAGTTATTTTGGTGCTTGGCATTGGTGCCGGGCTAGTTTTTGGACTAGGAAATGGACCAAAAACATACACGGTTAAAATAACATCGAATGTTGAGCAGATTGAATATGAGAGCAAAAACAACTGCAGGTTAGGTGATAATGTAACCATTGAGGCAATTCCACTAGATGGTTATCGCTTTATAGGTTGGGAAGTAAATGGAGTGATTATTTCAGAGGATGTAGAATACGAAATCACGTTAACCCAAGAGAATGTGAATAATGTATATAAAGCGGTATATAAACAAGAGTTTACAATATATATTGGTGAAGTGCAGAACGGTGAGGTTTCCGCAAATGTTACCAAGGCAATAGAGGGTGAAACAATAATACTAACCATAACACCAAATGACCACTACGCATTTGAAAGCGCATATTACATATTGGATGGCGAAACCGAGCACGTTGCAATAACAAATCAAACGTTCACCATGCCAAATGGAAGCGTAACAGTTTATGCAAACTTCCAAGCAATAGAGTATTCAATAACAAGTGCAGAAATAGAACATGGAACATTATCGTTCCTTCCAACAGTGGGGGCATATGGAATAGAGATAGTTGTAACAGTAACTCCAGACACAGGCTATGAACTAACACCAGATAGTTTGTATTACACAACAGAAAACATAGCCAATGGCGAAATAGCATATACTAATGGAATATATTCATTCATAATGCCAGGCGAAGATGTTATTGTTCATGCACTTTTTAATAAAATTGATTACACAATTACATTATCATACAACAATCAACAAGGAACTGTTAGCACAAATCAAACATCAAATATGGGTGACATTGTTGATTTAACAATATCACCAAATAATGGATATTATGTTTCAA
>CAKJYJ010000003.1 GCA_918262735.1 Clostridiales bacterium
TGAAGCAAAAGATTCAACCTGTGATGAGAAAGGAAACATAGGTTATTACACGTTTGACGGAAAAGAAGGGTACTTTAATAAAGACAAAGTTCCGGTTAATGAGTCAGACGTGTTTTTTGATGCATTAGGGCACGACTGGGGTGAGGTTACATACACTTGGTCGCAAGATAATGCCCAGTGCACAGCAACAGTGGTTTGCGCTAATAATAGCAATCACGTGCAAACCGAAACTGTAAACACAACATTCGAAGTTACACAATCACAAACTTGTGATAATGCGGGAATTGTGACCTACACGGCAACATTCACCAACGAAGCATTTGAAACGCAGACATTAACAGTACAAACAGGTGAAGCTTTTGGGCACGATTGGGGAGAAGTTACATACACTTGGGCACAAGATAACACCCAATGCACAGCAACAAGGGTTTGCGGAAATAATGGCGAACATGTTGAAACTGAAACAGTTGATGTAATGGCAGAGGTTACACAAGAACAAACATGTGAAGACGCGGAACTTACAACATACACAGCAACGTTCACAAACCCCGCATTTGCAACACAAATTCAAGAAAATGTACAAACAAAAGAAGCATTGGGACACGCTTGGGGAGAAGTTACATACACTTGGGCACAAGACAATTCTGAATGCACAGCAACAAGAGTTTGTGGTAATAATAATGAACATATTGAAACGGAAACTGTAAGTGCAACATCTGTGGTAACACAACAAAGAACATGTGAAAATGCAGAACTTACAACGTTCACAGCAAAATTCACAAATCCGGTTTTTGCACAACAAACACAAGTAAACGTACAAACTCAGGAAGCATTGGGACATGCTTGGGGTGAAGTTTCATATGTTTGGTCACAAGACAATTCTGAATGCACAGCAAGAAGAGTTTGCGGTAATAACAATGAACATATAGAAACAGAAACTGTAACGGCAACAGCCGAAGTTACCCAAACACAAACATGTGAAAATGCAGAAATAACCACATATACAGCAACATTCACCAACGAAGCATTTGAAACGCAAGTTAAATCAAATGTAAAAACACAAGATTCAGCTGGTCATAATTGGGGTGAGGTAACATATACATGGTCAGAAGATAATACTCATTGTACGGCAAGGAGAGTGTGCATAACTGACAGTGCTCACGTACAAGAAGAAACAGTTAACACAACAGCAGATGTTACACAAGAACAATCTTGCGTAAATGCAGAATTCACAACATTCACAGCAACATTCACAAACGCTGCATTTACACAACAAACAAAAACAAATGTACAAACAAAAGCTGCTTTAGGTCATGATTACAATGCAGTTGTAACAGCTCCAACATGCACCGAGGGTGGATATACAACCCACACCTGTTCACGTTGTGGTGATAGTTATGTTGATGCACAGACCGAAGCACTTGGACATGCTTGGGGAGAAGTTACATACACTTGGTCACAAGATAACACAAAATGTACAGCAACAAGAGTGTGTACACGTAATGGTGAACATATTGAAACAGAAACAGTTGACACAGCAAGCGAGGTTACACAAGCACAATCTTGCGTAAATGCAGAACTTACATCATACACAGCAACATTCACAAACGCTGCATTTGCAACACAAACTAAAACAGAAACAACAAAAGAAGCTCTCGGTCATAACTGGGGCGAAGTAACATACACTTGGTCACAAGACAACACAAAGTGTACAGCAACAAGAGTCTGCACGCGTGACGCTTCACATGTGGAAACAGAAACTGTTGACACAGTGGCTAACGTTACACAACAGCAATCATGCTTAAATCCAGAACTTACAAGATACACTGCAACATTCACAAACACAGCGTTTGCAACACAAATTAGAGAAAATGTTCAAACTCAGGAAGCATTAGGACACGCATGGGGTGAAGTAACATACACATGGTCAAATAACCATGCACAATGTACAGCAAGAAGAGTATGTGCAAATGATAACACTCATATTGAAACTGAAACGGTTAATGCAACCACACAGGTTACACAAGAACAAACATGTGAAGATGCAGAAATTACAAGATATACGGCAACATTCACAAACGCTGCATTTGCAACACAAACAACAACAGCTATAACAAAAGAAGCACTTGGACATAACTGGGGCGAAGCAACATACACTTGGTCACAAGACAACACAAAGTGCACAGCAACAAGAGTCTGCACGCGTGACGCTTCACATGTGGAAACAGAAACTGTTGACACAGTGGCTAATGTTACACAAGCACAATCTTGCGTAAACCCAGAACTTACAACCTACACGGCAACATTCACAAACCCAGCATTTGAAACACAAACAAAAACAAACGTTCAAACAAAAGAGGCATTAGGGCATGATTACAATGCAGTTGTAACAGCTCCAACATGCACAGAGGGTGGATACACAACTCACACATGTTCACGTTGTGGTGATAGTTATGTTGACACACAAACAGTTGCACTTGGTCATAACTGGGGCGAAGCAACATACACTTGGTCAAATAACCATGCACAATGTACAGCAACAAGAGTGTGCACACGCAATGGTGAACATATTGAAACAGAAACAGTTGACACAGAAAGCGAGGTTACACAAGAACAAACATGTGAAGATATAGAAATTACAAGATATACGGCAACATTCACAAACCCAGCATTCGAAACACAAACAACAACAGATATAACAAAAGAAGCTTTGGGTCACGATTGGTCATATACATATACTTGGTCGCAAGATAATTCTCTATGCACAGCAACAAGAGTTTGCAAAAATAATAGTGAACACACAGACTCAGAGGCTGTTAACACAACATCTGTGGTAACACAACAAAGAACATGTAAAAATGAAGAAATCACAACCTACGCAGCAACATTTGTGAACGCTGCATTTACAACACAATGGAAATCGATACAAACAGCAGCCCCAATTGGTGGCGAACATAACTATGTTTACGATGCAGACAAAGGCAAATATGTTTGTACAAGATGTGGTTCTGAAGCTGCACCAACCACATCACGCCTAAGAATAGATGGAACTAGGGTTATTGGTACAAAAGAAATAACAGAGGCCGAACTTCCTATAGTTGTTCCATATGGAATAACAGAGATAGCAAGTCATGCATTTGAGGGTATATCAATTTCATCAATAATTTTCCCAGACACTTTAAGAATTATTGGTGACTATGCGTTCTATGAATGTGAATATTTGGAATATTTTAATTTACCAAATGGACTACAATCAATTGGTATTCGTGCCTTCTCACGAAATCAAAGAAATAATATGTCACAACTTGTTATACCAGACACTGTAACATCAATCGGCAAATATGCATTCTATGAATTAAAACATGGGTATGAATCTGGTAATGAAGTGATTAGTACTCCAAGTTTATCTGTGGTATTATCAAGCAGTATGACAGTTCTGGAGAGTGGTGTGTTTGGTAAAGCAAAAATTAGTTCATTTGATTTTAATGGTGCAAACATTGTTAAAATTAAAAACGAATCACTTCATTATAACCATTTAACAAGCATCACATTACCGGCATCATTAAAAATGATTTATGACCATGCTCTCAACGGTAACCATTTAAGTAATATTGATATATCTGGAACGCAGGTTGATGATATTGGTTTGGGCGCATTTGATGACCAAACAAACATCACAACTGGTGAACCAATTCAAATATACACAGAATGGCAAGATGGATATTACTTTGGAAAAGGTGAAAATCCTTACTATTTCTTAGTAACTTGGGATTACAACGTAAATAATGTTGGCGCAACAAGTGGAGCAACTATTCATTCAGACACAAAATTTATTGCTAGTGAATTATTGAATTTAACATTAACCAACTATTCTGGTTCGGGTTGGGATAATAGATACAATGTAAGCGGGCAATACGAAATTAAACAAACCGTAGGTGATGTAATATTTGTATCTTACCCATATAGGCCAAAGAATAGTGATGGTAAGTTCTGCTTAAAGAGAGTTGATGTTGTTGAGGGAAAAACAAAATCGCAAATAACATCAATTGCATTCCCTGGGTATTTAAGTGATTACGAATACGGCGTTTTAACAGGCTTTGATGGTTTAACAGAGTTAAGCGTTACAATTGGCTTTGCTCGTTTGGGTAACTTCTTTACAGACCATTCTGTTAATTTTGACACAGATGTTCATGATAATATTGTTCCATCAACACTTCAAACTGTTAATATAATTGGTAAAATCACAGAGGTTGAATCTAGGGCTTTCCAAGGATTAACACATGTTGAAACAGTAAATATTGGACCAAATGTTACAGCCATTGCTTCAAAAGCATTCTTAGAATGTACTGGCCTTAAAACAGTTCTTGTAAATAATACTTCAGCACTAACAATTGGCAATTCAGCATTTGAAGAATGTACAAGCCTAATAGAGTTTACATATAACACCAATTATTCGGTTAACTTTGGCGAGGATTGCTTCTGGAACACAGCACTTGAAAGCTTTGTTATTTCTGCTGGTTCAACCGTTGGAACAACAATGCTTGGCAGTTGTGCAAATTTAATGTTTGTTTATGTGGCATCTGACACAACAATCACATTGAATGGCAGTGGCAATAGTCCATTCACAAAATGTAGGCAAAATCCTGCCGATTCAACATCAAACATTAGATTAACAATATACACAAATGGAAGCGTGGATGGCAGTAACTGGTGCACAGACTGGAATGACACTTCTCATAGTACAGATCCAAAAGAAAATGATCAGAGAGTTAGAAAGCCAGCAACAGTTGTTTACAACACAACGCTTGAAGCATTCTATGGAATTATAGAAAATTAATTCAAATAATAATTAAAGGATGAAAATTAACTTTTCATCCTTTTTTTATTTTTTATGGTATAAAATCACAGGGAGAGTGTGGTGGTTTTATACTAAAAATATGAAAAAATACAAAAATTTTCGTATAAAATAAAATATTTTTTGTATATGCACATAAAACACTATTTCATAATATATATATATTATATAACAATATTTTGAATGTTGCTTTCAACAACGAAAAAGAAAAAAAATAAAAAAAAATTAAAAATTTTACATTTTTTTGTTGACAAACGTTTAAGTGTGTTATATAATAACAGCGATTATTAGAAGGAGGTAGCGAAAGTTACGATTCAATAATTGATATGTTTTGAGAATTCAAGATATGTGTTAAAGGCAAACTTATCGTGAGGTAAGGACGCAAAACTAGAGGGTCTCAACAGAGATAGCCAGTTACCGCAATAGGCAGTGTTATGCCGTTGTGGTATTTTTTTTAGAGGAGAGGGTAAATGATACAACAAAAATTATTAAAACCTTGGCCATTACGTCTGTTCCTTAAAAAAATTTCTGGTTTTGTTATAACCATAACAGGAGTTTTGATTGTTATCTTATCCGGGTTGAGTTATTACGGTAACAGCGTTGGTGATATGGTTGTTTCAATTGACAATATCATTAATCGTTCACTTTCATTAAGTGAAACCGGAGGGTTTGCCGCTTCAGATGCAAGCACAATGCTTGCAGCAAGAGGCATAAATGACATTAGGGATTCAACATTCTACTATATCCCAGAGGATATACACGAAGGTGAAGGCCTAAAGTCAGACAAAAAAGGAAATATGTATTTTGCATACACTTTCTTTTTGAAAAACGCATCTGACGTTTCTGTGAGTTACTCGGCAACAATAAGCATTGATAGGCAAACAAAGAATATTGACAAAGCAGTTAGAATAATGATTATTGTTGATGACGAAGATCCTGTGATCTACGCTCGCCCAAGAAGCGATGGAACGCCAGAAACTCTTGAAGACAATGAAAGTGCCATAAAAAAAGGTTACTCAACGGTTCCTTTCACGGAAAACGAATTCAGTGCAATCAACCAAAAGGTTATGGAAATTGATCAAATTCAAAAGTACACAGTTGTTATTTGGATTGAAGGTTGGGACGCCGATTGCACAGATGCCATTGTTGGTGGCAATCTTGAAATTTCAATGACATTCAAAATTATTGAAGGTGATGAGTAAATTACCATCCCAAAATAATAAAAAAAATATGGAGGATTAAAAATATGAAAAAAGCAAAGAAAGGATTACTCTTATCATTATTTACATTAATCGTAGCAGTAGCAATCACTGCAACATCAACCTACGCATGGTTTGTTGTTAACAGAAGTGTTACAGCATCAAATATGCAGGTTACATTAAAATCAGACACAACATACTTAGTTATCTCAGCAACTAACCCAGGAGAAGGTGGCGTTGGTGCACTTGGAACTAGCACATCTGCAGCAGCAACAACAAATGCATCTCAAGTTTTACCTGTAATGTATGACACAACTGGAGAAGATCCAACAGACCCTAACACAAGATGGAAATATGCATCAGGAACTAACTATACAACTGGTACTGCAAGTGGTGGATACACAACAGTACAAACATCTCAAGTTAGTGATTACGCAGTTCACTATGTATTCTACGTTGGTTTAACCCCAACATCTGCAACTACTCAACAAAACTTAAAAGTTACAGCTTTAACAGCAACAAATGGATCAGCATTTACAACATTCTTGCCAGCAGTTAGTGTTGTTTTAAAATGTGGCTCAACTGTTATTGATTTTGAAGATATTACTAGCACTGCAACACAAAGTTCACTTGGTGGAAATGGTTCAATTTTAAGTTCAACAGTTGCTTTAAACACTGTTTACACAATTGATGCTTGGGTTTATATTAATGGTGATAACTCAGCCGTTACAAGTGCAAACGCAACCGCAGCAAACCTTGGTTCATTCACAGTTTCAATGACACTTGGAATTGACTAATATTTTGGTGAAATTATTCCAAATAAAATATGGAGGATTAAATAATGGTTAAAGCAAATAAAAAAAGATTACTTTTGTCATTATTGGTATTAGTTTTTGCAATTGCAATAGCTGGAACATCAACCTATGCATGGTTTGCTGTGAATAGAAGCGTTACGGTTTCAAATATGCAAGTAACAATTAAGAATGATACAACATATTTGGTTATTGCCAAATCAGCAACACCAATCACAGATGTTGCCGATCTTGGAACAAGTGTTACTGTGGCTGCAAACGCTTCAAATGCACAGGTTTTACCTGTTAGATACAATGATTCAGCAAATCCAGAATCTGGCTACACAAAGTGGGAAATCGCTAGAGGAACCGATTATGATGATGCTGATGCAGACACACATGGCTACACAGCAGTTGCCACTGGGGATGTTGATAACTATGTTGTTCATTACACATTCTATGTTGGTTTAACATCAACAACACAACTTCCTGCAACAAACCTAAAAGTTATTGGTTTAACTGCAACCGCAGTTAGCCCAGCTTCTAATGTATTTTTGCCAGCAGTAAGTGCAATGATTACCTGTTCACATGTTGAAGAGGTTGAGAGTGTGCCAACAACAATAACAACAGCCACAGTTAACTTTGAAAATGTTAACTCAAACTCAGTAAACACCCCAGGTAGTGGAGTATTATTAAGTTCAACAGTTGCTAAGAATACTGTTTACACTATTGATGTGTATGTTTACATTAATGGTGAACATGATAATGTTACAAGTGAAAATGCAACAACTGCTAATCTTGGTGCATTCTTGCTATCTATGGAACTTGATTGCACACCAGGAACAGGAGCATAAAATTTGTCAAAAGTAAACAATTAAAAAAAATTTCCAGAGCATTCTGGGAATTTTTTTAACATTTTTTCAAAAATTTTATATATATTATATATAAAAGTTGCAAAAAACTGTTGACATGTAACAAATTAAAGTGTATAATAAAGGCAAATAAGAATAAAAATGTTTGGCAAAGCAAGTGAAAACTTGCGACGCAAAGCTAAAGGGTCTTCAAATTTATATTTAAGACAGCCAGTTGCAAAATTATCGTTTTTTGCAACTGGCTGTTTTTATTGTTAGTTTGCAAAGTTAAAAAATCTAGTAAAGGAGGATTTGTTATATGAATTTAATAAAAATGATTGATGACTTTAACAAGTCTTCCAAGGGTAAAATCTTCAAATCATTTTTTGCACTTTTTGTTAGCATTGTTATGCTTGTTACTGTTTGCCTTGCATATTCATGGTTTGTAAAAAATAGAAACATTGCATCAAGCGGAATGGTAATAACCTCAAAGAATGATGAAGTTCATGCAGATTTTTCATCATACTATATTGAAGATGTCGACACAAAAACCGTTCTTAAAGGTCAACAATATAACAACGCAAACGGAATGCCAACACTAGATATGAACATGTTGCCATATGATGTTACATTCACATCAGTCAATCAATATGCTGCCGTTGTTCTTAGGGTTTTAATATATGATATTCCAGAGGAGTTTATTCCTGCACAAAATCAAACAAAATATGTTAACTTGGTTATTTCAAGAAACACAAGCCTAAGCCCTGCAAGTAACAATGAGTTAGACGCATACTTTTCAACTATTGGTCAAATTGGTTGTTATGCAAATTCAACACTTTCTTTAAACGATAGTAACCAAGATATTTATGACGCGGTTATAACTCAATACCGTGCAGATCAAAATATTATGAAGTTCACAACCAGCAACAATTCAACATACACAAAGGTAAGTCATTTAAATAGAAGCATACCATACACAACTGCAAACTTCAAAACTGATTCAAATAACAAATCATGTTTAGTTTTATATATGTGTTTTGATTATAATGCAACACTTGCTCAAGAATATGCCTCACAAGAAATTGATAGTTTGGCAAGCGTTAATAGTTTGGAACAAAAGTATGACATGGTGAGTGATATTTCCGGAATAAATGTGGATTTTAATTAGGAAGACATATGAACAGAACAACAAGAAAAAATTTAAGAGGAACAATTGCACTGCTTATCTGTTTAATATTGATGAGCAGTTTTTTTGCTCCTGTTTTTTCTTGGTATATTAATAGATTATCAACAAAAATTGAAATTGATTCTGGTATCGTTGGTTCATATTTTGAACAGGGTAATGGAACAGAAGACACCCCATATGTTATTGCAAGACCAATTCAATTATATTATTTTGCTTGGCTTCAAAATTTAGGTTTTTTTAATGACGACAATCCATCTAGCACAACAAGTGATAAAAAATTCTATTTCACGCTTGGTGCTAACATTGATATGAGTGAAAACCTAGACTATTCTGTGTTGCCACCAATTGGAACACCAGAATATCCGTTCATTGGCGTGTTTGATGGAAAATATCATTATGCACCAACCGACGAACAAGGGAATCCAACAACCGACCCATTTGACCCAAACAACACAAAGGAAGGTCAATATCACATTATTTCAAACTTAAAAGTTTCAAACACTGGGCTTTCTAACATTCCAATAAGTGGTGAAACAGGAATGCAATACATTGGTTTGTTTGGCGTTATTGGTTCAGTTACTGATGTTAACACCACTGGTGTGGTTAAAAACTTTGGGCTATATAATGTTACATTAGAAACCCAAAGCCCAATTGATGATAAAACAATAATTGGTATTGTTGCGGGATATTGCAATGGTGAGTTTGAAGGAATTGGCGTTAGCAATTGCACCGTTAAGGTAAAAAATGGTGTTAGCCCTGTTACATTAACAACTCACCAAGTTAATGCCGACACGGACGAGGTTACATCTTCTGTTGTTACGCCTGAAACATTAAGTTTCTCACTTGTTGGTTTTAGTGATAAAACATATCAAGCATATAACCTTTCTCCAGTTGCGGGCGGTGATGAATTTGGCGGAAGCTTGGCAATGGAAAGCGTTTTTAACAAAATTTTGTCGGTTAAAAACAGTGCAGATTCAGAGCGTATGTCTTATAATATTGAGAAGGTTGTAAATATTGACGAAAATGGCGTAAGAACCGAAAGTTATAGCAATGAAGTTGATATTGATTACCACAGATCGCTTTCAAATGTTGCAAACTTCTACTACTTAAAAGAGTATGAAGAATTAGATGACGGGGATGTTACCGAGTCTTATTCATTGGTTGAAAGATATAGCGATAGTTCAAAGGTGTTAATTACCGATGGCCTTGGAAACTACCTTGAAGGTTACTATTCAGGCGGAACATATAGCTTGCGTAACACAACCAACAGAAACAGTGCAACGCAGTGGACTATGGCAACTTACAGCAGTTATTATAGATTTTCTGCATCAATTAATAATGCCACACGTTATCTTTATTATAGTGGTGGAAACCTAACATTAAACAGTTCAACATATAACTGGACGGTTACAAACACCGACACAGAATATCAAGATTATTTAATTAAAACCAATTCAGGTAACAATTATATTGTTTATGATGATGGCTGGAAAATATCAACAACAGCAACAACGGTTAATCTAAACAGGTTACCAGGCTCTGCGGTTAACCAATATATGTATCTTAATGGTGGCAGAACAATTGAAAAAAAGCAAAATGTTACAACAATAACAAGAACAAGATATGATGCATACTTAATTCAAGACGAAAATGGAAATTATCTTGTTGGAACACCAAGTGGAATATCAAACACAACGAATTCAGCCAATGCAACCGCTTGGAGATTTTCAAATGGTGCTAGCGGCGGAACGTTTACAATTCAAGACGAAAATGAAGTTACATACTACCTATATAACAATGCAGGAACACTTCAGGTTTCATCTAGCAATTCAACAAATTGGGCAATTTCTAATGGTGAAATAACCAATGGTGGATATTATTTAGTTTATCTTGATGGCGCTTGGAAATTAAGAGAAGAAACAACTTATTATTCAATTGATAATAATAACGGAACATACTTAAATTTTGCAAATAGTAATGTTTCGGGTGGTGCAAGTTCAACAACCAAATGGCACTTTACAAACGGGGCAGGTGGTGGAAAGTTATACACCTATGTAAATGACACAAAAACATACATTTATAACAACAACGGAACTCTTGCCACAACAACAAATGCAAATACGGCAACGGCTTGGACGGTTTCTAGTGGACATATAACAAACAATGGTTATTATTTATTGTATTTAGATGGCTCTTGGACCGTTTTACAAGAAACAACATATTATTCAATTAATAATGGCGTTGGCACTTATTTGAACTTTGCAAATGGAAATATAACCAGTGGTGCAAGTTCAACAACAAGATGGCATATTGCCGATGGAAAAATATACACATATAACGGCACAACAAAAACCTATTTATACAATAATAGTGGAACACTTACCACAACAACAAATTCTGGCACAGCGTCAGTATGGTCAAACTCAAATGGACACATAACCAATGGCGGATATTATTTGGTTTACCTTGATGGTGCATGGAAACTATGGCAAGAAACAACCTATTATGCAATTAATAATGGAAATGGAACGTACTTAAATCTTAATAATGGAGACATTGTTGGCGGTGCAAGTTCAACAACAAGATGGCATTTTTCAAATGGTGCAAGTGGTGGACAAATATATACATTTGTTAATGGAACAAAAACATATTTGTATAACAATAACGGAACGCTTACCACAACAACAAATTCTGGTACTGCGTCAACTTGGGCACTTGACTCAAACAATCACAATCTAACCAGTGGCGGGTATTATCTTGGCTATAACGATGGCGTTTGGAAATTAACAGAAGAAACGGAGTATTATTTAATTGATAACAATAATAATGTGTATCTAAATCTATCTGGCGGAAATATAGCAAATGGCACGCAACAAACAGCAACAAGATGGTACAATTCAAATGGGAAAATATATGCATATAATGGCACAACAAAAACCTATTTGTATAACAATGGCGGAACTCTTACCACAACAACAAACTCTGCAACAGCGTCAACATGGGTTATTGATGGAGCTAATGACTATTTAACCAATAATGGCTACTATCTTTGCTATAATGATGGGGCTTGGGGGGTAACTCAAGAAGCTGGTTATTATTTCATTAATGACGGCAATGGTGTTTACCTCAACCTGTCGGGCGGAAATGTGGCAAACGGCACGCAACAAACAGCAACAAGATGGTTTAATTCAAACGGGAAGTTGTATTCATATAATAATGGAACAAAAACCTATCTTTTGAATAATGGTGGAGTGCTTAGCACAACAACAACCGAAAACAGTGCAACCACATGGACAACAGAAAATAACAATATAAAGAGTGGAAATTATTATCTTGTTTATCAAGATGGTTGGATACTAACAACAGAGACAAGTTATGACTTAATTTCAGATGGAAGTGGTAACTATTTGAATTTATCGGCTGGGAATATTGTTGTTGGAACAAGTTCAAACGCAACAAGATGGCATATTTCAAATGGGAAAATATACACCTATGTTAATGGTACGGCAACATATTTAATTAATTCTACCGGCTCTCTTGGCACAACAACAGCGCAAGGTAGTGCAACCACATGGACAATAAGCAATAACAACATAACCAATAATGGTTATTACCTCATTTATCAAAATGATTGGCTACTCACAAATGAAACATCATATTACTTAATTTCTGATGGCAGTGGCAATTACTTAAACCTAACAGGAAGCGGATTTGATGTTGGAACAAGTTCAAATGCAACCTCATGGCATTTTACAAATGGTGCAAGCGGTGGATTAATTTACACCCACATTAACGGAACAAGAACATATCTTGTTAATAGTGCCGGCACGCTTTCAACAACAACAACGCAGGGCAGTGCATCTTCTTGGACGGTTTCAAATGGTCAAATATCAAATGGTGGTTATTATATTTCATATAATGGTGTTTGGAGATTAACCAATGTTTCAACTTATTACACAATTTCTGACGGCGAGGGTAATTATTTGAACCTAACAGGTAGTGGATTTGAAGTTGGAACAAGTTCAAATGCAACCGACTGGCAAATAACAAACACTTCAAGTGGAAAAATATACACCTATGTTAACGGCACAGCAACATACCTTTATAATAACAACGGAACGCTCACAACAACAACAAATGCCAACACGGGAACCACATGGACGATTGATAATACAAATGGTAACATAAAGAACAATGGTTACTATTTAACATACAATTCAACAGGTTCAACTTGGGAAATTACAAACAATGTTCATTATTATTTAATTCATGACAATAACAATCATTATATGAATTTGAATAATCAGGCTTTAACAGAGGTTGGAACGAGTTCAAATGCAACCGCATGGCACTTTTCAAATGGTTCAAGTGGTGGAAATATTTCTGCAAAAGTTGGAAACACAACATATTACCTAAATTATGTTAATGGAAATATGGTTCCACAAACAACCGCATCAACATCTTGGACTGTTAATGGAAGCACAATCTATTGCGTTAATTCAAGCACGAATTATTATATGTTCTGTGATGGCAGTTGTTGGACGATTGTTAGAAATGGTTTAACTTCATATTATTTAATTAGCCAAACTTCAAGCAATAACTATTTATCTTGTTCGGTTAATGGCAACACTGTTTCAATTGCAAATGAAACGGTTAGGTCATATGCAAGAAAGTGGGAATTTGATAGCAGAATGAGCACTAGCTCCGGTTATCCAATCACAACCAACATTAACGGAACAACTTATAATTTATATAGAAATAGTTATACACTTCAAATTAGTAGTTCAAATTCAACCAACTGGAGATACAACAGCGGTAGCAGATACATCTATTATAGAAGTGGTTACGGTAACACTTATCGTTATATTAGGTATTACAATAGTGGTTGGACTTCGCTCGGTAGTAGTGCAACAGCCATTGGCTCAATTGCAAATGTGTCGTCATCAACAAGAAATGCTGTTAGAGTTGCAAGTGATGTTCAGCCAGATTTGGTTGCACAATATTCATCAGGAAGTTATAATTTTACTAATAGTATTTCATCAAGTAATTATGACCTTTCTGTTAACACAAACAATAATAATTATAACTTAACCGCAAACATACCATACACGGCATATAGTTTAACGGCAGATGTTAATAGCACAAGTTATAGCGTTACGGTGAATACACCTAGCACAAACTATAACGTAACTGCAAATATGAACAGTTCGTCATATAATATTTTAGCAGAGACGTCATCATTTGACTATGACATTACAAACAGAACCGAAGAAACAACGGTTGTTTGGAAAAACACAGTAAAAACTGTTGAAACGGCAGAAATTAAAGGTAAGGAAACATATATTCCTCTTGCAGAAAATGAAGATGGAACAACAAGTTTAAGGAATACTGGTTACATTGTCAGCGGTTCAAACTATGGAGTTCAAGACACCTATTCTGGTGATATTCGTGTTTCTTACTATGCAATGTCGAACTTATATAGGGCACTTGGTTATAGTAGTAACAGCAATGTATCATATTCTTCATCAAGACTAGAAATTGTTACTAGAACATACTTATCAAATGGTTACGTTAGAATTAGCGATACCTACAATTCAAACAATGGAACAATAAACTCAGACATTAGTACTAAATTTCCAACAAAATCTGACGTTACCACCCTTGGACTTGATAAGTACACAGATTCTAGAGCACAGTTAGAAGAAACCCTTGACGGTGCCGATAATGTTTATGGACTTCACTTTATGGATGCACAAATCAACGCAAATAATTTGGTTAATATTGGAAAGGCAACCATTAACGGAAGCACGTATAACGATTATAAAATGCCACAAGACTGTATTGACTTTAATTTGAACACAAAAGGTTCGCTAAATTTCTACGCAGGAACATACTTTCCAGGAAACAGCGCATTCTTCTCACTTCATCATATTGTTAGAAGTGCCGGAGAAATTGTTTCAATTAACGAAATCAGTAAAATTTATGGCGACCCAACCAACTCGGCAAAGAGCTATATTTATGAATATGTTGGTGGTTCAACACCAACACTTCCATCTGGTTATGTTCTTATGTTTGACACAAGCTGGATTAAAAATCCGGGCCAAAGCATGGTTGAATACGCAATGTATTACTTTGAAATACCAGTAAATGCGGGTGAGTATGCTTTGGGTTCTGTTGATGGTGCTGACGGTGCGTACCTTATTTACCTTGATATTGGTGCATCTGCAAAATCTCTTGCCGATGGAACAACTCTTGAAACAGCAATTAAAGGTATAGAGTTTGTAACATACAGTAGCTTGAATAATTCACTTAGCACAACTTTAAGTGCCATAACAAGCGAAACAACATCTTCAGCTGTTATTATTTTGAAAAACAGATTTCAAGGTGATATTTCATTTAATATTCAAACCGTTGTTGTGGATGGTGTTGACGTTTTAAGAATTGGTTATACGCTGTCGGATACAAGTTCAAAAGATTATGTTAAGTGGACAAAGGCGTCGTCCTCGGCCGAAGTCGTCGATAACACTGTCTATACGTAGAAATATATATGTATACACATATAAATACCATAAAACAATTGACTTTAATTTTACAAAGTGATAAAATGTTGTCAGTTAGTAGGCGTTAAAGTCTATTATTGGAGGATTTATGGATACAAAGGAAACTTTGACTAGAGGGCAAAAAGTTGGAAAAATTTTATCTTACGTTATTAATGTCGTAAGTGTAATAATCATGTTATTCTCTGTCTTCATTGTTATAACTTATTTATCAACAAAAGACAGAGGATATCCTGTTTATTTTGGTAAGGCTTATGCGGTTGTTCAATCTGACTCTATGGCAAAAGACTTATCAAAACGTGATAATTTCAAAAGGGGTGACGTTATTTGTTTTAGGGTTTTAACCGACGAAGAAAAACAAAATCTTTCTGCTGGAACACCTGGAGAAATGGATGGCGACGTTGTTACCTTCTGGGATAACAGTATTGCTGCAACAAAAGTTTTGAATACCCACAGAATTTATGAAATAGATGTAAGAGAAGATGGGGTTTATTATTCAACAAAGGGAGATAATAACCCTAACGAAGACAGAGATCAACAGGGAAATCAAATTTGGAGAAGTGCCGATGATATCCAAGGCGTTTTTGCAGGAAAAGCATCTGGCGTTGGTAATGTATTAATGTTTATACAGGGCAAAACTGGATTTGCAGTTTTGATTGTGGTTCCTTGTGTTCTTATAATGATTTATTGTGCTGCTCTTGTAATAGTAAATCTTGTTAAATACACAAAACAAAAAGCTATTCTTCAACACGAAGATAATGTTGAAGAACTTCGTGAGCAAATGAAGGCTGAGCTTTTGAAAGAATTAGAAGAGAAGAGAAAGAAAGAAGAAGCTGAAAAATTAGCTGCAGAAGAACAGAAGGAAGAAAAGCCTGAAGAACCTGCAGAAGAGGCAAAAGAAGAATCTTCTAATAATGACAACATTGGCGAATAAAACAAGTAATTACAAATAGTAGCTACAAACAAAAGTGTTTTTTAGGAGATATAAAAAGTGGCTGAGTTTGCTAGGTATTATGTTCTGTTTTTAATTAATTTTGGCAGAAATGTTGCTAAGTTTTTTGTAACTAGATTTAATGCTCTATTAGATGTATTTAGGGTAGATATACCAAAGTATTTTAGTGATTTCATAAAAGCTGCTCCAAGTTTCAATGCTGGATCTTGGATAGTTTTTGTTATCACTTTTTTACTTTCTTTTGCATTCCTTTTCTTCTTAATTTTTAGAATTGCACAACTGCTTAGAAGATATATTTTCTTTAGGGCAAAAGAAGTTGAAAAAGATCAATTATTGGAAGAAGTCGCAAAGCAAAAAGATAAAGTTGCAAAACTTATGATAGAGAAAAATCAGATATACTCTATGAAGATGTCTGGTGGTAAAGTTGTTGATGGCTCTAATGAAACCGCAAAAAGTGCCGATGAGGGCGAGAAAGTTAAATCGGTTGAAGGATTACCAATTCAATACTCTCGTTTTGCAAAACTTTCAATGCTTGATGAAAAATATAAGATTGATGAACCATTTTTGGCAACTCCTGATTATGAGCGATTAAAACTTAATGATATTGTTGATATGTTTGTTAATTATGCAGCTTCACAACATCACCTATACTATAAAAAAGACGTTATAAGAAGTTACTTTTCTGGTATGGCTATCACAAAAGTTATTATTTTGGAAGGTATATCTGGTACCGGTAAAACATCTTTACCATACGCTATGGGTAAGTTCTTTGATCACAGTACCACAATTGTCAGCGTTCAACCTTCATGGCGTGATAGGGGCGACTTGCTTGGATACTTAAACGAATTTACAAAAACATTTAATGAAACAGACTTCCTTGTTTCATTGTATGAATCAACATATAGAGAAGATCCATCGTTTATTATTTTGGATGAAATGAACTTGGCACGTATTGAATATTACTTTGCCGAATTCTTATCTATTATGGAAATGCCAAACATTGATGAATGGAAAATCGATGTTGTTTCAACACCAAAAGAAGATGACCCTAAACATATTGTTGATGGAAAAATATTGGTTCCACAATCACTGTGGTTTATTGGAACAGCTAACCAAGATGATTCAACATTCACAATCACTGATAAAGTTTATGATAGAGCGGTAACTATTGACTTAAACAAAAGGGCAGACTATTTTGATGCACCTTTAACACCAAGTTTGAAGATATCTGCAGACTTTTTATACTATCTATTTGTTAAAGCACAAAAAGAAATTACAGTTTCAGATAAATCAAAAGAATCATTATCAAAAATTGATGCCTATATGTTAGACAATTTCAAAGTTACGTTTGGTAACCGTATTTTGAAACAAATATACAACTTTGTTCCTGTTTACGTTGCTTGTGGCGGAACCGAAGAAGAAGCATTAGATTTTATGCTTATGAGTAAAATCTTTAGAAAACTTGGAACGGTTAACTTGGTTTTCTTGAAAAAAGAATTAAATTCGCTTATTACTCTACTGGATAATTTGTTTGGTAAAAATAAACTTGAAAAGAGTATTACTTACATTAAAGAATTGATTAGGAAGGCATAATTATGGAAGAAACAAATGAATTAATGCCAAGTAATACGAAAAATACTAAGATTTCAAAAAGTAAAAAGCGAAGACTAACTGCTTCAATTGACTTGAAAGATATATATAATTATATTAGCAAAAAGTATTCTCAGGATGAAAATACACAGTTATATAGTTCCATATTAAAATCACTTGAGTATGGAAGAAACAAACTTGCACAAAATTATTTTGAACAATCATTAACAATTAACACAGACTGGATTGATGCTATTCAAGAAGGTCTTGTTTGTATGTATAAAATAGTAGATAGGCCAAAACTTTCAATTATTGATGAAAGGGAACTTGTTAAATTGGAAAAGGCCAAAAGAGTTGATGCTGTTGCGGTTAGGCACCTTTCAACACACACACAATATATAAAAATTGTTAGAGATGATGGAACCGTTGTGCCTTCTCAGGTTATGGCAAGAGAGCTTCAAGAAGATAGAGCAATTTATGAAAATCGTTTTCTATACGCTTTGCTTCAAAGAATTAAATCATTTGTTAATAAAAGATACAACGTTTTGGTTAAATTTGCAAAGGTAAAGAATAATACATCGCTTGCATATTCATCTTCATTTCAATATGGAACCGCAGATATTGATTGCAGGTTCAATATTGATGTAAAAACACAAAAAGAAGTTGAGAATGAAGAAGTAAATAGCGAGAAAACACTTGCCAGATTAGAAAAAGTTAGACAACAGATTATGGTTATTGAAGCAAGCCCTTTCATGACACTAATGAAAAAGGCAAAACCGGTGTATCCACCAATTCAAAAAACAAACATATTTATGTCTAATCCAGAGTATTCAACATGCTATAATTTGTGGTTAATTCTTTCAAGTTACGACACAGTTGGCTATTCTGTTAACATATTAGAAAAACAATTGCCATTTGACAATGACTACTACAAAGACCTAGCAAAATTGGTTGCAGCATCCGTTCAGGTTATGTTGGTTAACAATGAAGTTAGAGATGCAGTATATGCAGAAGTGCCTCCAAGCAGGAAAACACAAAAAGAGTTTAAGGTACAAAAATCAACTAAATTTTTAACTAATGTTTTTGAAAGTAAAAAGCAAGCAAATTCAAAAGATATTAATGAATATTACTACAACAAATTAAAATCTATGATTATGGACTTAACAACACTTTCAGACGCACTTGCCCTTTCTGCCGAAGACGGCACACCTAAAAAAGCCATGTTTAGAAGTATATATAAGCAAATTGATACAATTAATAATGATATGTATACCGATATTTTGAATTTGGAAGATGAAGATGAACAATTAATTGATAAAGAAAAACAAACACAAAATAAGATAAAACTTCAAAAGAAAATTTGTGAAAGATATAAGCAACTTGCAACTCTTAGGGCAGAGAGCGCAGGAAAAGCAAAACGAAAAGAGGAAATTGAGCTTAAAAAGTTGGAGCGCTTAAAGACAAGGCTTAAAAAAGAAAAAGAAAAAGCAAAAAAGCAAAAATTAAAGCAGGAAAAGGAAAAAAACACAAAAAAAACATCAAATAAGGAGTAATTTTTTGAATGTCAGAGGGTGCTAACACAAAAAAGGGAAGCAAATTATCAAAAATTGTTGGAATTGTTTCAACTGTTTTTTTGGCGCTTTGTGTTTGCACTCTTTTATATACAACTATCTCTTATTCAACAACTGGACTGGTTAATTTTTTTGGATATTCTTTCCACGTGATTCAATCACCATCAATGGAACCGGCAATAAAAGTTGGCGATTTAGTTATTGTTAAGCAGGTTCCTTTTGACCAAATTAATGTTGGAGATGACATTTTATTTAGATGTGAAGATAGTAGCCTGCCTGTGTATGGAATGTTTGTTGTTCATAGAGTAAAGGAAACAACCGAAACTGAAGGTGTTTATTGGACTTATGGAATAAACAACAATGGCAGAGATGATGCCGTTCCTAGCAAGGCTAAAGGGAAGGTTGTTAGTGTTAACTCATCACTTGGTGGGTTGTTTACATTTGTAACAAATGGAAGGAACATTCTTTTTGTTGTGGCAATTTTTGGTGCTGCAATATTCATTGTTATGCAAGTGTGTTCTGTTATATCAAATTCCGTAAATCTTAAAAAAGAAAAAGATAAAGAAGAATTAGAAAAAGACAGCGAACTTCGTGATAGAATAAAAAAAGAAGTTGAAGCCGAATTATTAAGTGGTGAAAAGGCGAATAAATCTGGTGATATAGATGCCACAACCACTGAAGATACTAACAACCAAGAAGAGCATAAAAACGAAACTAATTCAAGGAGTGACAAAGTATGAAGTATTCAATAAAAATATTAATCACTCTTTTAGTAACATCGGTAATAATGACGGGTATTATTTGGGCGTTTTCCAGCTCAGAGCGTCAATACGCATTAAGCCAATACCTAAAAGTAAATCAAAATACATCCGATTTAATTCAATATTCCGTTAGAGATAAATTGCCTAGTTATACAAATGAGGAAAATGAAATAGATTATGATTCACTTGTTAATAGTTTGGAAAAATATGATTTTCATTCAATAACAATTTTGACTAGCACTGGAACTGTTTTGGCATCAACAGATGAAAGAATTAACGATGCATACATATTTACACTTGGTGATGAAGGTAAAGAATCATTTTTTGCAACAGAAGGTGCAAACTTTATACAAAACGGAAATTCTTACTATTTTGCCAAAATAATAAGTGGCGATTATAGAGTAATGTGTGTTATTCTGGAAAGTAAATTGCTTGCAGAAAAAACAAAAATTTCAATGCTAAATGCGGTAGAAGTTATATTTTTGTTAGTTTGTTTTGCAATTTGTGCGTTTTTAACAATATATTTCTACAAACAAAGGTTTAATGTGTTATACAGAGTTAAGCCAGTGAATAACTACACATTAACAACAACCAAGCATGGTAATATACTGTATACAGATAAGAATTTTTCAAAAACTTTTGGTAATGTTAACCTTAGAGAATGCATTATAAATAATGAAAGTAATTATGTTGATGAATTATCTTCTGGAAGACTTTTATATTTTGACCTTAAGGATAAAGAAGGTGTTAGTCATATAGTGGCTTTTAATGCTACTAGTGGACTTGGACAATATAAAATGGTTGGTAGTGACATTTCCACATTTATGGCAAAACATGATGACCTTCTAAGCGAGCATGAAACAGATTTCCAAACGGGATTAAAGAATGCAATACCATTTGAAAGAGATTGGAAAGAATATATTGAAACGGGTAATTATAACGATGGATTGATATGCTTTTTTGGTGTTCAACAACTAAACTATTATAGTATACTTTATGGGCAAAAAAACTTCATGAAAGGTTATAAAATTGCACTACAAAAATTCAGAGAATATTTGATTGAATATGGTGAAGTGTATACCATAAATGGTTACAACTTTGTTTTGGTAAAAGATAAAGATAAAAGAGATAAATTTATTAGCAATATAAGGGAAATAAGTGGACAATTAAACCAAGCCGTTAGTTTGGGCAACCAACTTATTAAACCCGATGTTCGTATGGGTGCAATCTTCCTGACAAACATTGTTAAAGATACAAGGCTAGATTATATTTTAAGTGCTGGTAGAAGAGCATTAAATGCGGCTACCATTACAGATCAGTTGCCATATTACATTCAAAGGTCAACTAACTTTGGAGAAACATCATATCAGGTTGTTACCGCTGAACAAGTTCGTGATCTTATTGATAGGGGCGGAGTTGATATTTGGTTTCAACCGCAGGTTAATCCTTTTGATGAAAGGGTTGTTGGTCTGGAAGGGCTGTTTAGAATAACAGATAAAAAAGCAAGCGATGTTAAAACCAGTGACTTTATTGAATCCGCTGAAAAAAATGGATGTATTGTTGAACTTGGTGAGTTTATTTATAAAAAATGTATGGATTTTGCTGTTACAATGCAAAATTATGGTGTTACCGTATCGGTTAACGTTTCGCCAATACAATTTATGCAAGCTGGTTTTTGTGAAAAGTTTTTGGAAGAGTATAGAAAGAGAAATCTTAAACCAAATTCAATTCATATTGAAATTCTTGAAAGCACAATGATTTATTCAATCGAAGATGTTATTAATAAGCTTAACATTTTCAAAAAGAACGGAATTGGTGTTGAGGTTGATGATTTTGGTATTGCATACTCTTGTATGTCGTATTTAAGTAAATTACCAATAAGCACACTTAAGATTGATATGGCATTCATTAAAAATATTGATAAAAATAACAATGATAGAGCACTGGTTAAAAATATTATTAACATAACAAAAGATCTAAAGCTAGAATGCGTTGCAGAAGGCGTTGAAACAAAAGAGGAATTAGATGTTTTGAAGAAATATGGTTGCGAAATTATTCAGGGTTATTATTATTCAAAAGCCTTACCTCGTGAACAGGTTTTGGATTATATTAAAAAGATGAATAAATTGGAGGTAGAAAATAATGGTTAATTGTTTGTTGTATGCTGATGGTGATTTAAACCTTGATTCAAGTGCATATATTATTTTTACAATATTGGGCATCATTGTTTTGATTTTGCTTACTATATTTTTAATTTTCAGAGTTAGAAAAGATTATTACATTGCAAAGTATCTTGGCTATGATAAAGGGCTTATGCCTCTTGAAAGATTTAAGGTTGTTGCTGATAAAATAGCCAAACTTAAAACAAAAAGCTTAAAATATGGTATATTTCAGGTTGATATAAGAAAATATGATGAATTGAAAAACAATATTGGGGAAGAACAACTTAAAGCAATTGTAAGCGAAATGTCTTCAATTATACAAAAATTGGTTCCTTATGGAATTAGAATAACAAATGTTGGAAAATCATTTTATGTTATTATGATTATAAATGAGGAATACACACTTGAAAACTTGTGTCGTTTATTGATAAATAATCTTTCAAAACAATATGAACTTGGCGAAAGTTTAATCATTGAGGTTAATGTTAATACGGCGGCAGGAAACATACCAGAAGCTGGTAACACATTTGATGAACTTGCAAAATCATTAGAGCAAACGATGGTTCTTTCAAAAAGACAGGGTGAAAACTATTACGTTCTTTATAATGTTAAATATTCTAATGAAAAAACAATGGAATATCAATACTATCAGGAAATTAGAGAAGCAATAGAAAAGAAAGAGTTTATTTTGCATTATCAACCCATTATTGAAACAAACAAGTTTGAGGTTGTTGGTGCAGAGTCGCTTATTAGGTGGGCACATAAAACAAGAGGCATTTTGCTTCCAAAAGAGTTCTTGTCTATTATGGAACAAACGGGGGATATAAACTGGGTTGGTTTATGGTGTGTTGAACAAATGGTAGCGCAAAAAACCGCGTGGAATAACGAGTGTGATAAGTTATTTACGGTGGCGTGTAACCTTTCTGAAAAACAACTTTTAAATCCACAATTATACCCAGAGTTTAAGAGGATTATAAGAAAACAAAAATTTGACCCAACTAGTTTGGCATTTGAAATTTCTGATATTGGTATGTATAATATTTCAAATGTTGTTAAGGCAAATATTGACGGCCTTGCAGAACTTGGATGTAAAATATTTATTGATGATTTTGGTAATAAATTTTCATCTCCAACCGGATTGTTGGATTTACCAGTTAATGGAATAAAAGTTGGTAGACAGTTCTGGAAAAAGATTGACACTTCAAATATTGTTAAAAACACCATTAATATTTTGGTTGAATATGCATCAGAAAAAGGTATTATGCTTGTTGCAGTTGGTGTTGAAGATAGAGAAGAAATGAACAATCTAAGAGCAATTGGTATTAACTATATGCAAGGGTATTTGTTCTCTAAACAAAAAGACCCAAGTGACTTTATTTCAGATGTTATTTATACTCCATGGGCCGGTAACCTAAAGAGGAGATCAAACAAACCAACAGAAAATAAAGACGAATAAACGAAAACAGAGCGTAAGGCTCTGTTTTTTAGATGTTGAAAAACAGAATAAAGTATGGTATAATGATAGTGAGAGGGTAATGACATGGAAGATTCAAAAAAAATAATAGTTGATGCGGCAAAGCAATATGCCATGTATTTGGCTAAAAACATACCGCAAAAATTTGATAGCGGTGAGGTAAAATACTATTTTAGTGGTTCACTTGCCATGCTTTTACTAAGTTCCGCAGAAACAATTAAAACTTCATTTTTAGATGGTAAGGGACGATTTGTTGGTAGAGCCAACGAAATTGTTGTTTCAAAAAAGGCGAAAGATGCACTATTACAAGGAGTAAGAAATATTGGAATAGATGTTGATGTTGTTACAATAGATGATAATTGTTTTGACGGAATGGGTAAGATATATAATTTATCAACAGTAAGGCAGAATTGTGACCTAGCAACAAAATTGTGTCCAGCCTGGGAAAAACACAACGGAACAATGTATTTTGACATGCTTTCAGATGAACGTAAGATAACAGGACATGATGTTGCTGAGATTATTACAAAAGATGGAAACAGGGTTTATGTTTCAAGTCCAATAAGTTTAATTATGCATAAATTTGCGGATACAATTGTTTGCTTAACTGCAATGCAAAGATATAAAAGGAAAGATCATATTAATCTAGAAGGATTGAGAGAGGAAAGTGAAAAATATGTAAAAGATATTAATGATTTTACTTCAATGTTTAATTGCGTTGTTTCAATATATCCTCTATTAGATTTTGAAGGGTTTATTAAACACACTTTAGAAATGTGTCCACAAACTGCGTTTTCACGAGTTCTAACAGACGACAACTCTCAAGCCATGATAAAACTGTTTATTAATGATGCAAAAGAGCTTGTTGACGACAAAGGAGCATTTCTTGATTTTGCTAGAGCAATAACAAGTGAAAATGAAAGGTTAGTTAATGGTGGTAGAGAAATATAATTATTCTATAGCAAATTAAAATAAATGTTTGTTTTAAAAAAATGAACACGTTTGTGTTCATTTTTTGTGTTTAATAAAAGATTACAATATTTTATTTTGTGAATCCCTCTTCTAGTTTTTTTGTTTCATTATCATAGCTATTTTCATATTTGCGCATTTGAGATTCTTTTTTTGCTTCTCTCATTTTTAAGAATTCTTTTTTATATTCATCACCAAATTTGTTATACATAAATTTTAACCAAGATTTATTATTTATTTCTGGGTTTATTGTGCCGTGTTTTGCACAACTAACAAACTCGAAGTCAGTGAAGGTGTATTTAACATATTCTGTGCAAAAGACAATTTTGTCATTATTATTAACATAATAAATTGGATTATCAAAAACAAATAAATTTGGTATTAATGTTTCAATTTTTCCAAACCTATTTTCCAAAAAGGTTTTAATATCTGTCATAGTTAATTTTTCAACAAACATTTTTTATCTCCTAATCACATTTGATTACTTGCATTATATCATCTTTGTTTTTATGTGTCAATATTTGTGAGTAAATTTTGTTAAATAGACTATTGACAAATTATGGGGTGAAGTGGTACTATTTTTCTGTATGAAAAGAGTTGATTTAACTGTTGAACAATTAAGAAATATTGTTGCAAAAAATGAGGTTGTTGGCCGTGGAAGTTTTGGGATTATATATAAACTAAACGATGACACCTTGTTTAAGTTTGAGTATAAGGACTATTTTGATGATTTTGAAGTGAAAGATGGGAGAGTTAACCTTAAAAAACTATTGGACATTTCCGAAACAATTGAAAACAGAAAGAAGATTAATCGTGAATTAAACTTCAAACCAAGTGCAGAGGTTGAAAAAATAATTAAACTTCAAGATAAGGTTCATTTAACAAAACTAACCCAAGGCCTTGTTTATGTGAATAATCATTGTGTTGGTTATCTTTTATATTATCACAAAAACATGGTTAATCTTTTTGAATATATTAAGGACAATAAAATTAATGATAAAGACAAAAAACAGATACTCGAAAACATAAAAAATGCAATTCAGGAATTATGCGATAATAATATTTATATGACAGATTTAACAACGCACAACATATTAATAAATCCTGCCAATAATGAAATTCAGTTAATTGATTTTGAAGACTCCTGGACGTCTGTTAGGGAAGAGGGTGCTCCAGAATATATTAAAAATACAGTTAAAAGAGAAATAAAAGATATTCACAATTATATTTACGATATTGATGAAGACAAGGAATTTTTTAATAACATTCTAAAAAGAAAAGATGTGGGATTAACTAAGTAATTAATACATAGTTATATTAGAAAAAACAGAGGAATCACCTCTGTTTTTTGATATATAATTGTTATTAAATTTTATTAAACAGTTTTTTACCTTTTGTGAATAATAAAACTGTAAATAACATTAGAAGAAGAATGTAAACTCCTGCGGTTATTATAGCAATTGTTGATAGTTTTAACTTAAATATTAAATATAGTGCAATTGGGATTGCTGTTATAATAAATCCCCAAACCATTGAAAGAAGAACCGACAAGCTTTGTTTAACAACCTGTGTTTCATTGTCCCAATTCATTTTTGGATACATTAAGTTAATCATAAGTCCAGCAATGTCTGTGATTAATAAGAATACAAATGTTATTGCAAATACTATTAACGATTGAATAATACTGCTAAAAACAATTCCATATATAACTGACGAGATAAATATTGCAGGGGTCATAACAATTATTGGAACAAATAGTTTTGACCAAAAAACTTGTGTTGTTGATACGGGAAGTGAGTGAAGTAGCCAAATTGATTTTCCCTCTAGTGAAACAGAAACACCCGAAATGCAAGTCATTCCAATACAGAAGTTAATAATAAGTGCAAATATAAATTGAAAATCGTTTGGATCAATTGGTAAATTAAAGGTGTTTGTTAGACCATCTGCCCCCAAAATTGCAATGGCAACTGAAAGAACAAGAATTAGAATGGGGCCTATTATTGTGTTTACTAGGTAGGCTGGAGTTGAAAAGTAGTTTACAATTTCTTTGTGAAGCAAATGTCTAAATGGTTGTTGTTTGTCTTTTAGTATAACGTTTTCTTTTTTACTTGTGTAAACACCATAATTTTTACCATAAACCTTTATTTGTAAGAGAACTCCAATAAACGCTGGTATGATTGTAATTCCAGCAAAAACAAGGATTGAGATAAGTGATTGGTCAAATATAAATGTTAATATTTGGTTACTGATGACCCTATCTTGAAAATAACTCTCCATGCTGTCAAATTGAACCGTTCCATAGCCGCTGGTTTTAACAAGCATTAGGGCAATTAAAGCTATGTAACATATTGTTGGAATAAGCGATTTTAATATGGTTCCAAACTTCATTCTGTTGAATAATCTAATAACCAAGAATTGCATAATTAAGCTCACGCCCACACTAAGTAGGGGTAAGAAAATAACAACCAACAATCCAAATATCAATATTGAAACAGAAAATACTGGTGCAGTTATTTCGTATAACACAATAAATGGAAGCAAAAGAATAATTGTAAAGATCAAATCAAAAGCATATTTGTTTATTAGTTTTGAAATAATTATGTATCGTTTTTTAATTGGCAAGGAAAGAAGCAAATCCGAATCATTTCCTTTTGTTTTTGCTGTAACACGCATTACTCCAATGATTAATATTGTTACTAGGGTGGTTATTATACCATGAAAAACGCATAGTTTACCAAGACCTAGTGGTCCAAGCCCTTCAAACATTGACCATGCTTGAAATGAATACAGAACCAAAAGCCCAATCACACCAAGCACAAGCAGAGCAACTGCTGTTTGGGTTGATTTTCGCTTTCTTTTTCCTTGCATTGCCCCAAGCAACATAATAAAGTTGTTTTTTAATAATATTCTAAGACTACTCATTATCAACACTCTCCAAGAATACTTTTTCCAAACTTTTATCTTTTTTAACTTCTTCCATTGTTCCGCAGGCAATTATTTTGCCCTCTTTAATGATTGCAACCTTGTTGCAAAGTTTTTCGGCAACTTCAAGAACGTGTGTTGAGAAGAATATGGCACATCCATCATTTACTAGTTTTTTCATAATTTCTTTAACGGTAAAGCTTGCCTTTGGGTCAAGGCCAACAAATGGCTCATCCATAACAATTAGCTTTGGTTTATGTATAAATGCGGATATCAAAACCAATTTTTGTTTCATACCGTGTGAATATGTTGATATTGGACTATTTAAGTCTTTTTCAAGACCTAGTTGTTCGGCATATTCTATGGCAAGTTTATTTCTTTCTTCTTTACCAATATTAAACACATCTGCAATAAATTCTAAATATTGAACACCGGTTAGTGATTCATATATGTCTGGATTGTCTGGAATATATGCTAAAACCTTTTTGCATTCAACGGGGTTTTTAACAATATCCATACCATCAATTAATATTTCTCCGCTGTTAAAATCATTAATTCCAACAACGCTTTTTATTGTTGTTGTTTTTCCGGCACCGTTTGGGCCAATAAAAGCAAAAATATCGCCATTTTCAACTTTAAGTGATATATTGTCAACAGCAACTTTATTATTTGAATAAATTTTTGTAAAATTCTTTATTTCAAGCATTAAAACCTCCAATCAAACTAGTAGTGTTATTATATAACATGTTTGAACATTATTAATTATAATAATTTTTATAATAAATGACAAGCAAAAGAGATAAAAAGCCCCCAAAACCAAGTTATTAAACAGAGCTGTTATATAAAAAAATAATATTTGTTACAAATAAACAAGAAATATGATATAATACGGTGAGGAAAGATTATGGAAAGAATATATTTAAGCATTCCAACAAAAGAAGAAATGTGGTTCAAAAAAGAATTGGAGTCCGACCCTAAAACAATGGACTATAATGCAGGGTACAACGTTTCATATAAAGGCTATAACCAAAATGATGGAACAATACAGGAAGATTTGAAAGAATTGCAAGATGTTTGGTTTTGCAGGTGGATAGGGTATGAACCAAGCAGGTATTTTGCATTTATTAAAAGGGTGGAAGATGATGCATACATTGGTGAAGTGTACTTCAAAGATGAAACCCCAAATGGACATGAAATTGGAATTGTTATTAAGGGTGAGTATCGTGGCAGGGGATATGCAACAGAGGCAATATCACTTCTTTGTAAAAGGGCAGATGAGCTTGGTATAAAAAAATTATTTCACCAAATTCCAGACACGAGATTATCAGCAATTAAAGCAGATTTGAACAATGGTTTTGTGATGGTAAAAAATAATATTCCTTGTGGTTTTACCAAATTTGGGAAAACGGAAAACGAGGTTTTACTGGTTAGGGTAAACAGCAAATAAATAAAAAAATAGGGCATAATGATAAAAATTATTAAAAATTTATCAAAAATTGCCCTATTTTTTGTTATTTTTATATTATTTTTCTAAATTACAATTAATTATTCTCCTATTAATTTTTGCTTGTTCAATTTTTTTAATCCAGTTTTTATCAAATTCTTTGGCATCAATTATTGCTTCTAGTCTTTTTTTAATTCCGTAGTCATACCCGCTGTTTGTTTCTCCAAATGGAATGTAATAGCCATGTGCGGTGGTGTTAATAATTTTTGATAGAGGAATGTTCACGGTTATTATGTAGCAATTTCTGATTACGCCAATGTTACTTGGTTTGTTCTTTTCACTAATCAACTGAAGTATATGTTGACAAGCAGTTTTGTTATAAAAAAAGTGAAGGTATTTTTTACCTTGTTCATATTTATGTGTGTTAAACGGCGTTTTAATGGAATCCATACACGTTCCAAGTTTTTCCGTGTTTTCGTTAAGCATATTCAACAGTTCGGTCTTTCCAACAACTCTAAATAGTTTCATACAAAAATTATATATCAAATAACGAAATAAATCAATATACATTTTTTGAGGCAATGATTTTATTTTGAATGTTTACTAATATGTTATTAATAACATTATTAGTATTGACCATTTTTTTAATTTGTGCTAAAATACTAAAAAGAGAGGCTAATTAAATGGTTGTTGAATATGGCGTTTTAACAGAAGTTACCGATGAGGATATTGAATTATTAAAAACCAACCCGGATAAGTTTTGGCGTGGTGTAACTAAAATTGGAGATTCCGCATTTAAGGATGTTCAAGGAATGACCAGTATTGTTATTCCTGAGGGCGTAAAGAGCATAGGAGTTAATGCGTTCATCGGAAATAATTTAATTAGTGTTAAAATGCCAAGCACTTTAGAATCAATTGGTAAAAGTGCCTTTGCAGAATCTTGTAGTTTAAAAGAAGTTGACATGCCAAATGTTAAGACGATTGGAGATTGGGCATTTTGTGGGTGTGATTCACTTGAAAAAATTATTTTACCAGACGGATTGGAGCAAATTGGAGATGATGCGTTTGGTTGGTGCAAAAATTTGAAAGAAATTGTTATTCCTGGCAGTGTTAAGGTTTTACCAAATTTTCCTAATTGTGAATCATTAGAAACCGTTAAATTATGCCCAGGAGTTACAGAAATCAGAGACAATGCATTTTCTCGAAAATGCGAGAATCTTGAAAACATTGAAATACCTGAAGGTGTTACTATTATCGGGGCAGATGCATTTTGGCATTGTTACAAACTAAATAATGTTGTGTTACCAGAAAGTGTTACAATAATTGGGGAGCAAGCATTTGCGAGTTGTGTTGCATTGGAAAGTATTGTTATTCCCTCAAATGTAACAGAAATTAAAGAACGTACCTTTTATAGTTGTCATTCATTAAAGAAAGTTGAAATTAAAAATGGCGTAAAGGAAATAAAGCCAGAGGCATTTCATTCTTGTATAAGTTTAAAAAGTGTTAGTATCCCCGATAGCGTTGAAAAAATTGGTACAGATGCATTCTATTTGTGTGGAAAGTTAACCAGTATTGATATACCTGGAAGTGTGAAAATAATAGACAAATATGCATTTAATTCTTGCGGTCTTACCACTGTTAACATTCAAAATGGAGTTAAAACAATCGGTGCGTTTGCATTTTTAGATTGTTCACACATAAAAAATATTGTAATTCCAGAAAGTGTTGAGGAAATAGAATATTATGCATTTAGGGATTGCTTTTGTATGCAAAGTGCCTCAATACCAATGAGTGTTAAAAGAATTGATCCAGAGGCATTTTCAAAGTGCGGATTTCGTTATATTTATTTTAATGATAAAGAAATATTTCTTTCAGAGGAAGAAGACGAAACCAAGGTGGGTTATGAATGTGTAGAATATAATGAAAAAAATACTTCAAAAATTTTTAATTCAAATTTCAGACAAAATTATATTCAAGTACACAAATGGAAAGAAGAAAACAAGATTAGGTTTATTCCACCAAATTATTTACTCAGTATTTTTCCATCGGACCAAATTGAAAATTTCTTTATTAACAATAACAATCAACGCTGGGGGAGACTTGTTAAAGAACTTGGATTTAATGAATACGACATTTTTCTTCCTGAACTATTAAAAATATATTATGCGCTTGGTGGTTTTTCTGAAAACCAAGGTGAATGTGAAAAGGCATATAAATACATTGTAGAATATGTTGCAAAAAAACCTGATTCAGATTATTCATACGGTAGAGTTGCCGAAGAAATACATCAAAAATTTTCCAAACTTGAATTAAATGGACCATACAATAAAGACTTCGCACAGTTTTTTATGAGGTATTATAAGGACGATAAATCATTTATGTCGTTTGACCTGGATGGAGACGGTAAAAGAGATTACCTCTGTGAGGCACACAATAGGTTTAATCATATTCAAAAAGCATATCCTTACAGAGTTGTTACCGGAAACACTGAAAGGGAATTGTTATCGCCTCAATTTGTTGCTGAGCATTGCACATTTGTTATATATGACGATGTGGAAGAGGGAAATGAGGCACTCGCTGAACTGGTTGGAAAGTACGGATATTCTCAGGAACAGTTTGAAAAGATGCAAGAAATGTACGCTGTTGCAAAAAAAGAGAAGAGTAAGTATGTTATTATGGCGGATAAGGCTAAAGAAACCGATTCTGTAAAGTTTAGGCTACTTGACAAAGATGATCCACTGGGCTTTGTTTTGGGTGACATAACTAACTGTTGCCAACATATTGGTGGGGCTGGTGGTTCGTGCGTTGATGATGGATACACAAACCCAGAAGCGGGCTTCCTTGTGTTTGAGGAGTCTGTTAAAGATGAAAATGGAAACGACACTGGTGAAAAGGTAATACTAGCTCAAGCATATATTTGGTATGATCCAGTAACAAAAACGGTTTGTTATGACAACATTGAAATACCAACAGAAATACTAAATAGACTAAGAAAGGGAAAAGATGGTGACCTCACAACCGCCGAACTTTTAGATGCGGTTGAAAGATCGGCAGAAGCCATTATGCATGCAATGAATAAAAATGGCGTTATGGTTAAAAAGGTAACAACGGGTGAAGGATATAACGACCTGCGTACAGAATTAAAAAATAGAGGTTATGTGCGTGAAACCGAAGGTCTTGCTAGCCATGGGGGATATGACGGATATACTGATGCTGATGAGGCTCAATATGTAATTAAAACCTATGACCAAGTAACAACAGAATGTGCGGAAGAAACTAAAAAGGATGCGGAAAAAGCAAGAACAAGTCTTAAAGATATTTTTAGAGCAATTAAAAATAGATTGACGGGTAAAGATTTATAAAAGCGGGAGATGTTATATGGAAAAAGAAAAACAATTATTGATGGGGTTAAACCAAGCAATAGATAGTTTGCTAGCGCGCTTAAAAATGTTAGAGGAAGAAAAAAAGGACATTTTAAGCAGATACAGCGAAGCCAAAGAAGATGAAATTGATTTAATCCTGCAACAGATGCAAGAAAGCGAGGAAAAATTCAGGCTTGTTTATGAAGAAATGAATAAATTGAGTAGTGAGATTGAACAGTTAAAAAAAGAGTATTTAGATTAAATCTAAAATGGGTTTTTGACTACTATTCCACATATGTTTATATGAGAATAATTAATTGGACTGAAAGCTGTTAATAAATTATGAAAAACATTTTGCAAGGGTGTGCAAAGTGTTTTTTATTATATAAAACTATGTGAAGGATAATACAAATGTTTGCCTTTTTGTTTTACAAAGATTGACGCTTTGTGTATAATTTGTATGTACCATAAAAGTGGTTAAGCAATAAGTAAACTGCTTAGTTTATATTGAATTTTAGTATATTATTAAGCGAAATAAACAAATATGAATATATTACATTTTGGGAGGAAAAATGAATAAAAAATTAGGTGTGCTCCTTCACGTGTCTTCATTAAAAAGCGAATATGGAATTGGTGATTTTGGAAAATCAGCGTATGAATTTATTGATTTTTTATCAGAAAACAAAATAGATGTTTGGCAAATTCTGCCGCTGTCTTCCACCAATATTTACAACTGCCCATATTCATCTTTGTGTTACTTTTCATTTGACACAATGTATGTTTCGCCAGAAGATTTGTTAAAAAGAAATCTAATTATGGAAAGCGATTTATTGGCGTTGAAAAAGCTAAAAAAAAGCTCCAAGGTTGAATATTCAAAAGTGAAGGCAGAAAAGTTAAAACTTTTAAACATTGCATATAAAAATATAACCGAGGGTATGCTGGAAACTATTAAATTATTATATAATAACGATGCGAAAATCCGAAAATATGCAGAGTATTTGGTGTTGGTTGATAAATATGGTGAAGATTGGAGAAAATTTCCATTTAGTGCAAATGATGAAAACAGCAAGGAATATAAAGATTTTTGCAATGATAATTATGATAGAATATTAAAGTATGTTTTCTTTCAATACATATTAAATGAAGAGTGGCAAGATGTGTTAAAATATGCAAATATTAGGGGCGTTGAAATATATGGCGACCTACCTGTGTATTCCAATATAAATGCATTTGAGGTGTACCAAAAGCCAAACATTTACTTGCTGGATAAAAATAAATTTCCAAAGGTATATGGGGGAATGCCCCCAGACAGCATGTGTCCAAAAGGGCAAAATTGGGGTACTTGTGTGTATAACTGGAAACTAATGAGTAAAGATAACTATGCGTTTTTGGTTGACAAAATTAAAACAGTGTTTAAGTTTTATAATGTTTTAAGAATTGACCACTTTATTGGTTATGTTAAGCACTTTGAGGTTGATGCAAAAAACAATGACCCAGCACTTGGGAAATGGACAAAAAGTGGTGGAAAAGAATTTTTTGAACAACTGTTTAATGAGTTAGACGCAACAAAAATAATTGTTGAGGATTTGGGGGCAATTATTCCAGAGGTTGAAAACACCCGAGATAAATTTAACTTGACAGGAATGAGCGTTTTGCAAGATTATAAAAATAGCAATTATTTACCAAATAATGTGAAAGAAAACACAATATATTACCTTGGAACTCACGATAACAACACATTTGTTGGGTTCTTAAATTCTCTTAATAAACAAGAGAAAACCGAGTTTTTAACACTGCTTAATATTAGAACAAAGAATAATAAGAAAATATGCCTAGAGTGCATAAATAAAATGATGGAAAGCAAAGGCGGTACTGTTATTTTGCAAATGCAAGATTTTTTACTTCAGGACGAAAAATTCAGAATGAACGTTCCGGGAAGAGCAGAGGATTGTTGGGAATATAAAGTTCCAAACAACTATAAAAAGAAATTTATAAAAACGCTGTCCAAAATTAGGAGATAAATGTAAAGTAACTTTTCAAACATTAAAAAACATTGGCAATACGTTTGTGTTGCCTTTTTGTTATCAATTTTAATTTCTTTTGTAAATTATTAAAAATGATTAGGTATTTTTATTTTATATGTTATAATACAGGTATGATTGGAAACGTTATTGGTGACCTTGCGGGGTCAATTTATGAGTATGAACAGTTAAAAGATTATCATTCAGTTTACATTAGTAAACTAATTGAAGATAATGCCTTTTTTAGCGATGATACCATTTTAACGGTTGCTGTTGCAGATGCAATCTTAACCCGCACACCATATGAAACCAAACTAAAAGAATACACAAAAAAATATAAAAATTATAAACCAAACTTTGAACCATACTTCAAAACAGCATTTTCTCCAAATTTTATTAAGTGGGCAGAGCAAAATGATGCTGGAACAAGCAACGGGAATGGAGCACTGATGAGGGTTGCACCTGTTGGGTTTTTGTTTAATAACGAAAATGATGTTATTAAAAATGCATATCTTGCAACAATTCCATCACACAATAATCCAATTGCAATAAAGTCTGCACAAATTGTTGCGCTTATTATTCTTTATGCAAGGAATGGTTTAACAAAAGAACATATCAAGAATAAATTAAATTTGAACATATATAGACCATTTGGGACGGGCTTTAACACAACTTGTGAAGACACACTAGAAATTTGTTTATATTCATTCTTTAATTCAAATTCTTTTGAAGAAGCAATTGCTCGTGTAATTAGTTTTGGTGGCGACACAGACACAAACGCTTGCATTGTTGGTGGAATGGCTGAGGCAATGTGGGGAGTTGACTATAAAACAAGGGCAAAAGCAATGAATTATCTTCCACAAGAATTTCAAGACATATTGGGCAGGGCATATGCAAAAGTTGAAAATAGAATAAGGTAAATAAAATAATTATTAATAAAAAATAGCAGGCGTTATTGCCTGCCATTTTTATATAATTAACAAAAATTTAATATTTTTTGCAAAAATTATAGGAATAAATCATTATTTTTGCTTAATTTTTCAATTTCTTTTCTTTCTTCATCAATTTCTTTTTTGAATTTTACAATGGCTTTTTTAACATAACTATTGTAGTATTCTTTAATAAATTCAGACTTTTTCTTTTCAGTTATAATATCGTTTTCGAGTTTTGTTATAATTTCTTTTTCTATACAATCAACAAGATTTGGATAATAATTTAGATAGCCATTAAATTTATTTTCATTAAAATTCCCCATAAGTTCTTCATAAATGCAATTGATTTTTGGAAGATTATATATGTCTTCAATTGGCGATTTAGTATTATTATATAATGTTTTAACAACACAATCATTTGGTGAGTATTTTACTTTTCCAATTGTGAAGTTTGCATTATTGGTAATTAATTTGTCAACATTGCTTGTGGTGGAGTAGTTATATGTGTCAATCTGCAAATTAGATTCAAGAATAATTTTATGCTCATCCACTAGTTTTTGCAATTGTTTTAAGGAATACTTTTTATTTGTGTCAAAATCCTCATCGCAAAATATAGTTAGTTTAACTGGGTGATAAAATTCCTCGAAATATGGATTTTCGTTTGACCATGAACCATTTTTGTCTTTAGCAATTATATTTGTATATATTTCTTTTTTAACAAGGTTTTTTCCAAGAATGCTTTCTGACAATCTTTTATTGTTGAACCTAAACAAATATTTACCATCGTAGTCTGTTCCAAATTTTTTCACAAATGAATTTTTTGTATCTTCATTTAACCATGAGGTTATTTTGCTATAAACATATGTGTTAGTGCGAAAATTATCTGGCTTTAATTGTGAAAACTTGCTTTGTAGACGATATACCTTAAAAGCATCGGTAGTATATCTGCGAAATTTTAGTTCATTCATTTTTTTAGTTATTGTATTAACCAATTCTTCTTGTTTTTTAAGACAAGTGCTAGCATATTGTTTAGCATCATTTAATAAATCAAAATACTTAGAATTCCCCATACTTTACCTCACACTAGAATTTTACCAAAAAAGTAGTGTTGTGTCAATATGCATAATTGCACATTTTTTACATTTTAACAAAATATTCCCATTCACCATATAATGCTTTGGTGAGGTGACAATGGATAAATTTCATATTGTTGGTGGAAACAGAATTTGTGGTGAAATATCGGTTGATACAGCAAAGAATGCTCTGCTTCCAATTCTTGCTGGAAGCATACTAACAAACGAGCAAATACAAATTCAAAATATTACATATTATAGCGACATAAACAGTATGATTGAAATATTAAATTATCTGGGGGTGGTTGTTAAAAAGTTAGATGAGTCAATCATTTTGGATGCGAGTAGTATTAATCGTTTTGACATCCCACAATCTTTAACAAGTAAACTTCGCGCATCTATTTTTTTTATTGGCCCGCTATTAACAAAGTTAAAGAGAGCAAGGGTTTCATATCCTGGTGGCTGTAGCATTGGTTCAAGGCCAATAGATATTCATCTAAATGGCTTAATTGCTCTTGGTGCAGAAGTGGTTGAAAAACATGGCTATATTGATATTTGTGCTGATAAATTGAAGAGCGGGACGGTTCACCTATCTTTTCCAAGTGTTGGCGCAACAGAAAACCTTATTATGGCTTCGGTTAAACTAAGAGGTGTTACAACTTTGGTTGGGGTTGCAAAAGAACCGGAGATTGTTGACCTATGTAATTTTCTAAACCAAATGGGTGCAAAAATAAACGGGCAAGGAACAGATGTTATTGAAATTGAAGGTGTGGAAAATCTTTTTGGCACAACATATAAACCAATTAGTGACAGGATAGTTGCTGGTACATATTTAATGCTTCCATTAATCTGTGGTGGAGAATTAGTAATTAATAATGCGAATTATACTCATATTTTACCTTTTTATAATTTAGTTTCAAATAATGCTTGCAATGTTAAGGCATATAATGATAAAATAGTGGTGTTGTGTAATAGGAGGCTTAAATCATTTGGCAAGGTTGAAACTTTGCCATATCCGCATTTTCCAACCGACCTTCAACAACAACTTGGTGCACTTTCAAGCGTGTGCAAAGGCACAACAATAATTGTTGAAAATATGTTTGAAAATAGGTTTAACCATGTTCAAGAATTAACAAAAATGGGAGCGAATATTTCGGTTAAAGATAGGGTGTGTGTTGTTCAGGGTGTTAAAACTCTTTATGGGGCAGAAGTCGTTGCACATGACCTTAGAGGTGGCGCTTCGTTAACACTTGCTGGGCTTTGCGCAGAAGGATACACAACTATTATTGGTGCCAACATTATTGATAGGGGATATTTTCAACTTGAAGATAAATTATCAAAAATTGGTGCAAATATTAAAAGAATTATTAATAATTAATCAAAAATGTTAATATTTTTTACATTTTTTAGAAAAATGCATTAGGAGTACAAAAGTGAAATATAAGAAGTTACTGATTATTCTTGGCTGTTTATTAGGTGTTATTCTACTTGGAATAATGCTGTCATTCACATTGTTTAGGCTTAAAAAAGTTACATTGGATTTCAAAAACGAAACAACCATCTATGCTTCCGATGAAAGTAAAGAAGCGGTAATTAGAACGGGTGGATTTTCATATAACACACCAATCTTTAATGTTAATAAAAATGAAATAGAAGAAAAATTAGAAAAAGAAAATCCATACCTTAAAGTTATAAATATTGAAACGGTTTTTCCAGATAAAATTGTTATTCATTGTGCACAAAGAGAGGAACTATTTGCTATTAAAATTTCAGATAGTTTATACTATGTTTGTGATGATGAGTTAAAAGTGTTAAGTATGCTTACAAACACATCTTTATATGAAAGTGCCAATAATAATGCGATTTTGCTTGATGGAATTGATGTTCTAAACAAGTCGGCAAAACTTGGTGAAAAATTAAATATTGAAGGATGCGAGGATATTGTTAAAAATATTTCAACAGCATTTGCATATAATAACAGAACAATTTCAGATATAAAAGGCATGTTTAAGAGTATAACTGTTAAACGTGATAAAAACGATTTATATACTCAAAGGGTTGAATCATATTTAGTTTTCAAAACTTTTGATGACTTTGAAATTACGTTAGGACTTGCGAGATGCGACCTTGTTCAAAAAGTGTATTTTATGCTTGCAATTATTCCACAAAGCCAAGATAAAATTGGTGAGTACAACCTCATTATTGAAATTGATCCAAGCAACACTGCAAATACATATATAAGATATGAAAAAATACAAACAAACAATAACGACAACGACGGTGATTAATGCCCGTGTTGTTTTTTAGAAAATTTGGCAAGAAATTTGTAATAATTCTTGCTTTTTTTTCGCTGTTGTGCTATACTCGCAGAGTCATTGGACAAATTAACACCCGATAGCATATTTGCAAACCGTTGCCAAATGATTTTTTTTTGGTTGTTTGCTGAGCTATAAAGCATCGGGGAAGACTAAAAACAAGGAGGATAAAAATTTTATGTCAGTTATTTCAATGAAACAACTTCTAGAAGCAGGCGTACATTTTGGTCACCAAACAAGAAAATGGAACCCTAAAATGGCAAAGTACATTTTTACTGCAAGAAATGATATCCACATCATCAATCTAGAAGAAACATCAATTCTCGTTGACAAAGCATATGCATTTGTTAGAGACTGCGTTGTTGCAGGAAAATCTGTTCTATTTGTTGGAACAAAAAAACAAGCCCAAGAGGCAGTTAAGGAAGAAGCTGAAAGATGCGGTATGTTCTATGTGAACAATCGTTGGCTTGGTGGTTGCCTTACAAACTTTAAGACAATTCGTAAAAGAATTGACAGGTTAAACAAATTAAACCAAATGGAAAAGGTTGGAGAATTTGACCTTCTTCCAAAGAAAGAGGTTGCAATCTTAAAGCATGAAATGGAAAAACTTGAGGCAAACCTTGGCGGAATTAAAGAAATGAGAGAACTTCCAGGAGTTATCTTCTTGGTTGACTCTTCAAAAGAGCACATTTGCGTTAGAGAAGCAAAAACTCTTAGAATTCCAGTTGTTGGTCTTATAGACACAAACTGTGACCCAGATGGTATTGAATACGTTATTCCAGGAAATGATGATGCAATTCGTTCAGTTAAACTTGTTGCAAGTGCAATTGCAGACGCTGTTATTGAAGCAAGAGAAGGCGTTTCATTAAACAAAGATAATTCAGCAGAAGATGAAAACATTGACCTTAAAGCAGTTTTAGCAGAGGTTAAACCAACATTAAAAGAAGCTGAAGAAAAAGAAGATAAAAAGGCAAAAAAAGTAAAAAGGGTTAAAAAAGAAACCGCTGAAGCTGAAGATGCAGCAGAACCTGTAGCTCAAGAAGCAAAAGAAGAGGCTCCAGTTGCTGAAGCAAAAGAAGAAGCTCCAGTTACTGAAACTAAAGAAGAAGTTGAAGCAGTTGAAGAAAAGAAACCAGCTAGAAAACCAAGAGCAAAAAAGGCTGCAACAGAAGAGGTTAAAGCTGAAGAAGTAAAAACCGAAGAAGTTAAAACAGAAGAAAACGCTTAATAATTCAAGATTTATTAAAAAGGGAGAATATAGAATATGTTTACACCACAAGATGTTGCAAAATTAAGACAAGCAACCGGCGTTGGTATGATGGATTGCAAAAAAGCATTGACCGAAACCGATGGAGATTTTGATAAAGCCGTTGTTTATTTAAGAGAAAAAGGTATGGCAGCAGCTGCTAAAAAGGCAGATAGAATTGCAGCCGAAGGTGCTGTTGTGTCTTACATCCACGGCGGTGGAAAAATTGGAGCATTAGTTGAAGTTAACTGTGAAACAGACTTTGTTGCAAGAGCAGATAAATTCCAAACATTATGCAAAGATATTGCAATGCAAATTGCTGCTTCAAATCCAAAGTATGTAAGACGTGAAGAAGTTCCTGCAGAAGTTATTGAACAAGAAAGAGAAATTGCAAGGCAACAAGCAATCAACGAGGGTAAAAAACCTGAATTTGCAGATAAAATTGTTAATGGTAGAATTGAAAAATTCTACAAAGAAGTTTGTTTAATGGAACAAGAATTTATTCGTGATCCATCTAAAGATATAACACAAGTTATCAATGAGGCAATTTTGGAAATTGGTGAAAAAATAACAATTCGCCGTTTTGTTAGATATGAAATGGGCGAGGGCTTAGAAAAACGCCAAGATAACCTTGCAGAAGAAGTTGCAAAAATGATGAACAAGTAATATTTGTTAATCTTTTTAACATAACAACAAAAAACTCACCAAGAATTTTGGTGAGTTTTTTGTGCAATAAAAACACCCCAAAGTATTATATCTTGGGGTGTTTTTAGTTTATTAATTCCTTGCAATATAAAGGTTTACTTTTTTATCGTTATATTCAAATTCATCACTGAATTCGCCAGTGGTTCCTTTTTTAACCGAAAGTGCTAGGCAATCTTTTAATATTGTGCTTTCGTTGTTCAAAATAACCTGTTCAAGAACCATGTCGCCGTCAACACAAATATTAATTCTGTCGGTTACTTCATATCCGCTAGATTTTCTAAGTGTTTGAACTTTTGAAACAAATTCACGAACAGTTCCTTCTTCAACAAGGGCGTCGGTTAGGTGAGTGTCTAAAACGACAGCAAGTGAACCTTCGGTTGCGGAAGTGTAGTCTGTGGTTTGTTCAACAGAAATTAAAATATCGTCTTCTGTGAATTCTACCTCGGTTCCTTTTAGAGTTGTTTTGAATGTGTTTCCATTTCTAACAACAGCAACAATTTCATTTGCATTGCAATTTGCAAAGAAATTACGTATATCTCCAAGAAGAGCACCATATTTTGGCCCAAGCGTTTTAAGCTGTGGCTTAATTGAATATTTAACAAATTGTGAAAGATTTTCATTTTCAACAACTTCTTTAACATTTAATTCATCTTTTATTTGACTAATTAATTCCTTACTTAAATCAAATGCACCATTTGCATCAGTTATATACAGTTTAGAAAGAGGTTGTCTGATTTTTATGTTGGATAAGTTTCTTGCACTTCTTCCAAGTTCGGTAAACTTGTAGCAAAGTTCCATATCATCTGTTAATTTATTATCTATATATTCTTCATTTACTTTTGGATAATCTGTTAAATGAACACTCTTTGGTGCATCACTAAAGAAGTTTGGCACCAAGTTTTGATATATGCTTTCAGAAATAAACGGTGTGAATGGGGCAGTGAGTTTTGCAAGCTCGGTTAAAACCGTCCATAGTGTCATATATGCACTAACTTTATCGTCGGTCATACCACCAGCCCAATAACGTTTACGACAACGTCTTACGTACCAGTTAGATAATTCATCAACAAATGCCTGTATTTTTCTTGCGGGTTCAGTGCATCTATATTCATCAATATCGGAAACAACATCTTTAACAAGTATATTAAATTTAGAAAGCACCCATTTATCCATACAAGAAAGTTTACAATCTTTTAGTGTGTATTTACTTGGGTCAAATTTATCAATTTCGGCATATAAAACAAAGAAAGCATATGTGTTCCAAAGTGTTCCAAAGTAGTTTTTGATTGCTTCACTTGCTGTTTTTGTTGTCATTGGTTGATTAAACCATGGTTGAGTTGTGGTGTAGAAAGACCATCTAACAGCGTCTGCGCCAACCTCATTTATTATTTCCATTGGTGGACGATAGTTATTTAAGCTCTTTGAAAGCTTTGCACCATTTTCGTCAACAACCATTCCGTTAACAACAACATTTTTGAAAGGTGATTTGCCGAATAGGGCAGTTCCAAGAACAAGTTGTGTGTAGAACCAACCACGGCATTGATCGGCACCCTCTGCAATGAAATCTGCTGGGAAGCGCCTGTTAAACTCATCAACATTTTCAAAAGGATAATGGAATTGTGCAAATGGCATTGAGCCACTGTCGTACCAACAGTCAATAACGTATGGTTCACGTTTCATAACCTCGCCACACTTTTCACACTTTATTGTAACATCATCAACGTATGGCTTATGAAGCTCTATATCTTTTGTAAGACCTCCAAGTTTTCTTAATTCCTCACGGCTTCCAACAACGTGGTAGTGTCCGCATGAACAAGTCCAAACTGGAAGTGGAGTTCCCCAATATCTATCACGGGAAATATTCCAGTCTATAACATTTTCTAGCCAATTTCCCATTCTTCCATCTTTAATAGATTCTGGATGCCAATTAACCTCTTGATTATTCTTAATTAACTGTTCTTTAATTGCTGTGGTTTTAACAAACCAACCCTCACGAGCGTAATACATGAGTGGTGATTTACATCTCCAACAATGAGGGTATTCGTGTTTATGTTTTGATGCTTTTAATATTTTTCCGGCATTTATTAAATCCTTTGCAACCTGCTCGTTAACATCAAACACGTTTTTACCTGCGTAGTCGGTACATTCTGGCTTAAACAATCCGTCTGAACCAGCCATTGCAAGAAATGGTAAATCATATCTTGTTCCAACAAGTGCATCATCGGCACCATATGCTGGTGCAATATGAACAATTCCTGTTCCATCGGTTAGTGTTACGTATGTGTCGCAGGTAACAAAATATGCCTTTTCTTTAACTTCCTTTGATGCGTAGTTGAATAATGGTTCATATTTTGTACGCTCTAAATCTGTTCCAACGTATGTTTCTAAAACATTGTATTCTTCATTTTTGAAGAAACTAGGCACAAGTGCTTTTGCAAGAATGTATTTCTCACCATTTTCTAAACATTCAATTTTAACATACTCTTCATTTGGATTAACACATAGCGCAACATTTGATGGAAGTGTCCAAGGGGTTGTTGTCCATGCTAGGAAATATGTGTTGTCTTCATCCAATTTTTTGAATTTTGCAACAACGGTTAAGTCATTTCTTTCTTTGTAGCCCTGAGCTACTTCGTGGCTTGATAGGGCAGTGCCACAACTAGGGCAACAAGGCAGAACTTTATACCCTTTGTATAAAAGACCTTTTTTATCTAGTTCTTTAAGGCTCCACCAAACACTTTCAATATAGTCATCTTTATACGTTACATAGCAATCATCATCCATGTTTACAAAATAACCAACTCTATCAGAAAAGGTTTTCCAAAGGTCAACATATTTCCAAACATCTTTTTTACAAGCATCAACAAATTTTTCTATTCCATATTCTTCAATTTGTTGTTTTCCAGATATTCCTATTGATTTTTCAACAGAAATTTCAACTGGAAGACCGTGGGTATCCCAACCACCTTTTCTTGGAACTTCATAGCCTTGCATTAGATGGTATCTATTAAACAAATCTTTTAATGTTCTTGTTAAAACATGCCCGGCATGTGGTTGACCATTTGCCGTTGGTGGCCCCTCATAAAAAGAATACATTTTGCGACCCTTGTTATGACAAAGACAGGCATTTTTAACATTGTTTTCTTGCCAAAACTTAAGGACTTCTTCTTCGTTTTTGGCCAAATTTAATTCTCCTACTTTTTTATACATTTTCTTTTCTCCTTAAATAAAATAAAGCCCTAGCAAAAACAAGACTCTTTGCTAGAGCTATAACCACTTGTTTATGCTTGCAAGCCATCACTTGCTTCTTCTGTTACGGGAAGTCCCGGAAAAACTTAGTTGCATATGCTTTCAGTTTATCTGCTCCAAAAGTGATAATTTTTTGTTTCACCCATTGCCTTACACCAACCGGCAACTCTCTAGTGGGGCTACATCAAAAAACCGTGTCTTTTGTTGTAACGCATTTTACGTTGATGATTATAACAAAAAAAATTTGCTTTGTAAACAAATTTTTCTTGATTATTGTATTTTATTATAATTAAATTGACTTTGAGAAATATGATATTTCTTGGCTAGCGGAAACTTCGCCATATATTTTTGCAATTCTATTTGCTTCTTCACGTGTAAATCTTTTATTTCTTGAAAGTTCTGCACGTAAATCATTTAAGTTCTTAATATAGTTGGTTCCGTTTGCGTTTTTAACGCCTCTGTTATGTACGTCAATAAATTCTTTAATTACTTTTGCTTGTAATTTTCTTATTGTTCTGAGAGTTGGCTTAAATTCAAAACCTTGACGTTGGAAAAGAGGGAAGCTGTGGTTATAATCGTTTTTTGAATAGGTAACGCCACCATCAATATCAACAATGTTTTGTTTGTTCCAAAGTGCCAAAATTCTTCTTAATTTCAAAACGCAATATGAAATTTCTGGTCTAGTTTTTCCATCTGCTTTTGCATTTTCAACAATTGCCGACATAACATCTTTATAATTCAATGCAAAAATCTTTTTTAATTGTTCATCTGAATACTTAATTAACATATCAAATTTTAATGCGTTAATTCTTTTTGTGTATTGATATAAAACATAATCAATCTCATTTTTAAATACTCTTCTCATAATTTTTGAAAACTCCTTATTACTTACGAGTAATATATTACTACACAACACCTCGGCTGTCAATACTGATTTTTGAAAAAAAAACAGATTTTTTTTAACATTTTTCTACTTTTTTAATAAAAAACCCGGAAGTGCTATTCCGGGTTGGTTTTTTGTGTTTTATATTATTCTTTAACAGCATCATTTTTGCTTGCATTATTTAACAAATTGCTCAGTAATTCATTATGTACACTTTTTTTAATTGACATAAATTCATCAACAAAAACTTTTGGTGCAGTTACATCGGTTTTTGACATATCATTTTGGTCAACAAATAGTATTTCAGGATACTTTGTTAAATATTCGGTTATTGTTTCTTTTGCAAGTGAGTAGAGCATATTTGAATAATTATTGCAATTATCTTTATATTCATTTTGTTTTTCATTCAAATAGTGTTCTTTTGCATTTTGTTTTTTTAACATGTTAGTGTAGTTTTCTTTTGCACTTTCATACATTTTTAATTTTTTGTTTAACTCGCTAACTCGTTTGCTTCTAAATAAAACAATTTTTGAATGATTAATTCTGTTAAGTTTATTAAAAGTTTTTCCATATAAAGATGCATAGTTTTCATATATTTTTTTTTCTGAGTTATATCTAGCAGAGTCAAACCCATGCACATATTCTCTAAATTCATAGTCATTTGGGTTGATGATGTCAACAACATGTGAGTAATACTTTTCAACATCAAAACTAGTTACATCTTCATAATCTTTTATGCTGTTTTTTAGGGTTTTAATTTCTTGGTTATTCTTTACTTTATCAACATAGTTTTTAACCATTAGGCCATATTCATCACTAAAAAGTGTGTGGTCATCAGCAACAAAGCTACCACGCATATCAAAAATTTTTTTGAAATTGTTAATATCTAAATTGTTCATAACTGTATGATAACATAATCATATTGGGTTGTCAAGGGCAAATATTAGAAATTTCGGCAATGTAACACTAAGTAATAAGCAAATTTTTGTTAGTTTTTTAATTTAATTTACAAAATTACATTATTGTGATAAAATTGCTGTGGAGTAATGTATGGAGATACTAAGAGATTTCAAGCAAATAAGCGATAAAGTATTAAAGATTTTTAATGTTGATGTTTCTAATGTTCCGATTTTAGATGTTATGTCCAAAGAGGAACTTGAAGGATTGGTTAAAAACACAACGGTTGATGATAATATTCAAAATGTAAGTAATTTGGCAGAGTTAATTTTTCAATTAAATGATTATCTTCCAGCACTTGGTAATTTTATAAAAATGTTTTTAATAACCAAGCATTATAACGGAATTATTTATTTTATGGATAAATTATTTGTTGCGCATGTGGGCACATCTAATTACGTTAGCAAAAATAAATTGTATAATCATACCGAGAGATTTTTTGATAGGTTTATTGAGGTTGCAAAATGCACAAATCTAACAGTTGAAGATGTTTTACCTTTTATGTTTTCAATTATTGAAGATAATGATAAAACGGTTATATCCGCTTGGCTTGCGCCAGCACTTGAATATATGCAAAATGTGTTTAGGGAAAATGCAGAGGATGTGAGGGCATACATTGTTAAAGATCCAAGCCATAGAATAACTTATTTTGAACTTGGCCTTGAATTTAACACACAAAAGGCAATAATGGAAATTTTTAATCTTGAAGAGGGAACAATTGACGATAAGTTGATTGCAAGGATATTAAAACATTATTACACCGACACAATGGCATTTTTTGATAAGAACCTAGAGAACAGCGGGGATAAAAAGTTTCACTATGTTAAAATTCTTGCAAGTATAGATAATCCAGAAGTAACTGCAAGGCTTGAAGATTTATATGAAGAAGAGCAAAATGATGAAATTAGGGCATTTATAAAAACTAGACTTGGGATTGCTGATAAAAAGAATTTAGGATATTCCCCAAAACACTTTGAAGTGATGGCAAACAAAAAGGTTGACCAGCCACAAGAACGAACATTGGGAATTCCTTTTGAAAGGGTAAATTTAAGATTCTCTGATGGAACAGAAACAAACGATGTTGTTAAAACGTATTTAATTAACATATTCAAGTCAGAAAAAGATTTGTTAAACTTGTATGGTCTTAGTGATGTTAAAACATTGTTTAATGAAGATGATTTAAGCAATTTTGCAGAGAGTATATTTTATGCTCTAAAAAGGCTTAGAGACATTAAAGAGGCAAAGTGGGCAATAAGATTTGTGAGTCTTACAATTAAGGATAATCTTACCGAAAATGTATTTGATTTTATTTCTGAGCTATATAAAGAGGGTAGGGTTAAAGAAGCAAAATACTTTATTCAATGCTTCATTTACAGCAAAAGAGAGATTGTTCTTAATTTAATTAGCAAACTTGCTTCAGAGGAACCAAAATTTGATGACGATAAAGACTATTTTATATCACTATACTCTGATGTGTTATCAAAAAATAATTCAGATGTTTTAGATATGCTTGCTCCAAACGAGGTTTCGGAAGAAGTACTGCAGGCGCAAAAGCATAGATTATATAATAACTTCATTGCAAATAAATCGTATGATAAGCAACAATTTAAGGCAATGTTCATTGATAAAAACGTGTTTAATAAACTTGCACAAAACTTGGTGTTTGGAGAATATAAATCTGATGGTCTTGTTTCAGTTTTTGTTTTGGAAGGAACAGAAATAAAATATATTGCGGGAGAGCCATTAGATGATAAAGATTTAAGAATTAAAATTGTTCATACACTTGATTTAGATGATAGATTTGATAAAGTTAAAAACTATTTTGCAAACCCAACATTTCAACAATTTGATAATTCTGTTTTTGTTGTCAAGGAGAATGAAAAGACCCAAACCAAAGTTGGTAGCATGCGTGGCGTTTTGATTAATGCACTCCGCTTCATTTCAAACATGGCAACATTTGAGTTTAATAGAAATGTTAGTGATGACACTAGAGATGTGGCTGAACTTGTTCATGTATGTCAAGATTTGAATCTACTTGCCGAAGTGTCGTTTGAAACACCCGTTGCTTATTACACAGCAACATCAAGCATTGGGTATGTTAGATTTTACAAACTAAATCAATGTTTGAAAAATGGAAAAGTTTACATTATCAATAAAGCGAATGCAATAGCTGTTGGTGCAGTTGAACCAAGATATTATGATTTTGTGCTTAGTGCTGTTTCAAAATCGATCAGAATGTAAACAAATGCACAATATTTTGCAATTGTATATAAAAAAAGACAATTCGTGATGAACTGTCTTTTTTAATGTTTATTAACATATTGGGTGTTTTTTACCCAATCAAAATTATTTATATCAATTTCAATGGTGGAGTTTAGTATACCAATTTGGTTTGGTCTTGATGGGCCATGAAAATCGCTTCCACCACAAACCAGCAGATTATTTTTTTTGGCAAAATCCAATGCTAAAAGGCATTGTTCTTTGCTGGTAAAACAGGGGTGGTAACATTCTATGCCATCTACACCTAAATCTCTTACATAATTTAGTAGTTCCATAGGTTTTTCAAATTCATATTCAAATAGGTGAGCAAGGAATACCTTTCCACCATTTTGCTTAACAAAATCAATTATTTCTTTTGGCTTTAGAAAGAAGTTGCCGTAGTCTATGTAAAAGTCAGATTCTGGATTACATATTTCTTTACGGAAGAATAATCTAGTGTTTTCAATTAGCTCTTTTGAAAAAAATTTTTTATTTTCTTCAAATGTTAATAGGTGTCTAAAAAATAGAGAACTTTCTCCAACTCTACCGGTTATATTAAAGTCAGGGTCAAATATCATTCCTTTTGATTTGGCAACATTTTTAATATGCGTTAAAACCATATTTACTTTATTTCTTGCCCAATCGTCACCATAGCGACTGTTGATAAAGTTGTTCATTTTATCAAGGTCGTAATCATACACCAAGAATTCAACCACTCTTCCGTTATAAAATGAATTTATTTCGGTTCCTTTTATTATTTTTCCGCTGTATACGTTACTATAGTCATTTTCTTTTAATTCATAAAAGGCACCAACTGAATTGTGGTCGGTTATAGCAATTGTTTTAACATTTCTTTGTTCTGCAATTTTTAACACTTCCAAAAGCGTATATTCGCCGTCAGAGTATTTTGTGTGCATATGTAAATCAATTGGTTCCATATTTTCTCCTTATGTTGTGTTTGTTTATTGTTTTTGTTTTTTCCATTTGAATATTTTCTCAAGAATTGGCGTTTCCTTTTTGAGTATACAATAATATATTAGTCCAATAATATTGCAAACAAAACTAGTAAATTCAATAACCATTGCAATGTAAGCACCAATGATTGCTTTATATATTACATAAAGGGCAGTGTTAATAATATATGATACTCTCAGTACGGTTTTATTATTTTGCCAACTTCCAAATCCAGATGCAAGTATTGCAAACATTGGTAGAAGGTCAAATGCATCTTGCCAAGTTATAATTGTTGTTACAACAAACAATGTTTCAAATATTATTAAAAGGAATACGTTTGGTTTTAATTTTTTGTAGGCATAAAGCATAAAAACAAAAGTTCTTATTGTTGCAACAATGCAGATGTATGCCGCCGTTGTTCTTCCAAATGAAAAATACATTGCACAAAACACGACATTGTTTATTGTGTAATAAGCCAACATTTTCCATTTTTCTTTTTGGAAAATTCCCAAAACAATAATTATTGCAGATAGTATTTGAAGTGAAATTTGCATATTTCTCCGATGTAAAAGGTATTGCGTTAGCGAAAGTTTAGCTTACTTTAGCAACACCGTTGAGTATTATATAATAAAAATATAATATTTACAATAAAAAGAGAAAAAAATTATTGACTATTTTAACTTGTGTTGATATAATATAACCCGTATGCCACATATTCTGGGCTTTTTAAGTGGATTTCCCGCCTAGCGTAGTGAGATTTTTAGTAGGAGGAACATGAAATGTTTGCAATTATTCAAACAGGAGGAAAGCAATACAAGGTTCAAGTTGGCGACGTTGTTAGAGTTGAAAAATTAGAACTTGCAGTTGGCGATAAGGTTAAATTTGATGTTTTATTAACTTCTGATAATGGCGTTGTTGTTGCTGGAAATCCAGTTGTTAATGGTGTTACTTGCACAGCTGAAGTTGTTGAACAAGGAAAGGGTGACAAGATTGTTGTTTATAAGTACAAACCAAAAAAGAACTACAGAAGAAAACAAGGTCACAGACAACCATTCACAGCAGTTAAAATTCTTGAAATTAAGTAGTTATTATGACGAAAGTAGAAATTATAAAAAAACAAAATAAAACAAGAGGTTTTATTGTTTCAGGTCACTCCGGGTATTCTGAAGAAGGGAGCGACATTGTGTGTTCGGCAATTTCATCTTTATCACAAATGGTTTGTGTTGGACTTGAAAATGTTTTGAACATAAAACCAAGCATAAGAATAAAAGATGGTTATTTAGAATGCTTTGCTGGCGATTGTGCCGATGAAGATACTAATAATAAAATTCAACTTTTGTTTGATTCATTTGAAAAGTCAGTTGAACTAATATTGCTTGGTGATAAAAAATTAAAAAAATACATTAGTTTGGAGGTCAAAAATGAAATTTATTAATATTCAACTTTTTGCCCATAAAAAAGGTGGCGGTAGCACAAAGAACGGTCGTGATAGTAACTCAAAACGTTTAGGTGTTAAAGCTTCAGATGGTCAACCAGTTCTTGCTGGCTCAATTATTGTTAGACAACGAGGAACTAAGGTTTATGCAGGTGAAAATTGTGGTCTTGGAAAAGATTACACAGTTTTTGCTAAGGTTGATGGCAAAGTTAAGTTTACAAATAGTGGCGATAAAAAATATGTTAATGTTATTGCTGATTAATTTTAATAAAAATGCAGGCTAGCCTGTATTTTTTTTAATTTGCTATTCACGTAACAAATTATCTTGCAATTTTAATAAAAGTCGTTTATAATATGAGTATGGAAAATAAGTATATTGAGTCTTTACATAATATGGATGCCCAAGCAAGTTGTTTGCTTGGTAATTTTGATGCTGACGATTGTTATGTTATTGATGGCAAGGTTTTGGAAGACCTTAAAGCTTGTAATAAACTTATAACAGAATATAAATCTGATTTAATAACAGCACATGCTATTGTTGCTGGAGTGAAGATAAATTTTTTGGTTTACATTCAAGAGGGCGAAGAAGGAAAAAAACGTGCGGGATTGTTTGTTAAAGAAGTATCAAAATTAAATTTGATTGACAGAGAATTACAAACATACGTAGATAGCATTGTTTTAGATGATAATGGCGAGTTTTTAGATATTGTTAAGAAGGAATTTCACCTATTCACACCTGACGAGTCAACCGGTATAGATATGGACAATTTAACTCTAATTGAACTAATGAAAAGAATTAATAGTGTTAAAGGGAAATACGATGCATTAATTCCATATATGGTTGATTTAGATAGGGAGTATGTTATGAAAATGCTACTCCTTCTTAAATCTTCTGGGCATTATGGTGAAATGCTTGTTGCAGAGTTTAGAAAATTGGTACTTGAAAAGAAATTAAACAAATTTGACCCAAAATATTGGCGTGAGTTAAAACTCCTTTTAGATAAAACAATTCTAAAAAATATTGAGGTTTTTGATAAGGCAACAATAGAAAAAATTGAGGCCATTCAGTCATTATACATGAGTAAAAGCAAAGATGTAAAAATACAGGATAATACTGCACAAAAGCCAGCAAAAAAAGCGGCAGCACCTAAAAAGAAAAAAGACGACAAAAAGAAAAAAGAAGAAGAAAAAGATAAAAAATCAAACAAGAGTAGTAGCAAAACAGAAGATAAAACTGCTGATCCACCAAAGGCGAGAGAATTGGGTGCCACAACACAAGGCTCACAACCTCCTAAATATTCAAAGAAAAAAGAAAGACAAGGCGAGGTTTTTGGTGTTAAAAGAATGGAAAGGGTCACCAACAGTGAAATTGGTAGGGCAGATAGATTTAATGAAAGCCAATTAAATAGGGAAGATAACAACGTCAATTCTAATGGTGGTAACAATACCAGAGATGGTAGGACGGAATCATTTTCACAAAAAAAGAAAGATGACGATGAGAGAACACAATAGTTTTATAAAAGGCTGAGTTGAAATTACCAACTCAGTCTTTTTATGCTCTTTTGTTATTTTATGTTATTTTTTATGCTTTTAATCTATCAATATCAATATAGTTATTATTAATTGAAATTGCGGGAGAAATTGAGTGATAACCATATTTAGAACGTATTTTGTCTATTGCTAAATTTAATGAGGTATCTTTAATTATATTTGAAAACATACATTGCTGTGTTTGTTTTGCATTTGAGAGGTTGTAAACACATATTCTTATTGCTCTAATTGGTATGTTATATTGCCAAAATGAGTCAATGGTATTCATAACCGTGTTGATTATATGCGACTGTGAGTTAGTTGCAAAATCAAATTTATTTGTTTGATGAAAATACTGGAACGTTGCAGTCTTTAGAGTAACAGAAACACCGCTTGCATTAAAATTTTGATATCTTAACCTTGTTGAAATTTCATTTGAAAGCATGGACACCGTACCAATTATTTCTTTTCTTGAATATATGTCAGTTATTGTTGTTGTTCCATTGCCAATGCTTTTTGGTGGGACGAAACAGTCACAAGGTTTAACTTCATCATTATCAATGCCTAGTAATTTTTCTTTTAGTTCAATTCCAAGCTTTCCAAATTTCTTTTTTAATATGTTGTCTGGGATGTTTATTATATCTCCAAGCCTACTTACTCCAATTTTATTATATTTAATTTCCAACCGCCTGCCAATTCCTATTATTGCGTTTATTGGTAGTGGGTAAATGATATTTTTGAAATTTTCTTTTGAAATAATTGTTGTTGCATCTGGCTTTTTAAGGTCTGAGCCGAGCTTTGCAAACAATTTGCAGAAACTAACACCAACAGAAATGGTTATGTTTAATTCATTCTTAACGTCATTTCGTATTCTATCTGCTAGTTGTTTTTCGTTACCAAAAAATTTTAGTGAATCGGTTACATCTAGCCAACATTCATCAATACCAAAACTTTCAACCCTATCTGTGTATCGTTCATATATATTTTTTAATTTTTTTGAATATTCTTCGTAGAGCCTATAATGAGGAGATAAGCATATTAAATTTGGGCACTTGCTTTTTGCTTTCCAAATGACCTCACCGGTTTCAATACCATATTTTTTTGCGATATGATTTTTGGTTAAAATAATTCCAGTACGTTTTTCTGGATTTCCAGCAACAGCAACGGGTTTGCCTTCGTATTGTGGATTGTTGGCAACTTCAACCGAAGCAAAAAAACTATTTGCATCACAATGTAATATAACTCGCTCTTTCATTTGCAAAAAATCTCCTTTTATTGTATACTTTATAGGTAAATATGTTTGAAATAAAACATATAGAACATTTGTTCTATTCTGTATTATACACCTAAATTTTAGAAAAGGGAAGCATATTTACAAAAAAATGGAGAAAAAATGAAAACACTTTTTCAAAATGCTAAAATATTGAAGTTAAACACTGATAATGGTTATATAACTGGCGATGTTGTTGTTAATGGGAATATAATTGAATATGTTGGTAAAAAAGCACCAAATGGCAGTTATGATAAAGTTATTGATGTTAATGGTAATGTTTTAATGCCGGGTTTTGTTAATGCACATGCTCACACAGCAATGACACTGCTTAGGGGTGTTAAAGATGATGTTCCTCTTCAAGAGTGGCTTATGGACGGCGTTGTGCCAATGGAAGAAAAAATGACCGATGAAGATGTTTATTGGGGGCAAATGCTTGGAATTGCAGAATATGTTAGAAACGGAATTACAACATTTGAAGAAAATTATTTCAATTACGAGGGTTTTACAAAGGCAATAAACAAGTCTGGACTTAGAGCAAGAATTGGGATTGGTCCAAAGATAAATGATAGAAACAATAATCATTATCAATATCTCGAAAATCTGTTGCAAATAGTTAAAAATAACACAGATGAAAGTCTTGTTAATGTTGTTGTTTATGCTCATTCAATATATACAATAAGCGAGGACCAGTTCTATGCAATGGTTAAATTTGCAAATGACAAAGGGTATCCGTTTAGTATTCATTTAAGTGAAACGCTAAAAGAGGTGGGGGATTGTACGGTTGAACATAAAGAGTTAACGCCTCCTGGGTATATTGAAAGCTTAGGATTTCTTGATAGACCTTGCCTTTGTTACCACTGTGTTCACATGGATAAGGATGATATCCAAATTTTGGCAGATTATGGAGCGAGTGTTGCAACCTGCCCTTCGTCTAACATTAAACTTGCAAGCGGGATTGCTCCAATATATGCAATGCAGAACAAAGGCATAAACATATGCATTGGAACTGATGGTGTTGCAAGTAACAATTGTTTAGATATGTTCAAAGAAATGTTTTTGGTTTCCACACTTTCTAAGGTTAGTTTATATGATCCAAGCGTTATAACCGCAAAAGAGGTTCTAGAAATGGCAACGATAAACGGTGCACGTGCGCTAGGGGTAAATTCTGGAGAAATTGAAGTTGGTAGGAATGCAGATATTATTTTAATTGACTTAAATTCACCACATATGCAACCATCAACCAACATTATTTCAAACCTTGTCTATTCAGCCAGAGGAAGTGATGTTTACTTTACGATGGTTGGCGGAAAGGTTGTTTACGACAATGGTAAATATAATATTGGTGAAGATATAGAAAAAATATATGAAAAAGTCAATGAAATTAGAAAAAGAATTAGTAGTAATGATTAAAACGGGAGTATAAAAATGGATATAGTAAAAACACTAAGTAAAGAATTTGAATTAAAAGAAGAATACGCACAAAATATTATTAATTTATTAGACGAAGGTTGCACAATACCTTTTATTGCAAGATATAGAAAAGAAATGCACGGCTCATGTGATGATCAAATATTAAGAGAGTTTGCTGATAGATTAAACTATCTTAGAAATCTTGAAAAAAGAAAACAAGAGGTTGAGAATTCAATAAAAGAACAAGAAAAATGGACTGATGAATTGGAAGAAAAATTAAAAAATGCCAAGACATTAACCGAAGTTGAAGATATTTATAGACCATATAAGCCAAAAAGGAAAACAAGGGCAAGTGTTGCCATTGCAAAAGGTCTAGAGCCACTTGCTGATATTATTCAGGCACAAGTAACAACAGATGATATTATGGTGCTTGCAAACACTTATGTGAATGAAGAAAAAGAAGTTAATTCTGCAGAAGATGCTCTTGCCGGTGCAAAAGATATTGTTGCAGAACGAATTTCTGATGATAGTGAGCTTAGAAAGGTTTTAAGAGAAATAATTTTTAATAATGCGGAAATTAGCACAACACTTCTTGAAAAAGAAGGAAATGAAGTATATGAGATGTATAAAGAGCACAAAGAACCTGTTAAGTCAATTCCAAGCCACAGGGTTTTGGCAATAAACCGTGGTGAAAATGAAGAGTGCTTAAAGGTTGAAATTATGCTTGATGAGAAGCTTGCACTTGATGAAATTGAGAAAACATATATTATTGAAAATTCAACAACAGAAGATATAATGAAGGATATTATAGCCGATTCATATAAAAGGCTATTATTTCCAAGTTTGGAAAATGAATGTAGAAGTAATTTAACGGATAATGCAAATGAGCAGGCAATCAAAATGTTTGAGGTTAATTTGAGACCACTTTTACTTCAATCCCCATTAAAAAATAATGTTATAATGGGGTTTGACCCTGGATACAGAATGGGATGCAAAGTTGCAATTATCAATGATCACGGTGATGTTTTAGACACAACTGTTGTTTATCCAACGCCACCATTTAACAAAACAGAAGAATCTTTATTAAAATTAAAAGCACTTGTTGAAAAAGACAAAGTTGATATCGTTGCTGTTGGAAATGGAACGGCAAGTAAAGAATCCGAGATATTTATTTGTGAACTTATTAAACAGGTAAATAGACCACTTAACTATGCAATGGTAAACGAGGCTGGGGCTTCCGTTTATTCGGCAAGTAAACTGGGTGCAGAAGAATTCCCAGATTTTGATGTTAATTTAAGAAGTGCTGTTTCTATTGCAAGAAGATTGCAAGACCCACTTGCAGAATTAATTAAAATTGACGTAAAATCAATTGGTGTTGGACAGTATCAACATGATATGCCACAAAACAGGCTAACAGAAGTGTTGACTGGTGTTGTTGAAGATTGCGTTAATAGTGTTGGGGTTGACTTAAATACCGCCAGTCCAAGCCTACTTTCTTATGTTTCTGGTTTAAATGGAACAATTGCAAAGAATATTTGTGAATATAGAAAAGAAATTAAGAATTTTACAAACAGAGAGCAATTGCTAAATGTTAAAAAGTTGGGGCCAAAAGCCTATGAACAATGTGCGGGGTTTTTAAGAATTGTTGGTGGAGATAATGTTTTAGATAACACTGCAGTTCATCCAGAGAGTTATGAAAGTGCCGAAAAGCTATTAAAATTGTTTAGCTTAAGTGATGATGATGTTAAAGATAACAATCTTGAAACATTGTCTAGTTTGGTTAAATTAAAGGGTGAAGAAAAAGTTGCAAAAGAAATTGGCGTTGGTGTTCCAACTCTTGTTGATATGGTAAAAGAACTAACAAAGCCTGGCAGAGATATTCGAGAAGATATGCCAAAGCCGGTTTTAAGAGCGGAACTATTAAGCCTTGAGGATTTGAAAGAGGGAATGGTTATTAGAGGAACCGTTCGTAATGTTATTGATTTTGGTGCGTTTGTTGATATCGGTGTGCATCAAGATGGTCTTGTTCATATATCACAAATTTCAAATAAATACATTAAACACCCATCAGAAGAATTAAAAGTTGGACAACAATTAAATGTTAAAGTTTTATCGGTTGACGTTCAGAAAAAAAGAATACAACTAACAATAAAAGATTGTCCACAAGATTAAAAACATGCAAAGATTAGATAAGTATTTAACAAATAACACATCACTAACAAGAAGTGAAGCCGTTAAAGCAATTAAACTTGGAAGGGTTATGGTTAATTATAGAATCATAAAGAATAATGATTATAAACTTGATGAAAACCTTTCCAAAGTTTTTCTTGATGGCAGTTTTGTGAAATACAACAAATTTATTTATTTAATGATGAATAAACCAAGCGGAATAGTTAGTGCAACAGGTGATAAAAAAGAAAAAACAGTTGTTGATATTTTACCTAAAGAATATTCAAAAAAAGATGTTTTTCCATGTGGCAGGTTAGATAAAGATACCGTTGGATTGCTAATTTTAACAAATGATGGTGTTAACGCTCACAGGCTTCTTGCACCCAAAAACAACATATCAAAAACATATGAATTTATTTGTGCTGAGCCAATGTCTGACGATGATATAACAACCATAGAAACGGGAGTTAAACTAAAAGATGGATACATAACAAAGCATTGTATAATTGAAAGAGAATCAAAAAAATCTGGAAAAATTACCATTTTTGAAGGAAAATATCATGAAATTAAGCGAATTTTTGGTGCAATTGGGAATAAAATAACATTTCTAAAACGTATTTCTTTTGGTGAGATTCATTTAGATAACTCATTAAATTATGGAGAATTTAGAGAATTGAATGATGTTGAAAAAGAATACTTTACTGGCAATAATGTGGATAATAAGCAATAAATAATACTTATTATAAGATTGTAAGAATATGAACAAATATTCATATTTCTTATGATTTTATTTATATTTTTTAAAAGGATTTGAGGTGGATATGAAGGTTAATTTTGATTTGTGTGGAGTTAACATTGATGAAATGAGATCATTTCAAAATAAAATTGATAACATATATTGTAAACTGTATTCAAATGACCATAGTGCAGGAACCGATTGGGTTGATTGGCCAGCATTGTGTGATGGAGACGTGTTAGAACCAATATACAAATTAGCAAATGAGATTAATAAAAACTCAGAAGTTTTATTTGTTATCGGAATTGGTGGCTCATTTCTTGGGGCAAAAAGTGGAATTGAACTTCTTGGGCAAAATTCTAAAACCAATGTGAGATTTATTGGTTATAATATGGATTATGAAAACTTGTTAAATGAACTTGGTTATGCCAAAGATATGAATGTAACAGTTAATGTTGTTTCTAAGTCGGGTTCCACATCTGAAATATTAGCCACTCTTAACATTGTTGAAGATTTTTTAAAGGATAAATATGGAAAAGATTATATTAAACACTTAATATTCACAACAGATATGGAAAGTGGTTATTTATCCGATAGAGCAAAAAGTGAAGGAATAACTCTTCTTGGTATACCAAAGTATATGGGTGGTAGATATTCAGTTTTATCTGCTGTTGGGCTATTACCTTTTGCAGTTGCAGGAATTGATATTAAAAAATTAATTGATGGTGCAAAAGATGCGTATAATGAGTTAAAATCACCATTAGTTGAGAACAACAACTCATTTAAGTATGCAGTATATAGGTACTTATTAAAGAATAAACTGAATAAGTCGATTGAACTATTTGCATCATTTATACCAAATTTTAGATTTTTTGGAGATTGGTTATCGCAATTGTTTAACGAGAGCGAGGGTAAAGATGGCAATGGTTTGTTTGTAACAAATGCAAGCTATTCAACAGACCTTCATTCAATTGGGCAATTTATTCAGGATGGTTCACGTATTCTTGGAGAGACTATAATTTCATCAAATTATTTTAACAAAGATACTTCGCTAAAAAACATTACAAATGAAAGCCCAATTAAGTTTTTGGAAGGAAAGAAAATTAGCGAAATTATAAAAGCACAGCTTGAAGGCACAGTAAAGGCACACTCACTTGCCGATGTTCCAATAATAATGTTTGAACTTGACAGAATCGATGAATATAATTACGGATATTTAGTTTATTTTTTTGAGCATGCATGTGCTGTGAGTGGATATCTTCTTAGCATTAATCCTTTTAATCAACCGGGTGTTGAACAATATAAAAACTGCATGAAGGAATTGTTATAAAAATATATTTCTAATGTAGATTTTTTACTATTATTTATAAGAATAATTTATCGGCCATTTCTATGGCTGATATTTTTTTTGTGCAAGAAAGAAAGATACGGGCGAGACAATTTTTAAATAAAATACAAAAAAAAGAATTATTTATTATAAAAAAACACACTATTTTTATCATTTTTTTAAAAAATATATAAAATTTGGCACAATTTAGTTGCGCGGGTAAGTTTGTACTTTATTATAATGTCGCATAAATTTAAGGGAGGAGCATGAATGGAAATATAGGTAAAAACAAACTTGAAGAAATTATTTCTGCATTAATAAAAAAATCTGTTGGATATTCTGATGAGGAACATATTGAAGAGTATGTAATTGAAGATGGTGTTGAAACACTGGTTAAAAAACGTATTACAAAAAAGTTTGTTCCGCCTGACCTCTCTGCAACCAAATTGTTATTGGAGTATTTTAATCAGGCATCAAATACTTCATATGAGGACATGACAGATGATGAATTAGATGCGGAAGTGGAAAGGTTGTATGATGAGTATAAAAAAATAAAAACAAAAGTTCAAATTGAAACAGAGGAGAAATAATGTTGAATTTAGAAGATGTTAGAATAAAAACAAAATGCGATTTTACTGGTTGCAGGAATATTGCAAGCGTATCTTTTTATGATACTGACGACAAAAAGAAAAAAATTAACCTTTGTGATGAATGCGTGCGTTCAATTTATTGTGCATATGCAAAATCAATAGTTCCAAAAAGTATTGAGGCACCATTCAAAACTAGAAAATTAACAAAAAAGTAAAGGGAAGAAGATGAAAAAAACAGAAGAACAAAAATTAATTGATGAGGTTTTACAAGACTTCAAAAACAGACAACAAGAAAGAAAACCATTTGAAACACAATGGCAATTAAATATGAATTTTTTAATGGGAAATCAATTTTGTGGCATCGGTTATGGCGGAGATATTGAAGAATATGAAAAGCAGTATTTTTGGCAAGAAAGAGAGGTTTTTAATCATATTTCAACCATAACCGAAACAAGACTTTCAAAACTGCATAAAGTTAGACCCAAAATGACAATAATTCCGGCATCAAGTGACGAAACTGATATTAAAACAGCAAAGTTAAGTAAAAAAATAGTTGATAATATTTACAATAAAGAAGATATGTCTAGCATAATTTCAACGGCAACAAAATGGAGTGAGGTTACAGGCACAGCTTTTTATAAAATTATATGGGATGATAATTTGGGTGAAACAATTGCAAATGATGAACGGGGTAAATCAATAAAAATGGGTGACGTTAGAGTGTTTGTTTGTTCTCCATTTGAAATATTTCCTGAAAGCACTTGTTGTGAGAGTTTAGATGATTGCAAATCAATAATACATGCTAAGGCATACCACGTTGATGATATTGAATCAATTTGGGGCAAAAAAGTTGATGGTGAAGAAATAAATGTTTTCTCTTTGGACAACACGGCAGTAACACTTGGTGGGCTTGGATATAATGGAAATTCAACAAGGGTTATTAATACAAAAAAATCAAACTATGCGATAGTTATTGAAAAATATGAGAAACCGAGTGTGGCTTATCCTAATGGAAGGTTGATAATTATTGCGGGGAACACACTTTTGTATTGTGGTGAATTACCATATAAAAACGGAATTGATGGTGAGCGTGATTTTCCTTTTGTTCGTCAGGTGTGTTTGCCACAAACAGGTTGTTTTTGGGGTGGTTCAATCATCGAAAGAATCATACCGGTTCAAAGAGCGTATAATGCGGTGAAAAATAGAAAACATGAATTTATTAACAGACTGTCAATGGGAATACTCACAGTTGAAGATGGTTCGGTTGATATTGAAAATTTGGAAGAAGAAGGACTTTCTCCTGGCAAAATTTTGGTGTACAGGCAAGGTGCGAATGTGCCTAGCTATATGACCAATACTCATGTTCCGTTAGACTTTTCAAACGAAGAAGAAAAATTGTTGCAAGAGTTTAAGGTAATTAGTGGCGTGTCTGACCTGATGAATTCAACTCAAGCTTATTACAACACAAGTGGGACAGCGTTATCCATGCTTATTGAACAAGATGAAACAAGGCTTTCGGTTACAAGTGAACAAATAAAATTTGCAATAAAGACAATTGGAAAACACATATTAAGACTATATAAACAATTTGCAAAAGTGCCAAGGCTACTTAAAATTATTGGTGATCATGGAGATTTACATGTTGAGTATTTTAATTCTTCAGATATAACAAGTGATGACATAACATTTGAAACAGATACTGAAATAAATGAAACTTTAGCACAAAGAAGAAACATGGTTTTTGAATTATTAAAAGCAGGATTACTTCATAATGAAGATGGTAAACTATCTAACCGAATGAGAATTAAGGCATTAGAATTGCTAGGATTTGGTGTTTGGGAAAATGCGCAAGACATTGGTGAACTTCATCAAAAACGTGCCTCAAGTGAGAATGCCAAAATAATAGCGGGTGAAGAGGTCAGTGTTAAGGAAATTGATGATCATGAACTACATATACAAGAACATATAGCATTTATGCTTGGTGGAGATTACGAAAAAAAGTCAACACCAGAAATTGAAAATAAAATGTTAGAACATATTAGAATGCACAAAAAATTTATAAGTGTTGATAGTAAAAATAATTAAAATAACAAAAAAACGAAAAAAACATCAAAAAATAATGAAAAAATCACAATTTTTGGTGTTTTTTATTAAAGGAGATAAAAAATGATTGAAGAAAATATTGGGGAACAACCAAAAGAAATTGATGACAATGTGCAAAAAGAAATTGTTAATGATGGCACCGCTTTGAATTCAAACGATGGCTCCCTTGGTAAATTTAAGGACACAGAAAGTTTGCTTTCTGCCTATAACAATTTGCAGGCAGAGTTTACTAGAAAGTGTCAGAAACTTGGTGAGGTAACAAAAGAATTAAACGAACTAAAAGAACCTGCCAAGTCTGAGGATGAGGCATTCGTTTTTGATAAGGATAATTGGTCAGAACAGGTTTCATCTTTTTTATTAAAAAATGCCAAAGCAAAGGAATATTCTGGCGAAATAGCAAATGAAATACTGCAGGATAAAAATTTGCGAAGTTCTCCAAATGCTTTGGAACTTGCTTGGGCAAGGGTTATGGAACGAGAGTTCACATCACCAAAACATCTTGCAAATGATAAAAAATTCATTGATGAACAAATTTTAACTAGGCAAGATGTTCGTGAGCAGGTAATTAATGAATATTTCAAAAATTTACAAAAAATTAAAAATCCACCAATTATTTCAAACTCAGGTAATGTTGCCTTTTCTGGCGAGGTTGAACCTAAAAACATGGCAGAGGCAAAAAAGATGGTGGAGCAGTTATTTAACTTAAAAGGATAAAAAATGGTAACTTTAACTAGCGCAGAAAGCGCATTAAAAAGCGTGTATTTGGGTGTTGTTGGCAATCAATTAAATGTTAATGCAAACCCATTACTCGGTAAAATTAAACAATCAACAAAAGACGTTTGGGGCAAAGAGATAAGAAAGCTTGCTCCATATGGTGTTAATGGCGGTATTGGTGCTGGTGCTGAAACCGATGCACTTCCAAAGGCTGGAGGTAATAACTACGTTCAATTTATCACAGACTTAAAAAACTTATATGGAAAAATTGAGCTGAGCGATAAAGCAATTAGGGCATCAGAGAACAATGCGGGAGCGTTTGTAAACCTTCTTAATGATGAAATGGAGGGTTTAATTAAGGCATCTTCATTCAATTTGGGAAGAATGCTATTTGGTGATGGTACTGGAAAATTGGCAACCGTCACATCGGTCAACACATCAACCAGAGCGTTTACTTGTGATACTGTTAAGAACTTAATTGAGGGAATGACACTTGATGTTTACGGATCTTCTGGTTCAAAAAGTGCCGTTAAAAGTGGACATAGAATTAAATATGTTGACAGGGTTAACAAATGTTTTTATTTAGATGCAACTTGTCTTTTAGATGAAAATGATACAATTTATGTTCAAGGTTCAAAAAATAATGAAATCACAGGTCTTGGAAAAATATTTTCAGATTCAGAAACATTATATGGTTTAACAAGAGCAAGTTATCCTTGGCTTTCTCCATATGTTAAAACAAGTGCGGGTGAAATTAACGATGGACTTATACAAAGTGCAGTTGATTTCTTAGAAGAGTTTTCTGGGTCGAACATAAATTACATAGCATGTTCAAGTGCTGTTAGACGTGCATATCAGGAATATTTGGGTGCATATAGACGCAATATTGATGTTGCAACCCTAGATGGTGGCTACAAGGCAATATCATATAATGGTATTCCTCTTGTTGCCGATAGATTTGTTGCAGACGATACAATGTTCTTACTTAACACCGACGATTTCACGTTACATCAACTATGTGATTGGAAATGGCTTGAAGGTGAAGATGGTAGAATTATTCGTCAAAACGTTGGCTATCCAACATTTAGTGCAACATTGGTTAAATATGCTGATCTTATTTGTGATAAACCAAATGGGCAAGCAAAAATAACAGGTATTTCTAGCACAGTAACCAATCCATTTACAACTTTTGTTAACACAGTTAACAACATAATAACAACATCAACCGAAGAAGAAACAACTGGCGAAACAGAAACTCCTGTAGTAAATGGCGGAAATTAATTAGTTATCCCTAGAATATTGGAGAGCATGGAAAAATGGAATTGATAGAAATTAAAAGTGATGTGCTTGGAGTTATTGAAAGGCTAAAAAATTGGAATAGTAAATATTCGGTCTTTTATAATACAAAAACAAAAAAATATGCATTATATACCACAGAAAATGAATTAAAACCCAAAGAATACTCATTAACATTTCCTTTTTCGAGTGTTGATGAAAGAATGATTGAATACACACAAAAAAGCGAGATTCAAAACAGAAAAGCATATATTGAAGAAATTGAAAGGTCCAATGCTCTCCTATTAAAAAGGGAGAATATTAAATGCCTAGAAAAAATGGAGAATGAATATGAAAGTAAAAGATATAGTTGAATATGCATGTGTTTTTATGGGTAAAGAAGATTTACTTGCAAGTAATATTTTTGATGAAACGGGTGAGCAGTTAGATGAAAATCAAACTAAAGATTTGAACCTAATTGTTAGGTGTGTGAATAACATAACATCAGAAATTGCATCGGATTATTTACCAATATTAAAACAAAAAGATGTTATATTCACCGATGGTAAAATAAGCATTTCATTAATCGATAGCAAAATGCAGGAAATAGTAAGTATAAAATCGCCAAGTGGCAAAAACCTAAAGTATAAATATATTGGAAATCAAATAATATGTTTGGCGACGAGCGCAACGATAACATATAAGGTTTATCCAGATGTGTTATCAATTAACGATAACGCCGAAACGTTTGGGAACCGACTATCTGCAAGGGTGCTAGCGTATGGTGTTGCAAGTGAATACTATTATTTACAAATGTTATACGACGACGCTCAAATTTGGGAGCATAAATTTAAGAATGCTCTTATGTTTGCATCAAGAAAAAAGGGTGAAATACAAATGAAAAAAAGAGGGTGGTTTTAGTGTTTTATAAAAATATAAATGCAAAGAAAAAAGTAAAAAAAATGACCCTCAATTTCACCAGATTTGAAAAGGCAATGAACACCGAAGTTGATGACGCTTTAATGCCATACAAAACAGCAAAATTGTCATATAATTTTAATGTTAAAAATGGTAGCTTAAGATCAGGATATGGTTTTAAGGCATTAACTCTTCCGGGAAATTTATATGAAACACCAAGGGTTATTGTTCCTCCAACAGGCGTAATAAAAAAACTGTGGTTTTATAAGTATTATAGTCAAACACTCGGTAGGTATAACAATCAAATTGTTATTTATTTAGACGGTGGAGATATATACACTTGCAATATTGTTAGTGATAGTGTTTTGTGCGGGAAAATAATTGATACAGTTTTTTCATCAGGTGTTCCTAATGCATTAAACTATAGGCTCAATTCACTAGATACAATGATTTTTTCAAGCGAAACTGATGGAATGTGGACATACACGCAAAATCAGGTAGTTCAACGTGTTTTAGATGCGCCACATATAAAATCTATGTGTTTGCATTATGAAAGGCTATTTGCAGTTGTTGGCGGAGAAAGAAACAGATTAGCGTTCTCCGCAAATCTCGACCCAACCGATTGGGGAGAGAGTATGAGCTCCGGGGGTTTCATTGATATGCAAGATGAAAGGGGAGCACTTAGCAGGGTTATTTCATACAACGATTATGTTTATGTTTTTAGAGATTATGGTGTTTCAAGGGTGTCGGCGTATGGCGAACAAAGCCAATTTAGTGTTAGTCATCTTTTTACTTCAAGCGTCAAACTATATGGCGATACTGTTACCCTTTGTGGAAATAAGGTGCTACTTCTTGCACGTGATGGAATACATGTTTTTGATGGTTATGCAACAAGAAAATTAAATCTTGGAATTGATGAATTATTTAATGGCGTTGATAATGATAATGCGTGTGGGCTTTATTATAATAACAAGTTTTATCTTGCGTGCAGACTAAATTTTAACGACAATACACAAGTTGGATGTGAGGCCTATGTTGGTGGATACAAAAACAACGCACTAATTGAACTTGATTTATCGACTAATGAACTGTTAATAACCAGAGGTGTTGATATTTCAAGTATGCTTGCATTAGATGATGGTAAAATTAGCAAATTAGTTGCATCATTTAATGGTGAACATTCTGGAAAAATTGGGGAACTTACCAAAGACGGAAAAGTGTTTGGAACACCACTTAAAAAAATGTGGCTAAGTCCTAAAAGCAGTATGGGGTATCCTGGACAGATAAAACATATTGAAGAATGTGTAGTAAAAACTAACACGGATTGCAATATGATTATTAGCACCGACAAGCAAAGTCGGGTTGTTAATCTACCAGGTGGTAGTGTTGCCAAAAGGATTAAAATTAACATGTTTGGAGAACAGATGCAAGTGGGTTTTATGATTAATGAAAACACCGACAAGGATATTGAAATAACTTGTCCTCAAATTGTTGTGGCGGTAACTGATAGATGATAGTGAACAAAGAATTACTTAAATTCATTTTTAGAAGACAAATAAAGGTAAAAATAATTAAACAGGGAGGAAAAGATGTACCAATTTTCATTTGACGAAAATACCACAAAGAGATTACAAGACACAACCAAGGTGGGTGGTGAAATATTTGAAAAATTCAATCAAATCGACAAAAAGTATAATAGCCTAAATGGTTCTGAAACAAACCTAAACTTAAAGGAAATTTCATTTGAAAAACCAACAGAAGAAGATGTTAAGCAAAAAGCAGAAAATAATTTGTTTGACTACAAAAATACCAATATCAATTCAATAAATGAAAAGTATGATAACAAAATAAAATCCATTGAAGAACAAAAAGGAAAAATTGACAATAACAAACAGGAAAGTTTAATTGGTTTAGAAAATAAGTATGCAAAGGTGAAGGAAGAAGCAAAGAATGATGCAATAAAAAGAGGACTTGCAAGGTCATCAATAATTGTGAATACCCTTTCAGGATTAGATAGGGGCATGATGCAAGACCTAAAAGAACTAGAAACAAAAACAAACGATAAAATATCAGCATTAAACGAACAAAAAAGTTTACTGGAACAACAAAAGCAAAATGCTTTAAATTCTTTCGACATAACATATGCAGTTAAACTTCAAAATGAAATTGATAGCATCAATTCTAACATTTTGAAGAATGAGCAAGAAGCAATTAAATATAATAATGAAATTGCAAAGTTACAAGCAAAATGGGGGAAAGAGCAGGAAGATGGCAATTTTGATAAAACTTCAAACCTAGTTGGATTGATTGGTAAATATGGAACAGCGGTTTTTGATGTGTTAAAGCAAAACGAAAAGTATGCTGTTGCAAGTGAGTATTTTGCACAACTAAACAAAGAAGACGCCATTTTAGAATTACAGAATAATCCAAAGTATAAAGAGAATTTGGGAACCTCTGGATACAACAAACTAGTTAAGGAAATTAAGAATAGATAATGTGGAATGAGGTTTTTAGCACTGCAATAGCAAATGGCATCTTTGCAACACTTTTTGTTAGTTTATTGATATATGAATTAAAAGATTCTAGAAAGCGAGAAACAAAATATCAAAACACAATTGAATGCTTGTCAACAAAATTAAATACTGTGGATGAAATTAAAGAGGACGTTAGTGAAATAAAAGAACAAATTAAAAAAATTCCAATAAAAAGGTATAAAAAAAATGAAATTAATTAAATCTTATAGGTTTTGGGTATCTCTTTCTGGTGCAGTTGGTGTTTTGGTTATGCAGGTGTCAAAGTTGTTTGGGCTTAAAGTTGAAGCCAGTTGGGTTGAAGAAATAATAATGTCAATTTGTGGAATCTTGGTTGTTTTAGGTTTAATTGAAAAACCAAAAGAAGAAGACAGAATTCAGGATACAAAAGAATAGTATTCCCCAAAAGCAACCGGTTATCCGGTTGTTTTTTTTAGTCATACAAGAACAATGCAATTGTTTTTAATGCAAAAAAATTTGTTTATTAATCATGTGAGGATAGTTTTGCATTTTGTCAAATAGCATTCTTATATAAAAAGACCTCTAACTAAAATGCTTAAATAGATTGATTAAATTTTTATTTTAGTATAAAATAATAGGCGAATTAATTAGATTAAACTTAAAAGGAACAATTATGGGAATTAGAAAAATAATAAAAATGGGTGACGAAATCTTAAGAAAAACAAGTAAAAAAGTTACCGTTTTTGACGATAAACTTGGGCAACTTCTTGACGATATGAAAGAAACTATGTACGAGTATGAGGGAATGGGGCTTGCTGCTCCACAAATTGGAGTGTTAAAACGCATTATTGTTATGGAAGTAAACAATATGACCTTTGAACTAATAAATCCAGAAATAATAAGCTCTGAGGGGATTGATGTTGAAAAAGAAAGTTGCCTTTCTTGTGGCAAAATTCACGAGCCAGTTGAAAGACCAATGAAGGTTACTGTTAAGGCGCAGGATAGGTATGGCTATGAAATAATAATAACTGGTGAAAAATGGCTGGCAAGGTGTCTTTGTCATGAAATTGACCACTTGAATGGTATTTTGTTTATAGATAAAATTAAAAAAGACTAAAAGGGGAAACATGAGGGTAATATTTCTCGGAACACCGGAGTTTTCAGTATCGGTTTTAGATGAAATTGTAAAGAGCAAACACGAAGTGGTTGCTGTTGTTTGTCAACCAGATAAACCAAGTGGCAGAGGTAATAAAATGGTTGCTCCACCATTAAAAGTTAGGGCACAAGAACTCGGTATACCGGTTTATCAGTTTGTTAAAATTAGGCGTGATGGCGTTGAAGACTTAAAAGCTCTTGACGGCGACATTATGGTAACGGCTGCATATGGCCAAATATTAAGCCAAGAAATAATTGATATTTGTCCTTATGGAATAATAAATGTGCATGGTTCGTTGCTTCCAAAATATAGAGGAGCATCACCAATTCAGTCGGTAATAATAAACGGCGAAACCCAAACTGGAATAACAATAATGAAAACCGAGGCAGGGGTTGATACTGGCGATATGATAATGAGTGAAGAAGTGGCAATTGAGAGCAACGACACATATGGCACACTTTCAGAAAAACTGTCTTATGTTGGTGCAAAACTCTGCGTTAAGGCTCTAGATATGATTGAAAATAAAACGGCGGTATTCACACCTCAAAACCACAATGAAGCAACATTCACAAAAATGTTAAAAAAAGAAGATACAATAATTGACTTTAATAAATCTGCAAAAGAAATAGTTAATCTTGTTAGGGGGTTAAATCCTAATCCAGTTGCAATATTCAACTTAAATGGCGAAAGTTATAAGGTTTTTGAAGCAAAGGAAAAAGAATACACAGGAACTGAAGCAAATGGGACAATAATAATTGCAAATAGTAAACAGGGGCTCGTTATAAAATGTGAAGGTGGTGCCATTGAAATTGTTGAGATGACTGCACCAAATTCTAAAAAAATGCTTGCAAAAAGCTACCTAAATGGCAAAAAACTTGAAATTGGAAGTATTTGCAATGGATAATTTACTCAATTACACAGAAAAAGAAATTGAAGATATATTGGTTTCCATGGGCGAACCAAAGTTTAGGACAAAGCAAATTTTTGAGGGAATTTGTCAAGGTAAGTCAATTTCTGAAATATCAAACATTTCAAAAGAACTAAAACAAAAACTGCTTGTTACGTTTGATGATTTCCCAATTACAATTCATACCAAACTGGTTGGAAAAGACGGAACAATTAAATATGTTTATAAACTCAGTGATGGCAATCTTATTGAGGGCGTGTTCATGAGTTATAAATATGGTAACACTCTTTGTGTTTCAACACAGGTTGGTTGCAGAATGGGTTGCAAATTTTGTGCCAGCACTCTTGGTGGACTTGTTAGAAATTTAACCGCTGGCGAAATTCTTTCTCAAGTTTTACTTGTTAACAAAGACAACGGCGGTGATTTGAAAAATAGGAAGGTAACTAACATTGTTTTAATGGGCAGTGGTGAACCACTTGATAATTATGACAATGTTGTTAAATTTCTAAACCTTGTTAGCGATGCTGGCGGTATTAATATTTCTCAGCGAAACATTTCGCTTTCAACCTGCGGGTTGGTTGATAAAATCAAAGAACTAGCCGAGCTTAATTTACAAATAACATTAACAATTTCACTTCATGCACCAAATGACGAAATGAGGAGAGAAATTATGCCGATTGCAAATAGGTACTCTCTAAAAGAACTTATTGATGCAATTAAGTATTACTTTAACAAAACAAAGAGAAGAATTGTTTTTGAGTATTCATTAATTTCTGGTAAAAATGACACATTTGCCTGTGCAGATGAATTAACTAAACTATTACACGGAATTGTTTGTCATGTTAATTTAATACCATTAAACGAAGTTAAAGAACGAGGAATGGTGGGAACAAATCGAAAAAAAGCGTACGCTTTTATGGACAGGCTTGTTTCAAATGGTATTTCTGCAACGGTTAGGCGAACAATTGGTGCAGATATTGAGGGTGCTTGTGGACAACTTAGAAACAAAATATTAAATGAGAATAATGGTGATTAATGACTGGTGTTGTTTATAAAGTTTTAGCTGATAAATTTTGGGTGATGTCTGGAGAAACAAGTTACATATGTTGTGCTAGGGGAAACTTAAAAGCGGACGGTGTGCTTGTTGGTGACCAGGTGGTTTTTTCTTGCAATAATTCGCCAATCATTGAAAGTGTGTGCAAGCGAAAAAATCAATTAATTAGACCACCAATTGCAAATATTGACCAATTGGTAATTGTTATTGCAAAAATACCTGAACCGGATTTTATGATTGTTGACAAACTTATTTTGTTCTCGCTTTGCTATGGAATTGAACCTTGCATTGTTGTTAATAAAATTGACATTTCAAATGAAATTTGTGCTTATGTTGAAAAAGCATATAAAAATGTTGTTAATAATATTATATTTACCAACGCTTTAACTGGCGACGGGGTTGACACATTAAAAAGTATAATGAGAAATAAGCTGTCAGCATTCGCCGGGCAGTCGGCAGTTGGGAAATCGGCACTTGTTAATTTAATTATGAAAAAACATGCCACATCTGTTGGGGAAATTAGCATAAAAAATCAAAAAGGGAAGAATACAACAAGGCATTGCGAAATATTTTTTGAAGATTCAATAATGATAACCGACACGGCGGGGTTCACGTCACTAGATGAAAAATTATTGCCAATTGCATATTATGAACTACCATATTATTACCCAGATTTTGTTAAATATTTGCATGGGTGTAAGTATAAATCATGTGCACATTTTAATGAAAAAGTTGAAGAATGTGCAGTAAAAAGGGCAGTTTTGGATGGATTGGTTGACAAACAAAGATTTTTAAGGTATAAAGAAATATATAAAATACTAAATGAAAAGTGGGTAAAAACGCATGGTTAATAAACTTAAAATAGCGCCATCAACCGACCCTTGTGGCAACGTTGATGATTTGTGTGTTTATGTTAGGAAATTGAATAATTTTGCCGATTATATTCATTGCGATGTGATGAATAAAAATTTTGTTGGCAGAGACACAATAACAGATAAAGATGTTCACGAAGTGTATTTAAGAACGCTAGTTCCTCTTGATGTTCACCTAATGGTTAATGAGCCAGCAAGAATTGTTAAAGATTATATTAGTGCAGGGGCAACCATTGTTACCGTTCATTATGAAGCGTTTAAGAACAAAAATAAACTAGTTAAAACGTTGAAGGAAATAAGAAGCAGAAAAGCACTTTCTGGGCTTGCAATTAACCCAGGAACAGATGTTATTGAAATTATGCCATATCTTGCTTATTCAGATTTAGTTTTGGTTATGTCTGTTGACCCAGGATATAGCGGACAAAAGTTTTTAGAATCGACTTGTTTGAAGGTAAAAAAATTAAAACAAATAAGGGAGGATTATGGTGCCAATTACTTAATTGAGGTCGACGGCGGAATAAACCCAGACATTTCAAAAAGATTAAGAATTAATGGTGCTGACATTATTGTTTCTGGAAGTTATATTTATTCAGCTGAAGATAGGGCAAAAGCCATTGACGAACTCAGATAAATAAACCGTTTGGCTTGGCGGTGATATTTACTTACAGTTGTATATCACAATATATTAAATAGAACCAAAAGAGATGTATGCCGCAAAGCATACATTTTTTTATTACTAAAAGCAATTTAACATTTTCATAAAAAAGATGTACAAATTCTTTTCGTATGATATAATATATAATGAACAATGGGGAGATTATTATGATAAAACGACGCATTCTAACTATTTTGGCTATGGCTTTAATTATTCCATTTGTCTTTATGCTATCGGCATGCGGTGGAAGTGGTGACAATAACCAAAATCAAGAACCATTACCAGAAGGATATTATAGGATAACAGCTTTGCAAACAACTGGCGGAACTGTTACTGCTTCAAAGAGTTCCGCACAAGAAGGAGAAGAAATCACTTTGTCTTATCGTACAAATAGTGGTTATCTGTTTGTGAGTATCACAGTGAAAGATGAAAACAATCAAGATGTTGAATTGAATGACAACAAATTCACAATGCCAGCAAGTGATGTTATAGTTTCAGCAACTTTTGAAAGAGCTTCTGGTCAAAAATATTTTGTTGAAATAAATTTTGATGTATACGGCGAAATTGAACTTGTTAGTCCAAGTATGGAACAATTTGCACAAAGTCAAGGCAAAATAAGTGCAGGAACGAGAGTCGTTTTAAGATATGAAATGTTTGAAGATTGGCAAGGATACGAATTTAAGTCTTGGAATATTGTTGATACCAATGGAAATAGTGTTACAGTAACAAATAATTCGTTTATTATGCCAAATTCAAATGTAACGGTTTCTGCTGTTGTTGGAGAAAAAACTTATACAGTATCAGTTGATGAAGAAACAGCAAGAATGCTTAATGTAATAATTACAAATGATGACGATAACAATAGCGTTATTGAAAGTGGTAGTTTAGTAAAATACGCCACAAGAATATCTCTCTCTTATGAATTCAAAGAAGAAGGATATACTTTCGGTGGTTGGAAAGACCAAAATGGCCAAGGTTTGTATAATCCAATTTATGTTAATAAAAATTTAGTTATTTCTGCCAATATAAATGCAGAAGAATACTCATTAACCGTTGATAACAGATGGACAGACGCTGTATTAGGTGAAGGGCAAGCACTTAATGCTCGTGGAGGAAAAAGTTTATACCTAACAAAAGCAAATGGTCAAAGAATAAATCCATCAAATGAATATAACTCTAACAATAAAGGATATACAGGCGAAGAAATTACAATTCATTGCGAAACAATAAACCAAAACTATTCTGTTGATTATTATATTTTGACTTATTATTTGGATGGCGAATTACATAATGAACATATAACCACAAACAAATTCAATATGTTACCAGAAAGTGTTAAAGTTTCTGTTCAACTTAGATTAGTTGAAAATACTTATAGTGTAAATTATGTTTTAGATGGTGGAGAAATGCCTTCTAGTGCTCCAACAACGTTTAAATCAACAGATGCCACACTTCAAATTCCAAATCCAACAAAAGAAGGATACAAATTTGATGGCTGGGAAGAAGAAGATAAATACAGTAGAATTGGAGGTGAAAATAGTATTACTTTCTATCCTTCCCAAATTACTAGTAACTTAACTCTCACAGCAGTTTGGATTAAAGCTGGAACCATTACTTATGATTACAGTCATTATACTTCATATGATTTTGATGGTTTTAATGGCAAGTATGTTGACGATAATAACCCAACAACTTTTGTTGCGGAACAATATATTGAATTAAATGCTCCAATTTATCCTTATGGTGAGTTTAAGGGTTGGTATACCTCTCCTACATTTGAAGAAGAAAGCAAAATTGAAACTATTCATGTTGAAGATGAAAACGACCTTGTAGATTTAACATTATATGCAAAAATGGAATTTAAAAATTTCCATATAAACTTTGTTAAAATCGGTATTTCTACAGATGGGACGAGAAAAACATTGGCAACTTCTGCTTATCTTGACTGGTTTAATTTGGCTGAAGACCCAAGAGATTTAACAAGAGATATGTATAATGAAAAAACATACACAATTGGTTATACATTTGCTGGGTTCTTTACCGATGCAGATTTAACTACTCCTATAACTGAAGTTTCTAATGAACTTGACCATAGTATTACAATTTATGCAAAAGAAACCCTTGATACGTACACGATAACTTATTACGCAAATGATGTAAATACTAGGACTTATGGACCAATAACATATCTAACATTTTCTTACACAATTGAAACAGAAAGTATCTTTATACCAACTTATTCAAATTTTGATAACGCCTATGGTCATTGGATTTTAAGAGGTTGGCGACTTAACAATAAGGATACTGGCGAATACTATGAATGTTTTACAAGAATTTACCCAAGTGCTAATCCTGAAAAATTCCACGGAAATTTAGTTTTCCATGCTTACTACGAATTACAATAAGATTGTGCTTGTTATTAACATTTAGTTTATAACTGCTTGTAATAAAAAACAAAAAGACTTGGCACATAGCCAAGTTTTTTATAATACGCACAACCTTTTGCAAGTTAACATTTTTTATAATGATTGCATACACTTCTATAAGTGAGGAAAATATGAGGATTGTTTGCATAAAAGTACCAAAGTTTATTTCTGCATTTTTGAAAATTGTATGCAAAAGACAAATTTGTAAATAGAAAAAACAACATGTAAAAAGAGCAAATAAAAAGGTGAGTGGAGTATCCACACACCCAAATGTTTATAATTATGACATTAAACAATGTTTAGTGTCTTTTTTGTTTTATTTTTCCACTTTAATTATTTGCTTTTTACCCTTTTTAACAATTGCAAAACCTTGAGAAAAATCGGCATCAGTAAGAGTTTGGGTAAAATTAGTTATCTTTTCATCATTAACTGTTATGCCACCCTGTTCAATCATTCTTCTAGCCTCGCCTTTAGAAGCACATAGTTTGGTTTCGACCAAAATGTCGGTAATTTGAAGTGAAGAACCTGTTAATTTATGTGTTGGGGCATCATTAAAGTTGTTATTTGCAAACATATTTGTTGCAAGGTTAAGTGCATTATCTGCCTCTTCTTTTCCATGAATTCTTTTAGTTATTTCGTACGCCATAACTCTTTTTGCTTCGCGTATGTCGCCATTTAATAATTCATTAATTCTATCCATAGACAGTTCGGTTAGTCTTATTAATAGCATTTCAACATCTTTATCATCACGATTGTAGAAGTATTGGAAAAATTCAAAAGGTGAAGTTTTATTCTTATTAATCCAAAGTGCACCATTTGATGTTTTACCCATTTTCTTTCCTTCTTTGGTTAGAAGAAGTGGGCAGGTGAGTGCTTGGAATGTGTCTGCGTCTTTTCCCTCTAAAATGTTAAGTTTTCTGCCGAGTTTTGCACCAGCAACAATATTTCCCCATTGGTCGCTTCCACCAATTTGTAATTTACAACCAAACTCACGGTTTAAGTGAACAAAATCATTGGCTTGAATTAATTGATAGCCCATTTCTAAGAATGTTAGTCCGCCAGATGCCATTCTAGATTTGCACGCATCAGAGGCTAGCATTTCTGCAACATTAAAATGTGCTCCAACATCCCGCATAAAACTAATGTAATCGTAGCCATTCATCCAGTCGGCATTGTTAACAATAATTGCTGGGTTTTCGCCATCCAAGCGCAAAAATCTAGATATGGTTTCTTCAATTTTTTTGTAGTTATCTTCAATAAATGATTTTGTTACCATTGACCTCATGTCAGTTCTTCCGCTAGGGTCGCCAATTTGTGCGGTTGCTCCACCAAGCAAAACAATAACTTTGTGCCCAGCATCTTGAAACATTTTTAACATCATAAGTAAAATAACATGTCCAATATGAAGGCTGTCTGCAGTTGGGTCAATTCCACCATAAACACAGATTGGTTCACCATTGCAAAGTTTTTTAATTTGCTCCTCGTCGGTCATTTGGTAAACATACTGACGTTCAACTAGTTTTTCAAATAATTTACATCTTTCCATATAATTCTCCTTGTTATTTTGGGCAATATATATAAAAAAGCCCATATATTCTAGCACAAGAATATAAGGACGAAATGTGCATATTTCGTGGTACCACCTTACTTTATAGCAAAAACTGCTACCTTAAAGCCTGAAATAATGGTTCAGACAGACCATAAGCTCCAAAAGTGTAATTCGTTTAGTGTTCTCAAAAGTTTTGCACCAACCAACTTTTCTCTATGTTGTTTTGAACAAAAAACTACTATGTTTTCTTCAACGCTTGCCACTATTTTATAATAAGCGATATATTTTGTCAATTATTTCACAAAAATATTTGATTTCACTTATAAAAACAAGCGATATTTACAAAAAAGAAGAAGTTTGAAACTTCTTCATAAACGATTAAAAATTTTAACTTCTTATGTTGTTTACATATTTATTGCAATATTTATTATATTCGGTTAGTATTTCCTTGATTTCCTTACTTTCTGTGTTTAGTGCGGTTTTGCTTCCAGCTTGGAAAAGCCTTAAAAAGTCAACAAATTTCTTTGGGTTAGAAGCCAAGAACTCTGCAAATAACTCTTGTTTTAATTCACTTTTACAGAAAATATTATACATTGTTTGGAAAGATATTTTGCAAGTGCGTGTATATTTACAATCTCTAACTTGCCTAATACATTTCATAATATATTCATTTGCAACAGGATCCAAAATATTCTTATTTGTTTGGTCAACAAAAGAGTTGAAAACAACGATATCGTTTAAGTTATATTTATTTGCCTCTGCTTGATTATTTTTTTCCATTTCCATTTCATATTTTATTCTGTATCTGAAAGACTGAGAAATAATCTTAAAAGCCTCTTTCACTTGGTCTGACGTAACAAGAATTTCATTTCCTGGAGAATATGACCATGGAAAATTAATAAAAATTGATTGATATTTCATAGATAAACCTCTTTTTCTCTTATATTCTAACATATAAAAGTATATTTGTAAATATCAAATTTGCTATTTTTTTATTTGTGTTAATCAAGGCATAAAATTGATCGTTTTATACATTCTATTTTTATGAACATAGGGAGTTTTAATGGCACAGTGGCACTGGTATTTGCCAGTTTTATAAGCAAGGTATTTGGCGCAATATACAGAATACCACTTTCAAATCTTTTAGGGGCAGAGGGTATGGGATTATATCAAATGGCATTTCCAATATACTCCTTCTTTTTAACTTTTATTACTGGTGGTGTAAGCTCAACGCTTTCACGCAGAATTTCAATTTGCCGAGCAAAAGGGAATAATGAGCAAATAAACATGAATTTCATTATTGGTAAAAGAGTTTCGCTATTCTACGGAATAATAGTTAGTATTGTTTTGCTATTATTAGCATACCCAATTTCTTATTTGCAGGGTAACACTGACGCCTTATTGGGTTATTTTGCCATTATGCTTGGTTTTGTTTTTGCCACACTGCTTGGAGTATATAGGGGGTATTATCAAGGCCATGAAAATATGTACCCAACAGCGATTAGTCAAATGCTAGAACAATCATTAAAGCTATTGATTGGGCTTACGCTTGCTTGGGTTTTATCAAAAAAAAGTGTAACGCTTGGCGTTGTTGGTGCACTTTTGGGCGTTTCAATTAGTGAAATAATATCATTTTTGTATTTTTTAATAAAAAACAAGGCCAGTTACAAAACGAAAGTGAGAATAAATAAGAGACATTATATCAATTTTATAAAAGATTGTTTGCCAGTTAGTGCAAGTTATGGAATTCTCCCTTTATCTACACTAATAGATTCGTTTTTGGTTATTAATTTATTGTGTATATCTGGGTTTTCAAAAATGTTTGCCACTTCGCTTTTTGGTGTTGAAATGGGAATGGTTTTGCCACTAATAAACATACCCAATATTATTATTTCGGCACTGGCGATAACATATTTGCCAACCTTGTGTTTTAAGTTAGAAAAGAAAAACAATATATCTCGTGATATTTCAAATGCTTTTAGGGTGGTTTTGTTATTAATACTTCCTTGTTGTGTGGGGGTGTATATTATGGCTTCTCCAATAATCTCCATTTTATATTCGGGATTGAATTTAACTATGCACAACATAGCAACAAAACTTTTGCAGTTTTCTGTTTTTGAAATGTTTTTTATGTGTTTTGTAACAATATCAAATTGTTGTCTTATATCTATAAACAGAACAAAAACACCCATGTTTTCAATGGGTTTGGGAGTGATTATTAAAACGATTTTAACCTCAGTTTTAGTACCAAATCCAAACATAAACATTCTAGGGCTTGTTGTTGCAAGTGTTTGTGGTTATTCTATTACTTGCATCATTAATATTGGCGTGCTTAAAAATAATGTTCCATTTAGACTTAGCGCCAAAAACATTATTTCCACAATTGCATCTGTTGTTGTGATGGCGGGGTTTTTGATTGCGTATAACGCCTTTCTAAAAGGCAGTACATTTGTAACCTTTGTAACTGGTGTTATGATGGCAATTATTATATATTTTGGAATTGAAATGGTATTTGGCGAATTAAAAATTAAAGATTTGAAAATTTGGTTGCAAAAAGGTGGTTAGAAGTGTAATAATATAGACATATGAATATTGGTGAAAAGGAATATGGCAATGTCTTTTTAGCTCCCATGGCTGGAGTAACAGAGGTTGGATTTAGAACAGTTTGTAAAATGGCGGGAGCAGATTTAACATACACAGAAATGGTTAATGCAAACGCATTAATGCACAATAGCAATAAAACAAAAGATTTGCTTATAACAAATCCAATAGAAAAACCAGTTGCAGTTCAAATATTTGGCCATGATGAAAATATAATGGCAGAAGTTTGTGCTAGCGAATTATTAGAAAAATTTGACCTAATTGATATTAATTTTGGTTGTCCAGCTCCCAAAATAGTTAAAAATGGCGATGGTTCGGCACTTTTGAATGACCTTAATAAGGTATATAAAATAGTCTCATCTTGTGTTAAGGCGGCAAACAAGCCAATAACCTGCAAGTTTAGAATTGGTTTTAGTAACGGTCAAAATGTTGCAAAAGAAATGGCACGGGTGTGCGAAGATGCTGGTGCAAAAATGATAACAGTTCATGGAAGAACAAGAGAACAGATGTACGCTGGTGCGGTTGATTATGAAACGATTGCAAATGTTAAAAGCAGTGTAAAAATTCCCGTTGTTGGCAATGGTGATGTGTTTGATATTGATTCCTATCAAATAATGTTGCAAACGGGTGTTGATGGAGTTTTGGTTGGTAGGGGTGCGCTTGGCAATCCTAATATTTTTGCAAAACTTAAGGGTATAGCCGAATTAAACAAAATTCAATTAATAGAAAAGCATATAGAGGTTTTAAGGCAGAATTATGATGAAAAATTTGTTAGTGCAACAATGAGGAAACATCTTTTATGGTACATATCTGGCGAAGATAATTCAAACAAAATAAAACTTCAGGTTGCAACTGCGCCACTGCTTGATGATGCTTTTAGAATTGTTAAAAGTTTTTTAGAAGATAACAAAAGATAAGGAGAGTTATGAAAGTTTTAGTATTCACAGTTAGTGCCGGAAATGGGCACAATTCAACAGCAAAAAGAATCAAAGAGAAAATATTAGAAGAAAATCCAAATGCAGAGATTGAAATTGTTGATGTTTATAAATCGTACACAGGCAAGTTCAAACAATGGACAATGGAAAAAGGATATTTTTTTGTGTGTCGTCATTTTGTTGGGTTATATAATCACTTTTTCAAGAAAAGTGAAAAATGCAACTATTCAACAAGAGACACAGCAAAAGTAAATAAAGAAGTTAATGTTCTTTTGTATGGAATGTTAAATAAAATATATGAGTATAAGCCAGATTTAATTGTTTCAACCTACATATTTTGTGCTGTTGCATTGCGTAATTTAAGAAGATATTACAAAATTCCAGCAAAAATTATGTGTATGACGTTAGATTATGGTATTTCTCCATATTGGGAGTGCTGTGCAGAGGGATTAGATTACATGTTTTTAACAAACGAGAGCATGGTTGAACCATTTAAGGAAAAAGGTTATAAAGATGAGCAATTATTTGTTACTGGTATTCCTGTTGCAAAAAAATTTTCTAATCCATACACAAAAGAAGAAGCATCAAAAATTTTAGGGCTAGATTCAAAGGTATTTACCATTTGTGTTATGAAAGCAAGTTTTTTCCCAGTTAAAAATAAACAATTGGTTAAAGAATTAGCAAAGGTTAAAAAACCAATTCAATTAATATTCATTAATGGTAAAGATGAAAAGGGTTTAAAACAAATAGATAAATATGTAAAAAAATATAAATTACAGCACAAGGTGGTTAATGTCGGGTTTACCGATAAGGTTGTTGAATACTTCAGTGCATCAGATATGATACTTGGCAAGGCGGGAGGATTAACAACCACAGAAAGCATAAACACAGGTGTTCCAAGTTTAATTTTGGGAAAACTACCACAACAAGAAATTTATAACAAAAAATTCTTAGTTGATAATGGCTGTGCAATTTCAATAACAAACAAAACAATTGGTCAGGCAATCAACAACATTTTGGATAATAAAGATGAGTATAACAGAATAAAAGAAAACTGCTTAAAACTTAGAATAACCGACACAATTGATAGGTATTATGAGGTTATTTCAAAGGTTCCTGTGGCAGATTATTCTGGAATTGAACTAAAAGACAATAAAAGGCAAGTTATAAAAAATGTAACAAAATGCAGAAAAGAAAGCATAAAAAAGCAAAAAAATAGTAAATAATTTAACATTTGTGATATTAGTAATAATTTTTTATTAAAATTACCTATTGCAATTATTCTGCGGTTGTGTTAAAATTGTAACGATTTTATATTAAAAGGACAATTTTATGAAAAGAGTGTACTTAGATAATGCGGCAACAACAAATTGCTCAAATGAAGTTTTGAATGAAATGTTACCTGTTTTCAATGCTGTTTACGGCAACTCAAACAGTTTACACACATTCGGAAGAGAAGCAAGTGCAATTGTTGATAGAGCTAGAGATAGAGTCGCAAATGCAATTGGTGCAAAGTCAAATGAAATATACTTTACATCAAGTGGAACAGAAGCAAACAACTGGGCAATAAAAGGTGTTGCTCGTGCCAACAGGGCAAAGGGTAATCATATTATCGTTAGTAAAATCGAACATGATTCCGTTTTAGAAAGTTGTAAGGTTCTTGAGCAAGAAGGGTTTGAAGTAACCTACCTAAAAGTTGACCAAAATGGTTTAGTTAGCCTTGCAGATTTAATGCATAATATTAGAAAAGACACAATCTTAATTTCAATAATGGCAGTTAACAATGAAGTTGGAACAATCCAAAACATTAAAGCTATTGCAAAAACCGCACACGAAAACGGAATTGTTTTCCATACAGATGCAGTTTCAGCAATTGGCTCTGTTAAAATTGACGTTGAAGATATGGAAATAGATGTAATGAGTATGTCTGCTCACAAAATCTATGGGCCAAAAGGTTGTGGCGCACTATACATTAAAAATGGTGTTGAGTGCAGTAATCTAATTGATGGTGGAACACAAGAACGTGGCCGTAGGGGTGGAACATTAAATGTTCCAGCAATTGCCGGTTTTGGTAAGGCAATTGAGATAGCAATGAGAGATATTATTGTTAACCAACAAAAAATCAAAACAATTAGAGATTACTTTGTTAGACAAATCTCTCAAAGAATTCAATACATAAGAGTTAATGGTCATCCATATCAAAAAGTTCAAGGAATAATTAACATTGGTTTTGAAATGGTTGATGCAGAATCACTCCTTATGATGTTAGACCTTGAAGGAATTGAAGTTTCAACTGGTTCTGCTTGCACATCAGGCGTTGCTCAAAAATCACACGTTTTAACAGCAATGGGAATTCCAGAAGAATATGTTAAAGGTGCAATTAGATTCTCATTTGGTAAGAATATATCAAAGGAAGATATTGATTACACAATTGATAAGCTTGTTGAAATTGTTGGAAAACTTAGGGCAATTAGCCCAGTAACCAAAACAGGGAGGGCAAAATAATGTACTCTGAAAGAATTTTAGAAATATTTAAGAACCCAACAAATGCTGGTGGTTTGCAAGGTTCTCAAGGAATTGGTAAATATATTGATGAAGCAACAGGTGATTACTATAAAATATATTTGAAGTTAGATGAAACAGAAACCATAATAGATGCACATTTCAAAACAATGGGTTCTGTTGGTGCAATTGTAGCAAGCAGTGCTCTTTGCAGTGAACTTGTTAATTTAACAATTGAAGATGCAAAAGAAGTGAACGAAGAAACAATAGTAAAGGTTACTGGTGAATACCCAGAGGATAAAAAACAGACATTAACATATGCAATTAATGCCTTAAAATCTGCAATTGAAGAATACTATATCCAAAAAGAAAAAGCAGAGAAGAATGGTGAAACATTGTTTGCTAAAGCAAAGCCACAAAAAGAAAAGGTTGAAAAAAAAACCACTAAAAAAACAGTAGAAACAAACACGGAAGAAAATAATAACGAAAAGCAAGTTAGCAAAGCTAAAGCAAACTTTGACGCAATGTTTGAAGCGTGGAATGATTAATGAATAAATAAATACCCTTTTGCACAATCTAGTGTGGGAGGGTATTTTTATGAAAGATGGCTTAATATGTGGAATGCTCGTTGGATTAGTTGCTGGTGCACTGCTTTACAAACATAATCCCCAAGCAAAAGAACTGGTAAACAATTCAGAAAAAGCCGTTAAAAAAGAACTAAAAAATATATCTTCTAAATAAAAACATAGGCGAAATTGCCTATGTTTTTTATTTTGGCTTAAAAATTTAACAAGAATAGAATATCTTTTCATTAAAACTAGTTTACTGAATATTCGGTTCCGTTTGGCGTGTCTTTAAGTGTTACGCCTTTTTGCGATAGTTCATTTCTAATTTGGTCTGCAGTTACATAATCTTTATTCTTTTTGGCTGTAAGTCTTTTTTCAATCATATCTTTAATATATTTTTCGAATTCATTATCAATACTGTTACTTTCAGTATCGTCTGTTAGTAAATTAAGTCCCAAAACAGTGTCAAAACTTTCAATCAGGGTTAGTTTTGTGTTGTTTGATAATAATTCATCTTTAAGCACGTCATATAGAGTGGTTAAGGCTAGGGAAGTGTTAATATCATTCTCTAGTGCAGAGGTGAATTTTTTCTTATAATCTGTTATTTTGTCTTCATCAATATTTCCGGTTTTGTTTTCTTTAATTTGATTAATTTTTGCAATTAGTTTTTTATATGCACTAACAGAGCCCATTAATCGCTCCTCACTAAACACAAGAGGGTTTCTATAATGTGATTGTAGACAGAATAACCTGTAAGCAAGAGGGTTGTAGCCATGTTCAATAAGTGAATCAACCGTGGTAAATCCGCCAGCGCTTTTACTCATTTTGCCAGAGGTTGTGTTAAGGTGCTGAACGTGGAACCAATAATTACACCACTTATGTCCCAAGTAGCTTTCACTTTGGGCAATTTCATTTGTGTGATGAGGGAATATATTGTCAACACCACCGCAATGAATGTCTAGTTTTTCACCAAGATATTTCATTGAAATACCAGAGCACTCAATATGCCAACCAGGATAACCATAGCCCCAAGGGCTTTCCCATTTAAGCTCTTGGTCTTCAAATTTTGATTTTGTGAACCATAGCGCAAAGTCATTTTGATTGCGTTTATTGTCATCTTGTTCAACACCGTCTCTTACGCCAACAACCATACTGTCTGCTTGGTGATTTGTTAAAACATAGTAATCCTTCAATTTTGAAACATCAAAATAAACATTTCCGCCAGCAATGTATGCATAATTTGTTGCAAGCAATTTTTCAATTATTTTAATATATTCATCAATGCAGGTTGTTGCTGGAACAACGGTATCTGGCCATTTAATATTCAGCCTTTCGCAGTCTTTTTTGAATGCTTCTGTGTAAAACTTTGCGATTTCCAAAACTGTTTTATGTTCTCTTTTTGCGCCAATCAACATTTTATCATCGCCAGAATCCGAATCGCTGGAGAGGTGCCCAACATCTGTTATGTTCATAACTCTTTCAACATTATAACCAATGTATCTTAAAGATTTTTCTAAAACATCTTCCATTATGTATGTTCTTAAGTTTCCAATGTGTGCAAAATGATATACTGTTGGTCCACAAGTATACATTTTAACAACATCATTGTTGTTTGGCTTAAATTCTTCAATTGTTCTTGTTAGTGTGTTATATATTTTTAATGACATAATATCTCCTTAGCGTGCAAGTTTGATAATTTATTTTGATATGATTATACAACATATCAATTAAATTTACTAGCAAATATTCAATTTGTAGCATAAAAAACTAAAAAATCTTTATAAATATGTTTTTTTGACATATAGTAAAGATAAAAAATAAATATTATTATTTTTTTTAATTTTCATTTGATATTTTTGCGATAAAATACTATTATATACGTATATGAAGTTAAGGGCTAGGTTGTTATTATGCGTTTTATTGATGCTGGTTTCAGTGTCTTTTTTTGCGTGTGACTTAGCTGAAATTCCCGTTATTTCTTGTTCCGGCGTAATTACATTTGAAAATGAAGGGCTAGGTGGCGTTGAAATAAAATCAAGCACAAACACATTTGGTAAAACAAACGGTGAAGGTGAATTTAGTTTTGAAAAAAAGGCAAAAACAATAACAATTGTTCCTGAACTTGAGGGTTATTATTTTGAGCCAAGGTCAATAACCTTAACAGAAAGTGCGGAGGACGTTAATTTTGTTGCAATAAAAATTGAAGGACTTTCTGGCGAGATTGTATTAAGAAGTATTGAAATATGCCCAACAACAATTGCAAGTTATGGTGACAATTATGTATATCAAAGAAATGGTCGTGAGGCAATTAAAGCAAAGGAAATCTCGTTAAAATATAATAATGAAAAAATAGATATTATTTCAAACGACACATACTTAATAAAAGATGAGCAAAGTGCCTTTGATGTTGTTGATGAAATAAAATTCACTTGTGGTGAAAAATCAAATTTAGGATTTTTAATAAACGCGTATTTCAACACGTACTATATGGACGAAGATGGATTTATGACCGACACAAACTACAAGTATTTGAACATAACAAATAGCCAAACAAATAAAGATTTGGAAGACGGAAAAATAAAGTATATTCTATACGGAATTAACAGTGTCAACAAAGCGTTCACATATGACATTTCATTTATATTTGATTTTATTGAAGATACAGAATAATCATTCAATTAGAATTTAATAAAAAACACATTAAGATTTGTCTCAATGTGTTTTTTTATAATTCTTTATTAAAAATATTACAAAATTGCAGCAATCATACCGGCAAGAATCATAACAAGGGCAAATGTTAATATTCCAACATATGTTTTGTCAGACAAATCAACATGAGATTGTTTTTTTGCAACTCTTGTTAATTTTTTTGCTAAAAAAGCAAGCGCAACACCAATAATAATTAATGTTAATCCAGCAATTCTTGGAGGTGTGAGTAAATAATCATTATAAAAATCGTTAACTAATAATAAACCAAACATAATAAATCTCCTATAAAACAACAATAGTTTACCATACTTTTTTCAATATTTCAATACTTATTTTGAAAAAAATAAAAAATTAACACAATTTATTATATCTGAATAGAATAATGTGGAAAGGAGGTAGAATGAAAAAACTTTGTTTATTATTGGCTTTAATTGTTTGCTTTGTTTCGGTTGCAATGGTTGGTTGTGGAGAAACAAAAAGTGATATTATAACTGTTAAGGTTAATGAGGTAACACATAGCATTTTTTATGCACCATTTTATGTTGCAATAAATAATGGCTATTTTGCGGATGAAAAAATCAGTATTGAATTAACAAATGGGGGTGGCGCCGATGCATCAATGAGTGCAATTCTAAGTGGTGATGCCAACATAGGCTTAATGGGGCCAGAAGCATCAATCTATGTTATTCAAGGTCAGGCAAATGACAAGCCGGTGGTTTTTGGTCAACTAACTAAGCGTGATGGCTCTTTTATTGTTGCAAAACACGAATATCCAGATTTTGAACTGTCCGATATGGTTGGAAAAGAGATTATTGGAGGAAGACAGGGCGGTGTTCCTGCAATGACTTTGGAATATTGTATAAAAAGTGCAGGGTTAGAAATAGGAGCTGGTGTAAATCAAGTTAACCTAAACACCAGTGTTGCTTTTGCAAACACCGCAAGCGTTTTTGAAACAACGTCGGCAGAGTTTTGTACACTTTTTGAACCAACAGCAAGTGAACTATGTGCATCAAAAGGTTATCATATTGTTGCAAGTGTTGGTGAAATAAGTGGTGAAGTTCCATACACTTGTTTTCAAACAAAAACAAGTTACTTTGAAAATAATCCATATATTTGTGAAAGATTCTTAAGGGCTGTGTATCGAGGATATAAATTCTTAGTCAATGCCACTGTTGATGAAATATATAACGCAGTTTCGCCATCATTTGCTGGCGTTAGTAAACAGTCAATCATAACCAGCATAAACAGCTATGTTAGTTCGGATGCATGGGTTTCAAATCCAGCAATGACAACTCAGGCGTTTGATAGCCTTCAAACAATTATGATGACGGCGGGATACCTAGAGCAAAAAGCATCTTTTAATAGCGTTGTTAACAACAAAATTGCAAACAAAGTATACAAGTACTTTAATTAAACAACAAAAGAATAATTGCCACAGCATGTGCTGTGGTTTTTTTATAAGTATTATAAAAATAGTACGCAAATACACCACGTTTTATTTGACAGTGATTATTGAAAAGTTATAAAATGTATACAAGCATAAAATGAAAGGCAAAATATTATTGAAATTAAAAGGAGGATAATAAAATAAAAATGAATTTCAAAAAGAGTTTTTTAGGAATTGTACTTACTTTTGTTTTAGCATTAACGGGCCTTGGGCTTGTTGGCTGTGGCGGAGGTAGTCAAAATCAAGTTATTGATGATGGAGGACAGGACATACCACCAACATATAACGGTCAAGTTATTGTTAACAATGTTGCTAATGCAAATGTTGATTTGGCGCTATATGATGCGAGTGTTAAAGAAGAGAACATTTTAAGGTCAGTAACAACAAACACCAATGCATCATTTGAGTACCAAGCATTAACATTTAACACAAGCGATGCACAAGAAGCATATGAAGTGCAAATGAAAGCGTTTGTGTTAACAGTAACAAACAATTCAAACGCAGATCTTGGCGTATATTTCTGGAACAAGGCAGACACGGCCTCATTGCATAATGGTGTGGAAACAGCACCTCTAGAAGCAAAAATTGAGTTTGACACGGCAAAAAATGAAAAGAGTGACATATTATATGGTCATCATTTGTATGGTTCTAGTGATGATTTTGATGTTGAATATGAGTTTTATAACCATGTTCCGGCAGGAGTAACAGAAACAATGCATGTGTTTATAAGGGTAAACGAAATAACTGCAACAAACATGCAATTTAAGTCTCCAATCTATTTAAACATTGAAACATATGTTCCAAACGAAGAAGAAGTTATGGCTGCTCATGATGAATTCTATGAAAATCTTGAGGAACCTGAAGATATTTCACAATTTCCGAACCCAGATGATTACGATAATATGGAAGAGTATTATGCTGCTTATGAAAATGCAATGGCTGATTATTACATTGAATGTGGATGTTATGCTTTGCCAACATTTGTAAAGTGTGCTGAAAATGGCCATGGGTTTTATACTGGTCTAACTTCAATATCTATTGAAACAGATGCTGAAACTGGAGACGCCCAAACTGTTGTTGGTGAGGTTGTAAATTCTCCAGAAAATTATAGGGTTACACACTTGGTTCTAAACTATAATGACACTGGTTATTACCTAGCTGAAATGACATCTGAAAATTCTGCAGACATCTATTTTTTTGGTAGCGAATCTGGTTATGAAGTAAGATGTCCAGAATTAGTTGCAATCAGTTTACCAGAATCTTTGGCAAATGCTCAAGCATTTGTTCTTCATTCAGATAGCCTTGAATCTATAATACTTCCAGATGGCAATATACAACTAGCATGCTATAACCATGTTCGTGAAAGTCTTGAAAATCTTGATACTGAACTAGTTCAGCAATGGTTGGGTGAAGCAATGATGGTAGAATGTGGAGAAGAGATTGATGAAGAGGAGGCTGTAAGAGGTTTGTTTGTTCTTGGTTTACCAAACCTAAAAACATGCCTTATGGTAACCGAAAACACAACAGTATTAGCAATTTCCGGGTCAGCAACATTTCAAGTTGATGGTTTAGAATATGTTGGCACATTAGACAATGCATTCTATACACTTGTTGGTGTGGATGGCGATTCTGAAGATTTAGATTGGGAAAATATTATTGTTCATGATGGTTGTGAAATAATAGCATATAGTGCATTTGCCTACAAATATTCTCTTGTGGGCATCACACTGCCAGAGAGTTTAAAGACTATTGAAAATAGTGCTTTTTGGAATTGCCGCAATTTAACAAGCATCGTCATACCAGACGGCGTGGAAAATATTGGTGTTTATGCTTTTTCTAATTGCAGCAGATTAACATATGTTGCCATACCAGAGAGCGTAGAAAATATAGGCTATCAAGCTTTTGGTTATTGTAACAATTTAGTTGCGATTTACTTACCAAGCTCTGTTGGAACAATTGGGTGGGGTGCATTTTATTCATGTAATAGCAACTTAGTTATATACACAGATATAGGCGACATAACAGAAGTCCCTGAAGGATGGGATAATAGTTGGAATAAGCGTTATGGTAACTATAGTCCTGAATATAATGTTGTTTGGGATTCAACTCTGGATGACTATTTAGATTATGTTGAAAACCTAAGCCAAGAATAAACAATTAGAATTAAATAAAAGATTATGCAAATATTTGTGTAATCTTTTTTTTATTTGTAGGTTTAGTATGTTGTTGTGGAAAAATACTTGATTAAACAAATAATAATCGTTTTTATTCATAATAATAAATGTAAAAACATTTGACATTAAACGACTTTTTGTTATATAAGTAATATAACAACTTTGCAATGATATTAAAATATTATCATATTTTAAGGAGATGTGCATATGAAATTCAGAATAGGTTTAGCAATATTTACGGTTTTTGCAGTCATTGTTGGGGTGGCTGTATTTTTATTCTTACCAAAGGGTGGAATAAGAAACGGAATATTTTTTAAAACATACGAAGGAGTTTATGCAAAAATAACAGGTTCTGTTACTGGCGGTGCAAATGATATTGAACTGAATGATTTGGTTTATGGTGATGGCTCTGCACCAACGGGGCAGGAACTATCATCTTGGCAAGTGAACCTTGATTTTGGCGACGGCGATGAAATTACCGTAACCATTAGGGTTGAAAATCAAAGTGCAGATTCACTATATTTGTTCTTCCAAGATAACGGAAGCGAAATATATAATGTGACCAAAGCAATATACAATAATGGAAGACCATATCAAAGCGGAAAAATAATCTTTATTGGTGCCTCTGGCGAAGTAGATGATGAAACAATATTAACAATAGTATTCAGAAAAGAACAAGATGTTACAACAAACATCAGGTATAGGTATGAACTAAAACTAACAGGCGACCCAACAGTTGAAGAGGGGCTTGTTACCACAACCGACCTAATATTTGAATATGACCAAACAAACAACACAGCAATTGTAACTGGCATTTCAGCATCTTCAACCGATAGTGCAATAACAATTCCAGCAAAAGTAATAAAAGATGGAACTGCATACACGGTTAAAGGAATAGGTGATAGTGCCTTTGAAAATAAAACAAACATAGCCAGCGTAATATTCCCATATTCACTAACTAGCATTGGTAATAGTGCTTTTTTTGGTTGCACTAACTTAAGAGATGTTGAAATACCACCAACAGTATTAACCATAGGCAATAAGGCATTCCAAAAATGTACATCACTCGAAACAATAGTAATTCCAGATAGTGTTACATCAATTGGTAAAAACATATTCACACAGTGCACAGCATTAACAAATGTTGAAATAGGAAGAAATTTAACAAATTTAGCTTCATATGCGTTCTCAAAATGCTCTGCATTACAACAAATAACTATTCCACAAACAGTAACTTCATTTGGAACATATTTATTTCTGGACTGCATAAATTTAACAACAGTTAACATTCCATCAAGAGTAACCGAACTCCCAGATAGAGTGTTCTCTGGTTGTAAAAAACTTCAATTATCAGCCATTCCAGAAGGAATAACCAAGATAGGTAACAATGCTTTATATGATTGTGAAAAAATAACAAACTTAACACTGCCAACTTCACTGACAGAAGTATCATCTAATACATTTGCTGGGCTTGGTAATTTGGAAAATTTAATTGTTCCATGTTCATTTACACTAACACAAAATTCGCCATTTTTAAACATAAACGTTATGCCAGATATAACAGCTTATGCAACCACAGATTGCTCAATAATGGGTGATATATTTTGTAGTTCAAACATTTCAACAATCACACTTAGAGAGGGAATAACGGAAATATTAGAGTATGCATTTTATTACTGCCACTTTTTAACAGAAATCTCAATTCCAGCAAGTGTAACCAGTATCGGTAACGCGGCATTTAATGAATGCAACAACTTAACAAAAGTAGTAACTCCAAGAATAGAAGATTGGCTTAATATTTCATTTAGCAATGAGTTCTCTAATCCATTATTCTATGCACATAACCTATACACAACAGATGGAGTTAATGAAACATTAATCACAAATCTCGTTGTACCAAGCACAGTTACAGCAATTAACAATTATTCATTGTATGGGTGCTTAAGCATCACTAGTGTAACAATTCCAGCTAGTGTGGCTAGTATAGGCACTAGTGCCTTTCAAGAGTGTAGTGGGTTAATAAAGGTGGTAACTCCAAGAATAGAAGATTGGCTACAAATATCTTTTGAGAATTATTACGCGAACCCATTATCCAATGCTCATAACCTATACGTAATAGACGGATTAAGTGAATCATTAGTTACCAATCTTTATGTACCAAACACTGTCACAGCAATAAAAGACTATGCGTTCCGAGGTTGTAGCAGTATAACCAGTGTAACAATATCAAATGGCGTGAGCAGCATAGGTAATAGCGCATTTTCTAATTGTGGTTGTTTAACCGGTGTAACCATACCAAGTAGTGTAACTAGTATGGGTAACTATGCATTTTCTGGTTGTACCAGTCTAACCAGTGTGAATATTGGAAGTGGTGTAACCAGCATAGGAGATTCTGCATTCTCTGGTTGCTCTGGCGTTGTTACTATGGTAATACCTGCTAGTGTAACTAGTATTGGTAGATATTCATTCTCAGGTTGCTCTGGGTTGACTAATATTACTTTTGAAGACAACTCGCAATTAGAAACAATAAAAGAGTATACATTTAATAATTGTTCAGCACTTAAACACATAATTATTCCAGCTAGTGTTAGAACAATTGAAAAAAATGCTTTTAAATCTTGTTCTGGGCTTGAGAGCATTTACATTCCTAGTTCTGTGTTAACTATAAGTGCAACCTGGTATTATGACTCGCCATTTTACTATTGTTTGAGCATTTTGACCATTTATACCGATGTTGAGAATTCGAATAACAAACCAAACGGTTGGTCAACATGCTGGAATAGATATTCATCATCAAGTAATACATTAACCGTTATTTGGAATACCAGTTCAGAGAATTATATAACAATGATATCTCTAAAACAAAACAACCCCGACTTTAAATTTAATGGCACAAAAATAATAGGTTATAATGGCAATTCAGAGAATATTGTTATTCCAGATGGTGTAACTGGCATAGGTGGTACCACTGAAACATTCCAAAATAAAACATTCATACAAAGTATTCAACTTCCAAACACATTAACAAGTATTGATGCAAATGCATTTAATGGTTGCACAGGACTAACCAAGGTTATTGTTTTAAGTCTTGATGATTGGTTAAAAATATCATTTGTTAATAACACTGCAAACCCACTATATTATGCCCATCATTTATATGTTGATGAAGAAGAGATAAAAGATATAGTTATCCCAAGTACAATTTCGGAAATTAAGCAATATGCATTCTATGGGTGTAATGATATAACAAGTGTCACAATTTCAGAGGGTGTGACAAATATTAGTCAATATGCTTTTTATAACAATAAAAAACTTAGAAGTGTTGTAATTTCTTCCACTGTTGAGAGAATTGGTAATTATGCATTTGATTTATGTTATCAATTGACAGTAATTTATAACTTATCAAATAAACTTTCATTTTCAATTGGTTCAACTGGCAATGGCAACGTAGCAAACTATGCCGTTGTTATATATGATAATTTGGATACGGTTAGTGAGTTTATCATAACAGATGGAGTGGTATACTACAAAGATAGCAATAGTAGTTACATTGCGATCGGTTTGAAAGACGATAGCAAAAAGGCCATAACGCTTAAAGCAGAAACCACACAAATAAAATGTTATGCATTCTATGGTAAATCGTTAATCAGTGTATCATATGAAGAAAATGTACAACTAAAAACTATTGGCAAATATGCATTTAGTAATTGTAATCATATAAATAGTGTGATTATTCCAAGCTTGGTCACAAACATAGATAGTAAGGCATTTGATAATTGCCGTTATATTGCAGAGGTATATAATTATTCAAGTCTTACTATAAGTAAAGGAAGTACATCCAATGGGGGAGTGGCTCAATACGCAGAGGTTGTGTATAGTGGAGCAAATCTAAATACAACAAGTAGAATTGAAGTGATTGATGGTGTTATTTATTACAAAAATTCAGAAACGGATTATGTGGTTGTTGGATTGAGTGAAAACAGAGAATCAATAATACTTAATTCAAATTCTACAAAAATAAGATCATATGCATTCTATGGAAATACAACTCTAGTTAGTATCACAATTCCTAACAATGTAACACAAATTGGTCGAGATGCATTCTATCATTGCATAAACCTTGAATCGGTTTTATTAGGTAATGAGTCAAAGCTAGAAACAATAAGCACAGAGGCTTTTCAACAATGCAGTAATCTTACAAATATAAGTTTGCCAGAAACACTTACAACTATAGGTAGTTATGCTTTTCAAAGTTGTTATAAATTGCCAAGTGTTATTATTCATGAACAAGTCAACACAATAAATACATATGCCTTTAGTTTTTGTTATAACTTGAAAACTGTTACAATAGATAGTGCAAATATATACAAAAAGGCAGTGGGAACTTCATACAATCAGGCGGGGAGTTTACTTTTAAACGCAACCACAATTAATGTTCTTGCAAGCGTGGTTGATGGGGATGGAAACACAAATAGTTTCTTAAACGATACAACAAAATTCACAAAAGGCGAAAACGCTGTTAAGATAAGTGAAGACAATGAGAACCTATACTATGTTTACACAAAAGTTCAATAAAAAATTAGCAGAACATATTAATTAAAATTAGATAAGTTAATATTGAATAATTAATTATTTATTTAATATTTTCTTATCTTTTTTTTAATAATTATTAATATTAAAAAATGGCGAAAATAAAGGGAATTCCGATTATTTGATATTTTTTTATTTTAATTAATAATTATTTTTTAATTAATTTTTAATATTTTTTATTTATATGTAAAAACTATCACTAATTGAGGTATAAATATAATGACTTTTTCGGTTATGTTTTTGGGGCTCTTAATCATATTAACTGCATTCAATGTTGGGGAGGGTATTTGGAAAAAGATTGGTTTTGAGAAAAAAGGAATATTAACGTTGTTAATACTTTGTTTGGTTTTATACTTTGTTCCAAACATTGTGATTAGCGGTATAACTTTCACATGGGTTGGGTTTGTTTTGCCAATTATTTTTTCAACTGTCATTATTTTAAATGTAAGGAATATCAAAAAGTATGTAAGAATGTTTGTTGCGGCATTGATTGCTTTTTGCTTTGGAATAATTTATAACTTAATAACTTTTGATGTTTACGAAACAAACATAATGCAACCAAACTTAGTTTTGGCGTTGATTGTTGGGAGCATACCACTAATTGCTGTTGGAGAGCCTAAGCGTTTGTTTGCGTCAAATACTATTGGCTTTCTTTTCGCTGAATTAGTCTTCTATTTGTCTAGATACTCACTATATGGTGATTATTATTTAACACTCGGTAGTGAGAAAATAATTACTATTTTACTTGTTGGCTTTGTTTTTTCAGAAATAGTTTATATGCTGTATAGAAAAATTCGTGTTAAGATGCTTAGAAGGAAACTGTTAAAAAGGGAACATGAAAAAATGTTGGCGGGCTAGTAGTTTTTTAATTGCTCAATTTGTTTGAAAATATCTTTGTTTTGTGCTATTCTATTTGCGTAGAGGTATTAAATGAAGAAACCATTAGTGGCAGTTGTTGGACGACCAAATGTTGGTAAAAGCACATTCTTTAATAAAATTTGCGGAAGAAGAATAAGCATTGTTGATGACACTCCAGGTGTAACAAGAGATAGAGTATATTCAGATGCTGAATGGTGTGGCTATAATTTTAGAATGGTTGACACCGGTGGCCTTGACAAAAAATCCGATGACGTATTTCAAAATAACATAAAAGCACAGGTGGACATTGCTGTTGATTTGGCAGATGTTATTGTTTTTATTGTTGACGGAAGTGAGGGACTAACACAAAACGATAGTGAAATAGCAGACTATTTAAGAAAGTACAATAAAAAAGTTATTCTTGTTATTAACAAGCTAGATAATTTTGAAGTGGAGAACACATATGAATTCTATGGTCTTGGCCTTGGTGAACCGTACCCAATTTCATGCGAACAAAGCAAGGGGCTTGGTGAGGTTTTAGATGCCATTGTTGAGGGCTTTGGCGAAAGGAATATGGATGAAGAAGACACCGGTAAAATTAAGATTGCAATAGTTGGAAGGCCAAATGTTGGCAAAAGTAGCATAACAAACAGAATTTTGGGTGAAGAAAGGGTTGTTGTTAGTGATGTTGCAGGCACAACCAGAGATGCAATTGAAACAGATTTTAACCATAACGGAAAAACATACACACTAATAGACACGGCGGGTCTTAGAAGAAAAAGAGCCTTTGACAACGAAACTGTTGAGGGTTATTCAGTTATTAGGTCAATGGAAGCAATCAAAAGGGCAGATGTTGTTTTAATCGTCTTTGATTCTAGTGAAGAAATAACAGAGCAAGATGTTAGAATTGCTGGATACGTTCACGAAGAGGGTAAGCCATCTGTTGTTGTTATGAACAAGTGGGATAAAATTCCAAACAAAGATGGTAAAACAATAAATGGATATTTAGATAAATTAAAGATGCAACTATCTTTTATGGACTATTTTGTTCCAGTTTTCACATCTGCACAAACAGGTAAAAGACTTTATGATGTTATTGAAGCGGTTGACATGGTTTATGAAAATAGCACAAGAAGAATACCAACGGGAGCACTAAATGAATTATTAGCAAATGCAATTCTTTCAAATGAGCCACCATACCGAAATGGTAAAAAACTAAAAATACAATATATAACACAAGCACAAGTTGCACCACCAACTTTTATTTTGTTCGTTAATGATGCAACCCTGATGCATTTTTCATACTTAAGATATCTTGAAAATAGGTTCAGAGATGCTGTTGATTTTAAAGGTACGCCAATAAGGTTTATAACAAGAAGTAAAACTGACGAGAAAAAATAAACATCTTTTTATTTAAAATAATTGTATTTTAACAAATAATGTAGTATATATTTATAAGAAGGTCATTTTATGCCAGATGTGGTAAAGTTTATAATAATTATTGTTTTTGGATATTTGCTGGGCAATTTCAGTTCAGCAAAGTTTTTGTCACACATCGTTAAAGACGACATAACAAAACATGGAAGCGGTAATCCCGGAACAATGAATATGCTTAGAACGTTTGGTGTTAAGCTTGGCGCACTAACGCTTTTAATGGACGTTCTAAAAGGTGCAATTCCATCTCTTATTGGATATTTCATGTTTGGCGGTGGCGCAACAATACCAGCATATATTGGTCTTTTTGTTGGTGGTTTTTCTGCCGTTATTGGTCATATATTTCCTGTGTTCTATAAGTTTAAGGGTGGGAAGGGTGTTGCATGCATAATTGGTATGTTTGCCGTTGCAGAACCACTTTGGGCACTTGGTGTTCTTGTTATTTGTTTTGTATATTTGTTATTGTTCAAGTATGGCGTTTTGGCTTCGTTTATATTCATTACAATACTAACAATTATTGAGGGGTATAGGTTTAGAGGCAACCTTGTTATTTGCCTTTTGTTATTTGGTGTTTTTTGTATGACGTGGTTTATGCATAGACAAAACTTTTTCAGGCTTTTAATTGGTAAAGAAAATAAGGTTAATTTGTTTAAGAAGAAAAGTAAAGAAACAAAGGTAAACAAGGCTGAAAAGAAAAAGCTTGCAAAAGAGAAAAAAATAAAGGAAATAGGTTAGTGAGATCTGTTGAATTACTTTCACCAGCAGGTGATTTTGAAGGGTTAAAAATGGCGGTGTTTGGAGGTGCAAACGCCGTTTATTTTGGTGCCAAAGGTTTTAATGCTAGGGCAAAAGCCAATAATTTCGGTGAAGATTTACCACGTGCTGTTGCATTTTGCCATATGTTTGGTGTTAAGGCATATTTAACGCTTAATACAATTGTTGAGAATGATGAAATTAATGAGCTTATTGGCACGGCAAAATATGCACTAGAGTGTGGTATTGATGCGTTTATAGTTCAAGACTTTGGTGTTGTGAACATATTAAAGAACTGTTTTTCAAATATTGAAATACACGCAAGTACACAAATGGCGGTTAATAACTATCTTGGTGCATTAAAATTAAAAGAGATGGGTATTAAAAGAGTTGTTTTATCAAGGGAAACGTCTTTAGAAGACATAAAGTTAATTAAACAAAAAACAAATCTAGAAATTGAATATTTTGTTCAGGGTGCTTTGTGTGTTTGTTTTTCAGGCAATTGTTATTTGTCTTCTAGGCTGTTTGGTAAAAGTGGAAACAGAGGGGAATGTATGCAACCCTGCAGGCTTCCATACAAAGCATTTTTAAAAGGAAAGCAATTAGCAGATGGATATTTGCTTTCAGCAAAAGATATGAATATGTCTAAGCGATTAAAAGAGCTAATTGATGCGGGTGTTGATAGCTTCAAAATTGAAGGAAGGCTCAGAAGACCGGCATATATTGCAGGGGTAACAAAAATATATAGGAAAATTATTGACAATAACTTTTTGGTTGCAGATGAAGATACAACAGTTCTAAAAAAATGTTTTAATAGGGGGGATTTCACCGAAGGGTACTTTGGTGGTAACGGAAATATTATTGATAACAAAATTCAGGGGCACAAAGGATTAAAAATAGGAATGGTCGTGGACTTTGTTGTTGGGAACAAGTTTAACATTGTTAAAATTAAGTCAAGCCACAATATTATGAGGGGTGATGTTCTCAAATTCATAAATAACGGAGTTGAAAATGCAACAATAACCGCTGTCGACATTAAAAATAGCAATGGAATATACACCATAACAACAACCAATAAGGTGGTAGTGGGTAGTGATGTCCATTTAATTTCAGATGTTTGTTTAGAGACGGAGTTAATGGGGCATATAAAAAAATTGCCAGTGAATTTTAGTTTATTGGCCAACGTGGGCGAAAAACTTAAATTAGAATATGAGTTTAACGGCAAATCTGGAATAGTCTATGGTGAAGTTTGTCAAACTGCCAATACTCAACCATTAACAGAAAATGAAGCCAGAACACAGTTATCAAAAATGGGCGCTACAAACTTTTATCTAAACGATTTTAAGTTGCAAACAAATGGGGTTTTTGTTAGAAAACAAGAATTAAACAGCCTTAGAAATATGGCAATAGAAGAAATTGAAAATTCCTTTATACATAAAGGAATTGTTGATGTTGATTATAGTTACATTAGTGAAGATTTACCATATAGCAACACCAAAAACAACAATCTTACATATGAAATTGGAGAACTATATAACACAAGTCGGGATATTCTAATTGTTAGGCCTCAGAATTACAAAGATTTCAACTATTCAAAAATAAGCCACAAAAACGCATTTTTATTTGTTCCATCATATTTAACGCATAAAGATATTGATATGATTAACGAGATTTTAGACAATAATGAAAATCTGGGCGTGTATGCAGATAATATTTCGTATGTTGGTTACAAAAATAAAAGAATTATTCTTGGTGCAAAACTAAACATTAAGAATGTTTATGCAATAAAAGAACTAATTAACGATAGGGTTTTTGCAATTATGACATCTCCAGAATTAACAGAAGAAAGATATGACGAATTGTCAAAATTCTATTCTGTCCCTGTGCTGAAATCAAATTTTGATGGTTTTGACTTGATGACACTTGTTCATTGTCCAATAAAAATGATTTTTGGCAATAATTGTGCCAATTGCAAATACCAAGATGGCATAACGTACAAAATGGAAAACGGTAGAATACTAACGTTAAAGAGGTATAAAATTCACTCTTGTACATTTGTGCTAAGATAAATATTTTGAAATAAAACAAAAAATCGTAGACAACGAGGCACAATATATTGTATAATAGGGCGTAAATTAAAACAGATGAGGTATATATGAAGTGTATGTATTGCGGTTGCGAAGATTCAAAAGTTATGGATTCTCGTGCAACCATAGAAACAAATGCAATTAGAAGAAGAAGGGAATGTTTGAAATGTGGGAAACGTTGGACAACCTATGAAACGGTTGAAAACACTCCAATTTTAGTTATTAAAAAGAACGGCTCAATTCAACCATTTAACAAAAACAAAATAATTAGCGGACTTATTAAAGCGTGTGAAAAACGCCCAGTTTCTTTAACTCAAATTGAAGACATTGCAAATGATATTGAAAAAGAGTTAAGAGACAGTTTGACCCAAGAAATTCGTTCAATTAAAATTGGTGATATGGTTATGGAAAGATTAAAACAATATGATGAAGTATCATATATTCGTTTTGCTTCTGTTTATCGTCAATTTAAGGATGTTTCAAGTTTTATAGATTTTTTATCAGATTTTAACGAGAATTAATATGCGTAATAAATATAATATCAAAGACGGCTCAAAAGTATTTTTATTAGCTTTGTTTTTACCACAAGTAATATCAATATTACTTGTTACTATTTTGTCGTGCTTTTTTACTGCTGAACAATTGCAAAATTCAAATGCATATATTGTTGCAATGATGCTTGTAACACAGTTTAGCTTTTTCTTAATATTTGTTTTTTACAACAAATATCGCTCAATAGACTGTGTAAAAGAGTGTGGACTAAAAACAAAGGTTAGTGCAAAAAATGTCCTTTTGGCTATACTAATATCTTTCATCGCAGTTGCTGGGTTTATAAACTTTGTTGGTGTTTTTGCAAAACTTGTTGGGCTTATGGGTTTCAAAGAGGGTGGACGTTCAATTCCAATTAACACACCCGCTTGGCTTATTGTTAATGTTGTAATAACTGCCATAATACCAGCCTTTTTTGAAGAAATAATATTTAGAGGAATGATTTTTAACGGCTTAAAAAAATGTGGGCTTTTTGTTGCAGTTGCTTTAAGTTCTGTGTTTTTTATGATTGAACACCTATCTTTTTACAGTTTTGTTTATCCATTAATAATGGGCGTTGTTTTTTGCTTAATATACCACAAAACAAAGTCAATTGCATACACAATGATAACTCATTTTTGTAATAATTTCCTTGTAATTTTAATAGATTATTTTAATGAAATTACAGGCAATGATTTTGGAATGTTTAACATAACAACATGGTGGGGTGTGGTGCTTGCCGTGCTTGCTGCCATTTTGGCATTTGTAATAATTTTCTTTATTGTTAAAAAATTAATGGTGTGTCAGTCATGCGATAATAGTGAAAATGAGAAGACTGATGCTGAAGATGTTGTTGTAATTGAAGATAGCAATGAAAAAAGCGAATTTGCTTCTAAAGAAGCTTCGCAAGATGATAAAAGAAACAAATATTTCTTGTTATTAACGTCTTTGGCAAGTTTTGCTTTTTGGCTGATTGTAATAATATTGGTTAAGTAGGAGAAATAATGAACACAAAAAGAAGTCTATTCTTTGACACTAGTTTAATATACTTTTTGGTTATTGTGGGTTTTGTTGGAATCCGCATTGCTTCTAACTTGGTTCAGTTGCCGGGTGCTTTTAGTGAAGTGTTTAATATTTCAATTCAAGTTATTTTAATGCTTCTTCTTCCATTTTTGGCATATAAAATTTTAAGAAAGAAAAAAACTATCGAGGTTTTTAAGGATTTTAATATTAAAGCCATAGGAATCAAAGCAATATTAATTACGTTAGTGATTGGTTTTTTAATATATTTCTTAAATTTGGTTGTTGCTGGTTTTTTTAATATATTTATTTATTCAACTGGCTACGACCCAAGCTTTGGGCTTTCTAGTGCTTCTGCAGAAAACGGCTATTCAACAATTATGTTTTTGGGTGATATTCTTGTAACGGCAATTCTGCCAGGAATATGTGAGGAGTTTTGTCATAGGGGTCTTTTAGTAAATGGATATAAACAACTAGGGACAAAGAAAACAATATTTCTTGTTGGTTTTTTGTTTGGTTTAATGCACCTTAACATAGAACAATTCTTTTATGCTAGTATTATTGGAATGTTTTTAACTTATTTGGTTTTTGTTACCGGCTCAATAATTCCATCAATGATTGTACACTTTATGAATAATGCAATGGGACTTTACGTTTCGTTTGCAAGTTATCATAACTTGCCACTTGGGAACCTTCGTTCAAATCTGGTTAGAATTTTATCTGGTAATGTTATTTCAGTTTTAACGACCATGCTTTTCATTATGTTTATATTGGTTACAGTTTTAACATGGCTTGTTTTCTCACTATTTAAGCAAACGAGGGTAAGAGAGTATAAAAAACTTGCAGAAGATGCAATCGCAAGAAAGGAGAGGGAATCAATTTTAGATTCATTTAATCTCGACATTAATGAATTAGATGTTTTGCAGGGCATAAAAAGAAACGAAGATGAGCCAGAAGTAATAATGTCAAGTGATACTGGAACGTATGGTAGAAAGGGCGTTATATTAGACATAAGATTTCAAAACCAAATATTAAATGGTGATTGTTCTATTAGAAAGCCAAGCATAACCGATAAGGCATTTTTAATTGGAACAATATTCATAGGCATATTTATAACAATTTCAACTTTAATATGGGGGCTTTTGTAATGCTTAAGATTAATATTGTTTGTGTTGGAAATCTTAAAGATAAGTTTTTTATTGAAGCAAGCGAGGAGTACACAAAAAGGCTCTCTCGCTTTTGTAATGTTAGCATAAATGAATTAAAGGAATTCACGAATCTTTCTTCAGTAGAGCAAATAAAAAAAAGTGAAGGGGAAGAAATAATTAAAAACATTAAAGGCTACTTTATTTTGTGTGATGTTAAGGGTGAAGAATGCTCAAGCGAGGGGCTTGCTGAGAAAATTGAAAGAATTAGCCAAACAAATGACCAAATAACATTTGTTATTGGCGGTTCGTATGGGGTTAGTAATGAAGTTAAAAACAAGGCAAATGAATTGCTTAGCGTTTCAAAAATGACATTTCCTCACAGGTTGTTTAGAGTTATGTTACTCGAACAAATATACAGGGCAGAAACAATAATAAATGGCATAAAATATCATAAATAGTTGGTGAAATATGAATATTAAATATATGAATGAGGCATATAAACAGGCATTAAAAGCCAAGGATAACAACGAAGTTCCAATAGGGGCGGTTATTGTTTGCGGTGATAAAATAATATCCAGGGCATATAACACCCGAAATAAAACTCAAAACGCCGTTAATCATGCGGAAACGATAGCAATAATTAAAGCTTGCAAAAAGCTAAAATCTTGGCGTCTTGATGATTGTGATATATATGTAACATTAGAACCTTGCCCAATGTGTGCTGGTGCAATATTAAATGCTAGAATAAAGAATTTATATTTTGGAGCATATGATAAGACGAGTAATACAGATTTATTAAATATTATCCTAAAAGATGATAGGTTAAATCATAAAATTAGTGCAACCGGCGGAATAATGGAGCAAGAATGTTCAAACCTTTTAACCGATTTTTTTAAGAAAAAGAGATAATTAAATGGTATAGAACGAACTATTAACATAAAGCATTTCATTTTATATATCTATTAAGCATACAATACTTTGTATGTTTAATTTTTTTAATGAACTTAAAGAGAAATATCTGTCAATTTCGAATAGAATATGTCCATATCAAATGGTAATGATGGGTGATTATTTGCTGTATGTTGAAGGAAATGTAACAATAATGACTTTGTCAGCAAACAATATTGTTTTTAAGTTAAAAGATTGTATTTGTACTGTTTGTGGAATGGGACTAGGAATAAAAGAGATAACAGAAAACACATTAACAATAATCGGTAAGATTAGTCAAATTGAGAGGGTTTAATGGGCGGGTATATAAGGTATACAATAAAAAACCTTAACAGAGAAAAATTAATAAGGGAAATGGTTAAAATTGCTATAGTTAAGAATATTAAACTATATGAAGATAAATTGTCATTTGTGGTTAAAGAGAATTGTATAAAAAAGATTGACGCAGTCCTTCAAAAAAGAGGATCAAAAGTCATATCAAAGACGGCGGTTGGTTTACTTAATTATATACATACATCCATATTTCGTGTTGGAGTAATAATACCATCGGTTTTATTCATATTAGCCGTTATTATTTGTAATGGTTACATATTTAACATAAAAGTTCTTGGCACTGAAATGGTTAATAAAAATGATGTTATAAAAATTATTAATAATTGCGGGGTATATTCAATTTGCAATAAAAACCAAATAGACACAACCACAATAGAAAATGATATATTAAAGATAGATAAGGTCAGTCTGGTTTCGGCTATAGTTAAGGGTAACACACTTGTTGTTAACATTAAGGAAAAACTATACAACCCGGAATTTGAAGATAAGGATGGTTTTTTACCCATTTTAAGCCTATATGACGGAATTATAACTGAAATTAATATAATTCAAGGAACAAGCCTTGTTAAGGTCGGACAAACAGTTAAAAAGGGTCAGGAGATTGTTGCACCATATGTTATGGACGCTTCTGGCGACGTTTTAAGTGTTTTACCAATGGCGGATATAAAGGCGGACGTTTTTTACACAATAACACAAGAAGTTCCCGATAAAAAAATAGAACAGATTGACACCGGCAATGTAATTCGGTCAAAAAAAATAATGCTTAACAATATGGTAATTTATAATCAAAATATTAGAGTAAGTTTTCCATCATACAGGGCATCAGAAGAAATAAGTGTACTAACAGATAGAAACTTTTTGCCAATAAAATACGTAAACTATGTTTATTATGAAACTAAGTTTATTGAAATAGATGACTATTTTATTAATAATAAAACACAAATTTTGGAGCAATTGGCTCAAAAAACTAGACAACTAGTTGATGAATATGACATAATTAAAGAGGAATATGTGAATGTGTTTAGCGTTGCGGGTATTAACCGAATAACACATACAATAATTGTAAACAAATCAATTTGTTAGGAGAAATATGAGGGTCAATTATAACCAAAATGATGAAAATGCAAATTTACAACAAGATATAAACAATATTCTTAAAACGGCATTAGAGTTTGCAAATAAAACTGATAGAATTAGTGTAAATATTGTGGATATATCACCCGAGGAAATATGTGAGCTTAATAAAAAATACAGGGGTGTTGATAGGGTAACAGATGTTTTGTCATTTCCAATGATAGAAGATTTTAATAAAATTGAAGAGGAACCAGATTATATTTTAGGAGAATGTAATATTGGCGATATATATATTAATCCACAACGGGCACGTGAGCAGGCTGAGGAATACGGACATAGTTTTCAAAGGGAATACTGTTTTTTAGTTCTTCATGGTTTTTTACACCTACTTGGCTATGACCATATAAAAAAAGATGATGAAGAGGTAATGACAGGGCTTCAAAAGCGTGTTATGGAGCATGTTAACATAAGGAGAGGGTAATGGAATACAAATGTGGTTATGTGTGTTTGGTTGGTAGGGCGAATGCTGGTAAAAGCACATTAATTAATGCTCTTACAGGGCAAAAAGTTGCAATTGTTTCTCCAAAACCACAAACAACAAGAAACAATATATTGGGCATTTTAACAAAGGAAAGTAGCCAAATTGTTTTTGTTGACACGCCAGGAATACACACTACTAAAAATGCACTAGACAAGTATATGATGAAAAATGTTCGTTCTGCTCTTGGTGGGTGTGATGTTGTTGTGTATTTGGTTGATGGAACAAAAAAACTGCAAGAAGACGAGAAGAAATATATTAACAACCTTATTGCAAAAGAGTTAAAGGTAATTGTTGCAGTAACAAAAGTTGACATATTAAACTATAATAAAGTATATCCAATATTAGCAGAACTTGGCGAAATTAAAGGTGTGTGTGATATAATACCAATTTCATCAATAAAAGGGCAAAATTTGGATGTTTTAGAAGACGCTATATTAAAGTATATACCAGCATCTAGTGAGAAGAATTTTATATATCCAGAAGATGAATACACCGATAAGTCTGTAAGGTTTTTAGTTGCAGAAATAATTAGAGAAAAAGCGTTATACTTATATTCTGATGAAATCCCGCACGGCATAGCGTTAGATATAGTTAAATTTGATGACAGCGATAAAATAACCAATATTGAAGTTGATATAATATGTGAAAAAGATACGCATAAATCAATAATTATTGGAAAGGGCGGAGCCAAGATAAAAAAACTAGGGGAAGATGCAAGGCTAGATATTGAAAAATTGCTAGGTAAGAAGGTGATGCTTAAAATGTTTGTTAAGGTTGAACCAAATTGGAGAAATAAACCAAATAATCTAAGCGAATTTGGATACAATGATGGTTTGAAATAATGTTCTGCAACTTCACAACGATACTCGTTGACAATTACATTAAAAATATTCACAAAAAAAAATAAAATATTTTTGAATACGCTTTGACAAATATTAAAAACTTTAATACACTTTAATTGTAGGGAGTGAATTATTCTTCACTTTCTGCATAGAATATTAGTGTGATAAACAAATCAAATAGTTAAAAAACAACAAAAGGGGGAAGAAAGTATGAACAAAACATTTGTAAGTGAAGCATCAGAAATTGTGTGGAATGCTTTTAAGCAAACTGGCTATATTGGCTATTATATGCTTTTTTCACATATTGAGAATCCCCCAAAAGAACTTCAAGAAATAAGAGACGAAGGTCGAGATTATTAAGCATTAATGGAAGAAACAAAGGTAAAAGCCATAGTTCTTGGCGGAAGAGATTATAAAGAAAAAGATAAGTTAGTTGATTTATTCACACTGGAACAGGGCATTGTTTCTGTTCTTTTTAAGAGTGTAAAAAGCGCAAATGCAAAATTAAAGTCAGCAAAAGAGATGTTTTCTTTTGGTGATTTTATTTATGCAACCGGTAAATTTAATGTTGTTACCTCTGCTGAAATAATAGACACTTTTTATGGTATAACAAAAGATATTAAAAAGTATTATACGGCTTGTATGATTTTAGAAATAATAAAATGTGTTTTGCCAGTGGGTGAACAAAATGTTAATTTATTTTTAGAAACACTAAAAGCATTGAAAACGGTGGCATATGATAATGCAGACAACCTAACAATTATTAATAAGTTTCTAGTTGTTGTTTTTGAAGGGCTTGGCTATAAATTTGCTCTTAACACGTGCAATACTTGTGGCTGTAAGTTCATGAATTATAGATATATGAATCTGGAATATGGCGACATAACTTGCCACAACTGCAAAACATTGAACAGTGTTGAAATATCGGTTGGTGAATATTCTGCACTTAGGTTAATATCAATAACAGAATTTGAAAAATTGTCAACACTAAAATTAAATGGCGAAGTGTTAAACAAGTTATTTAATTTGCTATGTATGAATTTTGAGCACAGGTTCAATAAAAAACTAGAACTACCAGATATTCTTAAGACTTAGTTATATAAAATGCTTCAGTCACAATGAGGCATTTTTTATATGGCAAAATTATATTATTAATTTCACAACAGGCAAATAATATGATATAATACCAACATATGTTAGAGTTTGAAAATGAAATGATTAGTAAAGGGTATAAATTAATTGCTGGAGTTGATGAGGCTGGACGAGGCCCACTTGCCGGTGCTGTTTTTGTTGCAATGGCAATTATGCCACTGGATGAAAATAGCATTATACCAGGTGTTGATGATTCTAAAAAACTCTCACCAACAAAAAGAAAGTTTTTGTTTGATAAAATAAAAAGTAAGGCAATTGCATATTCAATATGTTCGATTGATGAAAAGATAATAGATAGAATAAACATTTTAGAGGCAACAAAGCTAGGAATAAATAAGTGTTTACAAGAAATATCAATTAAGCCAGATTATTGTTTGGTTGACTATGTTGCAAAGCTTAATTTAGATGTGCCATTTTCAACAATAATTAAGGGTGATGCTCTTTCATACAGTATTGCCTGTGCAAGCATTCTAGCAAAGGTTGCAAGGGATGAATATATGGACGAAATGGATAAAAAATATCCAAACTATAACTTTACAAAACACAAGGGTTATGGAACAAAACTGCATTATGAGTGTTTGGATAAATATGGAATGTCTGAAATACACAGAAGAACTTTTCTTAAAAGGTATGAGGTAAAAAGTGGAAAATAGTGGTATGTTACCTTCTAGGGCAAAAAATAGAATAAAGGGTAGAACAGGTGAGGCTCTTGCTATTTGTTATCTTAAGAATAACAACATAAAAGTTTTAGAAACAAACTACACTAACGCAATTGGGGAAATAGATATTATTGCAAAGGACAATGATAACAGACTTTTGTTTATTGAAGTTAAAATGAGAAGTTCGGCAGTTTTCGGATATCCAAGAGAGGCGGTTAATTATAAGAAACAGCAAAAAATTAGAAGGGTTGCTGAATTGTATTTAAAAATTAATCATTTAATAGATGCATACACAAGGTTTGACGTTATTGAAATACTTGGCGACAATATAACTCACATAAAAGCAGCGTTTTAATAATATGGCTGAATATATTCTAAATGGAATATGAATATGTGCTCATAAAGTTTATTATAAATAAAGACAGGCAAGCACCTGTCTTTAATAATTACTAAGTTAAATATATCAATATTTGCTCATATACCCATACATTCATTATGTGTTATAATGCAAACAAACTATGCTTTTTTTGCTGTTTTAATACACTTTGTGCAAGCAAGAACTTTTTTTTCTTCTCCGTTAACAGTTATAGTTGTTTTTTGAAGATTAGCTGAATATTGTCTATTTGCTTTACGATTGCTGTGGCTAACCGTGCAACCAGCCATTTTACTTTTTCCACATATTTCACAAACTCTGCTCATAATTCCTCCTAAAATATTAAATAAGCATGAAATTGCCTATAATTCTAAAAAATACTAAATCAATATATCACGAATGTTAAACTTTTGCAAGAGATTTTTACTTTTTTCTTGAAAAAATAAAAAAACAGTTGAAAAATTAAGAGATTTAGTTTAATATATATATTGGCAGATATTAAAAGAGAGGGGCAAATTGTCAGTTTCAACTAAAAATTATTACGGAACAATTGACATTTCAAACAACGCAATTGCAGCTGTTGCTGGTTTTACCACGCTTGAATGTTATGGTGTTGTTGACCTTGTTCAAAAAAACATAAAAAGAAGTATCTGTAACTTATTCAACAAACAACCATATACCAAAGGTATAGTTGTAAATTATAATAGTGAAAATAGAATCTTCATCGACATATATTGCATTTTGAAATATGGTGTTTCACTTGGTGCAGTTGCTGAAAGCCTTAAAAAAACAGTTAAATATACTGTTGAGGATTTCACTGGCATGATTGTTGACACCGTTAATGTTCATGTGGTTGGTGTAAGGGTTTAGGAGAATATATAATGCAGAAAACAATAAACGGTGTTACGCTCCGTAAAATGTTTGTGGGGGGCGTTGCGCTTTTAGATCAAAATAAAAAATTAGTAGATGCTTTGAACGTATTTCCAGTTCCAGATGGTGACACAGGAACAAATATGTTCCTTACATTAAAATCAGCTGTAACAGAAGTTAATAATTGTATCGGAAATGACATACCTGAGTTATGCCACGCTTTTTCAAAAGGTGCGCTTCGTGGTGCAAGGGGTAACTCCGGTGTTATAACATCACAAATCATTAAAGGTTTAGCATCAATTCTTGGAACAAGCAAAGAACTCAACACAAAGGCTTTTGCAAAAGCAATACAAGAAGGTTGTAAAGTTGCATATAAAGCGGTAACAGTTCCAAAGGAAGGAACAATTTTAACTGTAATTCGAATTATGAGTGAGGCAGCTGTTGAAATTGCTAAAAAAACCTCAGATATGGAACAATTCTTAAAAGAGGTTATTGATAAAGGAGAAGAAATTCTTCAACAGACCCCAGAAATGTTACCTGTTCTTAAAAAGGCTGGCGTTGTTGATGCTGGTGGTAGAGGTATTATTGTTGTATTTACCGGTTTTTATAGGGCGCTTGTTGGTGAAGATTTTGACTTTGTGTTTGCAGATAGTAAGCCTGTTCAAACAGCAGATGATGTTATTGCCGACATTGCAAATCTTGCAGATATTGAATTTGGATATTGCACAGAGTATATGATTATAAATATGAACAAAAAAACAACAGAGGCAGACATTGATAAATTGCGCGAAAAGTTGATGCAAATAGGTGATAGTGTTATTTGTCTTGGAGATTTGAATCTTGTTAAAGTTCATGTTCATACAAACACACCAAACATTGCACTTGGCTATGCTTTGGAACTAGGTGAATTATTTAACCTTAAAATCGAAAATATGAGAGAGCAGAATCGTCAACTTAAAAAACAAGCACAAAATCAGGAAAGTGTTGAAGTTAAAGAAAATGGAATGGTTTCTGTTGCTCCTGGCAAGGGAATTGCGGATTTAATGAGGGATTTAACCGTTGATAGTATTATTGAAGGCGGTCAAACAATGAATCCTAGTGCAAACGATATTGCACAGGCTGCAGACAAGGTTCCAGCTAAAAATGTATACGTTTTCCCAAATAATAAGAATATTATTCTTGCATCAGAGCAAGCAAAAGACTTAACAGCAAAAAATTTAATAGTAATTCCAACAAAGAGTGTTCCTGAGGGTATTTCGGCAGCATTAGCGTTTAATCCGGAAGCAACAGTTGAAGAAAATACCCAAGCGATGATGGATTCAATATCTGCTGTTAAATCTGCTTCAGTAACATACGCTGTTCGTGCAACTCATGTTGATGGGTTTGATTTAAGTGTTGGAGAAATCATTGGTCTAGATGATAAAGCAATATTAGCAAAGGGAACACAAATTGGCGACACAACGAAAGATTTGATTTCAAAATTAACTAACGATTCAATCACATCAATTACCCTGTTCTATGGTGAAGATGTTAAGCCAGTTGAAGCAGAACTATTACAAAAAGAGCTTCAGGATAAATATCCAAACACAGAAGTAACGGTTATCTATGGTGGTCAACCAGTTTATTATTACATTATTTCATTAGAATAACCATTAGAATACATTAAAAAACACAGCCTTTATAGGCTATGTTTTTTTTAGCACGCAATAATAATAGAAGGGTGATTGCTTCCATATATAATTTTGTGCGTTTAGTCTTAAATTATAACTGTGTGTTACTCTTTATTTTTCCTTTGAATATTGCTTGAAATTGTTGACCAAAGAATAACACCAATCTGCATTGGAATACCAATTAAGAATATTGGCCAAATATTATACTGAACTAAACTAATATAAACACAAACAAGAACCGACCATATCAGAACAGATATAAACACAAAGTTAAACATATATTTGCCCCAAATGCTATTAAATATGATTGCAACAATGCAAGTTACAGGAATAGCACAAACAAAAATTTGCCAAAAATATACATTGTTTATTAAACCAATATACACGAAACCTATTGTTGCTATAAACCAAACCAATAGAACAGCGAGTAGTGAAATGGCAAGTTTTGTTCCAATTTGAATTTTATATGATTTTTTTATTTTTTCTGTTGACATATTTTCTTCAAATAGTTTAGAAATGGGAACATTAAAAATTTCGCTTAATTTATTTAGTGTTTGAATGTCTGGTGTAACGTCACCAGACTCCCATCTGGATATTGTCTTATTAGAATAATTTAATTTTTCAGAGAGCTCATATTGTGTTAATTTATTTGCCTTTCTGAGTGTTTTTATATTGTTTCCAATTATTATATTTATATTTTCCATGTCACAAGTATATCACATTTCTCGCCAAAAGTACAATAATTTTGCAAAAAATAATAAAATTCTCAGCTGGCGAGAATCAAAAATTTATTGGACATAACGCCATGTACAATTCTATTTTGGTGGGTTTAATGTTTAGACTTTTTTATTTATATATGCCTTGATAATTAATAACAAATATGTTAGTATGGCAACGTACAGAGGACAATATGAAACAAAAAACAATATACTATGAAGACGAGTTGAATGATGAATTTTCTGGTGAAGCACCAAGAAAAACCATCAAAATTGATGGTGATTTTGAATATATAAAAAGAAGTCCTTTTTGGAATTTGTGTGCTTTTTTTGCGTATAGAGCAATAATGGTTCCTTTTGCCTTTATATATAATAAGTTGGTTTTACGCCAAAAATTTATTAACAAAAGTTGTCTAAAAAAATCACGTGGTGGGGGGTATTTTGTTTATGCAAACCACACATTAAAGGCAGGAGATGCTTTTATTCCAAATATGCTTAATATGCCACGAAAAACCTACACAATTGTTCATCCAGACAACATTTCTCTAAAAGGGGCCAAAAATTTTATATTAATGAATGGTGCAATTCCATTGCCATCAACAACAACCGCAACAAAGAATTTTATGGAGGCAATTGAAAAAAGAGTCGTTGAAGGGAATGCAATTCAAATATATCCAGAGGCACACATCTGGCCATATTACACAAAAATAAGGCCATTTAAGGCGATTAGTTTCAGATATCCAGTAAAACTTGACGAGGCGGTTTATTGTTTCACAAACACGTTTCATAAACGTAAATTCTGCAAAAAACCCAAAGTAATCACATATGTTGACGGCCCATTTTATCCAAATAAAGAGTTGAGCCCTAAGGAACAAGAGCAAGATTTGCGAGACAGAGTTTATGAAACTATGTGCAAAAGGGCAGAGCTAAACACATACGAATTTATAAAATACGAAAGAAAGGAGAAAAAAGATGATTAATTTAATGCAGGCTGGTAACTATAAAGTGTTTGATGGTATGGTCATTTCAGCACTTTCAATTGTTAAACACTGTAAAGACCCAATAACTATGTATATATTAACCATGGATTTAACAGATCTTAAGGAAGAGTACAGGCCAATATCGGACGAAAATATTAAAACCTTGGATAATATATACAAAAACGCAAACAGCGAAAGTAAAGTGGTAAAAATTGACCTAACAGATATGTATAAGAAAGAATTTGAAAACTCACCAAGCAATGAAAATTTTTACACACCATACACCTTTTTGCGCCTATTTGCAGACCAACTTGAAATGTTGCCAGAAAAGATAATATATTTAGACACCGATGTTGTTGCAAATGGGAATATTAAGGAACTATTTGATGTGGATATAACTAACTATGAAATTGCAGCGGTAAAAGATTATTATGGAAGATTCTTCATTAACCCAAGATACTGTAACGCTGGTGTTATACTTTTTAACATGACAATTCTTAAGCAAACAAAAATGTTAAACAAAGCAATGCACTTATGTGCAACAAAAAAGATTTTTCTTAATGATCAAACCGCAATACATAGACTAACAGAAAAGAAATTGATATTACCAAGAAAATTTAACGAACAACACAAACTTAGAAAAGACACAATAATCAGGCATTTTGCAATGAGCTTAAAATTTTTCCCATACTTTAGGAAACAGAACATTAAGCCATGGAATGTTGACGGATTACATAACATTCTTAAGTGCCATGAATTTGATGACATAATTGAAAATTGGCAAAAAATTACACAAAAATAGCAAAAAAATAAATAAAAAATATTAAAATTTTTGAAATTTATATAATAAGGAGCAAATAAATGAATACAAACGAAAAACAAATTATACCAATATTTTTTGCAAGTGATGATAACTACATACCATTTTTGGGAGTTGCAATCAAGTCACTTTTAGACAATGCGTCTGATAAATATTTTTACAACATTCACATTTTAACTGAGGGTCTACGTGAGGATAATATTAAAAGAATAAAGGCGCTTGAAACTCCAAATTGTAAAATATACTTTAAGGATTTATCACAGAATATTGCAAGAATCAAAGAAAGACTTTCAGCCATTTTAAGAGACTACTATAGCGTTTCAATATTCTATAGAATTTTTATTGCTGCACTATATCCAGAATATCATAAAGCAATTTATCTAGATTGCGATATTGTTTTGGTTGATGACATTTCAAAAATGTATGAGATTGATATTAAAGACAATATTCTAGGAGCCGCAACAGATGATGTTGTTTACACCAGTGATGTGTTCACAAAATACGCTGAAGATGGTGTTGGTATATATAATCATCAATATTTTAATTCTGGCGTTTTATTAATGAATCTAGATGCCTACAGAGAAAACAAAATACAAGAAAAATTTGTATATCTTTTAGTTAAGTATAATTTTGATACAATATGTCCAGACCAAGACTACCTAAATGTTTTGTGCAAAGATAAGATATTTTGGTTGGATAAGGGTTGGGACAGAATGCCAGTTGGTGAGTTTGATGGGGAGCTCCACTTAATTCATTATAACAATTTCAAAAAACCTTGGTATTACGATGATGTTAGATATTCAGAGTATTTTTGGGAGTATGCACGTAAGGCCGAGGACTTTATTGATGAAATATTGAGTATTAAAAACAGTTTCACATCAAAGATAGCAAAAGAAAAAGAGCAAGGCATAATCAATCTTGCCAACCAGGCAATTAAAATTTATTCAAGTGAGAATAATTTCTGCAAAGTTCTTGCCGGTAAAAAAATATAGTTTTGGGAGAAAAGAATGGAAGAGAGTAAAATTCCAAAGGAAAGGCGAGAGGTGTTGGACAGGATTAAAGAATACGAAAAATTAGGTGGTGAAAACTTTTTTAATGATGTTGAAAATGACCCACCAACAAAAGTTCTAATGCCCGAAGATGTTGATTATCTTAAAAAGAAGTTGTCAAATAAAATAAAAAATTTGTCCTGTAGACGAATTGTAACAAAGATGTTAAAAAAATATGCAGTTGAACACCAAATTGAAATTGTGGGTATGGAAAATTTGGAAAAAATTAGTGGTGGAGCGATACTAACAACAAATCACTTTCACCATTTTGATTCTGCACCACTTGTTTATGCTTTAAAGAAACTAAGACCAAAGCATAAGTTTCATATTGTTATAAGAGAAGGTAATTATCAAATTCCAGGATTTTTTGGGTTTTTATTAAAAAATTACAACACATTTCCATTGTCAAGCAATATGAGGACTATGGTAAACTTAAATAATGCCATAGGCACTGTGTTAAAAAAGAACCATTTTGTTGTTGTTTATCCAGAGCAGTCAATGTGGTGGAAGTACAGAAAACCAAGATATTACAGGATTGGTGCATTTAAGTGGGCATCAAAAAATAACGTGCCACTTGTTCCTTGTTTCGTAACCATGGAAGATATGGACACTTTAGAAGAAGATGGATTGCCAGCTCAAAAACTAACACTTCATATTGGAGAGCCAATATATCCTGATTCAAAATTAACGGTAAAAGAGAACGCAGATATAATGTTAAATAAAAACAAAGAGTTTACTGTTGGTGTTTATGAAAGCACTTATGGTGTGAAATACGACTTATAAGTATTGATTAAAAGTTGAGTTGAATAATTAACGTTGATTAATTTTTGCAATTAAATCTAATGATTGTTTATTCATATCTTGACTTTTTTTTATTATATGGTAAAATTAATATGTTGGTTTAGTTGAGAGTGATTATATTTTGAGAAGTAATAAAAACCATATCAACTAAAACACGGGGAGAGATATATGTCAGATAATAATACGAAGGATTTATATAATGATTATGTAACGCTATGGTCAAAATATGTTTTAACTGGCGACTATAATTTAATTTCAAAAGAACTTGAGGCACTTGCAGAACTTGGGCAAATTGATGCGGTTGAAAAGTATTTAGTTAATAATGGCGTGGGTAACCCAATGATTGACTATCGTGCAAGAACACATAAAGTTGACGGATATCAAGCTGATTTCGTAAAAGGAATATATAAAACCAAGAGGCATACAGAAGCGTACGAGAAGCTTTTTAACAGGGCGCTTGAAGTGTATAAAAATTATAAAATCATTGAGGATAGCCCGGTAAGCAGATATTTTGGTGGTGCGGTTTACACAGAGCAACAAGAGCAGTTGATGCTTAAATTGAGGAAAAAGATTAATTTGTATTTTAGTTTACTCAGAAAGGTTGATGGACATTGTTTTGTTGCAAAGAAAAAAATTGATGAAGAATTAAATGAAAGTAAAGACGCATTATTAATTCACAACAAAGCAAAAATAGTAAACTTTATTTCAAACTTAGCACTGTTGCCAAAGACAAAAGAAAAATATCAACAGGAATGTAAAAAGCTTGAAAAAGAGGCGGCAAATAAACTTTACAAAGAATACAAAAATTTTGTAAAATCAAAAAAAGAAGTTGACCCTTCGGTTGCACTTGCGCTTGCAGAGCATTACATAAATTCAAAAAATGCAAATAATCAAATTATTGCAAAAGCGCTACTTTCAAACTATTCAGATAGGGAATTATCTGAACGCCTAAAAGAGTATATGACACGAAAAGAAAAAGAAAATACTAACAATAATAATAGCAGTGTTGTTTCAAACAAAACGGGTGATGAGCAGGTAAAATAATAAATCAAAAATCACTTTGAAAAATTATTATTAAATTAAAAAAAATAAATTGGAGAAAATTAATATTTTCTCCTTTTTTTATTAAAAAAATACTGATTTTTTGGCAGAAAATAAGCGAATCAACCAATTTAAATTGTTAAATTTTCAAAAAATTAAACCTCAGTATAAATATTTATTTATAAATTATTAAAAAATGGGTTTATTTTAGTTGTAAAAAATAAAAAAATAGGTTAAACTAAAACCTAGAATATTATGTGGGGAATTACGCAAGGAGGAAATCGTGAATAAAATAGCTAAAATTATTTTCTATATATTTGCCATTGCTGTAAGTGCAGGAATGATTGTTTTTATTGCGATTGGTCCAACCGACACTGGTAAAAATCAACTTAATGGAAAATTTTCATTTTCAACCAACACGGAAGCAGCATGTAATATAACTGGCAGAATTGAGGGTTCTGAAAACGAAGTTGAATTAAGCAATCTTACATACACTGAAACACAAGCACCAACAATTAGTTCTCTTAGCACATGGTCCAACTCACTTTTCTTTGATGGTGAGCGTTCAGACATTGTTGCAACAATAACCATCGAGAACACAAATTTTAGCTATCCACTTAGTGTTTCATTAAATGATAAGGTTGGCGAACTAACAAACATTGTTAAGCACATGACGGTAAATGGTGAGGATTATGAAAGTAGCAAGCGCATTGTGTTACAACAGGCAACAGAAACATCAACCGATAAATTAACTTTTAGAGTCGTTTTTAGTGTTGAAAATTCGGAAATTGATGTTGTTGGTGCAAAGTATAACTTTGTTATAAGGCTGGTTGGAGGAAATATCATCGATATAAACGAAGATGACCCAACACAACCAGTTAATCCGATACATGATGATTCAAATGATTTTGCAGATAGTTATACAACCGGGTTAACATTTAGTTATGACGACACAAGTTATGAGGCAACTGTAACCGGGGTAAGTTCAAGCGGATCGGGCAAAACCGAATTCAGAATTCCGGCAAATATTGTTAACAACAAAAACTTTTATAAAGTAACTGCCATAGCAGCCAACGCATTCAAAAATAATTCAAAAATCACATCAGTAACCTTGCCAAATATGGTTAAGAGCATTGGTTATAGGGCGTTCTATAGTTGTCCTAGTCTTAGAAGTATTTATATTTCAAAAACAGTATCATCAATAGGCGGTGAAGCATTTCGGGATTGCACTTCTTTGTCAACCATAACCATAATGAGCGACAATGTTTATATTGCAGATTATGCTTTCAATAACGCAGCGTATTCACCAAAGGTTTACATAGAAAGCATCAAAACATGGTGCAAATATAGTTTTGCAAGTGCGTCAGCGAATCCTTTGTATAGCAGATCCGGAAGCAGTAATGGTGCTCTATATCTATATGGCAGCTCGTATCCAATAAGTGAAGTCGTTATTCCAGATAGTTTTAGCCAAATAAAACAATACGCCTTCAGAAACTGTGGAAGCATTAACACAATCACCATTCCTTCAACAATCACACAAATTGGGAATAGTGCATTTGAGAATTGTAATGGCATAACCAAGGTTAATATTTCAGATGTTGATGCTTGGAGCAAAATTGATTTTGCCACATCATCTTCAAATCCTGCACATTCAAATGGAAAATTATGGAAAGATGGTCAACAACTAAGCACCGTTGTTTTAACAAATGTAGTAACATCAATTAGTAAATATGCCTTCTACAATTGTAGAGGAATAACAAACATACTAATTCCATCAAGCGTTACTTCAATAGGCACGGAAGCATTTTATTCATGTTATGATATAACGGCGGTTCAAACACCAAGTTTGCAGTCTTGGTGTGCAATTAGTTTTGCAAATGCAAGTGCAAATCCATTGTATTATGGAAAGAAATTATATAACGACGGAACACTTGTTGTTAATTTGACAATTCCAAACACAATTACTCAAATAAAGAATTACACATTCTATAATTTAACCTCGCTAGAAGTTTTATCTTTAAACAATGTAACGTCAATTGGTGATAGTGCATTTAATGGATGTGCCGGTCTTAATATGGTTAATGTTCCAACAACACTTACAACAATTGGAAACGAAGCATTTGCAAACTGCAAAAATACATATGGGGTTTACATCAGCGATATAACCGCTTGGTGTAACATTGCGTTTGCGTCAGCAACATCAAATCCATTGTTCAATGGACATAACCTGTTCTTGAATAATATTCAACAAACATCAATTGAATTGCCCGGTATTTCAACAATTAAAAAGTATTCATTTGCTGGCTGTGGTGCTTCATCAATAATATTCCCAGACACAATAACAAAAATAGAAGCCGGAGCTTTCAATAATTGCAAAAATATAACAATATTAGACTTAAAAAACAATCTTACAACAATTGAAGAGAATGCATTTGGCGGAGATTCAGCCTTAACAACAGTAAACATTCCAAGTAGTGTAACACAAATTAAAAATGGCGCTTTTAGTTATTGTTCTTCACTAAATAGAGTTAACATTACCGACATTAACAAATGGGTTGCAATATCATTTGAAAACGGAACTGCAAACCCACTAAATTGTGCTCACAATTTATATCTAAATAATGCACAAATTACAGATATTCCAGCATTAACTGCAACCCAAATTAAACAATATGTTTTCTATGGCCTGGGATTAACTTCTATAACCATTCCAGACGGAATAACAAGTATTGGCAAATACTCATTTGCAGATAACAAAAATTTAAGGGATGTTCGTGTTCCAACAACATTAACAACCTTTGGAGTTGGGGCATTTAATGGTGACACAAACATACAAAATGTTTACATAAGCGACATGTCAGCTTGGTGCAGTTCAGCTTTTGGTTATGAAACAGACAACAGTATTTATTCTAATATTACCACGCAACCACACTCTAATCCATTATTCTATGGTGGTAGCTTATATTTAAACAACACAAAAGTTCAAGACTTAACATTACCAACGGGAATAACAAGAGTAAAGGACTTTGTATTTGTTGGTTGCTCAAGTTTGCAATCGGTAGCAATCCCAAGTGGTTTAGCAAGCATTAATCGAGGTGCATTTTATGGATGTTCTTCGCTTCAAACGGTGAGTGTTTCAGATTCATTAACCACTATTGCAAGAGATGCGTTTGGATATTGTAACCATATAACAAAAGTGAATATAACCTCTCTGGCAACGTGGCTTGCAATTAATTTTGGAAATGAATATTCAAATCCACTTGCATATGGCTCCGGCATATATTTATCAAATGCTGTTCTTAGCACAATAACAATTCCAGCAGGAGTTTCAACAATTAAAAAATATGCCTTCTATGGTTCAAAAGCAATAACAACAGTATTTATTGGTAGTGGTGTTACATCAATTTCAGACAATGCTTTTTCTGGTTGCTCAAACCTTAATGTCGTTTATATTGACAGCTCTTCAGTTATACAATCAATTTCATCGCAGTCATCATGTGGTTATTTGATTAATTATATATCCAAAGCAAGTGGTGGGTTATATATTAGCAATAGAATAACCGCATATCGTTCAACATATATATCAACAAACTACACTGTGACAGTTACCTCAGAAACAATTAACAACGTTGAATATACAAAGTGGACAAAAAAATAGCATTGTTGTAAAATAGATTAAAACGCCTTAAAAATTTACATTTTTGAGGTGTTTTTTTTGTGTGAATATTAGCCATTTATTGTAGATGAAATCACTTTGGAATAGTTAATAAAAAGAACAATTTTGTTTAAGGGCAAATAAAAAAAAGAAACAGGCAGAATTGTTCAATGATTGGGTTTGTTGTGGCGTTATGTTGACATTTTTAGAAGTTTGTGCTATAATATAAAATCGATAGTAAAAATATGGTTACATTTAGGAGGTAACATGAATAAAATAACGAGCGATATAGATTCCTCGAAAAAAATTGCCATTTTTTCGCACGTTTCACCAGATGCAGATGCACTATGCAGTTCGTTTGCATTAAAAAACATTATCAATCAAAACTTTGGAATAAAATTTGTTGATGTTTTTATTGATGGTGAGGTTGGTGAACTATACAGACCGATTTTAAGAGACGAAACAATTTGCCAAAGCCCTTACGGGAAGTATGATTTAGCAATTGTTTTAGATAGTCCAAATTTAGACAGAATAGGTAAATATAAGTCATTGGTTGAGTCGATTCCACATGTAATTAATATAGACCATCACGAAACCAATGAAAAATTTGGAGATGATAATTACGTTTCAAAATTTGCTTCAAGCACTGCAGAATTAATATATTTGATATCAAAAGGTTCACACTATAGTATGGATGATAAAATTGCAAAGCAATTATATCAAGGCATAATAACTGACACAAATTGTTTTACTTCATTTGCAATTTCAAAGAGAACATTTCAAGTTGTTAGCGAGCTTTTGGCATATGATTTTGATGCAGAAGCAATAAAAGAGTATTATTTTAAGAATAATTCAAAAGCAAAAACAATTTTGCTTTCAAAGGCATTGTCTTCAATGAAATTCTATAAAGGTGATAAATTTATAACCATGCGAATTCCATATGAGTTGTTCACAAAAATTGGAGCAAGTTTTGAGGACACATTCGGAATTATAGATAACGGCATAAATGTTAGCGGAACCGAGGTTTGTGCAATCTTAATTGAAAAAGAGCCATCAAAAATATATGTTAGCTTGCGTAGTAAAGGCTTGGTTAATGTTGGTGAAATTGTTAAAAAGTATGGCGGTGGTGGAAGCCAAATGGTTGGGGCATATCAAAAAGATGGAAACATTAAAGATATAGAACAAGAGCTAGTAAATGACATATCGCCACTTCTTCCAGATGAAGAAATTCCAGAATTCACGTTTTAATTTTTAGTATTGACTAATGAGAGTTTGTGGGGTAATATATAATTATGAGTAAAAGAGTATTTGAACAGGAATGGGTTGAGGAAAAATCTCCAATTAATAATCTTATAGAGCGCAACGCACTCTGTGATTTATTTGAGTGTTTTCGAGATATTAGGGAAGATATAAAATATATCATTAAGCACGATAAAGAAGTGTTCAACAAACTTTCAAAAAAACCCATCGAAGAGTATTATAAATTAGTTGATAAGAGATTTCATCAACTATATGAACTATGCGTTGAAAAGGGTGATGATGGAAAACCTGTTTACTATGATAGAAGCATGGAACATATAAAAAAAGAAGTTTACGTTCAAAATGGAAGTTGGTATAGGGTTAATGACAAATACTATAAAGCAATATCAAAACTTGCAAAAAGCGTTTTTGAAGTTGAAGATGAAATTGCATTAATAGTTGAAAAGCTGTGGATTAAAAAATTGTCAAACATTGAAAATTATTCTCCAAATGGTGAATATTCGCTTCTTGCACATGTTGATTATAAAACTATGCCTCATGGCCAAATGAGTCCAAAGTTTAAACACTATAACGAAAATCAACAGGGTCTTTGTTTCTCATATGTTTGTGATAAAAAAACAAGATTGTTTGACACATCACAAAGTTACTACAATCTTTATTCTCATCCACAGGGGCTAGTTGGTATAATTGCAAAACCAAAGCCTGGCTCAATTGTTGGAATGGCATATGATGACATGCTTTCAACCGAGTATATTGATGGAGATTGTGCACTTTTAAGGCATTTTAATCATTCAAAGGTCTATAGATGTTTTGAAAGGGGTAACTCAGAAATATATTGCAGAGGAACAAAAATACTTCCACCTGAGGCAATTTTTGAAATTGGAGTTGACACAATTAATGAAATAATACTAGATTCAAAAAATATTGACGTTCAAGCCATATTCTATGTTAAAAATGGTCGGGGAGAACCACCAGAAAGAATCACAGAATATAAAAAACAACAAGAAAAACTATGCGGTCACAAGCTACCAGTTATTGAGCTTTGCCCAAGAAACCGCATGAATCAAGTTAATCTTGATGCTGTTTTGGATGGATATTATTAGAATTAAGACATCATTTAACTTAATAAACGGTACGAGTTATTTATAAGATAGGAAAATATTTTCCTATCTTTTTAATTATAGTCAAAAAAGATTAACTATCATTTTTGGTTAAAAAAAGTGTTGCAATTCTTTTAATGGCATTTACAAACGTTTCACATTCTGTATATGTGTTGTAATAGCAAATTGAAACACGAACAACTCCTGTTTCAATAGTATTTAGTGCTTTATGCTTTAGACCTGCACAATGAAGTCCAGCACGAACACAAATTCCATATTTTTCTGACAGAATGTCGGCAACTTCTTGGGAGTCTGCCCCTTTTATATTAAAAGCAATAACGCCAAACATAACATTTTCTGGGCTGGTGTATGTTATAATATTTTCTATTTTATCAAGCTCAAAGAGTAAATATGTTGCTAGGTCATCAATTTTTTTATTGATTTTGTCAAAATTATTGGTTGTCCAACTAAACCCAGCACCAAGTGCTATTATATTTGGTGTTGAAAGCGTACCACTTTCCAAACACTCGGGATAATCTTTTGGTTGATAAACATTTAATGAATCCGTGCCAGTTCCACCGTATTTTATTGGCTTTGGATTGGCTCGCACACTAAAAGCAAAAACTCCAACTCCTTGCAGAGAATAAAGTGCTTTATGTGGTGCAAGTGCAAGCATATCAATATGGTCTTTTTGCATGTCAATTTTAACGTGACCGGCACTTTGTGCACAATCAACCAAAAACAATATACATTTTTTAGCGCAAAGTTCACCAATTGAGTGTATGTCTGCCATGTCGCCATTAACGTTACTAACATGATTAACCGCAATTAAATATGTGTTTTCTTTAATGTATGGCTCAATATCGTTTGCCGTTAATAGTTCTTGTTTCTGGGGATTAACAACAGTAACTTCAACTAGGCCTTGCTTTTCAAGTTCAAAAATTGGTCTTACAAGTGAATTATGGTCGTTACACGAGCAAATAATATGTCCCCCTTTTAGTGCAGTACCTAAAACGGCAATGTTAAGAGCTTCAGTACAACTTTGTGTAAATATAACATTTTCCGGTTTGTCACAATTAAGAAACCCACAGATTTTTTCTCTAACTTCATACACCTTTTCACCAGCAAGCATGCTTAAGCTATGGCCACTTCGCCCTGGGTTTGCTGTGTATTTTGATGTTGCAACCATAACGGCTTTAATAACCTCTTTAGGTTTAATATATGTGCTTGCAGAGTTATCTAGGTATATCATATTAACTTTTTAATCTCCCTTTTAATAAAATGATATGAAATATATGGGAATTTGTGCATAAGAGGGGGTATTTATGGTTATTGCAACTTTTAGGTCAAGGACGGAAACGTTAAACTTTGCATCAATTTTAAGATCATACAATGTTTGGTGCTTAGTGATAAACACACCAAGATATATAAACGTATCTTGTGGTATATCTGTAAAATTTAATTCTGTCGATATTGATGTGGCAAAAATGATTATTTCAAGAAGGGGATTCAGCACGTTTGGTGGCTTTTATGAGATATAAATGCAAGACGTCTGGATTGTTTTATATAATAAAAAAGCACTCATTTAGAGTGCTTAATGTTTAATTGCAATTGGTTTTTGTTATCTTAAAATAATGAAGACAACAATTAAAACAACAGCAATGGTGTATGCAATATACCACCAAACATTGCGTTTTGTTCTAACATAGAAGAACGCAGAAACTGCTGTAACAAAATATGCTATGCATGAGCCAATGATGCTAAGAGCACCAACCAAGCCTGCGTTTGCATTGAAGATTCTTTGAAGAATTAAAACAACAGCAACGCAAACAAGACCAACAAATGCAATTAAATTAAATAATTTGTTATAATTGTTCTTTGCCATAACTATCTTATCTCCTTATCATAATAGAGTATACATTAATTTTGAAAATAATGTCAACAATATTAAGATAAAAATGATAAATATATGCTTATTTATTAATATTAGATATTGACAATGCTAATATGTTGGTGTATAATCTCAAGGAAAACAATTTTTATAGAGGTGTATATGAAGAAGTTTTTAGTATATGTTGTTGTAATAGTAACATTGTTATTCTTGGGTTTCACTGTTTATTACCTAGCACAAAATGATGAAACAATTTCATTAACAATGGCAACAGATGAGTCTTATTACATGAATAAGGGCGATGTTTTTGAATTGCCAATTAAATGGACAAAACCATCAAGAGGAACAACTTTAACTGTTTCTGGCGATAATAGTTCGGTTTTAAGCTATGACAAAGACACAAAAATGTTCACAGGTGTTGGTGGTGGTTTCACAACAGTAACAATAACCACTTCAAATCCACATTTTGGACCTTTTGTTCTTCAGGTTTACGTTGGGGATGGGGAACTTAACAGTCCATATGTACTTTCAACTGCAAGTGATTTAGCAAGAATTGGAACAGATTCTTTATTCACAGACAGTAAGTATTATAGATTAATTAATGATATTGACTTATTAACATATAATAATGGTGTTTGGTCACCACTCGCAGAGTTTAGTGGTCATTTAGATGGAAATGGGCACGCAATTCATCACTTAAAAGTTAACAGCACAGAAAATGGTGGCTTATTTGGAAAAGTAACACACAGTGGTTCTGTTGAAAATGTTAAACTTCTTAATGTTAACATAACGGGTGAGTTTACCAATGTTGGTGCTGTTTGTGGTGTTAATAATGGATTAATTGGTAAGGTTGAAGTAACCGGTGCAGTTAATAATGAAAAAACAAACAGCAACACTGGTTTACTTGTTGGTGCAAATGATTGGGATTCTTCCGCAGCATATATTAATATGTGTTCAGTAAGAGGCAGTATTACGGCTAAGGGTAATGCAGGCGGTCTTGCTGGTTACAACCATTCAAGCGTTATTCTTAATTCAAGAGCTTTAATAACCGAATTAACAGCAAATGAAGCAAATATTTCACTTGGTGGTATTGTTGGAAAAAATGAGTCATTGTATGATAACGAAGAGTATTTTGCTTCAGCAATTGTTAAATGTTATTCGGTTATAGAAAGTACTCAAGGAAATGCAAACATTGGTGCGGTTGTAGGTAATAATGCAGAGAACAATAATAGTAATGCATTATTCTACAACAAATATGAAGATATCTATTTTGCATGTGCAGACGAGGTTAATTTAACTGCTGTTGCAACAGGTGCCAACTTAATTAATGCAACAGTTGCAGCACAATTACAATCGGTTACAAAAGATGCACTTTTAAGCAAAACAACTTATGCTAATTACAATTTTGAAACAGTATGGAACAAAATTGAAACAGAATATGCAAACCTCAACTATCTTGGAACATACGAAAATGTTTACATTAAAGGTATGAAAAAGGAAATCACATTACTAGATAAATCTCTTATTGAATTCTTAGATACAATTAGGGGAACAACTAACAATTCTGTATTTATTGTTGATAGCGATAGGGTATATGACCTACAAGGAAGACATTGGGAATCTGTTGGAAAACAATTGGGAACACCAATGCTTGCAGGAATTATTGTTGAACCTGGTGTAAGTTGTGTTATTAAAAACTTTGTTCTAGATGACGACAACACAAGTTTCTTCGGATACATTTCTGGTAACACAAAAATAAACGGAATAACATTTGAAGATGTAACAGTTAATCATCTTGCAAATGAATTATCAAATTCAGCAGTTGTTGCAACGAACCTTTTAAATGGTGCAACACTTGAAGGAATCACAGTTAAAAACTTGGTTGAATATAAAACAAAGTCAACCAGCGTAGGCGTTATTTCAGCACAGAATAAAGGTAACATTATTAACTGTAATGTTGTTGCAGATTCTGTTAAATCTGTAATAATCAATCCAAAAGAGGCAGTTGTTAACTATGGAACAATTGTTGGTTACAACGAAGGTACTATTTCTGGTTGTCGTGTTAATAACATTCAACTTGAAATTGATACATCAAGAATTGTTAAAGCAAACTTTAACATTGGTGGTGCAGTTGGAACAACAACAAAAAGTTTAACAAATGTTGGAGTTAATGGATTTAATTTAGATACAAATAACGAAGGTGTTATGTATGTTGGTGGCGTTGTTGGTTACACAACAAACGAGAAAATAACAATTGATAAATGCTATTCAAAAGCAAATATATTTGTAAATATGTATAACACAGATGCATTCGTTGGCGGTGTTGTTTCATATGTTTCTGCAAACACAGATGTTATTGGTTCATTATACACAGCCGGCACATTAAAAGCTGCCAACATTGGCGGTATAATTGCAGTAAATAACGGAGCTTTGGCATCATCATATAGTGAAGGAACATTACGTGGTGTATATGTTGCTGGCTTGGTTGCAAGAAACTTTGGTAAGGTTGAAAACTGCTACACATTAAGCACACTTCAAGGCGAAAATGGTTCAAGCGTTGTTTCTGGTCTTGTTGGTGTTCTTGCAAAAGACAGTGAAGTTGACAGATGCTTTAGTTCTGCAACATTTGCTGGAGAAGGAACCAAGTATGCTGAAACCGAAACTCCATTCAGATGGAATGGCTTAACAACAACGGTTAAGAGTTGGTTTGGTAGTGATGTATCTCATGGAACACTTCAAAGATGTATAATAATTAATTACGGTAAGGCAGAAGTTCAGGTTAACTCAATCTTCCAAGGAAAAGATGGTTGGATTGATGCCACAGAAGAAGATTGCAAGGGTAAAGATGACTATGCAGTATTCAGAGAAAAAGCAAGTTTTGGTAATTCTGTATGGAACTTCACAAACACTGGATATTACCCAACATTAATTAATGTTGCAACTGTTGACTAATTGTTAAACAATAAACATTAAATGCAGGCATTCCGCCTGCATTTTTTGTGTCAAAAAACATATCATTATAATAATATAATATTATGCTCAATGTTAAAATAATCAAAAAAGATGCTTTAGTAAATAATTATTTGTTTTGTGTATCAAAATGTAAGAGGGTTATGGCTATAGTTAAGGCCAATGCGTATGGGCATGGCATGCGAGATATAGCTACTATTTTAGAAAAATACTGTGATTGGTTTGGTGTTGCAACTTTTAATGAAGCAATAGAACTAAGCGAAATTCTTAACCATAAAAAGAAAATTCTTGTTATTGGCAAAAGTGAAAATTATTATCAATTAATAAAAAATAGAATTCATATTACAGTTGATAACATAGAGGACATACACACCATTAGTAAAATATGTAAATTGTTAAAAAAGAAAGCATACATACACATTGCAATAAATACAGGAATGAATAGAATTGGCGTAAAAACGGTCGAAGAATATAAAGCAATTTTGGATGAAATAAGAATTAATAACAGCATTGTTTTGGTTGGCATTTTCACACATATGTTTGATGGTGATAAAAAAGATAATCATAATATAAATCAATTATTAGAATTTGAAAAATATGTCAACCAAACGAACAGAAAAGTGCTTGTTCACATTGGAGGGAGTTATTGTATTAACAATTTCATACCAAGTTATGTTGATTTTGTTAGAGTTGGTTATTTCTTGTATGGTTATGGCAATGAATGCGTAAAGCCGGTTATGGAAATTACATCACGAATAATTAAAATTGTAAAATGCAATCATGGAGAGAATGTTGGCTATGGTTCAAATGTGCTAAAAAAGAATAGAACAATTGCAATTGTCCCATTTGGTTATGCTGATGGCTTGCCCCAAAGGATATCTAATAAGGGATATGTTTTGGTAAATAATACTAAGTGTAGAATAATTGCAAAAGTGTGCATGGATAGTATTATAGTGGATATATCTAAAACAAGTGCTGTGGTTGGGGATACTGTTAAAGTTTTGTTCGATGCTGAAAAAATTGCAAATTGGGCAGGAACATCTAACTATGAAGTGCTAACAAATTTTGGCAAATCGCGAACAAAAAGTTTGATTATTTAGAATAGATATTGTATAATACAAAACATGAGGGTTATATCAGGAAAGTATGGGGGTAAAGTGCTTAAATCGCCGGTTTCAAACAATATTAGACCAACTGGAGATAAGGTAAAACAGGCGCTATTTACAAAGTTACAGTTTTTTATTCCGGGGAAGGTGGTTTTGGATTTATTCTGTGGAAGTGGTGCTCTTGGTATTGAAGCAATTAGTCATGGTGCGGACAAGGTATATTTTGTTGATAAAGATGCTAGAAGCATAAAACTAACAAAGCAAAACCTTACCGGAATTGATGGCAAATACAGAGTTCTGAATATGGATTATAAAACTGCACTTAATAGCATAGATGTTAAATTTGATTTAATATTAATCGATCCACCATATGCCAGTGGATATTATGGCGATGTATTAAATATTATACATGAAAACAAATTATTGTCAGATGACGGAATAATTGTGTGTGAGCATCCAAACGAGCTTAAAATTGAAACAGAATTCAATATTTATGACATTAAACGTTATGGCACGGTTTCCTTAACTTTTATGAAAAATTAATAAAAATTATCAAAAAAAACAATAATTTTCTAAAAAAAATAGTATTTTTTGCAAATTTTACTAAAAAATAATAAAAAATATAGAATTAGGTATTGTAATTTATTTAATTATGTGTTAGAATAATTGCGATATTCAAATAAGGAGAAGATGCATATGATTTTAGATGTTATGATTTTAGATGTATTAAAGTACATTCTTGTGGTTCTTGGAATTGTTGCTGTTGGAGCATTCATTGTTTGGGGTCTTGTTAGTTTAATTCTATTAATTATTGAGCCTCATGGAAATGGCGAACAAAACGCAAACACAAACAACAACTATTACGATAACAGCCAAATAACATATCAAAATTATGAACCACAAAAACTTATTGCTAATGACTACACAAAGCAAGAACCAGTAGTTGGGCAAAAAGATGTTCAAGATGTTGACCTTGACAAAGCAAGAGCAGAAGAGGAAGCTTTAGGTCAAGGCACTAATTTTGATGAGCTTGAACAAGAAGAAGACCTATTCATCAAAGAAAAACAAAGAAAAATTGAGGAAAGACTTGCAGAAAAAGCAGCAAAAGAAGATGACCAAGATGAAATCAATATTGATGATATCTTTGTTGATGATGAAGAAGTAAAAGAAGAACCTGCTGAGGCTGAGGAAGCAGAAGTCAATGAAGAAGATGACGACATTGAAGATTTAATCAACAAAATTCTTGATGAAGACGAAGAAACCGATAATGCTGAAGAAGCAAACGAAGAAGAAGTTGTTGAAGAACAAGAAGAAGTAAAAGAAGAACCTGCAGAAATTGAAGAAGATGAAGCAGATAGAAGAATTAAAGAACTTGAAGAAGCACTTGCTCGTCAAAAAGAAGAATACGAAAACAGATTAAAAGAAGCAGAAACAGAAAAAGATAATGAAGCAAACGAAAGAATTGCAGAACTTGAAAGACAACTTGCCGAAAAAGAAAATGCCGAAACTGTAACTGCTCCAGCACTTTCATTGGAAGAATACGAAGCAAGACTTGAAGTTTTAAGAGAAAGATTAAAAGCAAATGAAAAAGAATTAAAAGTTGTTAAAAAAGACTTTATTCCTTTATATAAAATACATAAAACCCTCGAACGTGATAATGTTAAACTTCGTAGAAAAGAAGCACTTGTTGCAAAACAAAAAGTTGTTCTTTATGGTGTTAACAATTATGTTGATATTGATGAAGAAAAAGCAAAGAAGCTTGCAGAAGATTTGGATTTACTAGAAGGATTAAGATTATCTGTTCAACATTGCGAAGAAGTAATGAAGGCTAATGAAGAAAGATATCCAATTCTTGAAACAGCATACAAAACTCTTGTTGCAACAAATGAAGATATTAAAGCTGATATAAAAGAATGTACAGACAAAATTGAAGAAATTAAAGCAAACAATGATACTGATAATACAGATGCAGAATAATTAAGGTTAAAAAACAAGTCCCTCGGGGCTTGTTTTTTTATAAAATTTTATGCTTCAAAACCTTTTTAATGATGTTACAAAAAAAAATTATAAATATTTGAAATCATTTTTGATAACATTAAAAGTGTGTTATAATATTAAAGACAGTAATATTTGCAGTGTTAAAAATTTGTTTTGTGAGAGTTGCTTATGAACAAAAACGATAATTACAGCGAGTTTAACAACGCATCTTTTGATGAGTTTAATTCATGCTGCAATGAAAACAATAATGTTTTGTTAACAAATGACCACACACACACAAATAACGAAACAAAAGAGAGGGGTGATATATTTGTTAAAAAGAAAAACACTCATCTTCAGTTTCTTATTCATAGTCTGGTTTTTGTTACTGCTGTAGCATTGGTTATTGAACCTGCGTTTAATATTTCGATTGTAGGTTACATATTTAACCAAACTCAGCCAGCAACTCAGCAGGCATCGGTGTCATATTCAAGTGAGGCAACAACTGTTTCATATAAAGATATAACATATACCATTAAAATAGATAACGATGATGACAATCTTAAAGAATATTCACTAATACTTGTTAAACAGGGGTGTGACAATGAGACATACATTGATTCACTTTCTGCAAATGATTTAGGTTTTCATAGTGTTTCGGTAACAAATAAAACAACTACACACACGTTTAACACATATATAACGCCTAGTGGTTGTTTCAATTTATTACCAGATTCCAATTATGTGTTGCTGGTAATAAAAGATGGCGAAATTGTTGATAGATGCCATGAGCATACATATGAGTTTACATACATCAACAGCCTTGCCTTTACACCATCTTCAGGTTCTGACTACATCAATATAACAGTTGACTATAACGATTTTGATTTTGATTATCTATACATAGAGATAACGGCTGATGATGGAACATTTTTAACATATATGCACCCACAGAAATCATCTATGTATCCGGCTTTTGAAAGATCATCACTTGGCCTGTCATCGCTAGTAAATATTAATATTTACATGTTACCCTTATATGGGGAAGTGTTTGAAACAGATAAAAAAATGGTATTCAGTGGGAATACATATTATTTAATTTATACGCAGGAAAGCGTTAACCTATCTGGTATATAATTATAGGAGGAAAATTATATGGAAGGAAGAAAAATTAAATATGGAGTTGCAAGGAATGTATTTCACTATATGTTTTTTGCGTTGATGGTTGGAGCAACTGTTGTTGCCTACCTATTTAGAGAGGATATTGCAAATTTCTTTGCAGTTGATTACACGGGTAATCAAATAGTAAACACAATTCTGCATTTTGTTCCAACAATCATTATTTCAATTCAAATAATTGTTTTGGCTTGTGTTATCAACTTTATTTTGGCGTTATTGTCTAAAATTAGCTTTGGTTTAACAGATAAGGGTAAAACGGTTATTAAGTTGATTAATAGCTTGTTAAAATGGGTTGTTATAATAATTGCAATTCTATGGATTTTAACCGTATGGGGAGTTAACACAACAACTCTACTTGCTGGTGCTGGAATTGTTGCATTGGTTATCGGGCTTGGTGCTCAAAGCTTAATTGCAGATATACTTGCAGGAATATTTATTGTTCTTGAAGGGAAGTATGTTGTTGGTGATATTGTTGTTATTGATGGTTGGAGAGGTAAGATTGTTGATATTGGCATAAGAACAACAGAACTTCAAGACATAGGTGGTAATATCAAAATAATCAACAATAGCGAAATAAAAAGCGTTATTAATCAAACAAAATTGCTTTCAATGGCTAATTGTTATATTAACATTTCTTCATCTGTTCAATTGGAGAATGTTGAAAACTTAATTATAAATCAACTTTCAGAAATAAGGGAAAAAATTCCCGCAATTAAAGAGGATATTATATACAAAGGAATTGTTAATGTGACTGATGTTGCAACAGAACTATTATTTAGTGCAACATGTTATGAAGAGGATTTGTACCAAGTTCAAAGAGATTTACACAGAGAATTAAAACTTCTTTTGGATAAACATTCAATAGATAGTTTCGCACCACCAACATATGTTATTCAACAACGTATGGGGCAACAAAACTATAACCCTGTAACAACTAATCCACAAGGTGTTAATCCACGTGGTGGACAACAGGTTACGCAACAACCAGCAGGCCAACCAACAAATGCTGTGCAAAATGTTAAAAGGCCACCTCAAGCAAAATAGTAACAATAAAGGAAACTTATAATGATAAATATTTTTTATGCTGGTAATAAAAAGGTGTTTGATATGATAATGATATCTGCACTGAGTATTGCAAAAACAGCAAGCGAGCCAATTACAGTTTATATTGTAACAATGGATTTAAGTGACGAAAATTCGAAGTATGTTCCAATTAATGAAAAACAAGCGGAATTTCTTGACGGTTTAATTAAAAAATATAATCCACAGAATATGGTTATTCGTAAAGACGTTACTAATATATATAAAAACAACATATTTGAATCAAAAAACAATTTAGACAGGTTCACCCCATATGCGCTTCTTCGTATTTTTGCCGATTATTATGATTTTCCAGATAAAATCATATATTTAGATGTCGACACAGTAATTAATAATGATATAGCAGAGCTATATAATCAAGATATTGAAGAGTATGAACTTGGAGTTGTTAGAGATGTTTTTATTTTTGGATTAAAACTGCATAAAACATATTTTAATAGTGGTATGCTACTAATGAATATGAAAAAGATAAAAGAAACAGGCTTTTTGCAAAAAACGAGAGATTTGTGTAAGAATAGAAAAATGACATTTTTAGACCAAGATGCATTAAATTTTTGTGTAACGTATAAAAAAATGCTTAATAGAAAATTCAATTCAATTCATGTACCACATAAGAGATATGATAAGGTTGTTGTTCACCATATGTGTGATTGTAGGCATCATTTAGTTTTTAGGTATAAATCAAAAGATTTTGATGCAGTTAAAAAATATATGCCTTTTTACACACCATTGATTAATGAGATAATTGAACTTAAAAAACTATCAGATTTATTATAAAATTGATTTGGAGAATATTATATGAAAATGACACAGGAACAATCAAAACTAGTTGAATTAACAATGCGTTTGAATTTACTTGCAAAAGAGTATAATAAGTTATGTAAAGATTTGGATAAATTAAAAAAACTAAATATTTCGCCAAATTCCGAGGTGTATGTTAAGTTGTTAAAAAAATTTGAAGACAACAATAGACAAGTTCAAATTGTTGTGGAGCAGTTAAAGGCTCTTAAGTAGTTACTATTGACAAAATAAAATATAAGTGTAAAATATAATTGTTTGCACTTTGGGGGCGACATGGCTTCGACAGGGAATAGCAACAAAAATAAAAGCACGTGGTGGTTTGACCAGTGCCACCTAAAAAAAGGTCAAGCGAATAAACGCAAACAATAGAAATAGCCTTGCTATGGCTGCTTAATAGTTAAGCAAATAGCAAGTTTAGAGGAATGTGTTGGGTGCTCTAAACTTTTATTTACCGACACAAATTTTAATTCAATTCCTTGAGGATTAATCTTATAAATTAGGATTGGGTTTTAATTGTTTGTTTATGAACAATAAAGCCTGAAATTAATCATAAACTAAACGTGTAGAAAGATTTTATGGCATTTCTTGGACGAGGGTTCAATTCCCTCCGCTTCCACCAGAAAAAAACATCGACCTTATGGCAGGTTTACTATCGTAAACCGTAAGCCCGTAACGGTCGTGTTTTTTTCTTACCGACCAAACGCACTCACTGTTGTTCGTGGTCGGTACTCTCGTGCGAAGAAAAATTCTGCGAGTCAAAATTCAGCGGTATTATACAATTTACAATAAATCAACTGAGGGAATTGAACGCGTGCGTTAAAAAAAGTTGCCGGTGGCAAGTTTTTTAGCACCAGGCATGAAAGGTGAACAGCGTTCACCGGAGTAATTCCCTCCGCTTACACCAGAAAAAACATCGACCTTATGGCAGGTTTGGTATAAATATTAAAACTTTTTATTGACATACACTTTATTTTAGCATATAATACTGGACATGTATACTTTTAGAAAATTTACATTAAAAGATGGAAGAGAGATTGAGTGTTGCATACTTAAAAATGATAATCATTCAAATGATTATTTTGTTGTTGCTGGATGCAGAAATAGAAAAGTTGGCTATTGTAATTTTGAAATTGTTGGTGACACTTGCAAAATAAAAAGAATTGCCGTTACCGATGGAGATTTTTTAGGTAAGGGCGTTGGTTCAATTATGTTTAATGCAATGGAATATTTTTGTGCAAGAAATGGTGCAAAATATATTTCAGGCGTCTTTACTCCAAGAGGTTATGATAACGCATGGGAATTAACATCAAAATTTTATAAAAATCACCACATGAAATCAATGGATTATGAGTATGATTATTGTGATAGGGATGAAATATTTAAAACAATTGATAATGTGGACGAAAACTACAACATTCCAGTGCATACTGATGATATTTTGTTTAATAAGGTTAAGAAGTATTGCTACATAACTAATGACATATTTTCTTCAACCCACAGAAATAACAAAACAAATAGTTCATCAACCATTGAATTATAATATCAACAAATTCTCATTTTTGTATGAGAATTTTTTTATTAATAATCATCCCGTAAAATTAATTGCCCTAATAATTTGTTAAAAAAAATTTTTTATGTTATTATAAAAGCAATTGATAAAAAGTAAGGGGAGCCATTTATGGAAAACACATTAATTGATTCTAAACTGGAATTATTTTTTGAGGGTGAATTAAATTCATATAATGCAGACAATATTTGGAAAGATGTTGAAAGCACATTATTGGACAAAGAATTCACAACACTTATATTAAATTTTGCTAAATTGAATTATATATCTAGTGCGGGGCTAAGGATTGTTCTAAAACTTAAGCAAGCATATAATGATGTTCACATAACCGAAGCAAATATGGATGTTTATGATATTTTGTCAATGACAGGTTTTACTAACATTATGGATGTTAAAAAAGCATATAAAAGAATGTACGTTGCTGGCGCAGAAATTGTTGGAGAGGGTTATTTTTCAACCGTTTACAGAATAGATAAAGACACAATAATAAAAGTTTTTAACAGAACGAGCGATGAAAACCAGATTCAAAGAGAATTAAATTTAGCAAAAAAAGCATTTGTTCTTGGAATTCCAACCGCAATATCCTTTGATATTGTTAAGGTTGATAATAAGCTTGGCGTTAGATTTGAAATGCTTGATTGTGACTCATTGAAAAACACATACCTAAAAAACCCAGACAAATTTGATGAATTGACCGATAAATATGTTGGTCTACTAAAAAAAATAAATACAACAGAGTGTGATGACCCGTCTCAACTTAGGAATATAAAAGAGTTCTATTTTGAGAAATTAGAGTTAATTAAAGAATTCTTAGAAACCGAAGATTACAATAAGCTTTATGCACTGTTGCAGACAATTCCAGAAAGAAAAACATTTGTTCATGGAGATTGTCACTTTAAGAACATTATGGTTCAAAAAGATGAACTTTTGTTAATTGATATGGACACTCTTTCTGTTGGGCATCCAATTTTTGAACTTGCTGCAATATACGCTCCATATATTGCATTTGATGAAGATGACCCTGGTAATTGTGAAAGATTTTTGGGAGTGTCTTCTGATTTTACAAAAAAATTATTTAATCAAATAATTATCAAATATTTTGGTAGGGAAGACCAATCTATATTTGATAAAATAAAACTTGTTTCATATATTCATATGATGTGGTGGAATAGAACAAACGAGCCACAAAATGAAAAAAGATTACATGGTTGCAGGGAAAGATTGTTAAAACTTCTTAAAAAATATGATGATTTAAAATTGGAGATTTAATGGCAAATAATAACAACGAATACTACGAAATTTATCTAAAAAATGAATATGATGCAAATAAACAAATGTCATATGCTTGTGCATTTGGTGGTTTTTTGTTGTTTATAATGTGGATAGGAGTTTTGTTTGGGCTTTTTGTAACAACTCAAAGAATGCATCTAATACTATCCATAACAATGCCAATAGCAATTATTGTTTTATTTTCACCGCTTTTTTATATAAAAACTGAAAGAATAAAAAAAACAAGATTTAAAAATTTTGTTTTGTATTCATTTATGTTTGTTGTTGCTTTTATAAACGTGTTACTTCCAAAACATGGAATAATTGGTTGGGCGCTTTGTATTGTTTTAACAAATCATTATTACAATCCAAAGTTATGCAAAAAAATATACTTTTTTACGATAATTTCAATGCTGATTTGCATCTATCTTGGAATGTTTTTTGGAGAATATGACCCAGGACTTCTCGGAAATGGTGTTGTTGTTGATGGAAACATTGTTGAACCAGACACCCCTTATGATAGGTATATTATGATGAAAGACCTTATGAGTATTGGTATAAACAGATATCTTAGGGTGTTCATGTTCTACTATTTATCGAGGTTGGCATTTATAAGCATTTTGTTCTTCATATCTAACTCGCTCAATAAACGAACATACACACTATTTATGGATGAAATAAAAGTTAATAGTAAGCAAGAGAGGTTAAACACAGAATTAAACGTTGCAAGGAATATTCAAATGTCAACACTGCCAGAAGATTTTGTTGCAACAGAAGATGTTGAAATATTAGCTGATTTGAAACCAGCGAAAGAGGTTGGTGGCGATTTTTACTATTATTTTAATGTTGATGAAAGTCATATAGCATATTTGGTAGGTGATGTTTCTGGCAAGGGTATTCCATCAGCAATGTTTATGATGCGTGCAATAACAAGTTTTAGAGATTGTATCAAAATTGACAAAACACCAAGTCAAATATTAAAAGAAGTTAACAAACTTCTCCATGTTGGTAATGACGATTCAATGTTTATTACATGTTTTTTTGCAATTTTGAACACAAAAAATGGTAATGTTATATATTCAAATGCGGGGCACACTCCACCAATTGTTGGTAAAAACTCGTGTTATTCTTATCTTAAATGTAATCCTGGGTTTTTGCTTGGTTGCACTGATGATTTGCCGGTTATTGATGAAACAGTAAGACTGAATAAAAATGACTCAATGATATTATATACCGATGGAATAACGGAAGCAAAAAATGATGGTGGAGAACTATATGGTGGAAAACGTTTACTGGATTTTTATAATTCAAAAGAGTTTTCGTGCCTACTTGAACAGCATTTAGATTTAATGGATAGCATCGAAAAGTTTTCGAACGGCACAGAGCAAAGTGATGATATAACACTACTTACTCTCAAATACCAAGGCAATAAGATGTATATTAAAGAAAAAACCCTCAATAGCACAAAGGAGAGTGTGCAAAAATCTATTGAACTTGTTAATGAATATTGTGATGTTATAAAAGCAGATGATAAGTTGAAAAATGATTTTTCAATAGTTATTGATGAATTGGTATCAAATATTGTTAAATATTCATACGACAACGCAATTGGAACAATATATTTAAGATTATTGTATGACTATGATACCAGAGATGTTGTTTTCACAATAATAGACAAGGGCAAGGAATTCAATCCAACTGTCAATGTTGGTAAGGAACTCAATACAGATGTTAATAAAAATAAGGTGGGCGGTCTTGGTATATTAATTGTTAAAAATATAATGGACAGTGTTGTTTACGATAGGAAAAACGGCAAAAATATACTGACCTTGAAAAAACACATATAATTTTTACAACAATGGTATAAATTAAAATAGCAAATTTGAAACATATTATGTTTTTTCCTTGCTATTTTTTTTATTTTTGTGTAGAATATATGCGTATTTTTTTCAAAGGAGATAAAAATGAGCAAAAAATACGTTTATTTGTTTACTGAGGGTGACGCCACAATGCGTGAACTTCTCGGTGGAAAAGGTGCTAACCTTGCAGAAATGACAAAACTGGGATTGCCTGTTCCTCAAGGTTTCACAATTTCAACTGAGGCTTGTACACAGTATTATGAAGACGGCCGTCAGATAAACGCTGAAATCCAAGCCGAAATAATGGAATACATTGGCAAAATGGAAAAGATTACCGGCAAAAAATTTGGTGACAATGAAAATCCACTTTTAGTTTCTGTTCGTTCTGGTGCAAGAGCATCAATGCCAGGAATGATGGACACAATTCTTAACCTAGGATTAAACGAAAAAGTTGTTGAAGTTATTGCCAAAAAATCTGGTAATCCAAGATGGGCTTGGGACTGCTACAGAAGATTCATTCAAATGTATTCAGATGTAGTTATGGAAGTTGGGAAAAAATACTTCGAACAACTTATCGATGAAATGAAGGAGAAAAAGGGTGTAACTCAAGATATTGAACTTACAGCCGAAGATTTAAAAGAACTTGCAAACGAGTTCAAAGCCGAATACAAAGATAAGATTGGCGTAGCATTCCCAGATGACCCTAAAGAACAATTGTTCGGGGCAATCAAAGCGGTGTTCCGTTCATGGGACAACCCAAGAGCAAATTATTACAGAATGCAAAACGACATTCCTTATAGTTGGGGAACAGCTGTTAACGTTCAAATGATGGCTTTTGGTAACATGGGCGAAACATCAGGAACTGGTGTTGCATTCACAAGAGACCCAGCAACTGGCGAAAAGAAACTTATGGGTGAGTTCTTAATGAACGCTCAAGGTGAAGACGTTGTTGCCGGTGTTAGAACTCCAATGCCAATTGCAAAAATGGCAGAAGTAATGCCAGAAGTTTATGAGCAATTCCAAAAAATTTGCAATACTTTGGAAAATCATTACAGAGACATGCAAGATATGGAATTCACAATTGAGGATAAACACCTCTATATGCTTCAAACCAGAAATGGTAAAAGAACAGCTAGGGCAGCAATTAAAATTGCATGTGATTTAGTTGATGAAGGTATGATTACCGAAAAAGAAGCATTGATGCAAATTGATCCAAAATCATTGGATTCACTTCTTCATCCACAATTTGATCAAAAAGCATTGAAAGCAGCTGAGCCAATTGCTCAAGCACTTGCAGCATCACCTGGTGCAGCTTGTGGTCATATTGTATTCACAGCAGAAGATGCTGTTGAAGCAGGAAAGAGAAAAGAAAAAGTTGTTTTAGTTCGTCTAGAAACATCGCCAGAAGATATTGAGGGCATGCACTATGCACAAGGTATCTTAACAGTTCGTGGTGGTATGACATCTCACGCAGCCGTTGTTGCTCGTGGAATGGGAACATGTTGCGTTTCTGGTTGTGGCGATATTAAAATGGACGAAGAAAACAAATGCTTTACTTTGAATGGTAAGGTGTACAGAGAAGGAGATGTTATATCTCTTGATGGTTCAACTGGTAAAATTTATGGCGAGGCTATCGCCACTGTTCCAGCAAACACAAATGATGGTGAATTCGGAAGAATTATGCAATGGGCTAACAAATATAAAGCGCTAAGTGTTAGAACAAACGCAGACACTCCAAAAGATGCTCATCAAGCATTTGTATTTGGTGCAGAAGGTATTGGCCTTTGTCGTACAGAACACATGTTCTTTGATCCAGACAGAATTTCTGCAATTAGAGAAATGATTTGCAGCGATACTGTTGAACAAAGAGAAAAGGCTCTTGCAAAACTTGAACCAATGCAACAAGGAGACTTTGAAAAGCTTTACGAAGAAGCAAAAGGTGCTCCAGTTAACATTCGTTTCTTAGATCCACCTCTTCACGAATTTGTTCCACAAGAAGAGGAAGATATTAAACTTCTTGCCGATTCACAAGGCAAAACCGTTGAAGATATTAAGCAAATCATTGCTTCTCTTCACGAGTTTAACCCAATGATGGGGCATAGGGGTTGTCGTTTGGCAGTAACATTCCCAGAAATTGCAAAAATGCAAACAACAGCGGTAATTAAAGCTGCAATAAACGTTAACAAACGTCATCCAGAATTCCACACGGAACCAGAAATTATGATTCCACTTGTTGGTGAAGTTAAAGAACTTGCATTTGTTAAGAAAGTAGTTTGTGAAACTGCAGATGCAATTATTAAAGAGGCAGGTGTCAAACTAACCTACAAGGTTGGAACAATGATTGAAATTCCTCGTGCAGCAGTTTTGGCTGATGAAATTGCAAAAGAAGCCGAATATTTCTCATTCGGAACAAACGATTTAACTCAAATGACATTTGGTTTCAGCCGTGATGATGCTGGTAAATTCTTAGGTTCATACTATGGTAATAAAATCTATGAATCAGACCCATTTGCAAGGCTTGACCAAAAGGGCGTTGGTAAATTGATGAATATGGCTGTAACTCTTGGTAAACAAGAAAGACCAGACATAAAACTTGGTATTTGTGGCGAGCATGGTGGCGACCCATCTTCAATTGAATTCTGTCATAAAATAGGATTAACATATGTATCTTGTTCTCCATACAGAGTTCCTATTGCAAGACTTGCCGCCGCACAAGCAAATATTAAATTTCCAAGAAACTAATTAAAAATTTGCTTTTAATATTAACCCAATTAAAAGTAACTAAAAACCAAGGAATAACCCACCTTGGTTTTTTTATTCACACGAGAACAAAAGGGCAATGGGACTGTTTTCAATATATTTTTTATTAATACATGATGTATTGTAAATGTTTATAAAAAAATTTTAACCAAAATAAAGGAATTTTGTTTTTTGTGTCTAATAATAAAACTGTAAGAACTCAAAATCGGCGACATGGCTGATTTTTAACCTTTTGGAGAAATTGTTTGAAAGATGAAGAATTTAGAAATTGGGTAACTGAGCTAAAGTCCCGCTGTGACATCGTTACTGTTATATCTAGGTATTGTAACGTTGTGCAAAGGGGAAGAAATTATTGGTGTTGTTGTCCATTTCATATTGAAAAAACGCCATCACTTTGCATTTATGACTACGAACAAGTGTATCACTGTTACGGTTGTAAAGAGCATGGTGATGTTATCACTTTTGTTAGAAAAATGGAATCTTGTGACTATATGCAAGCTGTTGAAATTCTTGCAAAAAGTGTTGGAATGGAAGTTCCAACTTTCACAAAATCTAACGAAGAAGAAATCGTTAAAAGAAAAAAAGAAAAAGATGCAGTATTTTCTGTTTTGGCAGAGGCGAACAAGCACTACCAAGCTAATTTGTTAACGCCTGATGCTAAACTTGCACAAGATTACATAAAAAAAAGAAAATTAGGAAGACGAGAACTAGAAGAGTTTGGATTGGGTTATTCAATTTCTCCACAAGAAATCATCACATACTTAAAAGATAAAGGCTACTCAACCGAAACAATGAGTAAGGCTGGATTGATTGATAAGGGTGAGTGGGGTGGTTTTTATGACCATTTTTCGCAAAGGTTAACATTTCCTCTATATAATATTCATGGCGATTGTATTGGCTTTTCTGCTAGAATATTGGTAGATGACAAAACAAAAGCAAAGTACAAAAATTCTCCAACAACAATTGTGTTTGATAAAAGTAACACAATTTTTGGAATTAATTTAGTTAGAAAAAATAAACAAACAATGAATTTTAACAATGTTGTTATTGTTGAAGGGCAAATGGATGTTATTGCAATGCATAAGGGCGGTTTTAGAAACGCAGTTGCATGCCTTGGAACAGCATTTACAAATCAACATGCAAAACTGTTAAAGCTAATTTCAAATAATGTTGTTGTTTGTTTAGATGGTGACGGAGCTGGTCAAAAAGCTGCATACAAAATTGTTGATATTTTAGCAGAAAATGGGTTTAATGTTAAGTGTGTTTTAATTCCCGATGGCAATGACCCTGATGAGTATATCAATAAGTTTGGTGCAGAAAAAATGAAGGAATTATTGGATAATGCAATAAATTATATTGACTTTCAAATTGATTATTTGGCTCGAGATGTTGACTTTTCAAAATCTGACGAGAAATCTAAATTTGTTAGGAATGCATTAGATTTATTAAATAAACTGGGAACTGGAAGCGAAAAACAAGTGTATCTTAAGCATATTAAACAGCTAAGTGGCGTACCAATAGACATTTTGCAACAAGATTTATTTAATTCTGGAAAGGTCATCAGTAAAGAAATTGATGTTAGTTCAAACATTCATAACATTGAGGATGGAAATAATAAAGCAATTAAATTTATACTTGCTTCAATGGTGTATAAAAAAGAATATGTTAAACCATATGATATTGGAAGATTTTTACACAATGACACATACAAGCGTCTTTATGAGTTAATTCTTAACAAAAAGAAAAATGGCGAAGAACTAAAAATTAGTTTATTATATGACGAATTTGATCTGGAAGATGAACCTAATCTTGTTGATATTATAAACTATAATTTTGAACAAAATGGCAATAATGAAAAATACTATGAAGAATGTTTATGGAACCTTTACGAAAAGGAATATAAACAAAAACAAGCAGAGTTAAACGACAAGTTTAAGGAATGCACAGATGTAAATAAACGAAAAGAAATATTAAATGAGATATCTCAATTGTCAAGAAAACTAAAGAATAAGGTTATGGAGGAATAGTCTGTGAGAGATAAAGTAGAGCAAGAAGTTAAAAAAATGCTAGAAATTGCAACAAAAAAAGGTTCTATCAATGAAGAGGATATATTTTATAGACTTCTAAAATATGAAGCATCAAAAGATGAAATTGAAGAAGTTGTTAAATATATGGAGAGTAACGGAATTAAAGTTATTCAAACAAAAGAGCCAGATATTTCAAAAGAGGATTTTGCAGAACTTGTTGCAAGTGTTAATGTTGATGATCCAGTTAAGATGTATCTAAAAGATATTGGCAGATCCCAACTTTTAACAGGTGAGGAAGAGGTTGAACTAGCAAGAAGAGGAAGAGAGGGCGACCAGTATGCCCTAACAAGACTATCTGAATCTAACCTAAGGTTAGTTGTAAGCATTGCAAAAAGATATGCAGGAAGAACCAATATGCAATTTTTGGATTTAATTCAAGAAGGTAATATTGGATTAATAAAAGCTGTTGAAAAATTTGATCCAAATAAAGGTTTTAGGTTTTCAACATATGCAACCTGGTGGATTCGTCAATCAATAACAAGAGCAATGGCAGACCAAGCAAGAACAATTAGAATTCCTGTTCATATGGTTGAAACAATTCATAAATTAACACGTGCAAAAAGGCAACTATTGCAAGAGTTGGGTAGAGATCCAACATCAGAAGAATTAGCAAATGCATTGGAGATGCCAGAAGATAAAGTTGCTGAAATTTTAAGAATTGCACAAGATCCAATTAGTTTGGAAAATCCTGTTGGTGAAGAAGATGATTCAAAAATATCGGATTTTATTGAAGATGAAACAATTAAATCTCCAACAGAAGTTGCATCACAAAACTTGCTTAGAGAGCAACTTTTATGCGTTATTGAAACTCTAACGCCAAGGGAACAAAAAGTTATAAGATTAAGATATGGTTTAGATGACTCACACCCAAGAACCCTTGAGGAAGTTGGTAGGGAGTTTAATGTAACTCGTGAAAGAATACGTCAAATTGAAGCAAAAGCACTTAGAAAATTAAGAAACCCAACAAGAAGTAAAAAGCTTCTTGGTTTTATGGAAGATTAGGAGGTATAAATGGATTTAAGTAAAATTCTAGAGTATCAAAAAAGAGATTCAGAAATATTTAAGCTTGAAAGGCAATTAAACAATAATGAAAATAAAAAAATATATACACAGATGATTTCTGTTGTTAAAGATGCCCAAAATCAAAGTGCAGCGCTTGAGGCTCAGGCTGGTCAGATTATTGCAAGTTATGAAAATCTAAAAAAATCATATTTAGATAATTCAAAATCAACCGGTGCTGTTGCAGGAAAAAATATTGACTCACTCTCTGTTGAAGAATTGTCTGCGATGGAAAATGTTACACAAACAATATTGAATAATCTTTCAATTTTAGAGAAAAAACTTCTTGGTGAAGCAGAAAAGGTTAGAACGGTTTTGCAGGAATTTGAGAATGCAAAGAAGAGGTATAATTTAGCAAGGGATAAATATAATAGCCACAAACAAGCATTTGATGAGGAGAGCAAGAGTATTCAACCACAAATTGATGAAAAAAATAAAGAATTAAAATCACTTGAAAATGGAATAGACCCTAGTTTGCTTGCAAAATATAAACAAAAAAGACTTGAAAGAATATACCCAGTTTTTGTTCCATGCACAGACAAAACATGTGGTGGATGTAGAATGGAACTACCATCAGCAAGTCTTTCAATACTAAAAAAAGATGGAATTTTAGAGTGTGAGCACTGCAGAAGAATAATTTATTCGCAAGATTAATTGACATAATTAAAAAAAAGAATTAAACTCATATGTGAAGAGAGGAACATATGGGTTTTTTTAATAGTTTTTTAAGAGGACTGGGTTTTGAAGATGAAGAAGAAACCCCAAAAGCCAAAGTAAAAGAGAAAAAAGACAAGAAAGAAAAAAAAGTAACAGCATCTTTTGACTTAAACAAATTTGAAGAAGAAACTCTTGAAAAAAAAGAAGATAAAGAAGAGCAACCAACAGAGCAACAAGCCAATGGTGCACAAGGTTCGTTTGAAATAGTTAATGTTAGTTCACAGGTTGATGTGCAAGAGGTTGTTAATAAATTAAAAAAGGGTGATAAAATTTTAATTAATTTATCAAAGTTATCTGGTAATGACTTAACGCGTTCTCTAGATTTTTTAACTGGTGCTGTTTATGCACTAAATCTTGGAATGCAAAAAGTTGACGGAATGGTATATTTAATTCAATAAGGATAAAACAAATGAATAATAATAAAAGTAAATTTCAATTAATAAAATATGATATTGCAATACTTTTAATTTGTGTAATTGTTGTTGCAATAGACACAATAGCAAAACTTATAACAGATGGTGAAACATTAGATGGCATACCAGGTTTCATTAGTATTTTTTCAACACATAATTTTGGTGGCGCTTGGAGTATTTTTAGTAATGCAACGCTTGTTTTAACAATAACATCAATTGCACTTTTAGTTGTAATTTTGTTCTTCAATGCAGTATATAAGGATAAATCTGGACTATACACATTTGCAATTGGCCTTGTTTGTGGAGGTGCGGTTGGAAATATAATTGATCGTGTGTTCTTGGGCTATGTAAGGGATTTTATTAAGTTGGAATTTATGAAATTTCCAGTTTTTAATATTGCTGATTGTGCAATAACAATAGGAACAATACTTCTGTGTATATACTTTGTTATATTCACAAAAAAAGATAAAAAACAAGAAAAACAAAATCTTGAAGATAAAACAGATAATTAGCCACTTCACAAAGGGATGTATGACATATAACTACATTGTTAATGATGAAAATAATGGAAAAAGGTTGGATATTTATATCCAATCAATTTTTTCAAATTTAACGCGTTCTCACATAAAAAAGTTGATAGAAGACGGATGTGTTCAATACAATAATAAAACTGTAAAGTGTGGTGAAAAAATTAAGTTTGGAGCAAATATCAATGTTACAATTGAAGAACCTAAACCATTATCTGTTGAGGCTGAAAATATAAAACTTGATATTGTTTACGAAGATGATGATTTGGCTGTTATAAATAAGCCAAGTGGAATGGTTGTGCATCCTGCAAATGGGAATACTAACGGAACATTAGTTAATGCACTTTTGTTTAACTTAAAAAATTTAAGTGGAATAAATGGCATAATTAGACCTGGTATTGTTCATAGATTAGATAAAGACACATCTGGTCTATTAATTGTTGCTAAAAACGACATTTCTCATGTTAATCTTGCAAAACAAATAGAAACAAAAAAGTGTCATCGTTATTATCTTGCTCTTTGCAATGGAAATTTTAAGGACGATGTAGGCATTATTCAAACAGGATATGGTAGAAGTCCAAAAAATAGAAAACAAATGGCTGTTTTTGACTTGGGTGAGGGTAAAAAAGCCATAACAGAATATAGGGTTATTGAACGGTTTGGAAATTATACTCTTGTTGAATATAAGTTGCAAACTGGTAGAACGCATCAAATAAGAGTTCATTCAAAATATATTGGCCATTCAATTGTTGGTGATTTAACATATGGTGTAAAAAACAAAGAATTCAAAACAAATGGGCAATTACTTCATGCATATAAAATTGAATTTGAACAACCAACAACAAAAAAATGGCTAACATTTGAAACAAAATTACCAGAAGAATTTGAGAAAATATTAAATATATTAAAAAGTAAGAAAAAAACTAATTAAATTAAAAATTTACAGTTATTAATAAAATATTGATAATTGTATTTTTTTTTAATAAATATAGTTAATTTCCGTTATTTTGATTGGGAGAAAAATATATTTATGTATTTATTATTTTTTAAATAATATATACATTTGGATTGCATTTATTTTTTTTTTGTGTTAGAATATCAACAAAGGTGGTAGCAATTTATGATTATTGACGAAATTAATAAAGCAAATGTTCAGGCATTTAAGGAAAGGAACACAGTTGTTAAAGATGTTATTAGCGTTATTAAAAGCCGAGTAAAGCTATTAGAGGTCGAGAAGAGAACAACTGGAACAGAACTTAAAGATGCTGATGTTGTTCAACTTATTCAAAAATTAATAAAAGAGTTGTCAGAAGCGATCGAGAATTATAAAAAAGTAAATAATGCTGTTGAGGTTGAAAACCTTGAAAAACAAATAGCTTTTTGTCAGGGGTATTTGCCAAAAGCATTGTCTAAAGATGAAATTAAAAACATAATATTATCTTTGGACGATAAATCAATCCCAAATGTAATGAAACATTTTAAAAACAACTATGCTGGCGCTTGCGATATGAGAGATGTTCAAGAAGTATTAAAATCACTATAAGGAGAAGAATGAAAATTTTTGCAATTTCCGATTTGCATCTATGTTTAAGTGGTGCAAAACCAATGGAAATATTTGGTGATGCTTGGGATAATTATTTAGAGCAAATTAAAGAGGATTGGCAATCAAAGGTCGGAGATGACGATATTGTTTTAATGTGTGGAGATATGTCTTGGGCATTAAGACTTGATGAGGCAAAAAAAGACCTTGAATATGTGTCATCATTAAACGGCAAAAAAATAATAATAAGAGGTAATCACGATTATTGGTGGAAAAGCATATCAAATCTTAGGGCAGAACTTCCAAAAGATATTTACCCGCTTCAAAATGATGCAATTAAGATTGGTAATTATATAATTTGTGGAACAAGAGGGTGGACCGTTCCTGAAAAAAACAGGCAACAGACTGAAGAAGATGAAAAAATATACAAAAGAGAACTAATACGGCTAGATTTATCATTATCATTTGCAAGTAAACTAAAATGTAGTGAAGATGATAAATTGATTTGTATGTTACATTATCCGCCATTTAATTCTAGTTTAGAAAATAGCGATTTTACAGAGATTCTGGAAAAGTATAGTGTTGATAAAGTAATATATGGACACTTGCACGGAAATACCTGCAGGAGCGTTAATTATACAAACATCAATGGTATTGATTATTTTCTAACCAGTTGTGATAAACTAAAAAATAAGTTAGTACAAATTTATTAAGGAGAGTGTATATGGAACCAAGTTTAATATCTTTGATTATTGATGGAGTGTTTGGTGTATTTATTCTATTTGGCTTTTTATTTGGCCTTAGGGGAATAAAAAAGGCAACAAAATCACTTGTTACGTTTATTGTTAACATCATTGTTGTTTTAATAATAACGCCAATGGTGTCAAAATTGCTTCTAGGCATAAAAATTGCAGGGTTATCAGTATATGAAAGAATATATAACGTTGCAAAACAGGCAGTTGGTGAAGAACTTGCGGCAAATAATATTGTTCAGGAAGTAATTAAAAATATACCAGTTTTAATTGCAGACATTGTTGTTGCAATAGTTCTTTTGTTCTTGGTTGGTATCTTAATTAGGATAATTGCCGGAATAATTGGTTTAATTGTACACAGAAAACCAAAAGAAAAAGTTGTGGAAACTGTTGAAATGGTTGACGGGGAGCCACAAGTTGTTAAAAAAACTGTAAAAGAAAAGAAGTACAGGCTTGCAGGTGGATTAGTTGGAGCTGTTCATGGTTTAATTTTGGTTTGTGCAATTATTCTTCCACTTTTTGGGCTTGTTAATATTTTTAATGATTTATCAGGCGTTTCTTCCGCAAGTGCTGCAACAGAATCATCTAATAACATGCAGATTAAGCCAATGGATGAATTAATTCAAGATTATGTTCCAGAAGAGGCTTTTGATTACCTAAAAGGTGTTAATAATTCGGTTTTCTTCAAATTAAGTAAAACTGCAAGTATGTCTGAATTGGCATTAAATTTTGTTTCTAGATGCAATATTAATGGTCATACAATTAGGCTTGGAAATGAAATTAGAACGCTTGCTAGTGCATATGATAATTTTGTTGATTTTGCCTTAAGTTCAACCTCTGAACTTGAGAATTATTCGCCACAAACAATATTTAATGACGTTGTTGATAATCCAGGTAATTATGATTTTAATAAATTAGATAAATCAATAGATGCTTTATTTAATTCAAAAATTGTTTTGGCTCTTGGAAACGATGTCATGATATTTGCTGTTGACACGGTAAACAATCAAATTACCGATGTTGAAACAACAAAGCTGTTAGACCACGTTAGCGTTGCGTTAACAAATTATTCAAAAGCAAGATATGATATGAAAGAGGATTTCAAAAATCTCGTTTCTTTCTTTGAGGTTAGTGCAAACAGTGGTTTAATTGCCGAATTTAAAAAACCAACAATTGAGCTTGCGGGAATTAAAACAAAGTTATTTAATAATGATAATAGATTGTTAAATCAATTAACACAAAAAATTTCAAATTCAAATTTGTTGCAAAAATTAATATTAGAGGGAACAAATTATGGTGTTGAGAGATTAGAAACAATATTGAATAACAATCTTGTTTTTGATGGCACCGACCACGTTTCTCTAAAACAAATTGATTCATCAAAGAGATATGTTATAACAGCAGAGCAGTTAAATGACATTGTTGTAACAGGTATTGATGGTTATGAGGCAATTGAGGGGCTAGATTTTAATGCAATTTCAAATGATTTTTATGTAATATTTGATGGAGATGTTGTTGAACTTACTAAATCGGTTGGTGAATTAGTTGCTTCTATTACTGATTTATCAATGCTAAAAGATACTGGCGTTTTTGATAGTGTTTGTGATAGTCTTGCAAAAACAAAATATTCAGAATATGTTAGCTTTGATGAATTAAAGAATGGCAGAAACATATCAGGACAATTTAACTTATTATCTCAATCTATAAAAGAGTTAGTCGATTCTGGTGTTATTGCATCAATCAGAGACACAGCCGTAACAGGAAGTGAAAAAACTAATGCAATAATTGATAAACTTGCAGAAGTTGTTGAAGAAAAAACAAGAGCAAACAGGATATTGGTTCCAATTCTTAACTGTAATGTATTTAAGAACACAGTTATTTATGGTATGAACTACCTTCATGATGAATTAGAATCTGGTTTAAAATCACTAAACGAAAACGCTGAAATTTCAAAATTTAACACTTCAAACATATTAACCAACGCAGAGAACCAAAAGTTATTATCAATGGTTGATAATATGGTTACATTCTTAAAGGATGTTGATATTGGGGCTTTGGGTGCTGATGACGTTGTTGAAACAATAGTAAACAGTGACCTTTCTCTTCTTGGTAATGCATTAGATTCATTAAAATCAACAACACTATTCTCACCATCTGGTCAAAACTTGGGTGCATATGTTGATATATTAAATGCATTACAAGAAACAGAATTTGCAAAGATATTTGATTTTACCATTGCATCAGATAGTGATTTTGTTTGGAATACAGAACTCACAAGGGTATCAAACTTAATTGATGATTTAAATGATATTCAAATTGACGGTGAAAACCTTGTTAAATATCTAATGAATGGTGGAGACTATGATGAGGTTCTTGATAGTTTAACAGATGAAAATGTTGATAAAGTTAAACCAATGTTTGAAATTGAAATTATCAAACCAATCGCTGTTCAGGTTATTAATGCAATCAACGGCACGGTTAAAACCTTTGTTGGAGATGAAATAGGTGCCGGAATTGAAGATGTTGACAATAATGCAGATATAAAAATACAAGCACAATCAATTGTAAATATGATTAAAAATGCAATTAAGATTGACTTTGATTCAATATCATTAGACACATTGGATGCTGATAAAGAAAACTTTAATGCACTATTAGATTCAATTAAAGAAAATGCAGTTGCAGAAGGCGTATTTGAACAAACATACAATGCATTGTTAATTAAAATAACCAACATGATTAATGAAAACATCAAAACTGTTGTTGGTGCAGAAAAAGCAGGTAATAGAATTGTTATTATTAATGAATACACAGAAATCATTGATGATGAAGAAAATATAAGGGCTATTTTGAACAAGGCAATTGATACTTATGGTTCTTTTGATAATTTAGATATAAAAACATTGAATGTTGATGATTTGTTTGATTTTGTAGCATTATTCGATGTTGAAACAACAGTTGAAGGAATGCTATCTAACACACATAACGCTTTACTTGTATACTGTGTGAACACAATAAACAAAAAAGTATATGATGGTGTTGGTGCAAGCCTATATGGAACATTGATTGAATTTACTGGAAATGATGATATTGGTGCATATAGAGCAAGCATAAAAGATGTTATTTCATCAGCGCACACAATTTATTCAACGCTTGATGATTCTCAAGGAATTCAAGACCTTAGCGCAAGCAATGTTGATTTGTTATTAACTGCATTATCTGCAAATGTAACAACTGGAAGTGTTAATGTGTTTAATAGGTCATATAATGCAGTACTATTAAAAGCAACAAATGTTATTAATGGTAAAGTAAAAGATGTTGTTGGTGCAAGCACAGTTGGAAAGAATATTGTTGAATATTCTTCGTATGTTGATGTAACGGCAGATGCTCAAGTAATAAGAAATGTTATAACTCAGGCACTAGACAACGCGGAAACGTTCTCCAACCTAGATATAAAAACGCTTAATGTTCAATCGTTATTCAACTTTATTGATGCGTTCAACCAAACAACAACAAATCATATATTTGATGAAACACATAATGCATTATTAATCTATTGCGTAAACACTGTAAACTCAAGAATTTATGAAAGTGTTGGTTCAACCTTATATGGAACACTAACATCTTATAATGGTGATGATAATGTTAGGGCATACAGCAATAACATAAAGAACGTTATATCAACTGCAAGCACAATATATTCATCACTTGGAACCGGTGAAGACATTCAAGATTTAAGTGCAAGCAATTTAGACCTACTTCTTGGTGCTCTTTCAGCAAATGTTAAAACAACAAGTAATGTATATGTATTTAACAGATCATACAATGCAATATTGTTGAAATCGGTAAACACAATCAATGAAAAAGTAAAAGATATGGTTGGTTCAACTAAAGCAGGAAAGAATATAACATTATTTACATCATACACAGATATTTCTAGTGATGGTCAAGCAATTAGAAATTTAATATCAGATGTATTTGATTCTGCGGACTCATTTAACAATATTGATATGAAAACACTTAATACTAATGAACTATTTGCATTTATAGATGTTTTTGGAAATAACACAACAATTGCAAATGCAAAATTTGATGCAACATACAATGCACTTTTAGTATATTGTGTTAATAATGTAAATGAGCAAATTAAAAATAGTGTTGGGGCAACGTATTATCCAGATTACCAAGAGTATACCGGTGATGAAAATATGAGAACACTTCGTAACAATATCAAAAATATTGTTGATAGTGCACATGACGCTTATTCAGCTTTGGCTGATGGACAAAATTTTGAAGATTTAGACCAATCAACACTAAATTCACTATATACAAGTTTGGATAGTACAACATACACAAGTGCATCAAAAACAGCTATTCAAAATTATGTTGCAAGCAGAGTATAATAATGGAAATAAAGTTTGATCATAAACCAGTTATGTTAAATGAAGTACTATCGGGGTTAAAAATAAACCCCGATGGTATTTACATAGACTGCACTCTTGGCGGTGGTGGACACAGTGAAAAAATACTTGAAAAACTATCTCCAAAAGGTATGCTTATCGGTTTAGATAAAGACCAAGATGCGCTTGATTACACAACAAATAGACTTGGTAAAAAATATCCAAATTTGAAAACATTTCATACCGATTTTAATGATGTTTATGAAGTGTTTGATTATCTGCAGATAAACAAAGTTGATGGAGTTTTAATTGACCTTGGAGTAAGCTCATATCAAATTGACACTCCAGAGAGGGGTTTTAGTTTTAGATTTGATGGTCCACTTGATATGCGAATGGATAAAAGCCAAAAACTAACAGCAAAAGAAGTTGTTAACACATACGCATATGAGCAATTGATAAAAATATTCTATGAGTATGGTGAAGAAGAGTTTTCAAAACCAATTGCCAAAAATATTATAAAGGCAAGAGAAATTAAGCCAATTGAAACAACATTTGAACTTTCAAAAATAATTGAAGAATCAATGCCTAAAAGTGTTATATATAAGCGTGGCGGTGCAGATAAAAAAGTTTTCCAGGCAATTAGAATAGAAGTTAATAATGAGTTAGATAGATTGTTTGACACAATTGTATATTTAGGAAAATCATTAAAGAGTGGTGGAAGAATGGCTGTTTTAACCTTTCATTCACTGGAAGATAGAATTGTTAAAAATGCATTTAAGGAGCTAACAACAGATTGCATTTGTCCACCCAAAACGCCAATTTGTATTTGTCATCACAAAAAACAAGGTATTTTGATAAATAAAAAACCAATAACAGCAACAGATGAAGAATTGACAAATAATTCTCGATCATCTTGTGCAAAACTTAGAATTTTTGAAAAGATTTAACAAAGGAGGAAAAGTATGTTTGAAGATAGGTCAAATAGTGGAAAGTATGATTTTAAGAAATACGATAAAATGGCTAGAACACAAGTTTTAACGGAAGAAAAAAAATCAGTTGAAAATGAGTCTCCAGCCCATAAAACACTTTTTAATTACACACCCGAGCAAGAGAAAGAAATCAAACAAGAGAATGTGTTAAAACATATTAAAACACAAGAAAGCTTAGATAATTTACCAAGTTCAAAATACTTAAAATCCTTTGAAAATCAAATTGCAACAATTGAGGATGTTGAAGAAAAAACACAAGAGCCAGAAAAAGAAACAGAACCAGAACAAAAATTGGACGTTGAAACACTTATTGACACAAGCGTGGCAACCAACACCAATGAAAATGTTGTGAGAAATGAAATTGAAAAACTAACACCAAAACCAAAGAAAAACTATTCTTTTAGAATAAAATTGCTTGCTGGTGTATATTGTATAGTAGTTGCACTTTTTGGTGGGTGGGTTATTGGAAATTCAATTGATTTAGCACAAACAAATGCAAACATATATGAAACAGTAACAACTTCTGAAGAAATTAATCAAAGCATAATTGAAATAGTATCAAATATCAACAATCTTAACAATGCTTCAAGTAATCCAGAAGATGACACGATTTTAAAAAGAATAGTAACGGAGGAAATAACTATTATTCCAGAGGAAGTTATACCACCAACCGAGTATAAATCCCAATCAAATTGGTTTGATGTTTTGTGTAACTGGTTATTTAGTTTATTTGGGGGATAATAATTATAATGAAACAAGAATATACTTTATATTCTTTACGAAAGAGGATATTAGCATTAATTTGCATAATATCCTTTATTTTTTTATCTTTGATTGGTAGGCTTTTTTATATTCAAGTATTAAAATCCGGTGAACTTCAAATAAAGGCAGAAAGCCAGTGGACGAGAGATTTACCCATTTCGGCCGAAAGGGGAAAAATATATGACACAAATGGGGCAACATTGGCTGTTTCGTACACAACCTATAATGTTTACACAAGATATAGAGAAATAAAAGATATTAACCAAGTTGCATTGTTTTTATCAAAAAAACTAAATTTATCTTTCAATAGAGTGTTTGAAAAAATATCGGCATCTGGCGTCAGTGAAGTGCTTATAAAACAACAAGTAGTTCAAGAAACTGCTGAAGAAATTATTTCAAATGATATATCTGGTATTTTTTTATCAGAAAATGCAAAAAGATATTACCCATATGGAGATTTACTCTCACAGGTTATTGGGTTTACATCAATAGACAACTTAGGTCAATCTGGCCTTGAGGCGTATTTTAATGAAACATTAACTGGTGAAAACGGTTATTATATGCTTCAGAGTGATTTGCAGGGAAAAGAAATAGACAACACTCTTAGGACATATATAAAATCAACACCTGGTAATGATATAAACATATCGATAGATGTGAACATGCAATTAATATTAGAGCAAACATTAAATAAGGCTTATGAAGAACAAAAGGCAAAAGGTGTTACTGGAATAATTATGAATGCAAAAACTGGCGAGATAATTGCTATGAGTAATAAGCCAAGTTTTGATCTCAACAATATTCCAAGAGATGACGTTTTGCACCTTATGGAAATGGTTAAAAATAAATGCATTACAGATGTATATGAGCCGGGTTCAACATTCAAAATTTTAACAATGGCGGCTGCTTTAGAACTTGGTGTTGCTCGCGATAATGATAGGTTTTATTGTGGTGGTAGCATGACAGTTGATGGTCAAAGAATAAAATGTTGGCGGTCGATTGGTCACGGCTCTCAAACATTAAGCGAGGGTTTTGCAAACTCATGCAACTGTGTTTTTATGACTCTTGCACAGAGAATGGGCGTTAATAATTTTTATAATTACTTAAAAAAGTTTGGAATTGGTGAAAAAACTGGAATAGAGATTTCTGGCGAGAGTGCAGGAATTATGCTCCCACAAAAAATTGTTAAAACTGTTGACCTTGCAAGAATTGGTTTTGGACAGACAATTGCGGTTACACCAATTCAGTTGTTGAAAGCAATATCTAGTATTATTAATGGTGGAAATAAAATTATTCCAACCATTCTAAAACAAACGAAGATTAGTGGGAAAAGAGTTGTTAGTTCTAATACCTCTAAACTATTAACAGAAATGATGAAACTTGTTGTTAATAAAACAGCAAAGTATTCGTTTGTTCCTGGTTATGATGTTGGTGGAAAAACAGGAACAGCACAAAAATATGAAAATGGTCAAATAGCCAGGGGGAAGTATATATCTAGCTTTGTTGGTATTTATCCAGCCAGTAATCCACAATATGTTTTACTAATTTGTGTTGATGAACCTGGTGCAGGGGCTTATTACGGAAGTGTTGTTGCAGCACCATATGGCAAAGAGATATTTAGTTCAATGTTCGCATACCTTGGAATTAAGCCAATTAATTTAGAACAAGATGAGCAAAGAATTGAAAGGAATATACAAATGCCAGACCTTATTGGAAAAAGCTTAACAGAAGCATTGCAAACACTAACAAAACTAGGATTAACATATGAAATTGATGGTGATGGTGGTATGGTTGTTTCTCAGCTTCCACCAGCAGGAACAATGTTGTTCAAAGATGCAAATGTTATTTTAATAACAGATTAAAATAATAAAAAAAATACAGGATATTTTTGTATCCTGTATTTTAATTACAATTAAAACTCAATTTGTTTTTTAATGAAGTCAACTACCTCATTAACTTTTAGTGTTATTTGCTCCATAGTATCACGATTTCTTAGTGTAACAGTGTTATTATTAAGAGTTTCATCATCAACTGTAACGCAATAAGGAGTTCCAACTTCATCTTGTCTTCTATACCTTTTTCCAATTGAACCAGCTTCATCATACGCAGTGCAGAAGTTTTTGCAAAGATGTGCATAGATTTCTTGTGCTTTTTCTGAATGAAGCTTTTTATTTAGTGGAAAAACTGCAACCTTATATGGTGCAAGTGCAGGGTGAAGTTTAAGAACAATTCTTGTTTCCCCATCTTCTAGTGTTTCCTCATTGTATGCATCTGCCATAAATGCCAAGAACAATCTGTTTAATCCAACCGCTGGTTCAACACAGTAAGGAACGTATTTTTCATTTGTGATTGGGTCTGTGTATTCCATGCTAAGACCAGAGGCTTCCATATGTTTCTTTAGGTCGTAGTCCGTTCTATCTGCAAGTCCCCAAAGTTCGCCCCAGCCAAAAGGGAATAGGTATTCAAAATCAGTTGTTGCATTTGAATAGAAAGTTAATTCTTCTTTGCTGTGGTCTCTAAGTCTTAAGTTTTCGTCTTTCATTCCAAGACTTAAAAGCCAATTATGCATAAAATTACGCCAATATGCGAACCATTCAAGGTCTGTTCCTGGTTTGCAGAAGAATTCAAGTTCCATTTGTTCAAACTCTCTTGTTCTAAAAATAAAGTTACCAGGAGTAATTTCATTTCTAAATGACTTTCCATATTGACCAATACCAAATGGGACACGTTTTCTCATTGTTCTAACAATATTCCTAAAGTTAACAAACATACCTTGTGCGGTTTCTGGTCTTAAATATATAGTTGAAGAACTTTCTTCAGTTACACCCTGGAAAGTTTTGAACATAATGTTAAAATCCCTAATTCCAGAAAAATTACTATTTCCACAAACTGGGCATACAACGTTATGAGTTTTGATAAACTCTTCAAGTTCTGCATCTTTTTTTCCATTAACATCAAAATCACAATCGGTATGCTTTTTTAGGTATGCTTCAATTAAATGATCGGCTCTGTGTCTTGATTTACATGATTTGCAATCCATTAGTGGGTCGGTTGCCATTTTTAGGTGTCCAGAAACTTCCCAAACTTTTGGATTCATTAAAATTGCACTTTCAATTGCTTCATTGTATGGGCACTCTTGAATAAATTTTTTCATCCAAGCCTCTTTAATATTGTTTTTGAACATTACTCCAAGTGGGCCATAATCCCAAGCATTTGCAAGACCACCATATATTTCGCTACCAGCAAAAACAAATCCGTTGTCTTTTGCATACGCAACTAATCTATCCATTGTTAATTTATTTGCCATATTTTCTCCTTGTTTACACAATATGAATCGTTATCTTATATCAATAAGTGATAATCATATTTTTGCTTTGAAGAGTATACTATAAACGTAAATAGAAAGTCAATTGTTTTGTGCGTTATTTGCATCAATATTAACACGTAATTATTCTTTATAAAAAAATGAACAAAATCGGTTGTATAGTATTGATTTTTTTTTGTGAATGTGGTAAAATTGTCACAACAAGGGGGAGAAGATGTTATTATTTAATATTTTTACGGAAATTTCTAAACTATTCACAGATATGCATTGGCTTGTTTTAGTACTATTAAGTTCAGGCATAATTTTGTGTATTATTGAGGCAGTAATTGCTGGGTTTGGTGTTTTTGGCATTGCTGGTATTCTATGTGAAATTGGTGGTGTTGTGGCACATGCAGTTATTTCTGGTTCGGCTGTTCAAGTATTATTCTTACTTTTAGTATTAATATTCATAACAGTTTTGTTGTTCTTGCTTTTTGTTCGTTCAGCAAAGTACGGGCTTTTGTCTAAGAGTGCTTTGGTTGAAAATAAAACAGCAATACCTGTTGATTACACGGAAAAGGCAAACAAAGAATTGAACGGTTTACTTGGAAAAGAAGGCTTAACACTAACAGAATGTAAGCCTGTTGGTAAAATTAGAATTGGCCAAGATACATATGAGGCACAATCTAGAAGCAGTGTTATTAAAAAGGGCGAAGTTATAAGCGTTGTTGCAATTGAAGATGCCCGTTTAATCATTGATAAAATAATGTATTAATTAGGAGGAAAGTATGTTAGATTTATTATTGGCAGTAACAACCACACAAATTATTATTTATGTTGCTATTGGCTTGCTTGCAATCTTACTTGTTGTAATTTTGGCTCTTGTTCCAATTAAAACTTGGTTTGTTGCACTTGTATCTGGTGCACACGTTTCAATGTCAAGGCTAATTGGTATGAAAATGAGGCGTATTCCTGTTGCAATCATTGTTGATGCATACATAATGGCAAAAAAAGCTGGTATCAGCGTTGAGGTTGTTTCTCTTGAAACCCATCATTTAGCTGGTGGAGATGTTAGAAAGGTTATTAATGCTGTTATTGCAGCACACAGCGCAAAAATTGACCTTTCACTTGAAGATGCAAAGGCAATTGACCTTGCTGGTCGTGATGTTGACCAAGCGGTTCGTCAATGTGTAACGCCAAAAGTTATCACAACCGATTTAATTTCAGCAGTTGCCAAAGATGGTGTTGAATTAAAAGTTAAAGTTAGAATAACGGTTCGTGCAAACATTGCCAAGTTTGTTGGTGGTGCTGGAGACGAAACAATTTTAGCCCGTGTTGGTGAAGGTATTGTAACAACTGTTGGTTCTGCAGAAACACATGAAGAAGTTCTTGAAAATCCAGACTTCATTTCACAAAAAGTAATTGATAAAGGTTTGGATATTGGAACCAGTTACAAAATTTTATCAATTGATATTGCAGATATTGATGTTGGTGAAAATATTGGTGCTGAACTTAAAAAACGTGACGCCGAAGCAAGAAAGGTAATTGCTCAGGCAGAAGCTGAAGAGCGTAGGGCAATGGCTGAAGCTCAAGAGCAAGAAATGAAGGCAAAAACCCAGCAGATGCAAGCGGTTTTAATCGCGGCTGAAGCAGAGGTTCCAAAAGCAATGGCAGATGCAATTAAAAATGGCAAACTTGGTGTTATGGATTACTATAAAATTCAAAACCTAAATGCCGACACTAGCATGCGAAAAGCAATTGCTGGTGATTCAAAGAATAATACAAATAAAAAACCATCTTCAAATCCATTTGAAGACTAATTATAAAAGGAGGGTAAATATATGTCTGTTCCAATAATAATTGCAATAGGCGTTGTTGCCTTCCTTATTATTTTGTTTGTTATTTATTTTGATAATATTAAAAAATTGTTTGCTAAAAAAGAAAAAAAAGTTGAAAAAATACCAGAGACACAAAAGGAAACCAAACAACAATATTCATACGAAGATTTTAAGCCTAAAAAACCAGTTGAACCAGAAATGGACAGAGATACTTCTGTTTCGTCATTGTTTGAAGAGTATAATTCATTACAAGATGATAACACAGAAGATTATATAGATGCCAACTCATCCAATTATAATAGTATTAATAACAACGATTATGTGAATGATTATAATAATAATTCAAATAATTTTGATAAGTCAGAATTCGATGACTTATTTAAAAAGTTTAACGAGGGTGGAGGAGCATCAAAAGAAAAATCATTATCGGAACAAATTAGTGAGCTTCCACCAGAAATAAAAATATTATTAATTGATAATTTATTAAATAAAAAAGACGACGTTTAGTATTAATACGTATTTATCTTAAATACTCTTTGGTTTGTTAATCAATGAATATTTGAGATTTTTATTTGAATTATATTTGCTAATAATTAGCTAATAATTCTTTTATTTTTGTTGACTATTAATGGTTTTATATGTATAATAAAAAGAGTGAGGATTTATGGAAAGATTTTACTATAACCTTATAACATTTTTAGGTGGCTTAAGTCCATTTCTTAAAGTAATGATTGTTGGATTATTGGCAATGTTTATTTTTCTTTCTGCAGCCGACATTGTTAAAACGCACGTAAACAAAACAAAGCCAGTTTTTAAGCCATTAAAATTTCTTGTTCTTGCAATTCTAGTTGCAGTAACAGTATTTGTATGCATTCATATGTTTTAGGAGGTTAATTTAATGCGAAAATTTTTACTAGCTGCATCAAGCGATTTTGTTACAACAGTCTTCCCAATTTTGAGATATGTTTTAGTTGCAATAATGTTCCTTTGTGCTGTGTTTATGATTATTTCAACACTTCTTCAATCAAGTAATGAAGAAAATGGCGCAGGTGTTATATCTGGCCAAGAAAGTTATTATCAACAGAATAAAGGTGAAAGCAGAGATGGTAAACTTAAAAAAGTAACAACAATATGTGCAATTGTAATTGCCGTTTGTGCTGTGTTATATTTTGTAAGCTTATTAATCAATGGTTAATTGATAACAAAAGAAGGGAGACTATTTAGTTTCTCTTTTTCTTTAAATAAAGATATATTTGGAGGCATCATTGGTAAAAGAACAAATTCTTAATTTTATTAAATCAAGTAATAAAAAATATAAGTCAAGAAACGAATTATTATTAGACATTTCAAAGCACTTTGACGAAAACTATAACAACGTTAAAACGTTGGTTGAAGGGCTATTAAAAGATGGTAAAATAGTTGACGTTGGTCATGGGAAATATAAGTTAATTGAAGAAACAGAACTAATTAAAGGAAGATTAATTGGTAACAACAAGGGTTATGCTTTTGTTGATGTTGAACGTGCCGATATCTCAGATTTTTTTATACCACCAACAAAGCTAAATGGTGCATTTAACGGAGATGTTGTTTTAATTCGTCCACTTAATATAACAGACCTTAGTCAAGAGGCAGAAGTTGTTAGGATATTAGAGAGGAATAACACAACACTTGTTGGGTCGTATGAAAGATTAAAAAGAGGTGACGGTGTTGTTACTGCCGATAACAATAAATTCACAAAACAGATTTTTATTCCAAGAAAAAAGTCATTAAATGCTGTTAGTGGGCAAAAGGTTGTTGTTAAAGTTATTTTTGATAAAAACAACACAAATTTAACAGGTGAAGTGCTGGAAATTCTTGGTGATGAGAATAATATAAAAACATTAGAAATGGCATTAGTTAGGTCGCATAAACTATATGAAGAATTCCCTAATGAAGTGTTAGCTGAAGCAGATAAAATACCGAATGAAGTTTTAAGTAGTGAATTAAAAGACAGGCTTGACCTTAGAGACGAATTGATTTTTACAATAGATGGTGCAGATGCACGAGACTTTGATGATGCGGTTTCTATTTCAAAAAACGGAATAAACTATGTTCTGGGGGTTCATATTGCTGATGTTGGAAATTATGTAAAATATAACTCAGAACTAGATAAAGAGGCATACACAAGAGGAACAAGCACATATTTTCCAAATATGGTCTTGCCAATGCTTCCTAAAAAACTTTCAAATGGAATATGCTCATTAAATGAGGGAGTTGATAGACTAACTTTATCTTGTATAATGGAAATTAAACCAAATGGCGAGGTTGTTAGCCATAAAATATGTGAAAGTGTTATTAACAGTAAAAAAAGATTCACATATGATGAAGTATATTCAATTATTTGTGGCGAAAATGAGGCATGCAAAAAATTTGAAAAGTTCAAAGAGTCAATCTTGCTTATGAATGAGCTCTCTAAAATTTTGGAAGAAGTTAAAATAAACAATGGGATGCTTGAATTTGATATACCAGAACCAATATTCACGCTAGATGAAAATGACAAGGTAAAATTTGTTGAGGCAAGGGAACAAAATGACGCACATAAATTAATTGAAAACTTTATGGTGTTGTGCAACGAAGTTATTGCAAAGCATTATGCAATTTTGGACTACCCATTTGTTTATAGAGTTCATGAAAAGCCAACAAAAGACAAGATTGACAATTTTATATACTTTATTAATAGCCTTGGCATTTCAACAACAGATTATGGTATTGAAATTGACCCATTATATGTTCAGGGGATACTAAATCAGTTAAAGGGCAAAAGTTGTGAAAAAGTATGTAATAAAGTGCTTCTAAGAAGCCTTCAAAAAGCCAAATATTTGGAGGACTGTTTAGGGCATTTTGGTCTTGGATTAAAGTATTATTGTCATTTTACGAGCCCAATTAGAAGATATCCAGATTTGTGTATTCATCGAATAATTAAAGAGGATTTGCACAAGATGGTTAATAAAAACAGGATACTTGAACTTCGTGATTATGTTGCCGACAGTGCATATAGGTCCAGTGAGCGCGAAAAGAATGCAACAGATGCGGAAAGAGATGTTGACGATTTATTCAAAACATATTATATGCAGGACCATCTAAATGAAGTTTACGAGGGAACGATATCAAGCGTTCAAAGTTATGGTTTTTATGTTGAATTGGAAAACACAATAGAGGGATTGGTAAGAATTGAAAACTTGCCACAAGACTCTTATATTTTCTACGAAAAATCATATAAATTAAAAGGAAATGGTCATACTTATTCTCTTGGTGACACTGTTAATGTTAAGGCAGTTATGGCAAATTTGTCGGAACGTAGAATTGAATTTGTTTTGGTTTAAGTTAGATATTAAAAGGAAAGAAAATGCAAATTATTAATAACAACAAAAAAGCATATCACGATTATTTTATTGAAGAAACCTATGAGGCTGGGATTGTTTTGGTGGGTAGTGAAGTTAAATCTGTCCGCCAGGGTGGAATAAGCCTTTTAGATAGTTTTGTTGTTATAAAAAACAATGAGGTTTTCTTGAAAAACGCATACATTAAGCCATTTGAAAAAACAACATCTTTTGCTCCAAATACAAAAAGAGATAGAAAGCTATTATTAAACAAAAATGAAATTCAAAAACTAATAAAACAAACAAAGGAAAAAAGCTTTACACTTGTTCCAACAAAAGTTTATTTCAAAAACAATATCGTTAAAATTGAAATAGGTGTTGCAAAGGGTAAAAAACTATACGATAAAAAAGATGTGTTAAAAGAAAAGTCACAACAGCGTGAAGTTGAACAGGCAATTAAAAAAATAAAAATGTATCAATAATAAACAAAAAAATAAGCATTTGCAGTTTGCAAATGTTTTTTTTGTATATTTTTAATTAATTTACCAAAAATATTGTTATGAGAACAAGCACAAAGGTATTATTGGCATTATTCTTTATAACGCTGGTTGGAATGTTATTAACATCATCATTCTTTTTTTCTTCAATATCTATAACTAATCAGGGAGTTAGATTAAATCTTAACCAAATGACTTGGTTTTCAATTATCATTTCAGTATTAAATGGCATTATTGGAACAATACTATATATTCGCTTTTTAAGAAGTCAAAAATTTAGTGCATTATTATTCTTTAGTGTTGTTCCACTAACAGTTACTTTTTCAACAGCAATGTATTTTTTAGCAACAATATATAACTATCAAAACCCAACAGTATCGGTTGTTAAACAGGTCTTACAAATTAATACAACCAATTATAATAACTATCTGTGGATAGGCGTATTAACACTATTATATTTATTAATTGTGTTTATTATGTTTAGAATCATAACCAAACCACTAAGAAAATTAGAACAGGCAATAGACAGACTCTCTGATGGCAATGTTGGCGATAAAATAACAATAGGTGGTGGTAAGCCATTTAGGAGAATAGAATACTCACTGAATAAAATTAATGAGAATTATAAAAGAAATGAAACAATCATAAAAAACACAAATGCAGAGGTTGAAAAATATATCCCAAAGCAGTTTATTAAATTTTTAGGTAAAAATTCGCTTTTAGATTTGGTTGTTGGAACGCAGGTAAAAAAAGAGGTTACAACTCTATATTGTGATGTTAGGAATTCAAGCCAAGTTAGCACATCACTAAGCCTAGAAGATAATTTTAACTATATTAATTCATATCTCAATACGGTTTCACCAATTATAAGGAAGTATAATGGTTTTGTTGATAAATATGTTGGTGATGGAATTTTTGCAGTTTTCACACGTTCCAGACAGGCCTATGATTGTGCCCACGCAATAATTAGAGCAATAGATGAAAAAAATGTGATGAACATTTCGATGCCAAATTTGGAGGTGGGGGTTGCATTAAACACTGGTGATGCGGTGTTTGGTGTGATTGGTGATGATAACAGAAAGTCGTTAACTGTTATTTCAGACATGGTTAATATAACAGAAAGAATTGACGAGGTTAATAAAGTATTTGGTAGTAGGGTGGCTTTTTCCAAATCAACATTAAACGATTTGTCTTCAAACATTACAATTAACTATAGATATTTAGGAAACTTAAAACAGAATGAAAAAGATTATATCTCAATATTTGAATCATTAGATGCATATCCAAAACAAAAAAGAGAAAAATACATTAAATATAAGATGCAATTTGAACAGGGCGTTAGAGCTTATGTGAATGGTAAATTTGACCAATCATCTGAAATATTTGAACAAATATATAAAAAGGTAAAAGATGATAAAGTGTGCTACACATATTACAATAAATCAATAGAAAAAAAATAATGCAAAAGTTTGCATTGTTTTTTATATAAAATATCTTATTTATTATTCTGCAAAATCTTAAAAACATTCGTTTTTTGTTATAGTTTACTAATTAATTATTAATATATTAATAATTGGTTGCTTTTTTAATAAAAATACTGTAATATTATATGCGGAGTTTTTATGAAATTTGTTTTAGATGCTCTGGGCGGAGATAACAGCCCTTGGGCAATTGTAGATGGAGTTGCATTAGCATTAAAAAAATATAATGACATAGAATATGTTATAACGGGAAACAAAGCCGAAATTGAGAAATACATAAAGGAAAAAAAATACAATTTTAGTAACGTTGAAATTGTTAATGCACCAGATGAAATTGATTGTAATGATGTTCCAACCGTTGCCATTAGAACCAAAAAGGATAGTTCTTTGGTTGTTGCATTAGATTTATTAAAAAAAGACGAAGAAATTAACGCGTTAATCTCTACTGGAAGCACAGGGGCAATTTTAACTGGTGGTTTTCTTAAAATTGGTAGAATTAAAGGCGTTTCAAGGCCGGCACTTTGCCCAGTTCTTCCAACAAAAAAAGGAACAAATGTCCTTTTAATTGACTGTGGAGCAAATGCTGATTGTAAACCTGTTAATCTTTGTCATTTTGCCGTTATGGGTAGCATATATTTTAAGGAACTATTTGGTGTAGAAAACCCAAGGGTTGCTCTTGTTAACATTGGGACAGAAGATGCAAAGGGTAATGAACTAATTAAACAAACGTTTCCATTAATGCAAAAAATGCCAATAAATTTTGTGGGTAATATGGAAGCTAGAGATGCATTATCAGGTGATTATGATGTTTTGGTATGTGATGGATTCACGGGGAACGTTTTGTTAAAATCAACAGAGGGTGCAGTTTCGCTTGTTATGAGTGAGATGAAAACAGCGTTCAAATCTAGTTTGAAGGCAATGCTTGGAGCAAAACTTGCCATGAAATCATTAAAAAAATTAAAAAACAAGTTAGATTATAACAAGTATGGTGGTTCGCCATTTATTGGTTGCAGTAAAACCATAATAAAATCTCATGGTTCAAGTAAGGCAGAAACAATTTTGGCGTCAATTGAGCAGGCAAGGAAATACACACTTGCAAATATCAACAATAAGATTTCTGATGAAATAACAAAGCTTCCACCATTGGAGGTTGAGGTTGAATAAAATTGGTAATTACACTTTTACAAATTCAGATTTATTAAACATGGCATTAACTCACTCATCTTATTCAGAAAATAATTATGAGAGATTGGAGTTTTTAGGTGATTCAATTCTAGACTTTTTAATAGCTGATATTTTGTATAAAGATAATAAACTAAAAGAGGCAAAATTAACCAGAGCTCGTGCAAATATTGTTAGTGAAGAGGCACTAAGTGTTGTTTTCGATACCTTAAATATCTCAGACATGGTTAAACTTGGGAAAAGCTGTACTAACATAACAAGAGCAATAAAGGCGGACGTTATTGAGAGTTTAATTGCCGTAATATACTTAGAATCTGGTCTTAATGCATGCGTTAAATTTATCAATGATAACTTTGACTTAAAAGTAAAAGATTATAAGGATTATAAAACTCAATTTCAGGAATATGCTCAAAAGAATAAATTGAAATATGAATATAAATTAATTAAAACAGAAGGCCCGGCACATAATTTGCTATTTTACATTGAATTGGTTGTTAATAACGTTCCAGTTTCAAATGCTTGTGCAAAAAGCAAAGTTGAAGCAGAAAAGGAATGTGCAAGGCTTGCACTAATAAAACTATAAGATAAGGAAAAATTATGAATTTCAAAAAAGTTGAACTAGCAGGATTTAAGTCTTTTGCAGACAAAATAGAAATCAAATTTGATTCTGGCGTAACAGCAATTGTTGGGCCTAATGGTTGTGGTAAAAGTAATGTTGCAGATGCAATTAGGTGGGTTCTTGGAGAACAAAGCTCAAAAAGTTTAAGAGCTTCAAGTATGCAAGACGTCATTTTTAACGGAACAGAAAAAAGAAAAAGCCTGTCATATTGTGAAGTAACATTAACATTTGATAACACTGATAGATATTTTAATTACGATTATGATGAAATATCATTAACAAGAAAGCTATATCGTTCCGGTGAAAGTGCTTATTTAATTAACAGAAATGAATGCAGATTAAAAGATATTGTTAATATTCTATATGATTCTGGTATAGGCAAAGAGGGTTATTCTATCATTGGTCAAGGTAAAGTTGAAGAAATTATTTCATCAAAGCCAGAAAACAGAAGAACAATTTTTGAAGATGCTGCTGGTATATCTAAATTCAAATCAAGAAAACTAGAGGCAGAAAGAAGGCTAGAAAGAACAAGAGAGAATATTGATAGAGTTAACGATATTATTGCAGAAATAGAAAGACAAATGGGTCCACTTAAAAGGCAGGCAGAGAATGCTAAAGCTTACCTCGCTTTTAAGGACCAATTAAAAGATTTAGAAGTTAATGCATATATCTTCCAATATGAAAATGCTAGAACGGTTAAAGATGAAATAAATGTTAGAATTAAGTCAATTCTTGGTGAATTGGATGTTGTTACAAAAAAATTGGAAGAAACAAACGCAAACTATGCTCAATCAATGGAAAAACTAAACGTTATTGATAGGGAAATTGAAAGTATTCACGAAGAGGTGTTAAAACTAACAGTTGAAATAGAGCAACAATCAGGTGAAATTAAGGTTATTCGTGAACGTGTAAACAATCTAAATATTCAGAAAGATAAATTAAATTTGGACGTTTTGAATGCTAATAATGCATTAACAAAAGATAATGCTGAACTTGAATATAAAAAGAATATTCAGGCAGAAACCGACAAGCAGATTGGTGAACTTAATCTTTCGTACGATGAATTATCGAAGGAATATATTGAAGTAATTGATGAAATATCAGAAAAGGAAGAGGAAACGTCATCATCTCAACAAAAAATGTATGACGCAATGGATAAACTCTCTGATATTAAATCAAATTACTCTAAGTATCAAGCAGAAAAATTAATGCTTGAAGAAAACTTAAAGGAAGCACAGGAAAAAGAAAATACAGCAAAAGAGAATTTAACCGATAAGCAAAACGAGCTAAATGAATTAACAAAATCTTGCAAAGAATTATTTGAAAAGAAGAATAACTTTGCACAAATATATGCCGATTCAAAACTAAAGCAAGAAACATTGCTTTCAGAAATAAAAGATACCGAAATAGAAAGAAATAACGTTGCTTCAAGAATTCAGGTGTATGAGAATAAAAAACATCTATTAGAAGACATGCAAAATGCATTTGAAGGCTATCAATTTGCTGTTAAAAAACTATTGCAAGAAAGCCAAAAGAATGAACCAATTAGAAACAAAATGATGGGTGTTCTTGCAAATTTAATAACCGTTCCACAAAAATATGAAACAGCAGTTGAAGTTGCACTTGGAAATGCGGTGCAAAACATTGTTACGTTCAATGAACAGGGTGCAAAAGATTTAATTAACTATCTAAAAAACAACCAATTTGGTCGAGCAACATTCTTGCCAATTAGCACAATAAAAAGTAGAAACATATCATCAGATGATAGGAATTTGCTCAAGGCTAATGGTGTTTTCGGTGTTGCCAGTGAACTTATTTCTTATTCGTCAGATATAGACAATATTGTTTCAAATTTACTTGGAACAACAATTATTGTTGACAATATGGATACGGCAATTGACATATCACATAGAACACATCTTTCATATAAAATTGTAACACTTGATGGCGACATTATTAATCCAACTGGTTCAATGACTGGTGGTAGCAGAAAGCAAGAGGCGGCAAATCTTATTTCTAGAGAAAGAGAAATACAAACTCTTTCAACGGAAATTCAAAAATTAAAAGCCATGCTAATTAATCTTAATGGTAAAATTGAAGAGATGCTCAATAAACAAGAATACTATAAGCAAAACATGAATAAATTCTTGGATGATAAAAATAATGCAGAAATTGAATTTGCCAAGGAAGATGAAAAATATAGGCAAGCAAAGTCATTACTTCAGGACTTATTAGATGAAATTGAGGGGGCAACAGCATCAAGAGAGCATCTAAAACAAAGAATTGAGGTTATAACAGAAGAGTTGTCAAGCATAGACACTCTTGAAACAAATGCTAAAGTTAGCCGCGAAGATGTAACCAAGTATATGGCAGAACATCAAGAAATGTTTACAGAACTTAAGCAAAAGCGCGAAAAGTTAAGCGAACAAATGACTATAATAAAAGTTCAAATAGCATCAAAAGAGCAATCATCTAGAGCTCTTTCTGAGGACATAATTAGAATAAACTTAGATATTGATAAGCAAAAAGAGATAATTGATAATATCAACCACGAAATTAAAAATATTGATGAAACTATTGCTGAGGGCGAAAAACTAATTCAGTCGGAATTCGATAAGACTGAAAATGCAGTTAAAAAACAACAATTGGAAAAATTAAAGCAGAAACAAGTTGATATTGATAAAGACAAACAAGTTACACAAAACCTGGTTAGAGAACTAGATATATTAAAGCAACAATTAAATGATGAAATAACAAAAATCAATGATAAGCGTTATGCAGAAGAATTGCATTTAAGCAAGGTTGACACTGAACTTGAAAACATGCAAGAGAAAATATATGAAGATTATTCATTAACATATGAAACTTGCTTAGAGTTTAGAAGACCAGATTTTGATATTTCTGTTGCAATGCCAGAGATATATAGGATTAAGAAAGAAATATCTAAACTTGGTTCAATTAATGTTAATGCAATTGAAGATGTTAAAGTTCTTCTTGAAAGATACGAAGAAAAAACAGAAAAAGTTAATGACTTAACCAAAGCAGAAAATGAATTAAATCAAATTATTGCAGACTTAAGCAAAGAAATGACAACAAGATTTGACACGGCATTCCAAAAAATCAATGAAAACTTTAAGGTAACATTTAGGGAGTTGTTCGGCGGCGGTAATGCAAGGCTAGAACTTGTTGAAAATGAAAATGGTGATCCACTTGAAGCGGGTGTTGATATTGTTGCAGAACCTCCAGGAAAGAGGCTTCAAAATATAACACTTTTAAGTGGTGGTGAAAAAGCTTTAACAGCAATTGCAATATTGTTTAGTATTTTGAAATTAAGACCAATGCCTTTCTGTTTGTTAGACGAAATTGAAGCAGCATTAGACGACTCAAACGTTGAACGTTTTGCACAATATTTAAAACGTTTTTCAAAGGTAACTCAGTTTATTGTTATTACCCATAGAAAACCAACAATGGAGCTTGCAGATGCACTTTATGGTGTTACCATGGAAGAGAAAGGAGTTTCAAAAACTGTTAGCGTTAAACTTGCTGATGCTATTAAAAATTTAGAACAGGAGAAAGTTGATAATGGGGCTAATTAAAAAAATTGGTAACGCATTAAAAAAAACAAGGGAAGCCTTTGCAAGAAAACTTGACTCACTATTTAGTGGTGGAGAATTAGATGATGATTTTTATGATGAACTAACCGATATATTAATCTCATGTGATGTTGGATTTGAAGCAAGTGAAAAAATTGTTGATGATCTTAGGTTGTATGCAAGGAAGGAAAAGATTAGAAAAGCAGAAGATGTTAAATTGGCATTAAAAGAAATAATTGCAAAAATGATTACTGAATTACCTTCGGTTGATGTCCAATATCCTGCTGTTTTCACCATTATTGGTGTTAATGGAGTGGGTAAAACAACATCTATTGGTAAATTAGCAAATTATTTTAAGGCCAAGAAAAAAGAGGTGCTTTTAGTTGCTGGTGACACATTTAGAGCTGCTGCCAGTGATCAACTTACCCAATGGGCAAACAGAAATAAGGTTAGAATTGTTAAGCACACAGAGGGTGCAGATGCAGCGGCGGTTGTTTTTGATGGACTATCATCTGCAAAAGCTAAGAAAACAGATGTTACAATAATAGACACTGCCGGTAGATTGCAAACAAAAGTTAACCTTATGGAAGAGTTAAGGAAAATAGACAAAGTAATATGCAGAGAATATCCAGAAGCAAATAGATATAATTTAATTGTTTTAGATGCAACAACTGGTCAGAACGCTCTTTCACAGATTGAGCATTTTAACGAATATATGCATATTGACGGAATTATTCTAACTAAGATAGACGGGACAGCAAAGGGCGGAGTTGTTATTACAATTGCTGACAAATTAAAAGTTCCAGTTTTATATGTTGGAACCGGTGAAACAATTGATGATTTAGAAGAATTTGATGCAAAAGAATTTGTTAGCAATTTATTCTAATATTATTATAGAAAAACACCTATTCTCTAGGTGTTTTTTTATGATTAATAATTAATTTAGTTATTATTTCCATCGTTAATTGGTGTTGGGAATATTGGTGTGTCAAATATTCCTGGGCAAACATTGCCTTCACCAACTTGTGCTGGTGGAATAACTGGATATCCATATGTTGGAATTAATAGTAAAACGGTTGCGACAACTTTTAGAATTATTTGCAAACAACCAGTAATTGTGAATGTGTTTTCTGCTGTATATGTTCCAATTTGACTTCTAAGTTGGGCTGTAACTTCAATGCTTACTGGATGTAGTGATGGTTGTGGAACAAATAATATCGCATTAACAGGGTATGTTACACTTGATGTTGCCGTTCCAAGAACACCATTTGCATCTCTATATGTTACAATAAGTGGAACAGTAACCGTTCCTGTAACATTAGCAAAATTTGGTCTGTCGGTTAATCTTGTTATAACAACATCTGAAATGGTTGCAGGATTTGTTTGGTCTGCCTCTGTTGAAATATAAGTTAGTGGAAGTGTTGGATTTTCAGGTGAGTAACCTGTTGTTTGTAACACTAATCCAGTTTCTGTTGTTTGAATTAAGCAAGCGTCAAAAACCTTTTTTGTTTCAATTAATGCTTTTTCACACAATCCATTTAGAGGGTTACCAACAATTGGACCGGGTCTATTTGGATTATTATTGTTAATAAAAAATGACATATAATACCTCCGATATAAATTCATAATAATTCTATGATTATTTCAAAAAAAGTGTTAATTTTGTTTTATCTTTTTAACAAATTGTGGTATTCTAAACAATGTAGGAGATAATATGATTATTCTAGCGTGCGACCATGCTGGTTATGAACTAAAAGAACAAATAAAAGAATTCTTTAATAAGGAAAATATCACAACCATAGATGTTGGTTGTTATTCAACCGATAGTTGTGATTATCCTGATTTTGCCAAGGCAGGAAATGAAAAGGTTTTAGAGGGCGCAAATAATGTTGGAATATATATTTGCGGAACAGGTATTGGAATGTCTATTGCCGCAAATAGAAATCCAAAAATTAGGGCAGCACTTTGCACAAATGTAAACTTTGCAATGCTTGCTAGAAAGCACAATGATGCAAATGTTCTTGTTCTTCCTGGAAGATATATTAACAGAACTAGAGCAATTCGTTTAATTAAAGTATTTTTAACAACAAATTTTGAAGGCGGAAGACATTTAAGGCGTATTAAAAAACTAAAAGGAGCGTAATCTTATGTGGTCTTTTGTTTTATTAGATTTAGATAATAAATTCAACTTAGCCGATATATTAGGGTATATCAAATTAAACTATGAAAACCCAGATATCATTTATTGTTCAACACAAAAAGTTGATAACAATGAGGTTAGAAACTATGTTTTTGATAAAACTGCCAATAATGAGAGTGTTATAAACACAATAGTAAAAAAGTGCAATTATAATAATATTGTTATTATAAGAGACATAAAAAACTATAAGCAAATAACCGAATTAACAAATAAGGCGAAACGTTATAATAACGTTGTTTATTTCAAAAAACAGGTTAGTGGATTTAAGGGATATATTAAGAAAAAACTACTTAATATTTGTAACTTTTTATTTAAGCAAAATATAAAATTGATTGATTATAGTATTGTTGCATATGGTGAAACCGCCTCGCTAGCGCTCAAGAACACGCCTAATCCATCAGTTGTTGCAAAAACAAATAATTGGACAGGTATTAACTATGTTGAATTAACAAAAGATGATGAGGAATATTATAAGTTCAAATATAACAAAAAAACATCATTGCTATTAACATTCACACCATTATTCATTAGTGTGTTTTTAATAGTTTTAATCATTATTGCGAAGTTCAAGATGTTAACATCACTTATGATACTATATTTCGCAGCTGTTATTCTTGGTTTTTTCTTTTCTGGTATTTTTGGTTTGGCTTGGTTTATTAAAAGCGAAATCGGAGATAGCATCACAGAAAAGGCAAAATATATTTAAGGGGGTTTTATGAAAAAAATAAAGGTTGGTATTAATGGATTTGGAAGAATTGGTCGTTTAGTTTTACGGGCAATTGCTCAGAGAAATGATGTTCAGGTTGTTGGAGTTAATGACCCATTTTTAGATTTAGAGTATGCTAAATATCTGTTTGAATTTGACTCAATTCATGGTAGGTTTGAAGGAAAAGTTAAAGTTAATAATGGTCAATTAATTGTTAATAATAACAAAATTAATTTTTATACAGAAAAGGATCCAAGCCTAATTCCATGGGCTGAGTGTGGTGCAGAGTATATTGTTGAATCAACTGGCGTTTTCACATCTTATGAAAAAGCACAAGCTCATTTAAAAGCTGGTGCCAAAAAAGTTATAGTTTCAGCTCCAGGAAAAGAAATGCCAATGTTTGTTATGGGTGTTAATAATAACACATATACTGCAGATATGGACATTGTTTCTAATGCTAGTTGCACAACAAACTGTCTTGCTCCTCTTGCAAAAGTTGTTAATGATGTATTTGGAATTGAAGAAGGATTAATGACAACTGTTCACTCAACAACAGCAACACAATTAACAGTTGATGGTTCATCAAAAAAGGACTGGCGAGGTGGTAGAGCCGCTTCATATAACATTATTCCTTCATCAACAGGTGCTGCAAAGGCAGTTGGGGTTGTTATTCCAGAGCTTGCAGGCAAACTAACCGGAATGAGTATGCGCGTTCCAACACTTGATGTTTCTGTTGTTGATTTAACCGTTAAACTAAAGAAAGAGACAACATATGAAAAAATATGTAAGGCAATTAAAAAAGCTTCAGAAACAGAATTAAATGGCATACTTGGGTACACAGACGAAGCGGTTGTTTCTTCAGACTTTATTGGAGATGCTAGAACCTGTATTTTTGATGAAAAAGCCGGTATTATGTTAAGTCCAAAGTTTGTTAAACTCGTTGCATGGTATGATAACGAATGGGGTTATAGTAATAAGGTTGTTGACCTTATTGCACACATGGCAAAAGTTGATAGTAAAAATTAATTTAGTTTTTATATTGCACAAAATAAAACCTTTCTAAATAATATGATTTGGAGAGGTTTTTTTATGGATAAATATTTAGAGTTAAAAGGTGTACATTTTAATTATTTTACAAGAAAATCTGAATTTAATGCTATAAATAATTTATCTTTTTGTGTTGATAGGGGCGAGTTTATATCAATTGTTGGCCCAAGTGGTTGTGGTAAAACAACAATACTTTCATTAATTGCTGGACTATATGAACCCACATCGGGCGAAATATTATTAGAAGGAAAAAAAATAAATAATATTGATATTGGATATATGTTTCAAAAAGATCAACTATTTGAATGGCGAACGATATATAAAAACATAACTCTCGGCTTAGAATTAAAAGATAGATCATGCATAAATAAAGAGAGAGATAGAATTGATTGTCTATTAAAAAAATATGGTATTTTTGATTTTAAGAATAAATACCCGAGGGAGCTTAGTGGGGGAATGCGTCAGCGTGTTGCCTTAATTAGAACATTGGCTGTCAAGCCTAAAATACTTTTATTAGATGAACCATTTTCTGCTCTAGATTATCAAACAAGACTTGATTTGTGTGATGATGTTAAAAGAATTATAACAGAACAAGAACAAACCGCCATATTGGTTACTCATGACATTTCTGAAGCAGTTTCACTTTCAGATAGGGTTATTGTTTTAACAAAACGACCAGCCGAAATTAAACAAGACATTAAACTTGATTTCACAACTGATTTAACACCATTTGAAAGGCGAAAAGATGTTAATTTTTCAAATTACTTTAATTATATTTGGAGGACACTAAATGAAGAAAGGTAACAATATAACAGGCAAGTATCAACACTTCTTAAAAGCACAAAAAATTGACTATCTTACAACAAAGGCATATCAGATTCTTTTATTAATGGTATTTGTTGTAATTTGGGAAGTTCTTACAAAGGTTGGCATTGTTGATCCATTCTTTTTTAGTTCACCATCAAGAATATGTATAACTTTTGTAGATTTAGTTAAAAATGGAAATTTATTGCAACATATGTTAATTACTCTATATGAAACATTTTTGGGCTTTATTATTGCAACAGTTTTAGGGACACTAATTGCAATTTTACTGTGGTGGAGTAAAAAAACGAGGGATGTTTTAGATCCATATATTGTCGTGTTAAACAGTCTTCCCAAAATTGCTTTGGGTCCATTGATAATTATTTGGGTTGGTGCTGGTATGTCATCAATAATAACCATGTGTGTTTTAATCAGCATTGTTATAACAACTCTCAGTATGCTTTCATCATTTCTTTCTTGTGATGAAGACAAAATACTACTGATGAAATCTTTTGGTGCAAAAAAATATCAGATATTAACAAAACTAATAATTCCTTATTCAATTCCCGATTTTATGTCAGTACTAAAAATCAACGTAGGAATGAGTTGGGTTGGTATAGTTATGGGAGAATATTTGGTCAGTAAGGCGGGACTTGGATACTTAATTGTTTATGGAAGCCAAATATTTAAGCTGGATATTGTTTTAACAAGCACGGTTGTTTTGTGTGTTTTGGCCTGCATTATGTATGGCATTGTTAGCCTGATTGAAAGAAAATTCAAAAGATAGTTTTGAAACTGTGTTTAGTTTATATATGTATATTACTCCAAACACACCAATTAGCGGGTATAAATATTTAACAATATGACCAAAATGAAGTAAACTTAATAGTACAATAAGAACAAGCATTTGCCATTTCTTGTTGTATTTTTTATCGCCTGGGAAAAACTGTTTTAATGATGTTAGTGTTGTTGCATATGTGGTTATTATCGACGAAAAGATAATAAAACCAAATATATAACTAAATATTGGATTAATACATTGTGATATTTCAGCAAATGGCATTTCACAGTAGGCAAGTGTTGGATTAAATAAAAAGCAAAATATTCCAAGAATCATTAAAAGTGAAAGGCAGAACGAAACAATAAAACTAACAATATGCGTTTGTTTATTATTCAATCCACTACCAGATTTTATAATCACATAAGACGCTAAAAAAGTGTTTTGAGAGACATATAGGGCTGTTGATGCTGGAAGGGGAAGAATGTTTGTTATTCCAAACGAAAGAGCAAAAGAATTAGTCTGAAAAGTGAAAATTGTATTTATAATTATGCCAAGAATTATTAATGGAACAATATAATATGAGAAGGTAGAAAGAGAAGTGAATGACAAATTTATTAATGCAATAGAAATAACAGCAACTATCAAATATAAAATAGATTTGTTAACATATCCAAAATAAGTTATAAATAATGAAACCATTCCAGAGAACATTGCACTGCAGAGAATTAAAAAAGTTAATAGAAAAAATGTGTCATATATATTAATATCTTTTCCAAATAACATTACATTTTTTGATAGTTGTTTGTTTGAATTCTTTATGTTGTAGTCTGTTCTTTTTGAGCCAAATTTTAAGCAAATAAAAGTGAACCAGTAAAAAAATATAAACATTGGTATAACAAAGAATAATGAATAAACACCATACTTAGCAAAATATTCAAATATTTCCTTTCCAGAGGCAAATCCGGCACCAATTTTAGCACCAATAATAACAAAAGATATTTTAATCAATCTCATTAATTACATTATATGTAATGTTTTTGATACAAATTCAAAAAATCATTTTGTTTTTTTTGAAAAATAGTTCAAAATATATAGATATGGAACAAAACATAATTTTATGGCTTCAAAGCATAGGAAACTCGTTTTTAGATATATTTTTTACAATAGAGTCATATATGGCTAGTTGGATTGGTGCTTTATGTTTATTTTTAATTATATTCTTTCTAGTTGATAAAAAATACGGTCTGTTTTATGGATGCTCCTTCGTGCTGACAATTATTCTTAACTATATTGTGAAAAGCATAATTCAAAGACCAAGACCATTTGTTGATAATCCAGAAATTGTAAATAAACTGAATACAATAGGGTATAGTATGCCAAGCGGGCATTCAGTAAGCATAACATTTATGGCTTTGTCTCTAGTTTTCCTGTTTGTTTATCTTAACAAAAATGGGAAATTAAATGTATGGAATAGAACTTGGTTTAAGATCGTTTCAATTATTTGTGCTTTGCTTTTTGTTTTTGTTACGGCAATATCTAGAATGTATTTGGGGCAACATTATATTTCAGACATTTTGGTTGGAATTGCACTTTCAGTTATTATGTTTTTCATAGCACGATTATTTTTCCCATCATTTAGCAAGTTTTATGATGAAAGAATTAACAAAAAGAAAACTAATTGTTAAAAAAAAATTGATGTAATAAACAGGGGTTAAGTTAATGGAAATTAAAGTGGTATCAAAAGATGAAAAAACCACAATGGAAATTGCTAAAAGATATGCAAGAAGTATAAAATCACCATGTGTTATTTCTTTAATTGGGGATTTAGGTGCTGGCAAAACAACTTTTAGCAAGGGGTTTGCAGAGGGGTTTGGAGTTAAAGAAATTGTAACAAGCCCAACATTCACTATTATGAATGAGTATATTGGTGAAAAGATGCCCTTATATCATTTTGATATGTATAGACTATCTTCCAAAGAAGAGGCAATTAATTGTGGCTTTGAAGAATACTTTGATTTAACCAAATTAAAGGGAGTTGTTTTGGTTGAATGGGCAGAAAATGTTGAAGGATTACTCCCAACACTACATATTGAAATAAAATTCAAAAAGATAGATGATAATTCCAGGGAAATATCAATATCTGTTAAAGGATGGGTGTAATATGAACTTACTTGCAATTAACACCGCTTTTAGTGAGAGTTATGTGGCAATAAATAATGGTGATATAAACGTATTTAAGAATATGGATAGTTCATTAAAACAGTCTGAAAATATCTTAGGACTTATTGACACGGCACTAAAAGAGGCAAATATTGAGTTAAAGGACATTGATGCAATCTCGTGCGTTGTTGGGCCCGGTTCATTTACTGGCATAAGGATAGGTGCAAGTTTAGCAAAAGGCTTCTGCTCGGCGTACAAAAGTATAAAAAGAATTGGCGTTTGCTCTTTGGACCTAATTGCATTCACTTATTCTAGGATATCTAAAAATGATTTTTGGGTTGTACTAAATGCTCTCAGTGGAAATCTATTCGTTGCAAAATATACCAAAGATGGACAAAGATTAATTGAACCTAAACTTTTGGATCAAAATGGTCTAGACGAATTATCGGGTACAATAGTTGGAATTGAGGAAGAAAACTTGGGATTATGTGGTGAGTATGTGACCTTGAGTAGTGAAGATCTTTTGAAATTCTCACAAAAACTAGCAGATTCTAACATATATTCAAGTGATTTTATTCCATTGTACTTAAGAAAATCACAGGCGGAAGCAGAATATGATAAAAAAACAAAAAATAGTTAGATTAACATTATCTGACATTCAAGATATTTTTAGTTTATTCTGTGAACAATTTGGTAAAGAGTCTTGGACGATTCCACAGCTTGTGGGTTCGTTTAATTCAAATAGCACTGTTTTTTATGGTATATACATGAATAACACATTGGTTTGTGTTGCTAGTGTTCTTATTAGTGTTGATGATATGAATTTGCTTGATATTGCAACAAAGAATGAATATAAAAGAATGGGTCTTGCAACGTTAATGTTAGAATACTTAATATCACAAAAGAAACAAGGACAAACTTTTTCTCTTGAAGTTAAGTCAAGTAACATACCAGCTATTAATCTATATAAAAAGTTTGGTTTTAAAACGGTAAGCATAAGGAAAAAATACTATAAAGACGGCGAAGATGCATTGTGTATGTTTTTATAGTATGCAACATGAATTAAGATAACATATAATAAATATGTGTTGATTAAGCATAAAGGAATAAATGTTAATGTTAAAATCATAGGAAATGGAGAAGTGCCAATCTTGTTCCTTCATGGGTGGGGTGGAAGCACAAAGAGTTTTGATTTTGTTGTAAGACAATTACAGTTCAATTACAAAGCAATATTTATTGATTTTCCACCATTTGGAAAAAGTGATGAGCCTAATGTTGCATACACATTATTTGATTATGTTGATCTAGTATGCATTGTTCTTAAAAAATTAAATATATCAAAACCAATAGTTGTTGGTCATTCATTTGGTGGTAGAATAGCAATAGTCTTATCGGCTATGGAACGCACCAAAATGTTAGTTTTAGTTAGTAGTGCGGGAATTAAGGTAAAACGTTCATTAAAGTATTACATAAAAATATATTTATACAAACTCTGCAAAAAGTTAAAAATTAAACTAAATACCGGATCAAAAGATTACAACAACTTATCAAAAACAATGCAACAAACACTTATTAACATTGTCAACAAAAACCTAGATACATATGCTAAAACAGTCAATGTTCCAACTTTAATATTTTGGGGTAAAAAAGATAAAGAAACAAAACCGTATATGGCTTATAAGCTGAATAAGTATATTAAAAAAAGTGAACTAGTTATTATTAAAAATGCAGGACATTTTGCATACATTCAAGAATATAATGTGTTTATAAAAACATTAAACTATTTTATTAAGGAAAATTTATGGATATCTTAGATTTAACAAATATTAATTTTTATATTTTAATTATTGTTTCGGTTGTAAACACTGCTGTTTTATGCCTAGTTTCAAGTAAACTGTTTCAAATTATGCAACTATATGGTTATAAAATAAAGGGTTATAACTCTTGGATTAAGGATACGAAAATAAAATATATTGGCAGAATATTTATGATTTCTTTTTTGTCATTAATATCTGTTTTGGTAACAAATGCGCTTTTAGATGGTTTTGGTGGTTATTATTCTTATCTGGGTTTAATTTTTTATTTTTATTTCTGTATTATTTTCATAATAAACATGTCAAAAATTCCTCAAAAAACACCATTAAAGCAAACAAGAAGAATGAACAGATTAATAATAACAACATCTCTTTTAACAATTGTAATTTCATTCTTTTCAATGGCTGTTTTAACAGAATATGTTAAATTTATTAAATACGGAATTATTGTTTTAACTCCATTGCTAATGCCTATAATTGTTCCTCTTGCAAATATTATTAATGCACCAATTGAAGCTCTTATTAGAAAGCGTTATATAAACAAAGCAAAAAGCAAATTAAAAAAGATGCCAAATCTTGTTAAAATTGGTATAACCGGAAGCTTTGGTAAAACGTCAACAAAGCATATTCTTAATGTTATTCTCTCAAAAAAGTATTCTGTTTGTATGACGCCACACAGTTTTAACACACCAATGGGGTTGACCAAAGTTGTGCTAAAGTATCTAAAAAAAGATAACGAAATACTTATTGCAGAAATGGGTGCAAGACATGTTGGTGATATAAAGTACCTATGTAGCTTAATTAATCCCAAACACGCCATAATAACTTCAGTTGGAAGTCAACATCTTTTAACATTTGGTTCAGTGCAAAACATTTACAGCACAAAAAACGAACTTGTTGATGCAATTGACGATGGATACATCGTTTTTAACGGAAGTAATGATGGTTCAAAAACGCTATATGATAAATGTTCAAAAAACAGGTTTTTATCTGGAATTGATTTATCCGATGCATTCTGTAATATTTCAAATATAAAAATGTCAAAAGATGGTAGCCAATTTGATATGGAAATAGATAATCAAGTTGTTCATTGCAAAACAAAACTGCTTGGTAGATGTTATATCGAGGATATTGCAATGGCATCAGCAATGGCATATAAACTTGGTGTTAGCATGCAATTAATTAAACAGGCAATATCAGAGTTAGAGCCAATGACACACAGATTAGAACTTATTCCAAACAAAAATGGTTTAACTATAATAGATAATTCTTATAACAGTTCAGTTGAAAGTGCAAATTCTGCACTAGAGGTTTTATCATTATTTGATGGCAATAACAAGATAATTGCAACGCCAGGTATCGTTGAAATGGGCGAAAAAGAATTTGAGGCTAATTATAATTTAGGCAAAAATATTGCTACTGTTTGTGACAAAGTGATAGTAATAAATAATGTAAATTTTGATGCAATAAAAAGTGGTTTAATTGATGGTGGTTTTAATGAAGAAAAAATATTTCACGAAGATAGTCTTAAAAATGCTCAAAATTTAATTTCAAAAATCACAGAATCTGGTGATGTTATTATGTTTTTGAATGATTTACCAGATAATTACACATAAAAATAATAAAATTAATTAATAAATTATCCATATGTATTTGGATAATTTTTTTTTTCGTGATAAAATAGTAGTAAATATATTAATATTTCACAAAATAATCCGGGAGTAATTTAGTGAAAAAAAATAAATTTTTAATTTCAATATTTATTTTTATTGTATCAATATTTGCTTGTTTTAATATTGTGTTTTTTTCCAACAATAATGCATTTGCTTTAGGTGATGAAGAGGAGCAACAAGAAGAACAACAAGAGGAACAGAATGAGTTCAAAGAAATCTCAAAATTAGATGATATAACCGACCTTTCTGGTAATTATAGGTTAACAGAAGATTGTGTTTACCCAACAACAAGAGACGTTTGCCTTGGTAAATTTACAGGCAAATTAGATGGTGGCGGGCACACCATAACATATAATTGGGTCATAAACAACAACACAATAACTTACTATCAATACACATATTCTATTTTTAGTTCAATAGAGGATGCCGAAGTTTACAATTTGAAGTTTAATTACAATGCATCCCTTTCTCAGTTATATAACCTAACACAATCAAGTGATGCTCCTGTTTTGGTTTTGGTGTTCGGTTCTGACGATTACTCTTTAAGTAACAATGGTGGAATGCTTGCAAATGTAATAAAAAATTCCACAATACATAATATTGAAATTAAAAATGCAAATATTGAAACACTAAACACAACACAAACAGCGGAATTGAATTTAGGGTTAATTGCGGGCATTATTGAGGGTTCCAACATATATGAAATTGGAATTGATAACACTGCTTTTAAATGTGGTGCAGAAAAGAAGGATAATCCCGACGAAGAAGAAATAATAAATATTAACACAAATTTGAACTTTGGATTTATTGCCGGCAAAACACTTTCTGGAACCATAATAAGAAACTGTGTTATAAACAATTCAAGAATTGATGTTGGTATTGAAGATTGCCAAGCAAATAATTTTAATCTTGGTGGTGTTGCTGGTTATAGCGAAAACACAACAGTAAAGAATAATATTATCAATTTTTATTTCACAGATTTAACAAGTGTTATTCCCGCAATAAAAGTAACCAGCGAGGTTGCCAAATCAATTAATTTTGGTGGGCTAGTTGGCTTAGTTTCAACAGATAAAATATATTCAAAAAACAACATCGTTTTTATGGATACTGCAAGTTTTGAATTAGATGCCACTTTAGATACCAGCAATATTGGTGCAATGTTTGGACAAATAGACTATGATGTTGCAAACACAAATATAAATGGATTTGTTACTAACCATAGTGGCAACATCTTTGGCCATAGAGGTCAAAATATTTCAAACTATGTGAATATAAACACCATTCAATATAATGATTTTAACTTCAAAGATTCAGATGGTTTTTGGTGTGATGAAAATGATTGCCAATGGAATTTTGATAAAACATGGATATTTATGCCAAACGAAAAATTACCAAGTTTGCAATCGTTTGAAAAATTTAGTATTTCATTTAGTTTTGAAACAAGCAAAAAAATACCTGATAGTTTGGTTGAACTACCAGACGATAGCATATTATCTTGTGAAATAACTGGAACAAACATTGCATATAATGAAGAGTTAGATGAATACTTGGTTGAATATGGTTCAACTGTTTATATCAAACTGTCTATAAGCGAAGAAAACAAGTTTAATAAATTCATTTTTATTTCAGGTCTTGAATTAAAAAATAGTTTAGACAATGAACTATATGATGGTTTTGTATATTCAAACAATAATGGAATAAACAATAATAAGGTTCAAGCTTCTATTTACGAAAAAACAGACGAGTATATAACTTATGCAATTGCTAATTTTGATGCCAATTGTGCAGGAGAATATAGCGCAATACTTGGCAGAAATTCTTTTGATTTATCTATAAGGGTATACAATGTTGGCACTGAGGCTCATCCAATTATTCCTGGTGGCTTTAGAAGCGATAGAGAATCAAATTACACAAACAAATATACAATTTCAATGCTATATGGGGAAAGATACTCTTTTAATTCTTTGGCATCAGATAAAGATTATTCAGATTCTGCAATGTGGTACCTATTTAGAAATTTAACAACAGAGGGTTATGGTAGTGAAACAACATTTGACCCAACTGCTGTTACATATAATTTCAAAAATAATAGAATCGAATGGGTATTCAATGAAGATTGCTCTCTATTTTCAGGTGAGGGCTTCATTCAAACAATGAATATAGATGATTATTATGTTGACGGATTAACTACTGTTGATTACCAACTTGTTCTTGTTTTTGAAAAAAGAGTAAAAGAAATACGAATAACACTTAAATACGATAATGATGAAGAAATCGCAAAAAAAATTGCTGTAATATCAATTGATAACAGAACCGACAGAATAACTTGGAATGAAGAAAATGGCTATTATGTTGCAAAAATACCATATGACCAAAACGAAGAGCATTTAATAAAAATTGATAGTATGGAAACTGGCTATACCTTTGAATTTTGGCAATTTGAAATTGAACAATTAGACGAGGCACCAGACTATAGATATGCCGGGTATTTTGAACTAGCAACTTCAATAGATGAAGACGATGAAAAAGGTGAAGTATTGCAAATATATGGTATATTCAAGTCAAATAAAGGAGCTGACCATTCAAATTTACTATGGTTATGGATTTCCCTCGGTGCACTTGCAGTTGCCGGCTTTATAGGCATTATTATTCTAATTAAGCGACGAACTGGTGGTGGCGGTGGCTCATCATATAAAAAATATTATTATTAATAAATTGACCACATCACATGTGGTTTTTTTTATACATATTGACAATATTTTCAGTCTATGATAATATTTAGAAGAATTAGGGGCAGATATGGAAAATAATAATCTTAGAGAAATGGTTGAAACGGCAAATAAATTTGATGAGTTAACTAAAAATGTGGGTGCATTATCACATAAAGAATATGGTAATTACTTGAAACAACTACAAAAAGACACTGAATATGTTAAATCTAGCAAACGTAAAAGATATGGTGATTTATGGGTTAAAACCGCATTAGTTACAATTGGTGTATTCTCTATAATTGGTGCAAGTTTATATCTTATGCCAATGTTACCAATTATAATCTCAATTCTAATTATGGCACCAATGGCTTGTATTACCGGTATTGTGGGATGTATTTTATACCATAAACTATTCAAGTCGTTTAAGCAAAGAAAAGAAAAATATGACGATTTACGTTATGACATAGACACAAGGGTATATGTTAAAAGCAACAAACTTGTTGAATTAGAGAATCAATTAATTGCTGTTGCCCAAAAATATTCAAAACTAAAAGCTGAAAATTTATCAAATTCTGTAGTTAAACCAATTAAAAGTATGTACACAAGTAATAAAAATAATAAAGCGAAAACAAAACAAAATAAAAAGGAAAAAGAAATGTGATTTATTTCACATTTTTTTTATATTAAATGCTTTACAAATTGATATGAATGTGATAAAATTACAGGGTCTTTTAACAAGGTGATGCGAGTCCTCAACGCTCTACTTTGTTTTTAGCGTAAAATTCCATAGGAGGTAAAATTAAATGGATAAGGTAACAAAGCAAGAAATCATTAACAAATTCAAACAATCTGATAATGATACAGGTTCTGCACAGGTTCAAATTGCTCTTTTAACACAAAGAATTAGAGAGCTCACTGAACACTTAAAAAAGAATCATAAAGATAACCATTCAAGACGTGGTTTGTCTATGCTTATTGGTCAACGTAAGTCATTCTTAAAGTATCTTGAAGAAAAAGATATTGAAGCTTATCGTTCACTTAAAAAAGAACTTCAAATTAGATAGTTTTTTTCGAGGGAATAAACTTAGTTCCCTCTTTTTTTAAGATTAAAAACACAATGTTTGCCCATAAAAAAGGAGAATTATGGAAAATTTAGGTAAAACTTTTGAAACCGAAGTTGGTGGAAAAAAAGTAATTGTTGAAACAGGAAAGTACTGTGGACAGGCAAATGGCTCATGTATTGTTCGTTGTGGTGAAACAGCTGTTATGGTTAATGTAACAATGTCTGAAAAACCAAGAGACGGTATTGATTTTTTCCCATTGAGCGTTGATTTTGAGGAAAAGATGTATTCAGTTGGAAAAATTCCAGGTGGGTATAAACGCAGAGAGGGAAGACCAACCGATAAGGCTATTTTAACTTCAAGGTTAATAGATAGACCTCTTCGTCCATTATTTCCAAAAGGATTTTTCAATGATGTTTGTGTTGTTGCAACAGCTTTGTCTGTTGACCCTGATGTTGCAATTGAACCACTTGCAATGCTTGGTTCATCAATTGCATTAACAATATCAGACATTCCATTCCAAGGTCCAACAGGCTCTGTGCAAGTTGCTTATATTGATGGAAAGTATATTTGCAATCCAACCGAGGAAGAAAGAAATAAATCATTAATGCATTTAACTGTTAGTGGAACAAAAGATGCAATATTAATGGTTGAGGCAGGTGCAAACGAAGTAACCGAAGCTGAGATGTTAGATGCAATTATGTTTGCTCATGAAGAAATTAAAAAACAAGTTGAATTTGAACTTAATCTTAAGGCTGAAATTGGTAAGGAATTAGCAGATGTTGAGGTTTATCACGTTCCAGACGAAATAGACGCTGCCGTTAGAGAGTATGCCGATGAAATGTTAACAAAAGCTTTAGATAATTTTGATAGGCAAAAAAGGCAAGAAGCACAAGATGAAGTTGATGCAAATGTTAAAGCAAAATTTGCAGAACAATTCCCAGATTGTGAGCGTCAGATTGGCGATGTTTTGTATAAAATGACAAAAGAAAAAGTACGTGCAAGAATACTAAACGATGGCGTTAGACCAGATGGTAGAAAACTAACCGAAATTAGACCAATTTGGTGTGAGCATGGAATTCTTCCAAGAGTTCATGGAACTGGTGTGTTTACAAGAGGTCAAACTCAGGTTATAACAACTTGTACACTTGGCTCTATTGGTGATGCACAAACAATTGAAGTTTTAGATGAAGAAGAAGAACAAAAGAGATATATTCATCACTATAATATGCCTGCATATGCAACTGGTGAGGCAAGGCCAATTAAATCACCAGGCAGAAGAGAAATTGGTCATGGGGCTCTTGCAGAGCGTGCTTTAGTTCCAGTAATTCCATCTGAAGAAGAGTTCCCATATGTTATAAGGCTTGTTAGTGAGGTTGTTTCTTCAAATGGTTCATCATCAATGGCTTCAACTTGCGGTTCAACACTTGCACTTATGGATGCTGGTGTTCCAATTAAAGCACCTGTTGCTGGTATTGCTATGGGCTTAATTAAGGATGAACAAACCGGAAAAGTTGCAGTAATGAGTGATATTCAAGGCCTTGAAGACTTCCTTGGTGATATGGACTTTAAAGTAACAGGCACAGCAAAGGGTATAACTGCAATTCAAATGGATATCAAAATTAAGGGTATTGATAAAAATATTTTAACAACAGCACTAAATCAAGCAAGAGACGGAAGAATGTTTATTATGGACAAAATGCTTGCTTGTATTCCAGAGCCAAATAAAGAGCTTTCAAAATATGCTCCAAAAATCATAACATTTAATATTAACCCAGAAAAAATAAAAGATGTTATTGGTTCTGGTGGAAAAACAATCAATAAAATTATTGAAGAAACCGGTGTTAAAATTGATATTGATGATGATGGTCGCGTTTACATTGCAACACAAGATGTTGAAATGGCAGAAAAAGCAAAACAAATAATCATCAATATTGCAACCGATATTGAAGTTGGTAAACAATACACAGGTAAAGTTGCAAGAATAACATCATTTGGTGCTTTTATTGATTTTGGTGGTGGAAAAGAAGGTATGATTCACATCTCAAAATTAAGTGATAAAAGAGTTGAAAAGGTAGAGGATATTCTGTGCCTTGGTGATGATGTTGTTGCAGAATGCATTAAAATTGATGACAAAAATAGATGCGACTTTAAGTTGATTTCAAAAAAGTAGATAACAATATAAAAAATGCAGAGAATTCTAAACTCTGCTTTTTTTGTTCACTTGTAACAAGTGTTTCTTTATAATTGATATTTGTAATTATTAACAGAATTTTGTTATTATATTTCTAAAATAATCATATTGTATAATATGAAAATCACATATAAACTCTTTACAAAGTATGTTTCGAACATGTTGATATTTATAATGATTATAACTCTTAGTGTGGTAACGTTTCAGGGTGGAGCACAGGGTGTTTTTAACACACAAAAACCACATATTTACTATTGTGGAAACACCAAACTCAACTACGTTTCTTTAATGTTTAATGTGTATGGTGGAAATGAATATATTGAAGAGATATTAAATACATTAAAAACACACAATGTTAAAGCAACCTTCTTTGTTGGTGGAATATGGATTAATAAAAACCAAGAGTGTTTTATGGATATATATAACAGTGGAAATGAAATTGCATCTCATGGCTACTGGCACAAGGACCATAGCCAAATAACAGACGAAGAGCAGGCAAATGAAATTATTATGAACGATGAACTCGTTTTTAATTTAACAGGCATTAAAATGGGTCTTTTTGCCCCTCCTAGTGGTGCGTATAATTCATCAACAGCCACAATTGCGCACAATTTAAACTATAAAACAATAATGTGGAGCAAAGACACAATAGATTGGAGAGATCAAAACAAAGAATTAATAGTAAGTAGGGCAACAAATAATCTATCAAATGGTGACTTAATACTTATGCATCCAACAAAATGTACAAGTGAATCGCTTGCCGAAATAATTGAAAAAATAGTAAATGGTGGGTATAACATCGTAACTGTTGGCGAAAATATTAAATAACCAAACATATTTGTTATAATAAGGCAAAAAGAATTCAACTTTCGCCACAATTTTCGTTAAAAATTTTTTATTAAAGTTGCGATATAAAGTAAATAATGATATACTATAGAAAAACAGGGGTAATATGGCAATTTATAAGTTTGAAGAACCTAAGCAAAACAAGAACAATATTGACTATCAAAAGGTTAGTGGCATCGTTTGCGTCGTAACCTCAATTTTTGCTTTATTCTGTTTAATCACCAGATTTGTTCCATTTATGAAAAGTTTTCTACTTGGAACAGCTGGTTTATTTTGTTACCCATTCTTTTTAACATTGTTAGCAATAGGTTTTGCCTTAATAGGTCACAAAAAATACGTAATGCCAAAAAAATATGGCATTCTAATTTCACTATCAATTATATTTGTTCTGTGTATTTTACAACTAATTATTGTAAGAAATGAGGGATTGTTATATTTTCAATATCTAGCAAGGTGCTATTCGCAAAAAACAACTGCCGGCGGAATTATTGTGGGTTTAATTGTTTCTCCAGTTTTATATTTACTCAATAGACTTGGGGCATATATCATTTTTATTACTCTTGCAATAATATTTATTGCGCTTTCTGTTGATTATATCTATTATCTAGGAAAAAATGAAGAATTAAAAAAATCTATAAAACTAATAAATAAAGATAACGACGTATCTTCTGCACCTAAAATAACAGTTAAAGAATTAGAAAACAGTTTGAAGAATTCGTCAATTGTTGAAGAAGAAAAAGTAGCTAATGACGATAAGGTCAAACTCACTCTTGATGCAAAACAAGAACAAGAAACAACAGAAGAAAAAGCAAAGAGAAAACTTGGCCTACTTGCTTCTAGTATGCAAGACGAAGAGAGCAATAGTAAGTATTTTAGAACTGAATACAATAAAGATACCGATCATGTTGCACAAGTCGATGAAAACAACATTGCTCCAACCATGCCAGCAGACAATAGTTTAAGTAAAATACAGGCAAATTTAATTGACTTAAAAAATAGGGCAGATAAAATGTCTTATCCAATATCAAATTCTGCATCAACACATAAAAACTATCAAATTAACACATTAAACGTAAACACACTAAAGCAAGAAAATCAAATGCCAAATAAAGTTGTTCATGATGAAATATCAATGCCATATTTTACAGAGAATAAACAAACAGGCAAAAGCATAATTGGTGAGAGCGTAATGACAACAAATGTCGCAGAAAACACCAATTCTAATGAAACGATTGATGATGTTAATGAAAATAATATTATCGAAGTTAATAATGAGATTAAAATAGAGGCCAATAACGATTATAAACAAAACTCGATATTTGACGAGAATGACGAAACAAACTATGAACAAACAGAGCCGGTTTTTGTTGAAGATGAAAAAGACAGAAAAACGCTTGATGTTGAGGATTTCACAAACAATGTTTTGGCATCACTTAAAAAAGAATCAAACGTTTCATATTCCTCACCAAACACGATGTTTAAGGAAGAACCAAAACCCGTAGAAGAACCATTTGTTCCAAAACCAAAGATTGACTACGTTGCACCACCAATTGAATTATTAACAACAGAAAGTATGGATTTAACACTCATGAACGAAGATGTTGTTAGAAAAAGAGAAGAACTTGAAATGGCTCTAGACACATTTGGCATACCTGCAAAATGTATTGGCGTTGTTGTTGGTCCAGCAGTAACTAGATATGAATTAGAAATGCCTGTTGGTGTTAGTGTTAAAAGACTGATTGCACTTCAGGAAGATATTGCATATAACCTATCAAGCAATGGCGATATTAGAATAGAGGCACCAATACCTGGTAGACGTGCTGTTGGTATTGAAGTTCCAAATGAAAAAATTGCAATGGTAGGGCTTAGAGATATTATTCTATCACGCGAGTTTATGGAAGCTAAAAATCCACTAACTCTTGCACTAGGTAAGGATATTTCTGGCATGGTAAAAACATTTAGCTTGGTTAAAGTGCCACACCTTCTTGTTGCCGGAACGTCAGGCTCTGGTAAATCGGTTTGTATTAACTCAATTATTCTAAGTTTGTTATATAGATATTCACCAGATGAACTAAAACTAATTTTGGTTGACCCAAAACATGTTGAGTTTTCAATGTATAACAATCTACCTCATTTAATTATGCCTAATGTTATTTCAGAGAGCGAAAAGGCATTAAATGCACTTTCTTGGTGTGTTGATGAAATGGAAAGAAGATTCATTGTTTTTTCTAATGCAAAAGTTAAAAATTTGGAAGAGTATAATGAATCAGAAGAAGTTTTGGAAGGTAGAGCAGATAAAATGCCTTACATTGTATTTATAATTGACGAACTTGCCGACCTTTTAATGACAGCAAAAAAAGAAGCAGAGGAATATATTTGTAGAATATTACAAAAGGCGAGGGCTGCAGGTATTCATATGATTCTTGCAACTCAAAGACCATCTGTTGACGTTGTTACAGGTAAAATTAAGGCAAACTTAAATGCTCGTATATGTTTTGCTCTTATGACTTCGGCAGATTCAAAAACAGTTCTTGACCAAGGTGGTGCAGAAAAACTTCTCGGAAAAGGTGACATGCTGTTTATATCAAGTGATACCAGTGTTCCGAAAAGAATTCAAGGTTGCTTTGTAACAACCAAAGAAATTGATGATATTGTTACCTTTGTTAAAGAAAATAATGGCGAATTTGATTTTGACATCAAAACAGAGCAAGCTATTATTAATCCTAAAAAAGACGATGTTGTTACCCAAGTAGACGGCGACAGGGCTTCTAGTGATGGCTATGATCCATTAATGCCACAGGTGTTAAAATCTGTTATTGAAAGTGGCCACGCTTCTATTTCAATGATTCAAAGAAAATTCCTAGTTGGTTTTCCAAGAGCAGCAAGGATTATTGACCAAATGGAAACTGCTGGCTATATTTCGCCATCAGATGGCAGTAAATCTAGGTCGGTTTATATCACAATGGAAGAATATGAAAACTTATATGGGGAAGGGTGATTAAATGACAATAGATGAACTAAAGACAAAAAAAGTTTCAGCAATAAGCCTTGGTTGTGATAAAAATAGGGTTGACTTAGAAAAAATGCTATATAATATTCAGTATTTTGGTTTTGAAATAACAAATAATATTGAAGATGCAGAAATAATAATCGTTAACACCTGTGCGTTTATAAAATCGGCAATTGAGGAAGCCATACAAAACATTTTCGAAAGCGTTTCACTTAAAAAATTTAAGTGCGAAAAAGTAATCGTAACTGGGTGTATGGTGTCGAGGTTTAACAATGATGTTAAGTTAATTGAAGGCATTGACGCCATATTAGACATAAAAGATAACGAAAAAATTGTTGAAACTATATTGCACTTATACGACATTTCCGGCACTGTTGATTACAAAGAAGGCAGACTGCTTACAAATCTTCCTCATTTTGCTTATTTAAAAATAGCTGATGGTTGCGATAATGGTTGTGCATACTGCACAATACCAAGAATTAGAGGACGATATAAATCTGTTCCATTTGAAAGTGTTATAAAAGAAGCAAAAACGCTTGCTAGGCAGGGTGTTAAGGAATTAATTTTAGTTGCTCAAGACACAACCAGATATGGTCAAGATTTATATAACGAATATAAATTGGTTCCACTAATTAAGGAACTTTCCAAAATTAAAGGTATTTGCTGGATAAGAATTTTATATTGCTATCCCGAAATGATAACTGATGAATTATTAAATGAAATAAAGAATAATCCAAAAGTTTGCAAATATATTGATATTCCATTTCAGCATATTGATAACGATATACTAAAAGAAATGAACCGGCGTTCAACCGAGCAAGATATTAGAAATCTAATTGATAATATTAACAATAATTATCCAGAAATATCCGTACGAAGCACATTTATTGTCGGATTTCCTGGTGAAACAAAAAAACAGTTTAATAAACTAATATCATTTTTACAGGAAGCAAGAATAAGCCATGCAGGATTCTTTAAGTATTCTAAAGAAGATAAAACAAAAGCATTTTATATGAAACATCAAGTGTGGGAAATAACAAAAAAAAGACGCCTAAAAATGGCACAAAACACACAAGAAAAAGTAATGAATGCAATAAACATTAATAAAATTGGAGAAACTCGCCAAGTTCTTGTGGATTATTATGATGAAAGAACAAATTCATATTTTGCAAGGCTACAAGAAGATGCACCGGATGTTGATTTTACTGTTGTTATTGATGATGGAAAAAAATTGCAGGTTGGCGAATTCTACAATGTTAAAATTATAAATTATATTATGGGTATGTACATAGCGGAGGTATTAGAAAATGAATCTACCAAATAAATTGTCATTATCAAGAATTATTTTAATTCCATTCTTTATATTTTTTTATCTTGCAACATTTATTCCTTTTGGCAAGATAATTGCTATAGTTATTTTTATTATAGCAGCACTAACGGATATGTTTGATGGTAAAATTGCCAGAAAATATAACCTTGTTACAAATTTGGGTAAACTTTTAGACCCAATAGCTGACAAATTGTTAGTTACTGCCGGTATTTTGCTGGTTATAACCGATTACACAATTCCACAACCTTATGGTGTTATTGTTGCGTTTATAATAATCGGCAGGGAACTATTAATATCAGCTTTCCGTCAAATTGCAGCATCACAAAACTTTGTTATGGCAGCAGATATGTTTGGAAAAATTAAAGCAGTTACACAGGACATTGCTTTACCAATGTTATTTTTAGCATCATACCTAAAATATAATGTTGAAACTCCAGAAACAATATTGCTTGTTGTTGAAATTGTTGCATGGGTTACGATTGGAATTGCAACCATTCTAACCGTTTTGTCTGGTGCAAACTACATTATCAAAAATAAACAAGTGTTAAAAGGTTAGTATATGGTTCATATTTATACATTTTGTGACAAAACATTGGTTGGGAAAAAGGATAATTCCTCAGCCAAGTTTTTGTGTGAAAATTTATATAAAATGAATTTTAGAATTGATGAGGTTTGTACATATTGCAATTCCTATGATTTTTCAACAATTAATTTTAGAAATAAAGACATTTATTTTCTGCTAATGCAAAAATCAAACGCAACACTAAACTCATATCTTGCACAACTAACAAATTCAGAGCTAGTTGAAAATGAGTTACTTAAACAAACAGTTCATACATACCATAGAAACAACAATCTACCTATTGATAAATCTTGTGAACTTGAATGGGTAATTCCAAAAGTCTGTGCCCCTATAACAAACCCCAATGGCAAAACTCAGGGTTTTGTTGCAAAACTTAATGAATGTGAAATATTTGTTTTGCCAAGCGACTATGAACAATTAAAAAGAATATACTTTGATTGTCTTTTGGAGCACCTTGAAAATAACTTTAACTCAGAATATAAAAGTGAGACTTATAAAGTTTTTGGTTTAACAGAGGCAAATTTATATGAAGTCTTAAAAGATAAAATTAAAAATAAAGATAAGGTGTCTATTTCAATTTTTTCACGTGGTTTAAACAATGATGTTGTTATTAAGTCTAGGGATGGAAATGAACATTTTGATAAGTATAGGCAAGAAATTTTTAATATCCTTGAGAAATATATATATTCAGTTCAAGATTTATCGCTCATTGATAATTTGAGTAAAGTTATTAATGATAGCAATGTTAATATTTCTTTTGCTGGTGATATGTCAATTGTTCAACTAATTAGCCAAATCAATAAAAATTGCCTGCTTATACAACATTGTGACATCATGTTAGACAAAACATCAAAAATTAACTATGGAATAAATCAAAATATTATTTCTCAGTATGGCGAATATAGCGCAGAAGTGGCGTATAATCTAGCAGTATTATCATTACAAAAACATAGTAGTGACATTGCACTAGTAAGCATTGTTGATAAAAATGAAAAAAGAGGCACCGCATACATTGCAATTGGCAACAGCACAAAAATTGACATATATAAAAACTTATTTATTGGAACAGAGCAAGAAATTGATAATAATATTGCACAAACCGCTTTGTTTTACTTAAACAAAAAACTAGCACTAAAAGATTTTCAAACAATAAAATAATACTTCAAAAAAAAACATTTGTTCACAAATTATTTGATTTATTCAGTAATAAGTAGTATAATATAATACGTAGGAGAAAATATGGACGATAAGAAAAAGGTTTTAGAACAAGCAATACTTACAATAGAAAAACAATTTGGTAAGGGTGCCATCATGAGACTAGGTGATGCTCCAAATCAAAAAATTGATGTAATTCCAACTGGATGTTTACCATTGGACATTGCACTTGGATGTGGCGGAATGCCAAGAGGAAGAATAATTGAAATATATGGACCTGAATCATCAGGTAAAACAACACTTGCACTTCATGCAATTGCAGAAGCACAAAAACTTGGTGGAACTGCAGCATTTATTGATGCAGAGCACGCATTAGATCCAGTTTATGCCTCAAAACTTGGTGTTGACACTGAAAATCTTTATGTTTCTCAGCCAGATAATGGTGAGCAAGCATTAGATATTGCCGACACATTAGTTAGAACGGCTGCTGTTGATATAATTGTTATTGACTCTGTCGCTGCATTAACACCAAAAGCCGAAATAGACGGCGATATGGGGGATCAGCATATGGGGCTTCAAGCAAGGCTTATGAGTCAAGCACTTCGTAAACTTGCAGGAATCGCAAATAAGAATAACACATGTATTATTTTCATAAATCAACTACGTGAAAAAATTGGTGTTATGTTTGGTAATCCAGAAACCACTGCTGGTGGTAAAGCTCTTAAATTCTATGCAAGCATAAGAATTGATATTAGAAGGGTTGATTCAATTAAAGATGGTGCAAATGTTATTGGTAACAAAACAAGAGCAAAAATTGTTAAAAATAAACTTGCTCCACCATTCAAAACTGTTGAATTTGACATTATGTACGGTGAAGGGATATCAAAAATTGGTTCAACACTTGATATGGCAATTGATATGGACATTATTAGAAAAACTGGATCTTGGTTCTCATATAATGATGAAAAAATTGGACAGGGTAAAGAAAATGTTAAACAGTTACTAAAAGATAACCCTGAATTATATAATGAAATTGAAAATAAAGTAAAAGAAAGAATTGCTGGTGGTGCAGTTGTTACTTCATCAGAAGACGAGCAAGAGTAGTTATGTCAAATTTACCAGATTTATTTATAATCTGGTAATTTTTATATTAAGGAGAAATAATTTATGGCTAATTTAATAATAATTACCGGTCCACAAGCAGTTGGTAAAATGACAGTGGCAGAAAAATTAAAAGAAAAAATTAACTATTCATTAATGGTAAATCACGATAGCATTGAGACAGCATTAAAAATATTTGGTGACAACAAAGTTGGACGAGAATTAAACAAATTTATTCGTAAAAAAGTGTTTGAACTAGCAACGGATGAAAATATTGATATGATATTTACGTATATTATTGACTTTTCATCACCTAACGAATATGAATATATAAACAGCCTAAAATCTATGTTTGAAAAGACCGGCGGAAAATTATATATAATTGAGCTTTTTGCGGACGTTAAAACAAGGTTAGAGAGAAACGTAACCCCTAATAGATTAGAGAAAAAGGCGTCAAAAAGAAACATTGAATTTAGCAATAAAGATTTAATTGAATCTATGAGTAAGCATAGATTAAATTCCAATGCTAATGAAAAATTGTGCGAACATCATATTAAAATTGATAACACCAATCTAAGCCCCGAACAGGTTGTTGAATTGGTGTTAAATGAGTTTAATGAATTAAAAAAGTAATCATTTGAATAGTTAAAAAAAGTAAAAGACACAAGCAAAATTACTTGTGTCTTCTATTTATCTAACAGTTTCAATTGCTTCGGATTTGTTAAGTTTTTCCTGCAATTGATATATTTCTTCTTTATCAATTTTCTTTTTATTAAGAGTAACGAGTTTCAATGGTATGCAATCATAAACTGCAAGTTCACCAACGGTTTTAATAACATCTTTAACCCTGTCGGTAGCATATGCGTTTTGTGTTAACAGTTCATAGTTGAACTTATCGTTATTATGTTTTACCGCCAAAAATCTTTTGTTAATCATCCTAAAAGTTTTTGGACTATTCATGACTTGTTCAACATCATTTTCTCGATATCCCAAATACTCGGCAACCTTAACAATATACAAATCTTCAACTTTATACTCTCTTTTCATTTTTTCTTTCCTCATCCTCATTATAGCGTCATTTGAATTTAATGTCAAATATCATTTCAATAAAAAATGAAAATATTTTATATTATTAATTATTACTATTCATCAAAAAATATGTCTTTTTTTACTTCATTTTGTATAATTCCTATAGCCCTTGTTTCGAGTCTAGATATATATGAACGAGAAATATTTAGCTTTAGGGCGACCTCTCTTTGAGTGTAAGAACGACTGCACCCAATACCATAACGCAGTTTTATAATCTGTGCTTCTCTGGGGGATAGTTTAGATGATATCAATGAAAATATTTTTTGTGTTATAACGTTGTTTTGAACCGTGTTTAATATATCTTCTTCATTTGATGGTATAACGTCTGCAAGTTCAATATCGTTGCCTTCCTTATCTTGCCCCAAGCTCTCTTCAAGTGACATAACATTTTTATGCTTTTTGCTAACACGAAGAAGCATAAGTATTTCATTTTCTATACAACGAGCAGCATATGTTGAAAGTTGAGAACCTTTGCCATATTCAAATGTATTTATTGCTTTAATCAATCCAATAGTACCAACAGAGATTAAATCATCAGCTTCGCTTGTTCCAGCATACTTTTTAACTATGTGTGCAACAAGTCTTAAATTATGATTAATTAATATGTCCTTTGCACTCTTATCACCATTTTTATATTTGTTAAAATATTCCATTTCTTCATCGGCTGAAAGCGGTTTAGGAAAGCCTTGTGCGTTATTTATAAACGAAGAAAATAACAGTATTTTATTCATAAATAGTATAAAGTTTTCAATAACCATATATACATTTCTCCTGGCAACAAATTGTCGCTTGTTGTATATATATGAGAGAATTTGACGAAATTTGCACCGATTTTATTAAAAAAAATAGAATATTTATAAATATTTTTGCATAAATATGTTGCATTATGAAAAAAAATACTTTATACTAATAACGAAAAGAAAAATATTTAATGGGGAACAATAATGGAAAAACAAGCATTTCAAAACTATGTAAAAAATATAATTTTGCCAATGTTTACTGGCTCTGTTGTTATTGGTGAAGTTGAAAGTAACGCAAGAGATAATGAGGTTGCTCTTGGACCTGGTGGAACCGTGCTTATTAAACCATCAAAAAATGACGAATATCGTCTTATTCTTAAACGTAATATTGCATTTAAGAACACTGAGGTTTCGCTATTAAAAGAAATAATTTCTGAAATATCAAAAATACACGATTCTGGATTTTTGGATAAGAGTTATATTGGCAGAATGAACATGACCGCAATAGAAAAGGCTATATGTGATTCAGTATCAGAAATTGCTAACGAAACTTTACTAGATATTGTCATGATTTTAGAAACTTTTGCCAACAGAACGTATGAAGGCAAGCGTATTAATTTTGGTATAATTATAAATGAAGTTCAAGAGTGTGAAAATCCTGCCAAAAATATATATTATAGAGAAATGTTTGGTTATGACTTTTTTGCTGTTTTATCAAATGGTATTCAGTCGTGTGTTGAATTTGACAAAAATGGTTATTATTTAGGTCATATGTCGCTAGAAAAATTACGCTTTAAGCCAACCATTTGCCCTTATGACTACATGAGTTTTGCAAGATATTGCGATGGTGGGCGTATTGGCTTGGTTTTAACCAACCAGGGCGAAATATTAATGTTCAAGAACAGAAATCTAATTTTTTCTAAAAAGAGAGGAATTTGGAATAGTTATAGCCACGAGGAGATTATAGCCTTGTTATCAAATAGAACCTCTCAATCAATAAAGGAAATAAGAAAATCATTATATTTCACTGCATTAGATGTTGCTTTTGCGGGAACTGGTGGTTGTATTGTGTATCTTAATAAAGAATATAGCGATTTAGCACTATCACACATAGATATTGAAGATATATTAACAGAAAAACACTATGATGTTAAAAGAACTCAAATGGCAGATTTCCCTAAGCGTAGAAAGGGAGATGAATCCTTTGTTGATTACTCTAAAATAGATTATCAAACATTTGTTAATAACTATGAGAAAACAAAGACCAGCAGTTTAAAAGCAACCATTGAAGGAAGAAAGTTTCATGAGTTAAACAGAAAACTTCGTCAAGAGTTAGCATCAATTGATGGTGCAACAATAATAGATAGTGATGGAACAATAATTGCTTGCGGAGCAATTGTAAGAATAGAAGGCGGTTCATCTGGTGGTGGTAGGCTTGCAGCAACCAAAACACTTGGAAGATATGGTGTTGCTGTAAAAATATCACAGGATGGAACAATGCAGGCATTTATGACAGATAAGAAAGATAAGAATAAAAAAGTGAAGGAAATTTTCTCGGTTGGTTAAAAATTTGACATTGTCTTTGACAATGTCTTTTTTTATTGCTATATTAATAATATGATTATTAAAAGTGCAAAGTATTTAACAAGTGTTGTTGATAGCAATAACATATTAAACGATGGAATTGATATAGCATTTGTTGGCCGTTCAAATGTTGGAAAAAGCAGTTTGATTAATAGTTTAACAAATCAAAAAAAATTATGTAAAACAAGTTCACTTCCTGGAAGAACAAGAATGATTAACTATTTTTTAATAAACAACAGTTTCCGATTTGTTGATTTGCCTGGTTATGGATACGCTAAGGCAGGTAAGCAGAATAAAGTTATTTGGGCGAATATAATGGAAGATTATCTGTTAAAGTCAAATTCAATTAAGCATGTTTTTATGTTAATTGATAGCAGAATTGAGCCAACAGAGTTGGATATAAAAATGTTAAATTTTTTATTTTATTATCAAATCCCCACAACAATTGTTGCAACAAAGACTGATAAATTACCCAAATCAAAAATAATGTCTTATATTCAAAAATGTGCAAGTAGGCTTTCTGTTGGTAAGGACAATATTGTTCCATATAGTAGTGAAACCCATTGGGGTAAAGATAAATTGCTCGGAATTATTGAAAATGCAATAAGCAACATATAAAGTTTAATTTTATTTGCAAAATTAATTGCAAAAATGTGATTGTTTATAGTATACTTAGTTAGTTTTATTTTAAGGAGATTTTATGCAAAACGAAGAAGAAGTTGAAGTTGTTGAATTAGAGTATGTTGAAGAACTTGATAAAGCGCTTAACCATCTTTTAGATGAATATCAAATTATTCGTGCTGGAAGAGCAAATCCTCATATTTTAGACAGGGTTTTGGTTGAATATTATGGAGTTATGACCCCAATTAATCAAATGGCAAACATTCAGGTTGCAGAGGCAAGAATGATAACTATAAGCGTTTGGGATAATTCACAAATTAAAAATGTTTCAAAGGCAATAGCTATGGCCGATTTAGGTGTAACTCCAACTGATGACGGAAAAATAATCAGGTTAGTTTTTCCAACACTAACAGAAGAAAGAAGACGCGAGCTTTGCAAACAAGTTAAAAAACTTTTGGAAGACACAAAAGTTGTTATGCGTAATGCTAGGAGAGATGCTTTAGAGCAATACAAAGCTTTCAAAAAGGATTCAAAAATTTCAGAAGATGAGTATTCTTCACTTGAAGAAGATGTTCAAAAAGAACTAGACAAAATAATTGAAAAGGCAGAAAAAGCGTCTCAAGATAAAGAAAAAGAGATAATGGAAATATAATGGAATTCATTGGAAAAGAACTAAGTGATGTTGTTAAATACTTTAATGACAAAAAGATAAAATATGAAATTCAGGACAATAATTATAGTGTGAATGGCGACACAGTTTTAGTTACGAACATTAAATATAACGATGGTTACGTTACAATATATACTGGTAACTTCATTTTTGATGTTGAAAATAAACCAACTGCCGATAACAAATAAATGTAATAATAATCAGGAGAAAATAATGAAACAAAGAATTATAACAGCGTGTGGTTTAGTAGCATTATTGACACTGCTGTTTCTAACAAAACAAAATGCACCAATCATTTTTGATATAGGTATAGTATTATTAGCTATTGTTGCAGGATACGAAATGTCTGAATTGTTAAAAAGAATTGGATATTACAACAACAAATGGTGTATAATTGCATATCCGGTGGTGTCATATATTCTGTACAGAATCTGCTTCGCTAAAAAAATCAGTTTACTAATATCAATTATAATGCAAATCGCACTAATATTAATTATATGTGCCAGTTTAACACTATACCATATTTTCAGAAAAAAACTAACAGATAATGAAATTAAAACAAGAAAATTAAAATGCTCAATTGAACAATTTTCTATTTTTAAGGGAATACAAACAGTGTTTGGCATTATTTATCCTTGTTTCATAATTATGCTTTTAATGCTTATAAATAACCTTAAATTAATCAATTACACAGTAACAAAGTTCGCAGGATATGAATATGCAGTTTCATTGTTCTTACTAATATACACGTTTGCAGTTCCTGTTTTTGTTGACACATTTGCAATGTTTACGGGTTCAATATTCAAGGGCAAAAAACTTTGTGAAAGAATTAGCCCAAACAAAACTATATCTGGAGCAATTGGTGGGTTAGTTTGGGGAACACTTGGGTCAATATTGATCTTTGCTATTTTTAATGCAATTGATGCATATAATATGATATTTCAAACTATTGGCTTTGCATGGTGGCAATTCTTAATTCTTGGCATTATTGCTTCTGTGTTGTGCCAAATTGGTGATATTTTTGAAAGCTTTTTGAAGAGAAAAGCAAATGTTAAGGATAGTGGAAATATTTTGCCTGGTCATGGTGGAATTCTAGATAGAATAGACAGTCATATTGCCAACATTATCATTGTGTTTGTTTTTATTCTTTTGATTTAGTATAATAATCACAAAACAAATTTGGAGTTAAAATTAATGATTCTTGCTAATATAAATTCAGTTTTAGTAAATATTTTGTATGTTATAATAGCCATAGTCGTATTATTGACTATGGTTCTTATTCATGAATTTGGGCACTATATTGTTGGAAGAATACTTGGGTTTACAATAACAGAATTTTCTGTTGGTTTTGGTAAGGCAATACTTCAACGTAAAAACAAAAGAGGCGAATTGATTTCTCTAAGAATATTTCCTCTTGGTGGTTATTGTGCCTTTTTAGGTGAGGGAGATGCAGGTGATTCAAACGAAAATGCTGATGATAGTGAAAACGATAATTTAAGCAAAAATTCTCAATCAGAGCAAACAGAAACATTATCGCAAGAAAAAAAAGTTATGTTTAACGACCAAAAACCATGGAAACGCTTATTGGTTTTTGTTGCTGGGGTTACTTTTAATTTCATTTCGGCATTTATTTTTGCAATAATCTTTTTAAGTGTTGCATCATTTGATGGGTATAGCATCTCGCCAAGTTCCGGATATTCAGTTAATGTTTATTCTGTTTCAACAAATGAAATTGTTGGCACGTTAGATAATAACACAACAGTTTGCGCAGTCAATGGAGTTAGAATAAACTATGCAAGAGAAAAAACATTCCCAGCCCTTGTTAATAATAATGATGATAGAATAAATTTAACTATTATTGTTGACGGCGAAAATCAAGATGTTTATATTAAAAAAGAAAATGTTAAAACTGTTGTTGTTGATGGTGAAAACGTTGATGAATATATTTTTGGTATAGATATGACAACAAAACGCATTAACTACAATTTCGGGAATGTTCTTGCAGATTTCGCCCCTTTTACCCTTAGAATCTCAGTTTTAATTGTTAATGCATTTGGAATGATAATAACAGGTAAAATTGCATTAAACCAGCTTGGTGGGCCAATATCAACAATTACTCAAATCAGTCAAGTTGCATCTCTGGGCATAGCAAACTTCTTATATTTATTACCATTGCTTGCAGCAAACTTAGCTATCTTTAATATTCTTCCAATTCCTGGGCTTGATGGCTCACACGTTGTATTTACAACTATTGAATGGATAAGAGGTAAACCAATAAAGCGTGAGATAGAAAACGCAATTCACACTTGGGGCATTATTGTTTTATTTGCATTTGTTATTATTATTGATTTGGTTCATATGATAACTGCTTAGAATGCATAAAACACAAAGGATATTATGTTATGGATTTAATGAAAATTATTTCTAAAAGTTTTGATGGTAAATTCTCCTTTATTAAACTGCTAAAGGTTGTTTTCAACACCGCACTTTCAGCATGTACGGTGTATTTTATTTATCCAGAAAATGTTGAAAGTTTAACAACTGATCAAAAGAATGAAATTAAAAATTTAGTAATCAACACTCTTAATATTAATTCAAAAATCGAGTGCAAATTTAGTAAGAGTTACTTAGATAAAGATATTGTTGAAAATTCCATTTTTGATTATCTTAAAAACAATTTTGATTCAATAAGTGGTGAAATATCGTCAAATAACATTAATTATTCAAAAAAAGACTTATATGTTGAAATTACAATAACCTGTAATCAAACAGTCTATGATTATATTAATGAAAACAATATTCAAAGTTTAATATGTAAACATTTAGAGAATAATTTTTGTGGCGAATTCAATATTATTACCCAAATTGGTGGAAAAGAATTCAATACAAAAACGCTAGAAGATAGGGCAGAATTAATACTAGATAATATTGAATTTCAAGCTAAAACTCCAAGATATTATGTTAAAGAGCCATCTATTGTTTTTGGTGGTGAAATAACGCCGATGCCAGAATATATAAAGAACATTGCTGGCGAAAAAATGTCAGTAATACTTGCTGGCTATGTTGAGAATTTAACAGAAAAAGAATACTTGCCAAAAAAGAACAAAGAAAAGGGAATAGATGAAAAAAGAAAATACTATACTTTTGAATTAAATGATAACAGCGGAAAGATTAATTGCATACATTTCTGCACAAAACTATCACAAAAACATTTTCCCCTTATTGAAAATGGAAAATACATTCTTTGTTTGGGTGATTATACAAAAAGATCTTTTGGCGGTATGCAATATAGTATAAAAGCTATTTCGCTTAGCGGTGAGGTTGAAAATAAAGAAGTCACAGTTAACAACACAATTCCATCAACATATAAGTACGCAACACCAGAGCCAATAATTAGGACAATTCAAAACAATTTATTCGAGGTTAAGAAGAAATATCCAGATTGGATTTTGAATAAAAATTGGGTTGTTTTTGACTGCGAAACAACAGGTTTAAAACCTGCAGAAAACGACATAACCGAAATTGGTGCTGTTAAAATTATAAATGGTGAAATTAAAGAGCGGTTTCAACATTTATGCAAACCATTTGAACCAATTCCGGGAGAAATTGTTAAGAAAACCGGAATAACTAACGAAATGGTTGAAAACATGCCAACAAGCTTCGATATATTACAAGATTTCCTAAAATTTAGTGATGGTTGTGTTTTGGTTGGTTATAATGTTAATTTTGATTACCAATTTATAAGCAATGTTGCAAAAAGGAACCAGGTAACAATTAATTTTGAAACTCATGATTGTCTTAATGATGCAAGAACAAAAATTGCATACTTGCCAAACTATAAACTAGGAACTCTAGTTGCTCATCTTGGCATAACATTAGATAATGCACACAGAGCATTATATGATGCAACTGCAACTGCTGAAGCCTTTTTGGCATTAAGTTTGTTTAACGAAAACACAAAATTATAAATAACAGATTATTACGATTGACAAGGGTATTTTGTCAATCGTTTTATTTATGTATGTAATAACAACCATTGTAGAGCAATTGTAATATTATGTCTCAAATGAAACGATATTACTTTCAAACAAAAGGTATTCTTCACCTGTTGTATAATTTTTTAATTTGCATTTAATATAAAACTGACTATCTTTATAATTGTTAATTGAATAGGCGAGTGTTGTTTTGCCATTTTTATACTTAACTGTATCTATTATTTCTTCAACCCCATTTTTTTTAACGAATATGTCATAAATGTAATACTCATTTGCGCAAAATTCCAATTCAATAACACCATTTTTAACTTTACCAAGCAGTTCTGTCTCACACATTCTCATATCATCAATTGGGGCTTCGCTAGGCATATTAAATCGTGAAAATAGTGCTTTTTTTCTAAATCGCTCTGGTAAAAAGTTATTTGCCTTATATACAGTATGTTTATTTATTAATCCTAACTCATCAATTTCAACTTCCGTAACGCTTGATGGCATATTGAAATCATCTGGTGTTTTGTTTTTATAAATCTTATTAAAATAATTCTTAACACATACAGTTGGTTTTCCGCCACCCACTATTTCTGTTGGTGTGTTATCTATATTTCCAATCCAACAGCCAACAACATCACTTGACGTATAACTTATGTTATATGCATCTAAATTCTCATTAGAACAAGATGATGTTCCTGTTTTTGATGCTACAAAATAATTTAAGTCCGACATTCGTTTTGCAGTTCCGGTTTTGGTCGACACGTTCAGCATTTGTGATATTAAATAAGCTGTGTCATCTCTAAATATATTTTTGGATATTTGCTCATTTTTATAAATAACTTTTCCGTTACTATTTACAATATACTTTATAAAACACGTTTTAATAAAATTTCCAGAGTTGGCTAAAGTCTGATATGTATTTGTTAATTCTTTAAGTGTTGTACCATATGTCATTCCTCCAAGTGCAATTGCCATGTTGTCATCATTTGAACAGAAACTTATGTTTTGTTTCTCTAAGTAATATTTTGCTTTGTCTATTCCAACATAACTTAAAACTTTAACTGCTGGAATATTTAACGATTGAGATAGGGCAAATGTCGCATCAACATAACCATAATTCTTTCCGCCAATATTCTCTGGCGAATAGCCATTTATGTTGATCTTTTCATCTAACAGAATTGTACTTGGTGATATAATGTTTTCATTTAAAGCAGGTGCATACACTAAAACTGGTTTTATAGCCGATGCTGGCTGCCTTTTGATGTTAATTAAACTAATTGTTGATTTTTGTGCATATGCCTCAACATAACCATTTTTTGCGTTTAATGATATCATAGCAACGTCCTCAGATATATCATTTGGCAGACAATCTTCTAATGCGTGTTGCTTATTCCTGTCCATATATGTGTGAATTTTGTATCCGGCTAGCGCTATTTGCTTTTCTGGTAATTTTAATATGTTTTCTGCTTCATCAACAACTGCGGTTGCATATGAATTTCTGTTATTATCATACGTATTTACATTAATATCTGTTTTTAACATTTTTTCATTATTGTATAGTTCTTTATCAATATTGCCATCTTTTAACATTTCATATAACACAACATTCCTTCTTTTTAAGCATAAATCATATTTTTTTACAGGACTATATTTGTTGGGTGATTTTATTAATCCGGCAAGTAAAGCGCTTTCGCCTAACGACAGTTTTGATGCCGAATGTGAAAAATAGTGTTCGCTTGCACTTTGTATACCATAACAATTGTCGCCAAAATAAATAATGTTTAGATAGTATTCTAATATTTCATCTTTGCTCATTTTTCGTTCAAGTTCAAATGTTAGTTTAATCTCATTAATTTTTCTCTTTATTGTTTTGTCGCTAGATAGGTGAGTATTTTTAATTAATTGCTGAGAAATTGTTGAAGCACCCTCTTTGAAACTAAATGACAAAATGTTTTTTACCATTGCCATAACCATGCGTTTATAATTCACGCCATGATGTCTATAAAAATTTTTATCTTCAATGCTTATAAAGCATTGTTTGGTATAGTCTGGTAGTTGTTTTAGTGAAATATAGTCTCCATTCAAAAAGGTGTGTTCTATGGGGCGATTCTCACTATCAAATAAACACACACATAGTTTTGTGTCGGTTATTTTTGATTTTTCAAAATTAATTGGAGATGTTACAAATGTTACCAATATATAGAATAACAAAAACAATAAAAAAAATACGGCGATATAGAATAACAGCCTAATTGTTTTTTGAAGAAATTTTTTTGTGGTCATAGTTATATTATCTGTTATATATTAAAAAATATTCTGAGTTAAAATGTAAAATATAATAGCATTTTTATAAAATATAATGTATAATTAAATTGGAGAATTATATGCTATACAATATTGTAACATTTGGTTGTCAAATGAATGTACATGAATCCGAAAAAATTGCTGGAATGCTTGAAAACCTTGGCTACACACAAACAAACAGCAAAGAGGATGCTGATATAATTGTTTTTAATACCTGTGCAATTCGTGAGGGTGCAGAAGATAGAGCTCTTGGAAACATTGGCAATCTTAAAAAAATGAAAAGGGCTAATCCCAACAAAATTATTGCAGTTGCAGGCTGTATGACACAACAAAAGTCTGTTGCAGAAAAGCTTTTTAAGACGTTTCCTTTTATTGATATAGTTATTGGAACACACAATTTATATGACCTGCCAAATTTAATTAATAAAAAACTTAAAGAACAAAAACGCTCACTAGAGAATAAAGTTTCTGGTGAAATTATTGAGAATGTTCCAACCGTTAGAACAAGTGGGGAAAACGCCTGGGTTAACATTATGTATGGTTGTAATAATTTTTGCTCTTATTGCATTGTTCCATATGTTAGAGGGCGTGAAATGAGTCGTAAAAAAGGCGATATTCTAAATGAATGCAAGCAGATAATAAACTCCGGTAAATACAAACAAATAACATTACTTGGCCAAAACGTAAATTCATACATAGACCCAGACAATAGTGAATACAACTTTGCAAATCTTTTAAGCGACATTTGCAAAATTGACGGGAACTTTAACCTTACTTTTATGACTAGCCACCCAAAAGACATCTCAGATGAAGTAATTGACCTTATTTCTAAGGAAAACAAAATACTTAAAGAACTCCATTTACCTGTTCAAAGTGGTAGCAATAAAATATTGAAGAGTATGAACAGAAAATATACACGTGAACATTACTTAGACATTGTTCAAAAACTTAAAAGCAAAGTTCCAAATATAAGGCTTACAACCGATATAATAGTTGGTTTTCCCGGTGAAACTGAAGATGATTTTGATGATACATGCTCATTAATAAAAGAAGTAAAATATGATGGCATATTTGCTTTTATGTATAGTAAACGAAGTGGTACGGTTGCTGAAAAAATGGAAAACCAAGTTCCAGAAGATATAAAGAATTATAGAGTTAACAAGGTTTTGGAAATAGAAAAACAAATACAAAATGATAAAAAATAGGAAAAACTATGGAAAATAATAATGAAAGTGCATTGTTCAAACAATATAAAGAAATAAAACAAGAATATAATGACTCGGTCTTATTCTTTAGACTGGGAGATTTTTATGAGCTTTTTTATGAAGATGCCGTTAATATTAGCAGGGTGTTAGATTTAACATTAACCGGTAAAAGTGGTGGTAGTAATGTGCGAGTCCCAATGTGCGGAATACCATATCATGCAGTTGAGTCTTATATTAATAAACTCATATCCCTTGGCTATAAAATTGCAATATGTGAACAAATGCCAAGTATGACTTCAAAAAAGCTTGTAGAAAGAGGGGTAGTTAGGGTAATAACTCCTGGAACCATAATTGATGAAGGCGTTGTTGATCAAAATAGAAATAATTATCTTGTTTCAATATTACAAAACGAAAACGGTGCGGGAGCATCATATTGTGATTTGTCTACCGGCGAATTTGCTGTTTCTGAGTTTAATAAAAATGATTTTATTAATGAATTAAATGATTTTCTTGTTCGTGTTATGCCTTCAGAAATTATTTATTGTTCACAAATTAACCTAGAAGAAGTTTTGCCATGCTGTAAGGCAGATATTATGCCAAAATTTATTTCGGTTGACCCATACAAATTTAGTAAAGTATACTCAAATGAATTATTGGAAAAATACTTTGGCTTAAACTATCAAACAATATTTGAAGTTAAAGGTTTAACTTGCGCCTGTGGTTCAGCTGGGGCTCTGATTGCATACCTAGAAGAAACACAAAAAAGAACGCTTTCTCACATAAATAGAATTATACTTCTAAGAGACGGCGACTATATGCATATAGACGTCAACACAAGGAGAAACCTAGAGATAATTGAAACTCTTAAAGACCATAGAAAAAAGGGTGCATTATTGTCTGTTATTGATAAAACAAGAACATCAATGGGCTCAAGACTACTAAAAAAGTGGATACAAGAACCTCTTTGCAACGAAAAAGAAATAAATAATCGATTAGAATGTGTTGATGAACTTATTAAAAAATTAATGCTTCGCGATGCCATTCGTGAATACTTGAATAAAATTAATGATATTGAGAGGATTTGTGGAAGAATTGCCTATGGTAATTTCACACCAAGAGATGCCGTTTCGCTGAGAAATTCTCTAACAATAGTTCCAAATATCAAAGAAACCCTGTCAAATTTTGAGTATGAAAAATTAAAGTATTATTCCGATTCAATACCAAACTTTGCCAACCTAACAAACCTATTATTTGCCGCATTTAATGATGATTGTCCGGCAATTATTTCTAACGGAAATTTTATACGAGAAGGTTTTAATGCAGAATTAGATGAATTTAGAAATAAAAAAGCAAATGTTCGTGAATGGATAGCTAAATTAGAAGAAAAAGAAAGAGAAGAGACAGGTATACAATCACTAAGAATTAATTACAACAGAGTTATCGGCTATTTTATTGAAATAGACAAAGAACTTGCTGGGCAAGTACCTTTAAGATACACAAGAAAACAAACCGTTGCGAATAAAGATAGATACATGACAAATGAACTAAAAGAATATCAGCTATCTTTGGAAACAGCAGATGACGATGCACTTAAATTAGAAAAGAAGATTTTTAATGATATAAGAAACATTCTTCTAGAGAACTGCACAGGCTTGCAATTAACAGCAAAAATAATCGCAGAATTAGATTGTTTAATGTCATTTGCTGATGTTTCAACAAAAAATAATTATACTAAACCAAAAGTTAGTTCAAGAATTAACAGAATTCTAATTGAAAATGGTAGACACCCAGTTGTGGAAGATATTAACAAAGATATATCATTCATTCCAAATGATACACTTTTAGACAATAAAGATAATAAAATCATGGTAATAACAGGACCCAATATGGCTGGTAAAAGCACATATATGAGGCAAGTCGCAGTAATAACCTTATTAGCACACATCGGCTGTTTTGTGCCAGCAACAAAAGCGGAAATATCTTTAACTGATAGAATATTCACAAGGGTCGGTGCCAGTGATGATTTGGCTGTTGGCCAATCAACATTTATGGTTGAAATGATGGAAGTTGCTAATATACTGCAGAATGCAACAGATAGAAGCTTAGTTGTTTTAGACGAAATAGGAAGGGGAACCTCAACTTTTGATGGTTTATCAATAGCTTGGGCCGTTGTTGAACAAATAGCAGAAAAAATGAATTGTAAAACCATGTTTGCAACACATTATCACGAATTAACGGAACTCGAAGGGTTTTTGCCTGGAGTTAAGAACTTTAGAATAGCAATAAAAGAAGTAAATGGTAAACTGGTATTCTTAAGAAAAATACAAAGAGGCGGAGCAAACAGAAGTTATGGTATTGAAGTTGCAGAACTAGCTGGCGTTCCTCAAGATGTTATAATTCGTGCAAAGAAAATCTCATACGAGTTAGAAAAGAATGATTTATCAAACCATATTGTAAAAAATGTAACCGAAATTTCCGAAGAAGAAGTAGAAAAAGATAAATCAACAAAAGAAGTTATTTCTATCATTAAAGATTTAGATATAAATAAAATCACTCCACTTGGGGCATTTGAAACCCTGTGTGACCTTATTGAAAAAGTTAAAAAAGGATAAATAATATGGGAATTAAGCTGTTAGATAAAAGTGTAGTAAATAAAATATCGGCTGGCGAGGTTGTTGAAAAACCAGCATCAATTGTAAAGGAACTAATAGAAAACAGTATTGATGCAGGCGCAAAAAACATCACAATAGAAATAATTGATGGTGGTATTAAAAAAATAACAGTTATTGATGATGGTTGTGGAATAAAAGCTGATGAAATAAAGCTTGCTTTTATGCCTCATGCAACAAGCAAACTGGTTGAAATTGAAGATTTAGAAACATTAAACACAATGGGGTTCCGTGGTGAGGCTCTTTCAACCATTTCTGCAATTAGCCGTGTTACAATAATAACCAAAACTGCAGACGAAGACTCTGCAATAATGGTAAAACTGGAGGGCGGTGAAGAAACATATAGAAGTGAAGTCGCAGGTGTTACAGGAACAAAAATCGAAGTAAACGATGTTTTTTATAATACCCCTGCAAGACTTAAATTTTTAAGAAAACCAAAGAGTGAAGAGAGCGATATAACAAACTATGTTGAAAAAATGATTCTATCACACAACACAATTTCTTTCAAATATATTGTTAACGACAAAATTGTTTATAACACATCAAATAGTAGTTTGATAGATAATATATACACAATATATGGTAAAGATGTCGCTGATGGCGTTTTGGAAGTTAGCTACAACATTGGTGATTACTCTATATCTGGGTATATTTCCAAACCCGAATGTACTAAAGCGAATAGAACATACCAAAACTTATTTGTAAATGGCAGATATTGCAATAATCCATTAGTTAGCACTGCCGTTCAAAATGCTTATGATAATTTTATGATGAAGGGAAAATTTCCTTTATACGTTTTGTTTATTAAACTTCCACAAAATGAACTTGATGTTAATGTTCATCCAAATAAACTAGAGGTTAAATTTGAAAACACTAGAAAAATATATCAACTCTGCAATGATGCAACATACAAGGCTTTATATGATTTTAACCATATAAGAAATGTTGATATGAACAACACTGTCGAAAATAATAATGTCGAGTCATTTGCTTATGAAAACAGCATTCATCAGTTTATAAATACTGGTAATATAAATGATGAGGGCGTTAGTTTTTCTAGTGACAATAACAAAAATGAACAAAACACGGACAAAGAAACATATTCTAGCATTTTGAACAAAAATAATAATAATTCGGGCTCATTTAATTTCCAATTAACAAATAATTTGCTTGAGGAAATTAATCTATCAGAGACTAAATATTCAAATAATAATGTTACTGATACTACGCCATTGCCTAAAAACGTTGAACAACAAGATTATAAAAAACTATTTGATGCTGAGTATAGAATTGTTGGTAAAATTTTTAACACATATTTGATACTTGAACAAAATGATAGAGTATACATGATTGATCAACACGCCGCACATGAAAGACAAAAGTATGACGCTTTGATTAAGAATATTGAAAATAACAACTTAAACAAGCAAGACTTATTGATTCCTTACGTATTTACTGTTAATAATAATGAATACGACTTTATTTCTTCAAATTTAGAGTTACTAAACAGTTTTGGAATTGAGATTTGTGAGTTTGGTAATAACACATTTAGGGTTACTTCTGTGCCCCTTGTTTTGGCTGAAATTAATATAAAAGATTTCTTTGATAATGTGTTGTCTAACACTAATGGATTTGTTAAAACCCCAATTGAAAACATTAGAGAAAAGTTTATGCAAATGGCTTGCAAGTCCGCAATTAAGGGCGGAGATGACATAAAAGATTCTGAAATTAAATATTTACTAAACAAGTTAAAAGAAGAAACCAAGGTTTTACTATGTCCACATGGAAGACCAATTATAATAGAAATTGATAAAAAGCAAATTGAAAAATGGTTTAAGAGGATTGTTGATTGAAAAAGGTAATAATTATTTACGGACCAACTGCCGTTGGAAAATCTGGTATTGCAATAGAACTCGCTAAACTTATAGATGGAGAAATAATATCAGCTGATTCAATGCAAATATACAAACATTTAGACATTGGTTCGGCAAAGGTAACCCCATGTGAAATGCAGGGAATTCCTCATTATTTAATAGATATTAAAGAGCCAAACGAGGATTATTCGGTTGCAGAGTTTGTTTCAGATGCAAATTACTATATTGATAAAATAATTTCCAACAACAAAACCCCCATTATTGTTGGTGGAACTGGTCTATACATTAAGGGATTAATCAGCAATTACTCTTTTGGCAACTCAGCTAAGAATGTTGAACTTAGACAATCATTAGATAATTTAACAACAGAAGAATTATATAACACTGCTTGCAGTTTTGGTGGAAATATTAACGTAGATAAAAATAATAGAAGACGGTTAATTAGATATATTGAAAAACAAACCAATGGTAATTTTGTGAACAATAATAGTGTAAACATCAAATACCCTTATTTATTGTTTGGTATATGTGATGACCGTCAGCTTATTTATGACAGAATCAATAGTAGAGTTAATAAAATGGTTGACGATGGTTTAATTGACGAGCTAAATCAATTGTTATCAATTAAAGGAATAGAAAATTCACTTTGTATGAAGGCAATTGGGTATAAAGAACTTATTCCATATGTAAATGGTGAGGCAACATTAAACGATTGTTTGAATATTCTTAAACAAAAAACAAGAAATTATGCAAAAAGACAAATAACATATATGAATCAATTTGATAATATTATAAAAATCAATTTTTGCGGAACAATTGAAACCTCTAAAAAAATATATGAATATATATATTCAAAATAGACAAACAAAATAAATCAATTACTAAATTACTACTTTTCTAATATTGGGAGATAAAATGAATAAAGATAAATTTATTAAAGATTGTGAAAATGAATTAAGAGAAAGATTTGAAGAACTTGATGAAATATCATTTTATAATCAAAAGAAAATTTTAAGAGCATTCCAAAATAACAATGTGGAACTAAGGCATTTTTACGGCTCAACAGGCTATGGTAATAGTGATGTTGGCAGAGACACACTAAACAAAGTATTTGCCGAGATTTTCGGCTGTGAAAGTGCTGTTGTTTCACCACTTATAACTTGTGGAACACACGCATTGTATTTGGCGCTCTCTGCTGTTTTAAGACCCGGAAATAAAATTTTATCAATAACCGGTTCTCCATATGACACATTAATTGATGCAATAAATGGTAATGAAAATGGTGATATTGGAAGTCTGAAAGATTTTAACATTAGTTTTTCACAAATTGAATTAACATCCGACGGACATATTGACATTGAAAAAATGAATAAACTTATTGGCGAAAGTATGCCCAATATGATTTATATTCAACGCTCAAGAGGATATAGTTTAAGAGACGCCTTATCTGTTAATGAAATAAAAATCGCTATAGATAATGTTAGGAAACTTAATAAAGATTGTTATATTTTTGTTGACAATTGTTACTGCGAATTCGTTGAAAAAACCGAACCATCTGCAATTGGTGCCGATCTTGTTGCCGGTTCTCTTTGCAAAAATCCTGGTGGTGGACTGGTTCCAACTGGTGGGTATGTTGCAGGAACAAAACGAGCAATCAACCTTGTTGAAAGAAGATTGACAGCACCATCAATAGGAATTGAAGTTGGTTCTTATGAACCGGGATATAGATTATTTTACCAGGGTTTATTTGTTAGCCCAGACGTTGTTAAAAATATAATTAAGGGGAATTATCTTGTTGGAAAGGTCATGGAAAAACTTGGCTATACAGTTTTCCCAAATTCAAACAAAAAGAGTTATGATATTGTTAAGTCAATTATATTTAATACAGAAGATGAGTTAATTAAGTTTGTTCAAATAATACAAAAATGTAGTCCGGTTGACAGCAATGCCGTTCCAATGCCATGGAATATGCCCGGATATGAGGACAAGGTAATTATGGCTGCCGGAACATTTGTTCAGGGTGCATCAATTGAACTATCTTGCGATAGCCCAATACGCGCTCCATACATTGCATATTTCCAGGGCGGATTAACCTACGACCATCTAAAAATTGTTGCTGAAGAACTGTTAGATGTTTATGCAAAGAATTAAAAAAAGGTATGTTAATAACTAACATACCTTTTTTATGCAATAATCTTTCATTAAATAAATCTTTTAACAGAGCCCACAACCTTACCAATTATTTCACACTCTGTTGTGTATATAGGTGAGTAAAGTGGGTTTTGTGGTTGAAGCCTTATTCTTTTGCCATCATTATAATACGTTTTAACTGTTGAATAACCGTCTAAATAGGCAACTACGATTTCTCCGTTTTCTGCATAGTTTTGTTTTTTTACAACAACATAGTCACCATCATCTATGCCTATGTCAACCATGCTATCACCAGATATTTTAAGCATAAATAGTTCTTCATTTGTTCCAAACAAAGATTTTGATATAATAAACTCTTCCTCTAAATTTTCAACAGCAAGAATTGGAATGCCAGCAGCAACTTTGCCAACAAGCGGAATCTTTATAACGTTTTGTTTTAACCTGGCATCTTTATCTGTGATATCAATACTTCTGTTTTTTGACTCAGATCTGGTTAATAAATTATCTTTTTCAAGGGAATCAAGATATTTTTTTATTGAATTGGTTGATTTTATATTCACACCTTTGGCAATTTCCCTGTATGATGGGGGATAGCCGTTTTTATCTATAAAATCCTTTATGTAGTTCAATATTTCTTCTCTTTTTATTTCACCTTTTCTCATAAGTTACTCCATTTTAGTGTATTGTAGCAAAATAAAAACCAAAAGTCAAACATTTGTTTGCTTTTGGCATTTATAAATTTAATTCAAATTAAACCATTTTGTTACAAGTTTTATTGAAAAATAATAAACAAAATAGGTTAGAGCAATAATTGATAGATATACAAATGAGATAATATAATTGCCAAAATTTGAAAAACTAAATCCACAAAACATATTTATTGCAAGTATTATTGGAACCATAACAGCAGATATTATGCATAAATTTGAATTCATTTTTAACAAATTATTCTTTGGCATTTGTTTTTGTGGAAACTTATTATAATTAAACAAACAGATTAGGAATATAACAAGTAGAATAAGGGGATAAACAAAGAATGTAATCCATTTATTCATATAAACATTATTATTTCCAATCAGAATAATTCCCATTAAGAGTGAAAGCACAGAATAAAAACCAAAAACAAATAACGACAACAACATGTTTAATTTATTAATCTTAATCATATTAATATTGTTTGCCGATTTTTTTAATGTTTTTTGATAAGGTTTGAACTTAATATTCTGTTGCTTGTAAAAATCTTCCAAATCTTTGTAAGTTGTTAATTCGTATTTTTTATCAATAAACTCCAACCCCTGATTATCAGAGTTGTTTTTGCTTTTTTCATACAACTCTTTAACCCTATCTTCATAGTTGCTTTCGTAGTTATCACTACCAATTGAATTGCCTGAAACATAAAACTCAAAACGTCTAGATTGATATGGTTTTGATTTTGGCAAATCTTTTACCTCAATTCTGTCTGTTATAAAAACACCATCATCACTCTTGGTTTCGGGTTCTATTATTTTATTATCAGTGAATAGAGGAGAAGTATCTTGAGATGTTATGTCTTCCTCTGTGGTTTGTATAACGTCATTCGTTAACACATCATTATTCTGTTCAACATATGAATCATTATCTAAAACAGCCTCATTTTCAATACATTCTGGGTTTTCATCAATAGACTCTTGGGAATTACTTGTTGAATAATTGTCGTTATGCGTAATACTATCATCTAATTTTTCAACATATCTTTTTTGTTCAACAGCATTAACATTAGATAAACTGTCACTAAAACTCCTATTCTTTCTAATGTATTCAAATTTACTGTATTTAACAGGTGTGTCATCTTTTTCAAATTCAGTTAATATTGGGCTTTGATTTGTTTTTTTATATTCATCTGGCACTTCGACCGTTTTATTAACAGAATCATCATTTTCATAATCTGGAATATTAACTATAGTTTGTTTTGAGAATAAGTCAAATTGAATAAAAGCATTATCATTTTGCACAGAATTATTTGGTTGCTGTTGCACTTTTTCATCTTGTTTTTCAACCCTTGATGACAAATTAAATAAGTTTTCTTGTTGAAGCACCTTTGTTGCGTTTTCGTCAACAGAATCATTTTTTACTGCAGATATTGCGTTCGTTTCCCATTTTTCTAAATGCTTTTTCCCAAGGTCGGTGAGGTGATAGTAGTGTCTGCGTCCACCAATTTCACTTTCTCTCCAATATGATGAAATTAAGGATTGTTCTTCCATTCGCTTAAGATTACTATATAAACTTGGTTGTTTAATAGAAACTTTACCATTTGTATTCCTTAAAACCTCATCGATAATTTCATACCCATATTTGTCTCGTTCTTTCAAACAAGATAAAATAGTTGTTGATAACTGTCCTTTTGGTATTTCTTCGTACATCCTTAATTTATCCTTTTGTTATAATTATATTAGTTCTACCAGCAAAACTGTGAATATATCTTTATAGATATATTATATCAAACAAACATAAAAGTCAATAAATTTGAACAATCAAATCAAGAAATAACACCGTTTATATTTTGAATATACAATATTTTGTGTTAAAATATTAGCGTGATTTATAAACTGATTAGAGAAACACGAAAAACACTAGTAATAAAAATTCAGGATAATGGTGAAATAATTGTTAAAGCCCCAAAAAAATGTAGCATTGCTTTTATTAATAATTTTATACACCAAAAACAGAATTGGATAGAAAAAAGAATTGAATTGGTAAAGGAAAAAAACATAATTTACCAAGATTTTTTTGCACTAAATAAAGTAATGCTATTTGGAACAGAGTATTCTGTTTTTGATTTCGGAAATCATTATACAGTTAGCGACTATTATATTAAACATACCAAATCATCAAACAAATTAAAAGTGCTAAAAGCTTTTTATACAAAACTTGCTAATCAATATATACTGGCAAGATGTGAAAAATTCGCAAATGAACTAAACTTAAAATACAAAAATGCTTCAATAATTTCAGCCAGAAAAAAATGGGGTAGTTGCAATAACCTTAAACATCTTAAGTTTAATTTTAGGTTGATTATGCTACCTTATAGGCTAATCGACTATGTTATTTGTCATGAATTATGTCATACAAAACAATTAAACCACAGTAAAGAATTTTGGAGACTACTATCACAGCTCGGATTTAACAAAAATGAAATTAAAAAAGAATTTGAACCATATAACTTTACTTTAAGCTTGCTATAATTCAACATTAAATGCATTCTTAAAATCATCTGGAAAATCAACGGATAACGCAATTTCCTTATTTGTAAAGGGATTAACGATTTTTAATTCTTTGCAAATTAGGGCAGTATGAGAAATCCTATCACTACTTACGCCATAAAGAGAATCACCAAGAAGTGGATGATTAATTGACGAAAGATGTAGCCTAATTTGATGAGTTCTTCCGCGTTCGATGGTAATTCTACACAATGTATTATTTCCATCAAAAAGAACGGGCGAAACGTAGGTTGTTGCAGGCTTACCAGAATCTGAAACAATCCTTTTCCTGTCGTTATATCCTTTATTGCCAATAATTGTGTCAATTTTTTTATCTATTGTCATATTTTCATCAATTCTTCCTGTAACAATAGCATAATATACTTTAGATATAAGTTGTTTATCAAGCGATAATCTATTTGAAATAACGCTATGCTTAGCAACAACAAAAAGCCCGCAAGTCTCCATATCTAAACGACCAACAATCCGAACAACAAAATTGGGGTCTTTTTTTATCATGTAACTTAAAATGGCACCGGACATATTTTCGGTGTAGTGCGATTTTGAAGGTGAAATACTAATACCACTTGGCTTATTCACAACTAGCACATCATCATCTTCATACACAATGTTTAGTGGTATGGTACATAGCATAATACCAGTTGTTGTGTTTGGGTTTTTGCAAAGCTTCAATATATCATTATCGTTCACATAATAATCACTATGGGCAACTTGGTCATTTTTTAATATATATCCTTCTTTTTTTCGCAAGTTCTTTATATAGTTTTCACTATATCCTATTCGCCTTAAATATGAGTATATTTTTTCTTTGTTTTGTGCGTTACTTACTTTTATTACATTATATTCCATATCTTTTCCAATTAAAAAGAAGGTTAGTTTATTGCCTTCTTTTTTACAATTTATTAATTTTTTAGGTTCAGACCTATCTTTTTCATATGTTCAAGTATTCTATAATTAAATGTATCAATATCATTTGCTGTAAGCGTTTTTTCTAAACTGCAAATATTAAACTTAAATGTGTATGCTGAATAATCTCCAAGTTCTTTTGAATTAAAAATATCTGTTAGTTTGTAAGACCACACCATTTTTGCCTTAAACTCATTGATATGCCTTTCTATTTCGGAATACTTCATTCCTTTTGGAACAAGGAAAGTATAGTCTATGTTAACATCTTGGAATTTGCTTACTTTTTTAACTTTATTTTTAATTTCTTCTGATGTTGCAAGCTTATTCAAATCAACCTCTAGCACAGCCATATTAAACCTTTTATCTATTGACATTTTTACGCTTGGATGAATTAAACCAAAATAACCAATTTCTTTATCAGCAGATACTATTGTGGTTGAATTTACTGGGTGAACAAAAGGTATATTTGATTTTTCAGTTCCTATTGAAACTGCAACATTATATATGTTCCGTGTGATATCTAATAGTATTTCTTTTAATCTAAAGAATAACTGTTCACTGGTTTGATTTTGACTTGCAATACATATTCCAAGATGGTTTTCTTCTATTGCTAAATTATTTTCGTCCAAACCAGTTACACATCTTCCAATTTCAAAAATGTTAATATTATCAAAGCTATTTTTATTTTCACTCATAAATTTAACAAGCGTTGGAACAATTTGAGACCTTATTCCAGATTGTCCGGCAATAGAGGAGTCAACCAAAGATAAATATGTGTTTGTTTCAATTCCGTTTTTCTTATTAAACTCGTCATAATTCCAAAGATATGAATGTAACTCATTCATGCCATATTTTTCTGCAAGAAGATACTTTGTTTTATATTCATTTAGGTGCGTGATGTTTTGTTCAACTGCCTCAACATTCATTGAAATTGGCATTTCTTCAATGTTGTCATATCCATAACTACGAGCAACCTCTTCAACCAAATCTTCCTTTATTGAAATATCTTTTGTTGCTCTAAAAGAAGGAACCTCAACTAACAATTCTTTTTCGCAATCCTTAACAATGAAATCTAATTTTTCAAGTGTATTAATTATGTCTTCCTTAGAAATATTAACGCCAATTCTCTTGGAAATAAACTCTGGAGTTATTGAAATTGTAACCTTATTATAATGTTTGTTATAAACATCGGTTAGTGAAGATGTTACTTTAACATCTTTGTCTATTTCTCTCAATATATATAGCAATCTTGCAATTGCAATTGTTGTTATTTCTGGGTCCAATGACTTTTCATATCTCAAACTCGCATCCGTTTTTAATCCGATTGCTGTTGATGTCACACGAATAGCCTTTGAATCAAAGTTCGCAGACTCCAATAGTAGTGAAGTTGTGTTGTCTGTTATTCCAGACAACTTGCCACCTTTTATCCCCGCAATTGCAACAGGAGTGTCATTACTATCACAAATTAATGGTGCATCTTGAGGAATTTCATGTTCCTCTCCCTCTAATGTTAGTAGTTTAATTCCTTTTTTAGCTGAGTTTACATGAATTCCTTTAACAATATTTTTATCAAAAGCGTGCATTGGTTGGCCTAATTCAAGCATCATATAATTAGTTAAGTCTGTTAATAGGTTAATGTCTCTCATACCACAGTACATCAAGCGAATTTTCATGGTTTGTGGACTTACTTTTTTGGTTATATTTTCAACCGCAATTGATGAATATCTGTAACAATCTTTACTATTTACAACTACTTTTAGTGGTTTATTGTTTGAAAAATCATTTAAGTTAACCAAATTTAATGGTTTTAATTCTCTATTAAACATAGCAGCAAACTCTCTGGCTATTCCGTAATGTCCCCACAAATCTGGTCTGTTGGTTAATGATTTGTTATCAATTTCAAAAACAATATCGTCAATAGGAAATACAGTTTTTATGTCTGCGCCAAGGGTAACAGGGAAGTCAATGTCCATAATTCCGGTATTATCAGAACCAATGCCTAATTCTTCCTCACTACAACACATTCCAAAACTCTCAACACCTGCAAGTTTGGCCTTTCCCATTTTATGACCAGAAACATAGCTCCCAATTGGTGCAAGACAAACAGTCATATTTTCTCTTACATTTGGTGCCCCACAAACAATTTGTAAATTCTCCGTGCCATTATTTACTGTTAAAATATGCAAATGGTCGGAATTTGGGTGTTCGGCAACCTTTTCTATTCTAGCAAAAATAATCCCGCTGGTATTTTTACCTTTTTCTTCATATCCCTCAATTTCAGCAGTTGTTAGATTGAATTTTTTAATTAGTTCCTCGGTTTCAATTCCGCTTAAATCTACGAATTCTTTAATCCAATTCATTGATATATACATATTTCAATATCTCCCTTTATTTAGGCCTCAACGCCAAACTGATTAAGAACTTTAATGTTTCCACTATTAAGGTACCTAATGTCATCTAGCCCCGTTTTTAACATAACAAGCCTATCAAATCCCAAACCAAAAGCAAAACCAGAATACTCATCTGGATTTATGCCAGCATTCTTAAACACGTTTGGATGAATCATTCCACAAGGGCATAATTCTAACCAACCTGTATTCTTACATGTTGAACAACCTCTGCCACCACAGAATGTACACGTGGCATCCATTTCAAAACCTGGTTCAACGAAAGGAAAGAAGCCTGGACGTAATCTGATATTAATGTCTGTTTTGAAAACTTTTGATAACATTTTTTTCATAAAATATATTAAGTTCGCAACTGAAACATCTTTATCAACAAGCATACCTTCCATTTGAAAGAATGTGTTTTCGTGGCTATGATCTAAAGCCTCATTTCTAAAACACCTTCCAGGAAATATTGCTTTAAGTGGACCATTATACTTCCTTAAAATTCTGTTTTGTGATGCAGACGTGTGGGTTTTTAATAACTCTCCATTTGTAAGCCAAAAGGTGTCTTGCATATCACGCGCTGGGTGGTTTTTAGGAACATTAACAGCATCAAAGTTATTGAATTCTGTTTCAACCTCATAACCGTCTTCAACGGTAAATCCCATAGAAATAAAAATATCTTCTATTTCTTTTTGCAAACTAGTTCTTGGGTGCAATGAACCCGTACCGGTTGAAACGGGGAGGGTTATATCAATTTCTTTTTCATTTGCAATTTCAGATTTAACCTTTTCTTCTTCAAACTTATTTTTAAGGTCATTAATTTTTTGCTCAACATACGTTTTAATTGAATTTATTTTTTGTCCAAAAGCCTTTTTTTCTTCAACAGCTATTTCTTTTATTTTTGAAAAAAGCTCAGTTATTTTGCCTTTTTTGCCCAGATATAAGACCCTTAAATTTTCTAATTCCTTTGTGTTACTAACTCTCTTTACGTCGTCGTTAAAACTTAATTCAACTTGCTCTAATTCGTTCATAAAATCTCCTTATTGTTAAACTAATTTCATATATAGGAAAACACATGTTTTGTGTTTCATGGTTAGCATACTCAAAAAAAGCCCATGTGCTAAAACACATAGGGCAAATTGTTTGCGGTACCACCTAATATTGTTGACATATAATCAACCTCATTATATTTTTACGGTTTTATCCGGCTTTTCTTTTTACCGAAAAGCAACTCCAATGCTGAAATTCGCTAAATTGCTGAACATAAATGGCTCTCAGCCCATGACCATTCTCTCTGTATGAAACAAAGTAACTACTAAAACACATCTTCACAGTTTTTATGTTTTTATAACTTTCATATGCTATCATGTTTTTATGAATAAGTCAACTAAAATAAAACACCATTCATCATATTTATTGAAATATATGAATTATTTGTTAAAAAGTGGTTGTTTGGGTTGACATTTTCTTGGTAAAATGTTAATTTGATAACTATGGTATATTTAGATAATTCCGCGACAACGCCAATATGCAACAAAGCATTGGAAACATTAGTTAAATACTCATCAGAAAACTACTATAATCCCTCTGCAATTTATCTCCAGGGGGTTAGTGTAAACAGTGATATTGAAAGTGCAAAACAAACAATTACAAATGCCCTTGGTGTTAAATATAACAATAATCTAATTTTTACAAGTGGCGCAACCGAAGCAAACAATTTGGCAATACTTGGAGCATACAGAAAAAGCTTCAAAAAAATGCTATTTTCTGTTGGTGAACATCCATCAGTTTATAATGTGGCTTTGGAACTTAAAAAAAGAGGTGTGGATGTTGACTTTGTTAAGCTTCAACAAAACGGAGAAATTGATTATATTGACCTTGAAAACAAACTTAATAAAGAAGTCTCTTTTATATCAATAATGCTTGTAAACAACGAAACTGGTGCAATAAACGATATTCACCGTGTTTTTGAATTAAAAAACAAGTATTGTCCTGATGCAATTTTACACAGCGATGGCGTGCAAGCATTTGGAAAAATAAAAATTAATCTGGATTTTTTAGGAGTTGATTTATTCACTGTTAGTGCTCACAAGATATTTGGACCAAAAGGAATTGGTGCTTTGTTTGTTAAAAATAAAAACCTTTTAAACCCAATTATTTTTGGTGGTGGTCAAGAGTATGGCATACGTTCAGGAACCGAGAATGTTGGGGCAATAATGGCTTTTAAGAGTGCCGTTGATGATTTTGGAAATATAAAAGACAACTATAATCATGTATCAAAATGCGTCGACGCTTTTTTAGGTGAATTGAAAACCATAAACTGTTTAATTAACTCTCACCATAGCCCATATGTGCTGAGTTTAAGTTTTTGTGGTATTAACGGGGAAACTCTGGTTCATATGATGGAAAAACGTGACATATTAATTAGCCGTGGAAGTGCATGTTCATCAAAAAAATCCGGAAATAGAATATTAGAAAACATGGGGCTCACCAATGAACAAACACTTGGTAGCATAAGAATAAGTTTCAGTAAAAACACAACAATTGAAGATGCAATTTTTGCTGGCAAAACATTATATGAATGTTACAATGAATTAAAGGATAGATTAAAATGAACAAGGTAATATTGTTAAGATTTGGAGAATTATACCTTAAAGGTAAAAATAAGGGATATTTTGAAAGAATACTTCTAAAAAACATTAAAGAAAACTTAAAAAATTTTGATTGTAATGTGGTAAAAATATCTGGAAGGTACTTGGTAACAGATTTTGATGAAATGGATTGCCAATCAATTATAGATAGCGTTTCAAATGTATTTGGTTTGGCATCATTAAGTATTGCTGATGAAATTGACACAGATATAAAAGGCATTAATGAATATATTTCAAATTTCAAAACCGAAGCAAAAACTTTTAGGGTTACTGTTAAGCGTGCTGATAAAACCTTTCCAATATCATCAAATGATTATGAACGGGAGCTTGGAGGATATGTTTTAGCAAACAATCCAAATATTAAAGTAAAATTAAAAAATCCAGAATTAGAATTAACAGTTGAAATCAGAGAGAACAAAAAAACATATATTCTAACAAAAGAAGTGACTTGCGTTGGCGGAATGCCTTATGGAACATCAGGAAGGGGCCTCGTTCTTCTATCTGGCGGTATTGATAGCCCGGTTGCGTCATATATGATGGCAAAGCGTGGAATGGAAATAATTGGTTTACATTTTCATAGTTTTCCATACACAAGTGAGCAAGCAAAAAATAAAGTTAAAAAACTTGCTAAATTGCTAACAGTATACACAGGTCACATGACACTTATTTGTTGCCCTTTTACTAAAATTCAAGAAGAAATACATAAACATTGTGCTCCCGAGTTTATGATAACAATTATGCGAAGAATTATGATGCGAATTGCAAAAATAATATGCGATAAATATGAAGCAAAAGCTATAATCACGGGTGAAAGTTTGGCACAAGTGGCTAGCCAAACCGTTGAAAGTATTAATGTTTCTAATGATGCTCAAAAAACATACCCTGTGTTTAGACCATGCATTGGTATGGATAAAACAGAAATAATAAACATTTCTCAAAAGATTGGCACATTTGAAACCTCAATTCTGCCATACGAAGATTGTTGCACCGTTTTCTTACCAAAAAATCCAGTTATTAAGCCAAGTTTAGACAAAGCAATTAAGGAAGAGTCTAAACTCAACATTGATGAATTAATAAATGATGCATTAGAACAACTGGAAGTAGATGAAGTATAATATAAAAGATATATTTATAATTAATAAAAATAAGGTCAAAAATAAAAATAATATTCTAATTCGTTTGACTTTATTTTTTTAATTAATTAGAATAGAAATGTATGTGGAGTGCATACATTGAAAAGAACAATTCTCCTTTGTCAAAATAAAGGGGGAAATATGAGAATTATGAACTTAAGTGCAGGTGCAACTATCGGATTCTCTATTGGTGCTTTAATAGTTGGTGTTATAGTTGGTTATATTATTTTTAACATTATCACATCAAAAAAGGTTAATAAAAGTAGATCGCAAGCAACAAAAATAATTGAAGATGCTTACGCAGAAGCAAAAATAATTAAAAAAGAAGCAACATTAGAGGCAAAGGAAGACACCTCAAAACTTCGTGCTGACCTGGATAAAGAAATCCGCGAAAGACGAGAAGAATTAAAAAAAGCAGAAGATAGAATTTCACAAAAAGAAGATTTCATTGATAAAAAAGATTTATACCTAGATAAAAAACAACAAGAGCTAGATGAACAAAAGAAAAAACTAGACGACAAGAATCAAGAACTTGCATTAGAAATGGAAAAACAAGCACAAATTAAGGTTGATATGCTTGCGAAATTAGAAAAAGTTTCTTTAATGACAAAAGATGAAGCAAAACAAATTCTAATTAACAGCATGACCGAAGATGCAAGAAAAGATGCCGCTAAACTTGTTAAACAAATTGAAGATGATGCGAAAGAAAATGCTCGTAAAGAAGCTCAAAATATTGTTAGTTTAGCAATACAAAAATGTGCAACGGACATGGTTGCTGAAGCAACAATTTCTAGTATTTCAATTCCAAATGAGGAAATGAAGGGTAGAATTATTGGTCGTGAGGGCAGAAACATACGTGCAATTGAAAGTGCAACAGGTGTTGATTTGATTGTTGACGACACTCCAGAAACAATCACAATATCGTGCTTTGACCCAATTAGAAGGGAAGTTGCAAGATTAAGCCTTGAAAAGCTAATACTAGATGGCAGAATTCACCCAACCAGAATTGAGGAAATTGTTGAAAAAGTTAAAAAAGACCTTGATATTCAAATTAAAGAAGCTGGTGAACAGGCCGTTAATGAAGTTGAAGTATATGGTTTACATCCAGAACTAGTTAAAGTTTTGGGTAGATTAAAATACAGAACTAGTTATGGTCAAAACGTTTTAAAACACAGCATTGAAACTTGCTATATTGCAGGCTTACTTGCTGCTGAAGTTGGAGCCGACATAAAAATTGCAAAGCGTGGAGGTCTTCTTCACGACATTGGTAAGGCTTTAGACCAAGAGGTTGAAGGAACTCACGTTACAATAGGTGTTGATTTGGCTAAAAAATATCACGAGAATCCAGCGGTTATTCATTGTATTGAAGCACATCACTTTGGCGTTGAATTCCATAGTATTGAGGCAATTTTAGTTCAAGTTGCTGATGCAATATCAAGTGCAAGACCTGGGGCCAGAAGAGAAACATTAGAAACTTATGTAAAACGTCTTGAACAATTAGAAACAATTGCAAATTCATTTAAGGGCGTTGATAAGTCTTATGCCGTTCAAGCAGGAAGAGAGGTTAGAATAATTGTTAAACCAGAACAAATTTCTGACGAAAATGCAATGTTTATGGCAAAAGATATAGCAAAGAAAATTGAAGATGAAATGCAATATCCTGGGCAAATTAAAGTTAATGTTATCAGAGAATCCAGATTTGTTGAAACTGCAAAGTAGTTTATTGTTGAATTAAAAAAGCATCTGTCAAATAAGACAGATGTTTTTTACTATTCATTGACCTTTAATGCATCTTTTATCTGTGAAAGGATTTTGTTTTCAAGCCTACTCACTTGAACCTGTGAAACACCCATTTCTCTTGCAATTTCACTTTGTGTTTTATCTCTAAAAAACCTAAGCATAATAATCTGTTTGTCGCGTTTTGATAATTTCTTTAATGTATCTCTTAACACGATATTATCAATTAAATCATCACTATTATCGGTTACATATTTATCTAACAAAAACATATTTTTCTTATCGTCATCTTCAGTTGGTGCATATATAGACACTGGCATTTTTGATGAATCCATAATAAATATAACGTCGGTTGTATCCATATTAAAATGATTTGATATTTCCTCTAGTGTTGGCTTTCTATATTCTTGCTTAATAAAACTTTCTATAAACTTATTTATTTTAATATTCTGTGATTTTATCGTTCTCGAAACTTTAATCGACCCGTCATCACGCATAAATCTTTTTATTTCGCCAATCACCATAGGCACAACATATGTTGAAAATCTTGTGTTAAAGTTTTCGTCAAAATTATATATCGCTTTTACAAATCCAAGGGCTCCCAATTGGAATAAATCATCATATTCAATCCCTTTGCCCAAATATCTTTTTAATAAACTTTTTATTAGAGGAGAGTTTTCTTTAATAAGTATTTCTTTTGCATCATCATCTCCGTTTTTTGCTTTTTTTATTAAAAGTAACGTTTCCTCTTGTGAAAGCATTTATAACCCCACAGCACTCTGGTCTTCAATTTTGAATAATTTTTCCATTCTTACAATCAAACCATTCTTACCATTTTTATGTAATGTTATTGAGTCCATAAAACTCTCCATAACAGTAAATCCCATTCCAGACCTTTCTTCATTTGGTTTTGTTGTGTAAAATGGCTCTCGTGCCTTGTTAAAATCTTCAATTCCAACGCCGTTATCGCAAACATCAATAACAACGCCATTAGAATATAGCTTAACCTTAATTGTAATAAATCCATCACCCAGCGGATACGCATGCACAACAGCATTTGTAACGGCCTCACTAACAGCAGTTTTAATATCGGTTATTTCATCCAATGATGGGTTTGCTTGAACACAAAAAGCAGCAATGCAAGATCTTGAAAAACTCTCATTAATTGATATTGCCTTAAAGGTTATTTCCATTTCATTTATCATTTTCATATTTTTCTCCTTATCTTATGATATTTTAGGCATTAAATCATAAAGCCCAGTCATTTTAAAAATTCTTTCTGCATGAAGGGAAGGGTTACAAATAAAAACTGGAATATTTTTATCCTTTAACTTTTTGTATCTTCCAACAAGAACTCCAACGCCAGTGCTATCCATAAAATCAAGTTCTGAAAGATCAATAATAACTTGATTAAAATTAGGCTTCGTGAATATCTCATCAAGATTAATTCTTGTTTGATAGGCGCTATGTTCATCTAATTCTCCGCACAAGATAACATATAACGTGTTCTCATATATTCTGTTTTTTATTTCCATATGCTTCTCCCTTTAACACAAGAATTCTAACACCAATAGTTTGTATAAATTTGACAACTATGGTAAAAAAAGATAATATATTGTTGGAAAAATAAACTGAGAGATTAATATGAATAAATACGATGGTCTTAAATTTGAAACATATTGGAAAGATGAGTTAACCTCTAGGGTTATTGTTCATAATAACCATGTATACATAAAAAGATATGTTTTACACCCTGTTAAACAAATATTTCCAACAAATGAAACCGATGTTTACACATTATCAAAAATATTGGAAGGCAGATGTTGGGAAAGAGGAAGGAAAGATATTGACAATATATTGAATAAATTAAATATTAAGTATTACAATCCTTTAGACATAGTCAGAAAAACTCACGGTGTTTCTTATAACGATTTTATATGGATAAAATTTGAAGGCGAAAAACTTGATTGGGAAGATATAAAACCAAGAAATAGAAGGGAATGTTCAAATAGCAAATAATCAAAACAAATTTTTTTTGAATTAACATAAAAAAATAAAAAAACTTGTTGACTTTATTTAATTTTTGTACTATTATATCAAAGTCAATGTTTGGCGGGGTGTAGCGCAGTTGGTAGCGCACGTGGTTTGGGACCATGGGGCCGGGAGTTCGAGTCTCTTCACCCCGACCATTAATATTGAGGGTCTTTAGCTCAGTTGGTTAGAGCTACCGGCTCATAACCGGTTGGTCCGGGGTTCGAGTCCCTGAAGACCCACCAAAATTTATTTTTGGTTTCACAAATTGCTCAATATGGTTTGAATTATATGCCTTGGCTCGGTAGTTCAGCTGGTTAGAACGCTAGCCTGTCACGCTAGAGGTCGTGGGTTCGATCCCCATCCGAGTCGCCAATAATTCTTAGCATATGGAGCATTATTTGTGTATTTGCCTCGGTAGCTCAGTCGGTAGAGCAAGGGACTGAAAATCCCTGTGTCGGTGGTTCGATTCCGCCCCGCGGCACCATTGCCTTTTTGGTTAAAGGCGCATTATTTCAAGGTTCAAGTGTAGCTTGGCAATCAAAAACAACACAAACCTCCCCTTTTATCATATAATATATTCTTTTCTATAAATAGTGGTTTAGATATTTTCGTGTTGTTTCTATCTAAAATAATGACCACTTAAGTGCTGGTGTAGCTCAATTGGCAGAGCAACTGATTTGTAATCAGTAGGTTGTTGGTTCGATTCCGATCACCAGCTCCATTTGGGTAGGTTGCAGAGCGGCCAAATGCTACGGACTGTAAATCCGTCGACTCACGTCTTCGGTGGTTCGAATCCACCCCTGCCCACCAAAAAAACTAAATCAATTTGATTTAGTTTTTTTTGTTTATTCTTATATTGTGGAGTAGTGTATTGTTCTACAGATAATATTATATTTATATTACAAATAGGATATAGTAATCTTTTAATTTTTCAATTCTTGGTTTATCTTCCTCGTTACCAACAAACGTTTCCTCATCATCAGATTGTTTTTCGGTTTCAACAATTCTTTCTTTTTGTTCACGGTTTCTATATGTGTCAATATTTCTAAAACCTCTATAAGTATTAATATTAGGGAAGCGGAAACCATAACCATATGGCATTTGAAAACCAAAACCACCATAAACACCTGGATTGTTATAAATATAGTCATTATTATAATTATAATCGTTAAAATCACGATATCTTTTTCCTGCGTTTTCATAAGTGTCTATGTTCTTTTTAACCCTTAATGATACCTCTTTTTCGTCATCTGTTTCGTTGTTTATTTCAGATGTTTCCAAATCATCATTATTAATGTTTGCTGGATATAATATTTGCAATATTTGTTCTAAATTGTCTGAAACACAATTGTAATTTGTTAGTCTTGTTAATAAGCTTCCATATAGTTTTTTATATCTAGTTGTTAAAACATCTGTATTAGAACTAAATGTGCCCTTCATGTTTTCCACATTAATCAAATTGTTTTTAACTTCATTTTTAGTTAATTTTAACCTGGTTAAATATGTTGAAATCGACGAATTTACTTCGTATAATGCATTTATTTTTTTGTCATCAAATTTGTATTTATTTCGCTTTAATTGTTTACAATAATCCTTAATTTGCTGTGCTTTTGAATTAATACTTGATTCCATTATTTTAACAGAATCATTTACCGACATTGTATCAACTATTGAGTTGTTTAAGTTGGCAATTCTTGTAAAATAGTCACCAATTGCCTTATTGTTTGAAACCACAGTATTTCCAATTAAAGAAACATTACTATCATCCATAAAATCACAAATAATTAGTGATGAATTGTCAATATTATTCATTGTTTCTATGGTCTTTTGTATTGATGTCATATTGGCCGTAATTTGAGATAATGCATTATTCGTTGTGTTATCTGAGCAGCCAACGAGTACTATGAATGTTAATATAAACAATGGAATTATAAATAATAAACATCTATTTTTTATTCTTGATTCAACCATAATTTTTCTCCATTTATTAGTGTGTTATGAATAGCAAAAATTATTCAAAATTGTTTAATAATCTATTTTATGTCAATAAATTAGTGGGGGACTTATGACAGAACTAGAAAGAAATGAAAGATATAATAAGTATGTTGAAGCAAAAATTGCAAAAACTCACGCTTGGCCAAGCCTTTTCAACGCTTTTTGTTTTGGCGGAATAATCTGTGTTATTGGACAATTATTCAATGATATGTTGCTGAGCATTTTCCCAACAATGGCAACACAAAGTGCATGGACATTAACACTAATATTTTTAATTTTCGTTGCATCTTTTCTTACTGGACTAGGTGTCTTTGATAAAATTGCAGTTTATGCTGGTGCTGGAACAATAATTCCAATTACAGGTTTTTCTAATTCTATTGCTAGTCCAGCAATGGAATTTAAGAATGAGGGGATTGTGTTTGGTATGTGTGCAAAAATGTTTGTTATTGCCGGCCCAGTTATTGTGTTTGGAACTGTTGCAAGTATTATTGTTGGATTAATCTATCTTTTAGTATAATTGGAGCACCAAATGAAAGATTTAGAATGTCAAACTGTTTTTTTTAAGAATAAACCACGAATAATAGGTAACTACTCAATAGTTGGTCCAAAAGAAGGAAAGGGTAGTTTAAAAAATTATTTTGATTACATTATGAAAGATGATATGTTTGGAGAAAAAACATATGAAAAAGCAGAGAGAAAGATGGTTGAACAAGCTGTTATGGGAGCGGTATATAATGCAAACATAACACCAAAAGAATTAAATTTGTTTATGTCTGGAGATTTGTTAAACCAAATAGTAACATCATCTTTTGCGGCAAGGTCTTTTGATGTCCCATATGTTGGTCTGTTTGGTGCATGCTCAACCATGGCGGAAAGTTTAGCCATTGGAGCCTGTATGGTCAATGCTGGATATTTTAACAACATTGCTTGTGCAACGGCATCACATTTTTCAACAGCAGAAAGACAATTTAGATATCCACTTGAACTCGGAAATCAAAGACCCCCAACATCTCAATGGACAGTAACAGGAGCCGGATGCTGCATTCTTAGTGGAAAGGGAAATGGCCCAATTGTAACTTCTGCAACATTTGGAAAAGTAACCGATTGGGGGATTAATGATGTTAATAATATGGGCAGTGTGATGGCGCCTAGTTGTGCTTCAACAATGATTGCACACTTCAAAGACACAAACACAACGCCTGATGATTATGATTTAATTGTCACCGGTGATTTGGGAAAACTTGGTAGCGAAATATTAATAGATTTAATGGAAGACCACGGCTATAAACTCGGGATTAATTATAACGATTGTGGTCAAGTAATATATAATGGAAAACAAAGCGTTTTAATGGGTGGAAGCGGATGCGGATGCTCAGCTAGCGTATTGAACTCGTATATACTAAATAAGGTGAGAGCAGGCGAATATAAAAAGGTTTTATTTATTGCAACTGGAGCACTTCTTTCATCAACATCAACTCAACAAGGCGACACAATACCAGGAATTGCTCACGCAGTAGTTATTGAACATTTTGAAGAAAAAATAATAAATACAAGTAAGAAAACAAAGGGGAGGAAATAAACTATGTTACCATGGTATGAATATTTGATTGTTTTTGGAACTGGTGGCCTTATATGTATGATTGGTCAAATACTGGTTATAACAACCAAAATAACAACCGCAAGAATTTTAGTTTTATTTGAATTGATTGGTTGTTTTTTGGCTGCAATAAACATATATGAGCCAATATCAGCATTCGCAAAGGCTGGCATAAATGTTCCAATTGTTGGATTCGGTGCAAGTTTAGCAAAAGGTGCAATAAATGCCGTAAAAGCACAGGGGATTCTTGGAATTTTTACTGGTGGAATAGCATCTGTTGCTGGTGGTCTCGCTGCAGCAATCGGCTTTGGTTTCTTATTTGGATCATTGTTCAAGGCAAAAACAAAGAAGTTTTAAGGTAGTATTAATAGTAAGTAAAATAATTAGTAATCTAAACATATAATATTATTAATGAAAAAAGGTAAATCTCTTCTAAATAAAATTAAGAGAAAAATAGCAATATCGTTTATATCACTCATTGTCTTGTTTGTTCTAACATTAATATACCTAAATAACGTTGTAAATCCCGTTATAATATCAACAAGTACAGCAAAAATAAGATCACTTAGCCAAAGAGCAGTAGAGAATGTTGTTTGGCAGGTAATCAGTGATTCCACAATATATGATTCACTAGTAAATATTATTAGAAATGAAGATGGTAAAATTGTTGCAATCAATTCAAACGCAGCAACAATAAATATGTTATCTCTAGAATTAACCGATAAATCACAAAGCGCTTTATCTAAAATGGGTGCAAATGGCATTGATATACCAATAGGTTCTTTCAGTGGAATGCCCATCTTTACGGGTAGAGGCCCAAGCATAAACATTAAAATGCTTCCAATTGGAACAATTTATTGTAAATTTGACTCATCATTTACATCAGCAGGGATAAACCAAACAAATCACAGAATATATCTTAAAGTGTTTTCATCGGTTAGTGTGATTTTACCAACGGCAAATCAAAGAATTGACACAGAAACAGAATTAATGATTGCAGAAAGTATCATCGTTGGCGAAATTCCGTCCACATATCTATATTCATCCAGTTTAGATGAAATGATGAATTTAATACCATAAAGAAAAAAAATAACAAGGTTAGGGCAAAACGAAATAAAATATAAGAAAAAGCAAATTATTCGCAAAAGACAGCTTTTGCGAATAATTTGCCATAAAATCATATTAAAACTATTCAAAACTTATATTTTGTATGAACCTATAGGCATTTTCAATTGTCACAACATTTAATGGTTCATCAAACAATAATGTGTTTTCATTACATATGCTTTTAAACTTAATTAAGTTTCCATTCTTTATAAAGTTTATTATATTTACAGTTGTTTCGTATATGTCGTTTTGAAAAAGTTCCATCGGAACATTAAATATTAAAGATTCTGTAAAAATTTGATTTGGAACTTGTTTGAACACATTGTAAAATAAACTATTAAGTATTCTTGTTTGAATTCTAGACATTTGTTTTGTGCAATTATACATATGATTCACATTTTTATATCTGTCCCTAAAATCAATTGTAATACTTTTACCATTTGTCCAATCGTACATTTTGTATCTGTTTTCATTTATAAACACAGGATATATGTTAACATCAACACCAAGCTCACTTTTATCAACAATTGATATTTTATTGTTATATAGTTTAATTGTTGTGCTTTTAGAACACATTTTTATTAATTGTATTTGTATATCGTTATACAAATCTTTAACGCTATAATTTGTTGTTTCTATTATTTTTTTCTCTGCTTTGTCAACTTTTTTTTTGCTAACCTTTCTGCTATTGTATAATCTGAAGTTTTTTCTAAAATTTGACCAAAATGCTTTTAATTTATCAACAAATTTATTCTTATTATTTGTAGTATAATTCAATTCTAATTGTATGGCATTTAGTGCCAAAAATATATCAATTGATGATGCTGCAATTTCGCAACCGGTAAACGCTTCATTACATATTAACAATGTGTAATCACTAATGTATGGATTTCTATTCATAATATTGTCCATAACTTCATTAATGCATGATGAAACATAATCATATGCATTTTTGAATGATTTATAGCTAGCACTTACGGCCAAGTCATTCACTATCTTACTATTTAATACTATCATATTTTTATTTTACATATATTTTTGCCAATTGTAAAGAAAAAATAATATAAAATTTAGTTGAATTATTCGCAAAATTATTGTATAATACAAAAAATGAGTAATTATATTTTTGAAAGAACCAAAATCGCAAATGAAAAACTGCGCAAAATAGTTTATAACATGCCTGAATTTTGCGTTGATTATTTCATATCAATTGAGCAAACAACTTCACCGCTCACAAGGTTAAATTATGCCACAGATATAAGCATTTTTTTGTTTTATTTAAGTAACGAAGTTCTTTCAAAGCCAATAAAACAAATTACTCTTGATGATTTGAATAGAATAAAAGCAAAAGATATTGAATTTTACTTAAGTTATTTAACTTATTTTGAAAAAGATGGCATATGTTATCAAAATGGCGAAAGAGGAAAAGCCAGAAAACTCTCCTCTATTCGCTCTTTATTCAAATATTTATATAATAATAACTGCATAAGCCAGGATGAATCATCAAAAGTTAAAACCCCAAAAATTCACATGAAACCAATCATTCATTTAGAGCCTAACGAGGTTGCTGAACTATTAAACGAGGCAGAATCACCAACGGATTTAAGCAACCGACAAATTGCTTTTAATAAAAAAACAAGCGTCAGAGATGTTGCCATGCTCAGCTTGTTTTTAGGAACCGGAATTCGTGTTAGCGAATGTGTTGGCTTAAATGTTAAAGATATAGATTTAGAAAACAATGCTTTTAAAATAACCAGAAAAGGTGGAAATCAAACAATTCTTTATTTTTCTGACGAGGTAAAAGAACCATTAATTTCATGGATAAATGAAAGAAGTCATTGGCTTGATGAAAACAGCCAAGAAACTGCTCTGTTTTTATCTTTACAAAAAAAGAGAATAAACGTTCGTTCGGTTGAAAAACTTGTAAAAAAATACAGCGAATGTGCCTCTCCGCTTAAAAAAATTACGCCACATAAACTAAGAAGCACCTATGGCACAACACTTTATAGAGAAACTGGAGATATTTATGTTGTGGCAGAAGTTTTGGGCCATAAAGATGTGAACACAACAAAAAAACACTATGCTTCTATGTCAGACGAAATTAAGCGCTCAGTTGTTAACAAGGTTAAACTAAGATAAAAACCATCAATAAAAAACAAGCAAAAAAAAAGTTGAGTTTTAACTCAACTTTTTTACTTTCCTACTCATCTAACTCTTTTTGTATGTTATCAATTTTTTCTTGAACTTTCTTAATTTCAAGTTTTCTATTAAGTGCATCTAGTTTCTTTTTTAACATCAATTCATCATCAAAATTTGGAGTTTCTGACACAGAATCAATATTCATTGTTAAATTCTGATATAACCTTGATAGTTTTAATCCAAGTGAGAAAATAACAATACAGGTTAATTCGGCAACAATTATTAAACATACTGCAAATAAATATCCGTTTGTTATTGCTAGTTGTTTATAGTAAAACACAAAAGCACCAACAATAACACCAATCACAGAATTGAATGTTATGAAGAACAAAAATTTTGCTAAACCATATTTATTCTTCATATTCTTTGTTTTACTGCAGTCGGCAATAAGAAATAACAGAACCAAACTTCCCACAGCAATTAATGTTACATCCAACCACAAAATACTTGAAGTTTTATTAACAATTTTATCTATTGCAAGATATAATGTCCAACCTATTGACAACAATACCAAGAATAACAATGACCTGTACGTTGCATTTAGAATTTTTTTCTTTTGCTTATTATCCATAAAATATATCCCCCTAATTCCGATTATATTGTAAAATACAAAAATTATTTTGTCAATATAATTGATGTACTTTTTCAAATATATGTGATATAATAACAAACATGAAAAATAAAGTAGTATTAATCACTGGAGCATCTGGTGATATTGGAAGTGAATTGGTTAGAGTTTTTTTTAATGCTGGCTACACCATTGTTGCCAACTATAACAAATCTAAGAAAGCGATTGATAACCTAATTGAAGAACTAAACCCACAGAATAATGGTATTATTGCTTATAATGCAGATGTAACTAAATACAATGAAGTCAAACAAATGGTTGATGATGTTAAGTCAATGTTTGGCCATATTGACATTTTAATAAACAATGCAGGAATAGCAAGTTATAATTTACTAATCGACGAATCTGAAGCAAATATATTGAATGTTATTAACACTAACCTAATTGGAACAATAACAACAACAAAGGAAGTTTGCAAACATATGATTTCTCAAGGATTTGGAAAAATAATTAATATTTCTTCAGTTTGGGGAACTTATGGTGCAAGTTGCGAAAGCATCTATTCCGCTTCAAAGGGCGGAATTAACGCATTCACAAGGGCTATGGCAAAAGAACTAGCCCTTTCAAACATTAATGTTAATGCAATAACGCCTGGCGTTGTGAACACTAAAATGTTATCACATTTTAGTAATGACGAATTAAATGAATTAAAAAATGAAATACCATTCAAAAGATTTGCAGCTCCAAGTGATATTTCCGAATTGGCTTTGTTTTTGGCAAGCGAAAAATCAAGTTATATAACCGGACAAATAATACAAATTGATGGTGGGTTTTGCCTGTAAAACTAATTAAAAAAACCTTATTCTTCAAAGAGTAAGGCTTTTTTATGCACATTTTCGTAAATGGAGCTACTGGGCGGATTCGAACCGCCGACCTATTGATTACGAATCAATTGCTCTACCGACTGAGCCACAGTAGCATACTTTGGCATTATGAAATGCCAATATTTTTACTATGCTCTTATTTGTTTTTTACAAATAACCTAAAGCTAACCTTTTCGTTGTCATCAGAAATAGATTTAACACCAACGTTAACCCTATCTTCAAGTTTAACAATTTCATAGATTCTTTTATCATTCTTTTCGGTTGCATCTGCAACATGTAATAACCCAGTAACACCGTTATCTAGTGTAATTATAGCCCCAAAAGGCAATATCTTTGTTACAGTGCCCTCATACACTTCACTAAACTTTAATGACTTAATTGCATCTATTCTTGGATCTGTTTGATTTTGCTTTAAACCCACAGACACCTTTTTATTATCCTTATCAAGTTTTATAACTCTAAATTCATATGTTTCATTTAGTTTTAGCACTTCATCTGGACTTTTTATATGTTTATAAGAAATGTCTGAAATGTGGATGAACGCATCAACACCATTAATATCTATAAATGCACCATATGGCATTATTTTTACAACCTTTCCATTAACTTTTTTGCCAACAAATGCCGCACCCCAGAATAAATTGTCTGCATTCTCTTTTATTTGTTCCTTCAGCATTCTTATTGATGCAATTATTTCTTTTTTATCATTGTTAATTTCAAGCACAATTGCCTCAACCTGCTTTGATTTATAATATCCTAAGTGTCTTATTCTTGTTTCAACCTGGTCTTTTGGAATAAAAACTGTATACATACCCATTTTGCTATGCAAACCATCATCATTAAAACTATTAACAACAAATGTAAATGTTGAACCAACTTTTAATGATTCTGCTTTTAGCGAACCCGTTATTATTTCCTCAGCCTCAGTTTTAGATACTTCTATCATTCCGTCCTCAGTTTTTGTGCCAAGAACCAAAGCCTTAAACCTATCTCCAACTTTAACTTCGTCGTAGTTCTTAAAATCGTTCTTATTAATATAAGCATCTAATTTCCCGCCAATATTAAAAATAACACCGTCATCTCTCTTTGAAACAACAACACCATCATAAATATTGTTCTTTTTATAATTAGCAAACGTTTCATCTATGATGCTTAATCCAAATTTTATGTCCTCGTCCATACAAGTATTTTCTCCTAATGTGCATAGTATATCAAACATTTTTCAACATGTCTAATAAATATACTATTTATTTTTCAATTCAAGCATTTTTTCTCTGATTAATAGATTAGCATTATTAACGCCCTCTTCTCCCGCATACGTTTTATCAAAGAAAATGGGTTTCCCTATAACAATTCTATTAAACACAAATAATCTTGGTTTTTTGGTAATGAAAATCGGAACAATTGGTGCATCTGATTTAACTGCAAAAACACTTGCCCCGCCTTTAAACTCCAATAAATCTTGGCTCGTTTTATTCCTTGTTCCCTCAGGGAATATTGTTAAAACTTTATCATTTTTCAAAACCTGTAGGCAATTTTTAATTGTTCCAATTCCAACGCTGTCTCGGTTAACTGGAATACCCCCACACGACTTAAAAAACTTAGAAGCAATTTTGTTCTTATATAATTCCTCTTTTGAAAGCACATATTGTTTGCGCCATAAAAAAGTGAATAAATACGCATAGTCAATATTACTTCTATGATTACACACCAAAATAACCTTTCCTTTAGGTATGTTTCTCTTACCAACCACTATTGTCGGAAAAAGTATTTTCAATGGTATATATGTTATTATTTTAACCAACCAAAAAATCACAGATTACCTCCATTATTTAATATATGACAATATCTCTGCCAAAGATTGCTTTATGGTTGAATGCGACGTGTCAATAATAACAGCATTTTCTGGGCATTTTAGTGGACTAACTTCCCTTGATGAATCAATTTTGTCACGAAGTTGCAGGGATTTTTTCACATCTTCCAAAGTTATTACCTGATTTTCATTCATCAAATCTGTTAGTCTACGTTTTGCTCTTATTTCAATATCACACACAACATAAAATTTATACTCAGCATTTGGGAAAACAACTGTACCAATATCTCTTCCTTCAACAACAATGTTATTGTTGTTTACACTCTCTCTAAAAACATTTGTAACCTTTTCTCTAAAACAAGGAATAACAGAATATAACGAAACATTTTTTTGAACAATTACATCATTAATGTATTTTGTATAGTCATCTCCATTTATTATTACCCTTTGTTCATTATTGACAAAAATAATATCAATTTTAGTACTATCAATAATCTTTTCTAACTCTTCTGAATTTGGCAAAATATTATTAGTGAATAAATAATAAGTGAGTGCTCGATATAACATTCCCGTGTTTAATAAACTAAACCCAAGCGCTTTTGCAATTTCCTTTGTTAACGTACTTTTACCAGTTCCAGACGGACCATCTAATGTTATAATCATATATTTACTCCTTTGAATCCCATTAAACTACCAGCAACATAGCCTGTTGAAAAGGCGATTTGCAAATTAAAACCTCCAGTCAGCGCATCAACATCAATTATTTCCCCTGCAAAATATAACCCAGGAACTAGTTTGCTTTGCATTGTGTGTGGATCAATTTCAGACGTTTCAACACCACCACAAGTTATAATACCATAGTCTAGTTTATCTAATCCTGCGTAACTAATAGCAAAATGTTTAAGTAATTGAACAATATTGTTAATCTCTATTGTATTTAGCGTTTTATTACGCCTAGACGGATCAATTTTGGCCTTATTTAAAAACACATTAACCAAAACCTTTGGCAAAAGACCAGAAATAAGAGTGCTTACTTGCTTTTCTTTTAACTCATCAATATCGCGACTGATTCTTGAACATAGTTTTTCATCGGTCAACGCTGGCTTAAAGTCAATTTCTAACGCAACGTTATCATATTTATTAATATATGAACTCATTGAAAGAGCAATTGGACCACTTATTCCGTTTGATGTAAATAACATTTCTCCAAAAAATTCTTTTGTTAATCCATCACAATACTTCGCTTTTAGTGTAACATTTTTTAGCGATAATCCCTCAAGAGTTTTTATATATCCATCAGAAAGAATAATAGGAACTAAACCTGGTAAAATTTTTGTTACACCATGTCCGAATTTTTTTGCAAAGATGTAGCCATCACCCGTTGAACCCGTTGATTTATATGTTAATCCACCAGTACATAATATTGTGGCATCATAATTATTATATACACCATATTTTGTTGTTAGCGTAAATTTATTATCTTTTTTCTCAATACTAATAACCGCTTCGTTTAATCTGATATTTGTGCCATTTTGTTGATTATATCTATTTAATGCACTAATAATATCACTCGATTTATCAGACACAGGGAAAGCTCTATTGCCTCGCTCAATTTTAATTGGAACGCCAAGTTTTTCAAAAAAGTCAATAATATCAAAACTTGTTAATGAATATTCAGCACTATACAAAAACTTGTAATTATTAACAACATTGTTTAAGTGTTCTTGTGGCTCTGAATAGTTAGTTACGTTGCATCTTCCCTTACCGGTTATGTATAGTTTTTTACCAACCTTTTCATTTGCCTCAAACAAATCAACACTATTACCCAAACTTGCACATCTCCCGGCAGCCATAAGACCACTGGCACCACCGCCAATCACTGCAACTTTCATACTATTCTCCAAACAGCAACAGCAGTTCTTTTTCGGTTAATCGCTTAAACTTTCCACGTTCTAAGCCACCAAGTCGCAATCCACCAATTGCCACACGTTTTAATAAAATAATAGTTTTTCCGATTGCTTCAAACATTCTTCTTATTTGGCGATTTTGACCTTCATTTATAATGACACTAAGCCTGCTGACTTTATTTTCATATGAAATTAGCTTTACTTTTGCTTTTGGCATTCTTTTCCCGTTTTCCACAACGCCAGCCCTAAGCACAGCAAGTTCGCTTTCTAATATTTCCCCTTCTATTGTTACTATATATTCTTTGTCAACATGATTTGATGGATGTGTTAATTTGTTTGCAAAATCACCATCATTTGTTAGCAGTAGTAAGCCTTCGGAATTATAGTCTAACCTACCAACCGAAAACACTCGTTCCGGAACGTTTACTAACTCATATATTGTTTTTCTTCCCTTTTCATCATTGGCAGAACATATGTAACCTTTTGGTTTGTGTAACTTATAATAAACATAATCACTAGGTAATGATAGCTTTTGACCATTATATACAACGACATCTTTTTTTGTATTGATATCTCTAGAAAGATTAGTTTCAACCTTTCCATTAATAGTTACTTGACCATCTAAAACATAACTTTCAACCTTACGTCTAGAACCAATACCCGCCAGCGCTAAATACTTGTTTATTCTCATCTTACCATTTTGAAGCAATATCCTTAATGTTACTCCACACTCCTATTTTCTTTACACTATCCATAGTATAGATTTTTTCAGAAAATAGCAAGTGATTATTCAAATATATTTCCAAATCTCCAACAATTTCATCTTTTTTTACGGGAGCGTCAATACTGTTGGGCAACAAATATCTATACTCCAACATTTTTTCTTCATAAGGCAATAATGGATAACTAAAACCACGCTTTGTGAAAACCTTAACACTTTCATTCTTTCCATCATTTACATCAACACTTCTAATAAGCTTATATTCACCTAGCAATTCGGTATAACTATAATTGCCATAAACATAATTAAATAGTTTTTCACTTTCATCAAACATTGGACCACAGTTTAACACAACACAAACAGTTCTAAAACCAGACCTCTCACATGCAGAAACCAAACATCTACCTGCCTTGTTAGTAAAGCCTGTCTTTACCCCAAGGCAACCATCTAGGGTATTTAACAATTTATTTTTGTTTTTTAGATAACGATATGCCCCAACAGAACTACCCTTTATTCTTGTTGATTTCGTTGTAACAATCTCTTTAAAAATATCATTTTCAAGAGCCTTTGCGGTTATCTTTGCAAGGTCATACGCCGTTGTGTAATGATTATCAGAATCCAACCCATGCGGGTTTTCAAAAGAAGAATTATTAGCACCACACAATATTGCAGTTTTGTTCATTAAATTACAAAATTTTTCAATACTTCCGCCAACATAATATGCAAGAGCAGTTGCAGAATCATTCCCGGATGGAAGCATCATACCATACAACAGTTCTTTAATTGTTAATTTTTCTCCTTCTTTCAAATATATGCTAGTACCTGGAACACCAACAGCCCTTTTATCTATTTCAATTTCCTTATCTAAGTTTTTACAATTATATAAAACTGTTAGTGCTGTTACAATTTTTGTTGTTGATGCCATCGGCAACCTTTCGTCATAGTTCTTACCCGCCAGCACCCTGCCACTGTTGGCGTCCAACACAATCATTGCTTTTGCACAACACCCCGACTCTCCATAAGCGACCTTATTGTTTGAAAATGATAGAAGCACCAACATTGCAAGAATTATAATACTAATCACTCTTTTTATTCTCATTTTTACCGCCATCAAAACTCTTGTTAATAATTTTATTCACCAGGTTTAGAATCGTTTGATATATATCTTTATTCTCAATATCAACAAACTGCACATCGCCACTGTTAATTACTAAAAATCCAACCGGATTAACACTCATTCCACAACCACTTCCACCAGCCATAGGATAATGATTAGCAACTCTTCTCGTTGATTTATCGGAATACTCCCCGCCACCAACAACAAAACCCATAGACACTTTTGAAATTGGAATTATTGATGTGTGTTCGTTTATCTTAACTGAATCTCCAATAATTGTGCTTGTCTCCATAAGTTCTCTAATTCTATCAATAGATATTTTTATCATATCATCAATTCCTGAATTTTTATCAAATTTCTTCATATTTTTCACTCCTTTGAACAATTAGTAAAGAAATAAATAATGCATATAATATATCAAATATTGTTATATGACATTTTATTGTTGTTGATATAGTAAAGACCTTTCCGTTATATTCCGGCAAATTGATTAGCTCAAATTTTGCTGAATGTTTTTTATTTTTTATTAATCCAATAATTGTACCCACAACTGAGGAAACCAAACCTGTTAAAAGTGCCGTGTTACAGGCATCATTAACCCCGATTCTAGAAATAAACATTATATTTTTAATTATTATTTTATCTTTTAGCTGACTGCTCAACTGCTCAATAAATCTTAACTTTTTTTCAGATATTTGAATTGGTATATCTTTTGCATTTTTCTGTGAAAACACAATGATTTGTTTGTCTTGATACCTAACTTTGTATGCGACTATTTTTATAAAAAAAATATATATTGAAATAACCCCTAAATTATCAAGTAGGTTGTATGACGCATATATTTTGATAACAATTGGAATAATTAATAAAACTAAAAAAAACACAACAATAACAAGCCAAATATTTTGCATATTATTATTGTGTTATTATATTAAAAAACTATTCATTATTCATCTCTAATATCGTCAATACTTATAACTTCAGGCAGAGGCTCGGAACTTTCAATGGTTTGTATATCTTCTCCCTTTAGGAATTCTGGTATAATTTCCTCTTGTGAAATGGTGTGATCTCGATATAGCGAATCAGTTTCTTGTTTAACCTCTGTTTCCTCTCTTATTACTTTAATTCTTTCAAGCAATTCTTCATATGATGGCAAATCTTCAATGCTGTTTAGATTAAACTTTTTAAGAAACTCATCGGTTGTTCCAAACAAAAATGGCTTGCCAACAGCATCTTTTCTACCAACAACCTCAATCAACTTATGGTCTAAAAGCATTTGAATTGCATAGTCAGATGATTTTGTGTTTCTAATTTCCTCAATTTCCAACTTGGTTATAGGTTGCTTATACGCAATTATTGCAACTGTTTCTAGAGTTGCTTTTGTTAAAGCCTTTTCTCTGATTGGATTCAATATGTTTGATATTTCCTCAACGTATTTTTGATTGGTACACAACTGTATTTTATCCTTATACTCAATTAGAATAACGCCACTATCCTCACCCAATTCTTCTTTAATGGATGAGATTGCTTTATTCAATTCTTTTTCAGATAACCCTAATTTTTCCTTAAACTCTTTTTTTTCAACACCCTCCCCAGAAACAAAAAGTGTTGCTTTAATTATTTCATTTATCCTATTCATTTACAACTTTATCCTCATTTTCAAAAATATCTATCTCGCCAAAAAGCTCACCCTGTTTTGCTTTAACGAACTGCATTTTTAATAGCTCTAACAATGCTAAAAATATATTTAACATTTCACTCTTTGTGTGGTCTGCCTCAAACAGATCAGAAAATTTAATGTGTTTCTTTTCTTTAATGGTTGATTTAATTGAAACAATTTTCTCTGCAACAGTAAAACGATCTTTAATAATCTTCTTTGGCTCTTTTTCTTCCTGTTTTCTTTCAACCCTGCACAATAAGTTTGCAAATGCATCTAGCAAACTTTCTAGAACCATGTCTTTTAATATTATTTTAACATTGCCAGCCATTTTATCTGGTTCTTTGTATAGTTTATCTAAATCTTCAATTTTTTGCAAGTCTAAACATGCTTCCTTAAACAGTTTTAATTCTTTTAATCTGGAAATCAAAACCTGCTCTGGGTCAAGTTCGTCATCTTCTAGTTCATCACTCTCAACTGGCAAAATTGATTTCGACTTTATTTCAATTAAAATTGCTGCAACTTGAATGAACTCACTCGCACTTTCTAAATCAAGGTCTTCAATGTCTTTAATATAATCTAAATATTGTTCGGTTATATCTGCAAGGTGTATATCTTCAATATCCATCTTAGACTCTTTTATAAGATGCAATAGTAAATCTAAAGGCCCTTCAAAATTATCTAGTTTAACCTTGTAACTATTAACATACACTTCTTCGTTTTCTTCAATTACATCTTCCATTATGAAAACAGCCTCCAAAACTTAAAAAATATACCAGTTAAGCCATAAGTTATTTCACCATATATGATATCAAATAGCGGAGAAATAACAAATATTAGCATAATTATACCACCATATCTATACATAAAATCCTTAAACTTTGCATTCAGGTTAAAAATACAATTAATAGCATTAAACCCATCTAGCGGATAAATTGGTATTAGATTAAATATAAACAATGCAATGTTAAACAGAATTGAATATAGGAAAAAATAATATACAAAGAATAAAAAACTATTACTAAACAAAATATTCCCAGCAGAATCAAATGATGCAACATTGTTAGCATAAAAGAAATAGCAGCCACTAAATAAAAACGCAATAATAATATTTGTTACAACACCACTAATAGACACTAAAAACATATCTCGCCTGTAATGCCTAAAATTTAACGGATTAACAGCAACCGGCCTTGCCCAACCAAACCCGAAAAACAATAAACCAATTAACCCAATTGGATCTAAATGTCTTATTGGATTAAGCGTTAATCTACCCATAGCTTTAGGCGTTGAGTCACCTAGTTTGTATGCCATACTAGCATGTGAAAATTCGTGCAAACTAAAAGCAATAACAACCGCAAAAAAATAACCCATAATCATGGCCAAAATTTGAGATAACTGAATTTCTGAGCTAACACTTCTAAATATGGTAATCATACTCATAAGAGTATAACAAATAATAATAAAAATCGCAACAATTTATTACAAATAATAATTTGGTACTAAAAGCGACCCTTTTTGTTTCATGTTAAAAATAGCCCGTGCCACAAAAGCCATTTAGCACAGACCATTTAATTTATATATTCATCTATCATCACCAGTTTTCAATTATTTGAAAAACATTATCTTTAAAACTCATTCCATCAATATTATCTAAAACAGTTAAGTCTATTTTTTCAACAACATTTCCATCTTTTATCACAATAACCTGCCCAACAATTTCTCCAACCTTGGTTGCTCCAATTTTGTTTGGTAAACTATAACTAACATCATATGATGATTTATTACCCTTTTTATCAAAGACATAATAATCTTTAACAGATACAATATTCGCTTCCTTTTGCTTACACCTTGTTGTGGAAACGTTAGTTAAAACAACAGCTTTTGAAATTAATTTTCTATTTTCGTAATTTGCAAAACCATAATTAAACAAGTTTGTTGATTCTTTGAACCTTTCCTTTCCAGAATCTGAGCCAATAACAACACAAATTAGTCTCATATTATCTCTGATTGCCGAAGAAGTTAAACAATAACCAGCCTCACTAGTTGACCCAGTTTTACCACAATCACATCCATTATAATACTTTACTAGTTTATTTGTATTCACAAGTTCCGTTTTTCTGCCTGAAGGATGAACCAATTCATCCATCCATATATTGCTATACTTGTGGTATAAATCATATTTTATAAGATTTTTAAGCAAAATCGCACAATCATATGCGGTTGAATATTGCTCTGGTGCCGGAAGCCCAGTACAATTGCAATACAGAGTATTATTCATACCCAAATTCTTTGCGGTGCTGTTCATTTTGTTAACAAATGACGACTCACTACCAGATATTTCCTCAGCAAGTGCAACACTAGAGTCATTTGCTGATGACATAATAACACTTTTTAATAAATCTTCAACTGTATATGAAACATAAGGATCAATAAAAACTTGAGAACCGCCCATTCCTGAAGCATTTTCAGAAATTGTCACTTTTTTATCCAAAGATAAATTTCCATCTTCAATCTCATTTAATGTTAAATATATGGTCATCATTTTTACCATACTTGCTATTGGTAATTTTTTATCAATCTCCTTTTCAAAAATTATAGTTTCTGTATCACAATCCATAAGTAATGCCGATTTTGACGATACGCCCAATTCATTTGTTTCAGCTTTAGCTATTTTAATACCAACACAACATATAGATATTGATATGTATATTATTACACCAAGTAATGTGGTAATTATTTTTTTCATGTATTATACCTCCACTTCAATTATTAGTATAATCACATGTGATTTTTTTATACAGTTAACTAATTACTCACACTTAAAAATAAAAAAAGACATAATTTTGGGAACAAAACACAAATTTGCATTTTATTCAAAATTACACCTTTTTACTTCTACCTAGAATAATATATATTACAAAAACCTTGTTAAAATCTTTTTTATATTTTCGCTAGCAATTTTAGCATTTGTTAAAACCTCTTGATGTGATGGTATGTTTATTCCATTTGCAACATTAACAATTACCATTAACCCGGCGACCCTCATCTCCAGATATCTAGCAACAATGCAGTCATAAGCCGTGCTCATGGTAACTCCATCTGCCCCAACAAGTTTAATCATTGCTAGTTCCGCAGCGGTTTCGTAGCTTGGACCACTCATTTGACACAGCACGCCATCTTTAAGACCAATACCAAGCCCGTCCGCAATTGTATGTAATTTTTTTCTAAAATCAATATCATAACAATTTGTCATACTTGTAAATGTTAAATTCTCAATCCCCGCCAAAGGATTAAATCCAGATAAATTAATATGATCTTTAATAGCTAAAATATCGCCAACCTTTAAGCCATCAGATACACCACCACAAGATGTCATAAGAATTATATTTTTAACACCCAAAGCAGCAACTATTTCAAATGGAAACCTTACCTTTTCTATATCACAACATTCATAAAAATGTATTCTAGACACCAAAACAACAGATTTTCCATTTATTTCTCCAAATATAAAACTACCCCTGTGCCCCTGCACCCTAGAACCCGCAAGACCCAAATCGTTATATTTTACTTCTTTAACATTCTTCATTTCTGGTATTGAATCCGCAAGTCCCGAACCAACAACAATAGCATTTTCAACATTGCCAATTTTATATTTATTTCTTAGTAAATCAACAACTCTATCAATATTATTCATTAATCTCCTCCATATAACTGCAAAATAGTTCAGTATCATATACACCATAATATTTAACAGCCATAAACATTATTACACAACAATGGCATTATGTCAAATAATTAGTATAGTTGTTGGCTTAAAAATTATTAATAGCAACCATTCAACTATATTCAATATCAAAATACATACCATAATTAGCGTGGAGTATTTGAATTTTACACTTTTATCATCACCCTTACATCCAAACACACACAAAATAAATAATATCAACATCAATAATATACATATAATGTTGCACGGAAAAATAATTAGTATTGCATTTAATGCACCACCCAGTCCCAAAAGCATGACAATAAACGCACAATTTAATGACAGTAAAAACGCCCTGTAGCATATTACCGCACACCCAATTATATTCAAATACTTATTTGTTGAAGACAAAAGAATAATTCCAACAACAACCAATGCACTTAAAAATCTTTTAACAAAGACTGGAAAATCATATATTGAACCATTATACAACGTTATAAAACTAAAATCTTCAAAACTTACATTACTACTAATTCTATACATTTTAATAGCCGTAAACACGCCCGTGAGCAACGCGACAATAACCAAAAACAAAAGAGTTAGCGTTATGTACTTGTGCTTATTATAAAACTCTGAAAGGTTAAACTTAAACTCAGATAAACGAGCCATATTGTTATAATTTGACATAAAATATTATATTTTATCTACGCAAATATTATTACCTGGCAATTTCTTCCATCATCCAATCAACATAAATCCCATATCCTTTTGTTGCATCGTTTAGAAACACGTGCGTAACCGCGCCAATTATTTTCCCATTTTGTATAATTGGAGAACCACTCATTCCTTGAACAATCCCACCAGTTAATGAAATAAGCCTACTATCAGTTACTCTAAAAACAAAGCTTTTGTCACTGGAGGCTGGTTGATACTTTGCTTTTATTATTTCAATGTCAAATTCCTCCCTAACACCACCAACAGAACTAACAATTTTTGCTTTACCAAGTTTAACCAACATTCTACTGCCAATTTCCGCCGTTAAGTTTTCATCAACAAGCTCGTCCTTATTGAACACTTCACCAAAAACCCCACTTTTTGTGTTGGTTTCAACGCTTCCATATGGAGCCTTGGTTTGTGAAAATAAACACCTTAATTCCCCCGCGCTCCCCCTTTTTGCCTTTGTTATTCCAACCAGGTTGCACAAATATATTCCGCCATCTTTAACAGGTATTTCCACACCCGTTTCATAATCATTAATGCAATGACCAAGTGCTCCAAATTTTCCATCTTTTGTAACAAAGGTCAACGTTCCAACACCTTGTGCATCATCACGCACCCAAAGACCCAACTTATAGTCATTCGTATTTACATCAAATTGAGGTATTGCTACCACCTCTTTTTCATGACCATCCCTAATTATAACAATACTCGTTGGCTCATCTTTAATATTACTTAAGCAATCAAGAATATCTTGCGGTTCCTCAACATAAGTTTCTCCTATTTTTATTATTATATCTCCCGTATTAAAAACACTTTTAACCGAATTCGCCGAAACTTTATTTTCGCCAACCACAATAACCCCTTTAGAGTTTAATGAAAAGCCAAGAGGAATTCCTCCCAAATATACCTCACCACCATCCTCTAAAACAACCTCAACCCTTTTTATTGGTAGAAACCCAAACAGTTTCAAACATAAGTAAGAGTTATGCCTTTTTTCTTTACCAACAACAAACGTATTGTTATTTACCTCAGCTGATATAAAATTCCCAAAAATTTTTTCACTATTAAAATCAACTAAATCGCTTTCAGTTAAATGTATTGAACTCGGCATATCCAATATTGCCCAAAACTCAATATTAAAGCAAAAGGCAACAAAAATAACAGCAAAAACAACACCAATAAGTTTTATAATTATCTTTTTCATACAACCTCACCCTTTTGTCAAACAAAAAATAAATAATAAACCACAAATTTCAAATCACAACCCTATTGTTGACTTAAAAAAACCACCCCATAAGGGTAGTTTCTCAACATAATCAATAAATATACCTTATCTTTTAATCTCTGTCTTATATTGCTCTGCCTTATCTTTTAATTCACGAGCAAAACTAATTGCAACTGCTGTTGGTTGTGCTCCAGACACAACAGAAATATATTTAATAACCTCATCATCATCTAAGTATTTTACATGGGTATACGTTTTCCCACCTTCAACAGTTTTATATACATGAATATATCTATCTGCCATTGCTGTTACCTGACATAAATGAGTGATACATATCAATTGGTAATTGGTAGATAATAAAGCAAGCCTTTCGGCAACTCTCTGCCCAATTTCACCACTAATACCAGTGTCAACCTCATCAAAAACCAAAGTTGAGGTGTTAAAGCACTTTGCAAAAACATTCTTAAGTGCAAGCATAAATCTACTCATTTCGCCGCCAGAAATTGTTTTAGATAAACTTTTAAGCGACTCTCCGGTATTAGCCGATAATAAAAATTCAACATTATCAAGACCCTGCTTCGTGAAAGTAGCCTCATCAACACTTGGCAATTCACCAAAACTAACAGCAAAAACAGCATTCTTAAAACCTAGGAGCTTTAACTCTTTATCAACGTCTTGCTCAATAACTTTTGCAACCTTTCTTCTGTAGTTGGATAATCCAACACATTGATTATAAAGCTCTTTAATTATTGTATTTTTTTGTTTATTTAATTCTGCAAGCCTTTCCTCGCCAAATAGAATATTATCGTAATCTTGTTTGATTTTATTTAAGTATGCTAACACATCATTAATTGATGAACCATACTTCTTCATTAGCATCTTAATGTCATCATATCGTTTGTTTAATCTATCTAACTCGTTTTGATCATACCCATCTTCATTATATGATGACAAAGTGTCAACGATATCTCCGAGTTCTATTTTTGCTGATTTAATCCTATCAGCAATTTCATTCAAAGATTCATCATACTTTGATGCATTCATAATATTGTGCTCACTTTCAGACAGCCGATCATAAACAGAAGACAATGACCCTAAAGCTAAATTAATGTTTTCAAATATCCTTTCAAAATGCGATAATTTATCAATCTTTTGTTTTAGCTCATCATCCTCGCCAACAAATGGGTTAATGTTTTCAATGTCCTTAATTTGATATTCTAACAACTCCATTTCTCTTTCGCGATTTTCATTGTTGCCACCAAGTTTAGACATTTTTTCATTGATATCACGTAGTTGACACAATAAGTCTTCTATTTTATTTTTATAATCAAAAGACTCATCTGCCATATATGAGTCTAAAATGGTAATATGATTTTTAACTCTCAACAACTCAACATTCTCGTTTTGGGCATATGTATCAACTATAAGTTCAGATAACTGTTTTAAAAAATTAACGGGGACTATTGTTCCGTTAACACGACAATCTGACTTACCATCAACACTCAAAGAACGAGTTATTATAATATCGCCATCAAAATCAACATCATATTCGCTCAATAAATTAGTTGCAACATCACCAATATCTGTAAAAACAGCCTGAACAACACACTTGTTTTCGCCACTTCTTATATTAAGTTTATTTGACTTGTCTCCCAAAACAAAAGAAAGTGCATCAATTATTAAACTTTTACCAGAACCGGTTTCGCCAACCAACACATTAAATCCATTGCCAAATTCAATAACCTCATCTTGTAAAAGTGCAAAATTTTTTATCCTTAAAGTTTGAAGCATATATTAATTACCCCATCACATCAATAATTGTATTGGTTGCACTAATGGCCTTTTGCTCAGAATCAAAATATATTGTTACACAATCATCACCACATGTTGAACCAAGAACATCAATTAAATTCAACTTATCAATAAGAGAACAAACACCACTAGCAAATTGTTTTACTGTTCTAATTAAACACACAGTCCCAACTCGCTTAACAGAGATTACGCACATTTTGAATAGATTAATATTCTTATTGCTAACACCCTGATCACCAGAATCAACAAGGGCATACTTGTACCGCCCTTCAGAACCTAAAACTTTAATTAAACCAAGTTCTTTAATATCTCTTGAAATTGTTGCTTGTGTAATGTCAAAATTTGCAGCCTTAAGCAATGACACAAGTTCGTCTTGTGTCTCAATTTCTCTGGTTGATATTAATTCTAATATCTTTGACTGTCTTAATGATCGTGCCACGCAATATCTCCTTCTAACACGTCAATCGCTTTATTATAAAGGGATTGACCCACCAATGCATAATTATAAATTTATGTTTATGCATGTTAAGTTTCATTATTATACAATATAATTTATAATTATGCAAGCGATTTTTTGTATATTTATTCATATTTTTTTGATAAAAATTTATTAACATGAATTAATATAAATTAAAAATGTATGAATAATCTGGGTTATGCATAAAGTGAATTCAACAATACTTTGTTAAAAATTTTATTATTTTATATAAAAAATAGTTTGAAGCCCCCAATTATACCCTACCCCAAACAATTTGGTTACTAGCACTATTATTATATTACACAATTAAAAAGTGTAAGCAATAAAGCTTACACCCCGCGTGAATTATTCTTGATATTTTAATTTTTTTTCTGCCCGGAACCATAACCAAATATGCTGAGAAATTTTCCAACCCTAAGTATAATTCCATTACAGTTATTTATTGCACACCTCTTTCCAAGTGCCTTACCAAAAATTGTTATTCCAGCAATTAACGCCGTAATTAATGACGCAATAAGAATTGACAAACTCGCATTGTCTGAATTCAATAATATTTTCGCAACAATACTAGCGCCAGCCGCACCACTCAATATTCCACAAACATCACCAATAACATCCGCACACAATGATGCAACCTTATCTGCATTCCTTATAAGCGCCAAACTTTCTTTAGCTCCCCTAACCTTTTTGGATGCCATCGCCACAAACGGCTCTTTATTACAAGCGGTAATTGCCACACCAATCATATCGGTTATTATTGCTATTGCAACAAAAACAACAATTATAACAACAGCAACAATTATTCCAGCACTTCCAAGAATAAATTCTGAAACTATACTAAAACACAATGACAAAGCAACGGCCATAACAAACACTTTTAATGGCCAAAAACTATTAACACTCTGTTTACGAACCTTTTTATTCTTCTCTTTCGGGTTATCTTCCATTATTATTCCTTTATATATTATATATTAACGTATTACATTGTATGAAATAAAAAAACATATTATACTTTAACCCATAACAACATAATAACGTGCTAACAAAAAAAAATGAAGGTAATATTCTAAGTAAACCTTGCGACATAGGTTCGGTTGGATTTCCCACCTGGTGGACTTTTCGTTACCAAAAAGCAGTTTCCTTTTACCCACTGGCACTCACCGAATCGCCACTAAGCGCGCACTATAATCCCTAAAATATCTGATGATATACATCAACAGCCTAGAGGTTTTCCCAAACACCATTGTTTGCCCTTAGCTTGTTTTGCATATTACGTTTCAATGACATAGCCTTATTAATGCACAGCGCTATGTATTATTTTGGCATTAACCGCCATATCCCCGTAACACACTCAAAGCAGGCTACACTGCACACAATTTTTGTCATATGCAGGTTCACGCCCAACCAGCAGGAAACTCGTAAGTCTTCCGCCAAATTGGGTCTCCACGACAAATGGGTTCAAAATTGTATGCCGTTACAATCCTCCCAAATGCCTTAACTCCCAGCATCTGCCCCAATTTGGGCAATCAAAGCAAACACCAAGAACTTCACAGATATGCCCTTCGACGCCATATAGTATCGCCTTCCAGACAAACTCAAATGACTAGGATACTGCACCTTCGTATATATTATACAATATTTTTCAAGTAAAATCAAGGTCTTTTGATTAAATATTGACATATGCCCAGAATAATATATAATATATTCACAAGGAGAATCACAAATGCTCATCTTTATTGATCTAGACGGCACCCTGTTTGACACATATTCACTTAATCCTCAAAATAATGGTGAATGGATTTATGCATATGCCAGCGCACCACTTATGAAAGGGGCGAATGAAACAATATCTGAGTTAAATAACAATGGTGACTATTGTATAGCAATCACACAAAGAGGAGTAAATCTTGGCAAAATTGTGTATGATATATCAAAAAATGCCATACTTTCAAGAATAAAACCAAAATCAAACATAAAGGGATTAATTTGGAAAGTTGACAACAAAACCAAATTTATTGTTGAAAATCACGAAAAAATCAACCACACCATTGGCAAACACTACCCCTTTAATCAAATTGTTTTAATTGACGACGACATTGACACAGTGGCACAAGCAGCACAAGCTGGGTTTTTAGGAATACTATTTGGTGCCAAAAGCACCGATACCACCAGCAAATTACCACCAAATCTAAAAATTGCTGAAGATTGGAATGAAGTAAAAACAATAATCAACACATATAAATGTGTTAACAGAGAAAATCAAATATAAGAAATAATAAAAAATGACAATCAACTGTCATTTTTTTTTGTTTAAAATAACGTAATAGAAACACGATTAAAATTTTTGACTAGCAACATAGCCTTTTAAGAAACTAACAGCATTTTCAATTGAAATCATTTTTTTGTCGCCACCAGTTCTAAATGCAATTTCAACATTCCCATCTTGCAAACTTCTTGGGCTAACAACAACCCTAACAGGAATACCAAGCAATTCAGAATCGGCAAATTTATATCCGGCAGAAACATCCCTATCATCATATAAAACATCAACGCCACATTGCTGTAATTGGTCATACAACTCCAAAGACTTTAACTTAACATTTTCATCATCAAGCCTTAATGGACAAATTTCAACTTCCCAAGGTGCGATGTTCATATTCCAAACAAGCCCCTTATCATCACCAGACTCTTCAGCAACACAAGCCAAATTTCTACCAACACCAATACCATAACAACCCATTATTGGATTAATTTCTCCACCATCAGGCATGTGAATTGTCATATTCATTGGCTTCGTATACTTTGTTCCTAATTGGAAAATATTTCCAATTTCAACACCTCTATAAATTTTTAACTTGCCACCGCAAGCCACACAACCCTCGCCATCTTTTACTTTGGAAACATCATAATACACAACATTTGGTATATCTCTATCAGTACTAACACCCTTTATATGGTATTTTTCTTTATTTGCACCACATATCATATTTTTTTCATCACGCAATGATTCATCAAACAAAACAACAATATTTTTATCATTAATACCTATTGGGCCAATATTACCCTTAACCAAACTTGTCTCATCTAAATCTTTTGGTGCAATATCTTTTCCTATTATAAATTTTACTTTTGCCTCATTAACTTCCAAATCACCCCTAACAAAAACAATTAATGATTTTTCTGTATCTCCTTCCATAGCATAGCACACCGCTTTAATTGTTTTTTCTGGGCTAACCTTAAATAACTCGCATATCTCATCAATTGTTTTGGCATCTCCCGTGTACACTTCTTGCAATTCCGCGTCAACATCCTGAACCTTGTCAAGGATACCTTTTGCCACCTCAACGTTTGCCTTATAACCACATTTATCACAAATTGCTATACTATCTTCTCCGATATCCGTTAATAACATATATTCGTGGGCTATTTTTCCACCCATCATACCAGAATCACCAGCAACTGCAATAACATTTTTTAAACCAATTCGCTTATATATGTTAAAATATGCGTCATAAACCTTCTTATAGTATTCTTCCAAATCCTCTTGAGAAGTGTGAAAAGAATATGCATCTTTCATTATAAACTCTCTAACACGAATAAGACCCGCACGAGACCTTGGCTCATCTCTAAATTTTGTTTGTATTTGATAAATCATAAATGGAAGCTGGTCATATGACTTTGCTGTGTTTTTTGCCATATGAACAGCCGCCTCTTCGTGTGTCATACCCAAAAGCATGTCGTGATTATTTCTATCTTTGAATCTAACCATTTCTGAGCCTATTGACGTATATCTTCCACTTTCTTCCCACATTTCCCTTGGCATAACAACAGGAAATAGAACTTCTTGCCCCCCAACTTTATTCATTTCTTCTCTAATTATATTTTGTATCTTAACACTTACTTTTTGTGCTGGTGGAAGCATTGAGTATATACCATTGCTAACCTGCTTAATATAACCAGCTCTCATAAGAAGAGCTTGGCTTTTTACCGTTGCAACCGAAGGAATCTCCTTGGTTCTCTCGCCTAATAACTTTGATAATTTCATATTAATTCAACTCCTATTCCATATTTTCCTCTATTAAAGAACCAAGACTCTCTCTAATAACTGTTACTTTTCCTTTAACATTTTCAAACTTTTCATTCAATTCTTTACATAACTGAGCACCCCGCTCAAACATTGTGGCTGCCTCATCAAATTTTAAATCACCACTCTCTAATTTTTGAATAATAGCTTCTAATTCCTTAACCCCATCTTCAAAACTCATCTTTCACCTCTTATCTATATCTTTTATTTCAGCATTCACAACACCATCTTTGAATACTATACCAATAGTATCATTTTTATTTAAATTCTTACAAGTTGTAATGTACTCACCGCCATATTTAACACAAGCATAGCCAAGTTTTAATATCTCATTTGGATTTAACTTTTCAAAAACCTTAAGCATTGAACCAAGCATATACTCACGTTTGTCAATATATAAATCAATATTTTTCTTTAATGCCACTATATCATAGTTATACACATTATAGCAATCTTCAATATACTCGTTATATTTATAAACAATATTTGACGAGTAATCAACTATTCTTTGCTTAACATCTTTCAAGTAATTATCCATTTGAATAAAAAGGCGTTTTTTAAATCCATCTAAAATGTTTTTTCTATCATTAACATCTGCACAAATAAGCTCTGCGGCAACGCTTGGAGTTGGTGCCCTCATGTCACTGCAAAAATCAATGATTGTATAGTCCGTTTCATGCCCCACTGCAGACATAATAAACTTATTACAATTATGCGTTGCATTTGCCACAATCTCGGTGTTGAATGGTTGTAAATCTTCAAAAGACCCACCACCACGAGCAACAACAATAACATCAACATTGTAGCCGTCTAGCACTTCAATACCGTGGGCAATTTCATTTTCGGCACCGTCACCCTGAACTTTGACAGGATATAAAACAATATCTATTGAGGGATTTCGCCTTGTTCTAACATTGATGATATCCCTTATAACGGCACCGCCCTCACTTGAAACAACACCGATTCTTTTAATATCTTTAGGTAATTGTTTTTTATTTTTCTCATCAAAATAACCAAGTGTTGATAATTTTTCTTTCAATTCAAGAAATTTTTTATATATTAAGCTCTGACCATACTGTTCAATTTTAACTACTGTAAAATTAATTTTTCCCGCTTTATTATAGTACTTAACAGAACCTATAACCATAACGCTATCGCCGTTTTTGAAATCCGCAAAATCATCTGCCGAAAAGCACACGCAAGAAAGGGCACTGCTTTCATCTTTTAGTGTAAAGTAGGCAGTACCCCTAACATTCGACCAACCAGATATTTCACCGACAACACAAATTCCGTGCAATAACTCTTCCGCATCAAACACCTGTTTTATATATGTGTTCAATTGAGTTACCGTTATTGGCTTATATGACATTTTCACCTTCGATTACAACTTTCAATATACCATTAACAAAAGAGTAACTTTTTTCCGTTGAATACTTTTTTGCCATTTCAACAGCCTCGTTTATAACAACTTTATACGGCGTTTGTTTATAAAACAATATTTCCGCCAATGCAACACCCATAATTGCTCTATCGATATTATAAACCCTGTCTGGAGTGTACCCAACCAACGATTCATTAATCTTGTTGTTAATATAATCCCTATTGTCCTTATATAAGTTAACTAAAACTTTTACAAAATCAATATCTTGTTCTTCTGTAAGACCATCATCTTCAATTATTTCATCACAAGAAAATTTGTCATTTTGAAAAAGGCTTTCATAAATAATCTTAAAGGCAGTTTCTCGTGCCAATTTTCTCATTTATACCTCACCTTCCTCTTCATTTTTTATAAAGTCAACACCAACAATGTGAACATTAATTTTACCTGCCTTAACGTCAATCATTGATGCTATATTATTCTTTACATTTTCCTGAACCCTAAATGATATATCTGGAATGTTAACCCCAGCAAAAACCTTAATATATATATCAATAACCAACTTACCATTCGGGTAAAATTTCAGTTTAACACCGCGACTGTCATTTTTATTAAAAATTCTTTTCAACTTTGTTTCGGCTGTGTCAACAAGTTCACTAACACCACTTATTTCTTTGGTTGCAAGACTAATAATTGATAGTAATATTTTTCTATCACAAGTGACCTTTCCTTTGTTATCATTTACGTTTTCTTCCATTTCAACCATAAAAAAACCTCACTTTGTGGTAGTATATCACACAAAAGAGGTCTTTTGCAAATATTTTTACTATTTTTTACTCAACAGGTGTTATTTGAATGTTATCTATGTCCACTTTTGTTTGGTCTTTAACAACAGACACTATTTGTGCAACTTCTTGCGACGTTAACGTTGCATTTGCACATCTAACAACTATTTTAACATTTGGTTCAACGCTGGTTACAATACAATCATCAAAACCCTTTGATTTTATTAATCCCTCCACCACTAATTCCGTCTCCATCTGTTCAATCAGCGCCAACTTTTTAGCCTCTGCATTAGAAACGGCTTCTGCACTTGACGCTTCATTTGTTATTATTGCATCATAGTATAAAAGAGCTTGATCCCTTGTTGTTTGTCTGTCGGCCCTGTAGGTTGAAAAATAATTTGCAGTTGTTATATTCCCTGTGCTTGTTTGTGTAACATTATTATTAAGTGCAATATTCAAATAACCCGTTATTCCCAACAATAATACCATACCAATTAATATAAATACCTTTGTTTTCTTTTTTAACATTTTTATTCTCCTTTTTGATAATTTAATATATTAATAACCACAACATAATATAACCAAATCCACTATTTATTCCCTGGTAGTACTTCAATTTTGTTTTCCGATACTCCAAGCAGTGTTGAAACGGCATTAATAATATTTAGTTTAACAGCAACATTGCCTGCCCCAGAGCAAACAACTAAAACCCCACTAACATTTGGATATATTTCTCTAACAATAAGCGGTGTGTTCTTACCATTCTGCGTCACAATAACAACAGACTCATTCACCGTTGTTTTTGAGTTGGAACCACCGCTAACAGAACTAGTTGTTGTTACTTCTTCGCTTTCTTTTGCATATTCATATGACATTCCCCCATCAAGCGTAACCATAACCGAAACTCTGCCCACGCCAGAAATATCACCAATAACGGATTCTAGCCTTTTTTCAATTGACGAAGTATAAACTTGCAAATCAAATGAAGTACTTTCGTTATTTTTTTGCGAGTTGGTGGGCTTTGAAGAAAGATATATTACACCCAAAACTGCAACAAATATACCAATCAAAATAAACTCAAAGTGTTTTATGCTTTTTAATTTTTGGATGAGTGGAATTTTATCCCACAACGAAACATCATCGCTTTTATTACTCATATATTATTACTTTATCCTCCCCCACAATCACATACTTTTGCACAACACGCACCACCTCCGTTTTTATATCTATATTCTCAAAATTACCCGATATTACAACATTGCACAAGTCGACATAAATAGCATTAATTTTCATGTCTACATCAAATATGTCTGCAGAAATAGAAACGTTTGCACCCACAATTCCAACCTTTTCAAAATCCTCACATATTGAATTTTCCATTGCACTTAACTTACTTTGATTAATGTTACATATGTAATTATCTTGCAAAACATACTCACTATTATAGAACAATTCGTTCAACGAAAAATCAGCGCTAAATAGTTTTGATATTGGCATCAAAAGCACAAGAATTATCACATATGAAAGTACCCGTTTAATAACCCCATTTGTTTTTCCACTCGGTAAAATTAAATCTATTATTATTGATGCCAAACAAACACCCGATACACTTATAATCCAGCCAGAAAAATCAAACAATACATCCTCCTCCATCTAAAACATATTTAGACTACACATGACCAAGCCCGTAATAATGAAATACATAAACGCAACACCAAGTATTAGTGCAATTAGTGTTGGAATCAATTTTGATATATCATTCACAAAGTTTGTAACCCTACCATCCGAAATCGGTTCTAATATTGACGAAGCAAGTTTCATTAATAAAGAAAAAACAATTATTTTTAGTACAGGAATAACGATTGTGCAAAACAGCAATAAAAGGCCACTAACCCCAACAGAGTTTTTTATTAAAGAACACGATAACATAATTAAACTAACACCATCTGATAAAAAACCGCCAACCAACGGAACGCCATTTTTAATTGTGTATTTTGCCGCCCTTATTGAAACCCCATCAACACTTCCAGACATAAGTCCCTGAATTGAAATAAATGCCGTGAATACCGTAATAATTCCACCAAGCAACCACTTAAAACAAGAGCCAAAAAATTCCGCAAATTTGCCAAATTTAATATCTGTTGTTAAATTCGATATTATTGTAAAAACCAGCTTAAATGAGAATAATGGCAACAAAACACTTCCAAAAACTGCTAGAACCGCACCTGAAAGAATCACCATGGCAGGCTGATAAATACCAACAGAAACATTTCCCCCAAGAGCTGTTAATAATGTTAACAAAATCGGAAAAACAACATCCATCTGAACTTTTATTGTGCCAATACATGATGTTGTTATTTTAATTAAATATGTTATTGCACTCACCACAATCAAAACAATAGAACCATAGCTAACAAAATGGATTATATTGCCAATACTCTTATTTGAACTAGCATTATTTGAAACCATGCTATACAAAACAGCAATGGCGACAATTAAACAAACATATGGTAAATAATTGATAACATCATCTAAAAAAATATCAATTACATATTTAACCAAATTGTTTGCATTAACCGAAATATTCCCATGAATCAGGTTATATAACCTGTCATTTATGGTGCCCTCACCAAAAATCATCTTTTCGTTAACAATATCCGAAAATAGTTCATCCAGTTCTTCAGTATCCAAATTAGATAGTTGTTCGTCTATATTATTATTTATTTGACTTTCAATTTCATTGTCCTCTTGAATGGTAGCATAGCATTGCCTATATGCAATTCCATTTGCAAAAACAATAAAAAGAACAATAATCGCACAAATTAATTTCTTAATCATGGCAACAGCCCAACAATCATATTTAATAAGGCGGTAACAATTGGAAAACTTAAAAAAAGAATAAAGACTTTACCAGCTAAAACAATTTTATCAGCCAATAACGTATTCCCCGCATCACAACAAAGACTAGATGAAAATTCGGTCAAATATCCAACCCCAACAATTTTAAGAATAACAGCAAAAATTTGACTATCAACACCAATTTTATTTACAAAATCAGTTAAACCACCAATCACATCAATTATTATGTCAATGCACATAATTACAATTATTATAGAACCCGATATACTTATAAAAACAGCCATATCTGGCTTGATTGGCTTAATAATTAGATAGCAAACAAGAGATAAAAGTGCAACCCCAATAATCCTAAAGAATTCAGACACACCACCTCCAAAATATTAAAATCCAAATATGTTTCTAACAGAAGCAAATAAATCAGAGACCATATTCAAAATTAACATCAAAACAACAATAATACCAGCTAATGTCGCCAAAGTCGCAATATCATCCTTACCTGTATGTTTAAGTATTTGAGCAACAATACCTGTTAGAACACCAATGCCAGCAATCTTAATTATTAAATCAACTTCCATTCGCCACCCCTAATAAATAATAATAACCAGCAACACACCAAGTATTATGCCAAGCTTTGTATATAATGAAGAATATTTAATACTTTCATTTTTTGAGGAATTATAAAATTCTGCACTTATATCCAAAAAACCATCAATATAGTCATTCTGACTTAAAACATTAACCCTACCAAGCTTAGAAAATAATTGAAAAACACTTTCTTTTTCGTGCTTATTCAGTATATTTATGTCATGAAACAGTAACTGATAATCAAAGGAAGAATTCATAGTAATAGCATTCTTAAAGTTTAACAACAACTGACTAAAACTTTTATCATGAACATTCTTAATATAATCATCAATGAATACAATAAGCTTCTTTGATGAAAAATTTACATTCATCTTAAAAGCCTTTACAAACATATCTAAATTAAAAAAAAACTTTTTCCTATATAAATAGAAATTTGAAAGTGTATAGCCAATTAATCCAAACATAAAAATAATAATAAAACAAAAAAACAATTTCACATAGCACCACCATATATTGATATAAGATTATTATTATACACACTCTCTATTGTACCAACACCATTTCTGTTCGACAGAACAACAATGCGCTCAATAAGTTTTTTATCAATCATTAACATTATTTCCTTCTTGTTTTTTATATCATTCACATCTTTTGCATGAATGGTTGCAAAAACAGAAACGCCACAGCAAGACGCGTACTCAACAGCCTCAAAATCGCTTTCGGTGCCCAACTCATCCGTTACCACAATATCCGGCGACATACTTCTAAGACCGTACATTATTGCGTTTTTTTTGTTTAAGTAACACAAATAATCACAATTATTTACATACATATTTTTTATACCACCACTTATTTCACCCCTTTCATCCGCAATAAATATATTGTATTTTAATTTACGTATGGAGAATTGATATATTAAATCTTTAAGCATTGTTGTTTTACCAGCCCCAGGTGGAGACACTATTAATGTGTTATTTACCACAACACCATCATAAATAATGTCAAAAATCGGTAAAGAACAATCTTTAATATTATGCGGCACCCTAATACAAACAGACGAAAAATCCCTTATTGTTACCACACCATTTTCGCCCACAACATCACCACAAAGCCCAACCCTTGTGCCATCATCTAAAACAATGTATCCATTTTTAATTTGTTCATTATTCGCATATATTGAATATTCACTCGCCCTAAACACAACCTCTTCAACCATTTCATACGTTCCAATCACCTCTCGACCACCAGAGCTCAAATTACCACAATCACACATAATATATGTTTTATTACCACAAAACACAACAATCGGCATGTTTACCCTTATTCTTATTTCATTTATTTCATTTTCGTTGAAATTACTTTCCAACAATTCCATTATTTTTTTAGGCAATATCTTATTCAACATTTTTCACCTTATTTATGATTACTATCAAGAAGTTTCTTTTATAACAAATCAACAAAATGTCTCATTTTACGCCAAGAAAACAATATACCTCAATTATGCACTGTTCAACATTTGACAAAAAAAACCGAGCAATCAAATGCTCGGCTTAACCTTTGTTTTATATATGATTATTTAATTCTTTCCATATATGAACCATCACGAGTGTCAACTCTTATAATTTCACCCTGATTTACAAATAAAGGAACCTTAATTTCAAAACCCGTTTCAAGTTTTGCCGGTTTGTAACCAGCTTTTGAAGTATCACCCTGAATTCCAGGTTCTGTTTCCGTTACCTCAAGTTCAACAAATGTTGGTGGAACAACACTGAATGCGGCACCTTTATAAAATTGAATTGTTGCATTCATATTTTCTTTCATAAAGTTCATTGCACCCTCAACCTGAGACTTGTTAAGAGGTATTTGGTCATATGTTTCCATATCCATAAAGTAATACAAATCCCCTTCATTATAAAGATATTGCATTTCCTTTCTTTCAATAACCGCTGCCTGAAACTTATCTGTTGGGTTAAATGTTCTCTCCAAAACCTGCCCCGTAACAACATTCTTTATTGTTGTTCTAACAAATGGTGAGCCTTTACCAGGCTTAACATGCAAAAATTCAACCACAACATAAACGTTACCCTCATACTCAAACGTAACACCCTTTCTAAAATCACCTGCTGTAATCATATTTTTCTCCTTAAAATAATTTCCTACCCATAATATCATATTTATTATTATTTGTCTACTGTTTTTATAATATAATAATACTAATGACCACAATGTAATTTGTATCCTTGATTTACAAGTAACAATAAGCTTTTTACACTTTTCATTAATTCGTTAAAATCGCCATCATAAAAATCATATCTGCCATAACCATTTTCAAATAAAGTATCTCCGGAAAATAAATCATCACCGATAATATATGCCAAACCACCAGCACTATGACCGGGAACATGTTTTATTTTTACCTCAAAAGACCCCAACTTTAAAAGATTCTGCCCATTAATAATTAAACAGTCGGGAACAAACATATCAATAACAACCCCACAACCATTAGCCAAACACTTGTCAGCATTTGAACATTTTTCGGCGTCAAGCTCAGAAACATATATTTTATATCCCAACTTTTGCAGTTTACCACACGACGCAATATGATCAAAGTGTGCATGCGTGATAAGAACACCCACAACGTCTAATTTATTGCCCATAATATATCCATATATATCATCATAATTAGAACCCGGGTCAATTATCAACGCCTCTTTCAGTTCGTTTGATACAATATACGTCTTTTCTCCCAGCATATCATTAACAACACAGTCAATCAACACTATTAAACCCTCTTAAAAACAATTATACTTTTGTTTTTTCAAATATATCCTTTAGCAAAATCGCATCTTCCATCATGCGCTCTTTAGATTCAGAAATAACGGTTGGTGTCATGCCATACATTTTTAGAACCTTAGCCAATGGCTCAAATTCAGGCCCATACACATCATCATCTAAAGTCAAATGCTTTATTTCACCCTTATCAGAGTATTCAATTTTACTAAAATGAATATGGCAATTATTCATCTTTTCAGGACCCAACTTTTCAAAACCATAATCAATAATTCTTTTGTAGTCATCAACAGTTTTTAGCCCACCCTGCATAACACAATTAATATGACCAAAATCAAATGTAGGAACAAGCATTGAATCCTTTGTACAGAAATCAATAATTTCTTTATAAGACCCAATTTGCATATATTTCCCCATGGTTTCTGGACATAAATTGTATTTATTATAATTCTTGTAATATAGCATTTCTAACACAATATCAAGACGACTTGATATTAAATTAACCGCATCTTGCCGCTGTAACTTACCACACGAACCCAAATGTACAACATAATCTCTACCATTAACCAATTTCAAATACTCAAAACCTTTGGTTATATAAGCATAAGACTTATCAGCCATCTCATCGCTTTCATTGGCTAAATTAATATAATATGGTGCATGCAAACTAACCAAAACGTCGTTGTTTAATGCAACCCGCCCAAGTTCAGATGCCGTATCTTCCGACATTGTAAACCCTCTTCCAAAAGAGTATTCATATGCAGTTAAACCATTTTCCTTACACCATTTTGGAGCATCAACACTATGTTTATACCCACTATCATAAAATATAGAACTATTGCCAGCAGGACCAAACCTTATTTTATTCTCCATAAATTAACAACCCCTATTATCAATTGTAACTTCACAATATGACACATTACCATTTTCAATATCTTTAATTGTACACGAATCAACTATGCCAAAATCACCACATTTGGTACGTATAATACTTACCATTGTGCCATATGTTGATAATTCGTAAGCTAAATCTCTACATATGCTTCTAATATATGTTCCGGCACTACACGAAATTTCAAACATAAAATTATTGTTTCCTAAACTTTTAAGAAGTTTAATATCTTTTATTGTAATTTGTTTTGGCTTTAATTCAACCTTGCCGCCACTTCTTACCAAATTACAAGATCTCTTCCCGTTTATTTTTTTTGCAGAATATTGAGGTGGCATTTGATTAATGCTTCCAATAAATTTTGGTAAAACCCTATTTATATCATCATCTGTAATGATTACATTGTTACTATTTATAATCTTTCCTTCACTATCTATCGTGTCGGTTTCATAACCAAAATGAAATACAGCCACGTACGTTTTGTCTTTCTTTAAGTATTCATCAAATAGTTTTGTTGCACGGTTTACCCCAATCAACAAAACTCCCGTGCCGTATGGATCTAGAGTTCCCATATGTCCAGCCTTTTTAACTCCAAGTGCTCTAGATACTTTTTTTACAGCCAAAAATGATGACATACCCGTTGGTTTGTTTAGAATTATAACAGCATCCTTATCAAACATTGCCCTTTACCCCTATTTGTTTCATACATTCATCAAAAATTTGCCTAGCAATTTTGACTGGAGACCCAACAAATGTAAAACCAGATGCCTGCTCATGACCACCACCACCAAATTTTAAAGCAATTTCTGCCACATTATAGCCAAGTTTTGACCTAAGACTAACAGAGTACGTATTCTTTTCTTTTTGTTTAATAACGAAGGCAAATTTATTATCATTTATATTTAATAATTCATTAACTAAATTACCGGTATTATCTGTATTAGAATGTTTTTGCATCTTTAGCGTTATAATTGTATATGCAATATCGTTTTCAACAACCATTTTTTCATATGCAAATTCCCTTAGCCTAACCTCTTCCAAAGACTGTTTTTTGAAAAATTCAAATATAATATTCTTTGTGTCAGCCCCCATTTCAAATAACTCTCCGGCAGTTTTATAAGTGTTTGCATTAGTGTTATCATTTTGAAAACAATTTGTGTCTCCTATAATTCCGGTAAACAATAAGCTCGCAACGCGACTTGTTATTTCAACATTCATCTGCTTAAATAATTGAAACATTATTTCTGAACAGCTAGACATATTGGCATCAACATATACCATTTTTGCACTTAAATCCCTTATTAAGTGATGGTCAATACTGATTGTGTTGTCAAAGTCTTTAAACGTATTACAGTGCTTTCCTAACAGTTTATATGTAGGAACATCAACAGCCACCAACGTATCATATTTGTTGATATCAATATCATCAGAAATATCTTCCGTTAGCCCATAATAATCACTATTCTGTGGCATTTTTGAAACATCAACAAACATATCAGCCGTCTTGCCAAGCTGCTTTAAAATGCAAGAAAGAGCGGTCATACAGCCCAGGCAATCCGAATCCGGAGAAACATGTGCAATAATACCCACTCTTTTACTATTTTTTAATGCATTTGCTATTTTTTTAATCACAATTATAAATCCTCATCATTTTCTTCATTATCCACATCTGGAATAACTAGTTCACTTAGAATTTTGTTAACCCGCTCACTATTGTCTCCGCCAATGTCATAAATAAATTCCAATTCTGGAGCATATGGTAATTTAACAACGCTCAAAAGTTCCCTTTTTATATAACCTTCAGACTTTCTTAAAACCCTTTGCACCAAATCAACATTGCCATTAAGCACTGTAAAACCAACTTTACAATGCCTAAAATCAGCAGAAACATTAGCATATGTTAATGTAATGAAAGAAGACTTTAATCTTGGGTCATTTAATTTATCCTTTATAATAACCGATAATGCCTTAATAATTTCAGCATTTGCTCTTGCATGTCTAACACTTTCCATTATTAATCCCTCTTTATTTCAACTTTTTCATAAACTTCAAAGATGTCGCCAACTTGAACACCAGTGCTATCCTTTAGTTTGATACCGCACTCATACCCAAAATTAACTTCAGCCTTATCATCTTTTTGAATTTTAAGAGCCTCAATTTGAGTTTCTAGTATTTTTTCATCACCACGATACACATTAACAAATGCGTTTCTTGTGACTTTACCATCTTTAACATATGAACCACAAACAACTCCAGCAGAAGACAACTTAAACATTGCTCTAACTTCGCTATGACCAATGACTTTATCTTCATATTTAACCGAAAGCATTCCACTAAGTGCTTTTGATATTTCATCAACGCATTCATAAATAACTTTATATGATTTAATTTGAACCTTTTGACTTTCTGCCAATGATTCAATTTTCCCTGCCAATTTTAAGTTAAAATTGATTATAACAGCGTTACTTGCTTGTGCCAAAATAACATCTGATTCTGTAACTGGACCCGCTGCGCTGTGAATACAAACAACTCTAGCTTCTTCATTTTTCATGGTTGTTAATGTTTGTTTTAGTGCTTCAACAGAACCCTGAACATCAGCTTTGATAATAAGATTTAATGTCTTTAATTTACCCTCATTAACTCTATCCATAAAATCATCAAGTGAAACACCAGATGTTGAATTTGCCCTTTCTTGTTTAATCTTATCAATTCTTTCCTGTATTACCTGTTTAGATAGTTTTTCAGAAACCGCATAAACCTGATCACCAGCGTTTGGAACATTATCAAAACCAAGAACAGAAACCGGTGTACTTGGTGGAGCATTTTTAATTTGCTTACCATTTTCATCATACATGGCTCTAACCTTACCAAAGGTTATACCACTCATTATACTATCACCAACTTTTAAAGTTCCATTTTGAACAAGAACCGTTGCAACTGGACCTTTATTTTTATCTAATTCAGCCTCAATAACAACACCAACAGCCGTTTGACTAGCATCAGCTTTTAATTCTTGCATTTCCGCAACTAACAACACGTTTTCAAGCAATTTATCAATACCGATTCCTTGTTTTGCAGATATTGGTACAATTATTGTATCTCCACCCCACTCTTCTGGTAAAACGCCCTCTTCAGCCAACTGCTGTTTAACCCTTTCAACATTTGCCTCTGGTTTATCCATTTTATTAACTGCAACAACCATTGGACAGTTTGCAGCCTTAATATGAGCAATTGCCTCTTTTGTTTGTGGCATTATTCCATCATCAGCCGCAACAACTAAAATAGCAATGTCTGTTACCTTTGCACCGCGTGCTCTCATTGATGTGAAGGCAGCATGTCCAGGTGTGTCAATAAATGTTATTTTTTCATTATTCCAAGTAACTTGATATGCACCAATTTTTTGAGTAATTCCTCCAGCCTCACCACTAACAACATTGGTTTTTCTTATTGCGTCTAATAATGAGGTTTTACCATGGTCAACGTGACCCATTACTGTAACAACTGGTGGACGTTTCTTTGCATTGTCGCCAAGTTCTTTTGAACTTTCTTCCAATTTTTCCTCATAAGATTTTTCAATCTTTTGTTCTAGTTTTACTCCAAGTTCGTCACAAACTAATTCCGCAGTGGTAAAGTCAATTGAACTATTGATAGTTGCCATAATGCCAAGAAGCATTAATTTTTTAATTATTTCTGTAACTGGTTTACCTGTTTTTTCGGAAAGGGTTTTAACAGTGACATTTTCTGTTGTTATAATAGCATTCTCAATTGCTGGAGCAACAAATGCATTGGTCTCTTTTTTCTTTCCACGAACAAGCTTTCTGCTTCCCATTCTAACACCATCAATGTCTTCATTGTATGAGTTATCAACAATAAAACCACGTTTCATTAGTGCTTTTTTGCTCATTTGTTTCTTTTCATCATATTGTGATTTTACTGGCGCTTTTTTACCAGCAAATGTTTTTTCTGGTTGAGCAAGAACTTTACTATCCTCTAAAGGAACAAATGATTTGTACGCATTAGCCTTGCTTGAAGCAAACCCATTGCCTTGTTTATTGATATATGGTCTATTCTGCCCATTTGTAGCACCATTTTGAAACGGACGCCTATCTCCTAAAAATTGCCTATTATTCGCATATGGTTTTTGGTTAACGCTATCAAATACTTTTTGATTATTAAACTGTCTTTGACCATTATATGGGAATTGTTTACCATTAACACCAACTTTTTGCCCAGCATTATTAAATGACTTCTGATTATAATTATTATCTTTATTAAAGTTCTTTTTTTGTGTATTATTTTTATTAAATTGGTTATTGTTTTTGTTGTTATATTGATTTACAAAAGAAAATGCATCAGAGTTTTTGGGATCAGTTTTATCTTCTTCAATAACTTTTGGCATAGCAAGGGAAATTGAATCATTTGTGTCATCCTTTTTAACACTAACATCATTATTATCAGAAGCTTTTGCCTTTTTGGCCCTGTTAATAACATTCATCAGATCTTCAACTTGCCTTTTTGTTGAACGCAAATCGCGGAGTAACTCTTGGAGTTCTCCGCCAACTTGAATTTTATAAATTGTCTTCAAATTATTCAATCCGTTTGACTTTTCTTGATTAGCCATTTTCACCTCTTAACAATTCTATTATTTGTTCACTCAATCCCTTATTTTTAATAGCCAATAATTTACAATTATCTGTGTTAACAACATAATTAAAATCTGCTTCATTTAACATAATTTTAGGAATATCTTCATTAATTTTATTTAGGGTTTTTTGTATTGTTTTACCAAAATCTTCACGATATATTGCCAAGTACAATTTATGGGTATAGTTTTTTAAGTTATCTGCCCCCCAAACAACATATCCTGCTCTGTTTGCAATACCAATATAACCTTTAATTTTATCTAATTTGTTTACTACCAATTAATTCCTCACATAATTTTTCATAAACTGACACAGGAAATTCACACTTAAACGCCCTGTTTAGAACTTTTTGTTTTTTTACCTGTTCAATACATTCTGGTTTATTACAAATATATGCACCACGCCCACTTGCTTTGCCTGATTTATCTATTAGTATTTCACCTGATGCAGTTTTAACAAGTCTAAGCATACTGGCTTTATCGTGCGTTTGTCTGCAAATAAAACACATCCTATTTATTTCTTTATTCAAATTAAACCTCTGTTATATCTTCTAAATCTGCAAAGTTTTCGTCATCTACCAAATCTGTAATCTCATAATCTGTATCAACAGCCTCGGTAACTTCAACTTTGCTTCTTGGTTTCACATCAATCTTCCAACCAGTTAGCCTTGCTGCAAGCCTAACGTTCTGCCCCATTCTTCCAATGGCAAGTGATAACTTATCATCAGGAACAACAACCCTTGATGCCTTAAGACTTTCATTGATTTCAACAGATAACACATCAGCAGGAGCAAGTGCATTTGCAATATATTGTAATGGATCATCGCTATATAAAACTAAATCAATTTTTTCTCCATTTAACTCACTCATGATTGTGTTGATTCTTGAGCCCCTATTACCAACACATGCTCCCAGTGGATCAACCATTGGTTTTGTGCTACAAATTGATATTTTTGTTCTATATCCAGCATCTCTTGCAACATTCTTAATTTCAACATCTCCGCAAGCAACTTCTGGAATTTCAATTTCAAATAATTTTCTAACAAAACCAGTGTTTGCCCTTGAAACCTGAACTTGTGGACCTTTATATGAATCTTTTATCTTTTTAACATAAACCTTGATTCTTTGGCCAGTTAAGTATTTTTCTCCTGGAATTTGGTCACCAGCAAGCATAACCCCTTCCATATTTGAACCAGCAAGTTGAACATAAACTGTTCCATTTTCAACTCGTTTTACAATTGTTGTAACCAACTCATCTTCTTTTTCAGAAATTTCACTTAAAATTTGCTCTCTTTCAATCTCTTTTAATTTCTGCATAACAACCTGTTTCGCAGTTTGAGCAGCAATTCTACCAAAGTCTTTTGTGCTAACCTCCTCAGCAACCTCATCACCAACCTTAAAGGATTTTTTAATTAATCTTGCATCTTGTAGTGATATTTCTTTTTCTGGATCTAACACCTCATCAACAACTGTTTTGTAAGAATATATTTTAATTGTTGATTTGTCTGGGTTTAGTTTAACCAATGCAGATTTTGCTTCACCATACATTTTTTTGTAAGCTGACGTTAAAGCCATCTCTAATGATTTAATAAATTGCTCCTTGTTTATATTTTTTTCTGTTTCAAGGTCATCTAATGCCTGAAAAAAGTCTTTATTTGTCATATTTATCTCCTTCTAAAAATCAATTACCGGTAAGCATATTGCAACGGCATCTTTTGAAAATGTTAATTCCTCGTTATTCTGAGTTTTAATTGTGTATCCATTATCATCAAACCCTATTAATGAACCAACATAAGTTTTTTGCTTGTTAATCGGAACATAGAGTTTAATTTCAACTTGCTTATTAAAGTTTCTTTTGAAATCTTTTTCATTCTTAATTGGCCTATCTAAACCCGCAGAACTAACGTTAAGAATATAGGGTGCATCATCTGAAACATTAATTTCATCTAATTTATCCGTAATTGCGTTATTAACATTTTCACAATCATCCAACGTTATTCCTTCTGGTTTATCAATGTAGAAAGTTAAATTCATTCCGTCAACCTTTTTAGCATATTCAACTTCAACAACATCATAACCCATCTTTTCAATAATTGGAACAATATGTTCGTTGCATTTTTCAACTACTTTACTCGCCACATTTCCTCCCCAAAAATAACATAAACCTTACCTTAAATTAAAAGTGGGCAACCATTTGCCCACTTCTAATCTAGTATGTACTTGTATTATAACAGTAATTATAATAAAAATCAAGTGTTTTTATACACTTTATTAACAATATTTACCAACTACTACTACCAATTTGACAAATTTTAGTAAAAATTGTATAGTTACTTATAATAACCCCAAAAAAACAAACTATTGTGAGGAAAAAATGAATCTTGACAGAATTAATGAGTTATATAAAAAGCAAGTAGAAGTTGGATTAACCGAAGAAGAAAAAGTTGAACAAACCAAACTACGAAAAGAATATATTAAGGCTTTCAGAAACAACCTAAAAAGCCAATTGGATAGCATTGTTATTGTTGATGAAAATGGAAATAAAAAACCTCTAAAAAAATAATCAGCACAATAAATTAGCGTTGATTATTTTTTTTAAATCTATTGGCCATCATTGTTAGTGATGGTATTCTTTTCTATTTGGCTCCTAGCCAAAAAATCACATCTATTGTTCTTTTCATTATCAGAATGACCCTTAACTTTATGCCAAACAACCTTGTGTTTGTTTGTAAGTGCCAACAATTCTTGCCACAGCTCAACATTGGCAACAGGTTTTTTGTTTGCAGTTTTCCAATTCATAGCTATCCAACCCGATATCCAATCCTGTAAAAATGCATTAACAACATATGCTGAGTCCGAATAAATGTCAACACAGCAAACTTCCTTTAATTTTCTTAGCCCCTCAACCACAGCCAAAAGTTCCATTTTATTATTTGTTGTTTCAGCTTCAAAGCCAGAAAATTCTTTTTCTTTTCCTTTATACTCTAATATGCATGCCCAACCGCCAGGCCCTGGATTGTACGAACACGCACCGTCGGTATACATTGTTACACTTTTCAATATGCACCTCTAAATCTTTTCTTCATTCTTTTGCTCTTATTATACCATAAAATATTTTTAAAATAAAACAAATACTATAAAAATTTGTCATCAAAAAACCCTCTGCTTGAGGGTTTTTATGTTTATTTTATAACGATTATATAACCTGCAGTGTTTTTTTGAATACTTTTCTAAAATCTGCCCCTATTTTTTGTGCTTGTATTATATCAAAACTTGCATCATCTTTTGTTATTGTCTTCATTATTATCGAATCCCCTAGAATATCGCAGGTAATATCAATAACATTGCCCATCCTTGACTTATCTAATGCACATGCCAACTTAACAATGACACCGATTTTGCGTACAGCATCTAAATCCTCATCGGTCAATAAATCTTTATATTTCATCCATTCAGCAAGTGATAAATTCTCAAGATTTTGTGCCTTGCAAGCAAACGCACCAAGAAGTATATCCTTTTGAGATGCTCCATTCAATTTTGAATTCAAAATTATTTCAAAACTGTTATTAGCAAAATTATCAAAACCAATTCTAGTTCCACAATTATACATTGATGCAGCAATTCTAAGAGCTTTTGAATAGTTTCTTGTTAACTTATGAATAACCTTTAATTGCTTAAACAAAATTACTGCCAGATTATACACATTTGCGGTGTTAGATAATTCTCTGTCGTAGAACGTTCTAATTGTTTCCAAACTAATTGTAAGCATTTCTGTTGGAAGCCTTTCAATTAATTCTGTTGGTAAAGTTTGAGCAATCATTCCCTCATTAAAACAATTAGCACACACGTTTAGTGATGGAATTTTACAAGAGTTCATAACCGCTTTAATTATTGCAGTTCCACTAGCAATAAAATCTGCCCTATCTTCAGATATTCCCTTTATCTTTTTAATTTTATCTAAGTCTAGGGTTTTAACAACATCATAAACAGAATCAACTGATTCTCTTGTTAAATTATAATTGTTAGCAATATCTAGTGGATATTTACTTAATTTTCTAGAAATTTTTCCAACGCTTTCAAAAACACCACCAGCACCAATATATGACGTGTCTTGGTCCACCTGTCCATCAATTTCACTATTCTTTAATGCGGATTCAATTTCTTTTACCATCGCATCACATTTTTCTGCAGAATCAGCAATATCAACAAACTTTTCAAGTAAGTTAAGATACCCATAATCTATTGTTTGAAGATTTGTTATTGTTCTTCTGTTAAACTGCATAATATGAGTTTGATTTGGTGAAACATAAATACCAATTGCTCTTGAAACATCAATTGAACTTGTTATACCCCTATAGATTGTTTTAACCTCTTCTTCTGTTGTTAATATGTTAAAAACAAAACCAGTGTTGTTATAAATCTCATCAAAAAAACTCTTTTGGTTTCTCGCAACCTTAACAAAACTATCAACAACTGAAACAATTTTTACAACATTGTTTGCATCACAAATCTTTCTAAATAACTTAAGAATTGTTAATATTTCATTGATAACATTTGGCATAATTAGGCTGTTTTGTTCAACCGACATGCCCAATTTTGAACTTTCTGAAATTTCATCAAACAAGTTATAATATCCATTTGGTGCCACATCTAAAAGCGACATATTAACTGTTTCCGCTCCCAATTTAATAATGGCTATTTTTTCCATAATTTATCACCTTCTAATATTCGATTTTTATTGCTTCAACGGGACAAGACGCTTCGCAAGTGCCACATTTTATGCACTTATTAGTATCTATAACCGCTTTTCCATCTTCATCAAAACTAATTGCTTCAACTGGGCAAAGTTGAACACATGTGCCACAGCCAATACATTTATCTTTGTCTACCATAAAACTTCTCCTAATTGTACTACGAGATTTTAACATATAAATAAAAATTTGTAAACATTTTTTTAATAACAAATGTCATTTTCACAATAATATTTATCAAATCATCGTATATACACCGATTACAAACAAAAAAAACAAATCAACCTAAAGCCAAATCCAAAATCATCATAACAATAAAACCCAAGAATAATCCTGTCATTGCGGCTTTACCATCAATACTAACAGCTTCCGGCATTAAACTCGTACACGCAACACAAATCATCACCGCAGCGGCAAATACCAACATATACGGCAAAATAACTAGCATTTTTACCCCTATAATATAGGCAATAAGCCCAGAAGGAACCTCAATAAAACCGACAGCCGATGAAACAAAAAAAGCCATCATTTTATTGCACCCATTTACACTAAGAGGAAAAGATAAAGATGAGCCCTCTGGTATGTTTTGTATACCAATACCAACAGATATCATTATTGCAGAAATAATTGCCTCATGGGTTCCAATTAAATTTGCTCCAGCAAAAGCAAAACCAATACACATTCCCTCGGGTATGTTGTGTATTGCCATACTAATCGCAAGTAGTTTTATATCAGATTTATTATCAACACTTTTATTTTGAATGCTGTCCATAACATAAAACATTATATAAGCCAAAACAAAACACATACCAAAAACCAGCCATGATTTTATATTCAAAAGATCACAGTACTCAATTGCTGGTATTATTAAAGAAAAAATGCTTGAAGCTAACATTACCCCGGCTGAAAACGAATGTAAAATAGATGTAATTCTATTGGTGTTTTTTTTAATTATAAAAACAGTTCCAGCCCCAACACTTGTTAATAAAAAACACATAAAAGAAAAAATGAATGTAAAGAACATAGTTATTCTCCAAAGCATTTTATTTTTACTACAAAAAAAGTGTGACTAACTTTATTATTTTAATTGCTTTTTACACAAGTAATGGTATATACTTGATTTAGGAGAAATTTATGTCATTTTTCAATTTGTTTAAGGAAAAAATCATAGAGCCAACCATTCATGAAAATGAACAGGGTTTAACATTGCTTGATGGTGCACATATTCTTAATAATTGCAACAAAGTCAAATTAGATGGTTCTGCAATTGTTTTAGAAAGCCACAACACAAATTATGACACAGTTCGCGGAAAATCAAAAATCCAAATTTTGGATGGTGGTAGAATCAACGAAGTTTGTGGCCACGTTAAGCTTGGGTTTATAAAAGATATGTATATAGCTCATGTTAAAGGTCACGTTGAAATCACAACAATTAACTCTGGAACAATTGATTATATTAAAGACCACACAACCATAAGAACATTAAATAATGGTAATATTAGATTTATTGATGACAGAGCAAGAATTGACACCATGAACAACGGAAAAATCCTTTATGTTAGAGGAAATGCCAAAATTGGAACAATGATTAATGGAACAATTGAGGGTCTTGTTGATAACGCACAAATATCAACAATTCAAAATGGAAAAATTAATTATGTTCTTGATAAATCATATATTGGAACAATTAACCATTCAATAATTGGAGAAGTTTGTGATAACACAGAAATTGGAACATTCTCTGATGGTGAGATATCCGTAATTGTTGGAAACTCAATTGTCTGCCAACAAATTGGTGGAAAAGTTACAAACAAACAACATGGCTCAATTATTGTGTATACATTAAGAAAAGATACTAAAAAAACTCGAAAAAAACAAGGTACCTTTGAAAATTCTACAGCAACAAATGAAGAGAAAGATTCAACCCAAGATGGTAATGACGTTAAATTCGGCGAACAAACATCAATTCTGGATATGGAGGAGTAATTAATGGGTGAATTCTTTAAGGAATTGTTTAAGGTGCTTGGCGATGCTTCAATTGACACCTTAAAAACAATTCCTATTTTATTTGGCGTTTACATTCTTGTTAGCTATTTTGAGCATAACACTCACCGCTATCTAAACTTTTTAAGAAAGGCAAAAAAATATGGCCCATTTGTTGGGGCAACCGTTGGAATTGTTCCACAATGCGGTTTTTCAGTTGCAATGGCAGACTTATATAATAAAAAAAGTATTAGTATTGGAACGTTAATTTCTGTTTTCATTGCAACAAGTGACGAAGCAATACCAATTTTATTCTCGAACTACAATTTTATTTTACCTCTACTCTGCTTAATAGCAATAAAATTTGTGTATGCAATAATATGTGGATACTTAATTGATTTTATTGTTAACATAAAAAGAAAAAAACAAGAGTATATTATTGACGCGGCGGTGTTGCCACATAGTGAACCTTGTGAATGTGGGCATGAAGACCATGACCACGAGCATTCAAATCATTGCTGTGCAGATAATATATTTATTGATGCAATTAAACATACATTAAAAATTGCCCTGTTTATATTCATTGTAAATATTGTACTTAATTCAATAATTGAATGGTCAGGATTTGAAATAACCTCATTAAATCAAATAAACACACTTGCCCAACCTTTTATTAGCTCACTTATTGGTTTAATTCCAAATTGTGCAGCATCCGTCCTTCTTGTTGAAATATATATGGCGGGTGGAATGACTTTTGGAGCGCTTTTATCTGGACTCGCAACTGGGGCTGGTGTTGGTCTATTGGTATTATTCAAGCATAATAAAAATGCAATAGGAAATAATTTGTTAATTGTTGGCACTGTTTATATTCTTGGCTGCATAATTGGTGTCATAGTTAATCTATTTCATGTGGTTTTATAAACAATATTAATAATATATATTAAACACAAAAAACACTTGACAGCAATGCTCTATCAAGTGTTTTTTTATTGTTAATATAAATGCTTATTCCTTATTCTTTTTATACTTTCTAACATATGTTAATGCAAACAATGAAGGCGTTACGTAAAGACCAGTAAACACAATAACCAATATTGCTTCAATATAAGCTAAACATAAATTAAATACTGGATTCATAATGTTAAATAGAGATAACACAACCAATGAAGCAACAGCAAAACAGGTAATAAATAAATATTTATCAAACCCATGTAAAATCGCATCATCAACTAACTCATAATTAGAAAGTTTTACATATTTTTCGTTTGTTTTCTCAAGCCTTTTTGCCCTACGTTCAAATAAGAATACATATAGTAAACTCAAAATTGATACAAATGGCAATAATGATAACGTAAATAATCCAAGTTGAACTCTGGTTACCATGATTAAGGCAAATACCAAAACATTGTTATATATCGATGCTAAAAGACCAAGAACCGAAGCATGAAGCCCCATTCTGAAAGCCATATACAAACATATTGCAAGTGTGGTTACAAATGTTGCCAAAATACTAGAAACTATTGTCCACGAAGAAACCTGCCCTTCAAATGTGGAAACAACAACCAAATTTCTATTTTCAATTTCCTCGGCACTTGTTTCTGTATAAAATTTATTAATCAAGCCTTCTTTTATGCCATCTACCAATGCTTGCTCATTTGCCTCATTTGAATTATATGCGATTTTTACAACAAAAACTTTATTATAAGTTGTTAAATCATTTTCAATAGAATAAATATTTCCACGAACATTATTTTCTTCTAGCACAATATCAACATCTGCCTTCAGTTGGTTATAACCACCAAAATCTTCAAAATCCGTTGTCTGTGACATTACTGAAGCAATAACGCCACCCTTAAATTCCATACCCTTGTTAAAACCAAATGCAAACATAAACACAAGTGCCAAAACGGCAACAACGGCAGGAACAATCAAAGCTTTATACAATTTCTTAGAAAAACTATAATTATTTTTCACTATACATGTTTTTAACTTACTCATTGCCTTCCCCCTTAGTGAATTTTAATCTTTTGTAGTCTTTACTATTAATATAAACATACCATGTGATAAAGTCCTTAAACATTACTATTGTGTTAAATAGCCCAACAAACGCAACTATTGCCAATGAAATCCCAAATGTTGAAACGTAAGGAATATTCCATAAGCCCAAAACTAAACCGCCAATAAATGCAATTACGTTTATGTCTAAAATTTTCAACCAAGATTTCTTAAAGCCAGTTTTCACTGCAAGTTGCAGTCGTTTTAAGTAATAGAACTCTGTTTTAATTTTATTAAGGTATAACATATGACTAACAGTCATTAATCCAAGCCCCATCATTGCCCCCAAAACACCAGCTATTGACATTGTTGTTAAAGGAAGAGCCTGCATTAAGAATATTGAAACTACCATACCAATTAATATGGAAAGATTCGCAACGAAACCCAAATCCCCAAACAAAACAGGCAAAACAACCAACATTGCAATTACTATTAAAACAAAAGCAATCATTGTGAATAAAAGTGTGTTTTGACCCAAAGTTGGTGTGCTTTCACTATTGGTAATGGTTTGTATGTTAATTCCAGTTGAACTCATTATTATCTGAAGCGCATAGTTTTGTGCGGTGTCTTTTGTGTATCCAGATGAATAAAATGACAGATAGTCGTTATTTGTTTCCTGAATCTCCAATGAAGATTGCTTTTCACCATCAATGTAGAAATAAATATAAGAATTTGATGTTGCTGCAACCTGCCTAGACAATTCATGATATTTCTCTGCACCCTCTTTGGTGAATTCAATAACAATGCCATTATATTCTGTGTCTAAATTAACTTGCGTTGTTGTGTAAGCATTTTTAACATATGTTCCAACGATATCATACTCCCCAAGTTCATCTTCTGTTATTGTTTCTTGATCTTTTGAAGAAATGAAAAATGACTTAGGCTCCCCAATAATACTTAAAATATTTGAAGAATTATTTGTTGAATCTATTTCAACTCTGATATAATCCCCCATTCTGAAAACACCAGCATTTGTAAAACCCTGAGACATTAGAATATCTCTAATTCTGTTAATTGTTCCATTAATTTCTTCGTCAGATGCATCTTCTGTTGTTATTTCATAAACAGCGGAACTACCATTGGTTATATCACTTGTTGCTGTTATGGAATTAAACAAACCATTGTAATTTGTGTTTGATGCTGGTAACTTAAAACTAGCAAAACATAAAACAATGGCAATTGCTAACAAAACACCAACGAAACAGAAATTAAATTTAGCTCTTTTTTTGTTCATTATTTCTCCTCGTAAAAATTTTTTTGTAATAATACAAAATCACACTTTAGAATTATATAAAACAAATTGACATAAGTCAATTAATTTTTGACAAAATATTGAATTACATTCAATAAAAGCGGTTAAAACCATAACCGCTTGATAAATATATCACAAAAATCAAATTTTAACAAGAGAATATCAACATTTGTTATTTTCTTCTTGAAAATAGATTTACAGAAATTACACCAGATATTGCACCACAAATGCCACCAAAAATTAAATCATTTATTAAAGATGGATTAAAAGACAAACCACCATTTAGAAGTGAAAATACAAAAAATGCCAAAACGGTGTATAAAAATCCTATTAAAAATCCAGCAATCAGCCCCATTTCATTCATTTTTTTTAATCCGACAAATGTTCCCAATAAAATACTAAGTATTTTTATAACTTGATTAATTGGTTTTATGTAATCCACGCTAATGTCAACAAATCTAAGCAAAAATGCAAACACACAAATAAGTATTAAAGAAACTGATGTGGCAAGTAAAACACCTTTAACAATAGATTTTATGAATAAACCTCTTTCCTCATTTTTTGATGCTTGAACAGTCCCCATAAAAAACCCCCATATTTTAAAATATGAGGGTCAATTTTATAATATTACAAATATCAAAATAATGCCTTAGTTAAAGACATAACCAAACAACACAACCAATAATACCAACGCCAAAATTGGAAAAACAATCTCCTCAAAAGTAGCTAAAATCATTTTGTCTCCTGTAAAAATATGTTTGTTGAGTTTTATGTGTAAATATTATTGAAAACTCACACAAAAAAAACAATTCACTATTTACCAACGGTGAATATTATACACGAAAAATATAAAAAATCAAGTGTTAATTAAATTTATAATCTTTCAAATACTCATCTCTAAAATCAAGCAATCTATCTTCCATTATTGCTTTTTTAATTTGATTTGTTAAATCAATTAAATGATATAAATTATGGATTGATAACAATTCTGCTCCTAGCATCTCTCCACATTTAACTAGATGATGAATATATGCTCTCGTGTAATTTTTGCAAGCATAACAGCCACAATTTTCTTCAATTGGTGAAAAATCTCTGGCATATTTTGCATTGCGCACAACCAATTTCCCGTGTCTTGTGAATGCCGTGCCATTTCTTGCTATTCTGGTTGGCAAAACACAATCCATCATATCTATTCCCCTAGCATACCCTTCAATTAAACAATCTGGGCTACCAACACCCATCAAATATCTTGGCATGTTAACTGGAAGTTTTGGTTGAAGAAAACTTAATATCTTATACATAACTTCCTTTGGTTCCCCAACAGAAAGTCCGCCAATCGCAATACCACACTTTGCATATGGTAAACACTCATTTAAGCTCTGTTCTCTTAAATCCTCAAAGAAATTTCCCTGAACTATTGGAAATAACATTTGTTTTTCATTTTTTTGAACATCATAACATCTTTTTAACCACTTTGTTGTTCTATCAAGTGCGCTTTTGGCGTAATTATAACTAACACCAGGCTTAGAACACTCATCAAATGCCATTATTATATCCGAACCCAAATCATTCTGTATTTGCATACATTTTTCTGGTGTCATAAACAACCTTTCGCCATTAAGATGTGAAGAAAATTCAACTCCATCATCGGTTATTTTGTTTAGTTTTGCGAGTGAAAAAACCTGAAAGCCCCCAGAATCTGTTAAAATTGGTTTGTTCCAATTCATAAATTTATGCAGTCCACCAGCTTCCTTAACAACATCCTCGCCGGGTCTTAAAAACAAGTGATAAGTGTTAGATAATATTATTTGTGCACCAATATCATTCAAATCTTCTGGTCTAAGCCCTTTAACCGTTGCGCAGGTTCCAACCGGCATAAAAACTGGCGTTTCAATATCTCCATGGGGAGTGTGAAAAACACCAACCCTTGCTCCAGATTGCTTGCAAACATGTTTAACTTCAAAACTAAAATTTTCCATTTATTAATCAATCCTTATAACAATAACATTGCATCACCAAAACTGAAAAATCTATATTTTTCTTTAACTGCAACGTCATATATTTTTTTTATATCTTCCAATCCTTCAAATGCAGAAACAAGCATCAACAATGTACTTTGAGGCAAATGAAAATTGGTAATCAATCCATCAACAATCTTAAAATCATATGGTGGATAAATAAAAATGCTTGTGTCCCCTTTTGTTGGCAATAATTCATTCTTTTTTATGGCTACACTTTCAAGAACCCTCACGGTTGTTGTTCCGCAAGCAATTATTCTTTTTCCTTCCTTTTTGGCTTTGTTAATTCTATTTGCAACCTCTTCTGAAATTTCAAAATATTCAGAATGCATTTCATGATTTAAAATGTTATCTTCTTTAACTGGCCTAAAGGTTCCCAGGCCAACATGCAACATAACCTCTAATACTTCAACACCCTTTTTCTTAACAGAATTTAACAATTCTTCTGTCCAGTGAAGCCCCGCTGTTGGTGCTGCTGATGAACCCTTTTCCTTACTATACACCGTTTGATAATCTTCATTATTTTCAAGTTTTTTGGTTATGTATGGTGGTAACGGCATAGAACCAATTTCCTCTAGTATTTCTTCAAATCTACCATCATATATAAAACGTACTTTCAAAACACCATCGGTTAATCTTTCCAATAATTGCATTTTAAGTTTTTCACCAAATAATATGATTGTATCTTCTTTTATTCTTTTTGCTGGTTTTGCAATAACTTCCCAATCAGTTAAATTAACTCTCTTATTGAGTAACACTTCAATATTGGCACCAGTACCCTGTTTAACACCATATATTCTTGCAGGAAGAACTCTTGAATTATTAAGAACTAAAACATCATTTGGTGTTAAATAATCCAAGATATCACTAAACACCTTGTGTTCTATTTTTTTTGTTTTTTTATCATAAACAAGTAATCTTGCACTATCTCTTGGTTCTGCTGGCGATTGAGCAATTAATTCTTCTGGCAAATAATAATCGTAGGTGCTTCTTTTAGTATATTCCGTCATCAGAAACCGCCTTTAATGAATCTAATTGTGCCTTTTTGTCGGCAGAAAGTTCAACTCCAAAATGTTCATAAGCAGAAGATAATGCAACTCTTCCTCTTGGAGTTCTTGCAATAAAGCCAAGTTGCAACAAATACGGCTCATAAACATCTTCTATGGTGGTTGCATCCTCACCAGTTGATGAGGCAAGTGTTTCAAGCCCAACCGGACCACCAAGAAATTTTTTAATTATTGCAAGCATCAATTTTCTGTCAATATTATCTAGCCCCAATTTATCAATTTCCATCAATTCAAGGGCTTTATTTGCCATTTTAATGTCAATTTTTCCTTCGCCTAAAACATCTGCGTAATCACGCACTCTTTTTAGCAGTCTATTTGCAAGTCTTGGAGTTCCCCGGCTTCTTTTTGCAATTTCTGTGCAAGCATCATCGTCAAGTTTAACATTCAATATGTTTGCCGATCTGTTAATAATTATTTTTAATTCATCAACGGAATATAACTCTAACCTGCAAATAACTCCAAATCTATCTCTAAGCGGACCGGTGAGCATACCTGCACGGGTTGTTGCTCCAATTAAAGTAAATGGTTGTATTTTTAGACGCATATTCCTTGCTGATGGTCCTTTACCCACAATAAAATCCAAAGCAAAATCTTCCATTGCTGGATATAAAACCTCTTCAACAGACTTGTTTAATCTATGTATTTCATCAATAAATAAAACATCATTTTTATTTAAGTTTGTAAGTATTGCGGCAAGATCAGCAGCATGTTCAATAGTTGGACCACTAGTAATTTTTATTTGGCTACCCATTTCAGTTGCAATAATATGCGACAATGTGGTTTTACCAAGTCCTGGAGGACCATACAATAAAACATGGTCCAGAGTTTCACCCCTATTTTTTGCCGCTTTAATATATATTTCTAAATTGTTTTTTATCTTCTCTTGACCAACATAATCCTTCATTGTCCTTGGTCTTAAAGAGTTTTCAATCTCCAAATCGGTTGCATTTTTGGTGCTAGTAATAAATCTATCAACATTTTCCATTATTTACCAATCCCCCTTAATGCTTTTTCAATTATTTCTTCAACTGTTGCGTCTTTTGTTGCAACCTCTTTAACTATCCTGTATGCGTCATTTTTGTTCATACCTAAATTAATTAAAGTTGTTACCGCATCATCGATTATGCTATCATCAAAAGCGTTGCCAGAATATGATAAATCTCCACCCATTGCAATCGCTGTTAATGGATTAATTTTATCCTTTAATTCAAGTATCATACGTTCAGCGGTTTTTTTACCCAAGCCCTTTATCTTACACAATGTTTTAACATCTTCGCCCACAATTGCACTCATGAGTCCAGATATTGAAATATCTGACAAAATTGATATTGCCATTTTAGGACCAACGCCAGAAACGGTTATAAGCTTTAAGAATAAATCTTTCTCTTCTAGCGTTGAAAAACCATACAAGGACATTTCATCCTCACGTACCACCAAATATGTAAAAATTTTAACTGGCTCATTTTCAAAAACAAAAGAATTTAATGTTTGGTTTGAAACATTAATTTCATATCCTATTCCATTGTTTTCAAGGGCAATTTTGCCTTCTTCTTTGTGCGTTACAACACCAATTATATATGAATACATTTAATCCCTTCCTTATAATTTGTTAAAATTAATAACCGAACTTGTTTGTGCATGGCAAAGTGCGGCAGCAACCGCATCGGCAGCATCATCTGGTTTGGGTATGCTATCCAAACCTAAAAGTGTTTTAACCATAAACTGCACTTGTGCTTTTTCTGCCCTTCCAACACCAGTTAACGCCTGCTTAATTTGCAGAGGTGTGTATTCATAAACATCAATACCACACTCTTTACATGTTAAAACAATAACGCCTCTAGCCTCTGCAACAGGAATTATTGTTTTTTGATTTTTGAAATAAAATAATTCCTCAATTGAAACCACATCTGGTTTATATATTTCAATAATTTTTTTTAGTGTTTTATAAATAACAAATAAACGATTGGGTAATGTTTCTTCCTTTGGGGTTGAAACAACGCCATAATCCACAATTTTTGAATTATAGCCATCATAATCTATTAATCCATAACCAACCAAAGCATAGCCCGGATCAATTCCCAACACTCTCATAAAACAACCCTATTATTCTTCGTCTTCCTCTTCTGGAAGATTTGCATTGTGTATAACCTCTTGAACATCATCGTTATCTTCCAGTAAATCTAGCATTTTTCTAAATGATGACAATTGTTTTTCATCTAAATCCATATAATTATCTGGAACCAAAGTGCTTTCATAAGATATAATTTTATAACCCGCTGCTTCTAAACCCTCAGCAACAGCTCCAACATTATTGGGTTCGGTTTCAACCGTAACACAATCATCCTCTTCAACAACATCTAATGCCCCGTTATCAAGTGCAGCCATCATAAGTTCATCAACATCTGTGTCAATGTTTTTTTCAACAATAACAATACCCTTTTGATTAAACATATAAGAAACACAACCCGTTGCCCCAAGATTTCCGCCAAATTTATCAAAAGCGTGTCTAACATCACCACCAGTTCTATTAATGTTATCGGTTAGTGTTCTTACAATAACGGCAACGCCACCGCAACCATACCCTTCATATGTTTTTTCTTCATAATTAACCGAGTCCGAATCTCCACTTGCTTTTTTAATGCTCCTTTGAATAGAGTCATTTGGCATGTTATTAGATTTTGCTTTTGCGATTAAATCTTTTAATTTACTATTAACATTAGGGTCTGCTCCGCCCATTTTAACACAAACGGCAATTTCTCTACCTATTTTTGTAAAAATTTTACCTCTTGCCGCATCTGTCTTACCTTTTTTTGCTTGTATATTGTGCCATTTTGAATGTCCTGACATATTTTAATTCTCCTTTCATTTAACAATTTGATATTTGATACATAATTATACTGCCACTAACGCCTGCATTCAGACTTTCCAACCCATTTTGCATAGGAATTGATATTGCACCAGTTGAAATGTTATTTATTTCATTCGAAACTCCATTTCCCTCGTTTCCAACAACAATTCCCGCATCATTTGAAACAGTGGTTTTATATATATTTTCTCCACCCATATCACAAACATATAGTGGCTTGTTCCATTTTTTATAATTGGAAATAAATTCATCTTTACTAACTTGATATATTCTTGTTTTGAAAATTGCACCCATTGATGACCTAATTAATTTTTCATTGCTTATATTCACAGAGTTTAGTAAATATATATCTAAAAAATTTGCCCCAAGTGCAGAACGTATTAAAGTCCCCACATTTCCAGGGTCCTGCAATTCATCTAAAACCAAAAAATTTCCACGTGGTGGTTGTATTACTCTGTTTTGCAATTTAACAACACCAACAATACCTTGTGAATTAACCGTTGTGCAAAAGGCACCAAAAACCTTTTCATCAACATCAATCAATTCTGCTCCACCATAGTCGGCTTTACCGACATACCCTTCTTTTTTAATTATGTACAACAGATTATTCCCAGACAAAACAGCCTCTTCAATTAACTTTGGATTATCAAAAAAGATTAATGATTTATCTTTCATTAATTTTTTTAATTCTTTAATTTTGGGGTTTTGCGTTGATGTTATAATCATACTTTGTTTAGTATAAACTATTTTGTAATTTTTGGCAAGGAAATGAAATAATAATTTCATAATTGATAATTATTTAATATTGACAAAAAAACTCACAAATCTGTGAGCCTTTTTGTTTTATATCTCCTGAAACTGTGAGTTATATAAGTTAGAATAAAACCCATCTTTTGCTAATAATTCAGCATGATTACCACACTCAACAATGTCGCCGTCTTTAACCACAATAATCTGGTCTGCATTTTTTATGGTTGAAAGCCTATGCGCAATAACAAAGCTGGTTCTGTTCTTTGTTAAATTATCCATTGATTTTTGTATTAACTGCTCTGTTCTTGTGTCAACAGAACTCGTTGCTTCATCTAAAATTAACATTGGAGAATTTTGTATCATTGCCCTGGCAATTGTTAACAACTGTTTTTGCCCTGCTGAAATATTTGTTTGGTCAGATAAAACAGTATTATAACCATTAGGTAGTGTTTTAATAAAATGATCAATCCCACAATACTGACAAGCATTTATAACCTCTTCATCACTAACACTTTTTTTTGAATAAACAATATTATCTTTAACTGTTCCTTCAAAAAGCCAAGTATCTTGAAGAACCATGCTAAACATATCGTGAATATTATTTCTTGTTAAACTATTAATTGGCTTTCCGTCAATAAAAATATCCCCATAATATGCAATTGCAAAATCATAGTTATTGGGTGTGTCTATTTCGTTTCCGGTAATAACAGGTATACCACATGGTTGTAACACCTTATTTGTGTATATCTTAAAGTCTTGGTCAAATTTTATTGCACCATTCTTAAACAGCTCCAAGTAATTATCCGGAACTAAAAAATCGGTTTCCTCATTATTAACAATTAAATATCCTTTTGAATTTGTATCTAACAGAATACTTTTACCATTATCAAAAACTTTATACTCCGTCAATCTTCCACCCAAAATTAATCTTGGCTGGTTTAACTCGTAGAACCTCATTAATATATTAACAATGGTTGTTTTACCAGCACCAGTTGGCCCAACAATAGCCACTTTTTGACCAGCTTTTATATCAACCGAAAAGTTTTTTATAATGGTTTTATTATCAACATACCCAAATCGAACATTTCTAAATGTAACATTCCCCAAAACATCACTTGGATTTAGTGAATTCTTTTTAGAACTTTCGTCAGATAGTTCATCTTCATCTAAAAACTCAAATATTCTTTCACTTGATGCAGCTGCTGATTGCACAGAAGATGTTACCTGTGCCATTTGCGATAACGAATTGCTAAACAGGTTAATGTATATCATAAATGCAGTTATTGCACCGAAATCCACTCTCCCATTTGCATATAGAATTGCACCAACAACGCACACAGCAACAAATCCGAGATTACCAATAAATCCCATCAGTGGACCAATTAGCCCTGAATAAAACTGAGATTTCCAACCACTGTTATATAACCGTTTATTAATTACATTAAATTTTGCTTTTGACTCACTCTCTGCATTGTATGCTTTAATGATCTTATGTCCAGAATAAACTTCTTCAATAAACCCATTAAGTTCACCCATATTTTTTTGTTGTTTAACAAAATATTTTTGTGAATTTTTCATAACTAAAATCATAATAACAAAACCCAATATGGTCGCCAAAATAGCTGTTATTGCCATTAACCAATTCTTTATAAACATCATTATCAGTGTTCCAAAGAATAAGAAGACCGAACTCACAATTGTAACTATGCTGTTATTCAAAGATTGTCCAATTAAATCAACATCGTTTGTTACTCGGCTTAAAATATCTCCTGTTGCGGTACCATCAATGTATTTTAGTGGCAGTTTATTAATTTTAACAGAGATATCACGCCTTAAATTTTTTGTTACTTTTTGGGTAACATTTGCCATAATTAATCCCTGAACAAAATTAAATATAAAGTTTAGAACACAAAGAACTAATATAACCACACAAATGTTAGTTATTACCTTCATATCTAAAAACCACATCCCAGTTTGAGAGAGTCTGTTAAAACCATCTACAATTGCATTTGATAGTTCTTGCAATTTTGTTGGTGAATAAACACGAATAACAACAGCAAGAGTTGTTATTACTAGCGCAACAATAACCATTGGAAGATATTTTTTTGAATATCGAAGTAATTTTGCAATACTTTTTTTGAAATTCTTTGGTTTGTCATTATTATTAGCGAAGCGCCCGTTATTACCATTATGTGCCATTATTTTATTTCCTCCTCGCTAAGTTGTGATAATACTATTTCTTTATAGACCTCACAATTGTCTAAAAGCCAATCATGTTTCCCACTACCAACAACACAACCATTATCTAAAACAATGATATTATCGGCATCTTTAATTGTGCCAACCCTTTGTGCAACAAATATTTTTGTAACACCACCGCACTTTTCTTTTAATGATTGACGAAGGCTATAATCAGTTTTATAATCAAGTGCCGAAAATGAATCATCAAAAATAAGTATCTCTGGATTTCTAAGCAAGGCTCTTGCTATCGATAGTCGTTGTTTTTGCCCACCAGACAAATTGCTTCCACCTTGTGTTACTTCGCTTTTATACTCTTCTTTTTTAGATTTAATAAAATCATAACATTGTGATATTTTTGTTACATTATCTAACTCCTCAACAGAATATTGTTTTTTATCATTTGCACCAACACTCAGGTTAGATTCAATAGTTCCGGAAAACAAAATTGCATTCTGTGAAATGTACCCAACAATATTATGAATCTGTTCAAGCGTATAATTCTTTATATCTTCACCATCAATTAGTATTTGTCCCTCGCTTGTATCGTAAAACCTAGGAATTAAGTTTATTAGTGTACTTTTCCCGCTTCCTGTTGAACCAATAAATGCAATTGTCTCTCCCATTTTTGCCTTAAAACTAACATCTTTAATTATATATTCTTCTGCATCTGGATATTTGAAAGAAACATTAATAAATTCTATCTCTCCACATTTCGTTTTACCATTAACACCTGCTCCATTTTTTATTGTTTCACTTGTGCTTAAAACTTCATTAATACGGTTTGCGGACACAATTGCTCGAGGCAAAATAATAAATATTAATGCAAGCATAATAAAGGCCATAATAACCCTTGTTGCATATTGGCTATAAGCCATCATATCACTAAAAAGACCGGCTTTTTGAATAAGCCCAGCATTGTTGATAATAATAACACCAATCCAATATATTGCAAGCGTAAGCCCACTCATAACAAGATTCATACCAGGGCTCAATAATGCCATTATTCTGCTAACAAATAAATGAGTGTTTGTTAATTTACCATTAACACCCTCAAAACGATTTTCTTCGTATTCTTCAGCATTATATGCCCTAATCACACGTGTACCAAGTATATTTTCTCTTGTAACCCTGTTTAGATCGTCGGTTTGTTTTTGAATAACTTTAAACCTTGGAATAGCAAAAATTGTTACAATTGAAATCAACAACAAAATAACCATAACTGCAACAGATGTTGCAATTGACCATTGCCAACTTTTATTAACTATTTCAACTATTGCCCATATTGCCATAATTGGCGCTCTAATTAAAACCTGTAAACCCATTGCCACGGTATTTTGAACCTGAATTATATCGTTTGTTGACCTAGTTATTAAACTTGCGGTTGAAAATTTATTTATTTCTGCCAAAGAAAAACCCTGCACCTTATCAAACACCTTAGTTCTTAAAACAGTGCCAAAAGATGCAGATACTTTTGCAATCAAGAACCCCACAATAATTGCAAGTAACGCAACCGACAATGCACAAGCAAGCATTTTTATTCCATAATTCAAAATAATGGTTTTTGCCCCGCCAGTTGTTACCAAGTTTTCGGTTATTTGCTTCATATAGCCCGGTAGTTTCAAATCTAACCATACTTGCACAATAATTAAAATAACAGATGCAAATATCATGGTTAAATCTTTTTTTGTTAAGTTTTTGAATAGTCTAAACATATATTCTCCATTTTACGTTAAAAACCATTGGCATGTTCAATCAAATATTGTTATATGCCATACAAATAAAACCTGCCAATTTATAGCAAAAAAATTGGCAATTTTATTATTTATAATTTTTCACCGCCTAAAACATGAACGTGCAAATGTGGAACCTCTTGCCCACCATTTTCACCTTGGTTAATTATAACTCTATATCCATCTTGTAGACCCAACTCGTGTGCCAACTTTGACAATTTGTTGAGCATTTTTCCAAGTATTTCAACATCTTTTTCTGTTTGCTCGCCAATAAGTGCATAATGATGCTTTGGAATCATTAAATAATGCAACCTGGCTTTAGGGTTAATATCGGAAATGATAAAAAAATCCTCGTCTTCATAATATTTTTTTGAATTGATTTCACCCCTGTTTATTTTACAAAAAATACAATTATCCATAATATTTATTCTCCTTATTCTTTTTCGGCAAGTGCGCCGTCCTCATATTGTTTTTTAATTATAACGTTAACAAATTCATTTATTTTACACATATCTGATATGTAACATTTTATGTAGTTTTCCGTGTGACCAATATAGTATTTTCCATCAAACTCTTCAACAAGCACTTTATGTGTTTTGCCGACACAACTCATGATATATTTTTTATTTAATTCTTCATTAATAATAGCAAGCTTTTTTGCCCTTTCACGCTTTATCTTGCCGTTGACCTGAGGCATTTTTTCGGCAACCGTGCCACTCCTAGAAGAATATGGAAAAATATGAATGTTATAAAAACCAACCCTCTGGGCAAATTCACATGTTTTTTCAAATTCTTCATCAGTTTCGCCAGGAAACCCAACAATTATATCTGTTGTTATGCATGGGTTATTAAAATGTTGTCTAAGCATATTAACCGAATTCATAAAGTCTTCTGTGGTATACTTTCTATTCATTCTTTTAAGAACAGAATCGCACCCGCTTTGAAGCGACATATGAAAATGTGGACAGATATTTGAATCTTTGATTGATAGAATAAATTTTTCATCAATTAATCCCTGTTCAATGCTACCTAGCCTAAACCTAATATCTTTGTAACTTTTAAGTTTTTCAACAAGAACATCAAGTGCTCGCACACCATTTATGCGGTAATCTGTTATATCAATTCCATTAATAACAATTTCTTTAACTTTGTTTTTTAAGCCGTCAACTTCCTTTAATATGCTTCCAAGTTCTCTTGACCTGCTTCTGCCCCTTAAATATGGAATAATACAATATGTGCAAAAGTTATTACATCCATCTTGAATTTTAATAAATGCTCTAGTTTTAGATGGCGTTACATAATAATCTTCGTTATATTCAATTGGCAGAGGTTCAATAAAAACTCCATTCTTTTCCAAAGCATCAACCAAGCCAATTTTATTAGATGTTCCAGAAACATAACTAACGCCTTGAATATCCTTAAATTGATTTGCATTTTTTTGTGAAGCACAACCACAAACAATTATTCTTCCATTTGGATTCTGTTCCTTAAATTTGGCAATTGTTTGCCTAGATTTTTTTTCTGCCTCATTCGTAACCGCACAAGAATTCAAAATGTAAACGTCTGCTGGAACAATTTCCGTGCTAACATCATGCCCTTTTTCTTCTAACTTTGCAATCAGGCCATCACTCTCGTATTGATTGACCTTACACCCAAGCGTGTACACAACAACTTTCATATATATCCTTTTTAATAATAAATAAAACTAAACCCCAACCATATAACCAACAATACTCGCCATGGCAATACATGCAGTTTCTGCCCGTAGAATTCTGTTTCCTAGCCCAAAGCATTTCACCCCGACTGATAGCAGTTTATTTACTTCTTCATCACTAAAACCGCCCTCGCTACCAATAATTAATGCAATTTTTTTATCTTTGGCAATATTTACCAATTCTCTGTTGGTGTTTTTTTCATTTGCAAATAAAACAACATCATATTCTGGAAGCATTTTAAGCATATCGTTAAATGAAATACCATCATAAATTGATAGCGGTTTGCTCCTACCACATTGTTTACATGCTTCTTGGCTAATTCTATTAAGCCTCTCTAGCTTATTATTGTTACCTTTTGCAATGGTGTAATCACTTTCGAATGTGTATAGATTTGAAACTCCAAGTTCGGTTAATTTCTGAACAATTAAATCAATTTTCTCACCCTTAACCATACCTTGAAATACCGTAATATTTGTCTTTGGATTCTTTGTGTTTTTTTCAAACGATATTATTTCGGCAACAGCATATTTTTTAAACACCTCTTTAACTCGGCATAAATAATCATTGCCGTCTGTCCCTAGGCACAACACCTCTTCACCAACGTCACATCTTAAAACATTAAAATGGTTAAACTCCTCACCTTCAAAAATAAAAAAATCACCATCTTTTTTTGCATAAAACTTTTTCATACTAGCATTGTACACAATTCTCAAAAAATTAGCAAGAAAAAAACCATTTATACAATGGTTTTTTCATCACGTTCTTCGTTTATGTAAGCATTTATTGGTTGTCCATACTTCGACAGCGAACTATTAATCATTTTAAGCTCTTGGGGTTTTAATCTAATGAGCGGGGTGTCTAGCAAACAATTAACATTTTTAATATTATTTGTTTTAACACAAGCGTTTATTAATGCTGTATTCAAATTTGGAATTTGAACAATGTCTAATGATGATTTGAAAATATCAATTTGGTGTTCTGTTGCACCATCAAAATTGTCCAAAAATTTTGATTGGTAACCCATAATATCATTTTTTATTGTATCTAAATTATATTTTAACACAGGGTATAGTTTGTATGCACACGAAATCAATGTTTGTTCACTTTCTTCGAAAGAATCATGCAGATAATACTCGGTGCAATACTTTTTTAAATATTCTACCGTTTTTCTATGTGCATATTTTCTTGATATCTTTTCATTTTTATTGGTAAAATAGTAATAAAAAGACCCAGCAAGTGCAGTTTCTTCATCATAACAATAGTCATATAATAGTTGTCGAATATTCTCCATATTGTATGGTAAAAAATATGGTAAATCCTGATTTCTATTTTCTATTGCAAGATTATTATTCTTTTCGGTCTTCAAATGCATTATTTCATGTAAAATTGTGTTAATGGCTTTAAATAAATAGTCTTTGTCTTTTGCCTTCTTTAATAGTTTTTTATTGATAATTATTTCGTCTTTACCAAAATAACAACACCCCCAACTAAGCATTCTTGTGAATGATAACTTTATTTTACTCAAATTAAAATTATATAGTTCTGTTTTTGCTATATTTATTAACAAATTACATAAATTCACCGCGTTTGATCTTTTTATATATTCATCAAAACACGCTCGCAAATTACCTTCGCAATTTTCTGGAGTTAATTCAATCACTATGTCTTTCATATTGAAAGTTTTAACACATATTTTAATTAATGTCAATATCTGCAAAGAATATTAATTTAACAAAAGCTCTTTAATGCTTTTTTAGTGCAATTTCCAACGCTAGAAACAACAAAAGACTTATTGTCCATAACGCTAGTCGCAAACTTTTTAATATCCTCAAGAGTAACTGACTGTAGTTCGTTTATAACTTCCCTATCTTTTCTGATGAATCCTTTAGTAATAATATCATTCCCGTTCATTTCGGCTATTTTTGAATTGCTTTCATTGGCATATTCAATGCTAGCAATAAATTTATTTTTTGCCCTAATTAATTCTTCATTATTTATATTATTGTTTGCACACTCATATAAAATATGCTTAATTTCTTTAAGTGCAGTTTCAACTTTGTTGGTTGTGGTTGAAAACAGTATTTCGGAAATAAGGTTTTCACCCATTGTTGAACACCCCGCATCAATGCTATAAACTAGTGCCTTTTTACTTCTTAAAACCTCAAAAAATCTACTACTCATTCCGTAACCAAGAATTGCATAATAAAGATTTAGTACCGCCCTTTCATGAAAGGTTCTTTTACCAAAATTGGTTAAAATATACACCACAGATTGTTTGTTATCCTTTTTCTTAGCAACATATTTTGCAAAGTTATCAACAATAACCTCTTGATTATAAGTTGGCTTGCCTAGAGATTTATTTGGCATTTTTGATATAAAATATTTGTTTATTATTGAATTTATCTTTCTAAACGAAACATTACCTGAAACTGAAATAACTATGTTATGTGGCAAATAATGTTTTTTCTTAAAACTACTTAACCTCTCTGGTGTTACAGATTTAAGCGATTGGGTCGTTCCAATTATATCATGCCCATAACTTGTGTTGTTAAACATTTCTAAGAATGATAAAACCATTGCCTTTTTTGTTTGGTCATCTTCATCCATTTTTAATTCTTCTAAAATAACCTTTCTTTCGTTATTTGTTTCTTTTATATCAAAACTATAATTAAAAAACATATCGGCAAATAAAGACACCGTTTCATCTAAAACTCCCGACAAACACTTAAAATAAAAGCAAGTTTTTGTCATTGTTGTGTACGCATTATTCGACACACCAAGTTCATCAAGCCTTTTAAGAATATCTTCATATGATTTATTCTTAGTGCTTTTGAAAAACATATGCTCCAAAAAATGAGCATACCCATGCTCATTTTCATCTTCATCTTTTGCCCCAACATTAACAAAAATGTTAAAAGAAACAACGTCCACATCTTTCTTGGTATTAACAACCAATCTTAAATTATTTGAGTAAGTTTTTATTTTCATATTATACCTTAATTATTATTTACAATCATATAAGTTATTGCCACAACCAACAGAAACCAAAAGAGGAACTTCTGCAACATAAACATTTTGCATTTCATCAATTAATATATCCTTAACTCTGTTTTCTTCTCCTGGATACACATCAACAATTAATTCGTCGTGAATTTGAAGTATTAACTTGCTGCTGAGTCCTTCATTTGCTAGCCTTTTATGAACGTTAATCATTGCGGTTTTAATGATATCACTTGCAGAACCCTGCAATGGAGAATTCATAGCAACCCTTTCGCCAAAAGTTCTTGTTAATTGATTTGTTGCGTTTATTTCTGGAATGTATCTAACCCTATTATACAATGTTTTAACATATCCGTTTTGTTTTGCGCTCAGAACCAAATTATCCAGATATTTTTTTATTGTTGGATATTTGTTAAAATATAAATCAATATACCTGTTGGCTTCAAAAACTGACGTTGAAATATTCTTTGACAAACCATAACCAGAAATGCCATATATTATGCCAAAATTAACGGCCTTTGCCATTCTTCTTTCATCATCAGTAACCTCATTTAATGGCTTGTTAAAAATTTGAGATGCTGTTGATTTATGAATATCTGTGCCCTGTTTATAGGCATTTATCATAGCCTCATCTTTTGAAAAATTTGCAAGAAGCCTTAATTCAATTTGATTATAGTCGGCAGACATAATTTTTCCGCCATTGAATCTGGATATAAATATCTTTCTTAAATATCTTCCCTCTTCATCTCTAACGGGAATGTTTTGAAGATTTGGCTCGCTTGAAGATAACCTTCCCGTTGCGGTTAATGTTTGATTAAAAATTGTTTTAATCATTCCGTTTTTATCAATTAAGCTAAGATATGGTTCAATATATGTTGAATACAGTTTTTGAATTTTCCTATACCTTAAAATTAAAGTAATAACGGGATGTTGGTCAACCAGTTCGTTTAATATTTCAACCCCTGTTGAATGCTTTTTATTCCCTTTATCTGAAATTTTTAATTCATTAAACAAAAAATCTGATAACTGTTTTGCCGAACGAACATTTAATGATTTGTTGTCTGAATATGACACTATTTCTTTTTCAATTTGTTTTATTTCATCGCCATATTTTGTTTTTAGTTCGTTTAACGAATTAATATCAAGCTTAAAACCAAGTTCTTCCATATCATACAAAACATACTCTAATGGTAATTCAACATTGTAGTAAAGATTGGTCATATCATTCTTTTCTATCTCTTGTTTTTGTGCTAAATAAACATTGTAATAATCTGAAACTGAATTAATGTTGCCACCTTTGCCATTAGACAAAACATAATCTGCTAAATTAATATCAAAAACATTTGTTATTTTATTTGTGTTAAAAATGTGCATATGGGTCTTCAAGTCATTAACAATTTTTAATACATTTTCATCCTCTGCAATATTTTTTAACTTTTCAATAACAACGGCATCATCAATTGGATCCAAATCAAACAAAGACCTTTCCATCTGCAACTTATATGCACAACCATTAAATGCAAAAGAGTAATTATTCTGTAAATCAAAACAGATATAATTGCCATTAAATTTATTAATGATATCTAAAAAACTAGCATTACTTTTTATTTCCTCAACATCATTGTTTGTTTTTACTTCATCGGAAAAAATATCATCTTTTTTCAATAATGACTTAAAACTATATTTTTCAAAATATTCCTTTGTTTCTCTGCCAAAAGGAAAATCATAATTGAATTCATCAACATTATAATCAATTTTACAATCCGTTACTATTGTTGCAAGTTTGTAACTCATATAGCACATTTCTTTTCCGTTTTCAAGATTGTTTCTTATTCTTGTTGAAACTCCATCTAAATTTGCATATATGTTATCAATATTATTAAACTGGTTTATTAATCCAATTGCTGATTTTTCTCCAATACCACTAACGCCTGGAATATTATCTGAACTATCGCCAGCAAGAGCTTTGTAGTCGATTACTTGAGCCGGGGTTAACCCATAAAGCTCTTTTATGTTATTCAAATTAACTTCTTTAATTTCAGAAATGCCCTTTTGTGTTAACCATACTTTTGTGTTGTTATCAATTAACTGAAGGCTATCTCGGTCACCAGTTATAATAATATTTTCACAACCAGAATGTTTGACGATTGTGCCAATAATGTCGTCTGCCTCAATTCCTTCTTGTTCAATACATGTAATGTTCATTGATTTTAATATATCTTTTAGAATTTGAAATTGCATGCCAAGTTCGTCCGGTGTTTTTTTTCTGGTTCCCTTATACATTTCAAATATATCATTTCTAAAAGTTTTTCTTGCATGGTCAAACGCCACAGCAATATAATCCGGTTTGTGCTGTAGTATTAACCTAATTAAACAATTAATAAAACCAAAAACGGCGTTTGAATAAACACCGTTTGAGTCAGCTAAAAGTGGTAATGCATAAAATGCTCTATTAATTAAACTATTACCATCAATAACAAATAATTTTTTCATTAAATCCTATCCTAAAAATACTGTGCTTGTTGTTCCTGCAAAAAGTGATGTGATGATGTTTGGTGCAAAAATACACAATGCAAATACAACTAATAATAATAAAAGTACCACAAATAATATTTTTGACATCAATTTGCCAAATAAACTTGCAAATGCGAACAAACACACCAGCACAATTGGCCCAAATCTACTTACATATTCGATTATTTGGCCGTATGCAGACAAGTCTACCCAATGAGTTAAATTGTTAATACTCGCAAAAGATAAAAGAGCTAGCATTGCAATTGTTACGCATGAAAGTACAAAATAGTATAATCTTCTTTTTTCCATATTTCCCCCTAATTTCTATTTTATTCTATCACATACAAAGATTATTGTCAATTAATGTAACATATTAGTTTTGGACACACAACTCAACAATTCCATTGGTCTGAGATTGTTGTTTAACCGGAACAAGCCCAAACTTTTCACTTCGCCTTGCTGGAAGTTTGTATTCACCTTTTATGAACTCTTCTGGTGTGTATGGCAATGCGTCCGACGTTATTTGACTGAGCATATTGTTAACCAAATTAGTGTTTTCTCTAATCTGTGAATTATTATAAACCCCTGATTTATTAGAAATAAAATCTTTTTTATTGAACGTTAAAAGAACCACCCCTGCAAGATTCGCCTCAGCCATTATTCTTGAGTCCCCATAAGCCCCAAGTGAGTTTATATCATCTTTCATTCTGGAACCATCTGTAATGTATGTTGTTCTATATTCTTTTGAAAGGGTTTCAACGGCATCTAAAACATCTTTTTCTCTAATGCTAACCAATATGCATTCCGACAACAATTGATTAATCATTTGTTGTGAAAAAGTCTTAAAATTAACCATTTCATCATCTGAGCCAATATGATTTAATATTTCCCTATATCCATCTTCAACAAGGCATAGCCCAATTTCTCCATTTAAGTACCTTTCAATAACTTTTCCGGCATATAATTGTTGTGTTAGCGTTTTATAGTCATTTTTTATTTCTATATATGTTTTGTATACATTTTCAAGAATTTGTTTTTGGTTTTTTAATTCCTCAATTTTATGCTTTTTTTGCTCTATTGCTTGTGGTGGAAGATTAATTGGTAACCTATTTCCACTGCCATCACGAGTAAACCCATTTACCAAATCTGTGTATGCGTCAATCATTTTTTCAGCATTTTTTATTAATGAGTTGATGTTTGATTTATATTCGTCAAGCATTTTTTCAAATGAATCATTTTTGTGCTTATTGTAATATTTATCTCCAACAAGCTGTATTAACTGACTTTTAATATCATTAATGTCGTTCTCTAAAATACTAATTTGTGCATTAAATTCATCTCTGCCCGAATTCTTGTAAACATCAAACAACCCCAAACTAAAAAAGAACACACAGGAATCCAACACAACATTAACCTTACTCATTGTTATCACCACCCTTCTTGGTGTCAATAAACACAGTTTTTTGTTTTATTGCCTTTGCAAATTTATTTACGTTTTTTGTGTTTTGTGCTGAGATGTTTAATCTTTCATTTTCTGACAAGGAGTTGTAAACTTTATCATATTCCTCTCTTTCAACAAAAATATCATTACTAATGTTCTGTGCTAACTTACCATCTTCTAATAATTTTTTTGAGGCTTGATTTGTTGACCTGTTATAATGTGGTTTATCATTAGAGATAATTTCATCAAATTGTTTGTTAAAATTCTCATATTCAAGGTCTAAATTATTAATAAGCCCTGTTTCGTTTTCATTATCAAATGCCATAACAAACCTCCTTTATTTGTCATTATTTTATCAAAATAAAATAAAAAAGTCAATATCAATCATTGCCATATTCAACTTACATTAAATATAATAACAATTCAATATTGACATATTTTTTATCCTGCCCATGCCTCTGGCATAACCCTGTTATTGGCAAACCAAACTGTATCTTTTAATTTTGTGTTATTGTTTGAACATTCCACACTAACACCTTTACTAGATGATGAAACAATAATATTACCATTCATTGATTCAAAGCCATCATTTTCGTATTTACCCTTTTCGTCATTATACTTTATTCTTCCAAGCGTTGTTACGTACACCCTATCGGTGTATGGGCTTATTCTGTCAACAAAATCCTGTGTTGGAAATCTATTATTATTGTCTTGTGTGTATTCAACATTTCCGGCACAGCAACAAACACAACATATTTCTGGCGTTATTGCCTGCAAAAGCGTTGTGCTAGAACTTGTTTTTGAACCATGATGACCAGCTTTATATAGTTCGCAATGAGGCAATTCATTTGATGACACCAAACTTGCTTCTCCATCTTTTTCAAGATCACCAGTAAATAAAAAGTTTCTTGTTCCTTGTGTAAATAGTGTGCAAACCGAATAATCATTTTCTGTTTCAGATTCTTCTGTGTAATACTTTTGATTTAATATCTTCATTGTTATGTCACCAAAAATACTATATATGTCCTGAGCCCCATTTTGATTATTAACACACTCTAAAGCTGTGTAATGCACTGCACCTCTGGCTACCGCCTCGTCTCTTTCTCTTAAATAGTTGCCATGCATTTTATTTGTACTATTTTTGTTTGTTTTTGCAAAATCAATAATTGTTCCAACTTTATATAAGTCAAAAATGCTATTAGCTCCTGAATTTGTTGCAAAACCGGCATAATGATCCTCATGGGCGTGCGTAACAATAACATATTCTAACTTGTTGTCTTTAACATAATTATTAATATATGATGTTATTGTTGGAATTGAATCGGTCTTTGACCCAGCATCTATTAAAATGTCCACATCTCCAGCCTTAATATATGTACAATCCCCTGTATGTTCATTTCCAAGCTCTAAAAAATGAAAACTAATGTCACCAGCAACATAAACTTCAATATGTGATATTTCATCATTCGTTTTGTATATAAAATATCCACTTGCACCTGCGACTGCGCCAACAAGCAGTGCAAAAACCATTATAACAAATCTAAAAAAGCCATTAGTCATTGTTTTCCTCCCCAACAACTTTAACAAGTTTATAAAGTGTGTAGTTTCTAAATCTAAAGTTATCAACAGTATATTTTATAATATATTCACCCTCATTTTGAGTGTCAACCTCGCCGTCTATATTAACCATTTCGGAAATGTCTTTTCCAAAGGCGATTGCTTTTGCACCACCTTCAACATATTCGTCGCCAACATTCAATGTTATTTCCGTTTCGCCATTAATTGCAAAAACATCATTCCTCATAACAAATAATGACGTTCCAACGCCCACGGCGGCCCCAAGTATTAAAAAAATACATAAGATTACCATAGTCGTTCTATCAAGTTTTTTAACAACTTTTCTTATTTGTTTACTCTTTCTTTTAGCCATTATTATTCTCCTTTGCTTTTAACAATTTACAATAACATATGTAACACATTGGTTGATAGTTTATTTCGTCTTTTTCAATAGCAACAACGTCGCCCTCGGTTGATAGTTCACCATTAACAAATCTTGCGTTCACATTTGCCTTTCGTCCGCAAGAACAAACCGATTTTAATTCTTGCAAACTATCCGCCAGTTCAATTAATCGTTTGCTACCCTCAAACAATTCGGTTTTAAAATCTGTTAATAAACCATAGCACAAAACGGTGTATTCAATTGATAAGTTTTTTAGTTGTTCAACCTGCTTTTTTGTTAAAAATTGACACTCGTCAACAATTATAACATCATAATCGTTTTGAGCATTTAATTTGTTAAAAAACTCAACCAGGTTTTCATTTTTATTAAAAGTTATACAAGCCGAACTTAAACCAATTCTAGACTTAACAATTATTTTTCCATCAGATATATCTCGGTTGTCCATATCGGCTTTAAGTAAAAGTACTCTAAACCCCTGTTGTTCATAGTTAAACTTACACATTAAGGCACTTGCTGTTTTACTGCTACCCATAACGCCATATTTATAGTATAATTTACTCATTTGTTGCTCCTTTCAAGTGTTTTTGTATTTTTTCTGCCAGCTCTCTATTAATTCCCTTAATTAAACACAACTCATCAACGCTGGCATTCTTTATATTTTCTAATGTCTTAAATTCAGTGTAGAGTGCAATTCTTTTTTTAAGCCCAATGCCATTAATCTCATCTAATGGGTCATGAAATTGTGATGAATTTCTTATGCTTCGGTGAAAAGTTATCGCAAAACGGTGTGCCTCATCTCTTATTCTTTGAAGCAGTTTTAGCTCATCGCTAGAACGTTTTAGTATGATTGGTGCTTTATTACCAACAACATAAATCTCTTCAAACTGTTTTGCAAGACTTATTATATTAATATCTGAGAACCCCGTTTCTTTTAGAACCTCATATGTGCTAGATAGTTGCCCTTTTCCACCATCAATGATAATTAAATCTGGCTTGTTTGAAAAACTATCATCTTCACCCTTTTTAAGCTCGTTTAATCTTCTCTCTAATGTTTCTTTTAGTGATGCAAAATCGTCCGAACCTTCAACCGATTTTATCTTAAACTTTCTATACAGTTTTTTACTAGCCTCACCATTAATAAAAACAACCATACTTGCAACTTTGTTCGTGCCACTAATATGTGAAATATCATAACATTCCATTCTTTTGGGAATAGCTTTAAGTTCAAGTGTATTTTTTAGATTAATCAATGCCCCAACAGTTCGTCTGAACTTTAATTTATCTTCTCTAACTCTTTTATATAAATGTTCCTGAGCATTCTGTTCTGCCATTTTAATAATATTTGCCTTCGTTGAAATCTTTGGACAAGAAACCTGCGTTTTTGTGCCATATTGCACATTAAGAAAATCAACAAAATCGTCATTATTTAAATTGATATTGGTTAGTATTTCATCTGGCAAACTTTTATTTGAATAGTATGCAACAATAAAATCCTGTAAACTTTCAACCGGTGAAATTGATGCGTCCATAATTGAATAGTCCTGCACTCCAAGGATTTTTCCACTTCTAATAGTTAAAACACAAACCGCACCAAACTCATCATCGGTAATATAGGCAAATGCATCATATGATACATCTTTTGGAATATTAGAAACAACTTTATCTTTAAGTTTTTTTATAATTCTTAAATTATCTCTCATTTCTAATGCTTTTTCAAAGTTTTCAACGCTTGCAAAGTTGTTCATCTTTTCTGTTACTATTTGTTCAACTTCTTGGTCATTACCCCGTAAAAAATCCATTGCATTATGAACAATTTTATTATACTCCTCTTTGCTTACATAACCCATACAGGGAGCTTTACACAAACCGATACTATAGTTTAAGCATGCCCTTTTAACATTTTTACCAAACTTTTGCCTACATTTTCTAACCGGAAACGCCATGTTTAATAGATTAAGAACATCTTTTGCAGAAACACCTGTTATATATGGACCAAAATATTTTGAACCATCGTTTTTTATTTTTCTGGTTACTTCAAAATATGGAAAATCATCCTTTAAGTTAACTTTAATATATGCAAATGTTTTAGAGTCTTTCAATAAAATATTATAAAAAGGTTGATATTTTTTAATTAAATTGTTTTCTAGTGCAAAAGCATCTTGTTCAGATGGAGTTAAATAATACTCAAAATCACAAACATGTTCAACCATCGCTTGAACTTTTGCTAGTTTGTGCGAATTATTAAAGTACTGGCTGACCCTATTTTTAAGATTTTTTGCCTTACCAACATAAATAACAGTGCCATTTTCATCTTTCATGATGTAAACGCCACTGTTTGTTGAAATATTATCTAACTTTTCCTTAATAATGCTGTTCATTAATTACTCTATTCCAAACAATTCCTTTTTGATTGCCTCAACAACTTCATTTGCAAGCTTTTTGCTCTCATCTAAAGTTTTTCCACTTGCGTGGATATAAAATTTTAATTTAGGTTCGGTGCCACTTGGTCTTATAATAAATGAAAAATCTTTTGTTTTGTATTCAATAAAATTAGATTTTTCCAAACCTGTTTTATCGGTTAAATAATCAACAACTTCTGTTATTTTTCTCTTTAAGAATACTTTAACACCTTTTTCTCTTAACTGATTAACACTTTCATTCATTCTTTCAAGTGCATTTTCACCATCAAAAATAATGTGTGAGTTTAATGAATAAATATTGCCAAACTTAGAGTATATTTCATTTAAGTATTCTTCAACAGAGCTTCCAGAATTCTTCAAATAACTTGCAATTTCACAGAATTTTAGTAATGCAAAAATACCATCTTTATCATAAAAATTGTCTTTCACAATATAGCCACAACTTTCTTCATATGCCATAATAAAGCCATCTTTGCCATATTTATCTTCAAGAGCAACTTTTGCACGACCAAGATTTTTGAATCCGGTTAGCGTTTTCTCATATTTTATTCCATAGTAATCACACATATTAAAGAACATTGGAGATGAAACAACTGTTGAAACGGCAAATTTGTTCTTTTCTCTTTCATTGTTCTCAAAAATGTAGTTTAAGAATAAGAATCCAATCTCATTACCAGTTAATTGTCTGTATCCTTTTGTGCTCTTTATCATTGCCCCCATTCTGTCGCCGTCTGGATCGGTTGCAACAATAACGTCAGCATCAAACATATCTGTTTTTTTAAGGCTTTCTTTATAAGAATCTACCATTTCAGGATTTGGATATGGACATGTTTTAAACATTCCGCTCGCATGTTTCTGGCTAAAAGGCGTTACTATTTTTTTAAACCCGGTTCCCTTTAGTGCTTTAATAACATACTCATACGCCGTACCGTTTAATGGCGTGTATATTATGTTTAATGATGAATTAAGCCTATTTTTATAAAATTCACCCAAAAAATTCTTTTTTACCCTGTTAGATATTCCGTGAATATTTCTATTATTGTGTTTTTTCGTTAAGTAATAGTTGTTGTAGAGTTCAACTTCATCTAGTTTTGAATATAATTTATTAATTTCCTTTTCAACGTCACCAGAAATTTGAATTCCATCACAACCAGATATTTTTATTCCATTATATTCCTTTCTATTGTGGCTTGCGGTAATCATTATTCCCATATCTGATTTTGTTTGCCCTATTGAGAAAATTAAAACAGGAGTTGGAACAAAATGATTGTATAGATTTACATGTACCCCACCATCAGCCAACACTTTTGCAAAAATTTTAGAAAATTCCTTTGAATTGTTTCTTGTGTCGAACCCAATAACAATTCGATTATACCCCTTTTTTTGAAAATAAATTAAAACGGCATTTGCAAGTTTACAAATATTAACTTTGTTTAACCTGTTTGTTCCTAAATCCATTATTCCACGCAGTCCAGCGGTTCCAAATTCAAGTTTTCCACAAAAATTTGAATTAATATCCTCGTCTGTCATTTTTTGTAGCTGTTCTTTAATCTCTTTATCTTCAATATTCAACCATTTATTATACAGCTTATTCATCACTTTCCTCCACATCTAATAAATCGGTGCCATCTTCCAAAACATCATAAACTTCATTTGATGAATCAATCGCAATATTTTTCAGTTTTCTTTCAATTGTTCTTGATTTCTTTGTTGCGTTATCTATTGTGTTTGAAATCTCATTAATCTTCTTTTGGGTTTTTGCAAGTAATTCAACAAATTTACCAAACTCTTGTTTTATTGTTCCAAGTAAATTCCACACCTCGCTAGACCTCTTTTCAATTGTTAGTGTTCTAAATCCCATTTGTAAACTGTTTAGAAGAGATGCGAGTGTTGTTGGTCCACAAACTGTGATTTTAAAGTCACGTTGCAACGCTTCAACAAGCCCAGGTCTTCTTAAAACCTCGGCATACAGCCCCTCTATTGAAAGGTACATTACAGCAAAATCGGTTGTTGTTGGAACTTCAATATACTTTTCTTTAATTGATTTTGCTTCATCTTTTATGCGTTTTTCTAATGCCTTTAAGCATTGTTCAATTTCTGTCACATCTCCCTTTTCACTTGCCTCACATAACCTTTGGTAGTCTTCAATTGGAAATTTTGCATCAATCGGCAAATAAACTTGATTATTGTTACTTCCCGGAAGTTTAATAACATAGTCAACACGTTCTAAACTGCCTTCTTTTATAACCACCTGCGAAGCATATTGTTCAGGAGACATCATTTGTTCTAGTAAATTTCCAAGCTGAACCTCTCCCCAAATACCTCTAGTTTTTACATTTGTTAAAACTTTTTTAAGGTCTCCGACTCCACTGGCAAGATTTTTCATTTCACCAAGTCCCTCATAAACACTTTGAAGCCGTTGATTAATAATGTTGAACGATTCTGAAAGTCGCCTATCTAAACTTGCATTTAATTTCTCATCAACTGTCTGCCTCATTTGTTCAAGTTTTTTTTCATTGTCGTTTTGAAGTCTAACAAGCCCCTCTTGCAAAACGATAGTCGCATTTTTCATGCTCTCTGAATTATTTTCAAGAATCTTTGTCAGTCTATTCATAATTGCATCTAATTGTTGAAGTTCAAGAGATGCATTTTTTGTTATTGAATTTATTACACTATCATTATTAGATGCCATGCTGTTAATAATGATATTATTAATTCTCTCACTCAGTTTATTCTGCTCATCAAAACACATCTGAATATATTTTCTAAGCTCCATATAATCACGCTGAGTTACCCCGAATGTGCTGCTTTTTTTAGACAACAAAAAATATATATTGATGCCCATCAATATAACAATTACACACAGACTAATAACTTCCAACGCAATCAATATTTTTTACCTCTTTTAATAAGCTAGACTTTTCATTTTCAACTTCGTTTTCAAATACTTCATCCAACAATCTTTTCAGAATATCCCCAATGTCTTTTTCTTTAATTTTGGGGTATGCTTTTTTAATATCATTGCCATCAATACATAAATCTTTAATTCTTACTGGTATTTTTTGATTAAGCAAATATCTGTAGAAGAAGTTGTATCTTTCATACAGTTTTCTGTTTGTGTACTTTAAGTACTCTCGTATAACATTAAAATTATCAAAATATTTGAAGAAATACTCTTTATTTCCTCTTCTGTTTAGTGCATCAAAATACCCACATACAATTTTTGAACAATAGTCCAAATTTTTACTACCAACGCACAAACCCTTACTTCCAAGCAGGTCTTTTAAATAGTAATCAACACAATCTGGATTGACCGCATTCACAATGTCGATTAATAAAGCAATAAATCTATCTTCCTCTTTAACGCTTTTAAGCATTGTGTATTTAACTTTATTGCAAGGAACATAAAAAGTTGGAAAAATGCCCAAATCATTAAACATTTCCATAGCTCTAATATGTGAATTTGGACGACTGTTTTCATATTTTCTATCAGCTTCAAGCATTAGTTTTAACTCGTTATATTTCCTTTGTCCAGAAATATCCTTTAGCCTATAAACCATTTGCTTTGCTGTGTTATATGTTGACTTTTCAATCTTAAAATTTAGCTCTGAGGCCTGCCTTATCATTCTAAGAATTCTAAGACCGTCATTAATAAAAACAAATGATGGGGTTTCAACGCATTTTATTCTTTTTTTAGAAATGTCATAAGCACCAGAATATATGTCAACAAACCTATTCCTTGTAACACTATAATAAATTGTGTTACATGTAAAATCTCGCCTTTTTGCATCTTCCCTTATGTCGGAAACAAATTCAGTTATATCTGGAGTGTGCCTACCAGTATCATCATATATTTCTTTTCTGAAAGTTGTGTGTTCATACTCCTCATTACCAATTTTAATTAAAACGGTTCCCATTTTTTTGCTTTTGTCAACCACCTTAAAATCGCTGTATTTCAGCAGTGATTTTAACTCGGATGGTGATATTTCACTGGCAATGTCTATATCTGTTGCGCAAAAACCCATGAGGGCGTTTCTAACATACCCCCCAACGATAAATAATTCGGCTCTATTCTTTAGTTTTAACGCAAGTTTTTCCAAATTAGCGCTAACTGGTATTTTTTTATTAGCCATGTCATTGAGTATAGCATATAAACAAGTATAGCGCAAATAAATTTTTAATTAGTTTCTACAAAATATTCAAACTTTGTTATTTATAACAAATAATTCCTTAAAATTGCGTATGTCATATACAAAACATACAAAACTATTAAAACAATTCCCCACAACCTTGTGATTTGCATTTTTCTAATTGCAATAAACACAAAAAATAATGTTAGTACAAATAAAATCAATAAATCAATAATTAATTCACTTGAAACACTAATGTTTGTTATTGTTCCAACCGCCCCCAATATTAAAACTATATTTAGAATGTTTGAACCAATAATGTTTCCAACAGCAAGGTCTGACTCTCCCTTTTTTGAAGCTATAATTGAGGTGGCAAGCTCTGGCAGGCTTGTTCCAAGAGCAACAATAGTTAATCCCACAAGGGTTTCACTCATTCCAGCCTTAATTGCTAAAAACTGGGCAGACCTAGAAACAAATTCACCCCCAAAAACAACAGCAACAAGACCAAGTATAACATAAACAACAATTTGCCAATTTTTTAGGATTTTTGCATTTTCGTTTTGCTCTGTTTTTTCCTCTTTTTGCCCATTTTTTGCATTTTTAACGTTTTTAACAATATAGTACACAAAGATAAGTAGCAATATGATGCTTTCAGTTCTGGAAATAATGTTATTTTCCTGTCCATTTAATAAAATATCACAAGAAAAAATCAATAATAAACCTGTAACTAAAATTAACATTGGAAAATCAAATTTTTTGCTTGATTCTTTAACTTTAACACAAGAAATAGTGGCAACAATTCCCAATATTAAAAGCATATTTGATAAATTTGAACCAATAACATTACCAACTGCCATATCAACACTTCCCGATATTGCACTTGAAACGCTAACCGCAAGTTCTGGCAAACTTGTGCCAATTGCAACAACTGTAAGACCAATTATTATTGCTGGAACTTTTAATTTTTTTGCAATTGCACTTGCTCCGGACACAAAAAAATCAGCCCCTTTTATTAGAAAAACGAGACCCAAAATTAATAAACCAATATTTAGTAATATTTCCATACTTTAATTTTTAGCAAAAACAGCTAAAAAAATCAACAAGTTTTCAATTTTTGCAAAAAAAAACCATTGCAATTGCGACGCAATCTTGAATTACTACACGGTAAATCAAGCCCACAGTTGGTGAGTGCAATGGAATGGGAGTATTTTTTTAATTATTTATCTATGTTCTCTAAGTTTTTTTAAGTATGGTGGAATAACATCATCTGGAACTTCAAGCCTTGATGTTTGAACACCATCATTGTTAACAAAATTTGCCTTAACTTCAGGTTTAGCAAAAGCGTTTGGCTCTTTTTGTGTGTATGCAGTTTCTTGTTGTTGTGGATTTCTACCTATTGGAAAACCATCATATCTTCTATTTGAAAAATTATTTACAGCTTCAACATTTTGTTTAACTTTGTTAAGATTTTTATCTTCTAGAGTGTGATTCTCAGATTGGAAACCCGTTGCAATAATTGTAATTTCAACCTCGTCATTAAGCGATTCGTCAATTCCTGAACCAAAGATGATGTTACAATTTGCATCAACAACTTCTTTAACAAGGTCGGCAGCCTCATAAACTTCATCTAATGGTAAGTCTAATCCACCTTTCACATTGATAATAACGCCCGTTGCGCCTTCAATTGTTGTTTCAAGAAGTGGACTAGAAACAGCTTGTCTAACAGCCTCAATCGTTTTATTTTCGCCTTTTGATCTACCAATACCCATATGAGCAAGTCCACGATTTTTCATTACAGAACGAACATCGGCAAAATCCAAATTGATTAAACTTGGTGTTACAATTAAGTCAGAAATACCTTGAATACCTTGACGCAAAACATCATCAGCATACATAAATGCCTCAATGATTGGTGTTCCTTTTGGAACAAGTTTTAATAGTTTATCATTTGGAATTATAACCAATGTATCAACATATTTTCTTAAATTTTCAAGACCCTTTTCACAATTGTCTATTCTTGTTTTTCCTTCAAAACCAAAAGGTTTTGTTACAACTGCAATTGTTAATATTCCCATTTCTTTTGCAATTTGGGCAACAACTGGTGCAGCACCAGTTCCAGTTCCACCGCCCATTCCGGCTGTTATGAAAACAAGGTCACAATCTTTTAACATTTCAGAAATACTTGCCTTGGATTCCTCTGCGGCCTTTTGACCAACTTCTGGGTCTGCCCCAGCACCAAGACCACGTGTTAATTTTTCACCGATTTGCAACCTGTGCTCTGCTTTAGAAAGCAAAAGTGCTTGTTTATCTGTGTTGATTGCAACAAATTGTGCGCTTGTGATATTTGCATCAATCATTCTGTTAACGGCATTATTTCCACCGCCACCAACACCTATAACTTTAATATTTGCTACCGCCCCAACATTTAAATTATTATACATTTTTATTTACTCCCTTTTTTATCTTTTTGTTATTTTTTTTATTAAGTTCAAAAACCAATTGGTTTTACGCTTATTTTCCTGAGTTATACCCATATTCAAAAGACCAAGTTCAACAGAATAATTTGGTTTTGTGAATTGAAGGCTTGGTGGAGATATTATTTCAACATTTACCCCAAAGGTCTTTGATAAATAATCTCTCGCTCCTTTTATAAAACAAATTCCGCCGCCTGTCAAGTAAAATGGCATTTTATATAGTTGATTTTTGGGAATTGTGTCTAAACAACGATTAATTAATGAACAAATCATATCTAATCTTGCACAAACTATTTCATTTGCTTCAACCATAGAAATTGGTATTGTTTGATTTTGCCTATGAACTTCATACCCATCACCAAGTTCAGGAACAACAGACAAAACAATTTGTTTTTTCAGTTCTTCCGCTTCTCTATATGAAATGTTTAGGCACTCACTAAGGTCACTAACAACCTGTCCACCCCCAGCAGAAAATGAATTCAAAAGCCTTAGTCCATTCCCCTCTGTTATTGACACCGATGAAGATATAAATCCGCAATCAATTATAACACTTGGATTTTCCCTTTTACTTGGCGAAAGCAGATAGGTGTTTTCTGCAAGAGTGGCAGATATATATTCCACCAAACTTATTCCAAACTGCCTTAGTGCAACGTTGACTTTTGAAATAAATTGTTTTTCTGCATAAATATAACTAATTTCACCACTAATTCTACTTGTTCTTTCCCCAATTGGATTAAGAAGTTTTCTTCCATCATCCAAAATAAAATATATTGGCGAACAACTTATTAAAACATAATTAGGATTATCTTTAAGTTCATTTGATTGTTCATAAATATCAAGAACGTCCGCATCTTCAAGTTTAAACTTATCACCGAAACTACGTACGAATGATTTTGTCATACAAGTACAAAAGTCCGCAGGTACTCCAACAAAAACTTTTTTGATATTCTCACCCGCACTTATCTCAGCTTTTGCAAGAGCATTCCCAATATCCTCAACCAACTTTTCTGGCTCCACAAATTCTCCATTGTAGTAGCCACTATAACTTTGTTCAAATGAACCAATAACATTAATTGTGTTATTAATTCCCTTATTGCCAATGAAAACGCCAATTTTTGATGTGCCAATTTCCATTACAGCAACATTTTTCATTTTTAAGTAACCACTCCTCCTTTATAAATTTGTGAATTATTTTGCCAAAATTATGTTCTTTTTGTCTTATGCAAAATTACGCATAATTATTAATTGGTTGTTATTATTATACATAATCATTCATCAGTTGTCAACGAAACATTAATAAAAATTTTATTATTTTCAATATTTTTTTTAATTAAATGCTGGTATTTTGTGTTTTTTATCAACTTTTTTATTATAAAATTTGCTTTTTATTACAAAATTTGATAAAATACGGCAAAGGTGTGGAGGAAAAGTGAGAGATATATCTGAGTATAAACTTCTCGGCAATTATCTTATTAAACTGTATGAAAATTACGGTGTCGACTCTATCGGCTATGAACAAGCACATTCTTTAACCGAAAAATTGTTTACAAATGATTTTATAAAAGTTAATTATAGATTATTGCCTTTTGAAGAAAAAAACAGTATCGTTAAAAACATGATTAATAGCGGGGTTTTTAGAACTAACCACAATAACAGAATCATACCATTCAAACAGGTATATAACTATGATGTGTCAAAAAACATTAATGCAGTTTACACATGTGATAAAAACTTATCTTTCAAGATAACAAAACAAGATGGTTCTGTTGATAAAAATGTTCTAATTCAACAAATGAAAAACATATACAGTAAGGACTTAAGCTTAAATCTGCAAAACGAAATAAACCAAATTATGTCGAGTTATAAACCAAATCAAAAAATAAGATAAAAGCGGTGGCGTACCACCGCTTTTTATGTGCTTAAAGTTTTTTATCGTTAAGAATAATTATTCAGAGTCAATAAGCTTTATTCCTTTTTGCGTTCTTCGCCTCTCCTCTAGTTTATTTTTTATATCAGGCAAAAATTTAGCAAATAATTCATTTATATGTGCATATGTTCCAACAACAATATGTTTATGTTTTTTTGAGATGCCCTTAATTATTCTGTCCGTTAGTTTATCAACAGACATAACCCGCTTACTTACTCGTTCTATTATTTCCTTGCTTTGATTTGCGTATATGTCCGTTTTTGCTCTACCAACCTTAACTAAACACACATAAACATTTTTTAATTCCTCACTTAAAACCTCAGTGTATGATTGTAGTGCTGACGCACTTGAAACATAAGCACTGGAGCCAATATTTCCATATTCGTGTAAAAGATAAGATATATTGATAATTCCCGCGTGTCTACTATTCTTTAAAAATGGTAATAAGTGTCTTGTTGAAAAAACACTGGAATAAAAATTAGTATTCATTGTTTGAATAATCTCTCTTTGATCAATCATATCAAATTTATTAAATTTTGGTATATTGACCGTTGTGTTAATTAGTATGTCAACAGATTTAGAATTATCCGTTAAGTAATTGGCAAAATTTTCCCAGTTTTTTTCTAATGATGTCTTAAAACAATGTACTTCCAAATTTGTCCCATATTCCCCAACATTATCCGTGATTATGTCTAACCCAGATTGATTTTCTGATATTGCAAAAACTTTGCAGTTGTATATTTCAATCAACTTGTATGTTAAATATCTACCAACCAGTGTTGTTGCCCCAACAATAACAATATTCTTTCCTCTAATCCAAAAATCTTTCACAATTTGCTCCTATTTTACAAATATTTTGATATTTTTTACCAATTATTATTCATACTATTGCGTTTTTATATTAAATTATGTTATAATTTACGCATGGAGCAAAAGAAAAAAGAATTAACTCTTCCTGTTGAAGACCCAATGCTATGCAAACTAATAATACTTTTTACTTTAGATAAAATGGAATTTCCTTTAACCGAGAACACCATTTTTGATATTTGTTACTATCGCAACAATTGGCTCTCATACATGGATTGCAAGGATTATCTATACAAACTTGTTGAATCTAACTTAATTTATAAAACCGAGTGCAAAGATGGTGAGGTAAGATTCAATATAACTTATGATGGAAGAAATTGTCTTGACCATTTCTACACAAAAATTGACGATAAACTTAGAGAAGATATCACCGAATATACAAAAGTTAACAGAATGCATTTCAAACGTTCGCAAGAATACGTTTCAACCTTCTTTAAATCTGAAGATGGCTCATATATCGTTGTTCTTAAAATCCGTTCAGACAGCATTCAAGATGAGCCTTTATTTGAAGTAAAAATAAAAGCACCAACAAGACAAGGCGCAATTGAAGCCTGCAGAAAGTGGCAAGAACAGGCGCACACGGCATATGAAAGCATTTATGAAATGTTTATAGGCGATAATTAAAATATATTTGTAGGAGTTTTTTAGTGAATAATGTTTTAGAATTAAAAGGATTAACCAAAAATTTTGGCGAAAGAGTCGCTGTAAACAGCGTTTCTTTTTCAATTATGCCTGGCGAAATATTTGGTTTTTTAGGTGCAAATGGCGCCGGAAAATCAACCACAATAAAAATGCTTACTGGCCTTACCACAATAACCAGTGGTGATGCTTTTATTTGCGGAAATTCTGTTAAATATAGATTTGAAGATGCAATAAAAAATGTTGGGGCCATTGTTGAAGTTCCTGAGTTTTATAATTATTTAACCGGCTATCAAAATTTGAAATACTTTGCAAAACTTTCAAATATAAAAGACAAAAATCAAATTGATAGAGTTGTTTCAATTGTTGGATTAACCGACAGAATTAATGAAAAAGTTAGTAAGTACTCTCTTGGAATGAAACAAAGATTGGGTGTTGCTCAAGCACTACTCAACTCCCCTAGACTGTTAATTTTGGACGAGCCAACAAACGGTCTTGACGCAAATGGGATAAGAGAGTTTAGAGTTCTTCTTAAAAATTTAGCCCATAAAGAAGGCATTGCTATTCTTATTTCTAGTCATATTTTAGCAGAAATGCAACTTCTTTGTGACACTATTGGAATTATTGACAATGGAAATTTAATTGAGGTTAATAATATTGATAAAATAAAACAATCTGCAAGCATATATGGTTCGAGATACATTAAATGCAATGCTCCAAACTATGCAGGAAGAATTATTGAATCTGATTATAGAATTGCCGTTAAAGTATGTAATAATAAAGTGCTGTTTAACGCAGATGATGCAACAATTGCCCGCATTATTATAAAGCTTACCGAAAAAAGAATTTCTGTTTTTGGTGCCGGCGAAGTTGATGCTTCTCTTGAAGATATTTTCCTCACGGTTGTAAACGAAGGAAAATCTGGCACAGGAATAATGTAGGGGGTAAGAAATGAAAAAAATATTTAGAATGGCAAATGCCGAACTTAGTAAAATATTTATGAGACCAAGTATGTTTGTTTTGGCAACAGTTTTGGTTGTTGCTCTTGTGCTTTCATTCACCTTCTACAAACCAAACCCAACAAGCACAAAATATACATATGATTATAGCTTTACCGGCCAAATATACACCGCTTTTGAAAATGATTACAAAGATTTAGAATCAGAACTTTTAACATCTAAACAAAGCATTGATGACTACCTGGATGAAGAAAATGACACTTGTGGTGAATTTAAGGAAAAATTTCAATCGTTAAAAACTCAGTTTTATGATGTTTTATATAACACAATTTTAGATGCACCTAAAAACACTACTTATCCAAGCGAGGCAACACTTCAAAGAATTTCTCAAGAGTTTTTAACATTTAGTGAAAAAGTTAGAGATGTTCGTGTTTTAATGATGGAAAAAATTAAGGATAAATACACAAATATCTTTATAAAAAATTCAGATTACAATGATATTTTTGGCAGATTAAAAAGTTTGGGCGAAAACCTACCAACACAAGAGCAATTACAGTCATTTACCAATCAACAAATAATGGATAGGTATGACCTAATAAAAGAATCATACAACATAGAAGGAATGAATATAAAAGTTCAATCGCTCGAAAAAATAGAAATCGATAGCGAAAAACTAACAGAACTATTGGACAAATACTTCTATAGTAACGTTATTATTCCAATAGATAGTGGCGAAATCACACCAGAGCACACTGGCAAATTAAAAGAATTGTATGATGATGTTATAAATTACTACACCGAACAAGGAAGCACGGATGACAAAGCGGTTGTTAATACCCTTAACGATAAAATTGCCAAGTATTACGACTATATTACCATATGTTCAACATTGATTAAAAACAACTTTGAGCTTCTTAGAATTGGTGATAAAACAGATGACCAAATTGCAAGTTATAATGGTTTTTCTGGTGTTTCAGTTTATGAATTGAATAATAAAGTTACAACTTATGAATATTTCTTTAACAACAACACATTTGGCTACGAATATTTAAGAGCATTCAATTTTGGCTCAAATAGTGGCACATCAACAAACGCATATGATTTTACTTTCTATGCAATGCAAATATTATCTTTGCTAATTACAATATTTATTATCTTCTTTGCTTGTGGAATGATCAGTGGCGAACAAAATGCCGGAACACTTAAAATGGTTGCAACAAGACCATACACAAGAAACAAAATATATTCTGGGAAATTCCTTGCTTGTGTTAATGTTGCACTAATTCTACTAGGACTTTCATTTGTTGCATCATTTGTTGTTGGGGTTGCCGTATTTGGATTCACTATGCAAAACGTTTTGGTTGTTGTTAATGCAAAAAGTGTTATTATATTAAACCCACTTTTGCTGATGCTAATATACATTTTGAGCATATTGGTTGATGTTGTATTCTATATTGCTCTTGCAATTTTAGTTTCAATGTTAATTAAACAAACAACTGTTAGCACAGCAGTAACATCTGGCATACTTTTGATTTCAACAATCATTGCCGGTTCAGTTAGGTCTAGTTGGATTAGATTAATTCCATCACTTAACACTGGCCTATATAAATTCTTTACTTCTTCTATAACCGGAATGTTTAGTTTCTCTGTTGTGCCAAATGTGACCATGGTATTTAGCGTGCTTATGTTGATTATTTCCATCACAGCATTTGACATTCTTGGAAGACTACTCTTCACACACAGAAGTATTGATAAATAAAAACTTATAAATAAAAAATGTAAAAAATGAGGATAGCCCCTCATTTTTTTTGAGCATTTAGATATTCGTTTAATAGTTTTTCATGTTCAAACGCATATTTAACACATGCTTGGTGATCTGGGTCGACGCGCTTGGTTCCATGTGTTTTACTTCCCAAAAAATGAATACATGTGTGCCCGCCCTCACCAGTTTCCAGAATGTCAAAACCATGTGGCATACCATTGGTTGAGCCCGCATAAAATTTACCATCAATTTCAACCCAAACAGGTCTTCTTGCCCAACTCCATTCTCCCCCATATATTTTTTTGAATTTTGCGGTATTTTCGGGGTCTATTGCCTGAACGTCAGCATGGTTATACCCGCCCATTCTTTTAACAAAGTACTCACTCATGCTATATATATCAATAACTCTAACCGTTACATATTTTGTGAAATAACTGTCCATATAATCAAACCAATTCAAATTAACAACGGGCACAGATGTCTTGCTTAATCCAACATTTGTTTCTTCCTCATTAATATCATTTATATATTTTTGCTCAGCGTTAGTTAGAAGTAACGAATTTGAACTCGGATATGGAACAATACACGAGAAAAAAGCACAACACAGAATTATTGAAAAAATCATTGATAAATAATTTGTTCTCATAGTTCTATATTGTGCATATTAAATACATTTTTATTCAACTATAAATTGAATGGCTTTTTACCATTATATAACATTTCAAGTTTGTGCATCGCTCTTGTTGAAGCAACATATAATGCCTGTCTATCAATTTCTGTGCAATAGTTTTCATTGTCAACATCAACAACAATACAAGCATCAAATTCTAAACCCTTAACCAAGAATGTTGGAGCAAGCATAACACCATCAGAGTATGAAAGCGTTGAAATTGTTAAATAGTTATATTTTAATTTCCCTTGAAGAATTTTGTTTAATTCATCTGCTTTTTTTATTGATTTACATAAAATTCCTATGGTTTTTCGTTTGTTTTCTATGCAATTTTCAACAAAATTGATTATTTTTTGAATTTTATCATCTTGTGATGAATATTTTTCCCACGAAACATCGTCTCCATGTCTATCTATTATTTCAACATTAGTTCTGTTTATTATTTGATTAGCAAAATTTGTTATTTCATATGTTGAACGATATGATTTATTAAGTGTGATTAATTGATTTTTAATTGTGTCTAGTTTGTTAAAATCATTAAGAATCGTTGTTTCATATCCTGCAACATTTTGCCCAACATCACCAAGTATTGTTTTCATACATGGAAACATTTGATTAACAATGTAATAGTTTAGTGAACTATAATCTTGGAACTCGTCAATAACCAAATGCTTAATTCTGTTGTATTTATTAATTCCAAACAAATATTGTTTAATGTATAAAAGAGCAACTGCGTCTTCAAAATTAATCTTCTTTCCACGCTTAAAAGTTAAACCGTAATACTGTTTTAAGAAGGTTGAATAAACATCATAAATATTAGTTATTTTTAACATTGAAGCCAAAATCTTTTTTGCTTTTGCCGAAGTAAGTTTCAACTCTGGCTCAACTATGTCCATAATAAAGTCTTTAATCCATTCCATTCTTATTGCAACTGGCTTATCCTTATACAAATCAAAGTAAAGCTGTTCAATTTTTTCTTTTGGAGCAACAAGAAAATCATCATAAATAAAATCGGTTGCATTGAAATTTTCCATAAAGTATTTATAACAAAATTCCCTTATGTCATCACAGAATTTCATACTACTCTTTAACGATGCAGTTGGTATTTCAAAGGTATTAGATAAAAGTCTTTCAACCTGTTCAGATTTCGACTCTATTTTTTCTTTTACTTCCAAATTCATTTTAATTAGTTCGTCCATAACAGTTTCGGCAATATTCTCCTCTCCTAGTTCTGGAAGAACATTTGAAATATAATCCGAGAAGAATTTATTTGGCGAAATAATTAGTATTGAACTAGAGTTTAATGTTTTTCTGTGCTTATATAACAAATATGCAATTCTGTGTAATGCAATAGACGTTTTACCAGAACCAGCAACTCCTTGAACAATTAAGTTATTTGGCGAGTCGTTTCTAATAATTGCGTTTTGTTCCCTTTGGATTGTTGAAACAATGTTTTTCATTTTTTCACTGCTCGTTTTAGCCAAAACTTCTTGTAGCACCGCATCATCAATTTTAATGTTACTTTCTAAGCAGAATACCAATTCTCCATTTTCAATTTTATACTGCCTTTTGCTTTTAATTTGACCTTCAACCCTATCCTGAGTTTCACCAACATAGTAATACCCTGGACCAACATCAAAATTGTAATATAATTCACTAAATGGAGCTCGCCAGTCAACAATATACACTTTCCCATCAACCTTAACACCACGCAGACCAATTCTATATGATAAAAACTCGTCGCCCTTATCAAAATCGATTCCACCAAAATATGGTGATTTTAACGATGCTCTTAGAGAAATAATTTGATTAATACTCTCTTTTTGCTCATTTTCAAGCATATCCATCTGGCTTTGTGCAAATGCCTTTTCTGCATTATCCATTTCATATATGCTTTCCCACATATATGCCTGATTTTCTTTCATTTTTTTTAAGAATGTTTCATTTGCCTTTTCGGCTTCTTCCATTTTTTTATTAAGAATAACCAAAACACTTTTTAAAAAATCTTTTTCTTCTTGGCTTACGGTAGACATTAATTATTATTTTCCTTTTAATTAATCTTTATTTTGTATTTTAGACAAAAAATAAGGTATCGGTTATAAGTAATTTGTTAATCGACTTACACCCATACCTTTATATGTGTTTTTTTACAATGTCAAGTATGTTTGAAATACCACTATCTGTTAATGAATAATAAATTTTGTTACCATCTCTACTTGTGCTCACAACATCAATTCCTCTAAGAAGAGCAAGTTGATGTGAAACCGCACTTTGAGACATATTAACTAGTTGTTGTATTTCATAAACAGATTTTGGCTTATCTTTAATTGCATAAAGAATTTTAACTCTTGTTGAATCTGACATAACCTTCATAAAAAGGCTCATCTTCATCACCTCAAGCTCACTCGGCATTTTTTTATCCATTTTTCCCCTTGAAACAAAAGACTGGTGATATTTTATAATATCAAGGTCTAATTTGTCAATATTTTTTCAACAAAACACAAAAATTTTTATTACAAAAAAAACATCGCAACAACAACTAACACAGTTGCCGTTCCGATGTGGTTTTTATACTATTACTTTTTTTGTTCGTCTAAGAGTTTATAATACTCATCAAAAACCCTCATTGCAATTGACTCTTCAGTTTCAATAATTAATGAAGATTCTCCATTTTCTTGCTCATTAATTGCAAAAACAATAGCCTCATCATCTGCAACTCCTGGAAGGTCGTCAAGTGGTTTTAGAATTGTGTATAACTTATCGTCAAGTGGTATAACAGCAACTTGGTCAAACTTAAACGCTTTTCCTTGTTCATCATATAGTGTTACGGGATCTTCATTATCTTCATCTAGTAAGACATCAAGAAGGTCTAAATCCTCAACTGGTTCTTGTTTCTCTTTTTTCATATAAATCTCCTTATTTCCTAGAATTTAGGTAATTTTGAAGTATAATTCCCGCAGCAATTTTATCAATGAGCCCTTTTCTTTTAATGGCTGGAACTTTTGCCTCAGCCAAAATATCCTCTGCTTCAACGGAAGATAATCGTTCATCAACATAAACAACTGGAAGGTTTAGCCTGTTTGAAAGGATTGTGCCAAAATTTTTGGTTACTTCAATTCTGTTGCCAGAAGTTCCATCCATATTTAATGGAAGCCCAATAACAATAAGTTCAACATCTTGCTTTTTTGCTAAATCCTGAAAATATGTTAGGTCTGCCTCCAAATTAACTCTGGTGTATGTGTCATATGGGCTTGCGATTGTTTGAAGCAAATCTGAAAACGCAATTCCTATTCTAACATCACCATAATCTAGGCACATAATTCTTTTATACTGCATCTTTTACCTATTGTAATTTTATTATGTTTTGCACATAAAGTCAAATAAATTAACGTATTTTTACTATTTATTTATCTGTTCCTATCAGCTTGCGAACTTCTGCCAAATACTCTTTTGCAACAGCCCTTGCTCGCTTTGCTCCGTCTTGTAGCATTTTATCAACAAGTTCTTTATGTTCCATGTAATAAAAATATTTCTCTCTCATTGGTTTAATGTAGTTATTTGCAACTTCAAACAATTCTTTTTTTGCTTCTCCCCAGCCAAGACCATTCCTTAGTTTTTCCTCAAATTCATTTGCTTTTTCACTGCTAACAAATAGTTTATAAAACTTATTCAATGTGCAATCAACATCTTTTGGTTCCCCTGGGAGTTTACTATCTGTTACTATTTTGTTTATTGTTTTTCTTAAAACTTCTTCTGTTGTGAATAACTGAATTGTGTTTCCGTAACTCTTGCTCATTTTTCTACCATCAAGCCCAACTAGTAATTGACAGCTTTCCTGAATTAACTCCTCTGGTTCATTGAAAACGCTTCCATATTTTTTATTGAAATAATGAGCAATATCCCTTGCAATTTCAATGTGTTGTTTTTGGTCTAGCCCAACAGGAACATAATCGGAGCCAAAAAGCAAGATATCTGAAGCCATTAAAATTGGATAATTATATAGCCCCATATTAATGCCAAAATCAACATCTGCACCACATTCATTGTTCTTTTCAACCACAGCTTTATATGCATGAGCTCTGTTCATTAACCCCTTTGGGGTTACATTACATAAAATCCAAAAAAGTTCAAAGTCTTCTGGAATATCTGATTGTTTGTAAAAAACGACCTTGTTTGGATCAAGCCCACAAGCAAGCCATGTGCAAGCCACATTATATAAATACTCTTGCATTTGTTCAGCATTTTCTAGCGTTGTTAGTGCATGGTAATCCGCAATAAAATAATAACCTTCGTAGTCATTATTTTGGCTAAGCTCAATTGCAGGTTTAATCATTCCAAAATAGTTTCCAAGGTGTACATAACCCGTTGGTTTAATTCCGCTTAATACTCTTTTTTTCATATTTTCCCTTTTATTTTTTTGCAAAAAACACAATTTTTCTAAAAAAAGCCATAACCTTAGTGGTTTTGGCTCTTTGGCAGGTGAGGCAGGACTTGAACCCGCAACAAACGGTTTTGGAGACCGTCGCTCTACCAATTGAACTACTCACCTAAACACTGGCTAATTGTACATTACAAATGCAAATTAGTCAAGTTTTTTATAAAATTTTTCACTTTAATCTTTCAATTTGTCGGTTAATTCTTCTAAGTGCTTCATCCTTACCCAAAAGGTATAACATCTCGGCACCACCGCCAGGGGTTATAATCTGCCCTGTCACCGCAATTCTAACAGGCCACATTGTTTTGCCAATTTTATATTCTTTTAGGTTTGTGTAATCTTGAAGAACTTGATTCAAATTATCAACTTCCCAATTTTTAATGTTTTTAAGAACTTCCTCTAAATCAACCAATATTTCTCTGCTTTGTGCTTTATCTAATTTATTCTTTTTATTTTCAAATAAATCCAAATCAAAGTCATCGTATTGGTCTAAGAATGCAAACATCTCTTGAATATCTGAAAATTTATTTATTCTAGATTGTGCAAGCGTTGACGCAAATTCCCATTTTTGTTTCAAGTAGTCTGGAAGATTAACAATGTATTTTTGCGAGTATTTAACAAATTCGTCGTGTGCCATTTTTTGAATATATATTTGATTAAACCAATCCAGTTTTTTATAGTCAAAAATAGCATTGGTCTTTACTATACCGTCAATGTTAAATATTTCAACAAGTTCTTGCAAACTAAAGACCTCACGCTCTTGTTTTGGGCTCCAGCCAAGAAGTGCAATATAATTCAAAATTGCATCAACCAAATAACCATTTTCAACCAGTTGAGCAAAACTGACAGCACCATGACGTTTTGCAAGTTTTGAAACCGTGCCATCTGGGTTTTGCCCCATAATTGTTGAAAGATGAACGGTTTTTGGTGGTTGCCAACCAAAAGCCTCATACAAAAGTTGATATTTTGGAGTTGAAGAAATATACTCTTTTCCCCTAACAACGTGTGTTATTTCCATTAAGTGATCATCAACAACATTTGCAAAATTGTATGTTGGCATACCATCACTTTTTAACAAAATTTGGTCATCAAGTGAATTGTTCTCAACGGTTATATCACCATATACTTCATCGTGAAAAGTTGTTGTTCCATCTAGTGGTACTTTTTGACGAATAACATATGACTTCCCTTCGCTCAAATTTTTTTCAACAACATCTTTTGGAAGGTTTCTGCATTTTCTGTTGTAACCATATGTTTGAACGGTCTCCTCTCCAGAATCAGCCTCCTCTTTATGATTTGCGCAAAAACAATAATATGCGTGACCACTATCAATTAGTTTTAATGCATATTTTTTATAAATATCTTTTCTTTCGCTTTGCACATATGGACCATATCCGCCGTCTTTATCTGGCCCTTCATCATGAATAAGCCCCGTTTGTTTTAAGGTGTCATAAATAATTTGAGTTGCCCCCTCAACATAACGTTTTTGGTCTGTGTCTTCAATACGTAAAATAAACTTGCCACCTTCATGTTTTGCAAGCAAATACTCGTATAGTGCCGTTCTTAAATTACCAATATGCATATACCCTGTTGGGCTTGGTGCAAATCTACTTCTTACTTCCTTCATACTTAACCTCGTAATTCAATTCTAAAACTTTTATGTATATAAGTCAATAAAAAAATAAAAAATGCAACTAAAGTTGCATTGACGTGGTTAGTCTATAAGCCGAGTTCTGTATTAAATGGTCATCTATCTAGCCGTGCTATTTCTAACACGATCAAGCGATATTTTTGTACCACGTGAAAGGACACACTAAATGTGGTAACTTAATCTTGCCTTAAATGGGGTTTGCATTGACCAGAGCGATCTCCCGCCTGCGGTGAGCTCTTACCTCACCTTTTCACCTTTGCCACAAAACTGTGGTAGTTATTTTCTGTTGCACTTTCCTTAGAGTTGCCTCCACCGGCAGTTAACCGGCATTACTTCCTTTGAAGGCTCGGACTTTCCTCTCCGTTATCATCACAATAACGCAGCGACCATTTGGCTAGCCACCTAACGTTAATATACATTATAATAAAACTTTTGTCAATGTCTTTACAAAAAGAATTATTACAGCAATTAAAAAGACAGGTATTAAACCTGCCTTTAATATATTAGTTATTAAATTACTCTATTGCACTAAACTTATAGTACTCAACGTCCCCATAGGTAAATGTGTCATCAGCTTTTTCAAAACCTTTTTGTGAAATAACATCTGAGTAATCGGAATAGTCTAAGTCTACTGGAATATAGAAACTACCCACAGCAATATAACCATTACCCTCAAACATTTTTAAGCCTTGTAAATATAGGGCGGCGTTACAATAGCAATCTAAATACTCAACAGATGCTGGAACAATAATTGCATCTATATTTTCACAATTATGAAAAGCCTCATAACCGATATACTTTAATGTGTTTGGAAGTTCAACCTCTTCTAGTAAAGTTCCATAGAATGCACCTTCACCAATGGCGGTTAAACCTTCTGGAAGATTAATGCTTACTAAAGGCATACTATCAAAAGCATAACCCCCAATAACCTTGCAGTTTTCATTAATGGTTACTTCGAATTCACCAATTTCATCATTATTATTCACATATGCAACCAAATATAAATATGGGTTTTCAGCATTTCCCCAATAATAGCAGCGTTCATCACCATTTGGGTCAATGTTATAGTAAACTTCGTTGCCTTCTCCCCCTAGGTCTGGCACAATATCCCATAAATCTTGAATTGCGGTTTCTCTATCTAATATTTCCCATTTATTAATACTGTCCCCATTACAATAATAAGTGTCGTAAATATCACCTGTCCCATACATATTTGATGCAATTATCATGTTTGTTATGTATGAGCAGTAACCAAAAGCACCTTGCCCAATTGCTTTAAGTGTTGAAGGAACATTAACTTTTGTTACGCATGAAGCATGGAACCCATATTCCCCAATAACAACACAATTCTCATTTACATTTGCAACCAACTCACCCTCTGGTTCTTCTTCTAAATAATATGAAGCGCCGGCAAAAAATAAGTACATATATGGATTGCCCGGGTTACCAAGATAATATAAATCAGTTTCCTCTTCATAAGTTAAGAATGTATCCATTATGGTTTCATAAGCCCCGTCTGGTACATCCCCTTCTGGATATTCTGTGCCAATGATTGCTTCTGTTAAATATCTTATTTCATAATACAATCCATTAATCAAACCTGTTCTGTTGTTTAGAGTAATACCTTCAAGGCTTTCAAGATAATAATATCCTTCAATCATAGACTCGCTGTTTTCTGGGTCTTCATATGAATACCAGCTTGAAAATATATGTTCATCTAAATAATCCACTGTTGATGGAATTGTGATTGTTTTAATATTTGCTACACCTTCATTAAATTCATCAGTCCAATCTCCGTTTTCGGCTTCAGCATCAAAAGTATATAACAAATTTTCAATTCCAACAACCTTATAGGTATTGTTATCTTCGTCTCTAACGTACGCAGGAATAACAAGATCGGTAATGTTGTTACCCGTTATCCCATCAACAAAAGCCAAACCAACATCCTCTTGCAAATTGTAGTGTGTGATATTATCTTGGTCTAAGTCATCATATTGTAATAAATAGAACCCTAGCCCCGTATCTTCAATTGCAACTGGAGTCGTGTCATCGTCATATGAAACTTCTGGTGCTGGTTCTGGGCCTGGTCCCGGTGCTGGTGCTGGGGTGTTTCCACCGCCACAGCCAACTAGACCAAAGCCGGTTACAGCAAGAACAAGTGTTAACAAAATCCCAAAGATTTTCTTTTTCATAATTTTTCTCCTTTTACCTTTTTTTATTAAAAACTAAAAATATTAACCAACAAAATATCTATGTCGACTTTTACTTTCGCTGGATTTATTTTTTCGCATATCAAAATAAAACTATATGTTTGCAATGTAATATGCTCTTCATTGATATTTTAGCATATTTGTACCATACCCTGTCAAATTGTTATTTGATATTATAAACTTTTTTATTTCAGCATTATTAAAATTCCTTAAATGTTGTGGATTATTGTAATCAATTATTATCCCCTTTATTAAATCTTCTAATAGTGTTGCCGAACAATTATGTGTTATAACCAACACATTTTTATATGATTTTGTTACAAGCTCATTCAAGAATAGTTTACACCTGTTACAAACACTTTCATAACTTTCCATTCCATATTCATTTAAGCGTTTGTTCTTGGCAATTTTTTCTTCTTTTGTTAAATCATCTTTATGTTTTCCGGTAAAATAGCCTTGATCTATTTCAATTAGGTTTAAATTCTTAACAACTTTTACGTTATGATATTTATTCATAATATTTGCTGTTTGTATCGTTCTAAAAAGTGGTGATGCGTATATAATGTCAAAATCGACATCTTTATATTCCTCTGACACCTTATTGGTTAGTTCAATCCCTTTTTCGCTTAACCTATTATTTGTTCTGCCCTGCGTTATCCCCTTTTCGTTCCAAATGGTTGTACCATGGCGCATAATGTAAATATTCATAAATGGTGTTTCCTTTAATTACAATTATCTATATATCATGGAAAAAGTCAAACAATTCGGTGTCATTTTCTGTAAATTGATGTGCCAATAATCATATATTTTTGATTACTATAAAAAAAATATTAAAAAAATGCTTGCAAATACATGCTTTGTTTGTTATAATAACGAAGTCTTAAATATGGAAAGTTGGCTGAGCGGTCGAAAGCGGCGGTCTTGAAAACCGTTGTAGTGAAAGCTACCTGGGGTTCGAATCCCTAACTTTCCGCCAAACGATACTAGTACGAAACAGAACTCTGTTTCGTATTTTTATTTGTGGGATTGTTTTGGAATCATTTTTCCATTTAAAAGATATGTTAAAAAAAAGGTCAAATCAAAATGATCTGACCTTGGATCAATAAATGTTTAATATTAATCTTTTGTAAAAATTTTCAATAACGGGTTATTTGTTTCTGAGAATAACCACAAATTTTCATCCCAATTATTTATAACGAATTGTAAAATGTATAATTTGTTTTTTTCCATCCATGATGAATCAATTAAATTATCCGCTAAAACACTTTGTTCTTCATCACAATAACATGTATCATATGATGTGCCTGTAGCATTAGCTATAAATGCAGAACCATATGAATTATTTATTATAGATGATTGAGCTGAAACATTTGACGTAGAATAACAATAGTGATAACTTCCGGATGCATCGTATGCAACAAATCCACCCGCGTAAGCTTTTCCACAATCGCTAGATGTTGATTGAGCACTTACACTACCTGTAGAATAAGAATTAAATATATCAACTTTACCCATTGTTCTAAACGTTTGTCCTATAAATCCTCCCGCAAACGAAGAGTATGATGCTGAATTATTTGATAATTCAATATTAACATTTGAATAGCAGTTCTTAATACTAATGTTTGAAGTATTAGAATGTGCATTGGCGCATCCAATTAAACCTCCAGCGCAAATATTTGAAACACTGCTTGATAGTGCTTGTATTTGTATGCTTCCAGTAGTAAAACAACAGTCAACTTGTGCAGAATATTCTATTCTTCCGATTAGTGCTCCGGCAGTTACTGAATCTAAATTAGTAAGAGAAAAATTGATGCTTATATTTTCAATGCCTAAATTACTTATTTTAGCGTTTGAAATCATCCCAAAAAAACCAGCACACACACTTTCGGTATTAATTCTAAAATTTGATATTACATACCCATTTCCATCAAATTCACCAGTAAAACAATGCTCAAAACTCCCAATTGGTGTCCAATTACAGTTATTTAAATCAATATTGGAATATAACTTTATTTTTTTTGACCATGAATTGGAGTTGCTCAGCACATCAATAAAATTAGAAATTGAAGTTATTTCATCTTCATTAATCATAGCAAGTGCATTTGTCCATCTTGCATATAATTTGGTATTACTTGCTGGCATTTTATTAAATGAAAATTTTGTGTTAAAGTTATTGTCGGTATACCAATCAACAAATTGATATCCTGCTTTAGTTGGACTGTCTGGTTTTATTATTGTCGTCCCAAAATAATCTGTAATAGAGGAAACAGAACTTCCGCCATTACTTTCAAAGCTTAAAGTGTATTGGTTAATGGAAAACTTTGCATACAGTTCTAGATTTCCCATTGTTCCTTTACTTATTTTTTCTGTCTTATTATGATATTCACTATCGGCATACCAACCATCAAATGTATATCCTTGTTTAACAGCATCACTCAAATAAAAATTACTCTCTATTGTATAATATGTGGGGTTATTGTTTGTTCCGCCATCTAAATGATAGTTGATATAATATTGATTTTCTTGCCACTTTGCATAGAGTTTTATATTGCCTTTTGCACCTTTTGAAATGCTATTGATGCTTACTGCGAAAATGCTATCAATATACCAGCCGCAAAATGTATAACCATTTCGACTCGGTGAATATAAAACGATCTCATCTTCACAAGTATAAGAGAATACATTGTTAGGGTTGTTTATGCCGCCGTTTAAGTCATACTGAATTGAATAAACCTCAGTTTCTTCAGTTGTGTCTTGATTGTCGCAAGCAGTAAAGATTAACAATACTGGCAAACAAATAATCATGGCAAATATAATTTTAATATAATTTTTCATTTTTACTCCTCAAACAATATTTATTAAATTAGCTAGCAATGTTTTTCTTTGTTATTTCCAGGTGTTCAACAATATCTCTTGCTTTACAACCCATCGCTACATAGTCAGTTTTATTAATAATAAATTCTCCTATAAATTCTTTTTTTTCATTAAAAATAATTAATCTGTTTGCAGCATTCAAAAAGATTATATCAAAATCGTGTTCTTTAAACTTTTCTTTTAGTTTTGATTCAAGTTTTCCATAATTTGGATTTATTGGTGGATTCTCATTAAATAAAAACAAACCTAATTTTTCAAATCCAGCTTTTTTATAATTTGATAATTTTTCAATTTTTTGCTTATAGGCATTAATTACATTTTGTATTCTTTCATCATCACTCATTCCATGTTTAATCATTGTACCAGGGAATTTAATATGAATACCACATCGATTTAAACTTTGTAACGCATTTGTACGTTTTGTGTCTTTTATTGTTGGATTGATATATGTGGCAAAATTACCATCAATGTATCCCTCGGATTCAGATTTTATATTAGTAACCTCAATGCCTAAAGATTTATCGATACTTTGAAGATCTGGTTTATCTAAACACTCCAAACATTTATATTTTTCATCGTAACTGATTAACATTAATCGAGCCCATTGTTCTTCCATTTTATCCCATAATCGTTTTGTTAATGGTTTATCAAAAACCATTTTATAATATTTTTCTTCAATCTGCATGCTTATATTATAGCATATATTTATATTTTTTCAACAATGTATTAATAATAACTAAAATCGTAAATATGAAAGTTTCGTATAAACAATCTTTGACTCCGCCATAATTGGAGCACCTAGAAGGTGCTTTTTTGTTAGTAATTTCGGGCTTTATAAATTAGAACAACTTTCTGGCATATCACATAACACAATGATAAACTTATTAAATGCTAGATATAATGCAGCGAATATGCGAACTGTTTTTATCATTATTTATTGCTTAAATATGACAGTAATCGAATTCTTTAATAGTCCATTGTTTGATTTTGAAGATATAAATATTGACTAGAAAAGTGTATTGTTTTTATTAAAATCAACTAAAAATATAAAAATTCAACTGAATATATTGTCAAAAAATATCTTTTTTAATACTTTTTATGATATAATTTCAATGTTAAAGAGATAAAAGGAGTAATATATGTTAGGAGATAAAATAGCCCAACTTCGTAAAATGAAAAATCTTACTCAAGTAGATTTAAGTAAAATACTAAATGTTTCCCCACAAGCAGTTTCTAAATGGGAAAAAAATGTATCTCAACCCAATTTTGATGTTTTAACTCAAATTGCAGAATATTTTAATGTATCCTTGGATTATTTTAGAGAAGAAGATAAACAGGTTATAAATGATGTTAAGCCACAAAAAGAAGTTGAAGTAAAAAACAAGTTTACTTTTTCAAATTTTTTATATAATTACAGACAATGGTTTTTATCAGGATTGTCTTTTATTATAATCTTGTTGTTTTTCTGTAATTTTGCAGTTGTAGATTATCCAATTATTAAGTTCTCATTCAATGGTTTTCAATCAATCATAGCATTATTTATGGGTGAAGGATTTATGAATTATCTATATGGATTAAATGCTTCTTCATATAATGAAAATTTAACAACCATAACTTCTTTTATTTGTATTTGTTATGCTTTGCTTTTAATTACTTCAATCAGTATTATCATAAGAAATATGATAAACTATTTTACCAAAAAGGAAAATGTTAATACTCTTAATTTAAGTAATGCAATTTTTTCTTTATTGTTTATGTTCTCGCTAATCGTTTTACGATTTATTTTAGGCAAACATTTTTCCAGCAATTTTGGAATAGCAAAAGTTTCAGCGATTGGAATATGGTTTATGCTAGCTTTAATATTGCTTGTTTTCTCGTTGACTTTATATTTTAAGAGATGTAAGTACAATAATGAAATATATGCAAATGAAAATATATCTTTTAGGAAGAATTATTTGCAATACTTAATTTTGTTAATTTGTTTAATGATAGTTAGTTTTTCAATTCCATCAATAGTGTTTAATATAAATGAAGGTGTTGTTTATAGTTTGTATCAAGCACCAGAATTAAAGTATAGTGCATATCAACAGGTTATCATTTCTATTATTGGTATTGTGATTTTACTTATCAATTATTTCAATAATAAAGTTCAAAAACTTGGTATTTGGGGTTTAATAACAGGTTTAATACTTTTAACAGGACAAATATATAACACATATTTTACGACTTATACAGTTCAATCACAAATAAGTTCTTATACTGCAGCTTTTTATATTCCACTTGTTTTATTTTTGGCAATGATTTACATATCAATACAACATATCGTATTGTTAAGAAAAGTAAAACAAGAATATAATAATAATTTGAATTTTCAAGCAGAATTTGAAAAATATTATTTAGAAAAAGAAAAGCATATTAACACAAGTGGAACTTGGCTTTCTGTTATTTTTGGAGTAGGGTTAATTATAATTGGTATTTTCATTGGTTATTTTATTAGACGATTTATTGAAAACAGACCTTTAAGTGATGGGATTAAAATTCCTATTATCATTATGATAGTGGGAATATGTATGTTAGTCACTCCATTGATATTTGCATTACAAAAAAACAAAAAAAACTGTTTAATAAAAAATCAATACATTGCCCCAATTGAAACAGCTTTAGAAATATCAATTCCGACAGGTTTGTTTATAGGAATGGGATACTTTTTTGGTATGTTTTCAAACTCCGCTATGAGTATGCTTTGGGTTGGTATTATATGGCTTTTCGGCGGCTTTATTGCTAATATGAACGAAAACGTTATATTGAAAAACTTTTATGTTGAAAAAAATATTATATCATTTGAACAAAATGAACAAGCAATATCCAAAAAAAGAACTTTTATTTTACAGGTGTCATTATTGTTTATTTTAACAATAACAGCCATTTTGTTGTTCACATTTTTATAGATAATAAAAAACTGCTCACTTTTTCTACCAAAATTCTACCAAAAACTGTTTTTTTACTTGCAATCTTTGATAATCAATGGTAAAATAAGTGAGCATTAAGATAATGGATAAAAACATTTGAATTGCTAGTGTTTACTTGATAAAAAGGTTCGTTGTTAATCTTTGGCGGGGTTATATAAAAAAAGACAAATTTTCATTGAGAAGACTTGAAAACCGTTGTAGTGAAAGCTACCTGGGGTTCGTTCCTGTCGGAACCTGACCGAAACATAGTTTCTCCCGGCTTGCCATTTCGCTTTGCTCATTCTCTAAAAACTTGCCACCGGCAACTTTTCTATACGAGTCGCCCCCTAACTTTCCGCCAAACATAACGTAAATCTTATGAACTGGGATTTACGTTTTTTTATTGAAATAAAAAAATCAGGGAGCAAAAATTTTATATGTAATTTTATACAAAAATGGTGCAAAATGAAATATTTTATGTTATAATCTACTTGAATTCTAAAATGTTATTATAAAGGGGTTATAAAAATGTCGTTTCATGATTGGTGGACAAATGAAAACAATCCTTCTATTCCACAGCAAGAATATTTATATGGAACTAGGCATATAATTATGCTTGCTGTAGCATTAGTTTTGGTTGTCGTTTTATCAATAGTTTTTGCAAGAAAAAGTCAAAAAGCAAAAAATATACTACTTACAATTTTGATTTCAATACTTTTATTTTTTGAAATATCATCAAGAGTTGTAAACCTTGCGATATGCACAGATTTTTCATGGCAGAATATTTTGAAAATTTTGCTTCCTATGCATATTTGTTCTGTTGCTGTTGTAACACTTATTATTGGGTATTTTTCGAAAAATAAAATACTTATGAACTTTTCAACAGTTGTTGGTTTTCTGGCAACAATTGCATTTTTGTTGTATCCGGCTGTTGGTATAAACAAAATGTACATATCTTTCACATGTTTATATTCTATTACCTCACATATAGTTGGTTTTGTTGTAAGTTGTTTACTTATCAATTTGGGTTTTGTAAAACTTAAATTTAATGATATTTGGCAAACATTTTTATGTTTTGCAATTATGTTCGCATATGGTGTATTGTTAGATTTTGTTATTTTGCCAGGGTCGGATTATATGTATTTGGTTAATGATCCATTAAGCCTTGATATAACCTTCCCTTATCAAATAATATACGGTGCATTGATTGCCTTGTATATCTTGGTGTTTTACGTTGTGTTAAATATAAAAAACAAAAAACATTCAGTGTAAAGGAAATTAATTATGGATATTTGGGACAAATTAATTGATGAGGCAAAAAAACAATATGCACCTGAGGAAATTTCACCATTCATTACAGCGCACCATGTTGCCTGTGCTTTGGAAGCAGAAGATGGAACAATTTATGGTGGATTTTGCATTGAAGGAGCAAGTGGCGTTATTGCCCTATGCGCGGAAAGAACTGCCGCATTAAACATGTATATTCAAAGCGGGCAAAAAGTTGTTAGGCGACTAACCTGCTATATAAATGGAGTGCCAGATGGCAACGGTGGTTGGACTCCTTGCGGTGCGTGCCGAGAATTTTTTTTGCAACTTTCTGACAAAAATAAAGATATGGAAATCCTGTTGGATTACAAAAACAGAAAAACCATTACACTTGGCGAAATGATGCCAGATTGGTGGGGTTGGAAGAGATATAATAAATAACCCAAGTCCATAGAAGCATTGCATTGTCCAATTATGTTATTGGTTTTTTGTGTTAAATGAAAATAAGGAATATCAACAAAAATAACCATTTTTTATAACACAAATGTGTATAATCATTTTGAAAAAACAGTAAAAAATGTTACAATTGTTAATGCATAAAACCCTAATGGTCGATGCTGCAAAACATTCTTGTTATTAAAGGAGAAATAAAATGGGATATAGTTTGAACAAATTAAAAGAAGAATTAACTGTTAAAGGATTGGCTGATGACGGTCTTGTTGCTTGGGGTAATTCCGGCTCTGGTGTTTTGGGTGGGGCATTTGGAGGAATGCAGGTTATTTATAAAAAAGGAACAACAATATTTGTTACACCTTTTAACAATAAAGAAATTGTATTCTCTGAAACAACCACAATCGATAAACAATCCATTGTTTCTGCTGCTGTTAAAGGGCTGCTTGGTAAAAAACTTGTAATAAAAATGAATGATGGTAAAACATTAAAATTTGCAATCACCCAGGGTGCTGGGAATGTTAAAGCAATTTTACAAAATCTTGGTATTTAACCACAAAAATGCTAAATTATAATAGTACAAAAAGACACATACAATTTGTGTCTTTTTTATACTCTAATTTAATAATTGAAAATTTATCTCTGCTCTTGTGACTAGAAAGCCATAATTTGCATCGACAAACGTTATTGTGTTGGTGAAAAATGTCGAAAGGAATTAATTGAGAACCCAACCCAAATTTTTTGTCAATAATTTCCTCTAAACATATTGTTTTATAAACCACGATTTCCCCATATTTTACAAATAGTTTAATTCCTAGTCTAAAAAAACGTGTCCGCGAGAATTTAATACTTATTCTTTTTGTTAACAAAATGTTTACGATTGGTTTTTAAAACTATTAACAAAAATTAACATTATTACTTGAACGATTTTCTGTATTGTATGTTCTTTACACATAATCAAAATTTTTTTCAAAATTAAAAATAAAGTATTATGATTTTTTACTTGACATTTTCTTTTTTATATGCAACAATATTGTAATTGTTATTATAGTTCTGAATATAAAACAATTCATAGGTATAAGGGTTTGACTACCATGAGACAAAATCGTACAAACGGAATCCCCGTTATTCTATTTGCTTTGCCTCTTTTGATAATTACAGTTGTACTACATGTAACAATTGCGGTATTAATTGCAAATATTAACAATGAAAGTAATCAACTCGCAGATTTAATTCAACGTTCTGGCACTTATCAGATGGATGCAACAAGCATGCAAGCCAGCAACACATTAATGAATGAAACATGCGGTGCCTATATCAAATCCCCCATTGGAGATGACCATACACCCAATTTCGGCTCACTTATGACATATGCGACTGAGTTAAGTTCTGATCGCCGTAGTCCAGAAGTATTGAACCGTTTTCGAGAGTATGATGTTGACGATGAGGTTTTTTTATGCATTGAAACCGCAAGTTATTATTCAGAACTCATCATGCAAATTCAAATTCACGCAATTTCTGTTATGGCTTCTGTTTATCCTCTGCCAAACATTCCTGAGCTCTCTGCTATTCCTATAATAGAGTTAACACAAGATGAACTTGATATGACAAACGAAAATAGAGTTGAATACGCACAACAATTGCTTCTAGATAATGAATATGCTCATCTGCGATTCTATGTTTCTGAAAATATCGATAAATGTAATCAGTTGTTACGAGATGAATTTGAAATAGAATCAACAAGAACCGCACAATATGTTACTCTTTTGCGAAATGTTCTTTGGTTAATGCTAACGGTTGTTGTTATTTCATTAACCACCGCTTTCATATACTTTTGTATTTTAATGGTAAAACCATTACGCAAGTATTCAAAAGATATTAGAGAAAATCGAAGCTTAACACAAACTGGACGCATTTTAGAAATGCAACAGCTGGTAACCGCATTTAATGGGCTTTGGAACAATAGGAATAAATTGGAATTAATACTTCGTGAAGCCGCAGAAAATGACGCATTAACCGGGCTTCCTAACAGATATTGTATGGAACACGATTTAATTGATAGTAATTTTAACGAGAATTCTCTCGCAATTCTTTTGTTTGATGTTGACTTCCTAAAACAAACTAACGACAATCTGGGTCATATGGCGGGAGACAAATTAATCTGCACCGCTGCCGCATGCATTAAGGAATGCTTTGGTTTAGAAAACGCACATAACTGTTATCGAATTGGTGGAGACGAATTTGTTTCGTTTATACCAAGATGCACAGAAAAAGATATTAAAAATAGACTTGAAAAATTTAGTAATACCATTAAAAAAGAAAATATTTCAGTTTCGGTAGGATATGGCTTCTCTAATAAAATTGAAAATAACAATTTTATGTATTTAATGTCTGAGGCGGACAAAAAAATGTATGAACAAAAAAAGCATAATCACAGCAAAAATACGCTTTATAAAAATGGAGTTGATAATTAATTTGTAAAATTCGGATGATCTCCGAATTTTTTTTGCATAATTAAAAGTGTATTTACTTACTTTAATCATTTTTTGTCTTGAAAATTCAGATTAAATGTGTTAAAATAATAAACGAGGAAATGAAATTGAAAATCTTATGTTATGGTGATTCAAACACTTGGGGATATGTTCCAAATATAGATGGCTATTCTAAAAATGCAATAGTAAAACAATACTCCCAAAAAGATTGTTGGTGGTTTGGCTTAACAAAGAATAATGAGGTTTTTGTAAATGGTTTGTGTGGACGTTGCATTGCCCACGAAAACAAATGGCTCGCAGATAGAAATGCGTCTAAAACAATTAAAAACGAACTAAAACAATATTCTGATTTGGATTGTATTATTGTTCAATTGGGAACAAATGATTGCAAAACAGAATATGGCGACACTCCCCTTAAAATTACAAGTAATATCAAAAATCTTTTAGATTACTTAAAAAAACAAACAGGCGCAAAAATTATTTTGATAAGTCCTGCTATGATTATAGAAAACAACAAAATTACTAAAAAATACTATGTTGGCGGTCAAAAAAAGAGCCAAGAACTTGATTATTTGTATAGACAATTGGCACAAAAAAATGGCTACACATTTGTGTCTGGCGTTGATTTAGAAATTGGCGAAGATGGCGAACATTTAACAATTAATGGACACAAAGAATTAAATGATAGAATATTGTATGCACTAAATAAAATTTCAAATAAAGACCAACAATTTGATTATTGATTTTCATTTCTTTGTGTGGTGTAATTATAAAATAGAATAATGGAGTTAAAAATGAACAATATAACAAGTTATGAATTTGAAGAATTTAGGTCTCGCATGTTTTTGGCTGACAAGCATTATGAAGACGCTTGGGTGGCATTAAACTGTGGCTGTACCCATGACGCAATTAAAAAATTAAACACTGCAAAGAAGTATTATAAAGAAGCACTTCAAATCACAATAAATAAAAACGCAGGTTGTGTTACAGAAGCTCGCATGGGCATACAAAAATGCAATGAGTTATTAACATCAATTAAAAATGAATCTAAAGATATGTAAAGACATAAAGGGAAAATATATGACCCAAAAACCGATATTAAAAAATGTAAATAAGTTTTCAAATATCAAACTCGCAAGAGGAATTAATATTGAAACACTTAATTTTACTTCTCGAGCAAAAAAAGATATAAAAAACCTCGGCGTTTCAACAAAGGAATACGGCAAGGTTTGGTTTATTATGCCAGATGGCTCAAAGGCACTATTCAAAACATATAACGTTTTTTCTAATGTTAAAAACAAAAAATTAAGGGTTATTAATGAACTCTTATGCTACAATTTGGCAAAACAGATTAATATGCCTTGTGCAAAATATGAACCTGCTCATATTGAAAATCAAGTTGGTTTAATTACATATAATTTCCTAAAAGATGGCGAATACACAAATAGTCTGTTTGAACTGTTGAATGTTGATAAAGATTTAAGTGGTAACATATTTGACACTCTTGAAGCCTTAGATAGTTACAGTAAAATTGGTTATACTTACAACAAACGAGAAACATTGAAAAAATTATATATGTACACCGTGTTTGACACCATTACCCTTCAATCTGACCGACACGAAGGCAATATTCATTTTGTCTTTAATGACAACACCGCAGAAATAAAACTTGCACCAGCTTTTGACAATGAATACGCCTTTTCAATTGACCTAGTTTACGATATGTATAAAAAGTATAAAAACACCGATAAAAGCATTGAAGATTTAAGAGATAATTACTCATTAAAAGCAAAATACTTTACCGTTATGGATGAACTCAGAAGCACAAAAATGGCATTTAAAAACAATGTGAGTAATATTTGTGCCATTGCAAAAGCCGATAAAGAATTTGCACATATATTAAATAACGTCATAAATAAGTTAGATGTTCACAAGGCATTTGAAATGTTGGAAAAACAGCACTACACAATTTCTGATGAATATAAAGAATATGTTGAAACCGTGGTTAATGAAAATATTAATGTAATAAAAACTGCCCTTTCAAAAGTAACAAAAGATGAAGTGGAATATTTTGACGAAGAACTAATAAGATAGCATTTTAGCAAAAATGATGTATTGACAAAAATATATTAGTATGATACTATTTTTACAACAAATTATTTCGACCATTCCGGTTTGTTTGTATTGGAGAATTAACTTCTTTAGAATGGCAAAAAAATAACAGAATAAGACTGTTGTTGTTTTGCTTTTTGTGGGAAGTTTTTTTTAACAGTCAAAGAAAAAAGGGAGAATGTATATGGAAGAATTAAAAACACTAAACACAACAATTTTGCTAATTGAAAAAAATGGCAAAATACTTTTGGGACAAAAGAAAAGAGGGTTCGCAAAAGGATTTTTTATTGGTATTGGGGGAAAACAAGACCCAAATGAAACAATTGAACAAACAATGATTAGAGAAACACAAGAAGAAATTGGTGTTACTCCAACAAAATACGAACGAGTTGGCATTATTTATTTTGACACACATTACAAAGGTGAACACGTTAATTTAATACTCAACATTTATAAATCAACTGAATATGTTGGGCACCCAATTGAAACCGATGAAATCTTGCCAAAATGGTTTGACAAAAAGAATATCCCATACAGCCTTATGCTTGAAGATGATAAACTTTGGATGGAAATTGTTCTTGCTGGCAAAAAGGTTACTGGAAAGGTTGTTTTTGATGAAAACTTAAAAATGCAAAGTAACACAATTAGAGAGTGTGAAGGCAAAGAAATGTAAAAAATAATCTAAATGCGAAATCAATGCATTTAGATTTTTTGTTTTATTTTTATTGAAAAAAACAAATATTTATTATATAATACCTAAAAATTTAATAAAAATGAGGTTTTTAATGGATATTAAAGAGTATTTAGGTAAAATTGTGGATGTTAAGATGGACAGACCTCTTGGCACAACTCACCCAAAGCATGGCTTTGTTTACCCTGTTAATTATGGATTTATTCCAAACACAGTTTCTGGAGATGGCGAAGAATTAGATGCTTATGTTTTGGGGGAACACAAACCTCTTAATGAGTTTACAGGAAGAGTTATTGCCATTATTCATAGAACAAACGACAATGATGACAAACTTGTTGTTATGAAAGACGGAAGAAACTACACCGACGAACAAATTAGAGCTTTAACCGAATTTCAAGAACAATGGTTTGATTCTGTTATTTTAAGATAAAAAGTAAAAAGGATAAATATGAAAATTCAAATTATTGGATATTCCGGCAGTGGCAAATCAACATTGGCAAAAACATTATCTGAATTATATGAATTGCCAATTTTGTATCTAGACAATGTAAAATTTTATGGTGACTGGGAAGAAAGAACCACCGAAGAGCAAATTGAAATTGTAAAACAATTTTTAGCAAATAATGAAAATTGGGTTATTGATGGAAATTACAGCAAAATATGCCCTGAAAGATTTGAATTGTCAGATAAAACAATATATATGAATTTTAATAGAATTAAGTGTTTTATTTCTGCTTATAAAAGATACAAAAAACATAAATCAATACATAGGGAGAGTTGTAACTGTAAAGATAAATTTGACCACAGTTTTAGAAAATGGCTTTTATTTGACGGAAGAACCAAAGAAAGAAAACAAAAACATATTAGTAATCTAAACAAAACAAAGGGTGAAAAAATCATTCTAAAAAACCGAAGACAAGTAAATAATTTTATTAAAAAATGCAAAAAAGAGCTAGGATTATTGGAGAAAAATGGATAGTAAACAAAAGTTAAACATGATTATAATGGATAATAATATATGTGAAAGCATAAATCATAATATTGAGTATCTAATTGGTATTATACCACAAATAAAACCAATGATTGGATTTAACCACTCTCACCCACACCACCACCTGGATGTTTGGAAACACACTTTGTTAGCACTTAGTTTTTCAGAAAATGATTTAACAATTAGGTTAACATTACTTTTGCACGACATTGCTAAACCTGTTTGTTTTCAAATTGATGGAGATGTTAAGCATTTTCATGGTCACGCTGAAAAGTCTAGTAAAATGGCAAAAAAAATACTAAAAAAACTTGATTATGAAAAGAAGTTAATTGATGAGGTTTGTTATTTAATTGAATACCACGACACCCCAATAACTATGGAAGATATCGAAAAGAATTGCAGTCTACAACAAAAAAGACTAAAAGTTCAGCGCTGTGATGCAATGGCACACAATCCAAAATATGTTCCAAGAAAATTGGAGTATGTTAACAACACACAAAAAATGATAGATGACTATATGAAAGGCAAAATGTAAAGTGTTTTACATTTTGTTTTTTTAATGTTATACTAAAAAACATGAATAAAAAAACGATTGCAATAACCGGTTCAACTGGTGGTTTGGGAAAAAAAATTTGTTTTCATCTTGCACGCCTTGGATATGACATGATTTTTATTAATAGAGATATTATAAAAAGTAAAGCACTGGCAGATGGAATAATGCTTAAGTATCCAAAAACAAACATTAGCCATATTATTATGGATTTAACAGATTTTAATTCTGTTAAAACCGCAACCAATGAACTTCTAACCCACTCTTTTAACACAATTATTCTTAATGCTGGAATATATAATGTTCCTCTTAAAAAATTAAATACCGGATACAACAATGTTTTTCAAGTGAACTTTGTTTCGCAGTACTACATTGTTAAAAAGTTATTAGAGAATAAAAATGCTTCATTAGAAAAAATAATGGCTCTTGGTAGCATTGCACATAACTACTCCAAGTTAGATGAAAACGATATTGATTTTTCAACATATAAAAAAGCAAGTAAAATATATGGCAATTCAAAAAGGTTTTTAATGTTCTCTTTATTTGAATTGTTAAAGGATAGTAACATAAAACTATGTGTTGCCCACCCAGGAATAACATTAACCAACATGACAAACCACTACCCTAAAATTATTAATTGGCTTGTTAAAATTGGAATAAAAATAATCTTTCCAAGTCCTAAAAAAGCAAGTAAAAATATTATATATGCGCTTAATAACAATTGTTCATATAAACAATGGATTGGCCCCAAAATTTTTAACATTTGGGGAAAACCAACAATTAAAAAGTTGAAAACCTGCGAAGATGCAGAAAGTAAAAAAATATATGAAATTGCTGAAAAAATATATAAAAACATCAATATTTAGTGCAAAATTATTAATTTTTATGGAGATTTTATGAAATATAGCAAAGAGATTATTGAAAAATATTATAATTATTCTGCAAAAGATTTGAATGATAATGGCATTTGTCCAACTTGTTTTAACAGGGCAACAAATGGACATGTTTTTGGCGATGAATCAAAACTGAGGATTTATACTGATAAGGATATTGATTGTCTTTTAACCGGCAATCCAAGGGCTCCTGGGCATATGATGATTGCAACTATCGACCACTACCATGACCTGTCAGAAGCTCCAGATTATATTAATGAAAAAATAATTAGGTTCACAAAACAGTTTATGATATTTATTAAAGAGATTTATGGCTGTGAAAGAGTTTACTTGTGTTCAATGTGTGATGGACCTATGAATCATTATCATGTTCAACTAATTCCACGATATAAAAACGAAGAACGAGGCTCAAAAAATTTTGTTAAACCAAGACAAGAATATGTTTTTGATGAAACAAAACTAAATATGCTAAAAGACAGAATTAAAAACTATGTTGAAACTCATAAATAAAAATAAGGACGGTTATGCTAAATAACCGCCCATTTTTATTTTAATTACATATCTCGTTCACCACTTTTTTGTTTTGTGTTATTATGATTATCAACTAAAACAACATTTTGTGGTGTTTCCTTCATTTCTGGATTGTACTGTTCATACTTTACTTCTTGTTTATCTCCAGCAAGTTCCTTTAACTCTGCCATTATTTTTTTATTCTGTCTATCCAAAGATTGATTCTCTTTTATTTTATTTTTCTTAATTCTTTCAATTTCGTTTTGTTTTGTGTTAATTGTCATAAACATTGCCGTTCCAAGAACGCCCATAATTAAACCAATCCCAGCGCCAATAGTTACTCCAATTGCGCCTAAACTTATTAAGCCTCCCAAAACCGCACCGGTAATTGCCGGCACCGATAAGCCATATTTTATCGCAAATCCTGACTTCACATTAACGTTTTCATTTGCTTCTTTTTCGCAAACTAGGCCATCATTCAAAACGTATTCATTTGCAACAATTCTTCTTTGATTATTTTGTAATTGTGTGTTTAATTTTTCAATCTTTTTCTCGTTATTATTCATTGTAACCTCTCTATGAATGTGATACCATAAATATGATATTCTGTCAATAGTAAAATTGATATATTTAACCATTTCCTTTGTGAATTATATGTCTAAATGTATAATCCCCGCTAAACACCTCTTTTATGACTACTTTCATTATGCTTGGTTTATAGTTAAGTTCGCCTATATTTTTTATATTTTGCCATTCATAAATGTCTTTATTTTCAACACCTAAAAATTGTTTTTGGTTCTTTTCTAACTCTTTATTGTTTAGTTTTGCAACATAAAAAAATTGCAGTTCATGATATTTTTTACTATCAAATTCAAAAAAATTCTCTATTATTGCCTTTAGGCAAACAGCATTTATTTCCTCGCCGAGTTCTTCTTTGATTTCTCTTTTTAAGGCGTTCTCTGTATCCTCTTGAATTTCAACCCTCCCACCCGGCAAAACATAAAAATCTATACCCTTTGCGGTGTTGGTTAAAAACTTCTCATTTTTTTCGTCAATAATTATTCCGCTCACTCTAAAATTAAACTTACTTTCCCCATCAACATAAGAAATCATATAAACCTCCATATCATTCAATTTTAGTATATATCGTTTACTGGTTAAATGTCAATTACTTAACAAATTGTGTGTTTGTGTTTGACTTATAAAATCGGTTATGTTATCATTTTGTCGTTTGTAGAGGAAAACATGGAAATATTAAACACGGTCACAAAAATTATTATTCTATTCCTATCTATATGCGTTTCTTACCAAACGTTTTACATGATTGTTGGAATACTTTTTAAGGCGAAAAAATACCCAGAAACAGATATTAAAAAGAAATATGGCGTTATTATTGCTGCAAGAAATGAAGAAAAAGTTATTGCAAATCTCATTAAAAGCCTTAAAAATCAAACTTATCCTCAAGAATACATAACAATTTTTGTTGTTGCAGATAACTGCACAGATAAAACCGCAGAAATAGCAAGAGAAAATGGTGCTGTTGTTTATGAGCGTTTTGACGATACAAAAAGAAGAAAAGGCTGGGCTCTTGAATTCCTTTTTGAACAAATTGAAAAAGATTACGGAATTGAATCTTTTGACGCATATTGTTTTTTTGATGCTGATAATGTTGTTTCCAGCACATTTATTTACGAAGCAAATAAAGCATTTGTTAGCGGAAGCGAGGCATTAATAACATATAGAAACGCCAAAAATTTTGACACAAATTTCATTTCTGCTGCGTATGGCATGCATTCCCACAAAAGTTGTGCGGTTGCTCATAGGCCAAGAAATCTTTTGCACACTAGCGATTATGTAACCGGCCCAGGATTTTGTGCAAGCTCAAAGATATTAAAAAATGGATGGCATTATCACCTTTTAACAGAAGACTCACAGTTTTCAATGGAAAATGCCATACGTGGCGGAAAGGTTGACTATTGCGAGGCGGCACAAACGTATGACGAATCACCAACAGATTTTATTACTGCATGGCGACAAAGAATAAGATGGACACGTGGCAGATTAATATGCTATTTCAAATATCACTGGAAATTATTAAAGGGAATCTTTACACTGCCCTGGAAAAAGAAATGGGCTTGCTTTGATATGTTATTCTATATCTTCCCTTATGCACTTGTTGTTTGGGCAATTGGATTAATATATCCAATAACCTCTGGAATAATAACACTAATTAATCATCAACCTCTGCCTTGGCAAACTTGGCTATCGTCGGTTGGTATTGCGATTCTAACAACTTATATATATTCTTTTATAACCGGAATACTGGTTTTAATCAGAGAGCATAAATATATTAAATGTAGTGTTAAAAAACAAATATTGTACTTATTCACTTGGCCATGGTTTGAACTAATTAATATTCCACTCCTTGTTTGTAGTTTGTTTTTTAATGCAAAATGGACACAGATTGTTCATAAAGATGAAAGACAGATTGGCGATTTAGAAAAACAATAGTATATTTATTTTTAGATATTAAATTCATTATTAAAAGGAGAAGAACGTGAGCGGATTTCCTCTTTATTTTGGAGAAGTAAACAAAAAATATATTATAAAAAATTTTGTTGGAAATGATGATGTGTTAAAAAGATTAATTGATATGGGTTTCGTTAAAGACACAGAAATAACAATCCTTGGCAAATCCAAAAGTGGTGTTATGGTTAGAATACTTGAATCAAAACTCGCCCTAGATTTTTCATTAGCCAATAAAATATATGTTGTTGAAAAAAACAAAAACAATGAAATAGATAACCAAAGATAATAAAATGTAATAAAAATAAAACATTTTCTTAAATGCAAAAAACTCATTTATTCTTTTTAATAATTTTGTGCAAAAAAAGAACTCCTGTGTAAAGAGTTCTTTTTTTCAAATAATACCAAAATTCTATTCAGAAATTAAAAATAACATAAAATCTTCTAAACTTGTGTTCCAAACAATATTATTATAATCTTGGTTTGGATTATAACGACGATTCCAATAATTGCTCCAATTTGCAGGTTTACTCTCCGCATCGGTATAAATTGCTAATGTGTCGGGGCAATTATAACAAAGCATATACTGAATTTGCGTAGAACCCGAAACAAACACTTTTGAAAGCGAATCACAGTCAGCGAATGAATAATCTACCTGTGCATCAGCCAAGATAATTACTGTCTGCAAAGCATCACAGTTCCAAAAAGCATTATAACCAACATAAACCCCTTCTGGAATGGTTACACTTGTTAAACCGGAACATTCAGAAAATGCATCATTACCTATGTTTATTAATGAATTTGGGAAAACAATATTCGTAATGCTGTCACAACCGCTAAATGCATATTCAACAATGCCCGTTGTGCCTTGAATAAGTGTAAGTGTTGTTATTGTGTTATCTGCAAGCCCCCATGCGATATAACCGCCGTTACCATCATCAGCATACACAATACCATCTATTACAGTGCAAAAACTAATATTGTCATCCTCACTTAAACTAACTTTAAATAGTCCGGAAAAACCATCTTCGGTTAATATATCCAAAAGTTCAGATAAAACCTCCTCATCTTGTTCATCTGCGTTAATCATCATATAAAAATATTTTGATTGACCAGCAGCAACAACAAAAGGACTTGCTATCTCTAATTCTGAATCAAACCATTCTACAATATAATCCTCTATTGTTGTTTTTGGTGCTATTGTAAGATAATCACAAGAATTTGCTGAAGTTGGACAAACAAATCGAGCTTGATGAATAAGTTCTCCAATGCACTCTGAATCAAGACTTTCCCAGTTATCTCTCAACTCAAATAGGCCATCACTCACCAATTGCCAGTTCTCTTCATTATCCTGCTCATATCTCCAACCCCAATCTTCATCATCATACATTTCATTAAGGTCTTGAACATCCTTTTCCTCTGTTCCAACATAATATAATGCGTTTTGTGGGATTAATTCTCCACAAATAACAGATGAATCTCCCGTTTCAGCATCCGTTTCAATAGATAAGCTACTATGAATTATATTGATAAGATAATAAAGGTCATTTTCTGAATTATTAGTGATTTTGAATTCAACAACAAGTTGGTCTGCATCAGTAACATCTGCAACATCTGCAAATACCAAATCCTCTAATGGATTAACAACATTGCTGGTGTTTGTTTCGTTATTAACTCCAAATGTGTTGTAGCCAACCTTTTGGGCACCCGTTGCTGTTTCTAAATATTTCCAATCGGCGCCATCAATTGAATATTTGGTGGTAAATTCATAATTATATGTTGTTTCCTGTTGCTCTTGTTCTTGCTCTTGATCTCCATTGTCAATAACTTGATTTTCTGTGCCACCACCACAGCCAACCAAGCCAAAGCCAGTTACCGCCAAAACAAATGCAAGCATTATTCCTAGTACTTTTTTTCTTAAATTCATTTTCTTTCTATTTTTCCTCCCCTTTAATTTAATATGTGTATAACACATATTTACCCATATTTTACCTAAAATATTAAACAAATGTCAAATATTCTTTGTTATTTTTAATTATTTTCCATATTTTTCATCAAAAAAACACAAATGGCTTGTATACCAAATGTGTGTTTTTATATTTGTTCATTTATTTTTTATGATTATTGTTCATTATATTTTTTAGTGTTTTCAACAAAATTAGTGTATTTAGAGTAGTTAGAATCTTTTATTGTTTCACTTAATTCTTGTATTTTTTCTTTAACGATTTTATCCATTTTGCCAGGAGCTTCTGATTTTAATGTTACCAACATATCACCCCTTGAGTTCTTATGCAGTTCGGTTACCCCTTTGCCCTTTAATCTCATAACAGTGCCGGACTGTGTTAGTTCCTTTATATCCAATGTGTAAGGACCATCTAGCGTTGGAATTTCAACCTTACCACCAAGAAGAAGCATTGTGAATGGAACATATAGCGTTAAAGAAATATCAAAACCATTTCGTGTTAACATTTTATCTTTATCTAAAAGTATTTTAACATTTAGGTCACCACTAATTCCGCTTTGTGTTGGGGCATTACCCTCACCACGCATTCTAAGAACTTGCTCATTATCAATTCCTGCAGGGACTTTAACGGTTACAGTTTTTGTTACTTTGGTGTATCCTTTGCCCATACATTCTGGACATTTTTCTCTAATTTTTTTACCAGTTCCACGACATGTGTTGCAAAGTCCTTCACGTATTGTTGTTCCAAAAATTGTGTTTTGTTGAAAACGAACCCTACCTGCTCCTTTACAATCTCCACAGGTTTCGAACTCTGTTCCATTTTTTGCACCAGTACCATTGCAGTGTGGACATTGTTCTAGTTTTGAAATACGAATATCTTTACTTGTTCCAAAAGCCGATTCTTTCAAAGAAATATTAAGAGTTACGTTTATGTCCTCACCCCTAACCATTCCAGAGCCCATTCCAGAGCCAGATCTGCCACCAAAAGCACTAAATATGTCGTCAAAAATATCACCAAAGCCGCCACCCGTTCTAAAGCCACCAGAAAACCCACCATTTCCGCCAAAAAAGTCAGAAAAGTTTGCACCGTCTGCACTTCCAAATTGGTCATAGTTGCTACGTTTTTGTTTATCACCTAGAACCTCGTAAGCCTCATTGACCTCTTTGAATTTTTCCGCTGCACTTGGGTTATCTTTATTTAGGTCTGGATGGTATTTTTTTGCAAGTTTTCTGTATGCTGATTTTATTTCGTCATCACTTGCGTTTTTATCTACCCCCAAAATTGAATAATAGTCTTTGCTTGCCATTTTAACTCCTAATTAACCAAGCAATATCGCCCATAACAAAGGGCGATATTACTTTATTTATTAATAACAATTTTGCCATTAGTCAACAACAACTTCTGGGTCTGAATCATTTCCATCATTGTTGTCTGTGCCACCATTTGTTCCATTATTATCACCGTTTGGGTTAACATTTTGGTACATTCTTGTGAACACTTCATTTGAAACGTTTGTTAAATTTTCAACTGCTTTTTTAACAACTTCAATATCTGTTGATTCCATATCTTTTTTAGCACTTTCAATGGCTTCAGATAATTGATTTTTGTCTGCTTCGGCAAGTTTATCTCCATTTTCTTTTAACATTTTTTCAAGTTGATAAATCTTGTTTTCTGCATCATTCTTTGTTTCAATAAACTCTCTACGTTTTTTATCTTCTTCTGCATTTGCTTCTGCTTCTTTAACAGCTTTTTCAATTTCTTCTTCTGTTAAATTAGATGAAGCCGTAATTGTGATTGATTGTTCTTTTCCTGTTCCTAAATCTTTTGCTGAAACGTGAACAATTCCGTTTGCATCAATATCAAAAGTAACTTCAATTTGTGGAATTCCTCTTGGTGCTGGTGGAATATCTGAAAGTTGGAATCTGCCCAGTGTTTTATTTTGGTTAGCAAATTCTCTTTCACCTTGAAGAACGTGAATGTCAACACCTGGTTGATTATCAACAGCAGTTGAGAATACTTGTGATTTTTTGGTTGGAATTGTTGTGTTACGGTTAATAAGTTTTGTGAACACTCCGCCCAATGTTTCAATACCAAGTGAAAGTGGTGTTACATCAAGAAGAAGCACATCTTTAACCTCACCTGCTAAAACACCTGCCTGAATTGCTGCACCAACAGCAACACATTCATCTGGATTAACACCTTTGAAAGGTTCCTTACCCGTGTATGCCTTAACAGCATCAACAACGGCTGGAATACGTGTTGAACCACCAACTAAAATAACTTTGTCGATATCTGAATTTGAAAGTTTTGCATCTGAAAGTGCTCTTGTTACACAATCGGTTGTTTTCTTAACTAAATGTTCGGTTAACTCATCAAATTTTGCTCTTGTTAAATCGTATTCTAAGTTTTTAGGGCCATTTGCATCTGCTGAAATGAAAGGAAGTGAAATTGTTGTTCTTGGAGTTGCAGAAAGTTCAATTTTTGCTTTTTCTGCAGCATCTTTTAATCTTTGCATTGCAAGTTTATCATTGTGAAGGTCAATTCCGTTTTCATTCTTAAATTCTGTGCAAAGTAATTCAATAATAATATTATCAAAATCATCACCACCAAGATGGGTATCACCATTTGTTGATAAAACTTCAAAAACGCCATCACCAATTTCAAGAATTGAAACATCGAATGTTCCACCACCAAGGTCATAAACTAGTATTTTTTGGTTTTTATTTTCGCCTTTATCCAAACCATAAGCTAGTGCTGCAGCCGTTGGTTCGTTGATAATTCTTAAAACTTCAAGACCTGCTATTTTACCAGCATCTTTTGTTGCTTGACGTTGGCTATCATTAAAGTATGCAGGAACTGTGATAACTGCTTGTGTTACAGTTTCTCCAAGATATGCCTCTGCATCTGTTTTTAACTTTGTTAAAATCATTGCAGAAATCTCTTGTGGTGTGTACTCTTTTCCGTTAAGTGTTACCTTTTCACTGCTACCCATTTTTCTTTTAATTGATTGAATTGTGTTTTCGTGGTTAGAAATGGCTTGCCTTTTTGCAACCTTACCAACCAATTTTTCACCATTTTTGGTGTAAGCAACAACACTAGGTGTTGTTCTGTCTCCCTCCGCGTTTGCAATAACGGTTGGTCTTCCACCCTCCATAACAGCAACGCATGAATTTGTTGTTCCTAAATCTATTCCAATAATCTTACTCATAATTTTAATCTCCTTTTATTTTGTTTTGAATAGTTTATTTATAGTTTATTAACTAAAACTTGTGCACATCTTATAATTTTATTATCTAGCTTATATCCTGCTTGAAATTCATCTAAAACCGTGTCGTCTGGTTTTGATTCATCTTTTGCAACAGCCAAAACATTGTGTACGTTTGGATCAAGTGGTAGCCCAATTGATTCAATCTTTTTAACTCCTAGTTTTTCAAAGCCTGCTAAAACTGATTTTTCAAGCATTGTTATACCTTCTAGTGTTTTTTCATCTTTTATGTTCTCTTTTGCTTTTTTGAAAGCATCTAAACACGGAAGTAAAATTTCAACAGTGTTCGCAATAGCATCGGTTTTTGCATTTTCTATTTGAACAAGGCTTCTTTTTCTATAGTTATCAAAATCGGCCTGAATTACCCTGGCTAAATTTAAGTATTCATCTGCAAGTGTGTTTTTTTCTTCTGTTTGTGGTTCTTCTGTTGCCTGTTCTTCCATGGTTTCAGGCTCTTGTTCGTTTTTTACTTTTTCTTTTTCTTCTTCGTCGCCAACTGGAATATTCACTTTCTCACCGTCCTTTATTATTAAGTTCATTCATAACAATTTTAATTGCAGAAGCAATACCTGCATAGTCCATTCTTTCTGGGCCAATAACTGCCAAAGATGCAACTGGCGTGCCATTTATTACAATTGGTGCCTTAATTAATGCACAACCATCAACCTTTTCATTATCATCACCCATCGTTATTGTTATATCCTCATGCTCTGTTGATGTTCCTATAACCTCTTTTAATTCTTCCTCATCGCCGAGAAGATTGAGTATTTTTTTTGTTTCAACAACCGTGTGATGTTCATTTTCATCTAACAGGTTAAATGCAGATTCACCTCGAATGTCAAGTGAGCGTTTGCCAATAAAGTCTCTCATTGATTGAATTAAGCTATCAATTAAACTCTTAAACCCTTCAACCTCTTGTATGGAAGAATATAAAATATCCCCCTCTAAAAGCTCACCAATTGTTTTGCCGCCAAATTTTCTTGAAAGGTAAACACCTGCGTCATTACATGCCTTTTCTGAAGCATTCGCTTTGATTGTGTGATTAACAGTTCCGCTCATTGTTTTGAACAATACCAATGCCTCATTATCAATTAATGGAATTATTCTAACTCCCTCAATAATCAATTTGTCGTATCCATTCGCATAAATAACTGTTGGGTAATTGGTTGCCTTACTAACCACACCAGCAATTGACTCTAAAATGTCTTTTAATGATGTTGTTCTATCACTTAGTTCTTTTTCAACCTTGCTTAACTTTGATTCATCAACTTCAAAATTTTCAAGGAGTGAACTAACATAATATCTATAACCATCAGTGGTTGGAACCCTTCCACCAGAAGTGTGAAGTTGTTTTAAGTACCCCATCGCTTCCAATGCATTAAGTTCGTTCCTAAGTGTTGCCGTGCTAACATTTTTAATGTGTTTATCTTGCACTCCACCACTGGTTATAGGACTTGCATCTTTAATATAGTCTTCAATTGCGGCACAAAGAATGAGTTTTTTTCTATCACTTAAATCTTTTTTCATCTCTTCTCCCGTTTGAATGTTAGCAGTCTTTGCTTTTGATTGCTAACACCATTATATATATATTGTATGCGCTTGTCAACTAATTATGTTAAATTTTTTCAAAAATTTTTTTGAATTTATTTTATTGTTTATAGAATTATATTTCTCTAATAATATGTTAAGTAAATGCGAGGGCACGTATACAGAAAGTAAAAAGAATAATAAAACGAATTTGACGAATATAATCACTAAAAAAATATTGTTAAAAAAATTAAAAATATTGTTGACATTGATTAAATTTAATGGTATTATATCTCCGTTTTCATGTGAAAGCGCTGTATTCCTCAGTAGCTCAGCGGTGGAGCAACCGGCTGTTAACCGGTAGGTCGTCCGTTCGAACCGGACCTGGGGAGCCACAAAAAGACTTCAAACAGAAGTCTTTTTTTTGTTACCAGTTCGGTTCGAAGTTGCAAATATGCAACAAACAGCTTTTGCTGTTCGGACGACCACGTCCGTTCGCTTCCTGTCGGAGCCAGACCGCAAACAAGTTGCTCCCGTTCGCTTCCTAAAAACAGTCCACTGGACTATTTTATTCACGGGCTCACCCACACCTGGGGAGCCAAAAAAAGACTTCGAGCAGAAGTCTTTTTTTTTTACAATGGTATGAATAAATTTCAGTAAGATTTGTTAATTGTTGTTTATATGTCCAGGTACCAGCTTGGAAGTGTTGGTACTGTTGCTCTTGTTGGAGCGGTTCTTGGAATTGGAGCTGTTGGAATAGTTGGTTGTGTACCAAGTTCTATATTTACATACTCTGACTGTGTATTTTTTATTAATACATTGTCATAAACAATCTCGCCCAAATATTCTCCTGTGGTAGTAATAAATATATTTCTTTCATAGTTGAACACTCCTATGGCTTGCCAGGTTGAATAATCATACAGATACTTGTCGCTTGTATAAGCTATGCATCTTGCCTGCGAATCATATAGGTGATATGGTAGTGTGATTCTTTGCGTATCATCTTGTTTATTATTATTTGAGCAACCAGTAAAAACGAAACAAAACATCATAATTGGAATTACGAATAAGACACCAAACTTTAATATTTTATTCTTCATTTGTATATTTCCCCCTATACTTTGAAGTATATCATAAAAATAGACTATTTGCAATTGATATATAATGTTATAAAAAATTTTCACTTCTTGTGCAATTAATAATATTTCCGGATTGTAAACCCATTGAACACGATTGCGAATTGTAATTAGTTAGTAAACATATTTAACGTATTTTTTTAGATAAATATATAAAAATTAGAATATTTTAACAAATTATTAATAATTTTATGTATTTTTTTATAAAATCTATCTTTTATGCTAATCATTGCTTGCTAAAAAAAACAAAATGTGTTAATCTGTCATGGTGGTCTATTTCATGACACACAAAGAATTTCACATATAACTAGAATACATTATTATTTCACAAAGGGACGTAAAATGAAAAACGACAGAATTAAAAATGGTATTTCATCCAAATATATATTCGCAATTATGTTGGCTATTACACTAGTTATTTCATTATTATTAATTCAGGCAACATCTTTTGCTAAATTAAGTAATGATAAGTTACAAACAATTAACTTCCAATATATTGTTTGGCAGAAAGACGCATCAAATTTGCAAGAAGCATCAGACTATCTTACCGAACAGGTTCGTTGTTTCGCCGAAACTGGAGATAGATTATATTTAGACCAATATTTTGAAGAAACAAATGTAACTAAGCGTAGAGATAACGCAGTTGAGGATCTTTATGGTTTTGTTGGTGACACCAAAGCGTATCAATCACTTGTTTCCGCAATGAATGAATCTGTTAACCTTATGGATACTGAGTATTATTCAATGCGTCTGGAAATTGAAGCGTGTGGATATGATTTAACCACTTTCCCTATAGTCATACAAGAGGTTATATTAACTGCAGAAGATGCTGCTTTATCATTAGAAGAAAAAAATGAATTGGCACGCACACTTGTATTTAACGATGCTTACCACGAACAAAAATTAGCAATTTCAGACAGAATTCATAGCTGCCTTGAATCTTTAGAAGAGATGTTTGATAATTTACAAACAAAAACATCAAAAGATTTGAATAGAACCCTCTTTTATCAAAGATTTTTGATTGCTGCTTATATTTTTAATACGATTCTTTTGCTTACAATTGTTGTTTTATTCATTCTTAATCCACTTCTTAATTCGGTTGGCGACATTAAAGCCAATCGACAGATTAAACCAAAAGGCTTTAAGGAATTTAGATTTTTTGCAAATACCTATAATCAAATATTTAATGCTAATAAAGAACAGGAACAGGCTATTACTGCCCTACTTAACAATATGCCAGCAATGAGCTTCACAAAGGATGTAAAAACTGGAATTTATCTTGCTTGTAATCAAGCATTTGCGGAATACGCTCACAAAGAAAATCCAAGCCAAGTGATTGGTTTAACAGATGTTGAATTGTTTGACGAAGAAACAGCACAACATTCTATTGAGGACGACAAAATGGCTGTTTCTATGGATGAACCTTACAACTATTTTGAATATATAACCGATTCCAATGGAAATCAAAGACAATTACAAACAACAAAACTTAAATTTGTTGATTCATCAGGAAAAATGTGTATTTTGGGAATGTGTGCAGATGTTACAAATATGGTTCACATCCGACGCGAAAATGCAAAAACAAAAGATGCATACAAAAAAGCAAAAAGCACCGGTATTATTTATTCTCACATGGTGCAAACCCTTGCACAAAACTATGTTGATTTATATTATATAAATTTGAATGATGATTCTTACATTCAATATGAAACTGACGCTAAAAATGACACTTTAATAGAAACAAAAAGTGGCGAGAAATTCTTTCAGAAATGTAAAAACTATGCTAATCAATATATTCACCCTGATGACAAAACAAAATTCTTAAATGCCCTTGATAGAAAAAATCTATTAAAGGTTCTTAAAAAAGAACATAGTTTTGTGTTGAATTATAGGGTTTCATATCCAACCACAACTGGTGAGCAAGAACCAAAGTATGTTTCAATGAAAATTTCCACAATGTCTGATAATAAGCAATGTATTATAGTAACTATTAATGATATAACCGAACAAATGAAACAGCGTCTTGAGGCAGAAAAAATACACGAGGAACGTATAGCATTTTCACGCATCAATTCCCTAACCGGCGACTTTATTTGTGTATATGTTGTAAACCCGGTAACAAAGAATTATCGAGAATACAGCATAACCGATAAATATAAACATTCTGTTTTACCTAAAGACGGAAAAGATTTCTTCGTCGATGCTGCAGAATATGGAAAAAATTATATTCATCCCGACGATATTGAAAGAGTTATCTCACAATTTAATTCAAATAATGTGATGTCTGAAATTAAACATAGTGGCATATTTACATTAAACTTCAGATTAATTATTGATAATCACCCAATATATGCTCAGTTAAAAGCAGCAATTGTAAACGAACAAGATGGCAGCAGACTTATTGTTGGAATAAACAATATTGACTCACAAATAAAACAAAAACAAAATTATGAAAAACGTTTGGCACTGGCTCAGAGTGCGGCAAATATTGATGCATTAACAAGTGTGAAAAATAGACACGCGTACATTGAAACAGAGACCAGAATAAACCGTCAAATTGAAGAACACCACCAACAAGACTTTGCTATCGTTATTTTTGATGTAAATGATTTGAAAAAGATTAACGACACAAAAGGTCATAAGGCTGGAGACAAATATCTTCGAGATGCTAGTAGAATTATATGTAACATATTTAAGCATAGCCCAGTTTTCCGTGTGGGTGGAGATGAATTCACCGTTATTGCACGAGATGATGACTACATGAATATTGATAAATTAATTAACAAGATGCATGAGCATAACAATAATGCATTAAATAACGGAGGAATCGTTATTGCCTGCGGAATGTCAAAGTATACAAACGACATTTGTGTTGCTTCGGTTTTTGAAAGAGCCGACCAAAAAATGTATCAAAATAAACGTTTCTTAAAAGGAGAAATAGAATAAGCTTTCACTCTTCACTAGTAAGCAGTATGTAAATATAAAAAACGCTGGTTGAACACCAGTGTTTTTTAACAAAATTAATAATTCAACAATTATTTATTATCACCCTTGACGTTATTTTCCATAGCCTTTTTTATTGCTATTCTTTTGTCTGAGTCTATATATGCGTTATAGAAACCGCTGAACATTTCTGGAATCATTCCATATTTACTAATAACAAATTCTCTTGCCTTTTCCCCAGAATTTGACATGCATTTATAAACGTCGATTTTTGAAACCGGTTTTTTAAGCTTGTTTAGGCTTCCGAGTGCAATTTGTAATTTATCATAATTCATTGATAATTCGCTAATTGAGAACATGTCATCTTTTTTGTCTTTAATTAAAACTTTACAGATTTCTAGTGTGTGAGAATTTCCAGCGTCAGTTTCATAGTAGTTTTCATTTAGTTTTCCAAAAGCCATAATTCTGTCTGACTGCTCGGTTAGCCCAAGTTCAACAAGTTTTGACTTTATTTGTGCAAAAAGAGCAATATTTGAATAAAGTAATCTGTTTTTCTCTTGCTTTTGCTCTGGGCTTTGATAGTCAAACTTTTTTCCAGCAGGTAATGTTCCTAAAACCAAATTTTTATCATACATTTTTATAATTGGTTTTACACTAAGAACTGGATTTTTTACCTGCATATCATATTCGTTATTTCCACGTTTCAAATAGTACATTTCGTTTGCAACAGAACTTGCCGCACTATAACAAATGTCTTTAATTGCATTCAAACTAATATAATCGCTCGCCTCTATTTCTTTTTGTGCTCTTCTTACTGCTATTGCATTCATGCGAAGCTCTAGTGGGCTCATAAAATCTTGACCATACGAACTTTTACCGATTTGCTCATTATATCTTCCATAAACAGATTTACTGAACAAATCACCCAAATTATTATAAAGACCATCATTTATGCTACCAATAATAATACCATAAGCATCATTGCTATAATAACCCATTTCTTTAATTGTTCCACTAAGCAATTTTATTTGCTGTGAATACATCTTTCTAAAAACCGCCCTCATTACATCGTAGTATTGATCTAAAACATAACCCTTTGGCATACTTTTCACCTCTCTTGTGTATATTTTAACATATGTTAAACCCAAAATCAATAGCAAAATTATTAGTACTTATTATTAATGTAACTGTTAAGTTGCTTTTGTGAAAGTACTCTCCTTGCAAAATTAAAAACTTTATACTTTGAGCCAATAATGTACATTGGTTTTAGGTGCTTTTTATTGCAGATATCATATATTTTTTTAGATGCTTTAACCTTGTCCATACGTTTATTTTCTTTACTTGCAATAATATCGCACGATTTTTGTATTCTCTCTCCATATTTATTGTTTGTTTGAAGAGTAATATCTCTATTTTTGCTAAAATTGGTTTTAATATCACCGGGGCAAATTGCCGTTACGCTAATTCCAAACTCCTTTAATTCCATTCCAAGACCAAATGACAGCATACTAACCGCAGCTTTACTTGCAGAATACATTGTTCTAAAAGGAATTGCAAACAATGCACATATAGATGAAATGTTAATAATTCTGGCTCCTCTTTCCATATATTTTAACGCATTTTTACAACACCAAAGAGTTCCAAAAAAGTTAACATCAAATATTTGTTTACATTTTTCATCTGCAAGCAGTTCAACCGCTCCAAACACACCATAACCAGCACAGTTTATCAACACATCTATTTTTTTATATAATTTACCAACCTTATCAAACACGTTTGCCACATCTTCATTTTTTGATACATCTAACTTAAAATTGTAGTTATCTTCTTCTTTAACATCTATTGATAAGTTAATGACAATGTCGCCATTTTTTTGATAAAACTGTTTTAATTGCTCACCAATTCCACTACTTGCTCCGGTTATTACAACAACCCTATTCATAAATCTTATCTCCATTTTAATTAAACTTATGTATAGCATATCAAAAAAAACAAAAAAAATAAAATAAAACACTTAAAAAATTTGTTTATTTGAAAAAAAAATCCTATAATAATCATTGAGTAATTTATGCGCGATTAAAAGGAGCTTTTTATGTCTAAAAAAATAACCGTTGATGGAAACACCGCCACTGCACTCGTTGCATACAAACTGAGTGAGGTTGCATCAATATATCCAATCACCCCATCTTCAACAATGGCTGAAGTATGCAGTCAATGGGCAGACGAAGGGAAATTAAATCTTTTTGGTAAACCAATGGTAATAAAAGAAATGCAGTCAGAGGCTGGGGCTAGCGGAGCTGTTCATGGAAGTTTGGTCTGTGGCGCCCTAACCACAACATTCACAGCAAGCCAAGGCCTTTTGCTTATGATACCAAACATGTATAAAATTGCTGGTGAACTATTGCCTTGCGTTTTTCATATATCAGCAAGGGCTCTTGCCACTCATGCACTTTCAATTTTTGGAGACCATAGTGATGTTATGGCTGTAAGGCAAACGGGTTTTGCAATGTTGTGTTCATCTAGCGTTCAAGAGTGTGAAGATATGGCACTTGTTGCTCACATTGCAACACTTAAATCTTCCATTCCATTTGTTCATTTTTTTGATGGCTTTAGAACCAGCCACGAAATTCAAAAAATTGAAGATATTGATGAAGATGACATTAAAAAAATATATCCTTATGACAAATTAGAAGAATTTAAGGCACGTGCACTTGACCCACTCTGCCCAAGACAACAAGGAACAGCACAAAACCCAGATATATTCTTTCAAAATAAAGAGGCTTGCAACGCCAAATATGCAAAAGTATATGACCATGTTGAAGAAACTTTCAAGCAAGTTGAAAAAATAACTGGTAGACACTACGAGGCTTTTGAATATTATGGTGATCCAAATGCCAAAGATGTTATTGTGGTTATGGGTAGCGGAAGCGAAACTGTTATTGAAACCATTAAAGAACTAAACAAAAGTGGTGAAAAAGTCGGTGCAATTAGAGTAAGGTTATATAGGCCATTTAATTCAGATGCACTTATTCAAAAGCTTCCAAAAACAACAAAAAGAATTGCGGTTTTAGATAGAACAAAAGAAAGTACAGCACCAGCAGAACCACTTTGCGAAGATGTTATATATGCGGTGAATAAAGCAGGGTTAAACATAACGGTTATTGGCGGAAGATATGGCCTTGGAAGCAAGGAGTTTTTGCCAAAGCACGTTTGCGCAGTTTTTGACAATTTGCAAAAAGAAAAACCATTAAACAACTTTACCGTTGGAATAAATGATGATATAACTCACCTCTCATTGCCAGATAATAACTTCACACTAAATGGCATTGAAAAAGAGTTTAAGTTTTTTGGTTTGGGCTCCGACGGAACTGTTAGTGCTAATAAAAACACAATTAAAATTATTGGTGAAACAACCGATATGTATTGCCAAGGCTATTTTGAATATGACAGTAAAAAATCTGGCAGTTTAACAACAAGCCACCTAAGAGTTTCAACCGAGCCTATTCATAGTCCATATGTTCTTCAGCATGCCGATGTTATTGCTATTCATAATTTTAGTTTTGTTGACAGATATGATTTAACAAATTCATTAAAAGAAAATGGTTTAGTTATTCTTAACACCATTCTACCAAAAGAAAAAGTTGCTGAAAGTTTACCAGAAAAATTCCTAACCGACCTTAAAAACGCAAACGCAAAATTATATATTATTAATGCACAAAAAATCGCCGAAAATGTTGGGCTTGGAAATAAGATAAATATTATTATGCAAACAGCATTTTTTAAGCTTGCAAACATCATTGATTATTCCCTCGCAAAACAAAAAATGCAAGATGCGATTAAAAAAACATATGGGAAGAAAGGTGATGAAATTGTAAATATGAATTTAAGGGCAATTGACCTATCTGAAAGTTCAATCGAATTGTGCGAATATAATGCCACATCATCAAGGCATCACTATTTGGAAAAAAATACTGAAGATGAATATTATAACAATTTCATTAAACCTATTGAAAATCTAAATGGAAATAATTTACCAGTTTCTGCATTCAACGAAAGCGGATATGTTCCAACCGACACTTCAAAATTCTTAAAAAGAGGAATCGCAAGTCATGTTCCTTGTTGGCAGAGTGAAAACTGCATTCAATGCGGTATGTGTTCAACGGCATGTCCTCATAGCGTTATTAAAGCAAAACTAATTGATGAGGGAAACTTAAATAATGCCCCAGAAAGTTTTAAGACAGTTAATGCTATGGGTGTTGCTGGTAAAAAATACAAACTTCAAATTAGCCCACTAGATTGCACCGGTTGTGGTGTTTGTTCAAAAGTTTGCCCAGCAAAAAACAAGGCACTTGTTATGACCCCTGCAGAGCAGGTTTTGGAAGATGAAAAAATAAATTATGAATACTTCCAAAAACTGCCAGAAGTTCAATCACCATTCAACACTTCCCTTCCAAAAGGTTTGCAATTCAAAAAGCCATATTTTGAATTTAGCGGTGCTTGTGCTGGTTGCGGTGAAACACCATACATTAATGTCGTAAGCACATTATTTGGAAAAAATATGATAATTGCAAATGCAACTGGTTGTTCATCAATTTATGGTGGAAATTCTCCGGTTTGTCCTTATGCAAAAGACGAAAATGGTCATGGTCCGGCATGGGCAAATTCTCTATTTGAAGATAATGCCGAGTTCGGTCTAGGTATGAGCCTTGCAATAGAAAATAACAAAGAAATGTTAAAAAAATACGTTATTGACCTACAAAAAGCCACAAAAAATGAAAAAATTATTGAATTTTTAAATAAATGGCTGAATAATAACCTCATATTAGATGAAAACGATTATGACCAATTATTGCAGTGTTTAGATGATGAAACAAAATCTGAAGCCCTTACAAATGTTCTAAAGTATAAAAATTATTTTACCAAAAAATCTGTATGGATTATTGGTGGTGATGGTTGGGCTTACGATATTGGATATGGTGGATTAGACCACCTGCTCTCTTCAACCGAGAATGTAAATATTTTAGTTTTGGATAGCGAGGTATATTCCAACACTGGTGGTCAAGCATCAAAAAGCACGCAAAAAGGTGCCACTGCAAAATTTGCATCTGCTGGCAAAAAAACAAAAAAGAAAGACCTCGCTCAAATGGCAATGTCATACAAAACCGCTTATGTTGCCTGCATAAGTTTAGGTGCGAATATGTCACAAACAATTAAAGCATTTAAAGAAGCCGAAGAATACAATGGCGTTAGTTTAATAATTGCATATGCACCTTGCATAAATCATGGATTTGATATGTCTAATTCTAACGAAGAAATGAAACGTGCAGTTATGAGCGGTTATTGGAATTTATTTAGATTTAACCCAGCAAAAGAAAACCCACTAGAAATTGACTCAGCTGAGCCAACCCTTCCTTATAAAGAATTCCTGCTTGGGGAATCTAGATATAAAGCGCTTTACAAAACCAATCCAGAACTTGCAGATGAGTTATTTGCAGAAAGCGAAAAGGATGCAAATGAGCGCCGTGAAACTCTGTTAAACTTAAAAAAATACTATGATGATAAAAATAAACAATAAATCAAAGCAAAAAAAACAAGGCCACATAAGTCTTGTTTTTTTTATGAGTTTTCTCTTTGAGAGTAAAACAAATACTGCTGAGCATAACCTGAGTTCTGCTTAAATGTGTTTATTAAATTCTTTCTAATTTTAACTCTATCGTGTTCATCTTCAAAGTAAGTGCAATATACCTTTTCTATCCATGTGTCAACGGGGAAAACATCTCCTCTATTAAAACCAAATAACATAATGCAATCAGCAACTTTTTGACCAACGCCCATAATTTTTAGAAGTTCAACATTTAACTCTGCAGTTGATAAATTGTTATACGACATTAAGTCAATTTTTGATAACTGCCTTACTGCACACTCTAAATATTTTGCCCGATAACCAGCACCCAGGTTTTTATAGTCTTGTTCGGTTATTTTTAACATCTGTTGAATTGTTGGAAATGCAAAATAACCCCCCATTTTTGTTCCATAGTTTTCACGTATCGCAAACAAAATTTTTTGTATTCTTTTTATATTATTGTTTGAAGAAATAATAAACGAGATTATTGTTTCAAACGGATCTTGTTTTAATATTCTTATTCCAGCACCATAATTTAATGCGTTTTTAAGATATGGATATTCCTTTAATAATTGCTCTTTAATTTGTGTGTAATTTGTGTCTAAATCAAAAAAATTAACAAAATATTCGGGATTTTTTGTTAAAATTTCGTAATTTTTGCCATTTTTTACTATTTTTGCCATTTTATCCTGAGAGTAAACAACATAGTCCTTGTCATCTTTTTTATAGCAAAAAATCTGCCCACACTCTAAAATATCTTTTGGGTTAAACTCATCTGATGAAACAACAACTCTGTCTTTTTGTATTTGGTATTTCATGCTATATCTTCTTCCTGAGTATGTCGAATTTTTTTAATGGTATGTTTGTGTATAGATATAGTTGTTCCTGAACATTTTTTGCATCCATCACAGGCTCACCATTTAAATTTATCATTTTTTCAACTTTAATTATTTTATTAAATGTGTCGCCGTTTGAAAGAACTTCTAACTCATCACCCACGGCAAACCTATTTCTCATTTCTATTAATGCTTTTTCGCCGTCAAAATCACCAATAACAACCGCCATGAATTCATGTGTTTGAACAGGGTATGAACTCTCTAAACACTCTTTATCATCTGCTCCATAATAAAACCCTGTTGTATATTTTCTATGGCTTGTTTTAACAAGTTCATTTTTTAATTCTTCCATTAGCTCCGGTGTCATTTTATCAATATTATCAATTGCTCTTCTGTATGCATTAACAACATTAGCAACATAGTATGGAGATTTCATTCTTCCTTCAATCTTAAAACTATTAACACCAGCATCAATAAGATCTTTTAGATGTTCAATCATGTTTAAGTCTTTGCTATTTAGAATATAGGTGCCACGCTCATCTTCTTCAATTTGGTATTTTTCATCCTTTCTTGTTTTTTCTGAAATAAAATACTCCCACCTACACGCTTGTGCACATGCACCACGGTTGGAATCTCTACCTGTTAAATAATTTGATAAAAGGCACCTTCCTGAATATGAAATACACATTGCACCATGAACAAATGTTTCAAGTTCTATTTCGGCAGGAATGTTAGCTCTTATTTTTTTTATTTCCTCCAATGAACATTCCCTTGCGAGAACTATTCTTTTTGCACCAAGACGAGCATAAGCCTTTATTGCATAGCTATTCAGCACGCTTGCCTGAGTTGAAACATGAATAACAAGTTTTGGTGCATATTCTTTTATTATTTCCATAATGCCAAGGTCAGAAACCAAAACAGCATCAACACCAATATCTTCTAAATATTTAACATACTCTGGCAGCCCTGTAAAGTCTCCCTCATGTGCCAAAATATTAAGTGTTATATAAACCCTTTTTCCAAGAGAATGAGCGTATTCTGTTGCAGTTTTTAATTCATCAATTTCAAAATTATCTGCAAAGGCACGAAGACCAAATTTTTTTCCAGCCATATAAACAGCATCAGCACCAAAATTGAATGCTGTTTTCATTTTTTCAAAATTGCCCGCTGGCGCCAATAATTCCACCATATCAATCCCCTACATTTCATTAATAACCATTTTTAGTTCTTTTAGGTTAGAAAGAAGTTTGCCAGCACCAAGTATACACGCATTTGCATTGTTGTCAGCAATTTTAATGGTTAAATTCAATTCTTTTCTCATATATTTTTCCAAGCCAGATATATCTGCAAATCCCCCAGTTACAAGTATTCCATTTTTTGCAACATCGGCACTAATTTCTGGAGGAAGAATATTTAATGTTGTTTCAACAATTCTGTTTATTTCTGTTAAAAGTGGAGTTACCGCCTCTTTAACATCTGTTGCGTAAACCACAACACTTACTGGCGTTTTTGTTCTAACATCAACACCATTTATCTCTATGTTTGCTGTGTCATTTGAATATAGACTTCCAACCTCTTCTTTAATTTTTTGTGCGGAAGAAAGCCCAATTTCAACACCATATTTTTGAGAAACAATTCTAACAATTTGAGCATCAATTGCCTTACCCCCAACAGCAAGTGTTGCTCCTTCAATTATTGCCCCCATGTTAATTACACCAATATCGGTTGAAACTCCACCGATATCCAGAATCATATTTGCATTGTTTGCAAAAATATTTATTCCTCCACCATATGCAGAACAAAGAACCCTTGGAACAAAAATGACCTCATTTATTCCCGCATTCATAAACACCGTTTTATAATCCTCTTTTTCCTCTGCTGTTATTCCTGTTGGACAAGGAACAAGGCATTTTACCTTTGATAAAAAGGTTCTAGGGAGTATTTTATCCAAAAAATACTTCAACAGTATTGTTGCATATTCTGTTGACTTAACAACACCTTCAGAAATTGGACTAAAAACAACCGTACGATTATCCGTTTTGCCCTGAATGTCCTTTGCCGAAATTCCCATCATTTTAACTTCGTAGCCATTCTCCGTCATAACAGCACCAATTAGTGTTGGTTCTTTTAGAACCAATCCATCATCTTTTTTATAAATGCAGGTGTATGCTCCACCAAAATCTACCGCAATTAATGTCTCTGCCATATTACCTCACTTTATGGTATATTTTAACATTTTATTACAATATAGTCAAACCCATATTAACCAAAATTTATCTAATGTAATAAATTGATATGTCAAGGAGAAAAAAATATGATACCATACTGTCCAAACAATTCAACATTCACGTTCCGTGAAATATGTTGCCAACCCCCAAACAATAACAATTGCCATAGCAACAAAACACCACTATTCCCCAATATTTTGTGCCCACCAATAAATATTGCACCCCCAATGGAGTGCAAATTTGACACTAGAATATTTTTAATTGGCTATTTGATTGGTTCTATCTGTTCAGAGTGCAACTCTCATCCAAAACCTTTTTAATTGTGTCTAAAATTCTTTTTACAAAGCTAAATGCATTTTCAAATGTTGCCTCATCAGTTAGGTCTGCGCCTGCTAGTTTTAACAGTTCAACAGGTTTCTTTGTTGAACCACTTTTTAGAAACTCTTTATAATTTTTAATTGCGTCTTTTTCGCCATTTAATATTTTGTTTGATATTGCAAGAGCTGAAATAAGCCCTGTGGCATATTTATAAACGTAAAATGAATTATAAAAATGTGGTATTCTTGACCATTCATATTTCAGTTCATCTGAAAGCTCAACATTTTCTCCAAAATACTTTTTACACAAATCCATATACATTTTATTTAACGCTTCCGTTGTTGTATCATCACCATTTTCGTATGCAAAATGAGCGTTATATTCAAATTCCGCAAACATTGTTTGCCTGTAGACAGTTGAATAGAACATATTCATCAAGTAATCAATATAATATAGTTTTTCTTCATTTGTTTTTGCATTATTTAGCATTTTTCTGGCAAGTAGCATCTCATTAACTGTGCTTGCAACCTCTGCAACAAAAATCTCATAGCCCGCCTTTGTGCTTGGAAGATTATTATTGCTATAATACGAATGCATCATATGACCAAGTTCATGAGCCAGTGTGAAAACAGAATTAATTGTGTTTTCATGATTTAACATAACAACCGGGTGTGCACCATACGCACCCCAAGAAAATGCACCAGTATCTTTATTTTCATTTGGTAAAACATCAATCCAACGCTCTTTTTTTGCCCTCTTTAGTACTTCTATATAGTCGTCACCTAACACTTTTAAGGCATCACACACAATATCAAATGCTTTATCATATGAATACTCTTGATTGTTCTTCACAGAAAGCTTTGCATTTACATCATAGTTATGAAAAACACTTAACCCAAGAGCTTTTCTTTTATGCTCGAAGTAAGTATGGAATAGCCCCCTATTTTTGTTGACCTGTGAAACAAGTGTTTCATATACAGATTTATCCACTTCCTCACCAAATAAACTTTGTTCAAATGATGAATTAAAGTTTCTTACCTTTGCGAGCGCACTGTCCTTTTTTAGATTGTTATTATATATTGTGCTGATTGTGTAGTTTAGTTTTCCATAGCCACCATTTAGATTCTTGAAAGCCGTTTCACGAAGTTTAGCGTCAGAACTTAAAATATAAGCAGAATAGTTGGCATTATTAAGTGGGAGTTTTTCGCCTTTAGAATTTGTTACATCTTCAAATTTGATGTCAACAGCATCTATCATATCAAAAATTTCACTTTCCCCACCAATACATTCGCCAACCATTGCGAGCAATTTTTCTTCTTGTTTTGAAAGCATGTGTGGCTTGTTTCTTATAACATCTTTTAACATTAAATCATAGTCTTCAAAACGCTTGTCCTTTGAAAGTTTAATTAACCTCTCGGATGAGAACTCATTTATTTCACTTGAAATATACGAAAGTTTTGGCGACACCTCATCCAAATACTTTATTAGCTTATTTGAAAGATTTTGATAATAGTTGTTTTTGCCATCCTCTTTTACTTTTAGTGAAATATATACGTAAAACCTATTGGTTATTTCGCTTGCATTCTTTTCTAGATTCAAACACTCTAATAACTTGTTATCATCATTTAGTAGCCCTTCATATTTTTCCAACTTGTCATACAATTTTTTAACATTCTCAAATTGATTTTTCCAATCTTCATCATTTGAAAAATAATCGGTTAAATCCCATTTGTATTTTTCTTCGATTTCACTTCTTTTTAACATTTACACCTCGTGTAATTATTATATATCTTTTTTCAAAAATGTAAAGAAAAACCAAATAATTAATGTTCTCTTCATGCAACCTTTATATACCATTTTTAATTCACGACAATTAATAAATATTTAAAAAATACGAAAAAATTTAACAATTTTTTGCATTTTACATAAAAAATCGCGTTATTTTTGTAAAAATTATAACATTATACCCATCATCAGCATCTTCAATTTCTAGTGTTATATCAGATTTTAGCTCTCCATAATTTCTAAGAACATCTCTAATGTCAGATTTAAGAACGGGCATAATACGCTCTGGCCGAAGTGATTTATCTTGCATTAAAATATTGCCCAACCTTTGTGAAATATTATTCTTCATAATCTATATCCTTTTCTTTATATTTCTTCTAATTATGCCCCAGAACCCTCTATATTTTTTACCACAGTCATATATTTTTCGTGTACCATTGTGCAGGTTTTCAACAAGGAGCGAAACCGACCTGCCAAGCTGTTCACTGTGCAGCATATTTAATGTTTCACCTTTTGTTATTATGTCATCATCAGGAATCACTCCCAACAATTTTATTTTTAGAAACCTTATTATTTCCTCTAAATCTAGTGTTTCATAGTTTGCTATTAAATCACCCCTAACACGATTAACCACCAGGTTTTTTGATAGTAAATCATATCTTGCCAAAATAGATAAAACCTTATCTGCATCTCTAACACTAGATATGTGTGGAGTTACAACAACAATGGCCTCGTTTGCTGAATATACCGCCCTCTTAAACCCATCTTCCACACCCGCAGGACAATCTAAAAGAACATAATCAAATGTTTGTGATAATGTGTCAACAACGCTTTTTATTTGCTCTTTTGTTATTTGCGAATCATCATATGAGTTGGTTGAAGCCATTATGTATAAATTTGGTATTTTTTCATGCTGAACCAGGGCTTGTTTTAGCCGGCAATTTCCAGCGATAACATCTAACAAATCATAGTTAATGCTTTTTTCCATACCCAAAACAACATCTAAATTATTTAACCCAATGTCTAAATCTAGTATTGCCACTCTAAAACCAAGTTCCGCAAGCTTCATTCCAATCATCGCACAAATTGTTGTTTTACCAACACCACCCTTTCCGCTGGTTATAACAATACGTCTAGCCATAGTTACTCCTTTGCTATATTCTACAAAAAAAACCCTTATTAATCAAAAGGGCTTTTTGAAATATTATTAACACGCTTGTCATTTTTTGGCAAAACTAAACTAAAGTAAAATACATATAATTCCACCCTTACCCTCATTAACAATTCTTCCAAGCGTTTTTCTCATTTTTCTTTGAGCTTCCGCAGGCATTTGGAACACCTTTGTATGTATGCCATCGCTAACAAGATTCTGCAGCGTTTTTCCAAACACATTTGTCTGCCAAATCGCATTTGGATCTTGCTCGCATTTTTCTGAAAGATAATTCACTAAATCCTGACTTTGTTCCATTGTTCCAACGAGCGGGCTAACCTCGGTTTCAACATCAACAGCCATTATATGTAAACTTGGAGCATTTGCTTTAATTCTAACACCATATCGTCCACTTTGTTTAACAACCTCCGGCTCATCGAGCTGTATTTCATCAACTCTTGGTTCAACAATTCCATAGCCCGTTTCTTTAACTTGTTCTAATGCGGTTGCTAATTTGTCGTATTCCTGCTTTGCATATGCTAAATCTCGAAGATATGTCACAAGTTCATAGTCATCATTAATATTGCACCCACACTCGTTTGATAAAACCTTATAAAAAAGATTTTGTTTTGGTTTAATATCAAAGAAAACTGTGCCTTCTCCCATTTTAACAGAGTCAACAACAATTGGTTCAAAATCATCACTTTCAGAAAAAGCAACTGCAGTTCTATCAACTTCACCAACCCGGGTTACATTTTCACCGAATTTTCTTACTTCACTAACAATAGTTTTAATTATCTCGTTATCATATGGCAATGCCTGTAGCCACTCCGGCATTTTGGCTTTAATTGATTTAAGAGGAAATTCCAAAAGAACCTTTGCAAAAATATTTTCAACATCTTCATGATTTAACTCTTTAACATTAAGTGCAAGTACCGAACAATCATATTTCTCTTTCAAAGTGTTGGTTAGTTTGATTGTTTCAGAATCTTTTGGATGAGTTGTGTTAACAATAATAACAAATGGTTTCCCTTGTGCTTTTAATTCGCTTGCAACCCTCTCTTCAGCATCAATATAGCTAGTTCGAGGTATATCTGAAATTGAGCCATCTGTTGTAACCAATAAACCAATTGTTGAATGATCTTCAATTACTTTTTTTGTTCCAATTTCCGCAGCATCTTCAAATGGAATTTCTTTTTCGTTCCATGGTGTTTTAACTAGTCGTGGTCTATCGCCCTCCGACTGACCTAAAGCATCATTAATCATATAGCCAACGCAATCTATTAATCTTACATTCATATCAACATTATCTAGGTTAATATGTACCGCCTCGTTTGGAACAAATTTTGGCTGAGTTGTCATAACCGTTTTACCCTCTGCACTTTGTGGCAATTCGTCTATTGCTCTCTCCTTTGAAAATTTATTCACAATGTTAGGAATAACTAAACTTTCCATAAACTTTGTTATGAACATACTTTTACCAGTTCTAACTGGCCCAACAACACCAACATATATGTCGCCACCCGTTCTTTTTGCAATATCCTCATAGATATCAAATCTTTCCATGCTACCTCCAAATTAAGATTGTTATATTCTATGAGATAAAAGTGCCATATATTACAGATATGTGAATTTTCACCACCGCTCTTTAATAAAAATAAAATTATTGTATTTATCAAACATTAAGTATTTCTTATTACAATCTATTCTCCCTTTACAAAAAGCACGAATTTTTTGTTTTTTACCATCAATAATAATTGTTAAATCATAGAACGAAAAACCAAGTATATTAATAAGCGGATTAATATAATATATATCGTTTCTAATATACACAATTCCAATAAGAAGTAGTATTGCAAAAAAAATAAAAGCCATACTACACAGTTCAATTTCAAAAGAAAGTGCAAACAAAACAAAAATAGAAAAATAACCAAGAAAGTTCTGATCTGTTGTGTTCTGCTTTTCCAAAATTGATATCTCTTTACCCACTTGATTTCTGAACTTTTTTATGGTTAAAAGTAATGAAAATACCCCCGCAAAAAACATAACAAGTAGTGCAAACATTAAAACTGTGTTAAGCACATTAAATGACCAGTTCCCATTTAATATTTCAATTAGTTCCTTTAATAGTATTAATATAAAAAGTGGTGAAAAAGATGACAAAAATAGACAAATTTGGCAAAATTTCTTCATATTTTTATTATTTTTAATTCTAAAATAAATATTCGATAGTGTTATCATATTTTAAATATACCTTTTCTTTTATATATATTTGTTTTATAACCTCATCTGAAAAAGCCTCACTAATTAAATATTTTACTCTATGTATTAATAGTCTTTCATCAATATTTGTTAATTCTTTTGAATAAAAAAATTCAGCCTCTTTGGGTCTATAATAATTATCATTTTCACCTGGTATTTTTTCAAAACCCCGCAATTCCAAATATGCATATTTACCATTTTTTATAACAACAAATAATAGACATTTTATTTCGTCTGGCATTGGTTCAAAAAAGTTAATCGCCTTAAGCCAAAATATAAATCTTTCTACCACAGATTACCCCTTATTAACACCGCAATAATAATTGATAAAATGCTAGCAATTAAAAATATAACCGCTAAATTAAAATACAAACATTTAATCCATGTTAGTTTGCTTGTTGATATTATCTCTCTGGCCAAATCATAATCCATTTGGTCAGGTTTGTATTGCTTAATAAAATCATAATCGCTTTTTAACGCCTTAATATAACCAAACTCATCAAAGTGTATTATGTCTGAATATAAAATTAAATTTGGTTTATTTTTAACACGTTTCCTTTGCCTTACTCTAACCCTTCTTGCAATAAGTGCAACAAAACTATATAGAATTGCTATTAGTGAAAAAATAATGCTAGCAACAGCAAAAACCGTCTGAATGCTGTTGGAGCTAAAAAATGTTGTTGAAAAAGCAATAACCGCACCTGACAATGTTAGAACAATATTATGCTTTGCTTCTGCAAACTTCATATCGTCATAAACAATTGAGTAAATATATTTTAACGTTTGTTTCATAATATTATTTTTTACAACACTAAAAAAAATAATACAATATTTAACAATTAATAAGTTTGTTATTAATTAAATTTGAAACCTGTTTGATTGACATTGAAATAGGATATTTTTGGGCAATATTATAAATATTACTCTCAGACAACACCTTAACCATGCCATTCTCCCAAACAACATAAACGATATTAAACTTGTGCTTTGCAAATCTTGATATTATTTTATATATGGGCAAATTCTCATCAACAGCCAATAGTTTAATACTCACACCCATTCTAATCACACTTTTTCTATTTGACGAAAGCGATAAATAGTTATATGATGAATATTTCTCTGGATTAATCGTTCCTGAAAACAAAAATATTGCAAGCGTTATGTATGTAATGTTAATTGCATTAAAAATGCTTATCACAAACATAATAACGAGCAAAAAACTAACAATATAATTGATTAATATACTGTATTTTTGTACATTATATCTATCATATTTTTTTGAAAGCCCAGCAACCAAAATCCTTCCACCATCTAATGGAAAACATGGTATTAAGTTAAAAACACCAAGCGCAAAATTACACAAACAAAAATAATCCAAATAATAATAGCTTTCTGGAAAACACCACCACATTGCAATACAAAAAATGCTTATTGCTATATTCACAAATGGTCCAGCAAGTGCTATTATTATTTCATCATTTTCATAAAAAATATTATCGCAATAGTTTAAGCAAATGCCATATGGCATAATGTAAATATTACCAAGTTTGTACCCCAATTTTTTTGCCGTTATATGATGTGCAAATTCATGAATCAAGATTGCAACTATGTAACCTATAAAATATCTTAACTCGCCATAAATAATAAATGCTAAACCCAGCATAATAAATAAAGGACTAATGAATAGTCCTCTAAAATTTTTATCTTTATTGCTCATATATTTTGCCCCAACACCATGTTAAAAATTGATACGGTGTTAATAATTATTCCAACAATCAACCCAACAAAAACAAAATTCCAAATGTTTTTTTTCATGTTAAATTGGTATTTATATTTAACCACACTAATGTTTTTTGAATTAACAACATAAACACTTTTTCCAAAAGAATCATCTTTATTTAACATATTTTAACATATGATAATTTCTCTTTATTTATTCTCATTACACACTTTTATATGGTTCCGATGTGTTGTTTTTCCAATACCTATCCTTAAAATATGGATATCCATTATTAATATTGCTATCATATGCCCAAACACTTGAATCAAGACCACTGTTTGAACTTTTTAATTTTGAAATTGTTATTGCTGTATAGTTTGTTCTGAAAATATAGCTAATATTTTTTGAACCACTTATCTCATTATTTTTACACTCCTTATCAGAATAAATTCCATAATTAATGTATGGTGCACGACTATCATATGAACATTTTGCATACCATTTCCAGTAACTAACAACGCAAGAATTTGTTCCCGACTCCAATTTCAAATAGCCCTGTCCAACATCAGCACTATTTTGAGGAGAAGTAATAAAATAAACAACAGCGTACTCATACCTTCGTGGGGCAGTTTGCGTTCCGTAGCAATTGCTAACGCTTGGCATACTATTGCTGGAATCTCCTAAATAACCATTGATATTAGAGAATGTTGGTTGGTATACAACAATCGTGGCTTGATATGTGTACGTGTCTTTAAAAAACAAAAAACCTTCCGTTTTATCTTTTTTTATTGTTACCGATTCTGGTTTATGAGATTCATAAATTGTTCCTGCATTATAACATCCACTTATGGTTTGAGTGCAATATCCCGTTATCCCCCCATAATAATGTGCTTTACCATGTATATTTAATACTAATGCGTTTTCTCCATCATACCCGATATATCCAATATTGCCAACGTTAAAACTATTCTTAATTGTAATGTAGGATATACCAGCCAATCCGCCACAATAAGTATCATATTCAAAATTTTCCCTAATGGAATAGTGTGCCCTCACATCGCCATAATTCGAACATTTTTCTATGCTACCACTATCAATTCTTCCAACAATACCACCAATTGCCAAGCCTCTTTCAATTGTTCCGTGGTTAGTGCAAAAAATGAAATTGGTATTCTCTGCATAGCCAGCAAATCCACCAATCCATTTTGTTACATATTTATTTGTTCCACTCCTACCATCAACATAACCTCTTAAAGTTAAGTTTTTAATAGTCGCTCCGCTTAACACACAGAATAATCCCAATTTGCCCAACGTGCCAGCCCAGTATTCCGTTCCCTCTGTAAGCTCATAATCAGACATTTGATGGAAGTTTCCATCAAATGTGCCTGAAAATGTATTTTGCACTGGTTTAATCTCCGCACCACCAAAACTTAAATCGCACATAAGTTTAAACGTTTTGCCCGCACCATTATTTCCATCATTCACCGTATTTCTAAAATAATAAAAATCATTTACACTTGCAATTAAATATGCCCCTGATGAATCTTTTGATAAGGAACTAAACGCCTTTGCATCCATAATATTAAAAAACGAAGAAAACACCCCAATAATCATAATAAAAAGGAGTGCAAATGATATAAATTTTTTTGTCAATACAAAAACATTTTTACTCATCATTTACCCTCCTTTTTTATAATTAAAGGAAATTACAATTCTTCAAGAATTTTTGCTTTTTTGGCATTGTATTCTTCTTCTGTTATTAATCCTCCAGCTTTAAGTGTATCTAGCTTTTTAATACGCTCCTCAACTGTTGGTTGTTTTTCAACCTCTTTGCCTGCAGTTTCTTCTTTTGTTTCAACCTCTATTTCCATATTTGGATCATAGTTATGTGTTGTAACAACAACTTTACGTCTGAAGAATCTTCTTATTAACATTGTTGAAATCATCGTGTATAAGAATGAAATAATAACAATTGTCATTACTTCTTTTGAATATAGCCACATAAAGTTTGCATATGGACCATGATCATTAAATCCGCTAGATAGTAAAACCAAACTTAACCACAAATCAACAATGCCATTTGAAACATACATTACAACTTGAAATGGAATAAGCCTGTTCTTAAACCAGAATATATATGTTACAATTAAATTTGCAAGCGCCGTTTGAACGGTTATAAATATAACGGTTTTAATGTAATTCCATGTATGAATTAAATTTGCACCCTCAACCGTTCCGCCCATAATTTTATCAATAAATCCCTGGCCAACAAACAATGCAATTATCCATAAAATACAAGTAACCCCAGTTAGCCCCATAACAATGTACGCAGGTATTCTTTTTTCTTTATCTTCAACATATCTTGCAACTGAAAGACAAGAGACACAGCTAAAACTCACAATACCAACAATTAAAACAAAATCCCACATAAATCTAGATGATTTAATTGTTCCAACAATCATAAGAACAATCAAACCAACAACAACAAATAAACTTGTTATTGAAATAGTTGAAAAAATCTTTTGTAATTTTGTTTTTCCCATAATAACCCTCCTAATAAGTAATTATATAATACCAAAAAAATCTTACATTGTAAAACAAATTTGAACATTGTGTTACAAGTTTTTGTTTTTTTTACAGATAAAACCAAAATTTTCTATTCACTAAATATTTTAACTTGGAGTTTGTGTGTAATATTGCCAGTAAAAATTCCTAATATGAGGAAGTCCACCATTAATTTTGCTATCTATTGCCCAAACCCCACTTTTAAATGGAGATGATGAACCTTTTAAGGTATCAATACTTGTTGTTGAACAACCATTTTGACGTTTAGTAGTAATCGAGTATGGCGTTATGGTTATTGGGTCCGAATGATTTTCTTTCCACCATAATGCACCTGTGGAATATTCATGCAAAGCATAGAAAACTAGTTTTATTGTTTTTCCACTATGAGAGAAAAGTAAGTATTCGTTATTATAGTCAGAAACCTCACAATCAAAAGTGCACTTAAAATCACTACTATCATTTGCGCCTGTTTTACTATTTATTGAAGAATATCCCGTTTCAGAAGTGTTGCTGCTTGAATTAGTAATATTACCAGATCGACTGTATGTTGTTGAGGTGGACTTGGTGACAGTATTTTTATATGCATAATACGATACGTTATTATTACTGTTATCTTTGGTTGAATAACAAGATGTGGTAGAAACGTCTGTTTTACCATTAATTCCGGAATAATAGCACTCATAATCAAAGTTAAACTCTGTTTTAACATACACATAAGTTGATGATGATGAGAAAGTGTAAGTACTTGAATAATGAGTTGGTGGTCCACCACTGGATGTTGAATTAACCAAAAACCTAGTTATATTCGTTATTGTTACCCTATTAACACCACCAGCAATGCTACCAGTACTATAACAATTGCTAACAACTCCTGTATAATAACCAACAATTCCTCCAGCATATGCAAGTGTCTTTTTCTCCACCATATTATAACTTGACGAACTCATTTGCCCACTAGATACACTGTTGGCTGGGTCGCTCGAATAACTGTTCTCCTTGGCATAACTATATATACTGCCAGTGTTAAAACAATTAGATATTGATGTTTTTGATGAATTCCCAATTATTCCACCAGCATATGAATATATATTTGAAGTTGTTCCTGCAGTTATTGAGCCTTTGTTTCCACAAGCTGAAATAGAAGAACTTCCAGAACTTGAAAAATCTCGACCAACAATTCCTCCACTACAAACCGTTGTGCTATGACATTTATTATTTATTGTTGCAAAATTCTCACAATTTTTAATTGTTACTGATGCAGAGCTTCCAATGCATCCAACAATTCCCCCAGCATTTGTATCGTCTGAATGAGTTGCACTAATACCAACACCAAGGTTTATAACGCTATCTATAACAGCACTGCCATAAACTGAACCAACAAGCGCACCAGAGCTATAGCCTGCATTTAATGCACAACTCCCAGAATGTAAGTATAAATTTTTCACCATTCCTGAAACATATCCAAATAAACCACAATCTGTGTCGCTCGCCTTAAATTTGCAATTGTATAGATGATGGAAATTACCATCAAATGTTCCTGAAAATTTATAGTCATATGTGCCAATTGGAGCAAACTCTTCACTGCCAAAATTAATATCAACCATTAATTTATAAACTTTGTTTGTGTTTTTGTTGTTATTAATGTTATTTCTAAAACCTTTAAGGTCTGCCAGACTTTCAATTAAGTATGGTGATGATGCGGTGCCACTTCCAGATAATGTGTATGTGGTGTATGCTAATGCTTTGTAGTCGCAAAAAACCAATTGCAATCCAGAAATAAGAAGAATTGCAACAATAATCAGAAATTTTAGATTATTTTTGCTATTTTTAACCACAATAATCCCCTTTTTGTTATTATATAACAATTTTTTCTTTTTGTCAAACAACCCCCTCACTATATTTTGTGCAAAAAAATACAATTATATATCTCGATACTTTTCACAACAATCACAACCTGCATAAATTATAAATATTTAATTTTTGCTTTTATTTTTTTCACATTTATTGTATACTAATAATAAGAGGTTTTAATGGAAATATTTAATTCTTGGATCGTTAATGATTATATTGCTCACAGAGGGTTACACACAAAGGAATTACCAGAAAATTCTTTGGGTGCCTTTGCAAACGCAATTGATAAAGGATATCCAATTGAACTAGATGTTCAATTAATAGCAGATGGAAATGTTGTTGTTTTCCATGATTATGCCCTTTCCAGAATGACTGGCAAAGATGGGTACACAAAAAATTTAGTAACTGAAGATTTGGTAAACTATAAACTTGCAAAAACAGAATTTTTAATCCCAACATTGCAAGAGGTTTTAGATTTTGTTGATGGCCAGGTTCCAATTTTAATTGAAATAAAAAATGAGGGCAAGGTTGGCGAACTTGAAAAAAGAGTTTATGATTATCTTAAAAACTATACCGGCGAGTATGCAATTCAATCTTTTAACCCATACTCTCTTGAATGGTATAAAATAAACGCTCCAAAAGTTTTACGTGGCCAGCTTTCATCTTACTTTAAGGGATCAGATTTAGGTTTCCTTAAAAGGTTTGCATTAAAAAGAATGATGCTAAATAGAAAAATATCTGAGCCTAATTTCATTTCATATGATGCTAAAAACCTGCCAAACAGATTTGTTAAACGTTATAACAAAATCCCTTTAATTGCTTGGTGCATTCGTTCTCAATCGGAATATATGAGGGTTGCAAAATACTGCGACAATATCATATTTGAAAATTTTGAACCAAAAATTTAGTCCAATAAAAAAGCATACTGGAAAACCAGTATGTTTTTTTAATATCTTGAAACTATTTGTTTTAATATTTCTTCCTTTGAATTCTCCCTGCTAGCAACCATAAATCCAGCATTTTTTGCATCTTGCACACAATCATTTGAGTTAAAGTGCATTGTATAAACTTGTTTTCTTTGTTTTTCATCAAAAATTTCACACAACTCACCAATTGAAATGTGTGGGCTGTTTTTATATACCAAATTTGTGCAATCTGTATAAACAACATCATTTTCTTTCAATTTTTTTGCAATGTGTTTTAGATATGTTTTATCATGATTGTCGCCAACAAAATATATAGTTCTATCATTAAAATATAGTTCTATTGCATAACTCTTTAAGTTGTCTGAATGTTTAACCTCAGTCATTTTTACTTCTTTTAAGTTTGGCAAAACATCTTCCAACATGTCAACATATGTGAACTCATACGCCTCTTCCCCACAACCAAAAGTTTGAAGCAAATTTTTAATAACCTTCATTTGATTGTTTGCCGCCTCTTCATCTGTTGACACAATAATATTTGCTATAACCCCTTTACATAGGTTTAGGTAATGAATAAGTGAACCAAGACTGCCAATATGGTCTGAATGTGTGTGTGTTATGAAAACGTAAACATTTTCAACATCTTCAAAAAGTTTAATTTGTTTCATTCTTGCAAAAGCAGTTTCTCCACAATCAAAAACAAATACAGTTTTATCATTTTTAATATATGCGCTTGTGTTTCCAAGTTCTGCATTAAAAGCACTTCCTGTTCCTATAAATTTTAGCATTTTAATTCTCCTTAAATTTCTTCCTAGTTAAATTTTTTTCCTTTCCATTTGTGCCAGGCTCATAATAAACCCTATTTTTCAATGAATTTGGTAAATATTGTTGTTTCACATATCCACCATAATTGTGTGGGTACTTATATTCGGTTTTTGGGCCATTAATACTTGGGTGGTTTTTAAGATGATTTGGCACATCATCATCTTTAACATATTCGGCATCTTCTTTTGCCATGTTTAATGCTTTAACAACCGAATTTGACTTTTCGGCTTCGCAAGCATAAATAATCGCGTGGCTAAGAGGAATTAAACCCTCTGGTATTCCCATTTTTTCAACAGCATACATTGCACTAGTTGCAAGCAAAAGCGCATTGCTATCTGCCATTCCAATATCTTCGCTGGCATGGGCCACAAGACGTCTTGCAATAAGCATTGGGTCGCATCCTGCACTAATTAACCTCTGACTATAATATAATGCGGCATCAGTATCGCTTCCACGAATACTTTTACAAAAAGCACTCAAAAGGTCATAATACTGAGTTTCATCAATCGATAATGCTTTTTTCTGAATTGATTGTTCCGCAACAGTTAAATCAATAACAATTTTACCAGTTTCATCTCTTTCGGTTGTTCTAACCGCAAGCTCAAGACTATTCAGTGCCATTCTAACATCACCAGCACTTGCCCATGCAAAATGTTTTAATGCTTCATCACTAACAATGAGAGGTAAATTTCCAAACCCATTATTCTTGTCTATAATTGCTCTGTTTAGGCATTCAATTATATCATTTTCAGATAAAGGCTTAAATTCAAAAACCCTACACCTTGAAACAATTGCTCGCGTCATACTGGTGAACGGATTTTCTGTTGTTGAACCAATAAAAACAATACTTCCATCTTCAATTGCAGATAAAACAGAATCACTTTGTGCCTTACTCCATCTGTGGCACTCATCTAAAAGTAAGTATGTTTGAACGCCATATTGAATCTTGTTCTTTTTTGCTTCAGCAATAATTTCCTTTGCATCACCAACACCACTTGAAACTGCATTTAATTTCCTAAAATTGCCATTTAGGTTATTTGCAATAATGTTGGCAAGAGTTGTTTTCCCTGTGCCTGGTGGACCATAAAAAATACAGCTACCAACCTCGCCAGAGCTAATGGCTCTCCAAAGTAGCATGTTTTTCCCAACAATATGTTTTTGCCCAACAAATTCACTTAATAGTTTTGGGCGCATTCTTTCGGCTAATGGTACTTTATTTTCCACGTGAAATATTATACAAAATTTAATATAAAAAGACAAGAGTATAGTAAAAAAAACTTTCCAATTAATTATAATTTTTAACAAAAAATAGTTGACACAGCATAAAAATATATGTATACTAATCGGGTAATTGTTCGTGCGGGAGTGGCTCAGTGGTAGAGCGTTGCCTTGCCAAGGCAAATGTCGCGAGTTCGAATCTCGTCTTCCGCTCCATTAAAATTAAAACCAATAGTGGTATTTGCAAACATCCCTTGTTTGCTACGTGGTACCTTCGCCAAGTGGTAAGGCCAGGGTCTGCAAAACCCTTATCCCCAGTTCGAGTCTGGGAGGTACCTCCAACATTTGCTGATGTGGCGGAATCGGCAGACGCAAGGGACTTAAAATCCCTCGGTAGCAATACCGTGCCGGTTCAAGTCCGGCCATCAGCACCAGAAAAAAACAAGATGAATTCTTGTTTTTTTTGTGCCTTTTATCAAAGGCACTGTTAGAATTGTCATTCTAACCTGTTGCCTATCAGCGTTCGCTTCGCTCTCTGAACAGCACCAGAAACACTTTTGATATAGTTGTTTTTTTTTGACTTTCTTATTCAGCACGGTTAGAATTGTTATTCTAACCTCTGGTGCCTATTACGAGGAGCAATGAGGCAAGCACAATGCCATCGGCTTTGTATTTGCCTAGGTGCGACGACGCTAAAATCATTTATGTTTTTGAATAAATGTTATCAGCGCTCATTTCATTCGCTGAACATCACTCAGAAAGCAAGGTCATCTTGCTTTTTTTGTGCCTCTTTTAAGGGAATTTTAAGCCCCCCCCCCCGGGACTTAATCTTGTTGAAGTCTGAATGAACTATATGCTAAAAAAACTCAGCCAAAATATGCCTTCTAGACATTATGGCTGAGTTTTATATATTTAACACATTTCCTCGAATGGTGTCATTGACTCTTTAAATAGTTCATCACCCATTTTCTCAACAATCTTCATTATATCTGGGTCAAAATGTGTTCCACTTTCGGACATCATTATTTCAAGTGCCTCTTTGGGTGGAATTGATTTTTTGTAAACCCTAACAGAAACAAGAGCATCAAAAACATCTGCAATTGCCATTATTCTTGCAGAAAGTGGAATTTCCTCCCCTTTTAACCCTTGTGGGTAACCGGTTCCATCCCATCTTTCATGGTGATACATTGCAATCTGCTCTGCTGTGTGTAAGAAATCATCGTCTTCCATATTTGAAAAAATATCACGAATAACCTTTCCACCCTTAACAGTGTGAACCTTCATTTTTTCAAATTCTTCGCTTGTTAATTTCCCTGGTTTTAGAAGAATTGTGTCTGAAACAACAATTTTACCAACATCATGAAGCGGAGCGGTATTTTCAAACCTCACTATTTCTTCATCTGATAGAATATCTTTATATTTATCATCTTGTTTCAATCTTTCTGCAATCATTTTAACATAACGTTTAGTTCTAACAACATGTTCGCCCGTTCCAATATCTCTGGTTTCAATTAACGTTGCCAAGGCATCAATAACATGCCCCTGCATTTTCGTTAATTGTTCCATTTCTTGATTGACTTTCTTGTCTAATTCAACCTGCTTTTTTAACATATCCCCATTACGACGCGTTATTCCAAACACCAACAGAATAATAGCATTAACACCAAAAATTCTTGGTAAAACATAATGTGTAAACAGCTCTAACATTCTGCTGGATGTTGCAAGCGAAATTCGGTTTGAAAGTATTGCAAAATCCTCTTCAGACATCATTCCTTTAATAAAGTTTCTGTCGGCAGTTCCCAAAAAAAATGAACCATAAACGCCAACAAAAACTAGCAAAAACGACACAATCATAACCCAAGTAAATAGTTTTTTATCTGTGTGATATTGTGCAGCAACAAGTGGTGGAATTGCAACCAAAATTACAGCATGAAAAGAAAGTGCTACACACACAATTGCAATGCCTAAATATGTACTAGTTATAATTAAGTGCTTAAATAGTTCATTTTCTAAAATCTTTTTCTTTGATTTTTTAACCCTATCGTGAATTAAGAAAACAATTAGTGGAATTGATAGCAAAACAAAATCAATAAGTGTGCATACACGCATAACCACAACCGGCACCTTAAATACTCCGATCTCATTTAAAACTTCCGAAATAAGAACAAACAAGCATAACACAAATAAACATCTTAAGTTAAAACGATTTGCATCTGCCTCCGCCTCAATATACAAAATATCTTCGGTTTGTTTTTTCTCATAATCTTTATTGTTCATCATACCCTCATTATCATATTTGTATAGAGTGTAACAAAAAAAAATTATTTTAGCAAGAAATAATAATAAAAAACAATCTTTATATAACGTCGTGCCAAACACAAAATGTGAGAAAAATAATAAAACCGGTATTGACTTTGAACCACATCGCTGATATAATACGCCACAAGGAGATAAAATTATGTGGATTGATGAAGCTGTAAAAAACATGTATAACAATTACAATTATCTTTTTGAAGAGTTTTTAGACAAAAATGCATACAACAATATTAAAGTTTTGGGAAAAAACAAAGTTGGTGACACTGATGTTTATGTTGTTAAGGCCAATCAATATGTTAAAAATATTGAAAGAACCTTTTATTTCGGAGACTTTTCTGTAATGACTGATTTAATGGATAATCAGAACTATGTAAGAAAAAATACAGATTTAATAAATGACATGTCTTGGGGTATAACAATATACTCAAAACTCAGCAAAGAAAATGCCAGAGAGTATAAAAGACAATTCAAACAATATCATAGAAATAAAATGAAAGAAGATTCAGAGCACCTAAAAACTTTTTAATAATTATAATTCAAAAAAAATACGAACTGAGTTCGTATTTTTTTTATGTTTGTACACTAAGAACCATTATAAAGTAAACTTATTCTTTTTGCATAGAGTTTGGAAATTTGGCCATTTTATATCTAATTTGGTATTCAATTTCCTCATAATTGTTTATTTCTGAGTTTTTTAAATATTCAATTTGTTTATATGTTGGGCGTATTAACTCGCCACTCATACTGTAAGATAAAAGTGCAGCTATTTGAGATGGCTTTAACAAGTCTTTCCTAATTTTAATCCATCCCTGTTGCTCTAACTCGTTTTCATATTTTTTGTGCACAAAATGTGACTGTTGAAGGTGCTCTTCGTTACTGCACCCATAAAACTCACCCTCTGGACTGAGCCAGCCTGTTTTGAAAGAATCATCATAAACATCTGTTCCTTTCCAGTCTAAATCTGACCAGTCATTAGCTTCAACTATTGGTTTATTTGTTAAGTTAATATCCGATTGTTTTCCGCCAAAATAATTATAAACTGTTGCCCTATTGATTGGTGTGTTTACATCTAGTTTCCACCAATAATTTTGAACTTTAACAAAAGCATTTGAATGCGTCTTTAATTTGTAAAATTTCCTATTTTCTATTTCGTTTTTTATCATGTTAATAAACTCATCTGCTGTTGAATAATACTTTTGATTAGGGTTCTTGGGGTCAAAATCATAATATGTATCAACAGTTATTTCTCTCTTTTCTATTAACAAAATATCGCTTTGAGTCTTTTTATTAACCCAATTTTTTGCCTTTTCCGCCTCATACAAATCGGTAAAACATGCCATTACATTTCCGCTTTGAGTATTTTTTATATTATAAACACTAAACAAAATATTGTTTGCCATACTTACACCTCACTATAATTTGCTATATATCTCTTTGGTTCTATTAACCGGAAAAGGAACTGTCTGTTCCATAACGGATTTTTCTATTCTAATAACCACCCCGCGGGTAAGCACATTATGTTTACCATACGGAACAAGAACAGCATCTCCCACCTCTATTGAAATTTCACTAAAAGTATACCAACAGACTCCCAATTTTTCAACATCAACCAAAGCGTAGTTGTAAAACTTATTATTATGAATAAGCCCGCCCGATAAAGAATGAATCATCAACACTCCACAAAACAGATTTTAAAGCAATTAATAAACTTTCTTTTTATTATTATAACAAATATTAAATTCAATTTCAAGATAAAAAAACACCAAAATATTTGAATATTTTTAGTAAATGTGATATTTTTAGTAGAAACAAACACATTTACGGAGAAAAAATGAAAGATACCTTAACTCAAAAAAACACAACAAAAGCATTTGATGTTGAAGAAAGCATAAGAAAGAAATTTCACACAACCATTTTTTCAAAATTTTGTAAAGCAATAAACGAGTATGAGCTGTTAAAGCCCGGCGATAAAGTTGCAGTTTGCATATCAGGCGGAAAAGACTCAATGCTCATGGCAAAACTATTCCAAGAATTAAAAAAACACAACAAATTCCCATTCGAGGTTGAATTTATTGTTATGGACCCTGGGTATAATTCAAAAAACAGGACGCTTATTGAATCTAATGCAAACATGCTAGAAATACCGGTTCATATTTTTGAAACAGACATATTTGAAAATGTGGTTAATATTGATAAATCCCCTTGCTATCTTTGTGCTAGAATGCGCAGAGGAAATTTATATAAACAAGCAAAAGAATTGGGTTGCAATAAAATTGCACTTGGCCACCACTATGATGACGTTATTGAAACAGTTTTAATGGGAATGCTATATGGTGCTCAAATCCAAACAATGATGCCTAAACTTCATAGCACAAATTTTGAAGGTATGGAATTAATTAGACCATTGTATCTTATTAGAGAAAAAGACATAATTAGATGGAAAGAATATAACGGTTTGCAATTTTTGCAGTGTGCATGTAAATTTACAGACTTATCAACAAATCATAATGAGGAACTATCTAAAAGAAAGGTAATTAAAAATCTGATTGCAAAACTAAAAGAAGAAAACCCGCAAGTTGAAGCAAACATTTTTAGAAGCGTTGAAAATGTCAACTTGTCGACAATCATTGCATACAAAGATCAAGATAAAAAAAGACATAACTTTTTAGATAATTACGACAATTAAAATAGAATAGTTATAATAATTTTGACAAAAATTTATAAAAAAACACGTAATTTTTATATTTTTTTGTCAATTTTTTATATTTTTTGATAGTAAGTGGCTCAGAATTGTTTTTATCTTCGTTGAAGATATTTATCATTTTTTCAACAGTTTTATCGTAAAAAAACACCGTGTTTTCAAAATTAAGATTAAACGAACGATTATCAAAATTACAGGTTCCAACAGAGCATACATTATCTACAATCAACATCTTTGAATGAATAAAACCATTATATAAGTATATGTTTATATCTTCATATACTATTCTTTTTATAGTGTGCAATGTCATGCCATACACCAATTTTTTATCAGGCTTGCCAGGAATAATTATCTGTATATTCACCCCTCTATTTTTTGCACCAATTAATTCATCTACTATCATTTTATCAATAATAAAATATGGCGTTTCAATACATATGTTCTTTTTGCTATTTTTTATCATATATTGATAAGTTTCTAAAATGTATTTCCTATCTTTTTCTGGTCCACTACAAACAACTTGAACTAAATCATTGCCATAATTCAACATTTTAGGAAAATATAAATTAGTCATTAAACTATTAAGTTTGTTATTACTGGCAAATAAGTAATCATTTAGAAAAATATCTTGAAAGGCATAAACAGCCCCGCCCGTAAGACGAATTTGTGTGTCTCGCCAAGGAAATATTTTGGGATCTTTTCCCATGTGGTCATCTCTAATATTTATTCCACCAGTGTAGGCGACTTTACCATCAATAATTGCAATTTTTCTGTGGTTTCTGTAGTTTATTTTTGTGTTAATAAATTTTAAGTATGGTGGAAAAAAAGAAACAACGTTCACGCCATTACTTTTAAGATTATTCCAAAAACTAGATGATGTTTTTTGAGATCCAAAACTATCATACAGAACATTAACAAGCACACCTTCTTGTGCTTTTTTTATTATAACATTCGAAATCCTTTTACCCACCTCATCATCCGCAAATATATAAAATTGCAGATTGATTGAACTTGTTGCATTTAACAAATCCTTTTCTAAATCATTAACAAAACTCTCTCCTTGTGTATACACCCTTACATCGTTCAATTTCCAACTATTAAATCCATTTCTGTTTATATATTCAAAAACCCGCCTCTTAAACCCTAAAAGCCCTCTTATATTTGTGTGTTTATAGTTTTTATACCAATCCGTTTGCCTTAGATATATCTTTGTTTTATTCTTTTTTTGTTTAATTTGTGCTCTTGCCTTAATCTTTAATGAATTACCAAACAATAAATATAAACTAAATCCAATAATTGGAAATGTAAGAGTTATTATAAACCAAAATAGCAATGGTTTTGTATTGTTCCTCTCATACAGAATAACAATAAAGCTAAAACACATATTTAGCGTTATTAATAAATATATTATCAGCAAATATCTTAACCCAAAATCCTCTTTTTATTAATTTACACAGAAAAACGATCACTTCGCCCCCGTTATTATTTTTGTCACAAAAAAATCTAGGCGAATTTCTCCGCCTAGAAATTATTGGCTTTTATTTACACTATTATTCCACCAAACAAGTCTTAATTATGCCAATTGTGTAAACCCAATGTAAACGGTTCCGATTGGTCTAGAATTGCCCTGAACCAAATTCCCGTCTTCAACTTTATTTGGATATCTACAGCTTATTTCAATTGAAATGTAGTATTCGTTTAGTTTGAACCCATTTTTTAATTGAATATCGCCACTAGTTTCATCAATTCCAACAACATTGTTATTTGTTGTGCTTTGTCCTTGTTCGTTGGTAACCGCTTTTAGTGCAAATCTTAATACTGGATATTTATTGTTTTCTGAATCAGTTTCTCCAGAATTTCCAAATATTGATAAGTCTTCACCGCCTGCATTTGCAAGTATTGCCATTTTACCAACACCAGGGATTAAATCAAATGCATCGCTCCATGAATTGAGGTCAACAGAAATTGTTGAGTTCACAACTCCGTTTGTAATACTTGAGGCATAACTACTATTAATATTAACCCTATAAAGCGTGTATGTTCCAGTGTATGCCCTTGATGAGTCAATGCCAGTATACTTTAATGTTACCCTAAATGTTTCCGTGCTACTATATGTGTAGGTTGAATTCCTATATGTAACCTCTAGTTCAATATCACTTCTTGATTGATAATCAACGTTTCTTGTTGTGTCGGTATAGAACTCTCCATTTGCACGTAAACAAATCGTTTGTTCTTCTAGTGTAGTATCTATACTATCTAACATTTTACTATATTTTACATCATCGATAGACAAACCATTAAATGCTTGTATTTTAGTGCCGGAACCAGAATATATATTTAATACTTCACTTCCTACCGAGCCAGTTTCTGTGTAATAGCCAGTGAATAATTCAATATTTGCGGCTTGTGTGTACTCATCATCACAAAGCAAAATTGAATAACGTTTACCATCAGTTAATCTTTCATATTTTAATTGGGTATTTGTGCCTAATTTTAGAATAACCTTAACACTTGTTGCTGATGGTAAGTCCGCAATGGCAACATTTAATTTTTTAACAATCATTTGTTCAATATTTGCACCACCATTCACAAAACAGTATGAAGCCCCAGGATCACTACCAATCTTAACCACATTTTCACAAATAATGTTAATTGGTTGATATAACTCAAAGTTATAATTTAGTAAATTTATATCTCTGAATTCGTTTATATCTGATGTTTCTCCCAAAACAATAAAGTTTGCTTCGTTTCCTGATATTGTTTTATAACTATCAATTACGCCATCTGCAGGGTCATCTGAATCAAATGATTTAACAATAAATTTATTAGTTGCCATCACTTCGTTGCCGTTATATTTGTTTTTTGCTTTAACCAATAAATCTATGTAATACCCCTCAACCTCGGTTGGGTTTACGGTATTTGTGATTATTGTAATACCAAACTTGCTGAGTATTTCATGTGCAAGCCCCTCTTTAAGATTTATGTCATTAATAGGAACAGTTCCACCGCCCTCTTCGGCTGTTTGAATCTTTTTAACATATTGGAGTGCATTATCCAATAAATTTGTGGTTGGTGCAATTTCATTTTTGGTGCTTACATATGTTTCCAAGCCAATCATTAATGCCTTTAATGATAACTTACCCCCACCAGATGTATCAATAATATAACTGTTTTCAGTACCATTATATTTGTATGTCAATTGATTATTGAATGTTTGTATATCAATATTCTCGCTTACACTAAATTCAACTTTAAGAGCTTCAACATCAATAAGTTCTGGTTCACCTAAATAATAACCATTTTTGTTGTCATACACACTAACAAGGTTTGCCAACTCAAATTCAATGCCATCTCTAATGTATGTGTTTTCTTCTTTAACTTGATATTCAAATCTTCTGGTTAATGCGAACTCAACACTTATGAGAGTTGTTTCTTCTGAAACTGAGTCCTTTTTAATTGCAATTTTAACCGATAAGTTAACAGACGAACCATTGCCATAATCAATCCAGAATGGTTGTGGAACTTGGTTAAACACCAAACTATCTCCCGAAACGGTTATAACATAGTATGAATGATTGCTTGAATCTAAATAACCTTCACCGTCCTCACTGCCCAAGCCACCAACGAGTTCCGTTTTTTGACCAGTTGACATTTTTGTTGCTTTAATTGATTCAACGCCGTCTAAAGTAAAGTCTGCATTATTTGTTAAGCTAACAATAATTCCAGTTGCTCCATTCTTTGAAATTGTTATAGAGTCTCCTTCGTAAACCTTTGTTTGCGTGTTTCTAACATTTTCAACCTTTGTTGGAGCATTAAGTTTAATATGATAAACAAAAGCAAAGCCAAATTCATCTTCAAAAGTTAAACTTATGCTCTTATCACCAAATTCAGGATTTCGATCAACGTTAAATAATCTGTTTTGTGCTGAGTTTCTTTCGCTCACACCACAGTGTGAAGTCCAATCGCCAGATATGTCTATATTTAATGATTGAGCAATATTCTTTTTATCATCACTATATTTTCCCCAAGCATAAACAAAGTATAATTGGTTATTCTCATTTGTTTGGTTAGCAATACATAAGGTTATTGTTGCTGTCCCCGACATTGTGTATGGATTGTTTGCTGAATTTTGTGTGTTGGTACCGTCATTATTCAAAATTGAATATTCAATGTCTGACATAACTTTAATTCTGATATCTTTTTTATAACTAAAGTCTCCAACCTTATACTCTACTTGCAGTTTTACTATTGTGCCATTATTTGTTGCACCCATTGCTTTAATGAAATAATCATATACAATTGCATTAGTACCAGTTCCAAATGTTCTTTGTTCTAACCTTACAGCCATTGCTTTATTTTCATATTTAATCAAATTTCCATTAACCATTGTGTGTGAAGAAACATATGTGATTGATATTGATGCCTTTTTACTATTTTTTAGAACACCGCCCATATCTCCAACATGGTTATACCAGAAGTCTTTATCCAAACTGTCCTTAACATAGAATAAATCAACAAATGACAACCCGTTTAGATATTGGTTTGCATTCAATAGAATATCATAATCAGCATTCACATTAATGTTACCAACAACAATGTCTGCCGTAACATAATATTCATAACTTGCACCAGACAGTGTTTTTAACGTGGTTGAAACACTGTCAACGCTAAAGTCTAATTGATATGAATATTTTTCAATATTGTTATCTAGGTCGGTTGATACCTTAGTAATACCAGAGGCATTAATAATATTTGAATAATACAGGCTGTCAACCTCTTGCCCATTATAACTGATTGTAAATCTTCTTGAAATTACAACACTTCTACATGGAGCTTCAAATACCTCTAATCCACCATCACCAGCATACTCATAGCTAACGTGAATATTTTGAGCGGTTACTCCCTTAACATAGTCTGAAAGAAGAATTGCAACTCTGAATTTCTTTGTTTGGTCGCCAGATCTATAATATACATCTTTCAAAATAGGGTCAGAATACGCATCTGTGTAAACACTGAATTTAGACCCAGTTTCAAGACCAGGCATACCACTTGGTAAATAGAATTCAATATCAACATAATTTAGTGGATTGTCATCACCATATCCAACATAGAATGTTTTTCCGTCTATTTTTGAAGTGTTAACTCCAAATGGGTTTGCCGTGTCAACAATAATGTTATACACACCATATGCAATGTTATCAATTATTACTCTAATTTCGTAAGACCCAACGCTATCGAATGTATACTTTTTGTCTGTTATTGTTGCAATCGTTATATTGTCTGACACAATTTCCAAACTATAATTATCAATCGTCTCATGATTGCTAATTCTCTCTACCTGTATTCTATCTTCATGATTAAAGTTTTCATCAGCAAAATCCAGTTCTGCGCCAATTTGAACATATTCAACACTATAACTTGTTTGAGCGTTTGGTTGAGGATAATTGATTGTAACGGTATACTCAGGAACAATATTAACAGAACCTAGCGTTGTTATTTCTATTGTTTGATCGTTATATTCACAACTAATCTTAAACGTTACGCTAATTGCTTGGTTTGCAATAATTGAACCAACAGAGATTTGAATGTCTGCAGTGCTTTCAACACTTTTTTCAACCGCATTATAAATATAAGAATAGGTTAATCCCGTTTTTGAACCTGGGACTATTTCAAACAATTGTTGCCAAACACTTGATGGCAAGGTTATGTTTCCAGAACTTGTGTTGAAATACACAGTTTCATTAGCCTCTCCATATTTATCCTTAATGGTTACTGCTCTACCATTAACAGATTTTGAAGTTATTGATGGCAATACTTCTAAGTTATTAATTTCAACCGCAAACACCTTTCCATCAATTTCAACATTGCAAGAGAATGTTGGAATTGTATACGCCGTTCTGCTGTGTGCAAAAACAATACGTGGATTGCCAGTAACTTCCATAATTGTGTAGTAATCAATGTTTTCTTGTTCTTGCGTTGTTTCTGGAACAATTAATGAGTATTCTGTAACTGCTGTTTCCGTTTCGTATAAAACAATGTTAATTAATTCAGAAACATCATATATTACTCCGCTATAAACCTTAATATCACTAACAACCCCTAAAACCTCTTCGGTTTTTAAGCTTGCATCATAATATGGTAAAATGTTAACGGTAATTGTTTGCACAACTCCATAAATGGTGTATGGAACAATCTGAATTGTTTGACCATTTGGAACTAGGTTTGTTGTTAATGTTTTTTGTTCCAAATTTTGTGTAAAGAAGTATGCCAAACTATCGCCAGTTAATTCAACACCATTTAACATAACTTTGTAGTTTAGTTTATCGTTATTTGATGCCAAGTAGTAGTTGTAATTTCCTGCCAACACCGCACCATTTTTGAAGGTTAAAACTCCATCTTTTACCAAATTAATTTGGTCATTATAGTTAACAGAAACCCCTCTGTCTGTGGCAGATGCACCACCGCTTTTCTTTAATAAAACTATTTGTGGTATTTCGCCGGCTTGTAAATAATAGTAGTTTTTTGAATTTCCTTGTTGGGTTCTTATTTCTAGTTTAACCCTAATTCCAATTGCCCCATTTTTATTTATGGTAACAAGTAGATTGCTTTCGTTAATTGAAACATAACTGCCATGATTACTACTTGAAATGAACTCCCAAGCGCCATTCAAATTTACCGAAACAGAAGCAATTGATATAATGTAATTGCCATCATATTGAACAGTTTCGTAATTATCGCCAACTTTTTGCTGAACAATAAACTGGCCATTGTTTAGGTTATATTTTGCTTGACCATTTATATCAAATTCTGAATACTCCATTTCAATGTTATTAAACGCTGATGTTGCGGAAAGCATTCCTTGGTCATATTCACCAGTTCCATAGGTTTCAGGAATTTCTCTGTCACTATATGGATAATTTACCAAAAGTTTTTGTGACCTACATATTTTAACAATTGTTGGTATTGTGTAAACATAATTACCGTTCCTTACATCCAAATACACTTGAACATATATGTCAAATCCAAGTTGTTTTGCAGCGATTGTGAATAAGTCCCTATCTATAATTATATAATCACTAACGTTCTCGTTTGGCATATCAACCAATGTTGCACGAATATTCCATTTTTCCTTATCTATGTCATCTGGCATAACAAATGTGTAGAGATTGCCAAATATTTCTATTACATCACCACCATAATAAACGTCATCACCAAGAACAATATCTAAATCTTCGTAATATTCTTTTAAGTCCACACCAGAATATCCAAACAAAAGTTTATATAAATCTATGTCATTTACTTTTGCTTCAGAATTATAATTTATGAATGGAACATCCATTTGACTTATAATTATTCGGTATTTTGACAAATTACCGCTTGCATCCAATACTGAAAGATATATATTTGTTTCAGTTATAAGGTTATTATTTTGTGCCCAAACGGTTTTATTATCAACATCTCCTCTTGTGTATGCACCAAAATCACTAAGCTGTATTATTGGATACATTTTGTCGCTATATTCCACCGATTTAAATTGACTATCAATAATTGGCAAGTGATATTTGTCATTATTTATCAATAAATAGCTATCTGCAAGACGCGCAATTTCGTCACCCACAACTAAAATAATTGCCTTTTCTCCACGATAGTATGTTATTCTATCGGCAAGGATACTTTCAAAGTTATATGGGTAAATTGTTAAATTAACAACATCTAAATCATAATTGTTGTATGAAAGAATAAACGAAATGATGCAGTACTGATTAATAATTGCATTACCAGAGAATGATAAGTTTATATTCATACCATCTTCGGTGTGAATTATTGCACCAATATTGGTTGGAGTTAAATATCTAAATTGAATTTGTTTAATTGAGAAATTATCACCAAAAACATCACCCTCTGCACCAACCACTCTTTCAACAAGCTCAGATGCAATATTTATTATTTTACTGCCATCAATATCAAGCACAACATCAACAGCCGTATTTTTTAATTTAATGTTTGGTCTAATTAAAACCTCAAACGAATATTGGAAGTCACCAACCTCAATACCACTATCGTTATTACTTACAAATATTTTTACAATGGTATTTTTTGAAACTGGACCATATCTAAAACTTGTTTGAGATTCATCTATCTGTACAAATAAACCGTCATTAACAAATTCCCCCGCTTCATTTTGCACATAGAAATACGCAGAATAATCATCGCTATCATCATGTAACTCTTCTGTGAACACGTATCCAGTTTCGGCGTAAAGTTCATACCTTCCGTTTCTAAGCGTAATTTCATCACCAACAACCGCGGTTTCATGCCCCTCACCGTCATCAACAATATCGTACTTATTAACAATCAAATCTTCGCGTTCTATAGTTGGTCTAAAATATAATGCTATGTTTTGAACAATTTGTAATTTTTCATAAACATATTTTAAGTGAATGGTTACACCATCACCCAAAGTTTTGTTCAGTTTAATATATTGTAATGATGTGTCTAATGTTATTTCATCTTCACCCGTTATTGCAATAAATCTGTTTAGTGAATCTTCGTCTGCTATTTTTATTGTGAAATTTAGTTTAATATTCTGATTTTCCCCAAGGGTGTAATACATTTCAAAAATATTTTTACTATTCTCACCAACAACGTTCAAATTGGTAACACCATCATTTCCTTTTGTTACCGTTAAACTCTTTGTGCCATTCACATAAACCTTATCTAGATTAAATGTTTCTGTGTACTCATTTCTACTATCATCATTTATCACGGTTTTTGAAATATAACCAGAATTTGTTACATTAAACATTATTTGTTTTTGTACATCACCATCAACTTTTAACGTGATTATTGCTTCACCAACGCTATTAAATGTTATTGAATGATTGTCTGTGCCAATTGTTGCAACCAATGGATTGCTGCTAACCAATTCCCAAGGGTATGTTCTTGTTACATCTCTATCTAAGAAGTTTATTATTGTTACTCTAATTATTCCTTCGTTAAATATACAACTAGCATCAACTTCTTCCTCTGGATCTTCATTTGTATATACATATGAATAAACTGTCACAAAACTACTATTTTCGTACTTGGTTTGAACATTAATCTTATCTAAAATTGACAAATCTAATAATTCATCGGCATTTGAAGCATTTGTCAATGCAAATGAACCCGTTGACCTTGTGTCACTGATAATTGTTATTTTTGAAATAGTGCTATTGTTATTATCTGGATTTTCTGGTTCTTGTTGATTTTGTTGCTCGCCTTGATAGTTAACAGCAAATAAGAAAGTTCTTCCACTCACCGTGTACGAAACAAATAGTTTAATTTCCTCATCAATTAAAACGCTCTTTGTTGTAATGTCAAATATTATCTTACCATCTCGGGCAACAATACCATCAACAGAAATAAATCTTCTATTTGTGTCAACAACAAGGTTTCCGGTTGTGGCAACCACAGTTATTTGTTCATTTAGGTATGCACCATTCAACTCGTTTTCCGTTGCTCCATTTGCAGTTACCTCTGCCCTTAAAACATTTGGTTTATTTTGAGCAACCTTAACTGTTGATATGTCTGCAAAAACCGCAGCATTGTCTATATCCTTAATTGTGAAGGTTCCTGTTAAATTCTTTAATGACTTACTACATACAATTTCAACACCACTTAACCTCTCAACAGAACCCTCTTTTATTGCTGAATATTTAACAATATCGTATAAGCCGTCTTGTGTTATTACTTCTCGACCAACTGCGTTTGTTTTTATTGTTGCATAAATAACTTTGATTGAAATATTTGGAATGTTGGTTGTGTCTTTTATTTTAAGAACACTTGATGATAGTTCGTAAAGATTTTTAACACTGCCGTCAGCAAGGAATGTGTATATTTTTGATGATTGCTCTTTTGTGTTAAAATAATCACCCAAACTATTGTGTTCATCAGAATTAAATGCTGTATCATCCGTGTAAATGAAATACTTGACAGTTGTGTACACATTGCTATTAACAGTATCAAAGTCGGTTATTGTTGTTAAATCAAACTCTGGATTAATGTAAACCGTTGAGGTATCACCAGTAATACCGCTAATATCAATTACCTGCAGTTCAATATTTGAAGTGTCTGTCCAAGAAATCATATTTTCAGTTCTTGAAGTTATTTCAACAAGACTTAATCTTGGTAACTTGTCTTCATCAACGGCAATAATATCGTCATCAATAAAGTACTTAATTGATGCCCTAAAATCATTTGAAATATAATTGTTGGCGTATATTACCCAAGAAGGAACATCTCCTATTGGTAAATAATATGTTTTTCCATTGGTATCAATTCTTGTTTCATAATCCCCATTAAATGAAATTTCTTCCAATGTTGCATCAACCCATGTTGCTCCAGACCTTTTTTGGAAACGTATACCAAGATTTGATGCCTTGTCTTGCAAATCAACATTTTCTACATTTGAATTAGATAGCAAGATGTTAAGGTAAGATTGATCTCTGTTGTTAATTCCACTTTTTGTTGCATAAATTGTATGTAATCTATCTGGATATATTCTTTGAAGGTTTCCTCTAACCAATATTGTGTTAACTTCAACTTCTTTTATTTTAACTCCAGAAACAGTTCTAAGAGCACTACCGTTAACAAAACAATCTTCCAATAAATTTAGTTCGTTACCATCTAATGCAATTTGTCTTAGAATTTCATCCTCTTTTGCTGAACTTTTGAAAACATATGTATAAAAATCAACATTCTCCAAATCGGTTTTTGCTCTAACCTTATAAACATTTGTACCTTTAATCTTTCCAACAATTTCAACAAGTGAGTCATCATTGATCATTTTTTCGGTTAGTTTATTATATTTTAAACCGTTTTTAAATTGAGTTTCAAGCCCATTGATTATCCTTGAAACATTTTCTCCATTAATAAAATCTTCGTATGCGTTAAAAATGTCTTTAGCAATAATGTTTGTTCTGTTTGCAAACAACTCATTTAATTCACCATACACCTCATCTTTGCTTACTCCCAAAGAACTGGCAATGTTGTTTTTATATTCGTAAAGAATATTTGTTGATGATGCCTGAGAATACTTAAATGCACTGGCATATGGGTAATAGTTAACACCAACATAAAAGGTGTCACCAGCACGAACGTCAACACGCTCACCTTCTGATAGTGCTGTGGCAAGTGATGAATTTTCAATGTTTTTTGATATTGTGTCAAATGAAAGATTTTCTGTTGACACTTCTTTGTTGTAGATTACAAGTTCTGTGCTATAAACAGGAACGTCAACCAATATTCTTGCAGTTGATGGGTTAATCATTTTATTCGCAGATGATGCTATAATTTTTGATATTCCACCGTGCACCCAATCCATATCGCCAAGCTCTGTGTGAGATTTATCTTTAACAATTTCGATTGTGAATTCTTTACCCAGATATACAGTTTTAGGAATAATTATATTTCCATCCGTCCAATGCATCTTATCTCTTGTTTCGGCACTTGCCTTTTCAAAATACAAAGACACTTCTTTTTGTGTTACTTCTTCTGTTGTGGTTTGAACGGTAACGGTGTATGAAGTTTTGGTTCCATCAAAGAAATAATCATTCTGTTCAAAAAAAACATCTTCTGGAGCAACAATTTTTTCGTTGAATTCTCCAGTTAGATATTTTACTCCCATAGCAACACCAACGACTCCAACCAAAGAGCCGAGTGATATTAAAAATATAATGAATATTCTTTTTAACATAACTTCCTCCAAAGATACAATTATGTGTTTTTTTTACCAAAAACTTAAAACTACCGCTAGTGCCGTTAAAGCAAATTCATAAACAATTATACCAAACGTGCACACATATAAATATGCTGCTATATATTTTTTATAAAAAATATACTTCGGTCTAGGGATATTATATATTTATTTTGTATACAAAGTCAAATAATATCAGGTCAATTTACATATTTTTTTTAATTTTCTATAAAATAATTATTCAAAAATAAATAAAAAATTTTTAAATTGTTGTGAAGTGCCGGAAAATAAAGGAAAATTTACAATAAATTAATTTATGCTTTTAATTTTAAAATGAATTAAAAATATATTTTTATAATATTTTTTTTATAATTTTTGAATAATATTTTATTATTTTTGACCACTGCTATTTTTCTCTCAAAGCCACATTATCAACATTCCCCGTTGACTTTTAGCATAATATATGTTAATATATTAGTGTAAATGAGGTGGCGTTATTTAATTAACGTACACAAAATTTATTAAATTTCTTAATTTATGGTTTTTACAAAAGTTTTAAAAGGGGGAACAATATGCCAACAAAACCTGTTTTAAAAGAAAGCACATACAAGAGTTTAGTTACTCGTTGTGCAAATCAATCAGAAGAAATAACAAAAAGATTCCGTGAAATAGTAAATCTGTATGCAGGGGGTAATTACCCTAAAGCTGTTTCAAGTCTAATTGAAAACATTAATAACTTATACTACTCTGCATATAAAGCATCTGTAACATCTTTCACAGAAGACAGTTCAAAAGTTAAAGATGTTTTGAAAGAAGTTATGAGCGCAAGACGAGCTTTAAAGAAAAACCCAGAGTCTGCAGAGTTGAAAGCAAATCTCGAAAACGCAACCAAAGCTCTTGATGAATCGTTATTACAAAACTCATCTTCTATTCACAGAAGTGCCAATTTGTTGATAACTAGTATTAAAAATCTAAAAGAAGCAATGGATGAATTAGACAAAGTTGTTGATGAAATAAAAAATGCACAGAATAACACCACGGAAACAGATGGCCCTGGCACAGATTTAGTTGTTTACAACGAAAAACCATTACAGCTAGATAATTCTGAGACATCTCTTGTTTGGGTTAACCCAAAAGAAATTATACCAAATGATGATGAGGTTATTGCAGGAGACACTGGAATTGTTCCTGTTGACGTTACCGCAGAAACCGGCTTAACCACAACTGACGATAAAGAAAAAGATCAAGTAACTGAAATTACCGATACATCAATGGGAATAAGAGAATCAGAATTAACAACAGATGGCACAACCGGTGGCACAGATGGTGATACTCAACCAGGAAATCATGATGATACCCAAACACAAACACAGGAACGCCAAGAAGAAAAACAAACCACCGCTGACACTCAACCTAGCACCCCAGCCCAACCAGAAGAAAAAAAGCAAGATGAAGCTTCTCAAGCTCAAGCTGATGCAAAAGGCGATGAAAAGGCTGATGGTAAAAAAACCGACGAAGCAAAAGAAAAAAACAAAAATATACCAAATCCTGACAAGGGTAAAGAAGACAAAGGCGGCGATAACAAACCAAAACAAGTACCTTTGGTTACCACTTCTCTATTCTTCTTGATTGCTGTTGCTTGTTTCTTCCTATTAATTGCTGGTGTTACTGCTCCTGTTGTTGCTCCGCTCCTTTTGGGTTCTGCAGTTATGGCAACATATGGTTCAAGTATGGGAACACTATATTACTCAGATAAAAGCCCATCAAAACAGAATAAAGCCGATAAAACAAATAATAAAGAAAAAGATAGAAAGTCTCAAAAAACTAAAGATAAAGCCCAAATCGCTGAAAAAGATAAGGATAAAGGAGCAACAAGAAGTCAAGAAACCACACAGGAACAAGCAAGAGGTACTGAACAACAAACAACACAACAAACCCAACCTCAAACAGAAGAATCTGCTGAAGCCTCTACTGTTGTTGGAAATAAAATTGTTGCAGATGAGCAAGTTGATAGATTAAGAAGTTCGGTTGACCAAGAACAAGAAATGAGAACAAATCCAGAAAAGGCAGACGAATATCGTGGTGCATTAAATGATGTGGCTCAAGCCGCACAAGGAATTGTTCCTGAAGGAACTGATGTTTCTGAATTTACAGAAGAATATCAAGATTTAGCACAAAAATGCGTAAATTTCCAAACAAGATACCAAGTTTTCCAAGCGGCAGAAAACAATCTTGATGAAGCGGCAAGAGCCCTTGAAGAAGCAACTTCCGAACTTGAAGCAAAAGATTCAAAAAGAAATCAACAAAGGGTTGATGAGGCAACAACAAAACTTGAAAGTGCTAAACAGGCATACAATGAAGCTTATGCACCACTTATGACATCGGTTGATGAATTGGCTGAAGCATCTAAAAAGTTTGAAAGAGTACAACAAGAAGAACAAACCTCAGAAGCACACACTGAATCACATCAAGCAGGAATTGCAACATTTGCACAAACTAGAGAACAACAAACAACGGAACCAAAAGGAAGAACCGCTCCAAAAAAACCAAAACAATTAGGAACTTCAACTTCTGCTGAAACATCTCAACCACAAACAGAAGAACAGGTTAAAGCTTCAAATGATGCCATTGTTAGAGCATTGCATGAAAGTATAAGTAAACTAAAGAATAAAAAACAAAAATCAATTGATGACTATAATGAATTTAATAATGAAATGGCAAATTTGCTAAGTAAATTAAAAGAGCCTCTTAGTAAGGAACAAACAGAAATAATGCAAGTTGCACTTAAGTTTAATGAATCGTTTATAAAACTTAATGAGTACTCAAGTCAGTCATTTGCTTTACGTGGTCAAATTGAAGAACTAACCCTCAATAATGCAGATGGCAGTAATAATGAAACAATAACTAAGTTAAACGAAAAAAATGCAGAACTTGAGGCAAAAGCTGGCGAAGAACTAAAAACAACAACCATTCCTACTTTAAGTGAACTATATGAAAAAACAAATGCTTATACAGCAAAACAAAATGCAATTGTAGAAAGAGATGCATAAAAGCAATGAAAAAACAAGGCAACTATTTGCCTTGTTTTTTTAGACACTCATAATAATAAGAACAAATTATTTTCATTTATTAAGAAATAATAATCGTTAACCTTTAGCCCACAAAACACCTATTCCCTTACCAAATTAAAACATTAAAAAATGAATTTACAACATGTTTGCAAATTCATTTTTATATTACATAATCGCTATTCATAAAGAATTATATATTTCTTTATTTATCATTATTTTAGGTCTTTTCTTCTTTGTTATTATCATTATTTTCTTTATCATTTTTTAATATCGCCTTCTTACGATAATGTGTAACAATAAGAAATATCAACCCTAAAATCACCAATAGTGCCAACAATGAAATAACAATTATAATCCAAACCGATAATCCTTGTTTTTCTGCTGTTGTTAAATCATTTCCTTCTGGCGTGTCCCCTTGTGTGCCCGGTGGGTCATCTGGAGTATCAGGTGGGTCATCTGGAGTGTCTGGTGGTATTTGCTCTTCTCTAAATACTGGAGTTAGAACAACATCTTCAACAACGGTAAGTTGATATGGATTATCAGAAACATTTGTGTTAGATTCCGTATTCACACTGTAACACACCCAATAACCCAACTCATAACCGCTATCTGGATTCCCTTGAATTGTTATTTCTGTGCCGGACAAATATGTATCTCCATAAATTGTTGCACCAAAAACAGAACCATTTTCAAAATCTCTTACAAGTGTAACAGTGTAATACGCCCCATCTGTTGCTTTTGATGCACCAATAACACCCAAAGCTCTCGTACCACCTTCGTAATATGTTACAACTTCAGCATCACCATCTGGCGCAGATAAGCCACCGAATTGTAAAATTGAATCAGGCTCACCATAGCCCATTTTTATGTTACTAATATCTGAATAATCAAAGTATGTTCTAGCACCACCGGAACTGGCTTCATTCCCCAATTTAACTGGAACATAGAGTTCTGGACTACCCACCTTCTTTGTTGTGGCTGCAGGGTGTGGAAACCCAACAGTATATTCGTCATTCTTAATTAAAACACCATCTTGCCTATATTTTACTGCGAACGTGTTAGAAGTATCAACCTTGCAATATTCATTAAATGTTAAGGTATCGTTTGTTGGTTTTTTCGTTACATTACCATAAAGACAATTAATAATGTTACTTGCGGAAACATTGCTGTAAATACCAATATCACTTCTAGTTTTTTCATTGTTAATAATGCTATAGTTATCCGCAATAATAGTGTTTACTGCATAAAATGCGCCAATAGTACTGCCACCACTAGTACAATTTAACCCAACTCCACCGCCAGCATAGTTAGTATTTTGATAAGTTGTAACATTACCGGTAATTGTACAGTTCATTAACCATAAATTAGATTTATAACAATTGATTGCGCCACCTATTTCCCCTGCACTATTATTAATAATTACAGTATTATTAGCATACATCTCACTTTGATTTTTAATTTCAATTGCTCCGCCACCTCGCAATCCAGTACCCATGGCATAATTTTCAGAAAGCGAGCAACCATCCATAATTATTTTACCGCCGTTGCATAAAATGCCACCAGCATAGGTACAAACATTTCTAACAATGTTACAATTCTTTAATATTGCAGTTCCACCATAACCAATATTTAACCCACGATAAGAACGAGTTATTGTAACATTTTCCATAGTTAATGTTCCAGCATTAAACACAGCCGCACTATTAGCGTCATTATTACCTGTTACCATACCCCCAACAATAACCATATTTTTAATTGTTGCAGATCTTCCCTCGCTGAGATGAAATAAACAATAGTTACTAAATTCACCATCACGAATAACACCATCTTCTGAAATATATGGGTAAACAACACTAACAGTTGCCCCATGGCCATCAATATCACCCACACCATCCGGCAATTCTATTTGCTGAGTAACAACAATTTCGGAATCTTCGCTGGCGTTTTCAAACGCACTAATTAACTCTTCATATGTCGAAACTTCAACAACTTCGTCGTTTGCCATTGCCGTATGTTTACTATAGTCCACACAAAATGCCAACCCGAAAAACAGAATCAATCCAACAACAAAGCTGGAAAAATTTTTCAGTACTCCCCTTTTTTTCATTTTTTTCTCCTTAAATGAAGCAATTATTGCTTATAATTGCTCTTATCTATCATAATATACCTATAAAAAAACAAGGCGCAAAACACCTTGTTTCTTATTATTTTTTCTCTTCTTTTTTCTCGGTTTCAACAACCTTTTTACCATTATAATACCCGCATGCTGGACAAACTTTATGTGGTTGCTTTAATGCGTGACATTCAGGACACTCAACCAAAGTTGGAGTTGTTGCCTTAAAGTTTGCTGAATTTCTTGAATTTCTTCTTGCTTTTGATACCTTACATTTTGGAACTGCCATCTTGTTCTTTCCTCCTAATTAATTATATTAAATTGCCACTAAACTATGGCCATTTTTCAAATTTAACCTTGCTATTATAACCAAAAACAGCGTCATTGTCAACACTTTTTATGTATTTGTGAATGAAGTATATTATCTTTTATTACACAAAACCATTGCATCTCTCGCAATAACAAGTTCTTCATCTGTTGGTATTCTATAAATCATCACTTTTGAGTCTTTTGCATTGATTTGTTCAACCGTTCCCCTTGGAATATTTTTATTAACTTGAACATCTAATTTAACTCCTAAGAATTCAAGACCTTCCGTTACCATTTCTCTTAACAATGGATCATTCTCGCCAACACCACCAGTAAACACAATTGCATCAACGCCACCCATTACGGCAGTGTATGCACCAATGAATTTCTTAATTTGATATGCAAGCATTTTATAAACAAGTTTTGCTCTTTCATTTCCGTTATTCATCTCTGCTTCGTTATCTCTCATATCGCTAGAAACGCCATTTATTCCAAGCACACCGCTTTTTTTGTTGAGGTAGTTTGTTATTTCTTTTAATGTCCAACCAGTTTTTTCACCAATTACTTCTAAAATTGATGGATCAATATCTCCACACCTTGTTCCCATCATTATTCCAGCAAGAGGAGTCAACCCCATTGATGTATCAACAGAAACACCGCCAAGAACTGCTGAAATACTTGAACCATTACCAATATGGCAAGTAACTATTTTTGTATCTTTAATATCTTTTCCAAGCAATTTTGCACATTCTGCAGAAACAAACCTATGAGATGTTCCATGGAAGCCATATCTCCTTATTTTCCAGTCGGTGTATGCGTTATATGGCAATCCATATAGGAAAGCTTCTTTAGGCATATTAGCATGAAATGCCGTGTCAAAAACAGCAACCTGTGGCTTGTTTCCAAAAATTTCAAAACATGCCTTTATTCCCGCAACGTTTGCTGGCATATGAAGTGGACCAAGTGGAATTAATGTTTCTATATCTTTTAATACCTCTGGTGTTACTAAAACAGACTCTTTGAAGATTTCACCACCATGCAAAACTCTATGTCCAACAGCATCAATTTCATCTAATGATTTAACAACGCCATACTCTTTATTTGTTAATATATCAAAAACTTTTGTTAATGCTTGGGTGTGATTATCTAAATTTCCATCAAAAACCTTTTCAACACCATTTGCTTTATATTTTATAAATGAGCCATTTATACCAATTTTTTCGCAATTACCTTTTGCAATAACCTTTTCATTTTCCATATCAAACAATTGATACTTAAGGGAACTGCTCCCCGAATTTACAACTAAAACTTTCATATACTCTCCTTTTTAATTACATTGAATAGATGTGATTGCGGTAACCAAAACAATATCATCTACGGTGCAACCACGTGATAGGTCATTAACTGGTTTATTAAAGCCTATTGTTATTGGACCTATTGCAGTTAAATTGCCAAAATATTGAGCAACTTTATATGCAATGTTCCCAGCATTAATATTTGGCATAACAAATACATTTGCCGGAAAATTAAAATCTATGTTAGGCATTTTAACCTCTGCAACACGTTTTGACACGCTTGCATCAAATTGAACTTCCCCAATTGCCTGAACTTTTGGGTGCTCACTTTTGAACATTGAATATGCTTCTGCCACCTTTGTTACACTATCTGATTTCGCACTGCCATACGTTGAATAAGATAAAAATGCAAATCTTGGCTCAAACAAACCAAATTTTTGATTTTCTTCTAGCATTAAATCTGCAATTATTTTTTCTTCCTCACTTGTTGGATCTTCAACAACGGCACAATCACCCATCATAAAACAATCATCAGTTGCACAATTTTTACCAACAAACAAAAAGTAGGAAGAAACAATGCTCTTTTTTCCTTTTATTATTTGCAATGCAGGTCTAAGTGTTCTTGCTGTTGCAACCTCTGCACCACAAACCATTCCGTCTGCGTAGCCCATGTCGGTTAGGGTCACCGCAAAATAAATTGGATCTCCAAGAAGCTGTTTTGCATCTTCTGGGGTTAGCCCCTTGCTTTTTCTTTTTTCAACAACGTGATTAACCATGGCATCAAAAAGCTGACAATCATTTGGGTCATATACTTTTATATCCATAGCCGTGTTATTTATCTTTGACTCTAAACTTTTTTTATTGCCTACAAAAATAACCTCAGCGATACCCTGTTCGCAAATAATCTTTCCAGCATTAACAATTCTTTCAGAAAAGTCAGCCTCTGGAAAAATAATGCGCTTTTTATTCTGTTTTGCCTTATTTATTAGCAACTCTTTAATGTCCAAAATAAACTCCTTTTACATAAATTAATTGCCTTAAACATATATTACATTAATATGGTTTCAAAAGTCAAACAAAGCGAGAAAAAATACAATTTTTTTGATATATTTATTCCAACAATATTAGCGATTATCATAGCGTTAATTGCAATCAACCCACAAAAATATAGTGAAACCGCATATAATGGCATAATTATTTGGGCAAAAGTGCTAATTCCAACACTTTTTCCATTTTTTGTGCTATCTAAACTTTTTACCTCTTGCAATTTAGTATGTGACATTTCAAATATTTTTAAGCCAATAACAAAAAGGTTATTCAAATCTCCACCAATCACCGCATACGTCTTTTTTATGAGCATAATAACAGGATATCCTGTTGGTTGTAAATTAATTTCAGACCTTTATAAGAATGGTCAGATTTCAAAACAAAATGCAAAAAAAGCTATTAGTTTTTGTTCAAACTCGGGCCCAATGTTTATTTTAGGCTCGGTTGGAATTGGTATGTTTTCTAATGCAAAAATAGGATACACCATTCTCCTTTGCCACATTTTGGGTGCAATTATTAACGGAATGATATATCGAGGTAAACAATATGACTTGCAACAAAATGAAATCAACACGCACCACAAAAAAACATCATTTAGCGAAAGTGTTGCCGAGTCAATATCTTCTATTCTTTTAATAGGTGGCGTTATATGTTTTTCATTTGTTGTAATTGAAATAATAACAACAAGTTTTCTATTTAATTCAATTGTTGATGGTATTGCTGGCATTGGAATTAACAAAAATATTATTATTTCATTTTTCTCTGGACTATGTGAAATCACAAAAGGATGTTTGCTTATTTCTTCGTGTGGATTAACATATCAAACATCAACAATGCTGTGCTGTTTTATTATATCTTTTGGTGGAGTGTCAACAATTCTACAATCAACAGCATTTACACAGAATATCATTTCAATTAAAGAATTTGTCTTGAGAAAATTTACTCACGCCGTTATATCAACCATTCTATCGTACTTTTTTATTCTTTTATTTTAGTGAAATAATATTGAATGTTTTGCACAAAAAATCGCACAAGACTGTGCGATTGTTATTCAATTAAAAACAATTATTTTTTAAATTTTTCTTTGAAAGCTTGCATACAATTGGCAATACATTCTCTTGCATCTTTTGCTCCACCCATTTTATCAACAACAACCTTTTTGTTTTCTAGTTGTTTATAAACTGTTAAAAAATGCCTTAGTTCATCAAAAATATGTTTTGGTAATTCAGATATATCTTTATATGAACAATACTGAGGATCTCCAAAAGGAATGGCAATTATTTTTTCATCATGTTCATCTCTGTCAAGCATTGTTATAACACCAATTGGGTAACACCTAACCAAACTCATTTTCTCAATAGGTTGACTGCACAAAACAAAAACGTCTAGAGGGTCGTCGTCCTCAGAATATGTGAGTGGAATAAATCCGTAATTCATTGGATAGTGCGTGCTTGTGAATAGCACCCTATCTAAAATAATTAATCCGGTTTCTTTGTCTAACTCATATTTATTTTTACTGCCCTGTTCAATTTCAATATACGCAATAAAATTGTCTGGTTTTATTCTTTCTTCATTAAAATCTTTCCAAATATCCATAAAATCTCCTACCGCAATATATTAAAACAATATATTAATAATTGTCAACTTTTTAATAAAATCTCTTAAAAAATACACATTTTAGTTGTATTTTTGAATATTTTTATCATTTTAACACAAAATTATATCGGGAGGTTAAAATGGTAATCGCAAATATTATTGCTTATATTATTCTAATTATTGGTGGGTTAAATTGGGGACTTGTTGGTATTTTTAATTTTAACTTGGTAACAACTATCTTTGGAGTTTTACCATCAATTGCAACAACAATTGTTTATGTTTTAGTTGCCATATCTGCAGTTTGGTTAATATTCTCACCTCTAATGACCGGTGGTGTGTTATATCTTTTCGATAAAAGCAGTTCAAAATCAGATGAGTAAAAAAATTGCAAGATATTATTAAAACAACATAAATAAAATAGATAAGCTTTGAATAGCTTATCTATTTTTTACATAGTTTATCAAACTAAAATAACTACGCACTTCGCTTCCAGTACTTATTGTAATATGTCGTTTTTAAGTATGTTGCATTGGTTGAAGCATCTGTTAGCGTAACATCAGTTCCACTGGCTGCGTCTTCTGAATCAGCCACAAACCAACCATTTGGATTTTCAAATGTAACATTTGTTAAATTGCTGCAATTATAGAACGCATATTTACCCATGCTGGTTACGCTATTTGGTATTGTTATGCTGGTTAAACTACTGCAATAACTGAATGCCTCATTGCCAATGCTGGTTACACTGTTTGGTATGGTTACATTGGTTAAACTGCTGCAAATATAGAATGCATCCTCACCTATGCTGGTTACACTATTTGGTATGGTTACACTGGTTAAACTACTGCAATGTGAGAATGCACGTTTTTTAATTTCTGTGATTCCTTCTGGTATTGTTATGTCCGTTACCTCATTACTACCAATATATAGATGATGAGCATAAAGTAATGGATTTGAATAACTGTCAACAAATGATATATTTAGCCATGATTCTATATTTTCTATTGTTACACTCGTTAGACTGCTGCAAACAGAGAATGCATGAGAACCTATGCTGGTTACACCACTCGGTATGTTTACACTGGTTAGGCTACTGCAACCAGAGAATGTATAAGAACCTATGCTGGTTACACCCTCTGGTATGGTTACACTGGTTAGGCTGCTGCAATTATGGAATACCCATTCACCTATGCTGGTTACACTATTTGGTATGGTTACATTGGTTAGACTACTGCAATCACGGAATGCCTCATTGCCAATGCTGGTTACACTATTTGGTACAGTTATACTTGTTAGGCTGCTGCACGAAGAGAATGCATGTTGACTTATTTTGGTTGTTTTTGAATCTAAACTTATTGTTGTCTTTGTTTTATCTAGGCATACAAGAGCAATGTAACTTGTTTCACTTTCTATAAAGTATGCAATACCATCATCTGAAAAATATATCTTAGTTTGCGTGTCTATTGTGCTACCACTATATACCACTTCGGCATATTGGGCAATACCGCCATAACCAGATGAACCTTTTGTTATATTTAATGACGATTTATTATATATTTCCGCCAAAGCATAACAACTAGAGAATGCGGAAGAACCTATGCTGGTTACGCTATTTGGTATTGTTATGCTGGTTAGACTGCTGCAATTAAAGAATGCATAATTACCTATGCTGGTCACTCCACTACCTATGGTTACACTGGTTAGACTACTGCAATCACGGAATGCACTTTCACCTATGATGGTTACACTATTCGGTATGGTTACACTAATTAGACTGCTGCAATTACAGAATGCTGCAGAACCTATGCTGGTTACACCACTCGGTATGTTTACACTGGTTAGGCTGCTGCAATTAGAGAATGCATAAGAACCTATGCTGGTTACATTATTCGGAATGTTTATACTTGTTAGACTGGTGCAGTTATAGAAGGTATAATTACCTATGCTGGTTACACCATTTGGTATTGTTATACTAGTTAGACTGCTGCAAGCCTGGAATGCTTTTTCACCTATGCTGGTTACACTCTCTGGTATGGTTACACTGGTTAGGCTGCTGCAACCAAGGAATGCACGATCACCCATGCTGGTTACACCATTTGGTATGGTTATACTGGTTAGACTGCTGCAATCACGGAATGCTCCATATAATATATTTCCACCAGTAATTGTAACTGACCTTAGTGATGATGGAATATAGTATTTTGTGTTTGTGGTTGAACTTGTGCTTGAACCATAATAGTATTGTGTAACACTTGTTGAGCCCTCGAATGATGTTGTTCCAAATATATATCCAAATGGATATTGATATGTGTCCGTTGCCGTTTTTACACTTCCACCAACAAATGGCAATGTCATACTAATTAGCCCACCGCAACCTCTGAATGCATTTTGGTTTATCTGGATCACACTGTTTGGGATGGCAATTTCTGTAAGACCAGTGCAAGTGTCAAATGAACCCACTTTTGTAACTTCATATGTTAAACCATTGGCATCTTGTATTACTTTACTTGGAACCACTAACCCTCCTGTTGGTTTGTTAGATGTGTTTGCACTTACTGTTGCTGTTTGATTTGTTT
>CAKJYJ010000004.1 GCA_918262735.1 Clostridiales bacterium
ATGTCATTTGCGGCATCGTCGCATTTAGGCAAATATCACATACGTGCTGCTTGCCTCTCTGCTCCTCGGCATAAGACATTGCATAAGAAGATAATTTTAATACTTTGTTTGTTTCAGCAAGTAATACTTGCCAATTGCTAAGCAATTGTTGGCAACGTCTTTTTAGGCTTCGTCGAGCTCACCCTTGCAAGCAAATTCGCTCTCCTCGTAATAAGCCAATATGCCAAGAAACCAAAAGAGAACCACAAAACGTGGTTCTTTTTTTTTGCTTTGTTTGTTTCACAAACGCATAATTTCATTATGCCTTGGCAATGTCTTTTGGGACTGCGTCGAGCCTATCCAAGTGCCAAAAGTAAAATAACATAAAAATATATTAATATTGTTTAAAAATGGCTTATTTTTTGTTGTTTTTATAGTATTTTTTTAATTTTTGATTATTTTAGCAGTTTTTCTTTTTCAAACATATATTATGTTTAGGGGAATTTATGAAGCAAATTAGAGTTGGTGTTTTAGGCTATGGAAATCTTGGTATGGCAGTTGAAGAATTGATTCTTCATGATAAAAGATTTAGATTGGTTCGCATATTTAGTCATAGAAAAATTGCATCTAATTTTTCAAAAACTGAAAGTATTGAAAATTTAGAAAAATATAAAAATAAGATTGATGTTTTGTTTTTGTGTGGGGGGAGTTCTTCAACATTAATGGAGGATGCAAAAATATCGTTAAAATATTTTAACACGATTGATGCATTTGACACCCATAAAAAAATAATTACTCACATTAAAAATTGCGATGCTATTGCAAAACAAAACAACAAGGTTGCATTTTGCTCTTACGGGTGGGACCCAGGGATTTTTAGTTTTATGAGAGTTTTATTTATTTCTCTTGGCGAAAATGTTTATACAAGTTGGGGAAGGGGTGTAAGTCAAGGTCATAGCGAAGCTATTAGGAAAATTCAAAATGTAAATGGCGCAATTCAATATACGATCCCAATAAAATACAAGATAAAAAAGTTAAAATCGGGAGAGGTGGTTAGTGGAAATCTGCATTGGCGACAGTGTTATGTTGTTGCAGATAAAAAGTATCAGCCAATGATTAAAAAGAAAATTATAAACCTGCCTAATTATTTTCACGGGTATAAAACTATTGTTAAATTTGTTTCTGAAGATGAGTTAAAAAAACATAATAAATTGTTTCATTGTGGAGAGGTTTTCACACTTGGTAACAATTATAATTTTTCATTAAAAACTGAAAGTAATCCGCATTTAACCGCAAAAATAATGATTGCATATTCTGTTGTTCTGTTTGAATATTACAATAGTAAGCAATTCGGCGCATACTCAATTTTAGATGTTCCAATAGCAAAAATTATCAAAAATTCATATAAATGTTTGTAGGTTAAATATGAATATTATTCTTGTTGGTGCTAGCGGAAAAATGGGGCAAACCATTTGTGATTTGGTAAATAATCGGTGTAATATAATTGCGGGTGTTGACAGGATTAAAAATAAAAAAATACATCAAATATATGAAAATTTTGAAAAAATACCGCAAAAAATCATTAAAAATTGCGATATTTTATTAGATTTTGCCGGAAATAGTGTAATTAAAGACGAGTTATTATTTTGTAAGAAAAATAAAATTCCTCTCGTTATATGTTCAACTGGGCACACTGAAAGCGAGTTAAATTTAATTAAACTTGCATCAAATGAAATACCAATATTTATGGCGAGTAACACATCTTTGGGTATATCAATCATCAGTTCCATTCTAAAAGCATATTCACAGTTTTTTGATTGCTATGATGTGAGTATTATTGAAAAGCATCATGTTAATAAAAAAGATGCACCCAGCGGAACTGCAATCGTGCTAAAAAATTCATTAGGTTGTTTTGATAAGAAAATTGATATTTTTTCTGTTAGGAGTGGAAGCGTTGTTGGTGAGCATGAAGTTTTTTTTTGTGGACAGTATGAACAAATTTCAATTAAACATGTTGCTGAAGATAGAAAACTATTTGCGCTTGGTGCACTGAGGATTTGCGAGTTTATGACAAGTGTAAACGAAGCAAAACTATATTCTAGTGATGATTTGTTTACAACCTTAAAAACAGATAATAGTTAAGGTCAAAAAAAACCACACGATAGTCACTGACTTTTGAAACTAGCCAAATAATTAACATTTTAACTTGAAAAAGTTAGAGTGTTTTTTATTCTCTCTTAATCAGCCAACAAAACGGATATTATGCCGTTGTCATAGGTTGTAGTTGTTGTTTTAACACTTATACTCATTAGACATACATTTTAACCTTGACAACAAAGAATATTCGTTTACACTAAAAACAAAGAGAAAAAAAGAGAAAGAGTGTTGTGCGTTTGCTCTGCCAGCACACACTCTTTCTTATAACCAAGTTTATTTATGTGTGCTTGTCCTCGTTGTAGCGAAGCGACAACGACTTGTATCAAGACAAGCACACGTCTAAATGCCATTTAATAGATTAAACAACTACCATTTACATTTTTGATTTTAAATGGAAATTCTTTAAAGACAGGATTTCTTTTTCCACCTAAGCATAATTCGTATTGCCAACCGTTTTCGATGTCTGGTGTAATAATTTTAGAATTTGTTTTATTATTCAACAATTGTTTAACTTCCTCCTTAAAATCAATTTCCAGAGAATCTATTTTTATAAAGGTATTAGGTTTTGATTTTTTGAAAGTCAATCCAAATTGCCCTAAATTTTTTCGTTGTTTCCATATAACGTCTATATAATTATAAATATTACTTTCCGTTAATATAATTTCTTCTATTCCTACTTCTTCTTGTATTGTCTTTAATTGATTAATTTTCCATTTATTCATTATGTTATATGGCAAATCGTTAAATATCCCACTAAAGTAAGGTATTTTTGAGAGAGTTTCTATTAAAAACTTACGCTCTTTTGATGAATGATTAAAATCTGAAAAAACAACATCGCTTATTTTGGGATTGTATTTATTGACAATATTTTTTAATTCTTCAAAAGTAAATACTTTACAACTCAACTCTAGTGCGTATTTTGATACTTTTTTTTTTATGTTGTCAAAAAAATCAGAGGTGATTATATTTCTATAGTTTTCCCAATTATGTGGCGATACTTGATACAAGTCTATTTTCTCTAATAAAAACTTACGATGCTTCTCATCAATATCAAACTCACTATAATTAATATTTTCTATTATTGGATTGTAAAAATTCAAAAATTCGTTTAATTCATTCAAATCTTTAAATAACTTTGTACTAAGCGTAATTGAAGGATAAACCTCTTTTAATTTTTTATATAAATTTTCATCACTATATAATTGTTGTTTGTTATTTTTGTAAATAACCTCTACATTGTATAACGATTCATTATTTTCAATTAATTGGCTTCCTATATATGAATCATAGTTGTTATTTGCATTAAAATTTTTCTCAATAAATAGCTTATAGTAAAAATATTTTTTTATTTGAGGACATAAATTTGAGAAAACAGATAAATAACTATAGTAATCTTTCCAAGCATTATTTTCTACACATTTTTTCCATAAAGGGCAATAGAAACTTTGACAATTTAAGCAAGATTTAGAATTCTTGCATTTAAAGTTGTTTTCTTTACTTAACATTTTTATATTTAATTTTTTGGAAAATCCATGAGGACATTGAAACCATATATCAACATCATCTTGTAATGATACTTTTTGTGGAATTATTTGATTTTTATCATAATCCCAATACTTTATTAAGCATGTTTTAGAAATATTATCTTCTACATAATTAGTCCTATATTGGTCCAATATCTTAATTTTGTCTTCTTCAAATTGACTTTGAGTCAATTCGAATTTTTTAAGTTTTTGTAAATCATCTTTCGATAAATCAACTAATTTGGATATTGTTGATATTATCTGCTTAATTACCTTATGGAAATCGACATCATTTGTATTACAATAAATTGTCTTAGTTGAATTTAAATTAATATCACTTAAACCATTTTCCCTCACTCTAATTAATGATATACCATTTAAATTAAGCCTTTTAGCTTTCTCTATATCATCAATAAGCTTTGTTCTATGTCAAAAAATTCCATCATACTCTATAGCAATAGAGTAATCCTCCACAAATATATCTGCTTCAGTTATTACATTGTTAAGTTTGACTCTATATCTATTCTTAACATTCTTAAATAATTGTTTTAAATAAAAAAATATGCATTGTTCGTGAAAAGAAGTTCCAAATTTTCTTTTTGTCAGTTCAGTTGGCTTTAATTTAAAAGAACCAGTTTCATCTTTCCACCAATATCCTTTATCTGATTTTATATTAACAAACTCTGGTAAATCATCGTTCTTTTCATAATCCCAATATTTTTCTACAATTTCCTTAAAGTTCGTAAGTAAATCATTTTTGTGTATTTGTTTATGTTCTCCACATGTTGTTACATGTCCTTCAATAATTCTATTGTATTCTTTTTCGCATTCTTTACCACAATCACAAATGCAGTTTGCATAATAAACCCTTTTATTGTTTTTAATTTTTACATTAAAAGATTTCAATTCTAATTGTCCATACTTTTTGCCAACCATAGGTTTTAAATAAAATGGTATTTCAGTGCTAGTTTTATAAAAATTTAATAAGTCCTTGTATTCTCCAAAAAAGAAATTTTCTTTACTCCATGGATAGTTAGAATATTTTTTATAACAAGAACCATTTGGATTCGTATCAAAAAGAATAGCAAATTGATTAATGCTATCAAAAATTTTATAATCTTTAATTTTATTCCATTCGTTTATAATTTTATTGTTCATGCTTATAATTATAGCATATTTTTTATATAAAAAGAGGTTTTTTAGTAAAAATTTTAAAAAACTTGTATAATATTATAAGGAGGATTAATTATGAAAACATTATGTAAAAAGTGTAATCGCAAATTTACACCATTATTTAACAATCATATTTATAATGGTAGCGAAAGTATTATTCATGGCAATGAATCTGTTTTTAATGGTACAGAACATAAAAACCTTAAAAAGATTTACAACTATAGATGTCCTTATTGTAATACTTATTATAAATCGGGCTATATTTTTGAAGAATAATAAAAAGCATGGAATGATCCATGCTTTTTCACTAGTTTCAAATACCTTAGACTAATATTAAAGTGTTTTTTATTTATTTTGCAAGTTTCAAAAGTATTTAACTATCTGTGTGGTTTTAATTATTTTGTGCTATTTTTTATTCTTGCCAAGACCAGTTGAACCAAAACCACCTTCTCCTCTTGATGTGGTGTCGAGTTCTTTTACCTCAACTGTTTTAACGTACTCAATTTTATTAATTACATACTGTGCAATTTTTTGACCCTTTTTAATAACAAATGGTTCTTTTGTGTTTAGGTTATACAATATAACGCCAATTTCTCCACGATAGTTTTCATCAACGGTTCCTGGAGTGTTTAACACAAAAACACCGTTTTTTAGAGCAATACCACTTTTTGAACGAACTTGACCTTCGGTTCCTTCTGGAAGTTTGCAAGCAAGACCTGTTGGAATGAGTTTCCAAGTTAATGGTTCAATAATGTCATCTTGAACACTATATAAATCCATTCCGGCATCTCCAGCATGTGCATAGTCTGGGATTATTGCATCAGGATTTAATTTTTTGAATTCAATTATTTTTTTCATATGTTTTCTCCTAAAACAATTATACTAAATTGTTAAAAAATTTCCAAATGATTTCAAAGTATTTGACATTTTTTGTTTTACTAACTAATATATATCAGTGCAGACGATTAAAAGTGAGATAGTATAATGAAAATTGGAGTTGTTGGTCTTCCAAATGTTGGGAAGAGTACACTATTTAATGCAATAACCGAGGCTGGTGCAGAAAGTGCTAATTATCCATTTTGCACCATTGAACCAAATATTGGTATGGTTGCCGTTAAGGATGAAAGGCTTGATGCTTTGGCAAAACTATATAACACAAAAAAAGTAACACCTGCGGTTATTGAATTTGTTGATATTGCAGGGCTTGTTGCTGGGGCGAGTAAAGGCGAGGGGCTTGGCAATAAGTTTTTGAGTCACATAAGAGAGGTTGATGCAATTGTTCACGTTGTTAGGTGTTTTGAAGATAGCAACATCATTAATGTGAATAACACGGTTGACCCAATTAGAGATATTGAGATTATTAATTTGGAATTAATACTTGCCGATTTGGAATCTGTTACAAAAAGGTTAGAAAAAGGTAATAAACTTATTAAAGTTGGTGATAAAACTGCCATTATGGAGGTTGATTTACTAACAAAAATTAAAGAGGCATTAGAGAATAATAAACCTGCGAGAAGTGTAACGTTTACAGAAGAAGAGCAAAGAATTGTTAATGGTTTCTTTTTAATTACAACAAAACCAGTAATTTACTGTGCAAATATTAGCGAAAAAGATATTGGGAATGAGGATAATAAATATGTTAAACTGGTTGAAGATTTTGCACATGCTGAGGGGAGTGAAGTTATTTCCCTTTGCGCAAAAATTGAAGAAGAATTAACAAAGCTTGAGCCAGACGAGAGAGATATGTTTAAGGAAGAACTTGGAATCAAGGAAAGTGGACTAGAAAAATTAGTTGTTGCTGGGTATAGTTTACTTGGGCTTATGAGTTACTTAACCGCAGGCGAACCAGAGGTTAGGGCATGGACAATTAAAAAAGGGACAAAAGCCCCTCAGGCTGCGGGTAAAATTCACACAGATTTTGAAAAGGGGTTCATTAAAGCAGAAGTTGTATCTTTTGATGACCTTATGAATGCGGGTTCATACCTTGCTGCAAAAGAAAAGGGAAAAGTTAGAATTGAAGGAAAAGATTACGTTGTTCAAGACGGCGATGTAATGTTGTTTAGATTTAATGTTTAATTTATTAAATTCATTTGATTTTATTTTGTAAAAGTGATAACCTAAAAAAGAAGGAGAGATATATATGAATAAATCAAATAAAGTATTATACGGATTGCTCGCTGTTTTACTATATGTTGTTTTGTCGGTTGGTCTAGGGTTAATTCTTGGGCTTTTCTGGAAAATTTCAACAGAATGTGCAATTATTTACTGGGTAACCAAAGGAGTTATTTGTGTATTTGTTTTAATTTATGCACTTTTGGTTTTATTTGGGGCAAAAGACAAAGGCGTTGGCACACTTCAAATTTTTATGACTCTTGGAATATCTTTGTTGCCACTTGTTTGTAGAGCATTATATTTGATTCCTGTGGCAGGAAAATATGTTGCAATAACTTTTGCTTTTATTGCCTTTGTTCTTTATCTTATCACCATGGTTGGCATGGGATATTATGCAACAGATATTAATGCAAACAGCGATAATAAAAGCAAGGAAATATAATAATATTTTCAATAAAAAATAATTAAAATCAACTGGCGTACTCTTGTATGCTAGTTTTTTTTAGTATCTTTGTTCAATAGTTTTATATAATCGTCCCACATATGTTCGCGAATTGGCATAGGGCAGTGTTTTTCAAAATATATTACCATTGCCGGTTTTATTCCGTGGTATTCATCCAATATTTCTATTTTGGTAATTTTATCTTCGCTTATTATTTTCTTTAACTTTGAATGGTAGTTGAAATACATAAACATATTGTGTGGAAAATGTTTATTTTTAATTCAAAACTCAAACTAAATACTTGCCACCTATGAATGTTTATTTTTGTTAAAACAATCTATAATCCAGTGCGTATGTGGTTGCACAAAAGGGTTTAATGGTATGATTTTTGTGCAATATTGATATTTATTTGACAAATTAGCCAATTAATGTTATCTTAATATTGCTAAAAGTGTTTTACGAGATTGGCACTTTAATTAGGAGATATATTATGGATTTATTCAAAAAGACAGAAGGCGTTCACAACTACGACATTATTAGGGAAAAAAATTTATACCCTTATTTCCACGAACTTAGGTCTGGACAAGACACAGTTGTTGATATGGAAGGAATTAAAACAGTTATGATTGGTAGTAATAACTATCTTGGATTAACTTCTCATCCAGATGTTGTTAAAGCAGGCATCGAAGCTATTGAAAAATATGGTAGCGGTTGCAGTGGAAGTAGATTCCTTAATGGAACATTAGATATTCATGTTAAACTAGAAAAAGAACTTGCAGAATTTTTACATAAAGAAGCTGTTGTTACTTTCTCAACTGGGTTCCAAAGTAATTTAGGAATTATTTCCGCAATTGCAGGAAGAAATGATGTTATTTTATGTGATAAAGAAAATCACGCAAGCATTTATGATGGTTGCAGATTAAGTTACGCACAACTAGTTAGATACGAACATAGCGACATGAACGATTTGGAAGAAAAATTAAAACAAGTTCCTGAAGATAAGGGAATTTTAATCGTTACAGATGGTGTGTTCAGCATGAGTGGTGACATATGCAATCTTCCAGAAATTGTTAGACTTGCAAAAAAATATGGTGCTAGAACCATGGTTGATGATGCTCACGGTCTTGGCGTTTTGGGTGCACATGGTAGAGGTACAGCAGAATACTTTGGTTTGGAAGATGATGTTGATATTTATATGGGAACATTTAGTAAATCACTTGCATCGCTTGGTGGCTATATGGCAAGCACAAAAAGAGTTGTTGATTATGTTAAACACACATCAAGACCATATATCTTTAGTGCAAGTATAACTCCAGCGAGCGTTCAAACAGCAAGGGCTGCCCTTAAAATTTTAAGAGAACACCCAGAAAGAGTTAAGGCACTTTTGGATATATCTGCATATATGAGAGACGGGCTTAAAAAACTTGGTGTTAAAGTTATTGATGCAATAACTCCAATTATTCCAATCTATGTTTATGAAGATGAAAAAGCATTCAAGGCTTGCAAGATGCTTTTGGAGCGTGGTGTTTATGTTAATTCAACCGTTTCTCCAGCAGTTCCTGTTGGACAAGCAATTTTAAGAACCTCTTACACCGCAACCCACACAAAAGAACAAATGGACTATGCTATGAAGCAAATTAAAGAAGTTTTGGATCTTTTGGATGTTAAATAATTAACAATACAAAAAGGCAACCGCTTTGGTTGTCCTTTTTTTATAAATATTTATTAATTTTTTTGTTGTTACTATTATTTATTTGATTGAAATCAAATAATTTGGTATAATAAAAAGTAGTAGAGTGTCTTTTAACAAAGGAGTTGTTTTATGAAAAGAATTTTGTTTTTAGTTGCGGGAGTTGTTTTGGTGCTTGGCATTGGTGCTTGGCTAGTTTTTGGACTGGGAAATGGACCAAAAACATACACTGTTGAAATAACATCAAATGTTGAGCAGATTGAATATGAGAGCAAAAACAACTGCAGGTTAGGTGATAATGTAACCATTGAGGCAATTCCACTAGATGGTTATCGTTTTATAGGTTGGGAAGTAAATGGAGTGATTATTTCAGAGGATGTAGAATACGAAATCACGTTAACCCAAGAGAATGTGAATAATGTATATAAAGCGGTATATAAACAAGAGTTTACAATATATGCTGGAGAAGTGCAGAATGGTAATGTTGCTTCAAATGTTACAAAGGCAATAGAGGGAGAAACAATAACACTAACCATAACGCCAAATGACTACTATGCATTTGAAAGCGCATATTACATATTGGACAGTGAAACCGAGCACATTGCAATAACAAATCAAACATTCACCATGCCAAATGGAAACGTAACAGTATATGCAAATTTCCAAGCAATAGAGTACACAATAACAAGTGCTGAGCTAGAACATGGAACATTATCATTCCTTCCAACAGTAGGAACATATGGAATAGAGATAGTTGTAACGGTAACTCCAGAAGAAGATTACGAACTATCACCAGGCACTCTTTATTACGCAACAGAAAATATAGCCAATGGAGAAATAACATACAGTAACAACACATACAAGTTCACAATGCCAGGCGAAGACGTAACAGTTTATGCAACATTCATAAAGACAGTTTATGGATTATCAGTATCATACGGCATACAGAATGGAAGTGTAACAATAGACGATAACAAAACCAAAGCAAGAATGGGTTCAACAGTAACTCTAACAGTAACCCCAGCAGTTGGTTACGAATTAGAAACTCTTTACTACACAACAAACACAATAGCAAATGGAGAAATAACCAATAACATATTTGAAATGCCAGGTGAAGATGTAACGGTTTACGCAACATTTGTTAAAACAGATTACAATGTTAACTTGTCATACAATAACCAACAAGGGACAGTAACAACAAATAGGGAAACGGCACAAATTGGTGATGAAATAACCTTGACAATCACACCTGAAACGGGTTACCAAATTTCAGGGTTATACTACACTAAGTCTGGTTCCTCAGCACATGTTGGAATAACAAACAACACATTTAACATGCCAGCAAGTTCTGTTACAATTCATGTAACATTCCAGGCAAGGCAATATGACATATCAACACAAACATCAAATGGAACTTTTAATGACTTACCAAACACAGGAACGTTTGGGAACACAATAACATTCACATTGTCACCAAACACTGGCTATAAACTAACAGACAACAGTGTATATTACACCACAGATACAACTCCAAATGGAGTAATAACCAATAACAGCGGCACATACTCATTCACAATGCCAGCTGGAGCAGTTACAGTTCACGCACAATTTGAATTACAGACATTCCAAGTAACATTACCAGAAGAGAAAATTGGTTATTCAATACTAAACACAAACGATAATAACAACTATACCCCAGGCACAGTAACCTATGGCTCAAGTATATCATTTAGAGTTGTTAAAGATGTTGCATATTCAGAAAGCCAAGTAACTGTTACCAGCAACACCGGAAGTGTAAGTAGCCAAGACGAAACATACACAATTTCAAACATCACAACAAATTTAATAATAACAATCACTCCATTAACAATTAATACATACACAGTAACACTTCCAGAAACGCAAACCGGATATGAAATAAAAACTGCAGAAGATGGTACATTTACCACAACCACAGTTGAATATGGCCAAGACCTATCATTTAAGGTTGCATTAAAAACCGGTTACACCAATAGCACAATCACTGTAAGAAATAACGGAACTATTATTAATTTAACAGAAGGAATATACACAATATCTAATGTTACATCAAATATATCTATTGCAGTTGAAGGGGTAACAGCAAATGCATATACATTAACCTCAGTTGCTGCAGAAGTAACAGTAAACAGGGGAAATGACACTCTAAACCAAGGTGACACAATTTACTATGATGAAACACTAACTCTTTCATCAACCCCATCAGAAGGTATGGATGCAGTATACACAATTAACGACACCGTGATAGAAGGAAACACATTCACGGTAACTGGCAATATTACAATTGAATATTCAGAAGTTGAACATATTGGACTTGAAAGTGAATATACAACATTATCATTTTCATATAATTCAATATATAAAACTGCGACCGTTAGTGCCAATATGTCAAACATGCCAACTGGTAATTTGAAACTGCCTAGCAAGATAATAAATGGTCAAATATATACGATTACTCAAGTTGGCTCTTTTAGTGGTTGTGCGGGACTTACTGGCATTATTGTTCCAAGCACTGTAACAACAATTAATGCATCAGCATTCTCTGGTTGTTCTGCCTTGGAGAGTATGATACTACCATTTGTTGGCGGGAGTGTTAAAACAGCGACCCAAACTTATCAATATCCACTTGGATATATATTTGGCGCCACTCCATATGAAGGCTCAACAAATGTAACGCAATATTACTATGGTTCAAGTACCAGTTCAACAACTTACCCAACATACCGTATTCCATCATCACTAAGGTCGGTTACAATCACTGGTGGAAATATATTAAGAGGTGCTTTCTATAACTGTTCAATGTTAACAAACATCACGATCCCAGAGGGTGTAACAAGTATAGAACCATATGCTTTCTATGGTTGCGCTGGTTTAACCAGCATCACAATCCCAGAAGTCGTAACAAGTATTGGCTCTGCTGCATTTAAGAATTGCAGTAATTTAAGAGAAATTGAAATACCGGCTGTGGTAACCAGTATTAGTGGCTCGGTATTCTCTGGTTGCAGTAATTTAAGAGAAATTGAAATACCGGCAGGAGTGACAAGTATAGGTAGTTCTGCATTCTCTGGTTGTAGTAATTTAAGAGAAATTGAAATACCGGCAGGAATAACAAGCGTAGATAGTCATACATTCTTTGGTTGTAGCCGTTTAACAAATATCACAATACCTGAAAATGTAACAAGTATAGGTTCTTCTGCATTCTCGGGATGTTCATCTCTAGAAAGCATGACATTGCCAATTATCGGCTATAGCGCAACTGTCACATCAGCCAGTACATCGACCCTATTTGGGTATATATTTGGCACGTCAGGTTATGATGGTGGCATGGCTGTTGAACAAAAATATGGTAGCTCAACAAGTAACAAAATAACTTATTATATTCCATTATCGCTTCGTTCACTTACAATCACTGGAGGAAGTATATTATATGGGGCATTATATGGTTGTTCAATGTTAACCGATATTACAATTCTGGACGGTGTAATTACTATCGGTCCTTCAGCATTCTGTAATTGTTTTAGTTTATTGAATATCAAAATTCCATCTAGTTTAACTAGTATAGAACCCAATGCTTTTGGGGGTTGTTATGCTTTAGTGGAAGTTTGCAATGATTCTCCATTAAACATAACATCGGGTTCAACAGATAACGGCAACATTGCATGCTATGCAAAGATGGTATATGGGTCAAATGATGGGTATCAAACAAGAATAGTAAAAGATGATGTGAATGGCGTCGCTTATTATATGTATGGCTCAGAATATATTGCCCTAACATGTTATGACAAAACAAAAACCACTGTATCATTAAATGAGATGACAACAGAGATTAATCAGTTTGCATTTTATAAGTGTAATAATCTTGTCAACGCTTCAATTCTTGCGGGTGTAACAAGCATTGGACGATCTGCATTTTCCGATTGTGGATTAACCAATATCACCATCCCAGCTAGTGTGACTAGTATAGGTTCTTATGCATTCTGTGATTGCGATAGCCTTATCACAGTAACATTTGGCGATGGCTCACAATTAACTAATATAGGTGATTATGCATTCCATAGTTGCGGTAGTTTAACCACAGTAACATTTGGAGATAATTCATATCTAACTGATATAGGCGACAATGCATTCTCATATTGTGGATGTTTAACTAGTATTACAATCCCAGCCGGCGTAACAAGATTGAGTTATTCTGCTTTTTCTGCTTGTTATGCACTGGCAGAAATATATAATAAATCTTCATTGAATATAACGCCAGGCTCTGCTTACGCAAGAGATTCAAAATATGTTTGTGGACCGGGCGGCACATACCAAACAAGAATAGTAAAAGATGATGTGAATGGCGTTGCGTATTATGTATATGGTGCTGACTATATTGCGCTAACTTGCTATGACAAAACCATGACAAATGTTACGCTAAATGAAAACACAACACAAATAAATCAATTTACATTCATGAATTGTAGTGGTCTTGCAAGTATTACAGTTCCTGCCAGTGTAACAACTGTGGGTTATAATGCGTTCTTATACTGCGATAATTTAAGTGCAGTTGTTATTAGTAGTTTATCAGCGTGGGCAAGTATATCATTTGAAACCTATTCATCTACAAATCCACTATATTATGCAAATAAACTATATTTAGGAAGTGTAAGCCCAGAAAATGAAATAACCGAAATAAACGATTTGGGAAATATCACAGAAATAAAAGCATATACATTCCAATATTGCAAAAGCATTACCAGCATTACAATTCCATCAAGTGTAACCAACATAGGTTATCAAGCATTCTCTAATTGCAGTAACTTATCCTCAGTTGTTATATCAGATTTATCAGCCTGGGCAAGTATATCATTTGGAAGTGCCGATGCGAATCCATTATATTATGCAAAGAAACTATACCAAGGAAGTGTAAGCCCAGAAAATGAAATAACCGAAATAAATAACCTAGGGAATATAACGGAAATAAAGGCTTATGCATTCTATAACGCACAAAATATTACTAGTGCTACAATCCCATCAAGTATAACAAGTATAGGTTCTTATGCATTCTCTGGCTGTAGTGGTTTAACCAGCATCACCATTCCGGCAGGAGTAACAAGTATAGGTTCTCAAGCATTCTATTGTTGCAGTAGCTTAGCCAATGTTACATTTGAAAACACTGGTGGTTGGTTTGTGGCAAGTTCTAGCACTGCAACCAGCGGAACAGACGTTACATTAACTGATCCTTCAACCAATGCAACATACTTAAAAACGACATATTACAATAAGTACTGGAAAAGGAATGTTTAAGAATAATTAAGAATTAATAAAAACAGAGTAGAATTTTTTGTGTAAAGAGTGAAAAGCATCAACTTGAAGAGGGTGGCGAATATTATTACACATACACAAAATTGTAATTGCTTGTGTGACAAAATAGAAACCAGCATAGTTTGTTATATTTATTAAAAAAGATTAAGCACCAATTGCTTAATCTTTTTAATATGTTATTTTTTGTGTTTTTGTTTAATTGTTTTCATCTTTTTTAATTAATTGAATGCCAACATCGGTTAATTGTTTTTCGCTTACTTTGCTTGGGGCACCCATTAATAAGTCTTTTGCATTCTTATTTAGTGGGAATGGAATAACATCACGTATTAATTCTTTTTGTGACATTATCATAAGGAGCCTATCAAAGCCAAAGGCACAGCCGGCGTGTGGTGGGGCACCATATTCAAATGCGTTATATAGTGCACCAAATTTTGTTTCAACATCTTTTGCCGTGTATCCAGCCATTTCAAATGCCTTTACCATCAAATCTGTTTGGTGATTTCTAACAGCTCCAGAGAGTGTTTCATAGCCGTTGCAAACAAGGTCAAATTGATATGCAACAATATCAAATGGATTTTTATTTTCCAATGCATCTAAGCCACCTTGTGGCATACTAAATGGGTTGTGGGAAAAATCAATTCCGCCGGTTTCTTCATTTTCTTCAAAGAATGGGAAGTCACAAATCCAACAGAATGCAACCTTGTTTTTGTCAATTAAGTTTAGTTGTTGACCGAGTTCATTTCTAAGAACATTTGCAAGTTTTGTTGCCATTACGTTTGTGTCAGCTATCATAAATATTGATTCACCGCCAACAAGGTTAAACTCTTTAATTAATTCTTTTTTATTATCCTCTGTTAAGAATTTTGAAATTCCACCAGTAAATTCGCCATCAAGATATTTTATCCAGGCAAGACCTTTTCCTTCGTATGCAACAATTGTTGTGCCAAGGTCATCATAAAATCTTCTTGGTTTTTCGCCCGCATTAACACAGATTGCTTTTATTGTTTTTTCCTTAAATGCATTAAATTCGGTGCCATCAAATAGTTTTGTTAAATCGTGAACAATAAGAGGATTGCGAAGATCTGGTTTATCGCTACAATATTTTTCCATTGCTTCTTTGTATGGAATTTTAATAAATGGGGCAGTGTCCACATTAAAAGTTGTGAATTCTTTGAAAAGTCCAGTAACAAATTCCTCGCAAGCCGTCCAAACATCTTCTTGGGTTGCAAAGCTCATTTCCATATCAATTTGATAAAACTCCCCAGGCGTTCTGTCGGCACGTGCAGCCTCATTTCTAAAGCAAGGTGCAATTTGGAAATATTTATCGAAGCCAGAAATCATAAGTAATTGTTTGAATTGTTGTGGTGCTTGTGGAAGTGCATAGAATTCGCCAGGAGCATTTATTGTTGGAACAATATAATCCCTTGCACCTTCTGGGCTTGAACTGGTGAGTATTGGGGTTTGAACTTCCAAAAATCCCATATCTGTTAGTTTATTTCTAACATAGTTTAACACTTTTGCACGGAAAACAACCATGTTGTGTGTTTCTGGATTTCTTAAGTCCAAATATCTATATTTTAATCTTAATTCTTCTTTTGTGTTAACAGAGTCGGAAATTTCAAAAGGAAGCACAGGTTTACATTTTCCAAGAAGAGTTATTGAATTTGCCAATACTTCAATATCACCAGTTTCCATTTTTGGATTTTTGCTTTCTCTTTCTAAAACCGTACCTTCAACCGAGATTGTGCATTCTTTGCATATTTCGCCAATCATGTTTTCATCACGTAGAAGTATTTGGGTTATTCCAAAATGGTCTCTTAAGGTTAAGAAAATAATTCCACCAAGCTTTCTTATTGAATTTACCCATCCTGCAAGTTTAACAGTCTCTCCAACATTTTCTATTCTTAGTTCGCCACAATTTTTATTTCTATATATGTTTTCTTTCATATTTTCTCCTAATTAATCCAACACGGCTTTAATTCTTCTAATTCCTGAAGAAGATGATTCTTCTTTAATTATCTTAAAGTGGTGGAGTTCTTTTGTGTTCTTAGCATGTGGACCACCACAAATTTCCTTAGAAAGATTTCCTATGGTGTATACGGTAACTTTGTCGCCGTACTTGCTATCAAACACGCCAAGAGCACCACTGGCCTTTGCTTGTTCAACGGTTAAAGTTTCAACCGTAACGGGAATTTCTGCCTTAATTGCATCATTAACAAAATCTTCAACATTTTTTAATTCTTCTGGCGTTAGTTTATGGTCGCAGTTAAAGTCAAAACGGAGCCTTTCTGGTGTTATGTTTGAACCCTTTTGGCGAATGTCAGCGCTAACGTATTTTTGTAGGCCAGCTTGCATGAGGTGAGTTGCGGTGTGGAGTTTAGTGCTTTCATAAGAGCTGTCTGCTAGTCCACCTTTAAATGCACCCGCTGATGCTGTTCTGCTTTTTTCCTGATGTTCCTCAAAGGCCTTTTTATATCCTTCTTCATCAACAGTGTAGCCACGTTCTAGTGCCAATTCCCTTGTTATTTCAAAAGGGAAGCCAAATGTGTCAAATAATCTAAATGCGGCTTTGCCCGATATAATATTTTCAACAACTTCGCCGTTTTGTGCTGCAAATTGTTTGTGTTTTTCAATTCCGCTTATAACTTTTTCGAATTCTTTGTGTCCATCTTCAAGCGCTTTTGAAAATTTTTCAACTTCTTTAACAAGTTCTGTTTTTATAAACTCACGATTATTTTGAATATCGGAATAGTCTTCGCCATGTTTATCAACAAAAATATCAACAATGTCTGAAAAATATTTTGTGTCTAATTTGATGTTTCTTGCGTGGTTTACAGCTCTACGGATAAATCTTCTTAAAATGTAACCTTGCCCAACATTAGATGGAACAACTCCATGTTTATCTCCAAGAACAAAAACAGACGCCCTTAGGTGGTCGGTAATAATTCGGTATGACCTGGTTGCACTTTCATTATCTTCATACTTTATTTCTGCATGCTCGCGAATAAAGTCAATAACCTTTTTGAATATTCCAGTGTCATAAACGCTTTTTGCACCATTGAGGATTGCAACAACACGTTCTAAGCCAAGCCCAGTGTCGATGTTTGGTCTTTCCAAAAGTTTGGCTTGTTCTCCAGCGATATCAACTTTATATTGCATAAAAACGTCATTCCAAATTTCAACATACTTTCCGCAATCACAGGCAGGGGAACAAGATTCACAGCACTTTGGTTTGCCGGTGTCTAAAAACATTTCGCTGTCTGGTCCGCAAGGCCCAACGCCGCCACCAAGTGCCCACCAGTTTTCGTCTTTATTCTGGTAGAATACTTCTTTTATTCCACATTTTTTCCATGCGTCATGTGCAACTTCATCTTTTGGTGCGGTTTCGTCGCCCTCGAAAACTGTTGTTGCAAGTTGGTCTTTATTTAACCCTAAATATTTTGGATTTGTTAAAAATTCGTAAGAAAGGGCAATCATTTCCTCCTTTGGACAATCACCCAAAAACCAGTTACCAAGCATTTCAAAACAAGTTAAATGCCATGCATCACCAACTGAATCTATATCGTTTGTTCTTATGCATCTTTGAACGTCGCAAATTCGGTTGCCTGCAGGATGCTTTGCTCCAAGAAGATATGGAACAAGTGGGTGCATACCAGCGGTTGTGAAAAGCACTGTTGCGTCGTTTTCTGGAACAATTGAAGAACTGTCAATTCTAACAAAACCATGGTCGTTAAAAAAACTAAACCATTTTTCTTTAATATCTTTATCTGTAATCATTTTTACTCCTAATTTTTGCAATCTATATCTTATCAAAATTAGCAAAAAAAAACAAGTAAAAAAATCAAGTTAGTAGAAAAATATATATTGTAATATATAGTTTTGGCAATAGTGGTGGTTTTTTCTTGACTTTTTTTTGTTAAAAAATTAATATATCAGTATGGAAAATTTATTAAACAGAAACCCGCTAGAAGATGTTTTATTTGTTGTTCTTTTGTATAAGAATGAAAATTTCAATGTTAGAGCACCGTACGACATAGAAATTATGGGCAAAAAAATGTGGGAATGGGTTGCGCTTAGTGGTGCCGGTGCAAAGATAAAAACAACGCCTTGCACAGCCGAAAGTGATATTATTAGTCTTGTTAAACCATTTGTTAAAGATGAAAAATACACTATCGTTCTTTATTCTGATAATCCACTTATAACAAAATCAAATATTCTTGAAATTATGGAGTATTTCAAAAATAAAGGATTAAATGTGTTAAAATTAAAAAGGGGATTTGTTTTTGATTCTCAGCATCTAAAAAATTGCGATAGCGTTTTGGCACCAACAAATCCAATTTTTGACGGCGAAGAGTTTGATGCTGTTGACAATTTTGAAATGGTTGCAAAAGTTTCAGATAGATTAAGAAAAAATATTTTGAATTTTCATATGAATAATGGTGTTTACATTGCAGATATAGATAGCACGTATATTGATGCAGATGTTGTTATTGAAAAAGGTGTTAAAATTGCTCAAAACAACACAATTAAAGGGGAATCGTATATTGGCGAAAACACGGTTTTGGAACCAAATAATGTTGTGATTAACAGTATAATTTCAAATGATGTTGTTTTAAGAGGGGCGTATATTTCCAATAGTAGAATTGCAGAAAATTCAATTGTTGGGCCTTTTGAAAGTATAATTAATAGGAATGAGTAGGTGTTTATGAAATTGGTGGTTGGGCTAGGAAATCCAGATATGAAATATAGCAAAACATATCACAATCTTGGATTTATGGCGATTGATAGATTTGCGGAAAAGAATAATTGCTTAATCAATAAAAGAATGTGCGATGGCTTGGTTGGAGAGTTTCATAATGGCAGAGAAAAAATTATTCTTTTGAAACCTTTAACGTATATGAATTTAAGTGGATTTGCGGTTAGAAAAGTTGCAATAAAATTCAAAATTCCCGTTGAAGATATTTTTGTCTTTGTTGATGACATTGATTTACCACTAGGTATTGTTAGGTATAGAGAAAATGGAAGTGCAGGAACGCACAACGGATTGAAAAGCATTGTTAATGAATTAGACAGTATTAATTTTAGACGAATTAAAATTGGAATTGGTCGTGATGAAAAATTTGCCGATTTGGCAGACTATGTTTTAAGCAGAATTCCAGATGATAGGCAAGAGGCAATCAGTGCAGAAATAGATGAAGCTGTTAGAATATTAGAAGAAAGAATAAAATCATAAGGTTTGTATGGAAGAAATAAAGAACATTGTATCTAAAATTGGTTTTATTAAAAAGGTTAATGAGGCGGTAAATTCTAACCGCCTTTTATGTGTTAGTGGGGCAAGTGCTGGTGAGATTGCACTCTGTGCCTTTTCGTTAGCGAAAAGCGTTGCAATATGTGTTTCAGATATGGTGGATTTACAAAGGTATAAAGAGTGCTTTGAAGCATTAAATGTTGGGGTGTCGATTTTATCTTGCGATATGATGCCACCAATTTTTTCTCAGTTTAAAGATGTTAGCATAAAGCAGGAAATGATTAAAAACCTATATGAATTTTTGCTTAAAAAAAACAGGGTACTTCTTGTAAGTTCTGAAGCACTTTTGTTTAAGTTTCCCAAAAAAATTGACACGCTTGATACAGTAAGTTTTGAAGTTGGCAAAGAATACAAACAAAACGAAATAATTAAAAAATTAATACAAAATGGCTATAAAAAGTGCTCAAAAGTTGAAAAAATAGGTGATTTTTCAATAAAAGGTGATATTTTTGATGTATTTTCTGGCGAGAATGATAATCCAATTAGGTTGGATTTTTTTGGAGACACATTAGAGAGTATTTATACATTCGACCATGAAACCATGCAAAAAATTGACAATTTAGAATGTGCAACCATTTATCCATGTGTATTATACCATCTTTCGGAAGATGAAAAAGATACAATTATTAGCAATATGAAATCGGCTTTGGAATTATCTAATTTGCAAGGCGATGTTTTAATTAAGAACCATACAATTGTTAGTGGTGTTATTGAAAATCTAAAAGAAGGATTAGTTAATGATGATGAGGAGTTTTTAAGACCGTTTATTTCTGATGGGTTTTCAATTTTTGACATTCTAAGAGATTATGATGTTAGGGTGATAGTTGATGAACCAAAGAGAATACTTGACGATTTGCAAGACCAATATAAAAGTGTTGCTTCGGATATTTTTGACTATATATCTTCTGGAGAGCTTTTACCACAACACGCATCATACTATTATGAACCACAAGAGGCAATGAAGTTTAGTCCTAATTTAATTTTTTCATCATTTGAACAAAAGGTCTTTTGTGCTGACTGCACAGATAGGATTAGAACAATTGGTTCAAGAAAATATACTTTTGATTATAAGTCGCTTGTTAATGACATTAATATTTACGAAAAATCAAAATATAAAGTTATTCTTTTTGCGGGAACAAAACAATCTGCGGATGCAATAAAAGATTATTTATCAAAAAGCGGAATATATTGTAGCGATAATGTAAACTTTATAACAAATAAACAGCAGGTTGTTGTTTTTGATAAAGTCTTTCCGCTTTCTGTTAGTTTTTTAGATAGTGGTGTGGTTATTATTGGAACTGACGACCTTATTAAAAAAACAGAAAATGATGTTAAGAAATTATCATCAAAAAATAAAAAAAGAAAAGTTTTTTATCTTCCAAAAGTTGGCGATTATGTTGTTCATGAATTACATGGAATTGGCAAGTGTATTGCGTTAGAAAAACTAAATTTTAATGGTAACGAAAAAGATTACTTTATTATTGAATACAGCGGTGGCGACAAACTATATTTACCAAGCGAACAGGCGGACTTAATATCGGCGTATGTTGCTGGTGAGGGTAGCCCAGCATTAAACAAGATTGGTGGCGAACAATTTGCAAGAATAAAGCAAAGGGTTAAAGAGAGTGTTAGTAAACTTGCCGTTAACCTTCTTGAAATATACTCAAAAAGAGAAAAAACAAAAGGCACAGTTTATAACATAGACAACAACCCATTAATTGATCAATTTGAAGATGAATTTTTATATGAGGAAACAGAGGACCAAATCTCCGCAATAAACGATATAAAAAACGACATGAAAAGTTCAAAAATTATGGACAGATTAATTTGTGGAGATGTTGGTTATGGTAAAACAGAAGTTGCATTAAGGGCAATTTTTAATGCAATAATTAATGGCAAACAAGTTGCATTTTTATGCCCAACAACAATTCTTAGCGAACAACACTATAACACGGCAAAAGAAAGGTTTAAGAATTTTCCTGTTAATATTGCAGTTTTGAACAGATTTAGAAGTGCATCTCAACAAAATCAAATCCTAAAGGATTTGAAAGACAAAAAAATTGATTTAATAATTGGTACACACAGACTTTTATCAGATGATGTTAAATTCAACGATTTAGGGCTTTTGATTTTAGACGAGGAACAGCGTTTTGGTGTTGCGGACAAAGAAAAAATTAAAGAGTTGAAAAAAGACGTTGATGTTTTAACACTTTCTGCAACGCCGATACCAAGGACACTTAATATGGCACTAACTGGAATTCGTGACATTTCAATTATTGAAACGCCACCAAAGGAAAGGATTGCGGTTCACACATTTGTTAGTGAAGAATCCGATTCTTTAATATTGAACGCCTGCAGAAAAGAACTGGCAAGAGGTGGTCAAGTTTTGTATGTTTTTAACAGGGTTGAACACATATATGAACAAGAAAAAAGACTAAGAACACTTCTTCCTGAAGCCAGAATTGGGGTTGCGCATGGTCAGATGCAAAGGAAAGAATTGGAAAATACAATTTTGCGCCTTTATAACAAAGAGTACGACATTTTAATTGCAACAACACTAATTGAAAGTGGAATTGACCTGCCACTTGCAAACACGCTGATTGTTATTGATGCCGACAGATTGGGGCTTTCTGAACTTTATCAGTTAAAAGGAAGAATAGGCAGGAGTAATCGTTTGGCTTATGCATACTTCACATACAATCCAACCAAGGTTTTAACTCAAGACGCATACAAGAGATTAGATGCAATTATGGAGTTTACAGAACTTGGCAGTGGCTTCAAGATTGCTATGAGAGATTTGGAAATAAGAGGCGCGGGCAACGTGCTTGGAAAAGAGCAACATGGTCACCTAGAGAAAGTGGGGTATGACCTTTATTGTAAACTATTAGACAGTGCAATAAAAGAGCTAAAAGGTGAAAAAATTAAAGAGATTAAACCAATTAAGATTGACATTGAAACATCTGCGAATCTTTCGGAAAAGTATGTTGAAAGTGAAGATGATAGAATTAATTTGTATTCTCAAATTAGCACAATTTCAACCGATGAGGAGTATGCAAAGATATATAACATATTATTCGAAACTTATGGCAAGCCACCAGTTGAGGCAGAAAGATTATTAAAAATTGCATATATTAAAAATCTTGCAGTAAATCTTGGGGTGAAGCGAGTTTTAATTAGTGCAACAAAAACAATGATATATTTATATAAGGTGCAAGAGATAATGTGTAAAGGTTTAAGTGTTGCTCTTTCAAATACTTCAAATGGAGTATTAAAATTTGAAGATGTGCCAATAATTTCATTTGAAATGAAGTTTGGTGATGTTGATTATAAAACTGATTTTATGTTAAAATTTTTGAAAGAGGCAAATGCTAATAATGTTTAGAAATAATTTATTAAATTGATTGCAATTTTGAATTAATTATTGTATACTTGTAAGGTTAAAATTGTTTTTTATGCTATTATTGCAAAAAACACACATATATTTAGGAGATTAACGTGAAATTAAAAGTAAGAATATTTGCAATGTTATTAATTGCTATTATGTCATTTATGCTAAGTGGGTGTGATTTGTTTACACGTAACACTGCTGATTATTTGAATCAAACGGTAATAACCATTTCTTATAACGATGGTGAAAAGAAAGGAACCGTTCTTAATGTGTCTAGAAGGGAGTATATTAACGCATATAACAACTATGGTAATCTATCTTCTTCTGGGTTAACAGAAAGTGCCTTAAAAGATTCTGCAATTAAAGCTTTGGTTAACAGAAAAATACTTTTGGAAGAAGCAAAGGGTAAAGAAAATGTTGTTCAAAGGGTAAATGAAAGGAAAACTGAAGTTTTATATCAAACATACAAAGCACTAATTTCTAATGCAAATGACTATGAAGAGCAAATAAAAAAAGATTGGAAAATTAACACACCAAGTTCAATGGAGGGTGAATCTTCATCCGGCACTGTTTACAAACCATACGAAAAAACTGCCGAACTTGTGTTTGAAAACAACCAATATAGAATTAAGAAAATAGAAACACAAAATAGCGAAGTGCACGACAGAACTTTTCACACAACAACTCAGGTTAAACAGGCATTCTTAAATGAAACAAAGAATAATGAAACAGATGCTGTTGCACGTGAAAAATATGTTAGATATTTGGCTGGTTTAAGGGCAACACAGGCGGCACTTGGCACAAATTATTCAGATGAAAGATTGATTGATGATGAAGTTGAAAGAATTTATAACAATCTTTTAGATAACGAATATATAACACAATATGAAAACTTGTATTTAGATAATGATGGCTATTCAACAATTTCTGTTGAGCAAGTGTTAAATAAATATAAGGCAATGATTTCAATATCAAACTTTAAATATAAAAATAACACATCAACATATGCAACAGATATGTTAGAAAATTTCAAGGATGTTGACTACTATATTGATGACGATTATTTCTATGTTGCACATATTTTAATTAAGTTTAATGATGATGAACAAGCAATATATGACGGATTGGACGATAAGAGTAATAACGGCGAGGGAGCATTAATTTCTGGCCAAACATATAACCAAACAAAACAAAGTTTATATAGCAACTTAAAAGCAACGGTAACCGATATTGAAACTGGTGAGGTTGTGAGCGAGCACACGGTTCCAGCACAAGATGTTTTAACCGAAGTTAGAAATGCGGTTGAAAGTGCAACCACAAATGACCAAAAAGATGAAGCATTTAGAAAATTAATGTATAAGTATAATGAAGACGGCGGAATTATGAATGCCGACTATCCATATATTATTGGTTTGAATGATAGCAAGATGGTTGAAAGTTTCACCAATGCATCAAGAGAATTAAATGAGGCTGGTGTTTATGGTGGCGTTAGCGGATTGGTTGAAAGTCAATATGGATTGCATATAATTTATTATATGGGCAAATGTGAAAACGCTTTCCAATTTGATTCAAATGGTCAGGTTAGCATACAAGCATATAAATATGACGAAGATGATAACGTTATTGGTTCAGACATCATTAAACTTTATGAAACAAAATTAAATAATCTTAACAACAAAACGCTATTTGATTTGGTTTATGAAGAGTTATATTCCGACAACCTTTCACAATATGAAAACGTTAATATTGAAACTCTAAATAACCACTATAATATAAAAGTTGAAAAGTTTGGAATTTAATAATTAAAAACAATACAAAAAGGCAACCGCTGTGGTTGTCCTTTTTTTATAAATATTTATTAATTTTTTTTGTTGTTATTATTATTTATTTGATTGAAATCAAATAATTTGGTATAATAAAAAGTGGTAGAGTGTTTTTTAACAAAGGAGTTGTTTATGAAAAGAATATGGTTTTTAGTTGCAGGTGTTATTTTGGTGCTTGGCATTGGTGCCGGTCTAGTTTTTGGACTGGGAAATGGACCAAAAACATACACGGTTGAAATAACATCCAATGTTGAGCAGATTGAATATGAGAGCAAAAACAACTGCAGGCTAGGTGACACAATTATTATTGATGCAATTCAATTAGATGGTTATCGATTTATAGGTTGGGAAGTAAATGGAGTGATTATTTCAGAGGATGTAGAATACGAAATCACGTTAAATCAAGAGAATGTGAATAATGTATATAAAGCGGTATATAAACAAGAGTTTACAATATATATTGGTGAAGTGCAGAACGGTGAGGTTTCCGCAAATATTACTAAGGCAATAGAGGGTGAAACAATAACTCTACCCATAACACCAAACGCCCACTATGCATTTGAAAGCGCATATTACATATTGTATGGTGAAACCGAGCACGTTGCAATAACAAATCAAACATTCACCATGCCTGCCGGAGATGTTACTATTTATGCAACATTTACCTCAGAAGTTCCAGATGAAGGCATGTTTGAAACATTGACATTTACGTATGATAATACAAATAAAACAGCGTCAGTAAAAGCAAATCCTAATAATAAGCCAGCGGGTGAATTAGTTATTCCAGAAAAAGTGTTGCATAACGGGAGCGTTTATGATGTTACAAGTATTTATTCGGCAAATTCATCTTCTAATGGGGCATTTTATAATTGCAGCGATTTAATTAGTGTAACCATACCAAATGGTGTAGCCATCATAGGCGGATATGCATTCTATAATTGTAGCAGTCTAACGAGTGTAACCATATCAGATACTGTAACTAGCATAAGTTCTTATGCATTCCAATATTGCAGTAGTCTAACCAGTATAGCCATACCAGAAATTGTAACCAGAATAGGTAATTATGCATTCTTTGATTGCAGCAGTTTAACCAGCGTGACCATACCAGAAAGTGTAACCAGCATAAGTTCTTATGCATTCTATGGTTGCCGTAGTCTAACAAGCATAACCATCCCAAACAGCGTAACAAGTATTGGTGAGTATTCATTCAATAGTTGTTATGCTTTAGCAGAAGTTTATAACAAATCACATCTAAGCATTACAAAAGGTTCATCTGATTATGGCTGTATTGCCCAATATGCCGAAGCGGTATACAGCGGAGACACAATAAATACGCCAACCAAAATAGAGGAAATAGATGGCGTTGCATACTATAAAGATAGTGAAACAAGTTATATTGCACTCGTATGTATAGATAAAACAAAAACAACAATAATTTTAGATTCAAGAACAATAACGATTAGGAACCTAGCATTCTGTAATTGTTGCAGTCTAACAAGTGTAACCATACCAGATAGTGTAACCAGCATGGGTGGTTCTGCATTCTATGGTTGCAGCAGTCTAACCAGCGTAACCATACCAAATAATGTAACTAGTATAAATACTTCCACATTCGAGAATTGCAGCAGTCTAACCAGTATAGCTATACCAAATGGTGTAACCAGCATAGGTTCCGCAGCATTCCAATCTTGCAGATGTTTAACTAGCGTAACCATACCAAATAGCGTAATCAGCATAGGTGGTTATGCATTCAGATATTGTTATGCTCTAGCGGAAATATATAATAAATCTGCATTAAATATAACAAAAGTCTCAGATAGTTATGGCTATGTAGCTTATTATGCCGAAGTTGTATATAGTAGAGATGCAATAGATACGCCAAGTAAAATAGAGGAAATAGATGGCGTTGCATACTATAAAAAGAGTGATACTAGTTATATTGCACTCGTATGTATAGATAAAACAAAAACAATAATAAATTTAGATTCAAGAACAACAAAAATAAGACAAAATGCATTTGAGTATTGCAGTAGTCTAACCAGTGTAATTATACCAAATAATGTAACCAGAATAGATGGGGTATTCTATAATTGCAGTAGTTTAACCAATGTAACCATACCAGATAGTGTAACCAGCATAGGCTCTAATGCATTCTATGGTTGCAGCAGTTTAATCAGTGTAACCATACCAGATAGTGTAACCAGCATAGGTAATTATGCATTCTCTGGTTGTGGCAGTCTAACAAGCGTAACCATTGGTAGTGGTGTAACCAGCATGGGTGATTGGGCATTCTTTGGTTGTAGCAGTTTAACCAGTGTAACCATACCAGATAGTGTAACCAGCATTGGTGATTATGCATTCTGTAATTGCAGAAGTCTAACCAGTGTAACCATACCAGATAGTGTAACCAGCATAGGCTCTAATGCATTCGATGGTTGCAGCAGTTTAACCAGTGTAACCATACCAAATAGTGTAACATATATAAGTTCTTCTGCATTCCGTGATTGCAGTAGTTTAACCAATGTAACCATACCAGATAGTGTAACCAGCATAGGCTCTAATGCATTCTATGGTTGCAGCAGTTTAATCAGTGTAACCATACCAGATAGTGTAACCAGCATAGGTAATTATGCATTCTACTATTGTAACAGTCTAACCAGTGTAACCATACCAAATAGTGTAACCAGCATAGGTGATTATGCATTCTTTGGTTGTAGCAGTTTAACCAGCGTAACCATACCAAATAGTGTAACCAGCATAGGAAATTCTGCATTCTATGACTGTTATGCTTTAGCCGAAGTATATAACAAATCATATCTAAGCATTACAAAAGGATCATCTGATTATGGCTATGTGGCATACTATGCAGTTGTTGTTTATGATTTGAACAATTTTACAACACCAAGCAAAATAGAAGTAATAGATGGAGTTGAATACTACAAAGAAAGTGAAACAAATTATACGGCAATTGGTTTAGCAGATAAAACAAAAACAACAATATGCTTAGATTCAAGAACAACAAAAATAAAAGACTATGCATTCCATTATTGCAGCAGTCTAACCAGTGTATCTATACCAAATAGTGTAACCAGCATAGGTAATTATGCATTCTATAATTGCACCAGTCTAACCAATGTAACCATACCAAATAGTGTAACCAGCATAGGCGGGGATGCATTCCGTGGTTGCAGTAAATTATATATAGTAAACAACCTATCACAATTAAATATAACAGCAGGAAATTCTAATTATGGCTATGTTGCATAT
>CAKJYJ010000005.1 GCA_918262735.1 Clostridiales bacterium
TAACCTTTACTATTCTATTAAATTTTCATTGTTCTCGCAACTTCTCTAAAAGTTGCTCCATAATATTAGCATATACATATTTTTATTGTCAACAACTTTTTTTATTTTTTTTACCTTTTTTTTACCTTTTTTTATACTCCCTACGTTCACCCGGGTGAGTTTTGGGCGTTTTAAGTCTTTTTTGTGTTTATTGTAAATAAAAAATTTTTCTTTTTTTTATTTGTTGTTGTATACATTATGTCATTTTTTGCACTCTTTTACATAATTTAAACAATGACGAAGTATGGTTTGACAATTTTTTATACAGTTTAAAAAAACGCTTGCAAATATACAACTAATATGATAGAATATATCGAAATTCAAAAAGGAGTCAAAACATGCCAAATATTAAATCAGCAAAAAAAAGAGTTTTGGTTACACAAAAGAAGAATGCAATTAACAAATCAGTTAAATCAGAAATAGCAACCGCTAAAAAGAAATTTTTAGCTGCAGTTAATGAAAACAATGTTGAAGAAGCAACAAAACTTTTAAGTGAAGTTGTATCTTTGCTTGACTCTGCTGCAAAAGATAATGTTATTAGCAAAAATTGTGCATCAAGAAACCAAGCAAACCTTGCTTCAAAACTCAATGCTATTAAAGCATAATCAGATTATATGTTAAAAAAGTCACCGAACCTGCGGTGGCTTTTTTATTATTCTTTTTTTTTATATATTTACAATTGCAAATATCAAATAGTACAATGCATTAATTTGGCTCATTTGACCCGACTTAATATTGTAGTCTGTATCTAGAACCAGTTGTTCAATATTTTTTAATTGTTTTGCCGTGAATTTTGTTGCATCTTGTTTTGCCTTTGTTATTGCATATTCTTTAACCCCAAGTTCCTTTGCAAGTTCTGCACTTGTTTTATTTGGGCTTATTTTTACAAAAAACACTCTTCTAAAATGATTGGCAATTAATCCAAGAATTTTAATTGGTTGTTCGCCGTCTTCAAGCATGCTATACATAAGCCTATGTGCTTTTTTTATGTCTTTATTGCAAAGGGCAATGGTTAAATCAAATACTCTAACTTCTGTTTCTTGCGATACTAACTTATCAACAACTTCTTGTGTTACATCGTTACCGCCAACAAAATCACATATCTTTTTTATTTCCAAATTAATTTTCAAAATGTTATTAAGACATTTTCCTGCAACATTTTTTGCTAAAAAAACATCAACAGTCTTCCCAAATTCATTAAACTTTTGTTGAATATGATTAACTAAGTATGATTCTGTTGGCACGCAATCAACAATTTTTTTGCTTTTTATAAAATCAAAAGTTGTCAAACCAAAAGAATCCAAAATTATTATTGTTGCATTAATATTCGGATTGTTCAAGTAACCTAACAGTAAATCTTGATCCTGTTTTGATATCTGAATTGTTAATCCATCAATTACAACTGCCCTTTTGGTGTCGAAAAAAGAGAACTGATTAGCAGAATTAACAATCCCGAGCATATCAAAATTTTCATCATTATAATATGAGATTGAATATTCATCGATTGAAAAAGTATTTAATAACTCCTTTTTTGCCACACCACATAAAAAAGCATCACCCGTAAGATAATATAAAGGTGCCATTTCTGTTTCATTTTTTATATCCTGAAAATTCAATCTAAACTCCTAACATTAACTATATTATCATTTTTTATTTCAAATGTCCAATTCCCCTGGCAATTTGCCAAAACATTATTCTCTTTTCTTATTATATTTCCATCAAACAACTCAAAACAATTCAAATATTTTGCCAGTTGTTTTGTATATTTTTCTTTTCCTATAAGAATATCAACCATTTCATAATTACTTGCAAAATCCATACACAACCCTTCGGTTAGTATTTTGTTATTACATACAAATACGTCCATGTTTTGATATGATAACAAAATACCAACAAAATTTCCATACAGACTTACAGCTTGGCAAAACACTCCATCAAAGTCATATTCAACACCAGTTGCAAGTAATGTGGAATTTGGTGCATATGAACACGTGTAGATATTTTTATAACACGAAGTATCACTTGGCACAACATTTGTTAACGAAATATAGTAATCTGCAACATATAGTTTTGATGTGCTTAAGTATTGTGAAGATGCCTCATTTGTATATTCATTGAAAACACCAATGATGAATTCTTTGTCTCCTAGTTCTATTGCATAAACATTTTTATTATACGAGGTTAACACAGATATTTTGTTACTACTTGGTTTTGCCGGTAATGCCATTAAACCAGATAATAAACAAGTGAATGTCAACAAAGCAACCGAAACCATAGTTTTTATTCTATATGACATATTAACAAAATGAGATAAAACAAATAAAACTGCATATATTGATATCACTAGCATGCTAGATAGTGGTGATAAATTAATAATTGCAAATTTCATATTTGAAACAATACCTGCAATCAGAATTACAATATGTATTAAAAACATTGGTACATTTAAGACAAAACTCATAAATGGTAACAATAAACATAAAACCGTTGTTGCAAATAGAATTATAAAGAATACCTCAAAAATTGGAACAACAATTATATTTGCAAAAATACCAAGCATTGATATTTTACTAAAATGCTGACACATGATTGGAAGAATACCAATAGTTACTGGAATAGATACCGCAAGAGTTGATGCAAGAGAATTCGGTAAATGATATTTGCTTAGCCACGATAAAAATGTTTGATAAAACATTAGAATACATAACACACAAATAAAACTTAATTGAAATCCCGCATCAAACACATATAGCGGACTTATGAATAAAATCAATAAACCCGCAACACTCCATGCGTTTAGTTTATCGTATTTTTTACCAATTATCCCTGCCAGTGCCAAAATAAAAAACATTAATGAAGCCCGAACAACCGATGGGGCAAACGAACAAAAATAGCAATAAATTAATAGAATTGACGACAAAATTGCAACTTTTAGCCATCTTTTTGTTTTTATTTTTGAAATAACAAAAGAAATTGCCATAACCAAAAATCCAATGTGTAGTCCAGATACTGCAAGAATATGCGCCATTCCACTCACAGAAAAACTGTTTCTGGTTTCATTTGGAATATACGATTTGTCGCCAAATAAACTTGCAAAACAAACACTAGCCTCTTCCTTTGGCATGTTATTAAAAAGTAAATATCTAATTCTTTCCCTAACCCCTTCTGCAATTGTTGTTACATTTGTGCTTTGAACAAAAGTAGAGTTAACACTACATTCTTGTTTTATATTATTCTTATAACAATATGAATTAAACAAACCCAATGAAAATAGTTTTACACTATTAATATTACTTTCAAATAAAATAACATCGCCAATTGTTAAGTTTGTTTCATCATATACCAACACTTTGAAATTTTCACCCGATTTATTACCATCAACAATAACATTATCTAAAACAACAAGTTCATAACTATCATATACCTTTGTTGCAAAAATACGCCCAACTATTTCATGGGTTGATGTACCATAGTTATTACCATTAAAACCATTATAAGAAATAAAAAATGAACATATACCAACACAGAATGCAATTACGACGCATATGAGTTTTTTTAATGTTTTATATTTTATATTAAAATAAACTAAAGAAATTAACGCTGATGCAAGAAAAATTATTATAAATATGTTTGGTATAAAAATAGACCTTGCAAAAAATATGCCAATTGCAAATGACATAAAAATAAAAAACAATGGTCTATTATTTATTATTTTCTTCATAGGTAAAAATCACTCTTGTAAAAATCTATGAGAACCAACAAAGGTTCTCATAAACTGTTATTATTCAATTATTATTAAACAATCATATTTTTATTCTTTAGTTCTTCAATTTCGTACTTATTCAAGTTAGCAAGTAGTTTATTTTGTATTTCAATCACGTATTCTTTTTCCAACGCAAAATTTGCTCTTTTTATTCCTTCTAAAAGCACATAAACATCATTTGCATTTATTCCATCTTTTTTAAGATAGGTTCCATAGCCTTTAATAGATTGAATATCGTAACCAAAACTCTTTAATGTTTCTAGATTTCTATCAATTGTGTAACTCCTGCAGTTTATTCCATATTTGCGAAGCATTTTTGCTATATCTTTTTTTGTTATTAAATGTTCACTATCGGTTTCATTTTTTAATATTTCCAATATGCGTAAAACTGTTCCCAAATTCCTTCTCATACCACTCACCTTTAGTTTAATTTTAACAAAAACACAAAATAATGTCAATTTTTATGCAAATTTGCTTTAATTAATTAAAAAAAACAGGGATTAGTAATCCTACTACTAATCCCAGTATTAAATAATAACTTAATTGCACAAACCAAAATTACATTTTTATTTTTTGTTTACAACCAATCTTCCACCCGAAACATCAATTGTTAATGTTGTTCCCGCACCATAGTCGTTAGATATTATTTCTTTGGCAACCAGTGTTTCAACATTATGGCTGATATATCTTTTTAATGGTCTTGCGCCATAAAGAACATCATATCCGTTTTCAATTATATAATTTTTAGCATCGGCGGTTACCTCAATTGTTATTTGTTTATCTGATAACCTTTTTGATAAATTTTGTAATAATAAGTCGACTATTGCTTTAATGTTTTCTTTGGTTAATGGCTTGAAATAAACAATATCATCTAAACGATTTAGGAATTCTGGTCTAAACTGTGTTTTTAATAGAGCGTCGACCTCTTGTTTTGCTGACACAGACAGTGAACCATCGTTGCCAATTCCTTCTAAAAGTGCATTTGCTCCAAGGTTTGAAGTCATAATAATTATTGTGTTTTTAAAATCAACAGTACGCCCTTGAGAATCGGTTATTCTTCCATCATCTAACACCTGAAGAAGAATGTTAAATACATCTGGGTGTGCCTTTTCAATTTCATCAAACAAAACAACACAGTAAGGATGACGTCTAACAGCTTCGGTTAACTGCCCGCCTTCTTCATAACCAACATATCCTGGAGGGGCTCCAATTAATCTTGACACACTAAATTTTTCCATGTATTCGGTCATATCAATTCTAACCATATTCTTTTCATCATCAAACAAACATTCTGCAAGTGCTTTGCAAAGCTCGGTTTTACCAACGCCAGTTGGACCTAAAAACATAAATGAACCAATTGGTCTGTTTGGATCTCCTATTCCCGCTCTTGAACGAAGAATTGCCTCGCTAACTCTATCCACTGCCTCATTTTGTCCAATAACCCTCTTATGAAGAATATTAGACAAGTTTAATAGTTTTTCCTTTTCTCCCTCAACAAGTTTACTTACGGGTATCCCTGTCCACTTTGCAACTATTTTTGCAATTTCTTCTTCAGTTACACGACTTCTAAGCAGAGTGTCTTCACTATGGTTTTCCGCAATCTTTTCTTGTTCGGCAAGTTCTTCTGTTAGTTTTGGGAGTTTTGCATATTTTAGTTCAGCCGCTTTGTTTAGGTCATATTCTCTTTGTGCCCTTTCAATTTCGGCATTTACCTTTTCAATTTCTTCCTTTAGTTTTTGAACTTTCTCTATGCTTTGTTTTTCGTTTTGCCACTTTGCCTTCATTGCATCAAACTTTGCTTTTAATTCAGAAAGTTCTTTTTCTATCACCTCAAGTCTTTCTTTTGATAGGTTGTCTTTTTCTTTTTTTAATGCTTCCTTTTCTATTTCGTGTTGAATTATTTTTCTGTTAATTTCATCCATCTCTGTTGGCATACTATCTATTTCTGTTTTAATGTTTGCACAAGCCTCATCAACAAGATCAATTGCTTTATCTGGAAGAAATCTGTCCGTTATATATCTGTTAGAGAGTGTTGCTGCACTAATTAACGCATTATCCGAAATTTTAACGCCATGGAATACTTCATATCTTTCTTTTAAGCCTCTTAGTATTGAAATTGTATCTTCTACCGTTGGTTCATTTACTAAAACTGGTTGAAAACGTCTTTCAAGCGCCGGGTCTTTTTCAATATACTTTCTATATTCATCCAAAGTTGTTGCACCGATGCAGTGTAATTCTCCCCTCGCAAGAAGTGGTTTTAGAAGGTTGCCAGCGTCCATTGCTCCATCAGTTTTTCCGGCGCCAACAATTGTGTGAAGTTCATCAATAAATAGTATTATTCGCCCCTCGCTCTTTTTAATTTCATTTAGCACAGCTTTTAATCTTTCTTCAAATTCGCCTCTATATTTTGCACCTGCAACAAGAGAACCCATATCCAAACTAAAAATTGTTCTATCTTTAAGAGAACTTGGAACATCACCCTTCATTATTCTGATTGCAAGGCCTTCGGCAATCGCAGTTTTACCAACCCCAGCCTCACCAATTAAAACTGGGTTGTTTTTTGTTTTTCTTGATAGTATTCTTATAACGTTTCTAATTTCACCATCTCTTCCAATAACCGGGTCTAATTTATGGCTTTTTGCAAGTTCCACCAGGTCGCTACCATATTTTTTAAGAACGTTGTATGTTTCTTCTGGATTTTGATTTGTCACGTTTGTATTCCCCCTTATTTCTTTTAATTTTTCTAAGAATTGTTTTTTGTTTATACCGTATTTTTTTAACAAATTTTGAATGATTGCACCCGCATTATCTATAAATGATATAAATATGTGTTCAACCGAAACATATTCATCTTTCATATTTTTTGCAATCTCTTGTGACTTTTCTAGTATTTCGTTGGTTTTTGAAGATAAATATACTTGTCCACCACCACTAACTTGTGGCTTATTTTTATTTTCTTTATCCAACTCTTCAATTAATTCCCCGACATTTTTAACCATGCTTTGAACAATCTCATAGATTAAAGAGTTATCATATGTTAACAAGCAGTACAAAAGATGGCTTTCCTCAATTTGTGGGCTCTTCAACCCAACCGCCAAATCTTGACTTTGTTGTAACACCTTAATTGAATTTTCTGTAAATTTATTAATGTCCATAAACACCTCCTAAATTTTATTTTGTCCAATTATACCACCATTTGCTAGCAATGTCAACAAAAGAGTGCTAATTTTTTATTTTTTTTATTAATGTATGTTTGTGGTGTTAAAAAAGTTCAAGTTAACCTTGAACTTTCTTTTTTACACTTAGGGTATACTCTTTGCTCACCTCTGCAACTTTAACAAACTCTTCTCCACTCTTTTCTCCAATCACGCCAAGAAATGTTAATGTGGCATCTCTATTCGAATTAACCACAAGTGTGGTTGTTAAAACATCACTGTACCCAACCATTGAATCCGTTTGCTCTTTTTCTAAATTAAATAGTTTATATTCATCCAAACTAATGTAGCCATCATCTTTGTTTAATGACAGTTTTATTTTTTCGTCATCTTTGGCAAACTCTTGAAAAATTGTTAATTCAACCTCGTCGGTGTCTGACTTTACCAAAATGTCAATATAGTAATCTTTGTAATCCTTTTCTTCTGAAAATTTTATTGTTATTGTGTGGTCCGTGCTCATTGCTCCAGAAATATCTATAAACGTTACTGTTAATGGTTGTCTTGTTGTGCTTTGACACGCGGAAAGCAAAAATAGCGAAATAATTAATATAAAATTAATTGTTTTTTTATATTTATTGCACATTTTTCAATTAATACTCCAATAAATATTATTGGCAAAGATATAATTATTTAATCATTTTATTCATTATTAATCATAAATTTAACCAGCAATTAGCAGAATTATATAGTTACAATATATTTTATTAAACATTATTTGTACGCAAAAAAGATTGCACCCAAAAATGAATGCAATCTTTTTAATTTTAATTTATTGGCAAGCCTTGAAGATTAATTGTTTTTACTTCATATTTGCCATCGTAATATGCACCACCAGATATTATGTTTATACTGTTGTTTATTGTGTTTTGAGTAGTATATTTACTAAATGTAAATACTTTAGCTTCTGTTATACTATAATCTGCATAATAGAAATATACTTTTTTGCTAATTGTTATAGTCGCTGCACCACTAATTGTGACATTACTAAATGTTGTTTCGTCACTTTTTACAATACTTGTAATTAATCCAAAGTACAATGAGTTATCAAATATGAAATTATTGTTCATATTTACCGATGCCTCACTCACATATGATGTGTAAACAAATTCGTCTAGCTCGGTTCCATTTGAATTAATATACTTTTTATGTGATGTTAAATTGATTGATATGTCGCCACTAATAATACTTGAAGAAAGTGCGCTAGTGCCTGGTGCTATATCCATATACCCAACAATAACACCAACATAATTTGAACCGCAAATTATTAAACCTGTGCAATTTTCTTCGTGTTCTTCATCATGGTGCCCAATATTAATTGTTTCTATATAGCCGTATGTATAATACCCAACAATACCGCCAACATATTTAACAACATATGGATTATTAATGCTATCGGTAACAAAGCCATTAATTAATTCATTTGCATAAACACCTGTGAATGACGCACCAATAACATCATAGCCCTTTTCTGATGAAACATTTTTTATTATTCCACCATTCATCAAACCTGCCACACCGCCAATTGCAATTGGACATATTGGGTTGGTTTTGAATAAGGTTTTATTCAGTATGTCAGAATTAATTGTTATGTCTTGAATTGTTCCACGATTTTCACCAGTAATAATTCCGCCAAAAGCCATTGCTTGAATTTCATTGTTAAATGAATTTAATTCAACATCAATATCGTGTACACATGCAGAGGCGCCAACACCACCAAAAAGTAATCCTGCAACAACGCCATATGAGCGAGAGTCTTCTCCAACAGCCACAACAGATATGTCTGCCATGCCTCCAACATATCCAATAATTCCACCACTATAAGAAACGCTTGTTTTATTAACCGTTGTTTCGTTGTAACTAAGATTTTTTGCAAGTCCACCAACATCCTCTTTGTTATCTATTAAAACTGAGCCATACTGCGTTGATTTAACAATAACATTGGCAAATACATTTCTTACATCCGTAACTCCGGCAGTTCTACCAAAAACACCACCAAGAATATTGCTACCAGTAACAATTACATTTTGTCCTTCAACATTTACGTTATAAACATTTGCATTCGTTAATGTTCCGGCTAATGCCCCAACAAATATTGCATTTGGAAGATTAACATAATATGGCTTTAGCGTTATATTCTTAAACACACTAACGGTTGTTGAAGTTTGCCCAATACCAGCCAATAAGCCTCCAGAATTAATTGATGAACTGCTATTCACCGAATAATTTGAAATATTAAAATTATTACCCTCAAAATGCGCTATAAGCGTTCTGTCGTAGAGTTTTGTGTTATAAACCCTTTCCTGTGTGTAATCTATATCGCAAATTAATCTATAGTATTCTAATATACCCATATTGCCTTGATTGCAGTAATCTTCAAATTCAACCGCTGTTGATATTAAATATGGATTATATTGTGAACCATATGCAATTTTGGCATCATCTGACGAATACGAATACTTACCATCTTCTATTGTGGTGTTATTATCTAGGTTGAGAGAATATCTAGAATTTGCAATTATGTTAGGTGAAACAAGTTGTAGTCTACCAGCAACAAAACCTGTTTTTTCAAAACGCTCAGTTTCAAAATCATATATGTCAAACCCTTCGCAAACGGCAGAATATGTTTGTCCATTCTTCATTTTTTGATCGGTTAATCCCGCATCATTTAATGTTGGAATGTCATTAACATAGAACCAAACAGCATCGGTTAATAGACCATTTTCTTTATTAATTAAGAAATTTGAGAAGAGTCCATTATTTTTTACCTCACCATGTTTATCAACCAAACTAAAGTCGTATAAGCTTATTGGATTTACACCAGGAATTCTAGATGTATAAACATTTGAATTGACATCTTTTTGATAGTTTGTTTCTGATGTGTAATAATTTATAACTCCATCAACTATTGCAAAATAACAATCCTCAAAACTTGATTTTTCACCCTCTGAAATAACAAATGCATAGTTCAATGTATCATTTACTCTCATTCGTGAAAGTGAATATACTCTACTGATTGAATTGTTGTTTATTCCAACAAAACCAGCACATTTTGAAGATGAATCTATTGGAATATTTGAATATGAATCGGTAATAATTCCATCATTTTGGTAAACAAAACCTGCTGTTGCCAAAGACGAATAGATGTTCTTTGAAGCGGTGCTTTCAGAATCTGCATTATAATAGCAATACACCTTATCTGAAATATGCCCTTCTATATAACACATAGATATCTTTCCTGAGTTGTTGCAAACAAATCCGCCAGTAACAATATTATCATTTGCCCTACTGGTCTTATTCATAATTTTTGCTTCTTTAACATAACAGCTTGAAATTTGACCATTATTATTTGCCACAAATCCACCAAGAGAGCCACCATTAAGAGACATGCTTGCCGTTACTCTTGAATTGGTGACATATCCATTATTAACTGCTGCAATGGCACCAAAGTATGTGTTTTCCATAGCAGTTACTGAGGTTATAACGCTAACTTCTAATAAGCCACCACCTTTAACACAACAGTTGGTAATTAAACCATTGTTTGTTGCACACAATATGCCAATATTTGCGTTCATAGTATAATTATTATTAATTGTTAGTGTTGTATGAGTGTTAGACACAACAATATTAATATTTTTAAATACCGAACCAGATTTTATAGTTTCAAACAACGCAAAATTATTTACATTCTCAACATTTGTGCCAATTGTGTTTCCTGTAATGATAATTGAATATCCATTACCATCTAACATACGTGGCGTTGTTTTTATGGTTTCAAATTCATTTCCTTTAATTGTTATATCGCTAACAAGCCTGTAGTATTCATCATCTTCAACCAACTTTAATTTTTCATAGCTGTTAATTGGCATTGGGACCTTTTCGCTAGAATTCATATAAACACGAACATTAAATACTGCACTTCCAGTGTAAATCCTATATATACTATTTGATTCAACATTAGTTAAATCACAAGTTGGAACCCCATTTTTATAAATATAATCATATTTTACTTCAAACTCATATGGTGCTGAATCAAATATTGCTTTTGGAGTGAATATACCATTTTTGAATAAATAATTAATTGCTCCATCGTCACTTAAACCATCATTAATTTCAATTCGTCTTCCATTTATATCAAAATAGAATGTTGACAATTCTTTGAATGAATTTAAGAATTGTTGTCGAAGACTATCGCTTTCATATTCCATTGATATTTTATTAGAAATAACTTCTTTTATATCTACCGCACTCAAAAGCCTCAGTGAAATATTGTCATCAACAAACAAGTTTTCATTATCTAAAAGAACTTCATAAACACGTAAACTTACAACAAAGTTCGCACTTTGTGTTAAGACATTATTCTCTATTTTTCTGCCAAATGAGGTTATTAAAACTTCATAATAAGGATTTTCTCTATAATCAATGTTAATATTTGAAATATTCAAATAATAAACGCCACCAATGTCGCTTATACTTGCAACATTTGCATCTGAAGAATTGAAGAATACCTCATCTTTATTGAATCCAACAATATTTGTTACTACGGCATAATTCTTACCCTTTGCAACACTATAAACCGCATTAACTCCCAACGTGTCACTTGGTTCTGGGTCTTTACCGTACAATTCAAATTCAACCTTTTTGGTGCTTTTTGCAATAACAGTTATTCCTTTGTAATAGCAGAGTTTTGGTTGACCGTTTTCTGTTTTATAGAAATACATATCAATTGGAACATATGTACCCTGATTTATGGATGCAGGTAATGAATATATAATTGCCAAATCCAATGTTCTTTCGGCGGTTGCTGTTTCGGTGTCATAAATTGATTCGTTAATTATGTCTGCTCTATATATCCTAAGTGTTAAAACGCCGTCAACCGATGTGTAAACAACTTTATAACTAATATTATAGTATGTTTTATTATCTTCAATAATCTTTTCAGCCAATGCTAGATATCCACCAGAAACTCCAGAATTCATTGTAATATCAACGTATTCAAATTCGCTAAGTTGTGTGTAAATATATGTTCTTAAAACATTCATTTCTCCAGAAGATGCAAAGTTGCTTGTGTTTATCATTTCAGATGCAATAAACTGATTTTTGTTCAGATTATTTCTCATGTATAGGTTTTCTTCGTAGTTATAGTTATTAATTAGAACCGATGTGATTGTTTCTGGAGTGTAATCAATTGTTAAATATTCTCCCTCAAATATTTTTAATGAATGCACGAATAGTTTCAAAGCGCAATCCTTAAGCCATCTATAGTTATATGATGTTACAATCATTCTTATTTGATATGTTTCGAAATGTTTAATCCCATCAACACTTGAATCTAGTTTAATTAATTTGAAAAGTCTATACCCGTTACTATCTGTTATATAACTTAAATTTGGATCAACAGTATCCTCAATAGAATACATCTCATTATTAATATATGGGGTTATTTGAATAATATCATCATTGCTGTAAAGGTTATATGAAATCGACATTTGAATTGTGTCGGTTGGTTCTGCAGCAATATTGTACTTATCTATTTCAATATTATCTATTCCCGTCACAGTGCTTATTGCATATGGAACTGAATATGATTCTGCAATATTTGCTGAAAATTTATAGAATCCCAATTCTTCAACATAAACACCATACAAAACACTGCCCTCTAAAATTAACACAGGGTGAATTTTAATTAATAAGTCCTCATCACTATCTACCAATGATTTTAGGAATAATGTTTGTCCTGCAACTCTAACTTCAACAATATCGTCAACTAATATTCCATCTTTATACACATAACCTTCAAATGTTATTTCTGTGTTGTTTTGAAGATAAACAGGAGTGTTTTGATAATTATATATATCTGAGTAAGCATTAACGAATAATGTTTTTACCTTATTATTAATAAGTTGTATGTTAGATGTTGTTATAACTTTATTTTTATCGGTATATGCTCTAAAATCATCAAAATAAGTTGTTATATAAACCTTTATTGATGCATTATTTTTGTAATTCAAGCTACTATATATTGTTAAATTAAATGAACCAAGCCCACCAAACTTTAATAAACTGCTATAATTTGTAAAGTTTGCAAGACCTATATTGTCGGTTTCAACAGTAATTTCTTTTGCTGATATATTGGCAAGTTTTAACAATTCTAAAGTATGCATTGAGTTTTCAATTTTAACTTGGTCGTTTGCATTTTTTGCTTTTTTATAAACCGCAAGAACTATGCTAGATATAATGCTTCCACCATTAATTCTTTCTTCCGCCTCTTTTTCGAATTCACCACCATAAACCGTTGTGTAAAAATCCCCGCCGTCATCATAAAGAATAACAGCAAAATCTCCGTAATAGAAATCAATGTTTAAATTTGGGTCAACACGAAGATTTGAATCATTTCTGAGAGTTCTTGTAACATATGACTCAACTTTATTGCTTTCATCAAAATTTCTTGTTGCAAAAGCATACAGTTTTTCATATGTGTCGCCATATCTAACAATAAGTGAAATATCAATTCCTTTTCTTGTTCCGTTGTCGGTTGCCTGAACTTTGTTATACATCACATTTGTTATATCGGCAAGTTCACTCACACTACCAACAAAGCCACAAACATTTCCAGAGCCTCTAACGTAAACTCTGCTAATGTTATTTTCAACTTGACCATACGAATAATCTCCCAAGAAACCACCAACAAACGACTCTGCTGATGCTGAAGAGTTAACAACAGTTCCAACTGCTTTAATATTAGAGATTAATGCAACATCGCCATCTGTTGATCCGTTTTTACCAACAACGCCACCCAAATAAGTTGCGTTAGATTCAATGCTTGCATTAACATTAATACCAAACAAACCAACAGAAACTAATGTTGCAGAACTAAATAGGTTTTTAATTCTACCTTCTCCGGCGTTAATTCCGCAAACACCACCAACATACAAATTTGTGCTTCCAGATTGAATAACAGTAAATTTATTATTCATATCAATTAAAAGTGTTGAATTAATTAACTTATCTGTAATTTGAATATCTGCCACATTTTTTCCAGCGACCAAACCAATATAAACTGGCACTGCGTTTAAACTTTCACTGTTTATTTCAAGTGGACTTGTCTGTTCACCATAAAGGCTAACCGTAACATCACGAATTAAACCATAGTTAACACCACACAAAAGTCCAATATCTGCCTCTAAAGTTTCAATCACCCAGCTTTCTTCACTATCAAACATTCCAGAGATTGCCAAATTATATATTTTTGCTTCGCTTCCAATTGTTTCAAACATTCCGGAATTTTGTCTGCCAGAATTAACAACCTTAAAGTTAGATATTGAACCAATTTGAACGGCCGAACCAAAATCCTCATCTAGTTCACTTAAGAACGTTCCTCTAAGTGTTCCATTAAAGTTCTGTAGTTTAATTTCTTCTCCGCCACAATCAATGTTTCTATCAATATAGTAGTGCCTATCTGCAAGCATAGAAACAATACCGCGATAATCTGATATTTTTAATGCAGACTGCTCTGTTTGACCATCGGCACAGACAAAAGGTAATGCAATGTGATAGTAATAGTTTCCATAATTATCTTTAACATTACTTGATTTCATTTTTGAAACAGGGAAAATCCTAATTATTCCAGAGCCACCGCTAATATATGTAAATGTCAGATTATTGCCATTCTGTGTGCAAAGCAAGCAATTTGACCCGGTTTTATATTCAATAAATACTCGAATATCCTGCATCATTGCATCGGTTGGCATAACATAAAAACTTAGATTAACTTCATTATACTCTTCTGTGTTATCTAAATAAATATCTGTTCTGCCATTAACCATATATAAATTGTCCACATCAATGTAATTATCAATATTAATGGTTATTTCTGAAACATAACTGCTACCCGTTTTGTCTGTTAGCCTTAGGCTAATTGAGAATGTATCAATAATCCTAATACCAGTTATATCGCAAACAAACTTAGCTATATACACATCATCTTCGCCGCCGAGTTCAAAATAGCCCAGCGTTCCAACCGGATATTTTCCGTCATCATTCATATGACCAAAATCAGTGGCAGGAATTCTCCAGTTATCTATTGTTATTGCTAAATTTGAACTGCTAAGTTCTCCCATATTGTGAACCACACTTCCACTTAGAGTTGCATCTAAATATATGAAAGCTTCTGAAAGATTTTGATTCATATATGAAAGGTCATTTTTGTTATAAACAGAAAGATGTTTAACCTTTCTAGTATTATCTAATATGTCATCAACAAGTTCATCATGACTTGTTGTTATTTGCAATATTTTAATATAATCAATGCATTTAACCGCAATGTCGTAGTGTTTTGTTGTTAAAACATCAAGACTAAAAGCGCTGTTTGCTTTGTATATTGTTAAAACAACCTCAATGGTAACATCTTCGTCATCTTCTGTGAAATTTTTAGCTGTAATAACACCATCGTCCACAACAAAATAATCTTCGTCGCGGCTTTGCACTGTGAGACCAAATGACATTTCGTCTGCATCTCTGTAATTTAGTATTTTTTCATTGAGTTTTACTTTTGAACCAATACCCTTAAAAACAATGCTATTAACACTGTTATTTAGTTCTGGATCCACTGTGAATTCAGAAACATTATTTCCGCTATCTTCAGCAATTTGTAATTGAAAATCTTCTATGGTTATTTCTCTCACAACAACCACAGTTAAGAATGTTCGTAAACCCGTTTGAGTTTCTAATCTGAACTCAGTTCTTCCAACTTTATTTGCCGTTATTTTTAACATTGGAGTTTGGTAATAAGCTGGTGATGAAAAATCCTGCTCAACATCACAAACAGAGCCATTTAATGATAATCCAGTTATGTTCAATCTACCAACAGTGCTATTTTCATCAGTCATAAAGCCAGAGAAAAATCTCACAGTTTTCTCCGTTCCTCTTGACATTGGGATATAAATTGTTGAATCCTCGTATGTTGGATTAATTGTGAATGTTGTGGTTCCCTTATATACCTTAAAATATATATTATTTGAACATATAACATTATTAGAATTATCTAGGCAAGATATGGTTAAAACCAAATAGTTTTCGTATGCCATTATTGATTTAACACGCAAAATTTCATTTAAGGAATCTAAAGTTAACAAATCTATTGCAGTATAATCATAAAGCGATTTATTGCCGTAATAAACCTCAACATATTCAAGGAAGGTTGACCTTTCCATATATGTTGGTTCTTCACCTGAGGTTATAACTGCACTATAAGTTTCAATTGAATAGTGATAATCTTGACCATTGTATGCACCCTCAACACTTGGGAAAAGTGCAAATCTAAAATTGAATATTTCTTGACTATTATCGTAAAGTTCAACTGTGTCTATGTTAGATTGCCCATTAATTCTTAATTCTTTTGGCAATATATTAACATAAACCGGTATTTTTACCACTTCGTAATTTGAAATAAAATCTGCCTGATATATCTTAAATGTTAAGTAGAAAGGAGAATCTGGTTGCGTTATTGAATTTGCCTGAACAATGAAAGAAAATTCTTCTTCTCTTCCAACGATTGGAGCACCATTTGCAATCTCCCCAGTTAATCCTTCATCGGCATAGGCATCAATCTTATAAAAAGCACGTTCTGATTCAAACTCATAACCAACACTAACTAGTTTTTGGAAATTTGTGTTGTCGTTTAATGTTAATTCAATTTTACTAATACCCTCTTCTTCAAAAGGATACAAACTCTCAATGGAATCGGCATCAAAATTGCTTGGATTATCTAAATCTTGTGAATACATTGTTACTGACAATTTGCTTAAATCAATTTGATTAACAATTTTAACTCTTAATTCTGCTGTTATTAGGGTATCAAACAAACTTGTTGCAACAATGATTACCTCATTAATATCATTTAACACAGATAACTCTTCATCAACATAAAGAGTGTCAGACAACCATGATATACCCATGCCCGAAAGTTCCTCTTCATTTTTAAGAGAAAAAGCAAGTGCGGTCTGTGAAGTGTCTTGTGGGTTAAAATTAAAATCTGCCACACTAATTTTTATACTCTCACCTCTTTTAACAAAAACGTCAGATCTTGCCGTTAAACTTTGAATTGTTTCAGAAATATAAACAGGAATTTCAATTTTTGTATCTGTCCCCCTAATTGTTATGGTTAAATTTGTTGTTCCTGTCATCTTTGGTGCAATTTTTAATGTGTATTTACCTGCACCGATGTAGGTTAAAGAATTATCAACAACCACAGCCAAACGCTCTTCAAAACGGAAATCAAAACTAATATTACTATCTTCTTGCATTTCATTTACGGTAATTGTGTATTCTTGGTTTTCTTCCGCCATTGTTAAATTTATGGTTGGACTACTAAAAGAAAGCGTGAGAGAACCACCCGCCGAGTCACAACCGGCAAGTATTGCTCCCAATATGAATATTAAACTAAATGTTACTACGCTAAAAAACTTTTTCATAGTTCTCTCCCGCCTTATCTTTTATTGTTATGGTTAAAACCCTTGTTTTTCAAGGGCTTTAACTCAAAGTTTGTATTTTGTTTATTTGAAAGTATAGAATCTAACCGCAATGCTGTCGGTTCCGACCCACTCAATCGAACTACCATTTATGTAAACATAATATAGCTCATTGTCACCACCGCCAGGAACAACTTGGTTATACTCATTAATAGTGTTGTTTTCAATTAAATAGGCAACCGTTATTAACTCATCGTCTCCCCAATAATAGTTTTCATCGGTATATCCATCTTTTTTCAACACATATTTACCTTGTATTACTCCACAATTATTTATTAAATTATTTTCGTATTGGTTATATGTAACTCCCAGAGGTGTTTCAATATACTTTACATCTGAAAATTTAACCGCAGAATATTTTATGTTAACGTCTCCATTATTGTTTTCTGATAAAGTTGTGGCAAATGTATGATTTGTATTGTCATACGTAATGCGAATATCATACATTACACGGTCTGAAGAATTTGCACAAGTTAAAGATGAATCGCCATATATGTAATTCAATGTTAGTTTTGTTGGAATAACAAATTTAACACCAGGTATTGCAAATGACCCATTCTCACCGAGATCATAGTTATGTCCATTTTTTTCGTAAACAACATTCAAACAGCTCATTTTGCTTGATATTGGAACAACTGGAACAAAACTGTCATATCTATTACCAATCACGTTATACATATTTGCTTTGTCGGCAGGGGTTTCTAATTGATATGAAAGCGTTGCTTTTAATCCATATTTTTTTATTGTGTCATTGTATTCATAAACACAGTCTTTTACATCATAATTATAAGTAGAGCCATGATCGGTTGAGGTAACTGTACGTAGGTTATAATTTGAAACAATCACGTATGTCTTTGCACCAATACTCTTGTAGTAAACATCAGTTCCAATATCGGTTATATCTTGTGAACTCTCTTGCTGGAATTGCTCTGAGAAGTATTTACCATTATATAACGATTTTGAAACATAATAGCCTTTGTACATAAATCCGTCATCGCCAATTGTATTAATTTCAATTGTGTTAGAGCCATCAACAATATCTAATTTTTTTGTCAAGCCGGCGTATATATTAACCCAATTTTCACTACTTCCAACACTAACCCTATTAAATGTAGTACTCTCCATGTCCTCTAATGTTACTTTGGCAATTGTTCTTTCGTAATCTGCATTAACGCTTAATACATGTACACTCAATGCATTTCCTGTAACATATTGCTTCCATATTCCGTTCGTTTCCTCATTTAGCGATAGGTATTCTTTTATTGCAATTGTTTTAGAGCTGTTATCATAGAATAACTTCATAGACACTGGTTTTATAACAACTGATCTTGATGTCTTAACCACCGCTCCATTATGATTGCTATTTGGAATATCTTTTGTTTCTGAGAAAATAAGTCCTCCATTCATACCAAAATTCATGTCGATTATTTCCTCGTTAAAACTTTCTTGTTTATCAAACACTTTTGAATAAACAATATCGTTAGGGTTTAACTCTAATTCAAAGTCATTAAATGCATCACCCGATTTACTAAGGCTTAGGAAAATTATTTTAACTAAGAATCTGCCATTACCATTATCTGCAATTGGATTTAATCTTGTTACCGTAATTCTATATTTTGTTTCGATACTTCCTTCATATTTTTCTTCTCTTATGTTGCTAACACTAACTTCATTATTATTAACGCTATAATCAGCATCATACCATGAGTTACCATAATTTGAAACAAACGTTAAATCTGCCTCATAAATAGTTGCATAACCATTTGTATCATTTTCATATGAATAATAAGAATTAATATTAGACACAGAATACTGATTGTAACTGTCAAATGTATTTGTATACGTATTGCCATCAATTGTTATTTGTTCTTCTTTATGAGCACTAATCTTATTGTTGGTATAGGTATAGCCATAAGTGTCCAATGTTCTTTGATTGGTTGGTGGCGTTGCTGTGTAGATATATCCACCTATATTAGCATTACCCATTGTGAAACCATATGATTGAATTTGGCCTTTAATATATCCACTACTATTACCATTTCTTAAATCATTTGGTGGTTCAAAACCATACTCTGATTCTCCAGAGGCATAAATATCTTTAACACAAACAGAATATATTTTTGTTCCATCCGTATTTCCATCATAAAATTTATAACTGTTATCAAGATCAATCTTCTCGGCTCCAATCGTTGCAGAGTTATTAATTGCAGCAGAGTTATTAATTGCAACAGACCTTACAATAACATATATTGAACTCATGCCCAACCCTTCGTCTGCATTTCCGTGGCCGATATATTTTCCTGCATATGCTTTTGATGGAAGAACATAAACATTTGTATTTGAAACTTTATTGTATCCTGCAAGAATATAACCAGAAGCATAACCATTTGAGCCATATATCTTTGCACCACTATACTCTAATGAATTAGCACTTGCTAAATTTGCACCAACAATTCCACCGGCAAATGCACTTTGTGTTCCATCTGCAACATCTGCTGAAATTGTGAGTGACTCTGAGAAGAACTGAACAATTGGCTGTGTTATTGTTGTTGTGCCCTTATTTAGACCAATCACTCCACCAACATAAACATCTGTTTCAAATGAAACCGCCATAAATTCTTCTAAATTAACGTGAGAATCGGTTATTTTTAAACTTCTGCTTGCCCCGGTGTTAAGGTTTGCACCAACAATTCCACCAACGCAGTTGATTGATGTTTGAAGTTTAATATCAATACCAGTGAAATCCACACTCTGCAAATCCGCATTTCCAGAACCAACAATTGAACCAATAACGCCACCAAAAGAGCAGTTAACTCTGCTACCGCCAGTTCCCGCACTAATCAAATAGCCCTCTTGCCTAAATTCACCAATTGTTATGCCTTCATTTTTTATTTTGACCTGTCCATTTGCGCACCCAACAAGGCCAGAAATGTTTACAAATCTGTTTACAACCTCGTTTGAAATTAATAAACTATCAATTTGAACATAACCATTTTGTTTGCGTTCGTTAACAGTTAACTTTCCACCAGCAACAACCTCGCCAACCAAAAGTCCAAAGTTGCTGTTATATTTATTTGAATCATCAAGTTCTGGCGTCAGCTTTTTGTGATAAGAAAGTTCAACATTACCCTTATAATTAAAACTATTAACAACAAGGTCTTTAGTTTTTCGAATAAGTCCATAATTGGTGTTGTTTGTTATGTTTAATTTCATTCCTCCAAATGCTGAAGCAAAATTGGTAAGTGTTATAGTACCATTATACCTGTCAAGCACATTGCCAGCAACTTCAATAACTGTGTTGTTTTTTGCGCTTATGATGATTGTTGAATGATTGTTAATATCACCCTCTCCATCAAACCATCCATCATACTTATTGTATTGCTCTAAACCACCATATTGGGTGTTATTAATTGTGTAAGCAAGTTCTCTCCATGTTAATGGGTCGGTTAATAAGAATAAATATGGATGTTCTTTTGTTCCTACATTTTCAGCATTTTCATTAATTGGAACAAATATATCTGGATTTACAGTGTCTAACTCTCCATCGGACCAACCATTGCTCCACGCGCTAGAATTTCCAGTATAATTGTTCAATAATGGTTTAGTATTATTAACATCAAACTCATTAGCAAGAGTTGCGTTATTTGCTGTGCCATATTTTATTGAATTACCATATTCATCACCATAGAAGAATGTTAATTTACTGTTGTTTTCATCTGATGTGTTTAATGTTAAAACTTTTAATCTTTCGCCAGTTTTAAGTGCTTCTGTGTTTATGGTAACATCTTTTGTTACCTTAAATTTACCGTTTTCTTCTTTATAATTGCGGGTATGTGATTCAATTGTTAAATTATTTGATTCTATACCTGGAGCAATACCATCATAGTATATGGCTTGTAAAACCTTGCCAGGACTTCCCACCCCACTTGCATCTTCAAAATACATTTTTGAGTAATCATCAACAAAGTTTAAATTTTCATCTGTAAACACACTATTAAACTCAATATGCTTTAGTGCTGTTGACACCGGATTGTCCATAAATGCATTCATGTTAAAATCTGTTGAATTATTAATATATCCAACATTATCATCATCCGCTTTAAATACCTTTTGAACAGTGTCTTTGTTGGCATCAGACCCAAACAAACCATAATATTTGTTAGAATTTCCAAGAACAGGACAATAATTTAAATGAGCGGTCTTTGCCTCTTGTGATTCCTTATAGGCTTGAATGCCACCATAAAGCGCTAAACATCCAGCAACAGCTATCATAGCCCAACCAACTGGATTATATGCATTTGCAGCACCAATGAGTAGAGCCGACTTCGCCCCCACCATCGTAACGGCTGCATATATGCCAATTGCTGCCATGCCGATTGCACTAGCACCCCAACCTGTTGACTGTAAGCCATGCAAAAATGAGTTACTTTTTGTTGTTAAAATCATAACCGGTTTCCATGCCTTAAAACCACCAGTAATAACCCCGGTGTTTTTTAATCTGGTTGAATTTTCTGAGTTAATATTGCTTTCGGTTAAATAGTTTGAAATAATACCCCCAGCATAAGCATTTGATGTTCCAAGTTCCAAAACATAAATAGATTCTAGTCTAGGACTATATTTATACCTGTTGTTTTTTCTAGTTCCACTCGTGTCAAATTCAAATATCCATCTTGCCTTGGCAGTAACGCCCGCGCCATTGCTACAATCACTTATTTTTAATGAACCAGAACACGCGCCAACAATTCCGCCAACATGTGAACTGGTGCTTGCTGGAATGTTTAATTCCACAGAGTCAACGCTCACACTGCCCAAGTCTTCACTTCCGCCAGCAATTGTTGATGATTCCACGGTGTAACAATTAGAAACCGTTCCTGAATCCGCCTCACCAACTATTCCGCCAACACAAACAACATCAGCAATAACATTAATATCAGCCTTATCAATAATTCCACAACCAGAAACCATTCCGTCAGTGGTGTTGTATCCAACAATTCCACCAACGGTAACTTGTAAATTGTCCTTAGTTTCAACAATAATAACACTGCTCATTGTTGCATCAACTCTTTCCCATTTGTTGCCATTTTTTTGCCCTACTGTTCCCATGTTTTTACCAACAAATGTTCCAAATGTGTAGTTATTGGCTGCACCAGCGCCAGTTAATGATGTTAAACTAACTTTTGAATTAATAATAAGCCCCGCGTTTTGCCCTATTAAAGCAGAAACATATTGGTTCGCTGATGTTCCTCCAGTGTATTTTACTTCACCTGTTAAATTAACATTGTCTATTGTTCCATTGTTTATTTTAATTGGAACACCAGTGCCAATAACGTTAACATTATCAAAAGTTAAGTTCTTTAGTATTGCATCTGTTTTAATTGTTCCAATTAAGCAACTTCCTTCTGCCAATGTGACATTATAAACTGTTTTACCATCACCATTAATTTCTTCCGGTGTTGTGTTAATAAGTGTTGTCTCTGATGTTTGACACAATTTATATGCCAACGTGTCTTCTGAGCCATTTTTTATGGTATATCCCAAAGCTCCATAACTATTTCTATTAACATTATCAACAACATAACCAAAGTTAAGGCTTCTTGAAATAACATATTTTCCATCATTTGCAACTTTTGAAAGTGCGGTTATTGTGTTAATAACGCCATACTCTCCAGCATTGCCAGTTTCTGAAACATAATAATAATCCCAATTAGTTTTCTTACCGCTTTCAATAACTGTTTTTTGAGTTTTATTTAACATTGTTAAACGTTTTGTGTATGAAAGTTCTGCAAAAGGACCATCCGAAAGCGTTGGATAGTTGCTGTTATAATTTGCATCACATTTATAATATTTGTCTGTGTACTCTCCACATAGTGCCGTGGTGTTATGACTTAATATTGTTTCACAGGCATCCTTTTCATACAAACAACCCGTATTTGCATTGTGAGAAATTGTTGCAACGCCATTGCTATCATAGGCAGTGGCAAAAGTAGTGTAACAATTTATTACTTTTGCATTTCCACCATTATCGATTATAAACAAATCAATATTTCTTGTGACCTCTGTTAATGAGCCAATTTCAGCATACCCCATTGCATATGAATATTCAACTGTCCCAGAGTTTTTAAAAATAAACCCAGATATTGAGCCAAAATTATTTTTTGAATATGTGCTAACAATATTCATATTTGAATATGAACCAAACACATAGCCATTATTGGTGTAAATAAATCCAGCAACAATACTTGCATCAGTTTTAAGATAGCCATAGAACTGAGTTTTAACCGGATTGAAATTGGTTGCGTCTAAATCTTCATAGTCAACCAAAGTTTCCTCTGCACTGCAGGTGTAAACAACACCATCATTTGTGTTTGCAAAGCCCGCAAGAGAAACATTCTTATCTAGTTCGGTTTCGTCTGCATATATTCTTGATTTAACGCCCGAAACAAAACTTGTGCCATCAATTTTTTCAAATGGAACAAAATTTGTTGTTATTGATTGACCATCTGCAAAGAAACCAATGTTAAATAGGCTTATTCTGTTTGCAAATGATTGACCTGCTGTTATGTCCTCAGAAAGATAGAAGTATGTTTTTCTACCATCGGATATTGTTCCTCTTAATTCTTGACAACCATTTTCAACTTCTGCACTGTAGCCATCACCTTCTGAGCTGTGAGAATTAATATTCATGCTGATGTCATAAACATAAGGATTCAATTTGGTTCCTTCTTCAAATATTTGAGAGAAACCACCCAACCTGGTATTCAAACTACCAAATGCTGAATTTACTGCAGCGGTTTCACTTACACATAGGTTAAGATTTGATGCATAGAACGTTTTAACAGCGCCATCGGGTCCGCAATTAATTTCTGATGTGTTATTTTCTTTTATTGCAATTGCATCAAACAAGTGTGCATTATTGTGTTTGCTGTATAGTGTTGCCAAACCAATTGAATTGGTTAAATTTAAGGTTGTGTTTACTTCAACCTGACCAACAACACCACCAAAATATGATGTTGTCGTTGTTATTAAATCATATTTTATGGCACTAAGGCTACTTGTTGTGTTTTCTAATAATATGTCACCAAAAACATATGCAGAGTCCACATTAATACTATAATTTGCATTTGTTATGGCACCAAATAATCCACCAACATAGTAGGTTGTTTGGTTTGTTACTGCGGTTTTGTATTCAAATGATATTGTGCCACCAAAGATTAGTTTTTTTGCTGACATATTTTCCCCTGGAGTTGCTGGCTTAATTTGACCAACAATTCCACCAATATACATTTTCGCACCGACGTCAGATTCTTGGGCTTGATTTATAATAATGTTGCCATTATATATCAACGCACCGCCAGCCGGAGTGTCTATTCCGTTGTCAGTAGAACTCATTTTTTCAGTATAGCCACAAGCACCGCCAACAAATGCGGATGTTGCACCTGCAGGAGAATCCACATATATTGTGTTATAATCATTTGAAGCTTTGCGCCCAAACACTAATTCAATTCCAGAAGAATATTCAAAGCTATTGGCTCTTCCAACCATACCGCCAACGTGTATTGCATTATACACACCAATAACTGTTACATCACAACCGGTTGATGACCCAGCAAATGAATCGTAAACAACAATAACAGAGCTGCTTGCTTTTCCAACAAAGCCACCAACATTTAATACTTGATTTCCATTGTCGCACTTAACATAAACCACTCCACTAGACACACTAGCATTTGATATTGTTGTTATATTCTCCACATGTCCACCAATAAGCCCAATGCTTGACTCTTGTGATGGAGTTTCACTTTGTGGTAAGCTCACAATAACCTTTCCTTTAACAGAAGCGTTGTTAATATTTGTTGCACTGGCTTTTGATTCACCAAAAACCAAACCAATATTTGCTTCATTATTAACCGGTTTTATGTCTGATGTTGATGTGTCATTATTTCCTATATAACAACTAGAATTGATTGATATATTTCTAATATCAACAGTTCCACCAGTTTTACCACATGCAAACAATAATCCCGCATTTTTAACATTTTTATCGGCTATTGGTCCAATCTTTAAGTAACAGTTCTGAAACTCAATTGTTTGGAAAATTGTGTTATCTGCTTGGAAAACAACGCCAGCAATATCATAGGTTCCAGCCACACTGCTACTTACCGAACTAAAATCACAATTTCTGTATATTAAGTCATGAATAAATGTCCCGTTAATTGCCTCATTTGCAATTGGTGCTGAGAAATTTTCTAGATTTATACCACATATTTCTGCACCATTTAATGTTTTTACTAAAGGAACAGATAATTTTGTAAGCGTAATAGAATCATTAAGACCCATGAGTGTACCCCTTAAAACTGGGTATGAAATCTTAATTCTACTACAATCTATATTATTAACAATCACAAATTGTGAATCTGGGTTTCCACCGTATCTTCTAATTAAATCAAAATCATCAACCGTTGAAATTGTGAAAACATTAACAGATTCAACATATCTTATTGCTGGATATAAACTATCAGTTTTCTTTATCCAGTTACTTGCTGAATACCAACCTGTTTGTTTGAAGGCTGTGTCAACCTGAGCACCACCATCAGAACTAAGACCCGCATAGTTGTAGTAACTTGGTATCGTTACTGCATCAACTGAAAGGTTAGTGTTAATATCATCATTGTTAGTTTTAACGAACACTGGAATCGTCTTGTTTGTGCTATCATTAAACACAACTGTGATTCTGGTGCCATCAACATCATAAATTCCTTCGCCACTCCCTGGTTTCCAACCATTATATAGTGCAGATACGCTTGAATAGTTTATATTACTACCATTTGAGTATGCATTCCCCGATTCTTCAATGTGAACAGAATTATCAAACGCTATTTGAGCAATATGTTTACCACTATCACTAACACTAATTGTTTCTTTGCTCCAAACATTTAATGATGCTACCTTTTTAATATCTAATACACTAAATTTGTTAAGGCCAATAACTCCGCCCATATATGAATCTGAAGCCCCTGCATAAACGTCACCAGTTGCATAAACCTCATTTATTTGAATTTGGTAATATTCATCTGAACTCTCATCAGTAATATATGTTGGGTTAACTAAACCAATCACACCACCAGCGTATTTTACTGTGCTGTTTCTTACGTTTATTTTTGAATAGCCAACGTCAATTATTCCCCTGTGCATTACACCAACTAAACCACCAATAGTGTTTGGTCTATAAAGAGTTTCTTCACCGTCAACTTCAAATAGTTTAAGCTCTCCTCTATCATAATCTAAATTAGATTTATAATATGTTTGAATATTTTGTTCAATATCTTTCTGCCAAGTTTCTTCGTGTTCTGCTTTAATCTGATATAAGTATCCACAGTTAAATCCAACAACACCACCTGCAAAACAATTATATGCAATTAATTTTGCCCCACGAGAAACTGTGAATGATAAATCCTTGGCAACAACAAATGTGCCAATGTAGCCAGCAACACCACCAACGGTCATTGCTGTTATTGTTTCAATACCTTTAACGCTTAAACCTTGAACGTTTGCTTCACGAAGGTCAGTGTTTGCAATAACTTTTCTGCTAACAAATTGTTTTTGTGTGAACAAATCCAGAATACCAAATGCACCACCAGCTATAGATAGTGTTGCAAGTCCGGTTCCTTCCATGTTTGGTGTGTTGTTTGTTAGTTGTAGAGCATTAAATGATTCGCTTTGGTTGTATGTTGCTGTTACAGAAACATTTTCAACAGTTACACCGGCTATGTAGCAATCGCCAGCAACTCTACCGACAACGCCACCAACAATGTTGGCACCAACGACTGTTGGTTTGTCCATGGCGTTCATTGCATACACCCTTACATTAACAAGTATAGAATCAGTTAATGTTCCGGCAATCGTTCCAACGTTAACTGTATGGTCGGCATTAACACCACCAGTATCTAAACCTATATTTAAGTTCTTAATTCCAGCACCATTTTCAATTGTTTTGAACATACCATAGTTTTGAGAACTTGTTTTACTTGGATTAGATATTGCCAAATGACTAATTGTTAAACCATTTCCATCCAACAAACCAGGTCTGTCTGATAAATATCTGTATTGACCGGTTAAAGAAACATCTGTTGAAGTTAAACTATACTTATAGTCAGTTGTTTCAACCTCTTGGTCATCTATAATAAGTTCATTTAGGTTAATATTATTAACTAATCTATAAGAACCAAATGCTTTTCCGTTTTCAATATTGTCTGCAAATACAGTTTCAGTTCCACCAAACACATCATTAAATTCTTTTGCATCTCTAATGATGATTGGGTTGTTAACCGTTCCATATTCGTAGTCATTATCGTACACAAACACATATGCAAGTGAACTCGTTTTGCTTACACTTCCATTATTATCTGCTTTATATCTTATTGAATGTGTTATATCATCAGCACTAACTAATCTTGGTCCTTTGGTTGAAATTTTCCAAGTTGCTTGTAAATCATTTGATGAACTTCCAAAACTAAATCCATAGAAATTAAAGCTTGAGTTAACATTTTTAACAGGCTCAACTTCTGTGTTGTAAACAGGATCTAGTAGTGTTAAATCCATAACGTCAGTTGAATAATAATAACAAGATTTTATTAATCCACGGTTATTATATTCCATTAAATCATTCACACCAATAAAACTTAATTGTGATATATTATTCCCCGCAATAGATGAGAATGAATAACTACGCAAAACTTCTCCATTCAATTCATTTTGATACACAAAACCTGCACCCAAACGTCCAACCTGATTGCTTGTGGTTTTTATCATAATGTTACTATAACAGTCTGCTATTGTGTTGGTGTTGTCGTAAACAAACCCTGCAAGTATGCCATTTCCTTCTATTCCACCATTCATGGCTTGAATGTCCACATCATTTCCAACACCTTCAACATAGCACATTGAAATAGCACCATCGTTTGTGTTAACAAACCCTGTTGTTACCATTGTTTGGTTGCGGTCATACGTGTTAATCACATTTATATTTTTTGCAAAACTGCTTGAAATAACCGCTCCGGTATTGTTTTTTATAACAAAACCAGAAACTGTTCCACCAGCACGGATTGTAAATGTCTTTGCTTTTGTTTCGTTTGTTCTAAGTGTTGGTTTAACAAAATTGTCACTAGATGTTGGGTACACAAATGATGAAACAAGTTTGCTATCTCCACCAACTCTACTATTCGTTATGCTACCATTATTGGTTATAACCATACCTGCAGCATTAACCGTTACGTTTGTGTTTAAAGTTGTTACCTTTAATCCATACGTGGTGAATGTTGGAGATCTTTCTCCTGAAGCAAATGCCATTACTTCTGTGTTATAAACAACGCCTGAGTTTGTTATTGCAAGACCTGCTATGTCAACTCTTATTATATCTTCGCCTAAATTTATTTCTGGTAAGTAATAGTAATTCACTGTAACGTTTTTAATTGTTGTTCCTGAAGAAATTGTGTTAAAGAGTGCAAAGGTCGCAGATGTGGTTGTTGGTTCTTTGAAACTAACAATGTTAATTGTGTAGTTATTACCATCAAAAGATTTTATTTTGCTTGTGTTTGGCATTGATTCATTAACATCGTAGTCATATAAATAAATATTGTTGCTTAAAATGTAATGATTTGCCTTTTCGCTGTTATTCATTGTTTTGAATGATTCAGCATCAGAAATTTCAATTGGCATATCCTCTGTGGTATATAGTGAGTTTGAAATTGTGAAATAGTATTCGTAAACATATTGTGCGCCATCTGGCATTGTTCTATATAGCCTTAATAACATTGGCACTTGACCAACCCTATCTCCACCCATAACATACAATTTTTCGCCAGAAATTCCAAATGTTACTATATTATTATATTGTGGGTCTTCAACGGCAACAAATTCTTTTCCGTTAATACCATTTATAACTCTTCCAATTGAATATGCTTGATTACCGTTTAGATAATAAAGATATGAAACAAGGTTATATGCTGCACCACCATTATCGTTTCCAAGTTCAAACACTATGTTTTCTGATGCTCCGCCAGAAGTTGAAAGTTTATAATAGTAGTTCGCGTTAAACTCTGCTATTGCAGATAATACGTCTTCATTTTCTCCATGATTAAAGTTTGTGTAAAGTTCTAACATCTTTGGTTTAATGCTGTTAACTTCCAATTTACCCTCATTAACATCTTTAATCTGTATTGAATTATCAACAACTCCAAATGGTGTTATGTAAATGAAAATTGGAGCAGATTTTGCCGTTATATGTTCACCTTTCTCGATTTTTTCCGATTCAACATATAAATTTAATGGTATTTTTGATTGGTTAAACGCAAAACCATTTTCACCATCAAAAGGAATGGTGAATGTTAACTTATATTGCCTGTATCCAACATTTGAACCTTCTATTTCTTCAAATTCAACCAAAATACTGTCTAACACAGTTCCATTGTTGTCTGTTAGGTAAACTTTTTTAATAGTTTGATCATAAGAAATATTTGCTCTGGCAGTTAATGTTTCTCCCATATAAGCATATATTGATGTTTGACCATCAATTGAAATCTGAGGAACAGCCGGAGCTTTAACATACAGTGTTATGTTTGATTCTTTTTCAAGTTTCACACCTTTATAGTATGCACTAATGTTTATGTTGATTATTGCATCTTGATTTAATGTGTTTGTTGGGAAAATAATGATATAGTACGTGCCGATATCTTGTACCAAATCACTATTTTCTGATAAGTTGTTGTTAATTCTAATTCCGTTAACATCATCTAAAACTTGATATCTTGCATTGTTATCAAATGTGTAAACATCTCCTTCTTTACGTTGAATTCTGTATGCAAGTTGAGCAAGAGTGTTTGATGTGGCAACAATGTCAATATAATCAAGAGTTGCATAATTTGGGTATAAGTCAACAACCAACAACGCTCTTCCTGTTGGTTTAATTACTGATGTTGGGTTAGTCCAAGAAACAACAGAATAATCTGTTCCACCACTGCTATACCCTGATACTTGTTCATACATTGCAGAATGAACGCTTGTTAAAGTTTGAGGAAGAATCGTTAGCTGCATTTGACCAAAAGTACTATAAACAATTTCTCCATCCTCTGAGCAAGCATACACCTTTACTCTGTATGTTTTGTCAACATAATTTAATGAATATCTATATTCACTCTTAAGTCCAATAACAATTTCAAAGTTATAAACGTTTGAATTTGCCGTTAACTGTCTTCCACCAACACTTATATCAAAAGCGTTTGTTACATCGTAATCATATTGATTTTCAATTCTTATATTTTCTTTAATAACCTTGTCAGTTGGCATATCGGTTGTGATTGAAGCATCAAAAACAAATGTATCTTTTGGTTCAATGCTTCCCTCTGAAGCAGAAACCCCAACATTTGTTGTTCCTCTACTCAGTACCAACTTAACAAAATAATACTCTCTTGTGCCACTTCCTAATTCAGATTCAACTTTTAGGAAGTAATTATTGATTATGTCGTTATAAACCTCACTATATGCCGAGTATATTTTTGCAGATAGTATCTTTGTTGTTTCTTCTCTGTTCCATGTTGCATGGATGGTGTGATTACCAAGAGTTGTTCCTGTTACATAATTTGTTGCATCAATAATGTTTTGCCAGTCATTCAAGTCTTCTTCATCATTGAACATAAAGAATGCAATATTAAAGTCATTTTGTTTTAATTCTATTCCATCAACAATAACCCTACCAGCTGATGAAATAACTGAACTTCCACCAACAAGGATTTTTATTTCGCTACCCTTTTCAAGTTTCTCTATGCCTTCAACAAATCTAAATTCGTCAATGAAATATAATGAAACCATATGAAGCGTTATACTTTGAGTGTAATCGTATTTTGAATAAACAATCAAATCAAATTCGCCAATGCTATTAATATGAATCGTGTTACCAACAACAGAAACAATACGAGAATTAATACCAAGTTGATCTAATGCTAAAACCTTTATTGAGCTTCCTAGGTTTGTGTAAACTAAATCTTCAACCGTAATTGTGTTGTGTGTTGATAACCCATTTTGTTTTGTTGAATCTTTAGCCTCATAATAGAATACAACACCATATCTTGAAGAAGAATCGCCAATTGAATGCCTTTCAACAGTGTTCACATATCCAGTGCCATCAAGTTGATTACCAACATCTGAATATGATATCAGGTCAACATATTCTTGTGCCTCTAGGTTTATATCTTCATGAGAATTGTCAATGAACATTATACCATTGATTGTGTTTAGTGTTCCACCATCGTTAACTTGAATAGTTCTTCCAATTGCTTCCATACAGTCATTAAATCTAGCAACAATTAAAGAACAATCTTCAATAGTTCCGTTATTTATTCCATATAAACCGGTTTTAATAACATTACCTTCACCGATTATGTTTTCATTTTTTGATGCAATTGTTCCAAGGAAAGAACAATTCCTTAGCGTTCCGTTGTTTGTTCCAACAACACCACCAACACTTCCGTTACCTTCAAAACGAACTAAGCTTGGAATGTAATTTCCGTTCTTTATGTATGATGTGATTTCAACATTTTCAATCAAACCGCTGTTTGTGTTCGCAATCATGCCTTGCGCATTTGATGTTCCGTAAACAACAAGGTCTTTAATAATTGCTCTTGAGCCAATAGCATCAAATAATGAACAATCATCAAGACATAAAGTTGCTGGAATATCATGAGCCTCACTAACACCATAAAGACCCCCATTGAATACTTCACCAACAAATAATGTTGAATTGAGCACCAATGTTTCATTGCTCACAATTTTATAGTGTTTTGAAAGATTACCAATCTGTAGAAGATTGCTAATTCTAAATGCCGTGTTATAACTATTACCATCGGCAATAGTGATTGGTATTATTATTCTCTTAACAGAAACCGTGCTATCCGTGTATTGTGGCGTAATAACAATTTTACCCGTGCCACCAACGGTTCCTGGAATGTATACCCTTCCGTTATTCTCAGAAACATCAATTAATGATGGGGTGTAGCCTGTGTCTGGAACAAATGTATAAACTAGGTTTTTGTTAAAAGCATCAATAGGCGTAACTTTTGTGAAAATGTTATAAACATTTGTATCTGTTACACTCAATGTTGAAACGTCTATATATATTTCTTCATATGTTTTTGACTCGTTATCCTCTGATAATAACCTCAATGAAGTAACTTCAACATTTTCAACAGCTTTTGTTCTTGTTACTTTGATAAAAATCTCATATGTCTTTATTGAGTCATTGTTTGAATATGTGTCCAATGAAATAAAACTTGTTTCAGAAACAATATCGTTAAAATCAACGACAAATAGTACCAAGCGCAAGAAATCTTTATCATAGTTGAAATCACTTGGAACTTCAACAACGGTTATTGTCAATTCATTTGTTTGTATGTTTAATGTTGCGTTAAACTTTGCTTTATCATCAAATTCATAGATAATATATTTTGTTGTTTCTGTGTTTTCAATAACTTCTTCAAGGCGACCATTGTTGATATATACCCTATTGTATGTTGCAACATTACCACCCGATGCAACACCGTTAACTAAAACCATTGTTGTTGCGTTACTATAGTCTGCAGCAACAAGTTGATTTTGTGCCCTAAGTTCAACAACCTTTTCGCTAGATTCAATATCCTTAATTGGACGATATATCTCAACTAAAACATATTTTGTGATTGCTTGTGCCTGAATTATTTCGCCCCTTCTATTTACTTCATTTCCATAAATATCAATCTTTACATACACTTTACCAACTCTCGTTGTTGTGATTATGTTGGCTTCTTTAATGTCTTGGGCATTAACAACCAAACTTAAATTTTTAAAGCTTGTGTCTTCAAAACCCTCTAATGCAAAATTTTTATATGATTCTGAGTATGCAGATGTATATTCTTCATCTCCCAAAACGGCATCAACAAACGAATATGTTATATTTCTAATATTTGCACCATCGTCATAAATGTATGATAAAGGAATGGCATACCCAAATTTAATTGATACCTTTTTTAATGATTCTTCATTATCGTACTCAACCAAACCAACACCGCTTACATCAGAAGATGAGCCACTTATTGCAACCTTAACATCATTTATTATTTGAATAGTTTCAACCGATAGTGTTGCTTCAAAACCATTTCTAGTTCTAAATGTGTACCTTCTAACACCAACTTCCTTTGGCAAAACCTCAATGTTGAAATAATTTGGAACAACATCAGCAGATACTGTTATATATTCATCATCGTCAAATACCAAATCGCCAACGCTTGCTCCTGGGGCATATAGTCTAAGTGATGTTGCACCACTACTTTCACCACCCAGTTTAACTGCAACTTGTTTTTCTTTAACTGCTGGAGATTCAACTGCGTCTTCAGTAAAACCAAAATCAGAAGCACCAAAGCTTACTGTGAAGAATAATGTTTTTGGCTCAACATTAAACACAGATTCACTCTCAACAACCAATCTTGGGGTTTCGCTTGTTCTGTTTGTTGACGCACAAATATAAAGCGTATCTCCCGCCGTGAATAAATCATCTTCAAAAAGTTTTGAATAAACATTTTGTCCGTTTAGAATGTAGACATCAATGTTCAGCATGCTCTTAATCTTGAATACCCTATCTGACGCATTTGCTGGAACTGGGTTGAAAATAAACATTGAACCATACAATGAATTGCCGTAGTTTTCATAAATTAAATATGAATTATCAGGCAACAATTCCGCATCTGTTGTAACTTGAATAGCACTGATTGGAACAACAATGTTAATTGGTAAATAATCTTTTAGAACTGGTTGATTAGACTGATTTACACACTTAACAAAATTAGCAGTTAAAACCGAATTGTTACTGTGGTCGGTATAATAGAATTTAAAATACAAAAGACCAACAGCTCTTGTTGGTTTAACATTATACGATTCAAATACAAAGGTGTATGTTTTGCTATCTGTTACGCTCTGAGAAATAATTCTGTCATATCTCAAATAGCTCATTATGTTCTCTTGTTCATTTTTGCTTGAATCAACATCAACTTCAACGCCAAGAGAATTTGGTATCTTTACTTCAATTTGAAAATCTTCTAAAACATTTTGATCAATTTGTAAATAGTATCCATTTTCGTCAATATTTTGCCCATTCCCACCATTGTAATTAACTTTCATTTCTATTGCATCGGCAACATATCTTACATTTGGAATTACCTTCACATTGAAATCTGTGAATATTGAATTCCCACCAACGGTGTGATTTGATTGTGCTCTAACAACAATATCTTCATCAAAATTATTAAAAGTGTTTGCCAAAACCAACCTGCCATTAACAATAGCAACGGTATCAACAAAACTATCTCCGTTTAAAATTTGGTAAGTTACCCCGTCTCCAGTTGAGCCACCAGGTTCAAATGTTATATTGTCAGCAAAACTCATTGATGTTACTTCACCATTAAATGCAATATATAAATCGTCTGGAGCAATTATGTTTGTTATAGGAACCACAACCGTAACACTAAATGATGCAGACACATTGGCACCCGCCAAAACTGTTACAATAACTTCGTCAACCTGTAGCTCTGTTTTTGGTGTTATGTACAAGTCAAAAGAACCATCTGATAATTTGGCAGATGAGGTTACTTTTATCTTTGAGGTGTCGTATCTAAGGCTAAGTGAATTAACATTGATGTCAACCAATTTAACGTTGACCGTTTCAGTATTGTCCTCCGTTTCACCAATATATATTACGACTTGGTCCTTGCTAAGCACCAGCCTACCAGCTGAACCATTTTGCCCACCACAGGCAGCAATAAACAGCCCACAAACAAGCGCGAATGCACATAGCAATAATTTAGATATTTTTTTCATAAAACCTCCAAATCTCTTAGAATATTTTGAGCTAACACAAAAAAACTATGTAATATTACCTTTTACTCTAGTTATTATTATATAAATAATAGGGTTCCAAGTCAAACAATTATATACATTTTTTAACAATATTTTTTATTTTTTTATAAAATTAAAAATAATTATTTTATTAATTCGCAAAAAATATTTTCAAAAATAATTAAATAATAATTAAAAAATTATCCAACCCCTTAAAAATAAAGGGATTGGATAATATGAATTTATTAACTAAAAAATTAAAAAATAAATTTTCGATAATTTTTATTATTAATTATTTTTTGACTCAATTAAATCAACAATATCTTTAACAGTTTTCATTTGCATTGCTTCTTCATCTGGAATGCTTATTCCAAACTCTTCCTCAAATGCCATTAACATTTCAACAGTATCTAACGAATCTGCTCCTAGATCTTCAACCAGTCTTGACTCAAGTGTTATTTTAGACTCCGCAACGTTTAGTTGATTTGATATCAATTTTTTAACTTTATCTAGTGTCATTTTTTATTCCTCCATAAAAATTACAAGTGCATTGTATCATATTTTTTTGGATTTGTAAAATGTTTTTTAACAAAATCATGGGACATATTTGTCTGCAGAACAATCATGTGCCAACTAAATATGCCCCAATATATATGTAACCCAGACAATTCTTTTTTTTGAATCGCCTGTTTGTTATATTTATTTATTGCCAAATGTAAGATAGTTCGATGGGTCAACAAAAGCACCATTGAGTTTTATTGCAAAATGTAAGTGTGCCCCCTCTCCACTTTCATTTGATGCCGAAGTTGATGCTTCGCCAATCTTTTGTCCTCTTTTAACCCTTTGCCCTTTCTTTATATTGTCTGTGTTTGTCAAAGAACAATATGTTGTGAATAGCCCATCACCATGGCTTAACGTTACACAATATCCATCTTCATAAGAATACGAACAATCTGTAACCGTTCCGTCCAAAACAGCATAAACATCATTGCTTACACTTGATGCAAGGTCAACCGCTCTATGGCTCTCCCATTGTTTTAACGTGGAATTATAAAATAGTTCCGTATCTGAATACCACTTTATAACCTCTGCAGAAGAAAGCGGACACATCATTTCAACAGGGCTTGTGTTGGTTTGCTCGGTTTGATCTATAACCAAAGACGTTTGTGTTTTTTTGCCGCTAGTTCCTGCGGTTATCCCCACCGCAAAGATTAGCGCAATTGCAACCATATAGTACCCATATTTCCTCAAAAAGTTTTTAATCATTTTTTGTACCTCCGGCTATATTATTGACACAAAATTTTTAGGTTAAACAAAAAAATGATAAAATTAATAACTTCCTAAAAGTATTGGGGTTCCAATAAGTATTTTATCTTCCCAAAAGGCACATTGAAAATTTACTTTAATATCTTTCAATATAATTTCGCCCGGAAAGAAACATGAATATCCATACATATATCCCCCATCATAAACAACACAACTCGCCTTCAGTTTTTTACATATTTGAATGGGTGAAGTGTTGTTTATTTTAATGGTATATCCTGTAACATCGTGTTTTTCAAAAACAGAACAGAAATTATTAATGGTGGAATAAATAATATAACCATCACCATTCGTTATGTAATTTTCATCAAAACGGGTCACATTTTTGGTATATACCTCAATTTGTGCATTCGGAAACAAGTCTTTTAGTGACCCTATATCTTTTTTTGCACACACCCCAGCCAAACATAAAAAAAGTGAAATTAATATGAAGATAATCAGCTTTCTCATATAATAATTATTGCCACAAAAAAGCCAATTAAACAAAATACTAATTTATTAATGCATTCAAAATTCCGCTTCCAATAACCAAGTTTACTAAATAGTTGTTGTCTGATATATATGACGATAAACACAATGACTTGGCCAGTTTGTTAAAATCGTCATCAACATCAATACCAAACCTAAACACACTTTTAACCGCGCTAGAAAATTTATTAATAGACAACATTTGAGAAGCCACTATTTTTAGTATTTCTTCCCTATCTTGTAAATATTTTCGTTTTTTATACACATTTTCATCAAGTTTGTTAAAATAATAATTTCCCTTTAACATTTGGTACGTAATTTGATTTTTCTCCAACTCTTCAGCAACTCTAACATAATTACACTTTTCAAGGATCAAAACACTATTTAGCGAAACATATCTCTCTAAAACGGCAATAATTGATTTGGCACAAAGTAACATTCTCTTCCCGGCATATTCTTTTTGTTCTTCAGTAATGGAGTTATACACACAGAACATGTTTATCAATAAATAGTCCTCCAAATTTAGCATAGAAAGAAAGAAACCAAAATCTATAAATAAATCCATTAAAACCAGGTTTGAATCCTCTCCACAAAGAAGAATATTTAGCTGCTCACAATCTAGCTTTGCAAATAACTTCTCTAAGCCCAAAAAAATAAATTTTTGCTTTTCTATATTCTCAACGGCACCTTCAACATAAACACTTCTAAAAGAGTGCAAAAAAGCCAATCCATTTATATTTGAACAGCAGGTTGCACTTTTTATTATTGATTCCTGTATAAAAACCCTACTTGGAAAATTTGCATAAAAGCTCTTACAACTATCAAATGGATTTATACAATAATTGGTGAAATATGACATTGAGCTAGCCATTGTTGGACAAACAATATATGGGATGTGATGAATGTAAGAAAAGTACTTAACCACATCAGTTGTCTTACCTCCACCAAAAGCAATAATCAGCGAAAATTTATTCTTAACAATTTTATCACTAAGCAAACACAATTCTCTTTTATCAAAATTACACCTTGAAATAAAATGACTGACTTCTTCCGTACCACAAAAAAGTGCGTTTAATATTTTTGTAACATCTTCGGCAGGAATACTCTTTGTTGACACCAAAAGTATGTTTTTATTTGTATAATTTAATTTTACATAAGTTTTCAAATCTTCAAATGCATTCTTCTTATAAACAATATTTTTGTAATATGTTGCATCTTCCATATATTTCTCCCAAACACACAATAACATAAAAAATAACCAAAAAATGAGCAAAAAATGTTATTTTTTATATTTTTTTAATGTATTTTTATGTAATTTTTATAAAAAATAATGATATGAGAAATTTTTCTTTTTTACTTTCTGTTGTGTTTTTATTAACCATAACCCCCACACTCAACGGCAAAAAGAATTGTACACAGAGTAATTATTATTACACATTTTGCTCGGAACATCTTTTTACTCATTGCCTTATTGCCTACCCAGAAATTGCGTTTAGAACCAGCAATAGCATGCGCCAAAACTACGACACAGACTGCATCACACCAAAAGAGTTTATTTCTATTCTAAATTCTCTGCATGCCAACAACTATATTCTTGTTTCTCTAGAAGATTGTTTCACAATTACAGATGGCGTTGCGGTAAAAAACAAAGTAAAGGTTCCCGTTGGTAAAAAACCAATTGTAATTAGTTTTGATGACGTTAACTATGACCATAAAAAAATGGGTCTAGGTATGGTTGATAAATTAATAATTGATGAATATGGGGAAATAGCCACACAAACAATTATTGATGGTAATGTTAATATTAGATACGATAATGAATTTTTACCAATACTGGAAAACTTTATAAAAATTCACCCAGACTTTTCCCCTTACGGAGCACGGGGGACCATTAATTTAACCGGATATGATGGCATTTTAGGTTACAGAACCAGCCACAACAATACTAATGACAGATACGACGAGATTACCGAAGCAAAAAAAGTTGTTAATAAAATTAAAAGCCTTGGATGGACATTCGCCTGCCATAGTTACGGACATTATCACATGAAAAAAATATCTGATGAAAAGTTCCTTGAAGAAATTACACTTTGGAAAAATGAAGTTGAACCAATAATTGGAAAAACTGACGTTTATGTTTACCCATATGGAGAGTGGGAGGTTTTTAATAATGGCGAATACACATACAAACATCAACTTTTAATTGAAAATGGGTACAGGCTGTTTTGTGGTGTTGGTATGAAAACATTTTTTTCGTTCCTTCCAAACAAAAACGGCAAAAAGGTTCTTTTTATGGATAGAAAAGTGATTGATGGAACAACGTTAAAAGGTAACAACGAAAATTTACTGCCATTTTTTAACCCGCTTGAAGTGATAGATAACATACGGAAATTTTAAGAAATTATATAGTTGTATGGAGCACTAGTCGCCTCTACAACAACAGATAAAATATAGTTCTGGTTGCTCTCTAGTTTAATATCGTCTTTTATTTTAATATACTTACAAAGCCCAATTTTTTCACGTGCACTAACCGCCTGATTAAAATAAATATAACCATCGCTTCCACTCACCCAGTTAACAAGCCCAAAAACCATACCCATATTGTCTTTATTATCAAGCATCAATTTTGCTCTCAAATATGTTTCTTTGTCTCCATTTTGAATATAAATATTTTGTTTTATATCGGTCCCCAAAACCAAAGTTCCTCCAAAATTGAAAGAACATGAATAAACGCCTTCCCCGTTAATAACAATAGTTTCATCCTCGCCAAGCACCTTACTAAATGAAACCATTCTACTATAATAAAAACCACCAATAAAATTGTATGTTATACTAACAACACACATTAAAGATAACAAAATAATAATAGAAATCAAAAGAGCAATTGTGCCATTTTTTTTATTATTTATTGCCATTTTTCTCTCACAATCATCAATCTACCAATAAAAAATCCGCAAACTATTGCGGATTAATTTTTGACACAATTACAAAAAATTAACAATTTATAACTTAATTTTGCCGGATTTTATTGTTTTATTATACTTTTTTAGCTGAACCTGCTTAAATTTTGTACTTTCAGCCTCAAGCTCCCACTTCTTTTTTTGCCACTCATACTTCTTATTACCTATCACATAATCATAAACCAAGACCAATAGACCCTGAATCAAATATATATAATAATTCATAAATCTCCAAAGTAATAGACCCCAGAAAACAGTTCCATTTGGATATATACTTGCAAATGTGAGGGTGAACGCAACCTCACTCATGCCAGTTCCACCGGGAAGAGGAATGAAACCAGAAGCAACCTCAATTAACACTGAGAACACCCAAATTTGAACAAACGTTGCAAAACTTGGGGCTCCGCCAAGCATGATAAATATAAAGTAAGGAATAGAAAAGTTAATAACAAATTGAAGAAGATTCGTGAAAATCAACAATACAAAACTTTTAAGGTCTTTGGTGTAACGAGTCATTGTTTGCTGAAATCCCGCAACCGTATCCATAACCTTGTCATATATTTTTTCATAACTTTTAATAATATGCATTTTATAAAGAAGTTTTATTAACTTTGCAACAATCACTCTACCAATTTTCTTACTAACCGATAGCACCCAAACACCAACAAGCATTAAAGCATTTAGTGCAAAGCCAATATATGACGCAGCACTAACCAGGCCAGAACCTATGTTATGTTGAGATGAATATATTGTTGCAAACACACAAGTTATTAGCCAAGCAATTTGAAACACAACATATCTTGCAAGCGGAATAGAAATTGCAGTTCCCGGATCAACCCCATGTTTACTCAAATAAAAAACTTGAAATGGTTGACCACCCGTTGACATTGGTGTTATGCAGTCGTAATATCTGCCTATTGAATTCATTTTGTAACAAAGTGTCGGCCTAAACCGCTTTGTGCTTCGCCACAGTAAGAATGTTACTCTAAACGTATCTAAAAACATTACAAAAATGAAGCATACTATGATAACCAAAACAAATCCAGCCCTAAACATTCCGCTAGAAATTATTTCATCAAATGGTTGAACGTGGGAATTGAATACTTGGTACAATAAAATTGCAACAACAACACATATGTTAAACACAAAGAATATTGCATTCGTTATTTTTTTCTTTTTTGATTTTTGCTTAGCAACCTCTTGATTAGCTTCTCCAAGCTTATTTGCCATATCAACAGCATTGTCCATGTCGTGGATATAATCATCAATTGTCATTTGATCATTCAGGGCATTTTCTGTGCAAAAAAACATACCATCAGTATCATGGCACAAATTAACTCTATTTTTAGAATATATAATTGTTTTTTTCCTTTTCTTGCCCATAAGCTTTTTAATAATACCATAAATAAAATATTTTTGTAAAGACAATTTCCCGAATATTTTATAGTGAACTATAAAGACACATTTATCTCGCAACAAAAAACGCCAAATTTATTATGGCGTTTTGTTAAATTTCTAATTAGTATTAATATTTTGAACCGTATCGGTCTTCTGTGTTAATGGCGCCTTTATAACACTCTCTCATTAATTCGCAGACTCCAAAACCATAATACTTTTCAAACATTGCTTTGTTACATGGATTTGATATATCCCTTGTTTTTTCATAAGCCGCTGCGATCCCAAGCCTTTTTAATTTGTTATAAAGTGGAACAAAAGTTGTTTGAATATCTTTATCGCTTAAGCCTTTTCCCTTTAGGAAATCAACTAACGAAACGGGATTGCCAATAGTCTGACCAAGCCATTCATTTGTTTTTTTAATTGTGGACTGAATATTAATGTCATATTTTGACGTTTTGCACCCATGAAGTGCATAATATTTCTCATAATCAGCAACAACCCGTGCAATATCTTCTTTTTTCTTAACCGGTATTGCTTCTGTTAAACGCTTTTTATCTATAAGATTTTTTAAATATTTTTTTATGCCTAAAATTCTATTTTCAATCTTTTCCTTTTTCTCATTAGATGGTTTTACAAAATTTTCAAGTTCATCAACCCAACTTAAATAGTTTGTGCGATACTGCTCGTCTCTTTCTTTATATTTTTTCTTGTTGATGAATGAAAATGCACCCCTATTATGCTTAATATATTTGTCATGGAATTCTTCGTATTCTTTTTTGGCTTCATCATACTCTTTTTTAATTGCTGCATACTTTTCATTTTCACTGTTACTATCATTTATTAACTCTGGGGTCAATAGCCTTTCTGTTCTTTTTAATTTGGCGCTAACCGCATTAATTTCATCTTCAAATTCCCGTTTTGTCTTCAATAAATCTTTAACAGATAGGCAACAACCATTAACATCATCGTGAGTAACAACCGCCGATATTTGTCTGCCAGTAAGCTCTCCAGAAGGTGAATAAATGCCAGATATTTCAAAACCCGCAACATACTCATTATCCATGTTTAATCTATACTTATCAACTCTAATTTTTATTAATGTTGCCCTATCTCTTGCTTGCGCAGAAACACCTTCTAAGTAATCTTTTAGAACTATGTAGTCCCCTTTAACTGAACTAGAGTATTCCGACAAAAGCTTTAGTGCTTTTTTATATTTTTCATCTGTAATGTCAATTGGTTTTAATTTTCCTGCGCCAACCGCACCCCTAACATCTTCGCTAACATATGCCATGAGGTTTCTTACAACATTGTACTTTTCGTTATTCACAATATCGGCATCTCTACAAATTTTAAAAACCCTATTTGCCGACATACATGAATTCATATTCTCAATCAACTTTGCCTTTCTTATTGTTGATAATGTTTCATCTTTCACAATATCGGTAGCATCTATTTTTTTATACATAATTCCCCCTAACTTTCAAAAGAATGATAACACAGTAAACAACAATAGTCAATACTAAAAAATTATATTTATATATATTTTTTTTAACAAGTTTTTAACATGCAACTCCAGCGACCATAATTATATAAATTTGAACTTCGGAATAAAACTTTTTGAAGCACTGCTATGCTCCTGAACATATCCATCAAGCCCAAGTTTTTCATACTCCATTAAAACCTTATTGTACTCTCTTTGTGTTATTTTTCTAGAAATTGCCTTAAACTCACAAGCCCTTCCATATGGTGTGTATTGTGCCATTAAACTAACCCTTGTTCCCGGTACATTTTCTTTTATTGCCCTCAACACAGCAACAGAATCGCCCGTGCAAAGAGGCAATATCATATGCCTTATTATAACTCCCTGCAAACATTTTCCATTTTTATCAAAAATGTCACTTTTTAGCTGCCGCATCTTTTTTATTGATTTTAACGCAACAGAATAATAATCCTCAGCACCAGAAAACATTTTCGAAATGTTGCCTGAATAATATTTGAAATCTGGCAAAAAAACATCAACATAGGGTGCAACATATTCAATTATTTCTTCGCTTTCATATGCGTTAGTGTTATAAATCACTGGAACTTTGGGTTTATATTTTTTTAGCGCATCAACAATTAAATGCACATAGTGCATAGGACTAACAAGATTAATATTCTCCGCACCCTCACTTTCTAACTCTTTAATAATATCAATAAATTCTTCTTGTGTTATATATTTTCCAGAACAGTTTGTTGATATTTCATAGTTTTGACAAAACACACATTTAAGATTGCAACCAGAAAAAAATATAGCACCGCTGCCTTTATTGATGCTAATACATGGTTCTTCATATTGAAAAAGTTCATAGTGAGCAATTTTTAGTTTGTTTGGCATCTGGCATACACCATAGCCAGCATTTTCATTTCTTTCCTTTCCACATTTTCTTGGACACAAATTGCATATCATACAAAAATTATATTTGCTTTTTTTAAATGTGTCAATTCACCAAAAGGTTTTTATTAAAAAGATTTTTAATTGCCCGTTCAAACTCTGGTTCATCTTTGGTTAAAATTACTTTTACAGAACTACGGTGTCTATTCTTTCTAATTAAATATTTTGAATTAATTGCCACTCCATACTCGCACTCCAAAAAACTTGCTTCTGTGAATATCTTTTTTAATTGACCTTTAATATGTTTAAAATGTGTACATCCAAGAGCAATGTTTTTTACATTTTTATATTGTTTTTTTAATACGCCATGTAACGTGAATTTTTTAGATAATAATGAAAAAATTGCGTAAGTATCGCCATTTTTTATAAAAAAATCAATATTTTTTGCAAAATTTTTAATATTTGCTGTTTTAAAGTTTGAATAATTAGATAGGTAATATTGCACTTTTTTGTTATGTTTTATTGTGTTTTTAGTTGCAAATAATAAAGTATCATAACCATTACCCTCAACACCCAAAAGGTTGGGGCTAGTGGTAATAATTGGAACATTGTAATCCATTTTTGTGATATCTATAATTGAACTTGCAGTGTTACACGCAATTATAATTAAATCTAGTTTATATTCTTTTAATAAGTTTTCAATGTTACTTTTTGTGATTTCTAACACCTTGTACGCCGGCTTATTACCATAAGGACTATTTTGATTATCAACTAAATATATAAAATCTTCGTTATAATATTTCATACACTCTATAATAACATTTGCACCGCCACTACCACTATCTATTACTCCAACCACAATCTTTTATATGTTAGCATTTTGTATTGTGTTACCATTTTAACTCTTTAATTGTTTCTTAAGAAGTGTTATTCTATCTCTTATTTCAATTGCAGTTTCAAAGTCTAGTTGTTTACTTGCAACATTCATCATACCCTTCAGCCTTTCAATTTCTTTTGCAACATCATTTGGTTTTTCTACGGCCTTTTTGTTGAACTCTAGAGTGTTTTTAACCTCTTTAATGATTGTTGTTGGAACAATGTTGTGCTCTTTATTAAACGCCATCTGTTTTTCACGGCGTCTTGCAGTTTCATCAATTGCTCTTTTCATGCTGTCGGTTATTGTATCTGCAAACATAATGACCCGGCCATCACTATTTCTTGCAACCCTACCAATCGTTTGAATTAGTGCAGTGTCCGATCGTAAAAAACCCTCCTTGTCTGCATCTAAAATACAAACAAGTTCAACTTCTGGCATGTCTAACCCCTCTCTTAAAAGGTTAATACCCACAATAACATCAAAATCCCCACGTCTGAGCCCGTTTATTATTTCAATACGCTCCATCGTATCGATTTCGCTATGTAAATATTTTACTCTTATTGTCCTTTCGCTTAAAAACGTTGTTAAACTTTCTGCCATTTTTTTCGTTAACGTTGTAATTAAAACCCGCCTATTCTTTTTTACAGTATTATTAATTTCGTTTATTAAGTATTCTATTTGTCCTTCAGTTTTAACAACATCAACAATTGGATCCAATAGTCCTGTTGGCCTTATTAACTGTTCAACAATTTGACCGCTTTTCCCCCTTTCATATTCGGCAGGTGTTGCAGAAACAAATATAACTTGATTTAATCTTTTTTCAAATTCCTTAAAATTTAATGGCCTATTATCAAAAGCTGCAGGCAACCTGAATCCATATTCAACTAAACTTGATTTTCTTGCTCTGTCGCCATTATACATCGCTCTGATTTGAGGAATTGTCATATGACTTTCATCAATTATGGTTAAATAGCCATCTGGAAAATAATCCATCAATGTATATGGGGGTTCGCCCTCTCTTCTTCCATCAAAATAACGAGAATAGTTTTCAATTCCGCTACAATAGCCAATCTCTCTCATCATTTCAACGTCGTAACTTACCCGTTCTTTTAGCCTTTGTGCTTCAATTAGTTTTCCTTCTTTTTCAAACTTTTGAACAAAGTAATCTCTATCATCTTCAATCTGTTTGATTGCATTTAACAACTTTTCACTTCCAACCGCATAATGAGTTGCTGGGAATACAACAATTCTATCTAGCTTTTCAATTTTGTTACCCGTTAATGGGTCAAATTCGTATAGTCCATCAATTTCGTCTCCAAAAAACTCAACCCTGATTGCAATTTCCGAACTGTTTGATGGAAATATATCTAATATATCACCCTTACTTCTAAATGTTGTTCTTTTAAAATCAATCTCACTTCTTATGTATTGAATGTCAATTAAATGTTTAATAACCTGTTCTCTGGTTATTTTTTGCCCAACCGTTAATAGTAATTGTAAATTCCAATACTCCTCCGGACAACCAAGCCCATAAATGCACGAAACAGAAGCAACAACAATCGTGTCACTCCTTTCAAGCAAACTTGTTGTTGCCGACGCCCTAAGTTTGTCTATCTCCTCATTAATAGACATATCTTTTTCTATGTATGTGTCAGAGGAAACAATGTATGCTTCTGGCTGATAGTAATCATAATATGAAACGAAGTATTCAACCCGGTTGTTTGGAAAAAAATCTCTAAACTCATTGCAAAGCTGTGCTGCCAATGTTTTGTTATGGGCAATAACAAGTGTTGGTTTATTCACACTCGCAATAATATTAGCCATTGTGAATGTTTTTCCACTACCAGTAACACCAAGTAACACTTGAGAAGAAAGCCCGTCATTTAATCCTTCAACAAGTTTATCTATTGCCTGCGGCTGATCACCCGATGGCTTAAATTTTGAAACAAGTTCAAACTTTCTATATTCCATATTTGCTCCATTTGTTTATGTTTATTTTATTACATAATTCAATAAAAAACAAACAATTTATTAAACAATGTTATGGCACAGAAAAAATTGTTTTTAATAATAACCCAACCGTAAAACTAAACACCGCAAAAATAAATGTTCTAAACACCGCAAGCCAAAACTGCTGTTTTTGTCTTTTTATATCTTTTTTTAATGTGATTGCCTTACCTTTTAGCGTTATGCAATAATAGTTCCCCACCTTACTTTCCGAAACAATAAATTCAATATAGTTCTCTTTTTGTAGCATAACCATAATGTCATCTAATTCGTTTGTTGTGATTAAATATTTTCTAGACACAACCTCGGCAATTTTTTCTGCCAAAATAAGATATGGCCTTTTTTGCGGGCACATTTCAACCAAATATAAAACAACATATTTTTCTTTTTTGTCTAGCATATTGCACCATATTAAAATATTAATCCATATACCATTATTGCCAAAAAAGACCCCAAAAATGCAAAAATAAACACTAAAAAGTATAAAAAAGAGCCCATTTTTATTAATTTTTTATCTTTTGCATGCTGGCTACTCTCAGCCTCTAAAATTTGTCTTGCAAAAGGAAGAGGTGTTAAACAGCATACATTTTCATCTTTATATTTTATTGAAATGTATTCCCCTTTTTCTAAATATTCCAAACATAATTTAACAGTGCTCTCGTCTGGTTTGATTTTTTTTGGCAGACATTCAATTATATCTTTAACATCAAAAACCCTATAACTACCCTCCGAGCACTCTTTTACCAAAAAGCGTAAAATTGTTTTACATCTGTAATCCAACATAATAATATTGTTCGCAAAAAAAACGCAAAATAACCCAGAATAATTCTGTTTTAATATAATGGCGCCAATAAGTATAAATAGCCCATGTGTATCATAGCCAAACAATAGAGTATTATTTATTTAATAACTGCTATTGGGGGTACTATGCAACAAAAACCAACAAAAAAATAACTTTGATATCGTTGTTCTTTCATGCATAAAAAAACAGCCACTAACAATCTGGCTGTATTTTTTTACTAAATTCTAAATAGTATCTATTTCCACAAACGTTCTATATTAAATTTTTCTCTGGCTTTTGATTGGAATATATGAACAAAAATCTTATCATAATCAACTATAATCCACTCACACTTTTTGTAGCCTTCCATACCAAGATTAACAAGCCCAAATTCCTCTCTAACATAGTCCAAAAAATCAACAAGCATATTTTGTGCAAAATATCTATCATCAGCTGTACATATTACCATATACTTAAATATTTTGCCATTCCTTGCTTCCAAAATTTCTGTGTCTTTTGCACCATACTTATTTAAAAAGTCCGCAAAATATCTTGCTAAATTTAATGTGTCCATATTTTTCCTTTGTTTTAGTTTACCAATGACACACAAAAAAGTCAACAAATATAAGCATTTTTAACATTTATATAAGCGCATATCGTTTGCTCATCACAATTATGGTTAATAATTGTTATATGAAAATTTCACTATATATTATTGTTGATAACCTGTTTAAGTTCGTACTCATATTTTTATTCAATTTAATCTGGTGCACATATTTTTTTAACAGACCACCACAAAATATTATGATTGCAACTGCCAGCACTTTTATTGTTTCTATATTAACAAACAAACTAGGTTTAAGAAAAAAGAAAAAGCAATTGTTAAAACTTAAGGAGCAACAACGTGTTCATGATATTGTTTCAACTTTTATATATATGACACAAGACGAACTCCTCAACTTTTTTAGAAAATTAGCATCAACAAAACATAACTGCGAAATAAAAAATGGATACATTTATATTAATAATAACCACAGAACAATCATTCTTTATCCTCTATTCAAACCATCAAATTTTAACAAGGATGATTTTGTTAATATTATAAAAAAAATAAAGGACTTAACAATAAATAAATTGGTTGTTGTGTCTAACAATTTTGACGGCGAAATTGAAAGTGAAAAAAACAAATTCAGTTTTGAAATTGTTTTGTTAAACGCAAAAGATATGTATGTAAATCTATTAAAAAAATATGAATTTTATCCAGAAATAAACCCTAAAATAAAACCAAAGGTTAAAACCTCGCTAAAAACAATACTCACCCACTCATTCAATAAAAAAAGAACAAAAAGCTATCTTCTTTCTGCAATCTGTTTGTTTTTTGCAAGTTTTTTTGTTCTTTATAAAGTGTACTATATTGCCACATCTTGTGTTTTGGTTTTGTTTGCCATTATTAGCTACAATAGCGGCCACAACAATAAGGTTTTTGAATTGAACCCTTTTGAATAAAAATTTCACTATGTGTTATTAATTACATTAAATTAGTTCAATGTGTTTAATTTTCTTTTTGGTTGATTTTCTATATAAAACAACTTTTGAACCTATGCATTGAACAATTTCACAATTTGTTTCTTTTTGAATTTGATTTGCAATTTCTTTTGGTGATAAATCACAATTTTTAAGAATGTTAATTTTGAATAGTTCTCTTGCTTCAAAAAGCCCATTAATTTGAATCAATGAGTTTTCTGTAATCCCATCTTTGCCAATTTGCATAACTGGGTCAATTACATTTGCAAGGCTTCTTAGTTGTGCCCTTTGTTTTGTTGTTATCATATTTGCTCCTTTTGTTGTTTTTCAATTTTTATCCACATTATTATGCCAATTATATTCATAATTAAATACATTATCGAAACAATTAACGCCATTGGTGCATTAACTGCATTAACACTTAACCTAACTATCCAAATTATTAAATCAATTACATTATTAACAAGCCAAACGTACCACGCCTCTCTAAATCTTATTGCAACCAAAACCACACCGCACAAATTTACAATTTGACTACTGCTATCTAAAAAAGCAAGATTCTGCCCAGGAATTAATGATAATAGTAAACCAAGACCAAAGCTAGAAACAACCAACAGGGCTGTTAGGTAAATTCCATGCAAAAGTGTAAGACTTCTCATTAAAACCGCATCTTCTGATTTATGTCTTATCCAATTTATTATACCAAAAATTTGTATTGGAGTGTAAACAAGTAGTGTAAAAATAACAAATCCGTAAAGACCATTATTATAACATTCAATTGCATATGTTATGCTAAAGAGTATACCAAAAATATAATTGCAAGGTTTTCCAACGGCCATATAATATGCATTTAGAAAACCAAATATTAGTGTTGACCCACCAAGAATAATATCGTTAAAAATGAATCCAAACACAAGCGACACACAAATAGTTATACTCGGAATAACAATGTAATTAATTATTTGTTTTTTAGTCAAATTATACTCTCCCTTTATTTGCCATCACTAATTACGAAATAAGAATTGCAAAATAAAACAAATTTCCTATTCCTCATATTCAAAACTAATGTCTTTAATTACAACAGTGTCGCCGTCTTTCATTCCGCTTTCTTTTAATTTATCTATAATCCCAAATTTTTTAAGCGCATTTTGAAAATATGCATTACTTCTTTCATCGCTCAAAACAACTCCGCGAATTAAATTATCAATAAGTCCGCCACGAACTTCAAACACACCAGGCTCATTGCTTACAATTTCTATTGATGTTTTATCTTTAACATCAAAATCATACATTTCAACTTCTTGTGGTGCCTTTTTTGGTGTTTTTGCCAAAACTTCAGTTATTTTATCTAAAAGTTCGTCAACTCCCTTGTGAATAATTGCTGATAAAATCATTGGCCTGATTTTTGTTTCGTTCTCAAACTCGTTTAGTTTTTTTTCTAATTCGTCTTCGGTTAATAAATCAGTTTTAGTTGCAACTACTATTTGTGGAACTTTATATAGTTCTTCACTATAGTTTTTTAATTCTTTGTTAATTTGCTCATAATCTTTAACGGCATTTCTACCTTCAAGTTCCGAAATGTCAACCATATGAACAATAACCCTAACACGCTCAACATGTCTTAAAAAGAAATGGCCTAGACCTGCGCCCTCACTCGCCCCTTCAATTAATCCAGGAATATCCGCAACGACAAAACTTGTGTTTTTATGAGCCACCATACCAAGATTTGGATATAGTGTTGTGAATGGATAGTTTGCAATTTTTGGATTAGCATTACTAATTACTGAAAGAAGGGTGCTTTTACCAACATTTGGAAAGCCCACCAAACCAACATCTGCAATGGTTTTTAATTCTAATGTAACTTTTTTAATCTGAGTTTTTTCTCCAGTTTGTGAAAAATGTGGAGACTGCCTTGTTGGAGACTTAAAATAATTATTACCCCTTCCACCAAAACCGCCTTTAAGGGCAACAAATTTTTGTCCATGTTCAATCATATCTGCAATAATTAACCCGGATTCCGCATCATGAATAACCGTGCCACAAGGGACCTCAATAATAACATCATTGCCATCATGTCCTCGTTTTAATTGTTTTTCTCCATTGTTTCCATTGGTTGCAAAAAACTTTTTCTTATATGTGAACCCATAAAGGGTGTTGAGCCCCTCATTTGCAACAAAAATAATGTCGCCACCCTTACCACCGTCTCCGCCGTCAGGTCCGCCATTCATAACCAGTTTACTTCTATAAAAAGATGTGCAACCATTGCCACCATCTCCTGCCTTTATTGTTATTGTTACCCTGTCTAAAAACATAAAAACTCCTATTTTTATTTCGCATTTACAAATTTACTATATTGTTTACATTTATCCTTAAGTTTACAATTTTCACATTCGGGTTTAATTGCTTTACAATAATATCTGCCAAATAGTACCATACGATAATGTAATTTATCTAAATCTTTTTTGAATCTTTTTGTTAAATCTCTTTCGCAAATATCCGGATTTTTACTCTTTGTAAACCCTAACCTTCCGCTAACCCTTAAAACGTGAGTATCAACCGCAACTCTATTTTGCCCAAAAGCAACCGAACAAACAACATTCGCCGTTTTTCTGCCAACACCAGAAAGGGTTGTTAGCATGTTAAAATCATTTGGAACCTCTCCACCATACTTTTCAACAAGTTCTTTGGCACAGTTAATAATGTTTTTTGCTTTGTTGTGGTAAAAACCACAAGACCTGATTTTCTGTTCTAAATCTTCTTGTTTAATTTTTGCAAATTCCTGTGGCGTGTTTAATTCTTTAAAAAGTTCTTTTGTTACCATATTAACTCGCTTGTCGGTACACTGCGCCGAAAGAATAACAGCAACCAATAGTTCAAAATTGCTATTAAACTTAAGTTCACAAAAAGCATCCGGAAAAAGAGATGTTAAATAACTAACAAATTCCTCGTTTGTAACCATAGTTTAGAGTATAACAAGTTGCCATTTATAAGTCAATTAATATGTCGGGATAATGCGTTTTTATTTACAATAAAAAAAATAATAAAAATTGCAAATTTATTTTGTAAATATTAAAAACTAGAATACAATATTATATGTAAACGGAGGTATAAATGAACAAAAGCGCATACGAAAAATATAATAAAGAAGAATTAGAAAAGGCATATAATTTTTGCGAAGGATATAAAACTTTTATAACTAACGCAAAAACAGAACGTGAAGCAATTATTGAAACAATAAAAATTGCAGAAGAAAATGGATTTACTAATATAAAAAATGTAAAAAAATTAAAACCTGGCGACAAGGTTTATGCGATAAATATGGACAAAGCCGTCGTGCTTGCCGTTATTGGAACAAACCCTCTTGAAGATGGGTTCAACATTGTTGGTTCACATATAGATAGCCCTCGCCTTGACCTTAAACCAACCCCTCTATATGAAGACAGCGAACTCTGCCTTCTAGACACCCACTATTATGGTGGAATTAAAAAATATCAATGGACGGCGACCCCTCTTGCCCTTCACGGGATTATTGTTAAAAAAGACGGTACAAAAATTAGAGTAAACTACGGCGAGAATTCTGGTGATGCTGTGCTTGGAATAACCGACCTACTTCCTCACCTAGATAAAGAAAAAAGAAATGAGGTTGTTACGGGTGAAGAATTAAACCTACTTGTTGGTCTAACGCCAGATAAAGATGCAAAAAAAGATAAGGTTAAACAAAACATATTAAACATCTTAAAAGAAAAAGGAATTGATGAAGAAGATTTCTTCTCTGCAGAAATTGAATGTGTGCCAGCTGGATGTGCAAGAGATTTTGGGTTAGACAGGTCAATGGTCATGGCATATGGTCAAGATGATAAAGTTTGTGCATACCCATCATTAATGGCACTACTTAGTCAAAATAATCCAAAAAGAACTTGCATTTGCCTATTGGTTGACAAAGAAGAAATTGGCTCCGTTGGGGCAACAGGAATGGAGAGTATGTTCTTTGAAAACACGGTTGCCGATTTAATTGCAAAAACTGAAGAATATTCCGAACTAAAAGTAAGACATGGCCTTGCAAACAGTAAAATGCTTTCCAGTGATGTTACCGCTGCTTTTGACCCAAACAGACCTTCTCCATTTAACAAAAATACCGATGCTTTCCTAGGAAGAGGTATTGCATTCTGCAAATATACTGGCTCAAGAGGCAAAAGTGGAGCAAGTGACGCAAACCCTGAATATATTGCACAACTACGAAATATTTTAGACAAAAACAACATCTACTTCCAAGCAACCGAAATGGGCAAGGTTGAAGCTGGTGGCGGCGGAACAATCGCCTACATTATGGCAAAATATGACATGGACGTTATTGATGCAGGAGTTCCCGTTCTTTCAATGCACGCTCCTTGGGAAGTAACCTCAAAAGTTGACATATATGAAACTTTCCTTTGCTATGATGCTTTCTATAGAGAAATGAAATAAATAGCATAGTTATTTTAAATACAAATTTTATGTTGTAAAAATTCAAAAACGTATGGACATTTTTCCATACGTTTTTTATAAAAAATTAAATTGCTAGTTTATTGTATTGTAAAACGTGAATTTTTAACTGAATATTCTTATGTTAAACTTGATGGGTTAATTTCAACAAAAAAACTGACTTTTGGATTTTGATATTTATCACATGTGTTATATATTTTATCAATAATACTTTGCGAATCATCCTGTTTAATTCTTATTAAAATTTGGTATCTATATTTCTTTTGTATCCTTGTTATTGGCGATTTCATCGCATCTATATACACAAACTTGTCTTCACATTCACCCGCTAATTTTTGTATGCCCTCATAATTCTTTTTAACAAGTTCTTTAACCAGTTCTTCGTTCTCACCAGTAAACAAAAGTCTAATAATTTTAGTAAATGGTGGAAATTTTGCCGTTTCTCTCAAATTAATTTCTTTTGAATAAAAACCTTTGTAATTATAATTCGCTATAAACTTATAACAATAATGTCTTGGAGCGTATGTTTGAAGAATAACCTTGCCTTCACTATCATTTCTTCCACTCCTCCCAGCCATTTGTGTTATTAATTCAAATGTTCTCTCAACCGACTTAAAATCCGATTGATATAAACTCTGGTCGGCATCTATTATTCCAACAAGTGTAACATCTTTGAAATCGTGTCCTTTTGCAATCATTTGCGTTCCAACAAGCACCGCAGGTGTTGTTTTTGCAAATTCTGCTAATATTTTTTGGTGACCATTTTTTATTCTTGTTGTGTCATTATCCATCCTAAAAACACTAACTTCCGGATATAGTCTATGTATATCCTCAACTATTTTTTGAGTTCCAACAGCACCCTGCCTTATTCTTGTGCTCTTACAATTTGGGCACACCGTTAACGCTCTGTATCTCTTCCCGCAATAATGACATTTTAATTTATCTTCATCTTTATGATAAACTAGGCTAACATCACAATCAGAACACTTTGCAACATAGCCACAATCTATGCATCTCATAAATGACGAAAAACCACGCCTATTTATAAAAAGCATAGCCTGTTTTTTATTCTTAAAACAGTTATCCAATTCATATAAGAGGGTTCTTGAAAAAATCCCGGTGTTACCCATTCTTATTTCGCCGAGCATATCAACAATTTGAATTTTTGGCATTTCTTTACCATTTATTCTAACCGGCATTTCAATTAGATTGTATTGCCCAGTCTCCGCCTTATTGAAACTTTCCAAACTTGGTGTTGCACTTCCAAGAACAAGAGGGCATCCATTATATTCTTTTCTAAATTCAGCAATATCCTTTGTTATGTATCTTGGGTTAGACTCACTATTGTAACTTTGCTCGTGTTCCTCATCAATAATTATAACACCAAGATTAACAAGTGGAGCAAATATCGCAGACCTTGCACCAACAACAATTTTTGCTTCGCCAAATCTTATTCTCTTCCATTCATCAAATCGTTCACCAACAGAAAGCCCGCTATGAAGAATTGCAACCTCATCTCCAAACCTAGCTTTAAAGTTACTTAAAACCTGTGGAGTTAATGATATTTCTGGAACAAGCATAATGGCGGTTTTACCTTTGGTAATAACCTGCTCAATTACGCTCATATATACTTCTGTTTTACCAGAGCCCGTAACACCAAAAAGCAAACTTGTTTTATGTGTATTGTTTAGTATGTTCTCAATTGCTCTATTTTGAATATCTGTGTGAACAACCTTTTTGTCACTAACAACATTATAGTTCGGTGTTCTTAGGTATTTTTCATCTGACTCAATTAAATATCCATTTTCAATAAACTTATTAACCGCCACACTTGAATATTTTTCATTTAATTCAGATTTATAATATTTAACATCATTTTGTAAAAAATTAAGCAATTCTATCTGTTTTTTTGCATTTTTTCTTAATATTTCTTCAATTTTTTGCTTATTACCAACAAATTTAAGTATTTTTTTACTTAAACTTTTAACTCTACCGGATCTCATTTCCGATGGAATAAAAAGCCTTAAAACATCAATATACCGAAGGTGATATAGTTTAACCATATGATGCATGAGTTCAATCATTTCTTTAGTGATGCAAGGAAAATCATCAACCGCCCCTATTATTGATTTGATTTTAGATTTTTCTAGGTTCGATTCATTTTTTGTGCGTATGATAAAACCCTCCACCCTCATATTACCAAAAGGAACATAAACCCTGTATCCTTCCGTAACATCAAAGCCAGAAATATCATAATCAAATATTTTATCAACACTACCAGACGAAATGTCTACAATAACCTCGGCAAACATGCCATCTCCTTTGCTTTTGAATGTCGTTAAATGATTACCCTATCCTCATTAACATATTTCAGTTTCGTTTTTACTTTTAATGGTTTTTTATTAAATAATGCCAACACCTGTGGCATAGCATCAATTGTTGCTTTATACCCTTCTTCAATCATATCTAAAAAGCCTTCTTTTTTTGTGCTTTTGAACCTCTTTGTTTCTGGCTTTATCATTGCGTCTGCGTATAGATATCCTTTAACAACATTACCTTTCATAAGTATTCTTATTGAACAGCTAATAACATCAATTAATTTTAGGCTCTCTGTTCCATAGCCTCTTGATTTGTTAACATCAACAGCAACAACATAATCACAACCCATGAGTTTTGGAACATCTGCCGGAATTGTGTTTTGAAGCCCACCATCGCAAAGGTGCCTATCCCCAAAAACAACTGGCTGAAATATTCCCGGAACACCACAACTGCCAGCACAAGCTTTTGCTAAGTTACCCTTTGTTATTACGCATTCATCGGTTGACACAATATCAACAGCCACGGCTGAAAACGGTGTTGGTAAATCCTCAATATTAATGTCCCCAAGGTTACTTTTTAACACATTTTCAAGCCCCTCGCTTTTTGATGGAACAAAAACCAGTTTTGATGTTCTGATATCTTTAACATTCATGCTTTTTGCAACTTCGTACATTTGGTTATATGAATAACCCGCTGCCAAAAACGCACCAACAATACTTCCGGCACTCGTTCCACAAATATAATCAAATTTTATTCCATATTCTTCAAATGCTTTAACAGCACCAAGGTGTGCAAAACCCCTTGCTCCGCCACCACCAAGTGCAAGCCCAACTTTTACTTTTTTATTTTTGCCATTAAACAACATTTTTGAATTTCTTAATATTTTTTTTGCTCTACCAAACATTGCTACCTCTTGTGTTATATATGCTGATACTATTTGATATTAGTATAGCAAAAAAAAGACATTTAATCAAAAGAATAATCAATTTAGTTATTTGTTAATATAAATTGATATGTGTTCACCACAATTAATGTAACAAAAAAAAACAAGCACTATATGCCTGTTTTTTTACAATTATTTTACTATTTTTACATTGTATCTAATTTTCTCTTTTGCTGAAACAGATTTAACAATTGCACGTATGCTTTGAGCAATTCTTCCATTCTTGCCTATAACTTTACCAACATCATCTGGAGCAACTGTTACAACAATGTTAATTTCATCGTTTTCTCTGATAGATTCAATTTTAACCTCGTCCTCATTATCAACAAGATTTTTAACAATGTATTTTACAAGTTCTTCCATCTTTCACCTCAATAATTACACTATATTATTAATCTTTATTTTCAATAGCGCCAGATTTAACAAGAAGATTTCTTGCTGTGTCTGTTGGCTGTGCCCCATTTTTAATCCATGTCTTTGCTTTTTCGTTATCGATTTTAATTTCAGCAGGATTTGTTAATGGGTTGTATGTTCCAAGAATATCGATAAACTTACCATCTCTTGGGCTACGTGAATCAGCAACGATAACACGATAGAATGGTGATTTTTTATCTCCAAGTCTTGTTAATCTAATTTTTACTGCCATGTTTTTATCTCCTTTTTAATAGTTTTGTATATATTTGAACCTTTCGGTTAAATATCAAATTAATTATAATCCAAATAATCGGCTAATACCCTTTCTGTTCTTAAACTGTTTTAACATTTCTTTTGATTGTTCAAATTGTTTTAGAAGTAGGTTAATGTCTTGTATGGTTGTGCCACTCCCTTTTGCAATTCTCTTTTTTTGGCTTGCCTTAATTAAATCGGGATTACGGCGCTCTTTAACCGTCATGCTTTGAACAATCGCCTTATTATGAAGAAGTTGTTTTTCGTCAATTTGAATATTTTGCATACTAAGGCCTGGTATCATTGCAATAATGTCGTTTATATTGCCCATTTTTTTAAGGTTTTCCATTTGAACCAAATAATCTTCAAAGGTAAATGAATTTTCCTTAAATGCTTTTTCTAGTTTTTTTGCTTCCTCTTCACTAACGGCTTCCTGTGCTTTATCAATTAATGTCAGCACATCACCCATCCCTAAAATTCTAGAAGCAATTCTGTCTGGGTAAAAAGGTTCCAAATCTCCAATTTTTTCACCAATTCCGCAAAACTTAATTGGTTTGTTTGTGATTGCTTTAATAGAAAGTGCTGCACCACCACGAGTGTCGCCATCTAATTTGGTTAGAATTACACCCGTAACATCTAAGTCATTGTTAAATGCTTCTGCCACAGTAACCGCATCCTGACCAGTCATTGAGTCAACCGTTAATAATATTTCGGTTGGGTTGACTTCTTTTTTTATTGCCTTTAACTCATTCATTAACTCCTCGTTAATGTGAAGCCTACCCGCCGTGTCAATAATCACGGTGTCATAGCCTTGACTTGTGGCAAATTCAACTGCCTGCTTTGCGGTTTTTACCGGGTTTTGTGTACCTTTTTCAAAGAATGCAATTCCAGCATCTTTCGACACTACCCTTAACTGCTCAATTGCTGCTGGCCTATAAATATCGCAAGCAACCGAAATCGGCCTTTTACCACTCTTTTTAAGAAGATGCCCTAATTTTGCAGTCATTGTTGTTTTACCAGCACCCTGAAGACCACACATCATAATAATTGTTGGAGGTGCTGGCGAAACTTTTAATTTTTGGTCTGGACTCTTCATTAGTTCAACAAGTTCTTCGTTAACAATTTTAACAACCTGTTGCCCGGGTGTTAAACTTTTAAGAACCGCATCCCCAACCGCCTTTTCTGAGACCCTTTTAATAAAGTCCTTAACAACCAAATAATTAACATCGGCTTCCAAAAGTGCCATTTTTATTTCACGCATACTTTCTTTCACTTCAAGTTCGGTTAGTTTACCTCTATTGGTGAGTTTGCTAAAAATATGCGACATTCTTTCACTTAAACTACCAAAAAGACCCATTCTTACTCCTTCAAAAGTGAAATTATATCTTGCCTTAAATTGGAACTATTGTCCACAAGATTTGAAAGCTTTTGCCTGAACGCTAAAACCTGTAATTTTGATTCCAAACCCTCTAATTTTTTTTCGGCAACTTTAATTGAATCTAACACTGCAGGCTTTGAAATTCCAAGAGTATCGGCAATTTCTTGATAACTCATATTATCGTTAACATACATTGAAAGCATCTCTTGTTTTTTTATTGTTAGTATATTTCCATAAATGTCTAAAAGCATACCAAGCCTAACAGTTTTGTCTAATTCCATTTTCACTCCTACAAGATGAGGTTAAGTAAAATTACTTAACTACTATATCACACAGAAATAAATATTGCAAGTGTTTTGACAAATTTTTTTATTTAGAATAAAATATTACATATTTAACAGGGAAAAACATGTCACAATACACACTCTCACAAATTTTTGCAGTTTTTGCATATATAGTTATTGGTTTGAGTTATTACGCAAAAAATAAAGAAAAAATACTATTATTAACACTAACAAGCACTACACTATTTTTAATAGAGTATACTTTTTTGCGGGGTACTGGCGCAATGATTGTTAATGCTATTGGTATTTTTAGGTGCATTGTATTTTATATTGACGACAAAAAAGGAAGAGTTAAAAACTACATCTCCCTATTGTCGTTTGTTATAATAAGCGTCATTGCCTCTGCCATTTTCTTAAAAAGTTACATTGAATTAATGGCTATGGGTGCATCAATAATCTTTATATATTCGCTTTGGCAAAGAAACATTCTTGTTTACAGATGTTTGGGGGCTTTGAATAGTACAATATGGTTAGTTTACAATTCAATTTATCGCTCAGTTGTTGGAATAATTGGAGAAAGTTCACTGCTTATTGCAACAATAATATCCATAATTATTTATCTTGTGACAAATAAAAAGGACAGCATCAACGAAGATAGCCGCCCCCTATAATAGTTTTAATGTTATTGCTGATGTAACCCCAAAATTGTCTGGGGTTATTTTTATGTACTCATCACTTATTGCTATTAAACCCAGTTTTAGTAACTCATCTATTTCTTTGCGTTTATGTTTAAGAATATCATAACCACACATATTTAGTTTTTTAATTGAAACACCATTTGCCAGCCTTAATCCAAGCATAATCATTTCTTCAATATGTGCCCGATTTGATATTTTTTCTTTGGTGCTTTTTTCAACATAATATTCATCAAAATTATCACTATTAGCGTACCTCACTCCACCATAATATGAATGTGCCGAAACACCAAAACCAACATACTCTCCAACTTCCCAATAATTCACGTTGTGCCGACATTCATATCCTGGAATTGCAAAATTTGATATTTCATATCGCTCAAAACCTTTTTCTTTTAATTTTTTATATGTCATATCATAAAGCGCCACAGATTCATCTTCATTAGCAACTTTTACCTGTCCACAATCTACCATCTGTTTAAGCTTTGTCCCATCTTCTAAAATGAGCATATAAGCAGATATATGTTTAACGCCAGCGGATACCAATTTATTAATTGTTTTACATAAACTAGACTTTGTTTGAAATGGTAAACCAATCATAATGTCAGCAGATATATTTTCAAATCCTGCTTCTTGAGCAAGCAAAATTGCCTCCATTGCCAAAGCAGAATTATGCCTTCTTCCGATCGCTTTTAGTTCTTTGTTGTTTAGGCTCTGAACACCAAAACTAATTCTGTTAATACCCAGTCTTTTATATGTTTGCAACTTGGTTAGGCTGACACTACACGGATTACATTCAATTGAAATTTCTGGTTTTTTAACAATTTTATAGTGTTTTTTTATTGTTTTTAACACTTTTTCTATATATTTTTCAGAAATAGAACTTGGAGTACCACCGCCAAAATAGATGGAGTTGCATACCTTGCCAACAAATAAATTATTCTTATTTTCTATTTCACCGCATAAAAAATCTATGTAGTGTTTTATTTCATTTTCACAAGCAGGTTTTGAAATAAAACTACAATATAGACATTTTGACAAACAAAAAGGTATATGAACATATATTCCAAAATTTTCACTCTGGCTCATATTATAATCCTTTATTCATCATTATCATCGTTGGTTCTAAGTATACTCATAAATGCCTCACTAGGAAGTTCTATTGAACCAATTTTTCTCATACGTTTTTTACCCTCTTTCTGCTTTTCGAGAAGTTTTCTTTTTCGAGTTATATCGCCACCATAACACTTTGCAAGCACATCTTTTCTCATTGCGGAAATTGTTTCTCTTGCAATTATTTTACCGCCAACACAGGCCTGAATTGGAACTTCAAAAAGCTGTCTTGGAATAACTTTTTTTAATTTCTCAGCAATTGCTCTACCACGTTCATACGCCTTGTCTTTATGTGTTATTAAACTAAGAGCGTCACATGTTTCTCCATTCAATAATATATCCAATCTAACAAGTTCGCTTGGCATAAAACCATTCATTTCATAATCTAAACTTGCATAACCTTTTGTTCTGGATTTTAAGCTATCAAAAAAATCATAAATTATTTCGCCAAGCGGAATTGTGTAATCTAATCTCACCCTTTGCTTGTCTAAGTATTGAAGGTCAATATATATACCCCTCTTTTCTTGGCAAAGTTCCATAACCGCCCCAACATATTCTGGCGGTGTAAAAACGTGCAGCTTTACAATTGGTTCTTCAATTCTGTCTATCTCAACAGTTGGTGGCAGAAGCGACGGATTACTAACTTCCAACATTTGCCCATTCGTTTTATAAACATTATAACTAACACTTGGCGCCGTTGTTATTATATCTAAATTAAACTCTCGCTCTAGTCTTTCGGTTATTATATCCATATGAAGTAGCCCCAAGAAACCACACCTAAAACCAAAACCAAGCGCCTTGCTAGATTCCGGCATAAAAACTAATGATGCGTCATTTAATTTTAATTTTTCTAATGCGTCTTTAAGGTCTCCATACTTGCTTCCGTCTGACAAAAATATTCCACTAAAAACAACCGGCTGAACCTCTTTATATCCCGGTAACTTTTCCGCCGTTGGATTGTCTGCATTTGTTATTGTGTCACCAACCTTTGTGTCGGTTAAATTTTTTATACTTGCACAAATGTAACCAACGTCTCCAGCAAAGAGTTCGTTTAATGGTTTCATGCTTGGAGTAAACGTTCCAACTTCGGTTACTTCATACTCCTTGCCGGTTTGCATCATTCTAATTTTATCGCCAGCCTTACACTTACCATCAAAGATTCTAACAAAACATACCGCACCCTTAAAATTATCGTAGTAACTGTCAAAAATAAGAGCCTTCAGTGGCGCACTTTCATCTCCATTTGGATGAGGAACATTTTTTATTATTTGTTCCAAAACCTCGTCAATATTTATGCCATCCTTGGCTGAAATACAAGGAGCCTCATCAGCAGGAATTCCAATCACATCTTCTATTTCGCTTCTTGTTTTGGGAATGTCGGCACTTGGAAGGTCAATCTTGTTAATAACTGGCAAAATCTCCAAATTATTATCAATTGCAAGATATGCATTTGCAAGCGTTTGTGCTTCAACACCCTGCGTGGCATCAACAATTAAAATTGCCCCCTCGCAAGCAAGAAGTGAACGTGAAACTTCATATGTGAAATCCACGTGTCCAGGAGTGTCAATTAAATTCAAAATGTATTCCTGACCATCATATGTGTAAAACATTCTTGTTGGCGTAAGTTTAATTGTTATACCCCTTTCTTTTTCTAGCTCCATACTATCTAGTAATTGGTCACTCATATCGCGTTTGCTGACCGTTCCTGTTTTTTCAATAAGCCTATCAGCAAGCGTGCTTTTGCCGTGGTCTATATGAGCAACAATACAAAAATTACGTATATTTTTCTGCCTATCTTGCATACTTTCTCCTAACTAAAAAGTATTATAACCAAATTCCCTTTCATTTGCAAATGATTTGTTATATTACAAAAAAAACGAGTGGTAACCCAAACCTCGTTTTTAATAATAAGTATTAAACATTTAACCCATAAATTCCATTATTCTTTGTTTTAGTTCGTTTATTCCAATGTTTTTCTTTGCAGAAATATATATTCCGTCATTAAACGCTCTGCCTTCAACCAAATCACATTTATTGTAAACCTTAATTATTGGTGATGTGATGTTATTGTCTTTAAGAACTTGTTCAACAACTTCAATTTGTTTTTGTTTGTCAACATTTGAATAATCTATAACATGCAATATTAAGTTGGCATCTTGAGCCTCTTCAAGAGTTGACGCAAAAGCATCAACCAAGTTGTGTGGAAGTTTGCTAATAAAACCAACAGTATCGGTTAAAACAATTTGTTTGCCATACTCCAAAAACACATTTCTGCTGGTTGTGTCTAGAGTTGCAAATAATTTATCATCTGCATATATTCCCGCTTTGGAAATAAGGTTTAGAAGCGTGCTTTTGCCGGCATTAGTGTACCCAACAATTGCAACCTTAAAAACTCCATTGTTTCTTCGGTTCTTTTTTTGAACATCTCTATTCTGTTTTATTTTTGCAATTTCTTTTTCTAGTTTATAAATATTTTCCTGTGCTATACGTTTATCAAGTTCAAGTTTAGTTTCTCCAGGTCCACGCATTCCAACGCCTCCAGAACCAAACCGTCCAGAAGTTCCCTTAATGCTTGCAAGCCTAGGGAGATTGTATTTTAATTGTGCAAGTTCAACTTGAAGTTTACCTTCATTTGAAATCGCCCTGCCAGCAAAAATATCTAGTATAAGTGTTATTCTATCAATTACTTTAACACCCAATACTTCAGAAAGATTTTTTGTTTGTGAACCACTCAGCTCTGCATCAAAAATAACAAGGTTTGCATCTGTTGATTTAACAAGTTCCAAAACCTCATCAACCTTTCCTTCGCCGATTAGTGTTGCTGGATTAACTTCTCTAATTAATTGATATGTTGACCCCAAAACATCAAGACCCGCCGTTTCGGCAAGCCTTTCAAGTTCTTTTAATTGAGCTTTAACATCTTCTTTGTTGGAATATATAACCCCAACCAAAACCGCTTTTTCTTTTAATTTTTCTGTGCTATATGCCATAATGTCCTCTTTAGTTTTTAGTATATACGTTTATGATGGTTTAGTCAAATTTAATTTATGTATTTGAAACAACATCGCCAGTGTTAACATCAATTAAACAAAAAAATGTGTTGTTTTTTGTGTCAATTATTGAAAAATACCAATATTTTTTATCAAATTCATCTTTCGCTATAATTTTTAAGTATGCTTCTGCAGAAATTTTTTTGTTTTGTATTAACCCACTTATTTCATTTTTATAATGGTTGACTCCAATAGAAATTGCCCTATTCCAATCAACTTCCCAACCTGATGAGATTTCAATTAAATCAACCACCTCTGTTTGGTTTTTTAGATGAACACTTATTATATTTTCTTTGGTTAAAAGCCTACAAACATCCGCCATATAAACATCCTCATATGGACTTCTTAAAAAAACTATTTCTTCGTCTTGCCCATCAATGCTTACAATGGCCGTTATTGAATAATAGTTATGTGTTTCAAAAAAACAAATTGTTATTACACCACATTCAACACTACTTGTGGAAATTCCATCATAATTAAAATTTTCTTCCCGATATCCACAAGACATTGCAACAGAAAAATATGTTCCCCTTCCCTCAAAATAATTTACTCTTAAATCTGACACATTTTTCTTTATGATGCTAACGGTAGACTCATTACACCCAGTTACAAAGGGAATAAATATAAATAAAATGATTAATAGAAATCTTCTTTTCACAAAATATAATATGCTAATGTATTGATATTTATTTTGATAATTTAATCTAACGTGATAAAATACTTTAGTAAGGAGTTCTTATGAAATTAACCGAAGTATATAAAGATGCATTAAAAAACCATTATTCACTTGGTGCATTTAATTTTTACAATTTAGAATCCATGAAATCAATTCTTGGCGCCGCAGAAAAACTAAACTCGCCAGTAATTATTGCAGTTAGTGAAAGTGCGTTAAAATATTTTGGATTTGAATACCTTAAAAATGCAATTATTTCAGCAAGAAAAACATATAGCGTGCCGTTTTTCGTTCATTTAGATCACGGAAAAACATTCGACGCTTGTGTAACGGCAATAGATTGTGGTTTTGACTCTGTTATGATTGATGGCTCCGCCCTTCCTTTTGAAGAAAATGTCTCCCTAACAAAAAAGGTTGTAGATTTTGCCCATTCCCACAACATCCAAGTTGAAGCCGAACTAGGAAAACTAAAAGGCGTTGAAGATGATGTTTCCTCTAATGAGGCGTTATTCACTGACCCTAAAGAAGCAAAATTATTTATTGAAAAAACCGGCGTTGATAGTTTGGCGATTGCAATTGGAACCAGCCATGGTGTCAATAAATTTGTTGGCGAGGCAAAAATAAGAGTTGATATTTTGACACAAATTGAAAAAGAAATTCCCAACACACCTCTGGTTTTGCATGGGGCTTCTTCAATTCCTCAAAAACTTACAGATGAAATAAATGCTCTTGGTGGAACATTAAAAAATGCAAAAGGCGTTCCAGAGGATGTTTTGGAAGAGGTATCCACCAAACATAATATTTGTAAAATAAATGTCGATAGCGATTTAAGGATGGCAACAACGGTTGCAATTAGAAGATACCTTTCAAATAACCCCGCAGAAGTTGACCCGAGAAAATATTTAACCGAAGCAATGAAAGAAATGGAAGCCTTGGTTACACACAAAATTAAAGACGTTATGAAAACAAAAAGTATGTAAATAAAAAATTGCGTTAAAAAAATTTAACGCAATTTTATTTTGTTATTCAGTTTGCCACTATTCCCTCGCCTTATCGGTTGTTTCGGTATCTTCAGATTTTGCAAATTTATTTTTGGTTAGTGGCATAAAACCGTTACCCATTGCTTCAGAGATTGGACACGAAAACATAAAGGCTTTTTTATCTATTTCGTAAACTATCTGTCTTAACTTTACCGATTCTGACCTTGTTACAAGCGTCATTAAGACCTCTTCATCATTATTGGTATACATTCCAACAGCTCTATACCCCGTTACGCCACGCTGCATATTGTTTATTATTGCCTCTGCGATTTTTTCATGTTCTTTTGATATGATATAATATCCCCTAACACTTTGCATACCAGACACAATTACATCTGACATTTTTGTCATAATATAAATTGCAATTAAAGAATATAGGGCGCAATTTAGATTGTTATACGCAACAAACGATAAAGCAACAACCAATGCATCAACAATCAAAACAATATTACCCACGGTTAAAAATCTATATCTTTTGCTCAACAAGTTCGCAAGCATATCGCTACCACCAGTTGAACCGTGTCCTTTAAAAACGAGCCCCAAACCAATACCTGATAAAAGACCACCATATATTGCACAAAGTATCAAATCGTTATCAGCAAGTCCAATGTTAAACTTACAAACCTGAATGAATAGTGAATAGAACGCAATGCCAATTGCAGTGTTAATTGAAAATTTTAATCCCATATTCTTAAATGCAAAAATAAACATAACCGCATTTATTCCAAGGTACATTATTGAAGCTGGCACATTAATTGCGTATTTTTCCATTAAAACATTTGAAATAATTGCACAGATTCCAGAAAAACCACTTGGTGAAATTCGGTGTGAATTTAAAAACACATTAAATGAAAATCCCATTAAAAATGTGCCCAAAATTACCAAAAATACGTCAAAAACGTTAGAAAAGTTCTTTTTTGTTAATATTTTCTTCATTCTTTCTCCTTATCTTAGTGCAACCGTTGAATTTGCCGTTAAGTTAAAATCGGCACATTCTAAACCATTTTTCATTTCAAAATATGCACATGCACCAATCATTGCACCGTTGTCTGTGCAATATTTTAATTCTGGCATATATAGTTCAACCCCCAGTTTTTCACACTCTGAAGTTAATCTTTGTTTTAAGAATGAGTTTGCCGCAACACCACCAGCAACAACCAATTTTTTTAATCCACTTTCATTAATTGCTTTTAGAGTTTTTGTGGTAAGCTCATCAACAACCAAGTTTTGAAAACTTGCAGAAATGTTAGGAATGTTTATTTCTTCACCTTTCTGCTCTTTATTATGAACATAGTTAATGACTGCGGTTTTTATTCCACTGAATGAAAAATTATAAGTTCCGGCTAAAATGTTTTTATGAATGAAATCAATGTTTGCCTCACCTTCTTTTGCATATCTGTCTATGTTGACCCCTCCAGGATAACTTAAACCCATTATTCTTGCAACTTTATCAAAACATTCACCAACGGCATCATCAACTGTTGAACCAATAAGCTCAAAGTCGGTATAGCTTTTAACATTCAGAATTGCTGTGTGTCCACCACTAACAAGTAGACATATAAATGGTGGCTCTAGATTTTGATGCGAAATATAATTGCTGGCAATATGCCCTTTAATATGGCTTATAGCAAGTAAAGGTTTATTTAGGGCATAAGCCAAGCCCTTTGCATAATTCACGCCAACCAGCAATGCCCCCAACAGCCCAGCACCGTATGTTACTGCAATTGCATCAATATCATCAAATGTTAAACAAGCCTGAGCCAGAGCTTCGTTGGTTACATTTTCAATTGCAAGAATATGATTTCTTGATGCAACCTCGGGAACAACACCCCCAAAGCGTTTGTGAATATCTATTTGTGTTGCAATAACGCATGACAAAACCTTTCTGCCATTTTCAACTATTGCCACGCTTGTTTCATCACAAGAGGATTCTATTGACAGAATTCTAACAGTATCTTTACTTCTTAATTCTTTTAATTTTATATCCATTTGTTGTTTATAGTTCATTGTTTTTTCTTCTTTTTTAATTTTTTGACGTTTTTGAATTAGACTTTACCAAATAATCATTAATAAATGGTTGAATGTTTCCATTCATAACACCTTGAATATCGCTTGTTTCATAATTGGTTCTATGGTCTTTTACCATACAATACGGTTGAAAAACATATGACCTTATTTGGCTTCCCCATTCAATTTTTTTAATTTCTCCACGGATATCATTAATTTTTTCAAGCTCTTCATCTTCGGCCTTTTGTGCAAGTTTTGAATAAAGCATTTTCATACATGTTTCACGGTTTTGAATTTGGCTTCGTTCTGTTTGACAACTAACAACAATACCCGTTGGAACGTGCGTTATTCTAATTGCACTTTCTGTTTTGTTAACATGTTGCCCACCAGCACCACTAGACCTATATGTGTCAATTTTTAAGTCTTCACTTCTAATTTCAATATCTGGAGCCTCGTCAAGTTCTGGCATAACATCCAAACTAGCAAAGCTCGTATGCCTTCTGGCATTGGAATCAAATGGTGAAATTCTAACAAGCCTATGAACACCCTTTTCGCATTTTAGATATCCGTATGCATTATCTCCGGCGACTTCAAAGGTTATACTTTTTATTCCCGCCTCATCACCATCCAACACATCCAAAACCCTTGTCTTAAACCCCATATTAGTGGCATACATATCATACATTCTATAAAGCATATTAACCCAGTCTTGCGCCTCTGTTCCACCAGCACCCGCATGAAGCATTAATATTGCATTCCTATTATCATATTTCCCAGAAAGTAGCGTTTCAATCTGAAAGTCCTCAAGAAGGTTACTCAAATTTGAAATTGCGTCAACAAGCCCCAATTCAACATCTTCTTCAACTTCAAGCTCTAAAAGTTCAATTGCTGTTTTACATTCTTCCAAAAACTCGTCTGCTCTTTTTATTTTGTTTAATTTGTCTTCTCTTAACCTAAGTTCTTGACCAACTCTTTGAACATTCTTTAAATCGTCATAAAAATCATCGCAAAGTTGCTGCTTTTTTAACTCTGCAATTTCTTCATTTAATTTTTGTAAGTCAAAGACACTCCTTTATTAAACTTAGTTTTTTATTAAGGTCTTCAACCCTTTTTATTTCATTATCAAGTATAAGCATGTTTATTCACCTCTTAACACAATTAAAAGAAGCAACAATTTATTATTAACTCACACAGAATTAAAAACAAACAAATATGCTTCTAAAAAAAGTATTCTCCATTACATCTTGGAGAATACCATATTTTTATACTAAAGTCAAAGTTTTACTTTTATTTTCAAATTAATAATGAAAAATTATTTATTTTTTCTGTGCTTTTGATAATAATTTCAAATTGTGGTTAATTTTACAACTTTTAATTATTTCTTTAACAATTATCTCTAAGGTTTTACCCTTTGAGTAGTCTGCTGGAGCAATGTAGTTAATTTTGTTGTTTGTAATTAGTGTTTTAACCTTTTCCATCTTTCCTTTGTTTGGATCGTAAACGCCAATGGTTTTACCACCATTTTTCATAACAAGCCTCATACATGGAATGTCTGTGAAACTATCTCCAATGTATATCATATTTTCAAAAGGTACATACCTTGAATCATGATCCATTATTTCATTAATTGAATCGTCCGTTTCATCTAAACAGCCCTTGTTTATTCTGTACAAATACTGCGTTTTATTTGTGTAGTTAATAGAAAGTGCAGGCCAAACGGCATTACCTTTTGAATCATATATGTACGAGCAGGCATAAATTTTTTTGAAGTATTTTGCAATAGACATTCCTTCAATCATTTCTTTTATTCCAGATGAAACAATGTAATGTTCAACATTAACACCAATGCTTTTACCATATTCATTAATTCTTTGAAACCATGTTTCAACCCCACTAAAAAACTTGACCATTGAACCAAACTCTTCCAATTTTTGTCTAGTTAAACTAATGTTGTTTTTTCTTGAGTCATGAATCATTCTGTACATATTAACCAAAATATTATCAGCACGATTTTTCTTTACAATTGCATTGCTCTCCCCCCAAAACTCATCAGGAGTTTTTCCAATTGCATCAAAAAAACCATGTTCCTGCATATTATCTGGTGCTAGTGTTGAATCGAAATCATAACAAATTGCCACTGTTGGTAGTTTCATATTTCCTCCAATTAATATGTTCTTTCACTTGACTTAAATTTTGTGTAATAAAAATTAATTCTCAGCATTTCTCTTTCCATCATTAGTTTTTTACAAACGTACATAACTTTTTTATCACCAAAAATTAAGTTATTAAATTCATGAATTAATTCCATATTTACAGCTTTCCAAACGGGAATTTTATACGCCTTTTGAACCTCACGTTTTTTGCCAGACAGCATTTTTAACCTTTTGTTATTTGCACCAAGTGCCTTTAGGTCTTCTTCACTGGCAACATAACCCTTTTCTTTATTTTTATAATAGGCCCAATTAACATACTCAATTGACCCTTCATAAGCCCTTTCTTCAATTGGGCTCACAAGATAAAACATTGCTCTCATATACTTTTCATAAGAATTAAAATTAAAAACTTGCCTTTTGGAATTTGGGGTGTTTTTATATGCATTAATTCTTATTGATATGTTTTTTATCAACAAAAAATCTTCTCTCATTTGTTCGGTTACATATTCATATTCGCCAGTTAGCCTATTTAGTACTTTACCCTCTAATGGTAACTTCATAACATTTTCACTAATGTACCCATTAGCCACATCTGCATAACGCAAATATTTTGGAACATATTTATTAATTAACTCTGGATATGTTTTGAAATCAAGCTCATGTATTGATTCATGTATTGTTGTTGCTAAAGAATTATAACCGGCGGTTCTACTTAATATATCTAAATTATATTCTATTGAATTATCCCTTGCCATAGCACTATAGTTAAACTCTGAATAATCATCATATGTAACAAAAATAAACTTTGGAATTTGCCCCGTGAATCCACGGCCCCTCATGTAGTCTGTTTCTTGCCACTTAAGAATACGTAATTTCTGACCAACTGAAAGTTCTTTCCAGATATCATTTTGATATGCAAACGAATAATTGTTTCTTGAAATGTTCGCTATCATAGGAATTACCCCTGATTTATACCCAACAACAATGCTTTCTTCAGATTCGACATCAAACAACTTGTTAAGGTTTTTGTTGTCAACCTCAACATCGCCAGTAAGTTCAATTCCCATATTTTTAAGAAATTCTTTGTTTGTCATATATCTTCCTTATTTTTATTTTACAACATTTACTATCTTAAGTCAATAGTATCTAATTTATAAATAATGACTCTTATACTTTGTAACCAAATATATTTAATGCGTTAAAAAAGTGAGTTCAATTTAATTACGAACTCACTCACACCTGATTATCCGCTATTATATTTGTTTTATTGATAAAAAACGTAAACCATATTACGCCTTAATCAAACAAATTGCTGTTGCGTAATTATCTGTTTGTGAAATTGATATCTCCAAACTTGTTAATTTTTGTTTTTCAAAAACCCTTTTTGCCTCACCAGTTAGCACGATATATGGTGCACCATTTGTTTGGTGCTTTACTTCTATTTCTAAAAAAGATATTTTTTTGCAATCTTGAAGCGCCTTCATAACAGCCTCTTTTGCACAGAAAAATCCAGCAACATGCGCTTCCATATTCACCTTAAATTGATTGACATATTCAATTTCACCTGGTAATAGTATTTTTTCTATAAATCCAGTCTTATTCAAAGACTGTTTAATTCTTTCAACCTCAATTAAATCAATTCCAACCATCCTCTTCTCCAAAAATATTTTTATTGTTCATAACCCGTTTTATTGTTTCGTATTCAAAACCTCTGCAAAGTAAAAACCTATATAACTTTTCTTTGTTTTTTTTATCAAGTGGTAAAGGTTTGCCTTTTAACCACTTTGTTGCAACATTTTTGCAAGTTTCATCTTCATTTTCAATGTTCTCGAGTGCACAGTTAATATTTTGCTCAGAAACCCCCTTAAGCATCAATTGGTTTTTTATATATCTCTTTCCTCTGTTGTTTGACATAGATCCAACCACAAGATTTGCATAATAACCATCGTTAATATAACCATAATCTTCCAGTTTTTTTATTGAACTATCAATAATCTCATTGCCAAATTTATACTTTTTTAGGTATGTTTTAACTTGCAACTTGGTTTTAATGCTTTTTGAAACATAATTTAATGCCATTTCGTAACATACAATTATATCGCTTTCATTTTTAAACGTATTTAATTTTTCGGAGTCATACTCCACTCCAATTTTTATGTGGTTTTTAACAATAACCTCACCTTCAAAAAGTGAAAAAAATTCATCATTCACAAAAACCTTATATATTTCTGATTTCCCTTTTCTTTTTATGTCTGTTATTACCATTTACTGCAAATACTCCTTTACTGCCTCACTCGCTGTGCGAGAATACATTCTAACCAGTCCACCAGCACCCAGTTTTATTCCTCCAAAATACCTAACCACAACAACAAGTATGTCATATAGTTCCTTCTTTTCAATAACTCCAAGAATTGGCCTTCCTGCCGTTCCTCCCGGTTCGCCATCGTCAACAGCTTTAACCTGCATCCCTCCAGTTTTAATTAAATATGCATAGCAAATGTGCGTGGCTTTTTTATGTTCAGATTTAATACGTTCAATCGCTTCTTTAACTTGGTCTATGTTTTGCACTTTTAGTGCATATCCATAAAATTTACTCTTTTTTTCAATTATTTCTATCACGATTTTATTTTACATTAAATAAATGTTTGTGTCAAATGAGCTATAATTAGTTGATAAATTTTTTTTGTTTTTGTATAATTGTGCTGTTATGTTAATAAAAGGAGTTTATATGGACGATTGTATTAAATGCTTGAATTCAAGAGGTGCTTCTCCAATACCCGAAGAGGCAAAGTGGATTCAAAGCAAAGAGATAACCCAAATATCTGGATTTTCTCATGGCTGTGGTAAATGTGCACCACAACAAGGAACATGTAAGTTAACACTGAATGTTAAAGAAGGAATTATTAAAGAAGCTTTGGTTGAAACCATTGGTTGTACGGGCATGACCCATTCTGCAGCAATGGCTGCCGAAATTCTAATTGGAAAAACATTGCTAGAAGCACTAAATACTGACCTGGTTTGCGACGCAATTAATGATGCAATGCAACAAATATTCTTGCAACTAGTTTACGGAAGAAGTCAATCTGCATTTTCAGAAGGTGGCCTAGAAGTTGGTGCTGGGCTTGAAGACCTTGGAAAAAATCTTTGCAGTGCAATTGGAACCGTTTATGCAAATGACAAGGTTGGTCCAAGATATTTGAACTTAGCCGAAGGTTACATCACCAAACTTGCATTAGATGAAAATAACGAAATAATCGGTTATGAGTATGTTAATGTTGGTGCATTAATGAAATCACTTGAGGCTGGAACGCCATATGAAGAAGCAAGACAAAAATCTCAAAAGGTTTATGGGAGATTTAATGAAGCAGTAAAAGTCGTTAATCCAAGGAGTTGGTCACATGATGGAAAATAGAGTTGAAGAAACATTAAAAAAATATGGATTTAAGAATATGGAAGACGTTTTCAACTGTTGTCTAAACGCAGGCATTAATGTTGAAGAAATTGTTCGTGGTGTTCAACCAATTTGCTTTGATGACGCAGTAAACGCATATTCACTTGGTTGTGCAATTGCACTTAAATGTAAGGTTAAAAGTGCCGAAGAAACCGCAAAACTAATTGGTGAGGGTCTGCAAGCATACTGCAAACTTGGTTCGGTTGCTGATGAACGTCAAATCGGTATTGGGCATGGAAATTTGGCAAGTAAACTTCTAAATGAGAACACAAAATGTTTCTGTTTTTTGGCAGGTCATGAAAGTTTTGCTGCTGCGGAGGGTGCAATGGGCATTGCAAGAACGGCAAACAAAGTTCGTAAAACCCCACTAAAAGTAATATTAAACGGACTTGGAAAAGATGCTGCATATATCATTGCAAGGATAAATGGTTTTACCTATGTTGACACCACTTATGACCACATTACCCACACATTAAAAGTTAATTATGAAAAACCATTTTCAACATCTGAAAGAGCCGCAGTTAAAGTTTATGGTGCTTATGATGTTCCTGAAGGTGTTGAAATAATGAAACTAGAAAAAGTTGATGTTTCAATCACGGGAAATTCAACAAATCCAGTTCGTTTCCAACATCCAGTTGCTGGAACATATAAAAAATGGTGCTACGATAATGGTAAGGAATACTTCTCGGTTGCTTCTGGCGGTGGTACCGGAAGAACCCTTCATCCAGATAATGTTGGCGCCGGCCCAGCATCTTATGGGTTAACCGACACAATGGGAAGAATGCACTGTGATGCACAATTTGCTGGTTCGTCTTCCGTTCCTGCACACGTTGAAATGATGGGATTTATTGGAATGGGAAACAACCCTATTGTTGGTGCAACAGTTGCACTTGCAGTAAGCACAGCAATCGCAAATAATAAGTAAGGAAAAAATATATGAGAGCAATTGTTCAAAGAGTTAATCATGCAGCACTATCTGTTGATGGCAAAGAAGTTTCACACATCAGCCGTGGGTTTATGGTGCTTCTTGGTATTTCTTGCACAGACACCGAGCAAGACGCAAAATACATTGCAGAAAAATTACCTAAACTTAGAATATATGATGATGACCAAGGAAAAATGAATTTAAGCCTTTTAGATATTGGTGGTGAAATTTTAATTGTTAGTAACTTTACCCTATATGCAGAAACAAAAGGAACAAACAGACCAAGTTTTTGTAAGGCAGCAAATGCAACACTGGCACAACCTCTTTATAATTTGGTTGTGGATTTATTAAAGCAAAAACTACCAACAAAAACTGGAGTGTTCCATGAACATATGCATATTGATATGGAGGCAGATGGACCAGTTACAATTGTAATGGATTCTTAATTAATACAGCATTTTAACAAAAAAATAACAAAAAATTGGCAAAATTAATGAAATTCTGCCAATTTTTTAATAATTTTATTAATTTTTTATTTTTATTTGAACACTTTGTCTATAACCGCACCACCCAAGCAAACACTGTTTCCATCTGACAAGTTGTTATATAAAACAACATATTGACCAGGGGTAACTGCCCTTTGTTTTTCATAAAATGTTACCTCAATATTATCTCCCAAAACCTTAACATGAACTTTTTGGTCTGGCTGACGATATCTAAATTTTGCATAGCAATCAAATTCGGTTTCTTGTGGTTTTTCCGGAATCCAATTAAACTTTTCAGAAATCATTGAACTAGAAAATAGTTCCTCTCCTTCCCCTTGTGAAACATATAGAATATTATTTTGCAAGTCTTTTGAAATAACAAACCATCTTTCTCCATTGCTATCAGATCTTCCACCAATTCCAAGCCCACGGCGCTGACCTAGTGTGTAATACATTAATCCATCGTGCGTGCCAACCACTCTGCCATCAAGGGTCATAATTTTGCCTTTTTTTGCTGGTAGGTATTCGCTTAGAAATTTTTTAAAATTTCTTTCACCAATAAAGCATATTCCCGTGCTATCTTTTTTATTTGCATTAACCAACCCTAATTTTGTTGCAATTTCTCGAACTTTTGGTTTTTCAATGTCCTCTAGTGGAAACAAAACACTTTTCAATTGTTCCTGCGAAAGCTGATTAAGAAAATATGATTGATCTTTATTTAAGTCCTTTGCCTTGCAAAGATAATACTTTCCATCTTTTTCAATTTTTTTACAGTAATGACCCGTTGCAATGTAATCTGCACCAATTTTTTTTGCAAATTCTAAAAACGGTCCAAATTTTATTTCCCTATTACACAAAACGTCTGGATTTGGAGTTCTGCCCTTTTTGTATTCGTCCAAGAAATATTTGAACACTCTGTCGTAATATTCTTTTGCATAATTAACACTGTAGTAAGGTATGCCAATTGCATTGCAAACTCTTTTAACATCTTCGTAATCTTGTTCAGCAGTACAATTAACCGAATCCTCTTCCCAATTTATCATAAAAAGCCCAATAACCTCATGGCCCTGTTGCTTTAACAAATACGCTGCAACCGAAGAGTCAACACCACCACTAACACCAACAACAATCCTTGCCATTATTTCTTATCTCCTTCCATAAAATCAACAGCAACTGGAATTCTATACTTACTTATTGCTCCATCAATAAAATCCCACAACCATATTATTGTGTTTATTCCAATTGGAACGCTAAAATACGACATAACCTTATCTAAATTTGGAATAATAGAACTGGTTGCGACTAAAATTATTGTTATTAACCCAAGTATTAATGCAATCACTGCTTTTACATACCTTCCAACATAAAAGTTATGTGCCCCCCAAAAACCAAGGAACCCGCACAACAATAAGAACTTTTTCTTACTTACATCCTTAGGAAATTGTTTTGCCTTAACGGTTTCATCACCCTTTCCTGCAAGTATTAATTGTTTCGCCAGCATATTACTACCATTCTCTACTCTAGAAAAAATCAGCCCACAAGACGAGCATCTGTAAGCCGTGTAATCATTTTTTGTGTCGCACCTAGGACACCTTTTTGTGTAATTTCTTCTCATTGTGAAAATTGTATCACATTTACACTTTATTGTCAAAAAAACAGTGAGTATTAACAAAAAATATATAAATATATGTAAAAAATCAAAAAAAACAATTAAAAATATCACATTTTTATGATATACTTAAATGGAGGTTACATATGATAACATATAGAATTGCAACCCAAGAAGACTTGGAAAAAATATGGAATAAAGATATTGCTAAAAACAATAATGATGAACTATGGATACGTTGGAAGGACCAATACATTTATTATAACAAAACAGGTATGGCAACAACTTTTGTTGCTAAAAATAATGATGAACCCATTGGGCAAATTACAGTTTTATTCTCGCAGGATTGTTCCGCCGTTAAGAATAGACCAATGCTTTGCGATGGTAAAACAACAGCAAATATGAACGCATTTAGAATCGATAAAAAATACGAAGGACAGGGACACATTTCAAACTTGGTAAAAATGGCAGAAAAATATGCAAAACAAAAAGGGATAGAATATTTAACAATTGGTAGCGAAGCAAAAGAAAGTAGAAATCTAGCGATATATTTGCATTTTGGCTACTTAGAATTTGTAACAAGTTTTGTTGAAGATGATGAGCTTGTGCTATTTTATAAAAAAAGGATTTAACATTAAGGAGAAAATATGAAGGTTGTAACAATTTGTGGAAGTATGCAATTTGCAAACGAAATGCAAACAATTTCCAGAACTCTCGCAAAAGATAATGGTTGGTGCGTTCTTCAATGCGTTTATGGTATTGACCCCTCCAAAACAAGCAAAGAACAGTTTGATTTATTAAAAAAAGAACACTTAAAAAGAATTGATTTGTCAGATGCTATTTATGTTGTTAATATCAATGGTTACATTGGAGATTCAACAAAATTTGAAATTGAATATGCGCAAAAAAATAAAAAAGAAATAATCTATCACGAAAGAGTAAATTAAAAAACCACCAAGCCTGGTGGTTTTTTAACAATAAATGTTAATTAAAACTCTAAATAACTACTATTTTTGAAATGTTCTTCTCTTCTCTTTACTTCTTCTGTTTGCTGTAAGATTGGTTCTGCCAATTTTGTTGCAGCAACAATGTCACTCGTTGACATGTATTGATAGACATCTATTTCTGGATAATCGTATGGTGAATAATCGCAATGATTATCATCTTTATAATATTTTTTTAGTGCCTTTTCAACTTGCTTTGCTTCACCTTTTAAAGATACGAATGCCCTTGTTCCTGCAATTCCATATATCTTGTTAAAATCGTATTGAATATAATCTTTTGTGTTTAGTATTTTTTTATAATCAATTCTAAACTCAACTCCGTAATCGCCACCGAGTTTTGGAATATCACACACCTCGCCAGTCATAAGATTTTTTAATCTTGACCCATTTGTGTTTTTAACAAAAACTGATAGTTTTCGTCGCTGTAAATCATAAATCCAGCACAGCTCGCATAACATAAAGCTTTCCATAATTACCCCTCCCATAAAACACTAATATTGTACAACACATTTTTGCCGACGTCAATATGTGTTTTGTAATGATTTTTCAAGATAGTATAAATAATAATATCTTCAAAAGTATTCATTTATTATTATCCATAAATCAGAAAAGTATTAAATAATACTCTGACTCTTTCTAATGGGTTATGGTAAAATAAACATTGTTTTGCGATTGGCCAACTCACAATAAATCATTGATTATATAATTCAGTTGATTAAGACATGTTTCTTTAGAATACTTTTTTAACACATCCTCCCTAGCATTTGTTCCAATTTTTTTCAATATTTTTGGATCATCAATTTCATTAATACACCTTGCAAGGTCTTCGGCATCATATGTGTTAATCAAAAAACCATTCTCTCCATTTTCAATCATCTCCTTAGGCCCAGTTGGGCAATTTGTTGAAACGACTGGCATGCCCAAAGCCATGGCTTCAAGCAGTGCATTTGGAAAACCTTCATATTTGGAAGATAAAACAAACAAATCATAATTTATCTCAACACTAAATATTTCATGAGTTTTCCCTTTTAATATTATTTGATTTTGAAGGTTTTTATTCTCAATGTATTCTTTTAATTTCGTCTTATAACGGCCATCACCATAAATATGCAAATTAATTGTTTTCCCATATTTATTTTTTAATATCTCAACAGCATCTATAAGCATTCTTTGATTTTTCTGTTCACAAAGTCTACCAATTGAAATAATATTCTTTATACTAGAATAACTTTCTTTTTTCATATTTTCAATTGCTGGGTTTACAAGATTACACACAACATAAGATTTTACATTTTTAAAATGTTTAAAATATGTTGTTTGTTCTTCATTTTGGACAATAACTACTTTACGTTTTTTTATAAGATGATTTAACAGTTTTCTAATTATTATGTTACGTTTATTTGGCTCATGCCAAGGGCTGTTTCTTATTGTTTGTGCAACAACTGTTTCCTTGGGAGCAGCAATAGCACACAAAAGATCTGAGTATACTAAAAATGGAATAATAATATCTTGTGGATTTTTATTTAGATACTGCTTTAAAATTTTACACTTCTTAAGAAATCTAACCAGCCCACTCTTTTTCTGGTAGTCTGTTAGCGATGAATATAAATAAGCCCTTTTCACATTGCTGCTTAACGGATATTCATCTTCGGTGGGATAATATGATAATAATGTTACTTCATAGCCATCATTATCGAGTAAATTTGCCCATAAACTAGCAGCTCTTTCTGCACCACCGCCACAAGCAATAACTCTTGAAACAATCATTATTCTTTTTTTCATAACAAATCTCCAATCTAAGGATAGCATAATCCTTGTTTAAAAGCAACAAAACACATTAGAATAATACAAAAATAAAACCATTTTGGGACTTATAAATATTTTTATTTTTATTTGTTACAATGCACAAAAATAAGAATATCAAGACAATAATAAAAATCTTCCTCGCCATTCAGAATTGTTACTGAAGATGTTCAGTGAGCAAGGAAAGCGCTGATAGGCTCCAGCGCAAATGAAATTTGCGTTTAATTTTGCAAAGCAAAATTAAAAACCTTCTTACAGGCTACAAGGGAGCCAATGGAGCTGTTCAGTGAGCGGAGCGAACGCTGATAAGCTCCAGTGCAAACGTTGTTTGCTTTTGGTTTTGTAACCTAAAAATTAAAAAATCTTCTTACAAATTGCAAGAGGGTTGGAGATGTTCAGTGAGCGGAGCGAACGCTGATAAGCTCCAGTGCAAACGTTGTTTGCCTTTATTTTTGCGATAATATAATAAAAATCTTCCTCGCAATTCAGAATTGTTACTGGAGATGTTCAGTGAGCAAAGCGAACGCTGATAAGCTCCAGTGCAAATATTATTTGCATTTAATTTTGCGATGCAAAATTAAAAAAACTCTTGCAAAGCAAGAGTTACTGGAGCTGATGGCGGGAATCGGACCCGCGACCACCACCTTACCAAGGTGGTGCTCTACCCCTGAGCCACATCAGCAAAATATTAAATAGTTATTGTTTTTTTTGAAAACATATCTTTTCAAAACAACAACGGTGTTAGTATAATATTAATAACACTCATTGTCAAGCAAATTTTGATTTTGTCAACTTTATAAAACCCATTTTTGCGTAATAAATAAAACAAAGGGCAAAGATTTTCTTTGCTCTTTATTTTTTATTCTAAAATATCTTTGAATGCTTCAATTATGCTATCAGCGATTCGTTTGCTTGCAAGACCATCTCCATATGGATTTTGGGCAACGCTCATTGCATTATATAACTCATTGTCGGTTAATAACCTTTTTGTTTCGTTATATATTGTTTCTTCATTTGTTCCAATAACTCTAAGGGTTCCAGCATCAACGCCCTCTGGACGCTCGGTTGTGTCCCTTAAAACTAAAACTGGTTTACCAAGGCTTGGAGCTTCTTCTTGAACCCCTCCACTATCGGTTAAAATTAAGTATGCCTTTGCCATAAAATTATGAAAATCAATTACTCCAAGTGGTTCAATTAATTTTATTCTATCGGCATTTTCATCATTGGTGAACATTTCGTATGCAAGGTCTCTAACAATTGGGTTAAGATGAACGGGATAAACAATTTTTATATCCTTAAATTCCTTTAACACCCTTTTTATTGCATTAAAAATATGCTTCATTGGTTCTCCCCAATTTTCCCTTCTGTGAGCGGTTAAAAGAACCATTCTGCTTCCCTCTGCCCAATCTAGTATTTCATTGCTGTATTCAGATGTAACTGTGTACTTTAATGCATCTATGGCTGTGTTGCCGGTAACATAAATTGACTCTGGATTTTTTTGTTCATTTATTAAATTCTGCTTACTTAACTCTGTTGGTGAAAAGTTCATGTCTGCAAGCACTCCAACAAATTGTCTGTTTGCCTCTTCTGGGAATGGTGATTGAAGGTTATATGTTCTAAGCCCCGCTTCAACGTGCCCTATTTTTATTTTGTTATAAAACCCCGCAAGTGCACCAACAAAACTAGTTGTTGTGTCGCCATGAACTAAAATAATGTCTGGCTGAACTTCTTTTATAACCGTGTCTAACTTAACCAAAACACGGCTTGTGAGTTCGGTTAATGTTTGACCCTTTTGCATTATGTCTAAATCATAGTCTGGAACAATTTTGAAAATTTCCAAAACTTGGTCTAACATTTCTCTATGTTGCGCAGTTACACAAACAATTGTTTCAACTTCTTTTCTTTGTTTTAATTCAAGAACAAGAGGAGCCATTTTAATTGCTTCTGGTCTTGTTCCAAAAATTGTCATAACTTTAATTTTTCTTCCCATACTATTCCTCTGTTCCCTGTTGGTAATCTAAAACTTTATCACTGTCATTATATAATACTTCTTCGCACTCCATCTTCGTTACTTTGTGCGATGTCTTTTTCCAAGTTTTTTGATTGTGACATTTGAATAAACCAATTACTGTTATAGGTATGTAGGTAAACGTATAAAAGATATAAGCAATCTCATCTGGTATTAATGAAATTAAAACTCTCTTTTTCTCCCACATTTTACCATCATATAAAGATGACAAAGGAACAAGTATGTAGTAAAATAAAGTAAAATAAAATGCAATTTGTCTTATTATATACGGAACAGAATTAATTTCTAACCTAGGCATTCCTGCAATATTTCTTATAATGTTTGAAATGTCAAGACCTAGACCAATTAATAACATTACAACACCTAGGGTTAAAAATATAACCGAAGCCAAGCAGAGCATATTGTCAATCTTCCTGAATACAGATTTTACTTTTTTTATATTAAATAAACTTAGGAATAATCTCCATTCGTACTTAAACATACAGAACCAATAGCCCTGCGCCCACCTAATCCTTTGAACGAAAGATTGTTTTACTCCCGTTGGCTTTTCATCATAAATTCTTGCGTTATAATTAAATGTTATTCTCTTTCCTTTTATGGTTGCCTGCGTTTGAATTTCTAGGTCCTCTGTAAGAGATGTGCAATGATATCCCCCAATTTCTTTTAAGAAAGATGTTGTCGTTGCAAAACCAGTTCCTCCAATACAAGCGTTCAATCCTAATTTTTGTCTAGGATTTTGTAAAAAACCATTTGACATTCTGTAACTAACATAATACCCTCTTGCAACAATATTATTTCTATTTTTGCTATCCAAGTAACATTGAATAAGTTCTGGTCTTTTACCCTCTTTATAACTCAAATATTGGCTGTTGATATGCTCCAATATGTTTGAATCAACAAAATTGTCTGCGTCAAAAATAACAAACATATCGTATTTATTGTAGAACTTATCTTCTGCTTCTAACTTCTCTATCGCCCATTTTAATGCATGTGGTTTACCCTTTTTCTTTGGGTCGTTCACATTTCTTTCCAGAGCATAAAAATTGCTAAGCCCAAGTTCACTAATTCTTTTATTAATTTCACCAACAGTATTGTCTGCACAATTGTCTGCAATGAAATAAACATCAAACAAATCTGGATTATATGTCATTTTTGCCAAATTATCAACTGTTGCTGCAATAACTTTTTCCTCATTGTGACATGGTACAAAAATACAAAATTTTTGTTGGTCTTTAACCAATTTATATCTTTGACGCCTTGGAAGCAATCCAATAATCATCAAAAACAAATTATATGCAATATATACAAACGTTATATAAAATAAAACGCGATAAATACCTATAAGCACGTTAACCATTTACTATTTCTCCTAAATACGCAATTGCTATTATTACACTTATGTCGAAAAATGTCAAGGTTTAATGGAAAAAATATATATTTCTAATATATATACAAAAATATTATGCATCACAAAAACTGATGTGATGCATAATATTGCCATGAATAATAATCTCTAATAATATTTGTTTTTGGTAAAAACTCATATTTGTAAGCAAATTTCAATTAAAAAACCTTATTCTTGTATTGTTATAACTTCCTCGTCTTGTTCGTCCGTTATAAAGTGAGAGAATAAAAAGTCCCTTCTTGCTTCCAAAAATTCAACAAGCCAATCTGCAGCTTCTTTTTGCGTCTTTGCGTTTTTATATTCTTGTGATGTATGTTCTTTATCCGCATATGTTAAACATTTTTTCCACTTAATATAATTTCTTTCAAATAAGGTTGAACAAACATTAGAGTATGTATCAACCAATTGTATTGCGCCCTCAAAAACTTCTTCATTTTTGATATCATTTATTCTTTCTTTTACCAAATCCATAAACCAATTCTGATTACAGAACAGTATTAACCACGGATTAATGTTTTTAATAACATATTCATTTTGCTTAGCACACGTATAGAACCCATCCAAATTGTACTTGCCTTGACCAAAAGCCCAATCAAAATCCCAAGGTGCTTGGAATGTTAATTTTTTGTTTCCTCGGGCACCAAAATCAAATGACATATAAAAACTAGACCAGCCAACATCAATATCTTCGCATATTTCATGAAGAATAAACATATCCACTAATGAATTTACATCAATAATGTTACCAACCGCATCAAACACTGACTGGATGTTGCTATCTTCAACAATTTCGTTATTTTCATTAATTGTTAAATATGCCTCGTTCGTGTGGTCGTTAAACACCGCATCATAGACAACATCCCAAACGTTTTGAAGATAACTATTGGCAAACTGTTTTTGTTCTTCCGAATATATATCCGATTTAATAACATAATGCTTTTCAAAATCTTCCAATCTGGCAGTTTCTCCGCCAATAAATTGCAAATTGTCATACTCTATTTCAAAATAGTTTTCCTCATCAATGTAATATGTGTCCATTTCCAAGAGATACCCGATATCTGTTCCCTCATAATTTTTTTCTGGCTCGGTGATGTTTACTCTCTTTTTATTAACCTGTTGTTGTTCGGCAAGTAAGTATATTCCTTGATAAAAATTATTAATGTAAACTTCAACAAATTTATAGTCGCTAACATAATACCCATTGGTTCCTAAAATTTGTTGTGCCAAGTAAAATGCGGTTGCATTTTTTAACATTGATTTATCTGTGTACTCTGCAAGCAAAACCCAACTTTTTGCCTTTAGATTATCATTTAGCCCAAGCATTGATTGTTTTTGGTCGAATTTTATTCTATATGGCTTTTTATCGTACCTGGCAGTACCATTACCGCGAACTTTAATTTGTGCACTGGCATCGGTTATATTCTGCTCTTCCACGTTTGATATAACCGATATTTCACATGTTGAATATTCTGCTGTAATTGCTTCCTCTTGAGTTTTAACACTTACAATCGGAAAAGATAAAAATCCATCCTCGTTAATAATTAAATCAATATTTTCTGTTCGAGCATCCGTCCATGTGTGCTCAAATATATCTCCAATATTGTATTGTGCTTTTTCACAGCCGGCAAAAAGAGTAAAAACTGATATTAGCATTATTATTAAAAAATTTCGAGATTTTTTCATTTTTTTCCTTTTTCTTTAGTATTTGTTTTTAATTTTATGAAATTCAATTATAGTACGTATTTTTTAAGATCGTGCGATTTTATATTATCTTTGAATATATTTTCAACATATTTTTTATCAATTTTTATTGTTTGAAGTGGATAATCACCGCTCGCATTAAACGAAATTTCTTCAAGTAGCCTTTCCATAATTGTGTGTAATCTTCTTGCACCAATGTTTTCTGACGTTTCGTTTTCTTGTGCTGCAATTGTTGCTATTGCGTCTATTGCACTATCGGTAAATTCCAATTCAATATTATCAACCCTGAGCAAATTTGAATATTGGAAGATAATTGAATTTTTTGGTTCTTTTAATATTCTTTTGAAATCATTTTTTGTTAAGCTATTAAGTTCAACAACAATTGGAAAACGTCCTTGAAGTTCTGGAATCATGTCTTCAATTTTTGAAACATGGAAGGCACCAGCACAAATGAATAGTATAAAGTCGGTTTTAACATTACCAAATTTTGTGTTGATTGTGCTTCCTTCAACAATTGGAAGAATATCCCTTTGCACACCCTCTCTTGAAACATCTGGACCACTTCCTGCAGATTTTCCAATAATTTTATCCATTTCGTCAATAAAAATTATTCCCTCTTCTTCTGCACGCCTTATGCCCTCGGCATTAACGGCATCGTTGTCAATTAATTTTTCTGCTTCTTCATCAATTAATACTTCTCTTGCTTTTGCAACTGTGTATTTTTTTCTAATTTTTCTGTTTGGAAACATTCCTCCAAATATTCCACCAATATTTATTTCGCCAGCGCCCTCAATAAGCCCTAGTTGTTTTGGCTGTTCGGTTACTTCAACCTCTATTACCTCTTTGTCATATTTACCATCGTAGTAATCCAACTTTATTTCTTCTAGGGTTTTGCCCTCACCATTTTCGCCACGTTCTTGATTTCTATATAAAATGTCACAAATTTTGTTTGCAACACCAATCCCCGCCTTGTCTTGAACCTCTTTTATTTTTTCATCCTTAACCATTCTAACTGCAACGGCAACTAGGTCTCTTACCATGCTTTCAACATCACGGCCAACATAACCAACTTCTGTGTATTTTGTTGCTTCAACCTTAACAAAAGGAGCACGAACAAGTTTTGCAAGCCTTCTTGCAATTTCGGTTTTACCAACACCTGTTGGACCTTTCATTATGATATTTTTTGGTGTTATTTCTTCCCTTACTTCTTTTGGAAGTTGACTCCTTCGGTAACGATTTCTAAGCGCAACTGCAACCGCCTTTTTTGCCTCATCTTGCCCAATAATATATTTATCTAATTCATTTACAACTTGTTTTGGTGTTAATTCCATACTACACCTCCTCCACTGTTATATGATGGTTTGTAAAAACGCAAATATCACCAGCAATATGTAATGCCCTAATTGCTATGTCTTTTGCCGACATGTCTGTGTTTTCTTTTAACGCTTTTGCCGCAGCAAGCGCATAGTTTCCACCGCTACCAATTGCACAAACATCATCTTCGGGTTCAATAACATCACCCATTCCAGAAACCATTAATAATTTTTCTTTATCAGCAACAATCATCATTGCCTCTAAGCGCCTTAATGCCTTATCCATTCTCCAAAGAGAAGCAAGCTCAACTGCAGATTTCATAAGATTTCCAGAATATTTGTTTAGCATTCCCTCAAACCTTTCGCTTAAACTAAAGGCATCTGCAACAGAACCAGCAAACCCAACAACAACCTGGTCATTATAAAGCCTTCTAACCTTTACCGCATTGTTCTTAAAAATAACACTCTGCGACATTGTTACCTGACCATCGCCACATATCACGGTTTTACCATCTTTTTTAACCGCACATATGGTTGTTCCCTTAAACATACTTTCCATATTAATTCTCCTTTATTTTTTCCAAAAATCTATCAATTTCTTCCATAGATTTTTCATATATGTTCTTTTTTTTCTGTTCTTTATCTCTTATATTTTCTGCATCAACAATCCCATAATTAGCATTCATTGGTTGAAAATTCTTTTCGCTTGCAGAATATATATAATTTTCAATTGCACCTAGTACTGTTGTGCTTGGAAGACTTAATTGCTTTTTTCCGTTTAACAATCTATACATATTAATTGCACAGTAAAGTCCGCTTGCCATGCTTTCAACATAACCCTCAACACCACTTAATTGCCCAGCAACAAAAATGTTTGGATGTTTTTTTAGGCTTGAAAATTGATTTAGTGCTTTTGGTGCATTAATGTAACTATTTCGATGCATGGTTCCATACCTCAAAAACTCCGCATTTTTAAGTGCTGGAATTAGTCCAAAAACACGCTTTTGTTCACCAAACAATAAATTTGTTTGGAACCCAACTAAATTTAGTGCACTAGCCATTAAGTTTTCTTTTCGGAGTTGAACAACGGCGTATGGTTTTTCATCATACCTTTCATCACGAATTCCAACCGGCTTCATTGGTCCATATCTAAGAGCATCCTCGCCTCTTTTTGCAAGAATCTCAACCGGCATACACCCTTCAAAAACTTTTAATTTTTCAAACTCATGTAATTCAACAGTTTTGGCATTAATTAGTTCGTTGTAAAACTTTAAGTATTCTTCTTTTGAAAGTAAACAATTAAGATAATCGGCAGTTTCGCCTTTATTATATCTATTCCCCCAATATGCTCTGGTCATATCAATACTTTCTTCTGTTACAATTGGTGCAATTGCATCATAAAAATAGCATGAATCCTCTCCAATAATCTCATTCAAAAATACAAATAATTTTTCTTCAATTAATGGACCGGCACAAACAATTGTAGGACAAGACAAGTCAAAACTATCAACTTTTTCATCAATTATTTCAATATTATTGTTATTTTTTATTAATTCTGTTACATTTTTTGCAAATTTTTCCCTATCAACCGACAAGGCCCCACCGCTTGGAACCCTGCAGTCATTTGCAACTTTTAGAAGTGTTGAACCAAGTTTAAGCATCTCACATTTAAGAAGCCCGCTCGCAGATAAAATGTCATTTGATTTCAAACTGTTTGAACAAACAAGTTCTGCAAAGTCATCCATTTTTTGTGCTGGAGTCCTCTGCACTTTTTTCATTTCATACAGTTTAACTTTAACACCAAGGTTAGCCAAATATAAGCTTGCTTCACAACCGGCAAGCCCCGCACCAATGACAACAACTTCTTTATTTGTTACCACCTTTACACTCCTTGTTGCTACAAATAACAACTTCATTATCGTTTATTTTCTTTTTAATAAGTGGCTCTCCACAAATTGGGCATTTTTCTCCAGTTGTTTCATCCCAACTCATAAACTTACAAGTTTTATAGTCTTCACAAGAATAATATGTTTTACCAGCCTTGCTTTTTCTTTCTATCATTCTTTTACCACACTTTGGACATATACCTTTATATATGGTTTCAGTTTGATTTAATGGTTTCATATTTCTACATGCAGGAAAATTTGAGCACCCAAGGAATTTTCCAAATCTTCCCTCTCTTATTAACATAAAGTGCCCACACTTTTCACAAATAATATCTGTTTTTTCTGGTTCTGATTTCATTTTTTCGCCGTCATTAGCATTTGTTAGTAATGGTTCCAAAAAACGCCAGAATTTACTTATAACCTTATGCCAATCGGCACTACTCTCCGCAATTTCGTCAAGCTTTGCTTCCATATCTGCCGTGAAGTCAATATTGAATACTGCTTCAAAATATTTTTGCAAGAAATCTGTAATGGTATTGCCCATTTCTGTTGGAACTAAATATTTGCCATCATGACCAGTGTATTCCCTATTAATTAAAAGGGCAATTGTTGGGGCATATGTTGCAGGACGACCAATACCTTTTTCATCCATTGCTTTAATTAATGTTCCTTCTGTGTATCTTTGTGGTGGCTTGGTGAATTTTTGTTCCTTCTTTATTGAGTTGAAATGTAATTTTTCGCCCTCTGTTACAGGAGGTAGTTTATCAGTTGTTTCCTCATCTTCTGCCTTTTCTTCAGTATGTTTATATGCAACCGTCCACCCAGCAAATGTTTGAGTTTTACCTGTAACTCTAAATGTTAAATCATTTGCGTCAATATCTAGCGAAACATTATCATATTCACAAGGAGACATTTGACTCGCCAAAAATCTTTCGTATATTAATTTATATAGTTTATAGGTGTCTGGTTGCAAACTTGCCTTAACATTTTCTGGTTTTCTGTTTAATGAAATTGGTCTTATTGCCTCGTGTGCGTCTTGTGCATCTTTTTTAGTTGTGTATATGTTTGGTTTTGCTGGAATATAGTTCTGACCATATTCTTTCAATATATACTCTTTTGCCATTGCTCTAGCGCCATCAGACACCCTGGTGCTGTCGGTTCTTATGTATGTGATTAGTGGAACCTTACCCTCGCCAGCAATTTCAACGCCCTCATACAGCGTTTGTGCTGCTCTTGAACATTTAGCACTGGTTAGACCAGCCCTTGCAAGAGCCTCTTGTTGCATTGTTGAGGTTGTAAATGGAGCAGGGGCATGTGAACTTGTTTTGCTTTTTTTAACAGATTTAACAACACAATCTGCCATTTCAATACCGGCGGTTGCAATTTCAACCTCTTCTGCATTTTTTAGCTTTATTTTTTTACCCTTATATTTAACTGCTAAAGCATTAAAATTAATTGGGTTTTCAAATTTATTAAGATTAACAGAAACATTCCAGTATTCTTCTGGCTTAAAATTCTGTATTTCTCTTTCTCTATCAACAACCAATTTAAGAGCAACCGATTGCACACGTCCCGCACTTAAATTTGGTTTAATTTTTTTACATATAATTGGTGAAACCTTATAACCAACAAGCCTATCTAGAATTCTTCTTGCTTGCTGAGCATTAACTAGGTTTTCATCTATTGTTCTTGGCTTTGTTAACGCCTCTTGAACCGCAGTTTTAGAAATTTCGTTAAATGTTATTCTGCATTTATCCTCTGGCTTAAACCCTAAATAATATGCAATGTGCCAAGCAATTGCCTCCCCTTCACGATCGGGGTCGGAAGCAATGTAAACACTTTCTGCCTTTTGGGCTTCACGTTTAATTCCTTCAACAATTGCCTTTTTGTCTGGCATTGTTACATACTCTGGTTCAAAATTGTTTTTAATGTCAACACCAAAACTTTTTTCTGGAAGGTCTCTAACATGGCCCTTACTTGCCATTACTTTAAACCCTTCTCCCAAATACTTCTTTAATGCTTCACTTTTATTTGGTGATTCAATTATAACTAGTTTCATTTATTCTCCATTTTGCATTTTAACAAAGAATATATGTATTCCCTGCCAATTTTTTAATTATTCCACGAATTTCTAAAGTTGTCAAATTGTAATTTAATATTTGTGTGGAAAATCCTGTTTTAATTTGTAAATATTCAAAACCATGCTCGCCATTTTCAAGTTCAGAAACAATGGCTGTTTCCTCTATTGTTAACTGTTCTTGTGATGATTTTGCTTCTTTTTTTGCTTTTTTATTAATATTGATTCCAAGATCAACAAGAATATCGTTTGGTGACGTTGTGCAGCCGGCGACGCCTTTTTTGATTAAATCATTAGTTGCAAATGACTTTTCACTCGTTATATTCCCTGGCACACAATAAGAATCTATACCCACCTCATCTGCATGTTCCTTTGTGTAAAGACTGCCACTGCCATCTCCAGCTTCGGTTATTAAAACCGCAGAAGAAAGCCCGGCAATTATTCTATTTCTTGTTGGAAAGGTATACTTTGTTGGTTTTATGGTTACATAATACTCTATGATAATTAAACCGCTTTTTGCAATCTCTCGTGCTAAATTTATGTTCATTGCTGGATAAATATTATCAAATCCACCGCCAAGCACAGCAATTGTTTTACCGCCTACTTCTAATGCACCCTCATGAGAAATTTTGTCAACACCACTTGCAAGCCCAGAAATTATTGTAACACCATTTTTTGCAAGTTCTTTTGCATATTTTTCGGTTACCACTTTGCCATAGCTTGTTGGGTTTCTTGTTCCAACAATTGCCACACACTTTGTTTTTAGAAGTGATATGTCACCACAATAGAACAACACGTATGGTGGATTTTTTAGGTTTAACAATCTGTCTGGGTAGTTTTGAGACATTATTGTTATGAAATAAATATTTCTTTTTTCAAGTTCGTAGAAGAAGTTTGAATTGTTGTATTTACAAACACCATCCAAAAACACTTCGTAATTATCACCAAGAACATCTTTTAATTTGAAAAGCTTGTCAGCGCTTTCTGTAAAAATATCTTTTGGGTATTCAAAAATCTCTAATATTTGAGCAAACTTTGCACTTGTCATAAATTCATATTGGCTTAAATACGCAAGTGCTTTTTCGTTTTCATTATACATCATAACCAATACTTCCTATCAAGTGATCTATATTGTATTGCCTCGGCAATATGTTCTGGCAATATTTCCGCACTTCCAGCAAGGTCGGCGATTGTTCTTGCAACCTTTAATATTCTGTCATGTGCCCTGGCAGATAACTTCAATTTGTCAAAAGCGTTTTTAACAAGAGCCTCTGCATCGGCACTTAAATTACAGTACTTTTTTGTTTGAACAACATTCATTTTTGCATTTGAAAAAATCTTCGAATCCTTAAAACGCTCCACCTGAATTTGTCTTGCCTTATTAACCCTATTTTTAATGTTAACCGAACTTTCTTCTTCCCGCTTGCTTGTTAAATCATCATAACTTACCGAATCAACTTCAACGTGAAGATCAATTCTATCCATTATTGGTCCGCTTAGTTTACTTAAATACTTATGTATTTGATTTTGCGTGCAGGTACATTTTTGTGTTTTACTTCCATAATTGCCACAAGGGCATGGATTCATGCTTGCTATAAGGGTAAACGATGCCGGATATGTTATTGTTTGACTAGCTCTGGCAACGGTGATTTGACCATCTTCCAATGGTTGCCTTAACGTTTCAATAAATTGACGATTATATTCCGGCAATTCATCTAAAAATAAAACTCCATTGTGTGCAAGGCTTATTTCTCCAGGCTTGCTATTTTTTCCACCACCAGCAAGTGCAACCGTTGTTGCTGTGTGGTGTGGTGACCTAAATGGTCTGTTTGTTATTATTCCACGCCTTTCATCAAGTTCACCAGCAATGCTGTGTATTTTTGTTACCTCTAACGCCTCTTCAAATGTCATTTCCGGCAAAATACCAGGAAAACATTTTGCAAGTAGTGTTTTACCACTTCCTGGTGGTCCAATCATTAGTATATTGTGCCCGCCCGCAGCAGCGATTTCAAGTGCACGTTTTGCACTTGCCTGCCCCTTAACGTTTTTCATGTCTATAACACCAGCAAGCTCTTCTTGCTGAATTTCATTAAAATTAGAGGTTTTAACTTTAACAATTGGGTTTTCTTCAGCATTAACAAAGTGATTAACAATTTGAGTTAAACTTTTTACAACCCCAACACTAATTCCGTCAATAAAACTAGCCTCATTTGCATTTTCTTCTGGTATAATAAAATTCTTATAACCCTTAGCTCTAGCAGAAATTAAAATCGGTAATATTCCATTAACTTTTTTAACTTGCCCATCAAGCGATAGTTCTCCAATGAAAATAATATTTTTAACTTTGTTATAATTAATAGTTCCGTTTGCACAAAGAAGAGCAACAGCAATGGGAAGGTCGTAAAGTGGACCTTCTTTTTTCTTGTCAGCAGGTGCGAGGTTTATTGTTATGGCATCAATCGGATATTGATACCCTGAGTTCTTTATTGAAGCCTTAACCCTGTCTTTACTCTCTTTAACTGCTGTGTCGGCAAGGCCAACGATATCAAATTTACTGAGTCCGCTTTGAATGTCCGCCTCAACAGTAACAGGGTACCCCTCAATTCCATTTAGACCATAACTTAAAACCTTTGCTAACATAAATTCTCCTTGTGCTAGTATACAATAAAAATGATAGAATGCAAAACGATTAAACTAAATATTAGTAATAAAAATATTTATATATGAGTTAAAGGTAGTTAAATATACCAACAGCCATGACACAAGTAAAATAAAAAATCCCAAAACGAATTTTGGGATTAATAATTAAGCCGTTTCTGCTGATAATTGTTTATTATGTTCTGCTTGTATTGTTTCTTGTTGCTTATCTTTTATGTATTTTGTCCATTTAATATAGCCATAAGTGGTGTTAGTGAAGTATCCCGCCTTAAGCGAAAGAAGAATCCATTGACCAGCAATAATATTTATGGCTGTTTCCAATAAAGCTTCAATATACCAAGCAATCCACTGCTCTCTGAATCGAAACAGAATAAATAATCCATTTGCAATTCCAACAACACTCGCACATGCATCAAGATAACACACGACATTTTCAAGCACAGGGTTATCCGCCAGAATGCCGTATTCAACATCTATTAGTGTTAATAAATATCCAACACCAATAGTCCAAACAATAATTCCAAGAATAACCAACACCTCTTGCCAACCCGTAAGTTTTCTAACAACTGTCAATTTGTCATCATTGTTATCCTTGTGTCTGTTCCAGTTTATAAAACTAATTATATCAACCGGAATCCAGAAGAAAAGTGTTGTTGCCATGGTTGCAAACCTATATGCACAAACAATGCAAATTGCAATTTCGGTTACTTCAACCACCAATGAAACAATAAAATTCCACTTACTTTGTTTCGATATTAAAAGCTCACACAAAATGTTTGCAAGAATATCAACTAAATATAGGGTTAGAATTATCCATCCATTAACCCCGCCAACGTCTTCTTCAGGGAAAATGATGGCAAGCACAACCGCCAAAACAGCAATGCTAATAAACCAAATTTTTTCATAAGTTGAAAAGTAATTCCACAAATTTTTAAGTTTAGTTAAAAAGGTTTTCTTTTCTATTGTTTCTTCCATAGTAAATCCTCACAGAAGAAATAATACACCCAATTAAAGCTTAAAGCAAACAAAATTAAAAAAAAGAAGATATATAATTTATTGCCGAAGTAACATAATCATATAAAAAAACATTGACTAAAATACCGCCTATTATTGTTCCAACCATAAACATAACCAGTCTGTCAATTTTGGTAAAACTACCAATCACCCATAGTCCACCCATAAGTAAAAAAACAATTAAAAACACAACCTTTACTATTAAATTGGAATTCTTATAAACCCCAAAAAACTTGGCCATAACAACAACCCTCAAAATGATTGTTGACATAATAATAAAAAAATAATCAAATATTATTTTAATTAATTAAAAAAATAATTAAATTATTTAATTAAATTGTTTAATAATAATTATCAATCCCTTATTTTTCAAAGGAATAAATATTTTAATAATATATTTATTTAATTAATTATTTTATAATTATTTATTATTATTTGGAGCATTTAATACATATGAATTATTATCACTTTTATTGTCACTAATTGCCTCAACCAAGATGGTGTCAACCCCTATCTTTAATATCTGCCCAAACGGAATAAATGCTTGCTTGCTAGAGCCAAACAAATTAAATCCGCTCTGTTTTATTGGAACAACTAGCCCTTTAATTTTCCCACTTGGAAGTTCAAAAACAATATCAACAATGTGTCCAAGTTTTTTCCCGTCGCACACATTTATAACATCTTTACATCTTAGCTCTAAAAAAGAATTCTCCATTTTAATTATATTATATGTTTGGGTATTAAAAAATGAGTACAGTTACATTTATTTGTACTCATCATTTTTTACTTTCTAAATAATCAATAACCCTTGGTGCACACATCTGAAACCAAGTGGCATATTTTTCTTTATGTTTATTGAGGTCTTTTTTTAGCCAAGAGATGTCAACCCATTTCATCTCCGCTATTTCCTCTTTATTAAACTTGAAATCATAATCTTCTATTTGACCAAGCAAAACATGATCGTACTCATGCTCGTAAAGATTATCATTATACTTTGAGAGATATACAAATTTGAACAGTTCTTCAAGTTTAATTTTTTCTTCTATCCCCAATTCAAAACGTAACCTATCATAAACACTATCCATAAAATCTCTGTTTGCCCGCGGGTGACTACAACAAGAGTTTGCCCAAAGACCACCAGAGTGATATTTTTCCACGGCCCTTTTTTGAATTAACATATTGTTATTATTTACCAAAAAAACTGAAAACGCCCTGTGGAGAAATGGTTTTAAGTGCGCCTCCATTTTATCCATTGTTCCAATTTGGTTATCATTTTCATCAACTAAAATTACATCTTCCATACCATTTATCTTAATTATTTTTGACATGATTGTCAAATAAGATATTACATTTGTTTTAACAATTATTCATTTCATATCTTCCACAAACAAATCAAAAAAACAGCATAAAAAAACTTAATCGATTTTCGGTTAAGTTTTTTTAATTCAATTAAACTTATGCATTTTTTGCTGTTTCAACAAGTTTTGCAAAACCTTCAGCATCATTAACAGCCATATCTGCAAGAACTTTTCTATTAAGAGTTATGTTTGCTTTCTTTAAGCCAAACATAAATTTGCTGTATGAAATATCATTAATTCTGCATGCAGCATTGATTCTTTGAATCCAAAGAGATCTAAAATTTCTCTTTTTGAGTCTTCTGCCGATATATGCATATTGTCCGCTTTTCATAACGGCTTCACGAGCAACTCTATATAATTTTGATTTTGCTCCTCTATAACCTTTTGCTTGTTTTAATATTGCTCTTCTTTTTTTGAGAGCATTTACAGATCTTTTAATTCTCATTTTCTTTCCTCTCCTTTACCTTACGCATTTATCATTCTTTTAATATTTTTGGCTTGAGTTTTAGAAAGAACGCCACCTCTTCTTAATTTTCTCTTTCTAGATTGGCTTTTTTCTGTTAAGAAATGCCCTCTGTCTGTTCTGGCAAACATAACTTTACCAGATTTTGTTACTTTGAATCTTTTTTTAGCACCGCTATGTGTTTTTTGTTTTGGCATAATAATCCTATCTCCTTTCATTTTGTATCTATTTCATTGTTTTTTGTGGGGTCAACTCCCCAATATGTTATTTCTTAGGTGAAACAATCACAATTACGTTTCTTCCAACAACCTCTGGCTCTTTGTCTGGAGCACCCTTTTCAGCAACCAATTCACAAAAATTTTTAACAACTTCTTTTGCTCTATCAGAATACGCCTGTTGCCTACCACTCATTCTTAAACTAACCTTAAGTTTGTTCCCCGCAGACAAAAATTCAAAGCCTCGTTTTGCTTTAATTTCCAGGTCTCGCCTATCAATTGTCATTGAAAGCTGAATTTCTTTAACCTCGGTTACCTTTTGGTTCTTTTTTAATTCCTTTTCTTTTTTGATTGCGTCAAACTTATATTTTCCGTAATCCAACATTTTACAAACCGCAACTCCGCCACCAGCAGACATCATAACAAGGTCTAGCCCTTCTTTTTCTGCTTCTGCCAAAGCCGCTTCTTTTGAAATGATGCCAAGTTGTTCGCCGTTTGCTCCAATTAACCTAACCTCTTTGGCTGTGATTTGCTCATTAATTAAAAGTTCCTTAAAAATGATTGTATCCCCCTTTAATATTTGCACCCACTCAAAAAATGAAATGAGTGGATTTACATAGAAAAATCCACCCATTCCATCAAAAAAAATGAAAAGAACAAAACTCCGCAGTCAAACTGTTTTTCGACTGGTGAGAAGTGGAAACTTCTACTCGATAACGCACATATTATATCAAACGCTTCCACCATTGTCAACATATTTTTTAATTTTGTGAATAATTTGAATGTTTTTTAACAATTGCTCAAACCCACTAGAAAACAAAAAGCAAGGGTTGTCCTTGCCTTTTGAAAAATATTTGTAAAATAAGACTATTTTTTCTCTTCGATTTCTTTTTTCAGCCTTGCAATAAAGTCTTCTAGACTAATGTCCGCAATGTTTTCATTACCCCTACCACGAACCGAAATTGTTCCTTTTTCTTTTTCGCCGTCACCAACAATAATCATGTATGGAATTTTGCTTGTTACTGCCTCACGAATTTTGTAACCAATTTTTTCGTTTCTTAAGTCAACAAAACTTCTAAAACCATTTACTAATAACTTGTTATTAATTTCTTTTGCATATTCTGCACTTGAATCAGATATGTTGAGAACTTTAATCTGTTCGGCAGAAAGCCATAATGGAAGTGCTCCTGCATATTTTTCAAGAAGATATGCAAGTGTTCTTTCATAACAACCAAGTGATGTTCTATGAATAATATATGGTAATTTCTTCTCACCATTTTCGTCGGTATAGAACATTCCAAAACGTTCTGCAATTTGGAAGTCTATTTGAATTGTTATTATTGTGTCCTCTTTACCATGAACATTTTTTATTTGAATGTCAAGTTTAGGGCCATAGAATGCAGCCTCACCGTCTGCTTCAAAGTAGTTAATTCCAAGGTCGTTTAATATTCTTCTCATTTCGCCCTGAACTCTTTCCCACTCTTCTTTGCTACCAATATATTTTTCTTTATTATTTTCGTCCCACTTTGAAAATCTAAAAGAAACATCCTCATATAATCCAACAGTTTTAAGCATAAATGTTGCAAGGTCTAAACAGCCCTTAAACTCATCTTCTAATTGGTCTGGCCTTACCATAAGGTGCCCTTCAGAAATAGTGAATTGTCTAACTCTAATAAGCCCATGACACTCTCCACTTGCCTCATTTCTGAACAATGTTGACGTTTCTGCCAACCTCATTGGTAAATCTCTATATGAACGAAGCTTGTTTAAGTATACTTGATACTGAAATGGACAAGTCATTGGTCTAAGGCAAAATACTTCTTTATCTTTTTCTTCGTCACCAAGAATAAACATAGAATCTTTATAATGATCCCAGTGTCCAGAAATCTTAAATAAATCATTTTTGCTCATAAATGGAGTTTTGGTTAATAAATAACCCCTCTTTTCTTCCTCGTCCTCAACAAATCTTTGCATAATCTGAATTGTTTTTGCACCTTTTGGAAGCATAATTGGAAGCCCTTGTCCAATGTAGTCAACGGTTGTAAAGTATTCAAGTTCTCGACCAATTTTATTGTGATCTCTTTTCTTAGCTTCTTCAATTTGTGCAACATAATCAGCTAATTGTTTTTTGTCTGCAAAAGCATAAACATATATTCTTTGAAGCATTTTATTATGCTCGTCACCCTTCCAATATGCACCACTAACACGGCTGATTTTGTAGGCATACGATTGTAGCTTTGACGTGTTTTCAACATGAGGCCCACGACAGAGGTCAACAAAATCATCACCAAGATAATAAACAGAAATAGTTTCGCCTTCTGGAAGGTCGTTAATTAGTTCTTTTTTATATGGTTCATCTTTGAACATTTCTAATGCCTTTGCCCTTGAAACTTCTTCCCTTCTAAATTCCTGATTGCTATTGATGATATTTCTCATCTCTTTTTCAATTTTATCAAAAACATCTGGGGTTATGCTTGGCATGTCAAAATCATAATAAAACCCATTGTCTATTGCTGGACCAATAGCCAACTTAACATCATTGCCAAAAATATTTTTAACGGCCTTTGCAAGCACGTGAGATAATGAGTGCCTGCTCATTTGTAATTTTTCTAATTTTTCATCTTCCATATTTTTCTCCTTTTCCTTTAATTCTAATGCACGCAAACACAAACATTAGTCAAATGCAAAAAACGCCCTTTGCACTAATGCAAAGGACGATTAAAATAACCGTGGTTCCACCTTTATTACCAAATTTTTTTGGTCACTTATTTAAACCAGTATCGAACTGGCGGTCGCTAAATTAAAAAGTGGTTTCATTATCCAATAGATGTTTGTTGCTTCCAGCCTAAGGCAACTTCTCTGGTAACACCAGCATGGTAACTACTTGTCTTTTTATCACATTTAGATTAAAGATGCCCATATTATATTAAATATTTTTAGCAATGTCAACACTTTTTTATTTTTTACAAGCTTGAAATCCCATCTACATTCAAAAAATTAATTCTTTTATCAAAAATTTGCTTTAACAAATGAACAAGGTTGTTGTTAAAACTGTCCGCACAATAAATATTCACATTTCTTGGAGCAAGTGCAATCAGACTAGATATTATTGTGCTGTCTATATCTTTTTCTGAAATATCATTCTGCCCAAGAAGATTAAAATTGGTGTCGTAGAAAAGTAGTTTATTATCCTTCTGCATTAAATTAACCGCCTCGCATTTAAGCTCCAAATTATCAACCAAAAATTTAAGGAGTTCAACCAACGTGTCGTTTGATGAAAGATAAGCTTTGTTGTCATTGGCAATTTTAACAAGTTCTTTCCATTTTTCGCGAAGACTGGCAAGTTTAAAAAAATAAAAAGCCTCAACATCTATGGATTTTTCTAAATCTAATTGTTCTTCAATTATGTATCTATCCGACTCCTTATCAAAACTAAGTAGTGCCTGCAAAAACGCATTCTTACTGACCGTGTCTAAATTTGGAAGTGTTAAGTTCTCTTTTAGGTAATTCAACTTAAAGTCAACACATATTATTTCGCTTATTAATTGCCCAATATAGTGCTTAATTCGCATTTCATCGCATTTTTCACATGAAACTAAAATAGAAATACTATCGCACCTTTCATATGTTGTAACAATACCATTAAAATCCTTACAAAAGTCTTTTAATGCTAAATATATCTTTTTTGAAGCGGAAATATTTTTGTCCGATAAATTAATGCAAAACTCCCACATAAAATCTCCTCGGTATGTATTTTATGCAAGAAAAATAAAAATATAAATTTTTAATTTATGATTTTTTGTTACAATTTATTTGACTTTTTTTAGAAAAATATATAATACTATTACTATAAAAATATAGCAATTTTACCTTTGGGAGTTTATATGAAAAACAAGTTTTTATCAATAATGGTTGCTACCCTGCTTTTCTTTTTTAGTTTTGCACTTTGTGCCTGCGGAGAAACATATCAAAAGTATGATGTTTCTGCATATGTTTTTGGGGCAAGATACGGAGATGTTGTTGGTGGAAATGACACATATTTAGAAGGAACGCGTGTAACAATTAAAGCCATTCCCAAAAACACACTTTCACAAACACCAAACAAATTTATTTGTTGGGTTCATGATGACAAGGTTGTTTCAACCGAGGCAGAATATTCATTTATTGTTAACCTAAAAAATGCTGGGATATACATCGCATTATTTGAATGCCCTGACCTTGAATATGTTTCACTTGGCAGTATTGATTTTGACTATGGAACAAATGATTATAGTGGTGACACATCACTAACTGAATTCACATTAAAACTTGGATACAACGAACGAGAAACAAGCATTGTTTATTCTTTAGATGAAGATACAATTGGAAAACTATCACAACCAATTCAAAAAGAAGACATATACGAAGCCGATGACTTGCCATTTGCTTTTGACAAAACGGAAGATTTGTATGCAGTTGTTGAACTAACCTACACAAGAGGTGACCTTATTTACACATCAACAACAACAATTAAAATTAATGCAATAGAAGTTGGCACAGATATGGCAAAGGTTGAAAATAAAGAATTAAATGCTCCATCATTAAGCGGTGGAATGTCTTATCTTGAATTCACCGAAAATCCTTCAATCTCCTTCTCTTTTGAAAAGTTAACAAACCTAATAGTTCAAGAATCTGAAGAAGATGAAGAATAAAAATATCATTTAATGCGTTTTTTATGGGTTTTATTTCCAATTTTATTGCAATTTATTTTATTTTTTGATTTTCGCACAAATAATTTTATGTTAAAAATCCAACTGCGTTTTGACGGATATATGAGCGTCCATTCATATTTTAACAGCATGTAAGCAATAAATTAAGTTTCAACATTTAGCATAAAAAAACCAGGCACGAATTTGTGCTTGGTTTTTTTATTGTTTATTATTCGTTAACGGCTGAATCTAATTGTTCCTCGCTTGCCCTTATTATTATTGGCTGTTCGTTGTCAACAATAACACTTGGGGTTACAACAATTTTCTTAATTGATTTATCTTCTGGTGCTTTGTACATTATGTTTAACATATGGTCTTCTAATATGGTTCTAAGACCCCTTGCCCCAGTCTTCAATTCTATTGCTCGTCTTGCAACGGTTTTAATTGCTTCTGAGTCAAACTCCAATTCAATATTGTCCATTTCCAAAAGTTTTTTGTATTGTTTTATTATTGCATTTTTAGGTTCTGTTAATATTCTAACCAGTGAAGATTCATCTAAATCGTTTAATCCAACAAAAACCGGTAATCTTCCAACAAATTCAGGAATTAAACCATATTTAATAAAGTCTTGTGGTTGAACTTGCTTAAAGTAATCCTCTAATTTTTCTTCCTTTGCGTTTTGTAATGAACCATTAAATCCAAGTGACGAAACGCTTAATCTGTTTTTAATAACTTTTTCCAAACCAACAAACGCCCCACCACAAATAAATAAAATGTTTGTTGTGTCAATTTGAATATTTTCTTGTTGTGGGTGTTTTCTTCCGCCCTGTGGAGGAACGCTCGCAACTGTGCTTTCAATAATTTTTAGTAGTGCTTGCTGAACCCCTTCGCCAGACACGTCTCTTGTTATTGAGGTATTTTCTGATTTTCTTGTTATTTTATCTATTTCATCAATATAAATAATACCTCTTTCTGCCTTTTTTATATCAAAATCGGCATTTTGAATTAGCTTTAAAAGAATGTTCTCAACATCATCTCCAACATAACCCGCCTGAGTTAACGTTGTTGCATCCGCACAAGCAAATGGCACCTGCAATATTTTTGCAAGCGTTTTTGCTAAAAGTGTTTTGCCACAACCAGTTGGGCCAACCATTAAAATATTACTTTTGTCTAGTTCAACATATTCATCACTTTTTTGCGCTTCTTTGGTGTTGCCGTGTTCTAGTTTATAGTTAATTCTTTTGTAATGGTTATAAACCGCAACAGAAAGCACTTTTTTGGCCTCATCTTGACCTATGATATATTTATCTAGTTCCTTTTTTAATTCTTCAGGAACGGGAAGATCAATTTTACCAAGGTCTTTTGATGGAACCGCTTCATGCATAATATCTCTGCATATTTCAATACACTCATCACATATATATGCGTCTGCATTAGGGCTTGATATTAATTTTTTTGCTATTCTTTGTGGCCTACCACAAAATGAGCAACGTAATTCTTTATTCTCCATTAAAAATCTTACTTCCTCTTATCAAAAATTTTATCAATTAAACCATATTCAAGGGCTTCTTTTGCAGACATATAATTATCCCTATCGGTATCCTTTTCAACCTTTTCTAATGGCTGATTTGAGTTTTCACTTAATATTTTGTTAATCTTATCCTTAATTCTTTTAATATGATTAGCCTGAATTTCAATATCGCTTGCCTGACCTTGTGCGCCACCTAAAGGCTGATGAATCATAATCTCACTATTTGGAAGAGCAAATCTTTTACCCTTTGTTCCGCTAGAAAGCAAAAACGCACCCATTGACGCTGCAAGCCCAACGCAAATTGTGGTTACATCACATTTAATAAAGTTCATTGTGTCGTATATTGCAAGCCCTGCACTAACACTTCCTCCAGGACTGTTGATATATAATGAAATGTCTTTTTCTGGGTCTTTACCCTCCAAATAAACAAGCTGTGCAACAACACTATTTGCGGTCTCATCGGTTATTTCGCCAGACAGAAAAATTATTCTATCCTCTAATAATCTTGAATAAATATCATATGACCTTTCACCATTGCCCGTTTGGTCAACCACCATTGGTATTAACATATTATCTCCTTAATATTAATGGCAAAAAGCATTTCTACCTTTTGCCAGTGCTTTGTATTATTTATTATACACTATTTTCAAAAATTTAATTTAGGCAATAGTGTTGTTTTTTGTAAGAAAATCTACAAGTTTATCCATTAAAAGTTCATTTTTAATATACGCAATATTGTTATCATTTAACGATTTTTTATGTTCTTCTAATGTTTTATTATATTTCTTTGCTGTTTCTTCGAGTTTTTCGTTTAATTCCTCTTCAGTTACATCTAATTTTTCTTTTTTGATTATTTCTTCCAAAACAAGTCTTGTTTTAACAGCCTTTGCTGCTTGGTTACGATAACTATCACGAAGAGCCTTAACATCTGAATTTGTGTATTTTAAGTAGTCATCTAATTTTAATCCTTGATAGCTAAGCCTTGTTTCAAAATCACGAATAAACATATCTAATTGTCTTTCAACAAGTGCATCTGGAATATCAATTGTTGCGTTATCAACACACTTGTCTAAAAGGCGATTCTCATTTTCTCTTTTAACCCTTTCATCTAATGATTCTTGCATGTGTTTTCTTATGTCTGCCTTATACTCTTCTAATGTTTCAAATTCTGAACAGTTTGAAGCAAACTCATCATTTAATTCTGGAAGTTCTTTATTTTCAAGTTTGTTTAGTTTGATTTTGAAAACTGCAGGTTTACCTTTTAATTCTTCTGCTGGATAGTCTTCTGGAAAATTAACATTAATGTCTTTTTTATCTCCAACCTTCATTCCAACAATTTGGTCTTCAAAATTATCTATAAAACTGTGTGAGCCAAGTTCCAATCTGTAGTTTTCTGCCTTACCGCCTTCAAACTCTTTTCCATTAACAAAACCTGTGAAATCTATTGTTGAAAAATCGCCAAGTTTTGCCGTTGCATCTTCCCCCGCCTCAACATATCTTGCAAGACGTTCTCTCTCTTGATTTAATTGTTTTTCAACCTTTTCTTCGTTTAGTTCTTCTTTGTATGCCTCAACTGTTAACCCTTTGTAATCTCCAAGTTTAACCTCTGGAAGAAGTGGAACCTTTGCGGTGAAAACCAAACCTTCTTTGCCTAACTTTTCAATTGAAACAGAAGGTTGATCAATTATTTGTAATTCTTTATTTACATCTAAAAATGCGCCATATTCATCAGCAAATGCTAGGTCTAGAGCCTCATCATAAAAAACTCCTTCCCCATAATTTTTTTCAATAATTTTTCTTGGGGCTGCACCTTTTCTAAAACCTTGAATTGCAAATTTACCCTTATTTGCCTGATATGCTTTTTCAATATATGTGTCCCATTTTTCTGCATCTAAAGTTATTTTGATTTCAACTTCATTTTTCTCATTTTTAACTATTTCGTACATTTTGCTTGCTCCTTTGTTTTTTATACAATACTACGTTGTGTTTTTAACACAAATTTGTTTAACAAAATGAAATAAAAACACTTTGTTTTAACTAACCATAATCTTAACATATTTGTAATTTTTTTACAAATAAAATTAACATTTTGCATAAGATTAAATATATTTTTTAATCAGTTACAAAAGCCATCAAAAAAGGTGAAAGTTTATTCACCCTTTTCCTTTTCTTTAATTGTGATTGTTGCAATTTTATCAATATATGTTTTATTTTTTCCATACCTTTTACCAAGTTGTTTTTGAAGCCTTGAAACAAACTTGGGGTCTTTTTCTAAAACTTTCAAATACTTACTGTGAATGTGCTTTGTTAACGTTACAACCTGCTTATATAGTTCTGGATCAATGATATCGCTTGCGTTTCGTACAATTTTTTCAATATTCTGAATTCCGTTATATATATTCTTTGCAAATTTATCTAGCCTTAACATAACCTTGGTGTAGTCTCTATGCTCTGACATTCTTTCCAATATTTCATCAAACATTTCTTCAACATGAACAAGATTTCTAATTCGCTCTTCAAATGTTGCCTTAATTGTGTTCGTTGGGTTTTCCGTTTCAAATGGCGTTGCTTTTTCTGCCATTGATTTAACATTGATTTTATTAATATCGTCAATTATCTCATCTAGTTTTCCCCACTCAATAACCTTACCCTTATCATTAATAAATTTTGCATGACTGACATCGCTTACCGGAATTCTTGAAACAAAATAATCCGCTCCTGAAATATTTGCAACACGAATAAATAATTCTCTTGCTTTTAGTATTCCTTCATTTTTAATATACTGATTTTGAACGCCATGTTGGAAAACCGAACCAATTGTTTTGTGTGTTGGAAAATGCTCGCCGTGGTAGTCACTTCCGCACGTTTCAAACATTTTTCGTGAACGGCATGTTTCATGAACTATTTTATCGAATCTATTAATAAAATTCATCGAATAATATGTTTCCAAACCATCAATTTTGGTTCCACATACTTGTTCTGCACCATCCAACAACTCATTCAAAAGTAGTTTTGCATAGTGGCATCTAATAAGTTCCATCGTTTTTTTATTTTTCTTATTTGAAGTATTTATTTCTAATAGTGCCTGCCTTTCATCTCCCCCGTGTTTTTTTACAACTTTAGGAATTAAACTTACATTTGCACTAATTAATCCTGGGTGAGCAAATACAACTTGTCCGCCTGCTTTTTTTACCATTCTTACTGCTTCTGATAATTTTAATCGTCCCATACCACAGGCTGACGGGTTATATGTAACTTGATATCTGTAATCGCCTTTATATTTTTCTGGTGTTTGAACAATATATTCATTAAGAATATTCATCACATCATTTCTATTAAATTTTATTTTGTTGTTTCTACAATATTCAGTAAATAAGTCCAAAAATTCTTGCTTAAAATTAGAATACTGCCCCATAGAAGCAAGTGGTTCTAAGGCGGTGAAAGGAACTGTTATTCCCAACTCCTCGCTAATTGCCCGCCTACCAGCACATATTTGCAATCCAAGGTTATCCTCTTTGGTGAAATGAAGGTGTGTTATTTTGCTATATGCAATTAATTCTGGATTTTTTTCATCATAGTTGAACCCATGCATATGACAACGGGTAAAAAGCTTTTTTCCATCATAAAATTTAGAAAGCTCGGTAAGGTCAATTGTAAATTCACAACCATTAACGTATTCAACATTTGGATATTTCCCAGTTCTAAGAAGCCTTTGAGCCTCAACGCTAGAAAGAATTGTGTTATGATCTGCAAAACTGATCAAACACTTTGCGTTTGTGTTATTGATTCTATTATATTTTTCAACATATGCCTGAACCTTGCCCAAAATATGTTCTGGGGTCTCATCACACAATTCCTCATCAGAAAATATTGTGTGCAAATGTTGATCAATAAAAGCATAGTCCGCCATTTTTCCTCCTAATCACCTAGCACTGTGAACATATAATCTTTCAAATCTTTTGAAATTGTCATTTTTCTGCACATTTGATCAAATAACATTGATGCCTCTGCCCTTTTACCAAGAGCAACAAGATTTTCAATATATATTAATTTTAAGTAAACATTTTTTGAGGTAACAAATCCATAATAATAATCAATTTGTTTGCGATTAATTTCTATGCTTTCTTTAATTAGCATGTCAAGTTCGTCATACTCATCATCATTTTCTTCTTCGCCAGAAAGCTCGTCCTGAGAACGTCTATACATTTTTGCCATCATAAGCTTTAATTCAATGCATCTAAACAAAACGCGAATTAGTTTTTCATAATCGCCAGATTTGATTAAAACCTGAGCATACGCCTCATACATATTTGCTGGAACGTTCTCTGAATGCCTTTCGTATAAATCTTTATCTAAACCTTTAAGATATGCATAGTTATAAACTTGCTTATACTCATATGTGTTCTTTTCTCCGCCAAATAAAACACCTTCTTCATTTGTTATGTCGGTTGAAATAAAACCACAATTTGGACATTCGTAAATAAATATATCTTTATACTTTTTATAATTAACTAAATTTTTAACTAGTAAGCTATAATCATCATCGCCATATTTATATTCGCCATAGGCTCCACAACTAGTACAGAAACCCTCGTCTTCTAATATTTTCATTAACTTACCCCTTCATTTTTATAATAACACACTCGGCCATAAAAAACAATAGATAATTAAAAAAATATGGGAGAAATAAAATACTAACTCCCATATTTTTATTATTTTATATTAGTTATTTGCAACAACAATGATTGTTATCTCAACAGGTTCTGCATAATGTGTTAAATTGTAGTTCCCTGTGGTATTGAATTCAAATACGTATTTCCAAGTGTATTCACCTTCGGCATAACCGCTAAGTCCTCTACCACCAATTACTTTTACATCTTTATCAGTGTAAAGTGTCCACGCCCCTTCCGTGTAAACGGTTGATGGAACTATATATGGAACTTCTATTTCATCTGTACCTTGCAACTGTATTGTTCTTGCTGTTTCATCGTTGATTACTGCATTAATATCTGTGTAATAGCTATTTGGTATTGTGTAGTAGAAATTAACATAAACTATAACTTCCGCTTCTGCATATAATTCATTCGTTGGAACAAATCTGAATGTCCACGCAAAACTACCCGTCGAATTAACTGTAATAACATCTCCCGCTTCTCTCTTGTTACCGTCACCGTCATATAATTCCCAATGTCCTTCTGTTGTGTGTGATGTTTGAGGAATTAATGCAGTAGGAATTGTTACAGTGTTGCTATTATTTTCTAAATAAATGTAGTATATGTAATTGTCATAATCGTTTTTATAACTGTTCAAATCGTCGATAACAATATTAACGTTGTATCTTGTTTGAATAACAATGTCTATAGTTGCTTCAAAAGTGTCATACAACTCATTATTTGGTATAAACTTGTATGTCCAGTTTTCATGACCTGGTGCTGTTCTGGTCTGTTGTGAATTTGCAAATAGTACTATCTCACCATTATTGTCATATAATTCCCAATGACCATAAGTGTTGTATGTGTTATTTGGGAATAATGCAGTAGGAATTGTTATTACGTCATTTTCAATAGTAAGGGAATATGTATATTCTGTTCCATTCCACAAATTGTTCAAATCATTAGCAACTGGAACTGGTAAATCACTTTGAATTATAAGTTTAAAGAAATATTTATTCTCTGCATAATTTGTGTCTGTTGGAACAAATAAGAAGTACCAACCATACTCGTAGGCGACGGCTGTTCTTGTTAGTTCATCACCCGCTTGAACCTCATTACCATCTTCGTTAAATAGTTTCCATTCACCCAAATCTGTGTGCGTGTTTGTTGGAATTAACCCTGCTGGAATTGTTATTTTATTGTTAACAATCTTTAGTGTATACTCATAATTGTAACCACTTTGTTCGCTTTCGTAACACTCTAAATCATCTGATACATCTTCAGTAAATGGAACTTGAACAATAACATTAAGAGTTACCTCAAACCCTCGATATATTCCACCCTTTTGTGGTTCAAATTTTAATGTCCACTCTCCTGGTCCAGTCACAACAACACGTTGATAATCATATGATTCTGAATTTATTGACCAATTTATTCCATTTTGGTCATATAAACGCCAATCACCATACTCACTATAATCGGTTGTTGGAACAATTGATTCTGGAACCTTTAATGTGTAGTTATCACCACTATACAAATGGTAAAGTAGTTTATGTGTTGTTTGCGTAAGAACCTCTAAATCGGCACTTATATCATTGGCAACTGGTAAATCTTTATGGATTAATTCCAAAATAAACACTTTGTCCAAAACGTTATAAATATCTGATAATGTTGGAACAAAACTCAATGTCCAACTAAATGTGTCGCCCGCACTTGAAGAACCATTCACACTATCTCCAACGTTCTTAACATCTCCGTATGTGTTTTTCAAAACCCAAGTACCTTGAGAAGAATAACTGTTTGTTGGGAACATGCTGGCTGGCACGGTGAATTGATCATTATTATCAGCACTCAACTGTACTGTTTCTGGGTAACTATTTAATTGTGCTTGAATTTCCGTTGCATTTGGAAGCTCTGCTTTAACAACGCCAAATTGGAATGCAATGGTTGAATCTTCTGTTATATTCTCAATATCACCAAATGGTTCAAAATTGCTATCTCCAGTGTTTGCAAGATAAACACATAAAGACCCACATTCTGTTACATTTATTTTATTTAGTCTACTGTTTTGTGTTTCTGAATGTAGTAGGGTTCCATTACCCGTTGATGTTGAATCATCATGCAAGAATGCCCAATACCAGTTTGTTGTTGCTGGACGAATAATGTTTTCATCATCATAAACAATTTCAATATCAATACCGCCGTTATTGTTATACCAAGCAGTTTCACCACCACTATAGTTGCTGTTATTAAATTCGCCAGAGGCATTTTTTACTTTAACTCTAAAACCGGTTTGATATGCTTTGTTTATTTTCCAAACAAAGGAGGCAGTATTATTTGTGGTATTAAACTCTCCATAATTGTAGCCTTCGGACAAATATCTATTATCCCATTCAAAAAACTCTGGTTCTTTAATGGAAATAACGGAAGTATATGTGCCCGCATTTGTTTTGGTTGCATTTGTTATGCTTGATAATGTGTTAGAATAATATTGAAGTTGTTCTGTGAAATTAATTTCACTCCCATTATATGTGGTTTCATAATCAATATCTTCATAAGTCCCATAAACACAAGGACGAGAAATTGCGTATTTGTTTATTACTACAGGAATTTGAATTGATGGCAATGTGTTATAGTTATTTTGATATTCTTCATTCAAAACAAAATCAACTGATTGAAGATTATTCCCTATGCCTTTAATCTTTGTTTCTGGAGAACTAAAAACGTAATTCCCAAAATATGAAAGTGGCGTATCTCCAAAATATAAACCTGGATTATCGTCTTGGGTATAATCAATTGTTGAAATTGTTACGTCTGCAAGTGTAAGTGTTTCGCTGTCCCAGTCTGCACTACTATAGTTGTTCCAAACATCAAATTCACCCTTTAATTCAAAATTCCCAACAGTTGAAACGATTATTGTTCCTTTTTTAACAACAACTCTAACCGGGTTGGTGTAACATGTTGAGTAATTTCCCATTGAGTAAACATATGTGAAGAAATAATATGTGCCAACATCTAATGAGCCGGTCATTATTCTTCCATTTTCATCGGTTGAAACCCAATTATCAATATTGTTACCGCTCATAATATTGCTTAAATATTCTTGTTTTGCAACAAAAGTATCTTCACATTGTGAATACTCTTCATATTGTGCTTCTGTCAAATAATAAACTGAAGAGAAATTATCATTGCTAATATTTTGATTGTTTGCATCTTTAACACTCACAACAACATCATCTTCTGTGTTATAAGCATATGTGTTGTCTTCAGTTTCACCAGCAGATTTAACAACAAATGAATAGTTTGGATCCTCACTTGTGTTTTGTTCAACATAAAAACTGATTTCTGCTGTTTGTTGCTGGTATGTAATAACAATTAAATAACTACCAACATCTGGCGTTTCTGGAATTGTTTGAATTGGCGTGCGAACCTCACCACCATCAGAATAGCTCTTCATAAAATACTCTATGGTTAGGTCTGGATTATTTTTATCAATTTCTAAATTGGGATTCTTTCTATAGTTTGCAATTATTTTATAATTATGAACCTCAGAAACATCCTCACCATATTCAAAATTGGTTGAAAACCAATAGTTTTGCTGTTTTTCTTCATCTCCATATTGAACATAAATTCCGTACAGTGTGCCTAAATTGGATGGTGTTCCGCCACCGGGGTTATTTCCTCCACCATTATCTGTTTCTCCACATGCAAAAAACATAAATGCCGCAGGAACAATAAAAATCAATACCAATAGATATTTTATAATTTTTTTCATTTTGACTCCTTTTTTAATTTAGTATTACCCGCAAAATACAAAAATACAACATTCTAAATAAATCAATGTTAAGTAGATTGTTGTAAATTTTTGTTTTATTTTTTTTAATCTTTACCAAGGCATAAAGCAAAGGGCTAATAACAAAATGCCAGCGTTAAGGACTAACTCCAATGTTGGTTTTTTGTTTCTAACGTATGCCCAAACCGTGCCGCAAAATGTTAGTGAAAAAATAAGCAGACTCATTATGCCTGTAAACACACCAGGTGCCACACCAAAACTAACGCAAACACGAGTAATAATCCAAAGTATTAAAGCAATAACACCAAGCATTGCATTTAAGAATTGGCTTGTTAACCTTAATTCAACTGCGCCTTGTTTTGCTTCTTGTTCATTATTTTCCACCTTCTCCTCCTTACCAAATCTGTTTTTATTATATCATACTGATCAGAAAAAATAAAATAATTTACCAAAAAAAAATATTTTTTATATTTTTATATGAAATTGTAAAAAATAAGTTGCAACTTTTATGTTTTTTTGAAAAAATGATATTTTTTTGTTAATTAAATAAACTATATGTGTGATTTTTTGTGCTACGCAACATCATTTTGTTTGTTTGAATCTTAAAAAAGATAGCGAAGAAATCAGTTCTCGCTATCTTTTTTTACACAATTAATCTGTTAGTTTGTTTCTCTGTTAGTTTCTGTGTTTGCCGTTAATTCTTTACTTTTCTTATATAAAGAAACATACAAATCTATTATTTTATCTTGGTCAACCCTCTCCATTTCTGTAAAGGATTTCTTTTCTTCTCCAAAACACTTTTCCCTTGCCTCTAAAACAAGTTTTCCAGTTTTGCCTTTTGAATCTTTGCCAAGACCTTTTTTTATTATATCTTGAACTTCTTGTGCAAATTTATAATATGAATACTGTTCGTTTTCGCTCATTCTTGACATATCTTTGCCATCTTTCTCCGCAGCAAGTTTTGCCAATTGATAGTTTTCATACGCTTTATCGAATCTTTTATCAAATAGGCCCCTTACACCATAAAGACCATATGTTGGTTTACCGCTAATCATATCATGCATTATTTCTTTTGCGGATGTTTCTTGATATTGCAAATCATCATAATATTTGTCGTAAATAGCTGCAAGTTTAAAACGAAGATAATTCCCGGCAGTTGCTTTAATATTTTTCACCGCCTCGCCCTTTTCAGTGATTAAACGCATTCTTTCTTTGCGAGCTTCTTCCATTTCTGTTTCATATTTTGTATAGGCACTTTTTAAATTTCCAGATGCTTTTAAGGCTATCGAAAGTTTTATATATTCACCAACACTTTCTTTTGATTTTGTTAATCTGGATTCTAAACCTTTTGCCCTAATTCTATCAAAAAGACGAGTGGAGTTCTTAATTCCTTCATGTTTTTCACTTAAAGATAAGTATTTTTTTACTTTCTTGTCGTTTTCTAATGATTGTGCTCTTTTTGTTGCGTTTTCTAACAACCTAGACCTAATGTCTTCAGGTGTCATATTGGTATCACTCAAAAACTCAGAAGCAATACAATCCGAATTATAAAACAACATAAAATCGTGGTCTGAATCAAAATCCCTTGTGTTGTATGGTGTGTGCTCAATATGCTTAAATTCAAAACCCAAATCTTTTTCTACACCCTCAATAGACTCATCCAATGCAACAATATGTTTTCCATTTTCAACCAAAGCACCTTCCATGTTATTAAAGTCCGTAAGATTGGCTTGAAGATTTTTATCGCCCATCTTCCCTATAAACTTTTCGGCACATTCACTAAAGCCGGCATCATATTCGCTCATGGTTACCAACGTAAAATCAACATTGTCTAAATCTTTTTTTAATTCTTCCAAAACATTTTTCATTTTTTTTACCTCTTAGTTTTATTATAACACAAGTTTTTTTTATTGTAAATACCTTTTTCGCACAGGCATTAAAAAATGGAGCATTAAAAAATGCAGTAATCCTGTTACATCATTACTGCATTTTTATTATTTATTTAACCAACAAAAACATCTTCTTCTGTTGTTTCTTCTAAATCCTCTCGTTTTGTTTCAACCTCTTTTGGATAGATATCTCTATATTGTTTTAAGCCCGTTCCTGCTGGAATAAGTTTACCTATAATTACGTTTTCTTTTAATCCACGTAAATGATCAACTTTTCCTTTTAATGCAGCATCAGTTAAAACTCTTGATGTTTCTTGGAATGATGCAGAAGATAAGAAGCTTTCGGTTGAAAGTGCGGCTTTGGTTATACCAAGAAGCACACGTTTTGCTGTTGCTGGAACGCCACCTTCAGATAAAACCCTCTCGTTTTCTGCTTCGTAATCAAACACATCAATAACATCGCCAGGAAGAAGATTGGTGTCTCCACTGTTTTCAATTTTAACTCTCTTTAACATCTGACGAATAATAACTTCAATGTGCTTGTCGTTGATTGTAACATCTTGACCTTTATATATCATTATAACTTCTGAAAGCAAATAGTCCTGAAGTCCTTTTAAACCTTTAATTCTAAGAAGGTCGGTTGGGTTAATTGAACCTTCAGTAAGTTGTGCACCTGGTTCAACAACGTCTCCATCTTTTGCTTTTAAGAATACTGGTTTTTTAACTTCATAAACTGCTTCATCTTCAGCATTTTTAACTGTTAATATATATTGTCTTGGTTCTTCATGAACGCTTAATTTACCTGCAATTTCTGAAATAACAGCTTGACCTTTTGGCCTTCTTGCTTCAAATAATTCTTCAACACGAGGCAAACCTTTTGTTATATCTGCCGCAACGGCAACACCGCCGGTGTGGAAGGTACGCATTGTAAGCTGTGTTCCTGGCTCACCAATTGATTGAGCTGCAATAACACCAACAGCTTCACCAACATTAACAATGTTTTTACCTGACATATTTTTGCCATAACATTTTGCACAAACACCATTTTTGCAACGACAATTCAAAAGATTTCTAATTTGAACACGTTTAATTCCTGCTTTTTCAACAGCCTTTGCTTGTGCTTTTGTTACCATTGTGTTTGCTTCAACAATAACTTCACCGGTTTTTGGATCAACAACATTATCAACAACAAATCTGCCTTCAATTCTGTCGCCAAGTCCCTCTAAAACAGCTCCGTCTTGAACAAGTTCTGAAACATATGCTCCCCTAACTTTTTCGCCAAGGTCTGCAAAACAGTCTTCCGTTGTTACAACAACATCGTGAGAAATATCAACTAATCTACGTGTTAAGTAACCAGAGTCTGCAGTTTTAAGAGCTGTATCGGTTAAGGTTTTACGTCCACCACGAGCAGAAATAAAATATTCAAGTGGAGTTAAACCACCACGGAATGATGATTTAACTGGCACGTCAACCTTTTGACCAGATGAGTTAGCCATAATTCCACGCATTCCGCAAATTGAGTTTAACTGAACGTTGGAACCACGGGCACCAGAATAAACGAACATTTTGATTGGGTTGTAATCATCCAAATATTCTAGAACTGCGTCTTGAACCTTGTTTGTTGTTTCTGTCCAGGTTGTAATATTTGCTGTTAATTTTTCATCTAGGGTTATAAGGCCTCTTGCAAGAAGTTTTTCATTTTCTAGTATCTTCTTTTGAGCATCTGCAACAATATCCGCTTTCTTTGGTGGCTCTTTCATATCAAAAACATTGATTGTAAGACCAGAAAGTGTTGCATGTTTATATCCCATATTCTTAATTCTATCAACCATTTCAGAACATTCTGTTGTTCCCAAAACATCAAAACACTTAACAACTAAGTTTTTAAGGTCTTTTTTAATAACTGGACTATTGATTTCAAAATCACAATAATTTTCTGGATTTGTTCTATCAACATATCCCAAGTTTTGTGGAATTGCTTGATTGAATATTATTCTACCAACGGTGGTTTTGAATTTTTTAGAATATTGTTTTCCATCAACCACACAGGTTCTTCTTAGCAGTATTTCTGCATTAATGTCAACAACCTTTGTTTGATATGCAATAATTGCCTCGTCCTCTGAAGCAAAGTACATTCCCTCACCTTTTGCACCCGGCTTAACAAGTGTTAAATAGTAGCAGCCAAGAACGATATCAAGACCAGGGTTAACAATTGGTTGACCATCTGAAAGTTTAATAATGTTATTAGATGCAAGCATAAGGTTTCTTGCCTCTGTTCTTGCGTCAATTGAAAGTGGAACGTGAACTGGCATTTGGTCACCATCGAAGTCGGCATTAAATCCGGTACAAACCGATGGGTGAAGTTTAATTGCTCTACCTTCAACCAAAACTGGTTCAAATGCTTGAATTGAAAGTCTGTGAAGTGTTGGTGCACGGTTTAGAAGAACTGGGTGGTCCTTAATAACCTCAGCAAGAACATCCCAAACAACTGTCTTTTCTTTTTCAATAATTCTTTTTGCCGTTTTGAAATTGTTACATTCATTTAATTCAACCAATCTTTTTATTACAAATGGCTTAAACAATTCAAGTGCCATTTCTTTTGGAAGACCGCATTGATACATTTTTAATTCTGGGCCAACGGCAATAACTGAACGACCTGAATAGTCAACACGTTTACCAAGAAGGTTTTGACGGAAACGGCCTTGCTTACCAGTTAAGATTGCGGTTAAAGATTTTAAATCTTTTTGTTTTGCACCTTGAACTGCTCTGCCTCTTTTACCATTATCTATTAATGCGTCAACGGCCTCTTGAAGCATACGCTTTTCGTTTCTAATAATAACATCTGGTGCACCAAGCTCAATTAATTTTTTTAAACGATTGTTTCTGTTGATTACTCTTCTATACAAATCGTTCAAATCGCTTGTTGCAAAACGTCCACCATCTAATTGAACCATTGGACGAAGTTCTGGTGGAAGAACAGGAAGAACATCTAAAACCATCCATTCTGGTTTGTTATCACTCTTTAAGAATGATTCAACGATGTTAATTTTTTTAATAGCTTTAATACGTTTTTGTCCTTTTGCAGTTTTAAGCACTTCCTTAAGCTCTTCACTCTCTTTCTTTAGATCAACTTGAGAAAGGAGAATTTTAATAGCCTCAGCACCCATTCCTGCAACAAAACTACCATATCCGTATTTTTCAATGGCTTCTCTATATTCTTTATCTGTGATAATTTGTTTATATGTGAAATCTGTTTGTTTAGGGTCTATAACAATATAGTTCACATAATAAACAACTTGTTCAAGTGTTTTTGGAGTTATATCTAAAAGAGTTCCAATTCTTGAAGGAACCGATCTAAAAAACCAAATGTGAGTAACGGGACAAGCAAGTTCAATGTGTCCCATTCTTTCACGACGAACTTTAGAACGAGTAACTTCAACGCCACATTTATCGCAAACAACGCCCCTATATCTTATGCGTTTATATTTACCGCAATGGCATTCCCAGTCTTTTTTAGGTCCAAAAATCTTCTCACAGAAAAGGCCATCTTTTTCTGGCTTTTGTGTTCTGTAATTAATTGTTTCTGGTTTGGTTACTTCACCGTAAGACCATTCTCTAATTCTTTCTGGTGATGCAATACCAATTTTAATTGAATCAAAATTGTTTAATTCAAACATATATTTTCTCCTATACTTTTATTTTTGGTTTATTTTACTCGTCTAAATCTTCAAAATCGCCATATAATTCAGCGGTTGGATCAACCGATGCATTTGCGATATCTTCATCAGTAACACCAGTTTCTGTTAAATCTGATAATGATTGAGATAGCAATTCGTCAAAGTTAATAGAAACGTCTTTAAGTTCTTGCTCAACCTCTGCCCCAAGGTTAGGAGCAACATCCATTTCATCATTAGATAGTTCTGCAATTGAAACTTCTTGGTTGTCTTCTGTTAAAATCTTCATATCCAAACCAAGAGATTGAAGTTCCTTTACCAAAACTTTGAATGATTCTGGAATGCCAGGTTCAGCAATAGGCTCACCCTTAACAATTGCCTCATATGTTTTAGTTCTACCAACAATATCGTCAGATTTAACTGTAAGCATTTCTTGAAGAAGTGCTGAAGCACCATAAGCTTCAAGTGCCCACACCTCCATTTCACCAAATCTTTGGCCACCAAACATTGCTTTACCACCAAGAGGTTGTTGAGTAACAAGGCTGTAAGGTCCAGTTGAACGGGCGTGCATTTTACTATCAACCATGTGGTCTAGTTTTAACATATATTTGTAACCAACTGTTGCTTTGTGGTCGAATGGTTCACCAGTTCTACCATCATACAATTGAATTTTACCATCTTCTGGGAATCCATTAGCAACAAGTAAATCTCTAACAATGTCTGGAGTTGCACCATCAAATGCTGGAGTTGCAACCTTCCAGCCAAGGCTTTCTGCAACTAAACCTAAATGAACTTCCAAAACCTGACCAATATTCATACGAGATGGAATACCAAGTGGGTTCAAAACAAGGTCTAAAGGTCTACCATCGGCAAGGAAAGGCATATCTGCTTCTGGAAGAATTCTAGAAACAACACCTTTGTTACCATGACGACCAGACATTTTATCACCAACTGAAAGTTTACGACGTTGTGCAACGTAAACTTTAACAAGCATGTTAACGCCTGGATCCAATTCATCTTTATTCTTTTTAGAAAGAACTTGAACATCAACAACTGTTCCACCACAACCGTGTTTAACACGAAGTGATGTGTCTCTTACTTCTCTTGCTTTATCGCCAAAGATTGCACGAAGAAGCCTTTCTTCTGGAGTTAATTCCGTTTCACCCTTTGGTGTTACTTTACCAACTAAAATATCACCAGGTCTAACTTCTGAACCAACCCTAATAATACCATTTTCGTCTAGGTTTTTAAGAGCATCTTCACCAAGATTTGGAATATCTCTTGTGATTTCTTCATCACCAAGTTTTGTGCTTCTACATGGCATTTCAACATCTTTTAGGTTAATTGATGTGTAAACGTCATCTTTAACAATTCTCTCTGAAATTAAGATAGCATCTTCGTAGTTATAACCCTCCCAGTTCATATATCCAACTAGGACGTTCTTACCAAGTGCAAGTTCTCCGTTCTTGGTTGAGAAACCATCTATTAGAACATCACCTTTTTTGACCTTTTGACCCTTTTTAACTGCAGGCTTTTGGTTTTGACAGGTGTATGCGTTTGTTTTATCAAATTTAATTAATGGGAATGAATATAATTTTCCTGATTTTCCCATAAAATCAACATGAACAGATGAAACGTATTCAACAGTTCCGTCTTCTGGAGCAGATACAATTGCACCACAATCTTTAGCAATTGGACGTTCCATACCAGTTCCAACGATAGGAGCTTCTGGTCTTAAAACGGGAACAGCTTGACGTTGCATGTTTGAACCCATAAGTGCACGAGCTGAGTCGTCGTTTTCAACAAATGGAATAAGTGATGCTGCCGCAGAAATTAATTGTCTTGGAGAAACATCCATATAGTCAACTCTTGAGGCAGGAACTTCCAAGATTGATGAACCATGACGGCAAATAACACGTTTGTTAACAAATTTGCCTTCTTCATCAAGTGGCTCTGTTGCTTGGCAAATGTATGCTTTGTCTTCAATATCTGCCATATGATATTCTGCATGGTTTTCAACCACGCCAGTTTCTTTGTTTACTTTTCTATAAGGGGTTTCCAAGAATCCATATTCATTTACTTTTGCATAAGCTGCAAGTGTTGAAATAAGACCAATTGATTGACCTTCTGGCGTTTCAATAGCACATATTCTACCATAATGAGTGTAGTGAATATCACGAAGTTCGGCAGATGCTCTTTCTTTTTTAACACCACCAGGGCCGACTGCAGAAAGTCTACGTTTTTGCGTTAACCCAGAAAGTGGATTAATTTGATCCATAAATTGAGAGAGTTGTGATTGAGCAATAAAATCTTTCAAACTCTTATTCACAGGTCTTGGATTAATAATTTGTGAAGGTGTTACCTCTGCAAGTTCTTTACCTTGCAACGTTTCTTTGATGTTGGCACTTAATTTTTTGATACCAGAACTAAATGCATTTCCTAATAACTCACCAACAGAAACAACACGTTTATTTGATAAATGGTCAATGTTGTCAATTTCTCCAATTCCATCACATAAATCCAAGTAGTATGAAACCGTTGCTAAAATATCGTCCATTGTTAATGTTGTTATTAACAACTCTTTAGCATTGTTTCTAATTGCTTCAAGTCTTTTTTCTTTTGTTTTGTTTTCTTTAAGAATTTGACAAAGAGTTGGATAGTAAACTTCTTCCAAAATACCAAGTTCTTTTTCATCACATGGGAAGACTTTTGAAAGTCTTACTCTATTATTACCTCTAATTAAATGACGTTCGCCATTTGCAAGAATGTAAACCTCATTAATTCCTGCGTCCTGAATTCTTCTTGCAACGTCATAAGTGAACTCTTCACCAGCCTTAACAACAATTTCATCATCAATTGCAATATTGTCTGCTGAAATATGCCCAGTTATTCTGTTTGCAATAGAAAGCTTTAAGTTCATTTTATAGCGACCAACACGATTGATATCGTAATATGCATCACTAAAGAATAGCAAGTTGATATAGTTTCTTGTGCTTTCTGCTGATGGAACATCTGCTGGTCTTGTTTTACGAGCAAGTTCAATCAAGGCTTCTTCTTGTGTTGTTTGAGGTTCTTTTTCAAGAACGTTCTTTATTAATCTGTGGTTACCAAAAAGGGCCATAATATCTTCATTGGTGTAACCAAAGCATTTTAAGAATAATCCAAGAGTGATTTTATGCGTTCTATCTAAAACAACTTTTAATAGTTCATTCGCACCCTGCTCTATTTCAACCCACATACCATGACTTGGATATAATTGACCTTTAAGTGTTGAATTATCATCTTTATCGCGGGTGAAATAAACACTTGGAGAACGAGTTACCTGGCTAACAATAACCCTCTCTGTTCCGTTAAACACAAAAGAACCCTGTGCTGTCATATATGGAATATCGCAAAGGTATATGTCGTTTTGTTCAATGGCTTCACCGCTATCTTCCAAAACGAGCCTTGCGTTAACCTTTAATGGCACGCTATATGTTCCTCTTCTGATTTTATATTCTTTGATTGATTGTTTTGGTTTATCACCGAAACTGATTCCGGTGAAATATAGTTTAACCTTACCGCTATAATCAGTTATTGGTGAAAGCTCTTGTAAAATTTCAAGAATACCAGTTTCAAGAAACTCTTTATATGTGTCTTTTTGTATTTCTAGTAAATCTGGCAATTCACAAGTGTTATCTAATTTTGAGAAAGAATATCTCTCTGTTGTTCCGTACATAACCTTTTTTAATGTAGGCATTTTTTCTTGCATAAAATGTGCTCCTTAAAATTTTATTATTCGGTTTTACTTATAATTTGAACAAAAAGTGTTCAAAATCATTTAAGCGTGAAAAGAGCAAGCAACAACCCTAGCCCATGTTATAGCTCGTTTTTGCTTGCAAAATGTATAAATTTTATATAGAATAAGACCCTATTTTCAACACTTAAAAATAATTCCTTGTGTCATTATATCAACAATCACTTAAAAAGTCAACATATTTTTCAAAATAATTATTGACAATTATTACATAATAATTAGAAATTTTTTGCAAAAATAATAAAAATTACCTCTTGATTTTAATATGCATTTCTGTTATCATATAGGTGAAAAACAATTTTGAGAGGTTATTTATGACATTGGAAGAACTAGAAGAGGAATATAAAACACATATTCATTTGGCAAATAAATTAATAGAAGAAACCAACACCGCAATTAAATGTGGATGCCTTTCTGATGCAAAAAAAAGATGTACAAATGCCATTGACCACTACAAAAAAGCATTGGCAATTGCGGAAAAGTGTCAATTCGATTCAATTGATGACTTAAAAAAGCATATCACCTACTGCGAAAAAACAATGCAACATATTTTATCAAAAGAAAATAATAAATAATTTGAATCAATTGTCTTTAATATAACACATAATCCGTTTTGTAAACACACAAAAAAAACACAGGGCTCCTGTGTTTTTTACTTTTTGTTAGATTGTTTTTATAACATCCCACAAAACTTATTCTTCGTCTGGTTTGAAAATATCTTTTAACTCGCCCATATCAACATTTTCTTCCTGTTCTGGTGGAATATTACCATACTGGTTGTCATCAACAACTCTAATTCTATTTTCATCTTTACGAATCTGTGGGCGCCTATCTTTATCAACAAAAGTTGTGTATTCTCCAATCCATCTAAGTTTTATGTCTTTTAGTTCACCATTACGATGTTTTGCAATAGATAATGTACATATCCCTGGCTCATCTTCACTTACAACATCATTATAATTGTCTGGTTTATAGATGAACAAAACAATATCTGCATCTTGCTCAATTGAGCCGGATTCACGCAGGTCAGAAAGCTGTGGCTTATGATCACCCTTTCTTTGCTCAACAGCACGTGAAAGTTGTGATAAAACAATTACCGGAACGTTTAATTCCCTTGCCGCAATTTTTAAGTAACGAGTCATTTCTGAAACTTCATTTTGACGGCTTTCAACCTTGTCTTTACCGGTTGACATAAGTTGAAGATAGTCTATCATAACAAGATCTAGCCCAGATTCTCTTTGAAGGCGTCTACACTTACCTAAAATTGACATTGGCGTATTCATTGAAGAATCATCAATATATATACCACTTTCAGAAAGCTGTTTGTTTGCCGTCCATAAACTCTTCCATTCATCAACCGTTAAGTCGCCCTTTAGTGCCTTTGACATTGAAACAGAAGCGACCGAACATATTGCACGCTGAGCGATTTGGGTTATTGGCATTTCAAGACTGAATATTGCGCATTTCTTCTTTTCTTTTATTGCAGCATTTGTTACCATATTCATAGCAAGAGAGGTTTTACCAACACCTGGTCTTGCGGCAAGCAAAATTAAGTCTGAATTTTGAAGACCATTAGTAACCGCATCAAAATCTTTAAATCCCGTTGCAATACCCTTGATACCGTCTTTATTTTTTGATAACATATCAAATTTTTTAATAACTTCACCCAATGCACCATTAATATGGGTTAATGAGCTCTGCTCTTCATTCTTGCCAATTTCAAACATTAATTGTTCTGCATAGTCTATTGCCTTCTCTTTGTCGGTTGCATCATATGTGTTTTCAATAATGTCTTGACTTGCTCTAATTATTTTACGTAAAACAGAATCCCTTTTAACAATATCTAAATAAACTCTAAAGTTTGCAGCACCAGGCAATATGTTCGTTAAATTTGTTATGTATTCCAAACCACCAACCGACTGTAAAAGATTCTCATTTTCTAATTCATCGGTTAATGTTACATAGTCTATTGGTTGATTTTTTGAAAATATAACAAACATTGCACCAAAAATATCTTGGTGTGCCCCCAAGTAAAAATCGTCATGTTTTAAGCTATTCATTATTGAAGTTGCAGCATCATCATCAATTAAGCATGCCCCCAAAATTGCCTGCTCTGCCTCAACACTATGTGGCATAACTTTGACGCCATGTTCTTTTTTATCCATATGAAACCTCTTTTATATTTAATCTTTGAATGGGTCGAATTTTTTTGTTCCTTGTTGCCTTTGTTTTTTCTCTTTTATTTTACCATAAATCAGTATTTCCAAAAGAACAACAGCTCCGCCCACGACCACATTGCAAACCATTATTACCCACAATTGAGCTTTAACAATCGTTAAAACCGTTGCAACAATAAGCACAAATGGTGCTGCAATGAGCAAATATATAACCCCTCGTTTCACCGTTTGTTTAACATCATACGGTGTTTGATCTAAGTAACCCATAATATCCTCAACATAAATATATCATTAATCGTTTTGAAAAGTAAAATAATTTTTTGATTTTGCAATCCATAATCTCAAAATTAATTAACTTTACTGAAATTACTAAAAAATAAACATAAAAACAGGCTTTTTTAATATATTTTGCCTGTTTTTTATAAAATATTTGTTAGTCGACCGTGATTTCGCCCCTTAAAATTTTACCTCTTTCTCTCATGCGCATATTGTGATCTAAAATCTTTTTTCTAATTCTGATTGATTTTGGAGTTACTTCCAAATACTCATCCGGTGCCAAAAATTCAATACAATCTTCCAAACTCATAATTCTAATTGGAACAAGTCTTAGTGCCTCATCTGCACCAGACGATCTACAGTTTGACAAGTGTTTTGTTTTACAAACATTAACACAAATGTCATCACCTTTTGGATTTTGGCCAACAACCATTCCTCCATAAACAGGAACTCCGGCGCCAATAAACAAATCGCCCCTCTCTTGAGCGTTGAATAGCCCATAAACAACCGACTCTCCGGTTTCAAATGCAATTAGCGAACCGTATTCCCTTGCATCAATTTCGCCCTTGTATGGTTCATAGTCATAGAACACAGAACCCATAATACCTTCACCTTTTGTGTCGGTTAAAAGTTCACTCTTAAAACCAAACAATCCTCTTTCTGGAACATAGAACTCCATCTTCATACGGCTACCCTTTGGCGTCATTCCAATAAGTTCGCCCTTTCTTATGCCCATTTTATTCATTATTGTTCCAACACTATCTGCCGGAACATCAATTGTTAATATATCTACTGGCTCGCATTTAACACCATTGATTTCTTTATATCTAACCCTTGGATTGCTAACCTGAAACTCATAGCCATCACGACGCATATTTTCAATTAGAATACTAAGGTGCATTTCTCCTCTTCCGCAAACGGTAAATGCATCACTAGTTTGTGTGTCTGAAACTCTTAAAGATAGGTCTTTAACTGCCTCTTTATATAATCTGTCTCTAAGATGCCTGCTTGTAACATATTTTCCTTCTTTGCCCGCAAATGGAGAATCGTTAACCAAAAATGTCATTTCAACACTTGGTTCGGCTATTTTAACAAATTCTAATGGTTCAACTCTTTCTGGGGCGCAGATTGTGTCGCCAATCATTGTGTCGTCTATTCCAGCAATACAGCAAATATCTCCAACTGAAACTTCTTTTGCTGGGTTCCTTTTTAAACCATCAAATGTAAAAAGCTGAACAATCTTTCCCCTAACTTTTTTATCTGGTTCATGATAGTTGCAAACAACAATGTTGTCGTTAACATGAAAAGTTCCGCTTTCAACCTTTCCAATTGCAAGCCTTCCAACATAATCGTTCTGCTCCGCTGATGATATTAACATTCTTGCAGGAGCTTTATCGTCACCCTCTGGGGCAGGAATGTGCTCTAATATTGTTTCAAATAATGGAACAAAATTTGTGCCCGTTTCATTTGGATTTTTTGAGGCAACCCCCGTTCTTGCAGACGCAAAAACAAATGGACTATTCAACTGGTCATCATTTGCATTCAAATCCATTAATAACTCTAACACTTCGTCTTGAACCTCACCAAGCCTTGCGTCAGGTTTATCAATTTTATTTACAACAACAATAACCTTTAGACCAAGTGAAAGGGCCTTTTCTAACACAAACCTCGTTTGAGGCATGGTTCCTTCATATGCGTCAACAACTAAAAGTACGCCGTCAACCATCTTTAATACCCGCTCAACTTCACCACCAAAATCAGCATGTCCAGGAGTGTCGATAATATTTATTTTAACCCCGTTAAACTCACAACTTGTGTTTTTGGCAAGAATTGTTATTCCTCTTTCTTTTTCAAGAGCATTAGAATCCATTACCCTATCTTCAACAACCTGATTATCCCTAAACACATTGCCCTGTTTTAACATCTCGTTAACCAAGCTTGTTTTACCATGGTCAACGTGAGCAATTATTGCAACATTTCTTATTTTTTCGTTTTTCATACTAACCTCTAAATTACAAGTGAGTATTGTAGCACAACCACACATAACTTTTCAAGAGAAAAATTAAAAAATCTCACAAAATTTGTGAGACTAAATATAAAGAATAATAATTGTTAACAAATTGATTAACCGTTTTGCTCAAAAAAGTCAAAACTTTTCATAATTTCTTCCAAATCCTCTTTAGGATTAACTGCTTCTTTTAGGTCAAAACCACTTTCGTTTACGTCTGGCATTGCACCAACCTTGGCGGTTAATTTGCTTGCATATGCAGAATCAACACTTGCATCTTCGGTTAAAAACTTATCAACAAGCGATTCATATTTCTCGCCATCTTTTAGTTTTGCATCATAAATTGGCTTTATCATAGTTGTCTTTTCTTCCAACCTGTTTAGCTCACTTTGCTTTGTTTGCATGTCCTTTGGAATTGGTTTTCTTGGCCTTTGCGCCACCCTACTGTCAACACCATTAGACAACTGCTTGTCTAACCCCGAATTCATTTTTAATAACAGTTGTCTCATAGGGTCTGTTGAGGTTGTGTTTACAGCCGTCGCCGTAAATCTAAAATCCTCTTTTATGCTATTTTTAATTGCGTTTTTAAAATCTACCATCAGCCTTTTAACATTATCTTTTTCATCAAGCGCTGGATATTTTTCCACAATTTCGTTCAGTATTCGTTCGTATCTTGCATAAAGAATTTGTAATTCTTGAAGCTTTAATTTATAAACATTTGAACTACTCTTTTCAATTTGTTTTGCTCTTTCAACCGCGGTTGTTAAGGCAACGGAAATATTGTTTTCTTTTTCCTTCATTTCTTTTTCTCTCATCCTGTAGCCAACCAACTCTTTATTAAGCATGGTTATTTGATTTCTGCACCCCGCCAATTCTTTTTCAATTCCCAACACGTATGCATTTACTTCTTCTTTGTTATAACCATTTTTTGAAGTCTGAAATTCTTTCATCTATTACCCCTTAAATTTTTTCTTACTCTTAGTAGAACATTAATTAAAATAGCAACCAAATAAACCCCATTTACAAGCATTAACAAAAGAAAACTAATATGGTTTGCCTTGTAATACATTAGTAGTATAGCCTCAAAAAAGAGAATTGTAAATATTTTAATATGAATAAATTGTCGAAATCTTACGAATACTGCAAAATGTGCAATTGAAACGCATAAAACATACACTGGATAAAAATACCCAAAAGAAAATAAATTTAAGTATTGAAATATCGAACACGCCCCAATTAGTAGTAATGCACTCCCATACAAAAAACTTGAGTCAAGATTATATAAATGAGAATAAAAAAGGGAAAATCCCCCTATTGATATGACCAATGCGCTAAACCACAAATTATGTATGTAAAAATCGTTTATCTTAATAAATAACAAAAAAATGAGCAGTGCCAATTCAAGCAAAGCAAAAATAATTAGACCCCTACTCTTGTTTTCCATTCACTCCTCGCCTAGATTTAGTATAAATCCAAACAAGGCTAATTATTCCAGCAAGAACTGCAATCGCACTCGTTAAACTGCTTAGCTTTAACCCAAAAAGCATTAGGTTGTACTCTTGTTCTCTAAGGGGTTCAAGCAAAAATCTTATGGCTCCATACATAACAAGATACAGCCCCATAACATACCCTCGAGTTTTTATTCTTCTAATTAAAACAAATAAAACTGCAAATATTGCTAGGTTAATTAAAAATTCATAAAAGAATAATGCGTAATGCCACTCTCCATTATCTAATAAAACCGCAAAAGGAAACCATTGCATTGAAGGATTTTCAACAATGTGCCCGTATACTTCTTGATTAAAAAAGTTTCCCCACCTTCCAATTGCTTGACCAAGAGCAAGCGAAACTGCAGCGACATCAGCAAGGTCAAGAAAGTTTTTCTTATATATGATGCAATAAAGCGCAACGCCAATAGCACCGCCAATTATTCCACCATAAATTGACATGCCCCCTTCCCATGTCTTAAATATTTCCCAAAAAGTATAACTTCTGTCTGCACCCAAAACAAAAAACAACCTTGCCCCAATTATTGCAAGAGGAAGAACAAACAGGGCAAGAACATAAATGTTGTCCGCAACCATATTCCTATATTTTGCATTCTTAATACCCAAAATAATGCCAACAAGCATTGCAGTTGCCATTAGCATTCCATAAAATCTTACATTAATACCTAAAAAAACAAATCCGTTTGGTAAACCTTTCATGCTTAATATTATATACAACAAAAATAAAAAAGTAAAACAAATACTAAACTATTCTCAAGTGATGCCTATATGTATTTATGGGTGTGTAATATTTACAACTCCATATCCTTCTGCATAATTTATGTTCCGTATGGATTTCGCATTGTGAAGTAAATATCTTTTTATTTGATCAGGCGTTGAATTGGGGTATTTTTCTTTTATTATTGCAACAAGCCCCGCAACCATTGGTGTGGCAACACTTGTTCCACTCATCTGTTTGTATTCTCCATGACTGTTACATGATGTTATATTAACGCTTGGAGCAATTAAGTCTGGTTTAATTCTCCCAAATGCTGGCCCTCTTGAAGAAAAGTCCGCAACTTCAAACTTATCAAAACTAAAAGTTCCGTCTAATTCCCGTTTGTCATCAAAACCACCAACAGTGATTATTCTTTTGCTAATGCCGGGACTTTTAATTGTTTCTCTTTGGGGTCCAGAGTTGCCAGCAGCACAAACAACAACAATTCCACTTTGCCATAATTTTTCTGCGCCCTTCATTATTGGGTCAAAACTACCAAGAGGTTCACTTCCAAAACTCATACAAACAATATCAATGTTATATTTTGTTTTGTTGCTGTAAATCCAATCCATGCTTTCTAAAATGGTAACAGCATTTGCTTCTCCTTTTTCATTAAGAGCTTTTAAAGAAATGATATTTGACCCGGGTGCAATTCCACCATATTTTCCATTTGAAATGGTACCCGCTCCACTTGCGACCCCACTAACAAATGTTCCATGACCATTGTCATCATATGGGGTTTTTACGCCATTCACAAAATCACAAAATTTTATTATTCTATTTCTTTTAAGACAAAAGTCCAAATGCTGATTTATGCCAGTATCTATGTATGCAATAGAAACTCCCTTACCAGTGTATCCCAAATTATTTATCCCTAAAATGTTTTTTGATACGTCCATAAGAGCAAAAACATTTGAAACCGATGAAATAAAATAAACATAGTTTAGTGATGCAACTTTTAATATGTTTGTTGAGTTGAACCTAACAATAAAAGCATCTAAAAAATCTAAATCCTTAACAACTTCAATATTATTTTTATAAAAAAAATCTTGAATTTTAGATTTGTTGCTGTAGTATACAACACAATCAAAAATGCACTCTTTTTTGCTTAAAATAACAAAATTTAATAGTTTTTTATCAATTTTTTGCATAAATTACACTTTTTTATTGTATTTTTTTTAATATCTCTTTAATTCTTATTCTTTGCTCATCAGACAAAAATGGACTCATTTTTTCAATCATTTTAACCAAAGCCTCATAATTAAATTTTCCTTCTTTTTTTTGTAACTCAACATTTTTTAATAATTCAAACAAAAGCTCGTCTTCATTTTTATCTTTATATTTGTTATATAAATCTTCCACCTTTTCTTCGGCAATTTTTGAATTGTCTTTGTTTCTTTCTGTATCGTTACCATTGCAATATTCCTTAAACCCCATTTTTACTCCTTTTTTGTTTATATGAAAAAAATAAACTATTTGTTAATGTGACAATTAGTTATTATTTATCATATATATTCATAATGAATAATTCCTTGCTTAATATGTTAATAAAAATGATTTCTGGCAACGATACAGATAATCTATCTCCCAACAAAAACAATCAAACACACTATTATCCAGATGTGTTTTTTACTCAATCATACATGAATGGCAATAAAACCACAACAAACACACAAACAAATAATGAAACGTTTAGAAACACACTCTCGCCAGAGATAATAAAAAAAATCTTGCCCATTCTTTTAACAAAGGGCAAGAAAATTGACATGGCCGAATTATTATCAATGGTAAATCCTCAGCTTGCAGAAATAATGTCTTTAACTAAATCATTTAAGGAAGATAACAAATCTGAGCATGATAATAATAACAAAGCTTCTTTAATTGATATGTCAGAGTATACTGAAATCTCTTAATAAATATTTCAATTACACATTGGCTATTTTTGCAAACTCTTCTGCAACCAGTGATGCACCGCCAACCAAAAGACCATTAATTCCCGGAATTGAACTAAATGTTTTTGCATTCTGAGAGTTTATGCTACCGCCATATAGAATTTTAATGTTCTTACTAGCAGTTTCCGAATATTCCTGTTTTATTTCATTCCTTATGATTCCTGAAACCTGCTCAACTTCCTTCTGAGTTGGCAATTTCCCAGTTCCTATTGACCATATCGGTTCGTAGGCAATTATAATATTTTTAAGTTCGTTTTCATAAAGCCCCCTTAGAGCCTCTGAAATTTCCCTTTCTAAAACTTGCTTAAATTTCTTTGACTGACGTTCATATTTTGTTTCTCCAACACAAAGAACAACCTTAAGCCCCTGACCAAGCGACTGTTTAATTTTTGTGTTTATTGCGTCATTCTTTTCTAAAAATAATTTACGCCTTTCACTATGTCCAATAATAACATAACTCACACCAACAGCTTTCAACATCTCTGCAGAAACTTCCCCTGTGTATGCTCCATATGGCTCACTGTAAACATTTTGTGCACCAAGAAGAACCTTTGACGCTGTTAATTTTTGCTTGGCAAACATTAAATTAACAAAACTTGGAAAAATTGCTACCTCATTTCTACTTGCTGACACCAAAGGTAAAAACTTTTCAATATAGATTTCTATGTCTTTTAGCGTCATATTCATTTTCATGTTACCGAATATATATTTTTTCATAATTAACCCTCAACATTAATTTCTGTAATAATATCAACGCCCGGCAAACTTTCTCCCGCCATTAGCTTTAGACTTGCACCACCACCAGAAGAAACGTGATATATTCTTTTTATGTCTCCAGCCTTTTTGATTGCAGCAACACTATCGCCACCACCAACGATTGCCTTTCCCTTAAATTTTATTACAGCCTTTGCAATCACTGCAGTTCCCCTTGCAAAGTTCTTAAACTCAAAAACTCCAAGAGGGCCGTTCCAAATTAGAGATTTTGCCTTCTTGATTTCTTTTTTGAACAGTTTTATGGTTTTTTTGCCAATATCCATTCCTTGAAGATCGGCAGGGATATCACCATCAATTTTAATTGCTTTTGCATTTGGACTAAACTCCTCGGCACACATGTAATCACAAGGTAAAACAATATTCACACCATTTGCCTTTGCCCTTTCTAGTATTTCTTTTGCAATATCTAACTTTTCATCATCCACCAAAGATTTACCAACGCTAACACCATTTGCTTTTAAAAATGTAAATGCCATGCCACCGCCAATTAATAATGTTTTACACTTACCCATAAGGTGATTAATAAGCCCAATTTTGTCTCCAACCTTTGCCCCACCAAGAATGGCAACAAGAGGTTGTTCTGGATTGTCTATAAGCGACCTAATTGCATTAATCTCTCTACCCATCAAAAAGCCAACGGCATTAGGTAACAGTTTTGCAACGCCATATGTTGATGCGTGTTTTCTATGAGCAGTTCCAAAAGCGTCGTTAACATAAATATCTGCTAAATTTGCCAATTTTTGGGCAAAAACACTATCATTTTCCTCTTCTTCCTTGTGAAAACGTAAATTTTCAAGTAGCAAAACATCTCCATCTTTTAGTTCTTCTACCTTCTTTTCCGCCTCTTCACCAACACAATCGCTAACAAAATAAACTTTTCCCACCAATTCTTTTACTAAATATTTCGCAACAGGAAGCAAAGAATATTTTGGATTTACATCGCCATCTGGCCTGCCAAGATGTGAACAAATAATTACTTTTGCATTATGCATAATTAAATATTTTATTGTTGGTAATTCCACTTTAATTCTTGTGTCGTCCGTTATGATTCCATTTTCATCAATTGGAACATTAAAATCAACTCTAAGCAAAACCCTTTTGCCAGCAACATCAATATCCTTAATTGTTCTTTTCATAAATCCCCCTTTTCTACACACCTACATTTTAACATATATATATTTGAAAACAAAATAAAAATGCAGTCAAAAATAAAAAATTGTAATTATCTGGCTTAATTTACCATAAGATATAATGTATACTCTTGAAACAAGGAACTTTCGTTATGTTAATTAAAAAACATAAGAATTTTTATACTAAAATATTTGCTATGGCCACCATAATCGTTTCTTTTTGTTTAATGCTAAGCCTTGCCGATTTATTTTCCAGTTTAATCACGGTTGGTGGTTTTTCTTTCACCAGTGATGAAATATCACTGCCACAATATAAAGTTTATGCAGTTTGCACATCAAGCTACCAAACAAAAATTCAGGCGGACGAGGGTGCACAGCAAATACAAATGCAAGGTGGCGCCGGATATGTTTTAATGGATAATAACGAATACGTTCTTATTGCAAGTATATACGACAACCCTTCCGATGCAAAAAAAGTTCTTGAGCAAATAGCAAATAATAAACCTAATGCAAAAGTTGTTGAAATACAGATAAATTCAATAACAGTTAGTAGCAATATGGACTCTTCTGAAAGAGAATCATTAATTAAAACTTTAGAGGTTTTTAAGAATACATATAAACGACTCTATGACATTTCTGTTAGCCTAGACACCTCGGTAATAAAGGAAATAAATGCCAGACTTTCCATTAACGACTTAAACAGTGAAATAAACAAAACAATAAGTAATCATAACACTTTTTTTGGAAACCAAGCATCCTTATTTCTAATAAACATAAACAATTCGCTATCCTCGCTATGCAAAATTATGCAAGAGTTAATTGATGATAATTATAACCCTTACACCTCTAAAATAAAACTTGCATACACAAAAGTTATTCTTGAGTATAGAACTTTAGCAGATAATCTTACTATTATGTCTTAAAAAAAGGGCAATGCCGGCCACGCCGACATTGCCCAAACATTTTATTTTTTTCTTAATTCTTCCAAAACTTTATCAACCGCCGCATCAATCGACCTGTCAAATCTTCTCATAATAAGAGTGCTGAATGGCAAATAGACAGCCTTACTCTTTGACAATTCTAATGGGTCAATATGCATATCTTCAACAACAAATTGACAAATTAATTTTCCTAGAACATATTGATAATTAAATTCATTTATATGATTACGCGCACTAATCTTTCCGAAGTCTGCAACGTTAATAATTCTGTCAAATGTATAACCAAAATGGAGTTTTAACCTATCTAACGAAAATTTATTTCCATTTGAGCCTGCAAGTATGAGCCATTTGTTAGAAAACTCAATATTCTCTGGAACAATCTGGTTTCCATTCCTGTACCACTCCGCCAAAACATCCTGAGCTATTGGGTCACCCATTGTTGCATCTTCGCATAACTTATCGTACTCTTCAAATAGCACTTTTTCTGCAGATAATGAACCAAGTTTGGCAACCTTTGCATATATTTTTTCTCTTCTTCTTGCAAACTCATCCTTAAAATCCATGCTAGACATTGCTTCGTAATCCATACAACACCTCTCATCGTTAAGTATACAAAATTTATCAAAAATGTGCAAATAATTTTCATAATTCTTTATTTTGTGTTTTTGTTGTCTTTTTTGATTTAACTCCGCTTACCAAATTTTTCTGCGAATTCGCTTTTATTGTTAAATAAACATTAGTTAACCCAAGTTCAAAATATGGAACAATAAAAATAAACAAAACAAACAAATATGAGATGCTCATTGAAACAATTGGTATCCAATAATTAATATCAAAACTAAGTTTTATGGCACACCCGATAGCACCAAAAATACAAAGGAATATTAACGACACCAAGAAGTAACTAAGATACACTATAAAAATTTGAAAACGATAACCATAAACCATCTTTTTGGATTTTATCATAGCTTCTAATGAATTAACACTGTCATCTTCTGCCATAATGAACGATGCCATTGAATAGTTAAGTGCAGAAACAATACCTGGCACAATAAACACAATTGACCACAAAAAAGAAATTAAAACCATTGAAAATTTTAAGCAAAACGCCTTGACACATATTTTCCATTTTGAAAAAATATCTTCAATTTTTGCGTATTCATCACAAGCAACGGCTATCAAATATTTCTTAATTCCTAAACACAAAAAACACGATGCAAATATAGAAAGAGCAATGCCCATTACCGGAAATAAGAATAACAAAAATAAAGTTCCCACACCCAACGCAACCGCAAGTATACATTCAAATCCCCTTTCGCAAAATTGTTTTGATGTGTTGTTAATGTATATGTTATAATCCAATTTTTGCATAAAAAATACCCCTTTATAGAGGTATTTTTAACATTTTTCATTGATTTATTCTTTATTTTTTTAATATTTGGTGCCAAGGCTTGCCTATTTTTTTCTTGTGAGCATAAAAAAAGAAAACCGAAGTTTTCTTGTTTTTATTAATTGTTGTCTGCAGATTTAATTTTTGCAGCCTTTCCTGTGAGCTCTCTAACATAGTAAAGTTTTGCTCTTCTTGGTTTACCAGCTCTAACAACTTGAACATGGTCGATTAATGGTGAATGAACAGGGAATGTTCTTTCAACACCAACACCGTTTGAAATTCTTCTAACGGTGAATGTTTCTCTAACACTGCCGTTCTTACGAGCAATAACAACACCTTCATAACCTTGAAGCCTTTCTTTGTCACCTTCCTTAATTTTAACAAACACCTTAACGGTGTCACCAACGTTAAACTTAAGTTCATCTGCTCTCAAATTTTCTTTTTCAATTTGATCAATAACGTTCATTTGACTCTCCTCCTATATATTTTTACCAAGTGTTCATATCCCAAAGTTGATTGGACAATAACTGCAAATCTAACAAACGGGAGTGTTTGTTTTACGTTTGCTGGCCACAAAAAAGATAGCGGACCACCCGAAGTCTGCACACATTATATCACACGGCAATAAACAATGCAAGCACTTTTTCAAAATAATAACTATATTTTTAATATAGCAAAACCATACTGAACCATCTATTTGCAAATTATATAAAACATAAATATATTCAATTATAATTTGATGCCATTTTTTTGCAACAAAACCCTTGCACTTTCAACCGAGTCAACACCAGTTTTGTTTTTTATTGGTGCAAATTCCCTTTCTCTTTCAACCTCATAAGGAAGACACGAACTTGAAAGTTCAACCATATCAACGCATAACATTTCAAATTTGTGCCCGTTTGGCTGTTCAGGTTTAATTGCGTTGCCATTTTCGTCCAAACACTCAATCTTTTTTGTTACCACATGAATTGGTAGTTTATCATCTTTTATTTTATACAATAAATCAACATTGAATAAATAATTTAAAATAACACCAAAGTTATACAATCTTTCACCATCTTCACCAGTTTCATGCGCCATTTCATCACTTAAGTCCATATATTCAATAACCGATGGCCTGCCATTTTTATTGCACATAACACCAACTTTTTCATATGGGTCAACCTTTCTAATTACCTTTGCCCCAACTTCAGCTCCAGATTTAATTGTTGCCCCAACAAAAACTGGGTCTGCCACCTTTTGCAAAACATTATCAACGGCAAAAACATTAATCCATTTCAGGTTAAAATCTTCAAGCATTTTTTTGGCCTCGGCATTATTTAGAAGAGAATTAAACCAACCACCATTACCATTTGGAGATGTTGCAATTCTGTTTTTCTTATCTAAAAGAATTTTACCATTTAGGTCGGTGCATGGAGCCATTTCTTGAATAAAGAACTTAATGTATTTTTCATCATAACCAAAATAGTTTTTTTCGCGTAAAAAGGTTTTTGTTTTTTCATCATTAACGTCGCTTGTCATAATAAAAAATGGAATCATTACCCCCGCCTCTTTAACAACCCTTAACGCTTCATTAAAAAGACACTCAAAAATATATAAATTGTGGGTTAGTCCAACATTATACATACCCTTAGGGTCATTTGAACCAAGGCGGGTTCCCATTCCCCCTGCCAAAAGAAGCATACCAACCTCACCCCTTTTTATTGCCTCTAGCCCAATTTTTTTATATTCATTTTTATTTCTGTTTATCTCGTTAATTGTTAGGGCTTTTATTGGTGTAATTTGAATTTCCTTTTTTTCTTCTTTTTTGTTAAAACATTCAAGATACGAGAAATCCAAAGTTTCAATTTGATTATATAGTTCTTTTTTTTCATTAGCATTTAATTCTTGCTCATATTTTAATATGTGCATTTGATTATACTTTTTTAATTTGTCCATGACTTACTCCTCAATTACTATTATTTATACATATGCAAAATATAAGATTTATTCACTAAATCATAATTATTTTTTCGAAATTTGCTGTTTTTTTTGATAATTTTTATGTAATTTTTATATTTCAATATTAAAAATGAGTGATGGTCAAATATATTATTTGGCTGTTCACTCACCCATTTTTATAGAATAAAATTACCTATCTCAACATCAGTTCCATTTGTTATATTTATATTCTTTATGCTCATAACTGCTGTTATATCTTTCTCGCACGCTTTAACAAAATCAACATATTTTGTTCCAATGTTAACGTTTTCAATTTCCGTTTTTAATGAAACTTTTGCCTCAGATTTACTTTGACGAATTTTTGAAACAATTGCAACAACCTCGTCACCCATTGGTAATATTTCTTTATCTTCATAATCTCCAATTTTTGCGATTTCTAATTTATGAATTGAAATTCCTCCAACAACATCTTTGAATGTGTTTTGATATATTTCTTCGGTTACGTGTGGCATATAAATTGCAAACATCTTTAGCATTCCAAGAAGGGCATTATAACAAACAAATTGTGCAGATTCTTTTGCTTTTTCTCCATATATTTCAGGCTTGTATAATCTGTTTTTAACAATTTCAACATAGTTGTCACAGAAGTTCCAGAAAAATGCCTCAAGTTCTCCCATTGCAAGACCAACTTCATACTTATCAAAGTATCTAACAAAATTATCAAACATTGCATTAAACTTGCAAAGAAGCCACTTATCCATTGGTAAAAGCTCAACGTCTTTTGGTGTGTAGCCTTCAACAAATTGCCAAACAAACTTGCTTGCGTTATATAGTTTGTTTAATAATCGTTGACCATTCTTAAATTGCTCATCGCCAAATATAATATCTCTACCCAAACTACCAGTTGCTGTCCAATATCTAGTAACATCGGCACTATACATATCTATTAATGCAAGTGGGTCGCTCTTGGCATTGTTTTTGCTCTTTGATATTTTTTCTCCAGCACTAGCCATAATAAACCCAGAAATCATTATGTTATCCCATGGCTTAATCCCACTATGATAGAATGATTTAACAATTGTGTAAAAATCCCACGTTCTAATAATGTCGTGTGCATTTGGCCTTAGGCTCATTGGCATTAATTTGTTGTATGTCTCGTCATCAACATTCCACTTACAATTAATTTGTGGCGTAACAGAACTCGTTGCCCATGTGTCTAAAATGTCGGTTTCTGGAACAAATTGGGTTCCACCGCATTTTGGACATGGGTGTTTTGGATTTGTTGAAATTGGATTAACCGGCAAGTCCTCATTATCCGCAACAATTATTTCGCCACAATCCTTACAGTACCAAACAGGGAAAGGTACGCCAAAGTATTTTTGTCTGCTTATGCACCAATCCATCATTAGGTTTTCAACCCAGTCGTTATATCTTGCCTGCATAAATGCTGGATACCAAGTTATTTCATCACCCTTTCTTCTCCACTCGTCTTTATTTTCTAATGTTTTAATAAACCATTGTTTTTTTAGATTTATTTCCATTTCAGTTCCGCATCTTTCGTGAACAGAAACTTGGTGAACAAGTGGGTCTTGCCCTATTAAAAGCCCGTTTGTTTTTAAGTCTTCAATAATAGCTTCTCTTGCCTCTTTTGATTTCATCCCAGCATATTTTCCTGCCCTTTCGGTCATTCTGCCAGCATCATCAATTGCAACTTTATACTCTAGGTTATACTTTTTGTACCATTGTGTGTCAGTTTGGTCACCAAACGTACAGCACATAACAGCACCAGTTCCCTTATCCATTTCTGCCTTATCATCAGTCATAATTGGAACATAAAAATCGTATAATGGCACCCTAACATTTTTACCAACTAAGTGTTTATATCTTTCATCATTTGGATTAACAAAAACACAATCACAAGCACACAAAAATTCGGGTCTTGTTGTTGCAATTTCCAAGTACTCATCACTGTTTTCAACAAAGAATTTTAAGTGGTTAAATGTTGTTTCAATTTCCTTTGTTTCGAGCTCAGACTGTGCAATTGCAGTGCGGCACTTTGTGCACCAAAGTGCTGGAGCCTCCGCATAATATACCTTACCCTTTTTATATAAATCTAAAAATGACATCTGGCTGGTTTTTTGCGCATCTGGACTAACCGTGTGATACCTTAAACTCCAATCGGCAGAATTCCCAATTTTTATAAACAAGTTCTTAAATTCGTCAACATATTTATTTACAACTTCCATGCAAATATTGGTAAACTCTTCTCTTGGCATTGAATATGCCTTAATACCTCTTTCTTTTTCAACCAAAAGTTCTGTTGGAAGACCATTATCGTCAAAGCCAAATGGGTAAAAAACATTATACCCCCGCATACGTTTATACCTCGCAACAAACTCGGCTTGCGAATAACTAAAAATATGACCAATATGAATTTTACCACTAACCGTTGGGGGTGGTGTGTCTATTGAATAAATTGGTTTTGTTTGATTTTCTCTATCAAACTTATAAACTCCTTTTTCTTGCCAAAAGTCTTGCCATTTTTTTTCTGATGAATGATAATCGTATTTATTATCTAACATATTTTCTCCTTAAAATGTTTCGTAATTAACCAAAGGTTTGTGAGTATTGCTAAATATTGTGATTTTTTCTTTAACTTGCTCTGCGTTTTGTATTAAAAAATCAAGTGGACGTGCCACTTGATTTTAATAACAATTTAATGGCACACAAACAAACTGTGTGAATTAATTCACACTATTTTTTGTTCACGACCACCACCAAAACTTCCTTCATGTGCTCAAGTTTAACACAAAATATATGGTGATGTCAAATGTCAAACAATATTTATTCTTTATTTATATCTGAAATTATTGACACAATATCTTCTTTTGAAATATTACCATCAACCGCTTCATCTTTAATTTTTGAAATAAACTGCTCCATTATTTGTTCGTTTGTTAATTCTTTTTCACCATTTTCATTTTCATCCTCTAAATGAAGCGAGTTTTTAACCATTTGAATAACGTTAGACATCTCTTCATCAGAAAGTTTAACACGTTCATTAGTTGCTCTGTCCTCTTGGTCAATTGTGTAATGATTTAATATCTCTAATATTCTTTCATCAATGGTTGTGTCAACCACTTCGTTTAGTGGTTCCCACTTTGCATACAACACTCTTAATTTACCCTTGCTTAAATGCTTCGCAGGTTTTCTGAGTGCTTTATCTTTATACCAACCAACAAACCTATAACCTTTTTTAACTGGCACTTTAAGGTCGGTCTTTTTGAATTTTTTAGAATCAATCGGCCTTACCAAAGAACCGCCATTAGACTCAAACTCATACATATACAACATGTTGTTATATTCAACAAATATAAACGTGATTAAGAATAAAAGTACTAATACCAAAATAATATGTGGGTAAACAATAACGCTATAAACACCTTCAATTTGCGTTATCATAATGTTTGGATTTGTGCTGGTTATGGTTATTGCGTAATCACCAAATTTATTTTTATCTGCATTACAATGAAGAACTATTCCAAGCTCACGATCTGTGAACCCATTATTTTCAACAACCTCATATTCTAAATTTTTAATATCAGTTAACCACAAACTTGTTATGTTTTTTGCTCTAACGGTAACATTTGCCGGTTCAACCAAAACTGAAACTGTTGTGCTAACCCCCTCATAATTACCAGTCCCCTCAACAAAAAGTGTAACATCTTTATATCGTCCAACATCTTTAATTTCTACCGACGTTCTTACCAAACTTGCATCAATATTTGATGTAAACACCGGTATTATTGGTTTGCCTGTGTATTTAATAATTTGGAAAGGTTCCGCATTAATTATTATTGAAAGTTGTGTTATTGTTACTTCTGCTTGTGCAACGGCTTCTTCGTAATTATCTGTTGCAGGCGCATATAAATAAACGGTTAAATACCCACTGCTTGGAACTTCTAAGAATGATGCTGGCGTTCTTCTTTGTTGATCTAGGTAATATCCAATATCAACAAGCTCGTTAGTTCTGTTTAACCTTGCGCCTGAGTTAATTAGTTGAGTTTGACCGGTGTAACTATATGAACGCATATTGTCGGTTAATATTATTGTTTCTGCTTTTGAAATATTAACCACCATATTACCCGACCTTTCGGAACTAGTTACACCATACGCATCAGTTACTGTTACTATACAATAATACGTACCGCTATCTGAAACTCCGCCCACTGTAAAAGTGTTGGTGTTTCCACCAACCTTTGTGTCGGTTTGCCCCACTTTATACCATTCATATGTGAAACTTGTATCTCCCCCAGAATGAGAAGCACTAACAGATAATGTGTTTGTTGTGCCATATGAATATGTTGTGGAAACACTTTCTGAAACAACATCAACTGTAACCGTTCCGTATGTCCACTTTGCATACAGCGTAACATTACCAGTTATATTAAATGGGAATGTTGCCGAATTTGTTAGGTTTGAATTTCTAAACCAGCCATCAAAACTATAATTTACCCTTTCAGGTTCAGCTGGCTGGCTTATTGATGTGTTCAAATCATATAAACAATCATCATACCCCGTTAAATTATCAAAAACCATCTCAAATGACAACTTGACAACCTGTATGGTAGTTGAAGTAACATTACCAATGGATTCCTCGTCAAAAACCTTATCAATAATTATGTAATAGTAGCCATAATCGGTTATATCCGACCAAACATTAATACTGTCTGATGTCTGTGTTGCATACGTCTTTAATGTTTGATACGCCGTTCCATAAACACTTCTTTTTAGTGTGACTTGATATCCCGCACCAGCAGGATCAGAATCTGTCCAAGAGAATGCCCCCGTGCCACTATACTGAACATTGGTTATATTAATGTTTTTTGTTGCAACGGCAACAACAACACTATTTGATGTTTCAGTTTTTGAATTGCCAGAGTCACTTACTGTTAAAACCGCATAATACGTGTAACTACCAGAATCTCTGAGTTTTTCGTTATACGTTAATGTTGAAGTGGTTTCGATTTTGGTGCTATTTCTATACCAATCAACCGATATAGTTAAACTATTTTTAAGTTCATGTGTAAAGTCTAGCGTTAATGTAAACGTTGTGAATGTTTCTGTTGAATTAGTTGATGAAACAAGTTCAACATCCTCTAGTGGTTCTAATATTGATTTAACATACAAATATGTTTCAAGTTCGGTTAATCGAGTATTATCAAAATCAAATTCTATTGTTCTTGCGCTATCTGAATACCAAACATCATAGTACCCAGCAACGCCCCTGTCTGCAGGCTTTTGAGCGTAATCATTATAGCCAATTACACTTTGCGTTCTAGAATTATTTTCGTAAACAAAATATACTGTTACATTTTTAACTTGCCACTTTGCATAAATGTCGGTGTTTTCATACACCATATCAGAATTAAAATCCCATTCGTTTTGATATAATATGTCGCTATACCAACCAACGAGTTCCCATCCTGGACGAATTGGGCTTTCTGGTTCATCTATCCAATCACCATAACCAGCACTAAAAGACACATTACTTTGCCCGGGAACATTGTTATGTATTGTAACCTGATACTCAATAGCTTCCCATTTTGCAAATAGAAAAGCGCTTGCAGAGTAACCATAATCGTTATTGAATGTTGTTTGAAATTCATCCGATACTGTTGGGCTGGTTATAACCATTGCCCCACTATTTGTAAGTAACCAAATGTTCTGCCCTTGTTTTTTTGTTAGTGGATTTTCAAAGGCGCTATCATAGTACCACCCTACAAATGTGTAACCATCTCTTTGTGGGGCATATATATCCGCATTGTTAACACTTGATGTTATAACTCTTTTTTTATTGTTTGTGTTATTTGTTCCACCATTGGTTTCATAAATAACATTAACCATATTTTCATTTTGCGCCAACTTCAATATGGTGATAGTAATAACCCTTGATTGCCCACTATTATTCCTTAATGTTACGGTGTAATCTGTTATTGTATTCAAATTATAGTTGATTTGTACACCAAGATATTTACCAGATTCAGATATGTCTGTTCTTTGATTAACCAAAGAACCACAAATTGTGTTAGATTCTTTAACCGAATTATATGTTGAATAATATATTCTTGCGATAAAATATCCAGTTGTGGCGGTTGTTCCAACAACAACATTAACATCGGCATCCGTGTAGTTTGTATATAGTTGATACCTCCCGTTATTTGAAACCTGGTTGCCATCTCCACTATCAAAATTATATAGCACATGGCTTAATTCCAAACCATTATTTACATAAAAAGCCTTTACATGAGTTTGGGTTTTATTTAATGTCTGATTGGTGTATGTTATAACCAATTTGTAACCGCCCGCCTCAATTCCGGTTCCAGAAATACCAATTGTTCTGGCACTAGGATTAATAGCAAAGTTAAATAGGCTTGTAACATCTCTCGTTGTTTTGTATATTCTTATTTTATCAATTTTGGTGTTTGCAGAAATATTGTAATTATAATTAAGGTTTACGCTTGAAGAAAAATACATGTTTCTCTGTTTCGTTTTACCATAGTCTGGATTGTAGTTTCTGTAATAATATTTGCCCTTTAGGGTGGTTGTGTATGCACCATAACTTGCGCTTTCACTGGCCATTTGTTCTGGTGTGATAGTTGTTTCTAAGTAGGTGTTTCCCTGAGTTGTCGACTCTTCATATTTGTAACCAATGAAATAACTATGTATGTTTGTATCCTCGTACATTAAATAGAAAATACCATCATTGTCAACATGATTGCCCCATTGGTTTAGAGCAATCCATGCGCCAGTTTTGCCACCAACAGCAAATGTGTCATCCCATCCAATAATTGAAATTGCGTGACCAGACACCCCATCGCCGGGAACTTTATAGTAATAATTAACTCCCTCATATTCATCAATCTGGGTGCTACCAGAATTGTTTATGTCTATTCCAACCATCAATGAGCCATAATTTTTAATGTGATATTTTATTGAATTTCTCGTGTCTGCATTTGTTGTGTGAACATTGCCAGAATCTTTTTGCCCATAACGAACCGTCTTAATGTTCTTTAACAGCTCTTTATTAGCAAATTGTGAATAGTAGTTGTAGTACTGTTCTTTATTCTCTTGACAAATAATAGGTAGATTTTCAAACTCAAAATCTTGTTCCAAAACAACCCCGTAATTCTTAACAACTGCGTCAAACATAAAGAACCAACCACCACCGCCAACAGTGTAGCTAACTGGTGCCCCATGGTCAACCAACAAATTACTACTCCCAACAAGATTTTGTTTGATGCTAGCATAGTTGTAATCCATTGCAAGTGTTACCCACGCCTCCGAAAAATCCATATATTCGCCAGTTGCCATCATTAATGTTGTTGATAGTGCCTCAGACGAAGCGAATGCCCAACAAAGATTGGCTGGGTTTTGGTTTTTGGTGTAAATAACATAATCATCTCTTAAACAGTAGTTCATCTCCATATTGGCAGTATGATTTGCGGAATAATCTATGTAATCAGAGTGAATTGCTTCCAGTGTGGTTTCATTTATACCAACATTCAAAGCATCTATTGTTTGAGCATAAATATCTTTTTTGTTCGGAATGGCAACAAAAAAAATTCCAAGTGTAAAAATAACAATAAATGCTAAAAGACCAAATAGTTTTAATTTATTACGTTTCATCTCTTCCTCTCTGACTTATCTACTATTGTTTGCAAGTATTATAACATATATTTATGATTAGACAAAATAAATTCATGGGTAAATAATAAATTATTTAATTTTGAAGCAGTGGCCTAAAAGATTTAAGAATAATAATTCAATTACCTCGTCATTATATAAAAAACAAAATTGCCAATTAGGACAATTTTGTTCTGTTTTTACAAAGAATTACTATTTAAATATATTTTTTTATAATTTTTTCTGCACATTTAATTCCATCAACCGCACTACTGATAATTCCACCAGCATAACCAGCACCCTCTCCACAAGCATATAGGCCACCAATTGTGCAAATATAGTCTTCTGTTCTATTAAATTGAACCGGACAACTTGAGCGAGTTTCTGGAGCAATCAAAACTGCATTGTTTGCTGTAAATCCTTTAATTTTTTTATTAAACAATGGTAAAGCCTCCCTTATGCTAGATGTAACAAATTCAGGCAAACACTTCCCAATATCACACCACTTAACGCCCGGCAAATATGTTGATATCTCAACTTTTTTGTTGCCCTCATTCAAAAAAGAGCCAACCGTTTGTGCTGGGGCAAAATAATTTTTGCCCGCAAGCTCATATGCTAATTTTTCGTATTTACGTTGAAAATATAAACCCTGCAACACATCATCTCCACCAAAGTCAGAAGGCAAAACATTAACCAAAACCGCAGAATTGGCATATTTTCCATCTCTTTTATAATTGCTCATACCATTGGTGATTACCCCGCCATGCTCACAAGATGATGCAACAACACTTCCTCCAGGACACATGCAAAACGAAAAAACACTTCTGCCATTTTTTAGATGCTCTACCAATTTGTAATCCGCACTTGGCAACTGTTTATTATATCCATTTCCATATTGGGCAACATTAATCAACTCTTGTTCATGTTCAATTCTAACACCCATTGCAAACGGTTTTTGACGCATATAAATGTTTTTACTTTTTAATAACTCAAACGTGTTAATTGAACTGTGCCCAATTGCCAAAATTAATTCATCACACTCAAGTTTACATATCTCTCCGTTTAATGTGTTTTTATAAAAAATTGATGAAATATTGCCATTTTTTATTGAAAAATCACAAAAATTAGCATTAAAAATAACATTTCCGCCATTTTTTATTATTTCTTCTCTTATATTTTTAACAATCTTCTTTAGGTTGTCAGTTCCAATGTGTGGTTTATTTTTATAATATATTTCTTTTGGGGCGCCATGCTTTATGAACTCGTTTATAACCTTTTTACAATAAGAATTATTCAGCGTTGTGTTCAATTTTCCATCGCTAAAAGTTCCTGCACCACCTTCTCCATATTGCACATTTGAATACACATTAAGCTCACCGCCTCTCCAAAAATTTTCAACATCAATTTGCCTTTCTTCAACACGTTTTCCTTGTTCAATAACAATTGGATTTAGCCCAGCATAACTAAGCACAAGTGCACAAAACATTCCGCTTGGGCCAAAACCAACAACAACTGGTCTTTTTTTATTTGAGCAAATTTGTTCATAAATTAAACCAGCGTGGTCTGGAACAATGTCTTGGAATTTTAACAGCTGCTTATATGCACACTCATCAACATCTATTGCAACATTCATTACATAATAAACATTTGGCTTTTTTCTTGCATCTATTCCCTGTTTTATAATTTCATATGAACGTAAATTCTTTTTGTTTATTTTAGCTCTGCTGCAAATTGCAGAAATCAAATCTTCTTCCGAATACTCTGGCTTTAATTTTATTTCAGTAATTAATTTCATAAACTCTCCCCAACAATCCTGCCGCTGGTCCAAGCCCATTGGAGATTATACCCACCGCACACTCCATCAACATCAACAACCTCTCCCATAAAATATAATCCATTGTTATTTGTTGATTGCAAATTATCATCAAGGAAAGAAAGTTTAACTCCGCCAGAACAAACCTGGTTATTATCACATGGTGAAAATGTTTTTATGTGATAATTTTTTATAATGTCAACAATACATTCAATTTGTTTGTTGTTGATAGTCGATACGCTTAAATTATAATTGAGATGAGCCTTACTTAAAATTTGTTCGGATATTGCACCAACAAATAGTCCAGTAAAAAAATCTTTTACTTTCAATTTGCTTAAGTTAACCACCCTCTTTGATAGTTCGTCAATTAAATCTTGTTTGTTCATTTTTGGCAAAAAATCAACATATATATCATTTGCAAAACTTTTTTTTCTGGACATAAATGCAGAAAGATTAAAAATAACAATACCACTTATAGCATCTTCTTTAAAAAGCACCTCGCCCTCTTCATAGAATTTATCATTATTAATGCTGCAAGAAACTCCAACATTAAAAACCCGTATCCCACTTAAGTTTTTATTGGTGTCGGTGTGTAACGCACACAAACTTGGTAAAAAATTATTATATTCAACGTTGAACTTATCTAATAGTTTAAGGTTTGTTTGATTTCCAGATGCAAAAACAACCGCGTCATATTTTTTTATGCTTGAATCTGAAAGTTTAACAAAATATTGTGATTTTTCATTAAAAACATCAATAATTTCGGTATTTTGGACGAACTTTATGTTATTTTTTTGTTTAATATAATTATTTAATACATCAACAACAGATTGTGACGAATTTGTTATTGGATAAACCCGCCCCTCATTGTCTGCATAAGTTTCAAGTCCGATACTATTAAAAAAATCAATCGTTTGCTCATTTGTGAATCTCTGCATGTGATTATTTATATTACAACTATATGAATATTTGTTCATATTTATATTGGTTAAATTACACCTGCCATTCCCTGACACAATTATTTTTTTACCCAGTTTTGACGTTTTTTCATAAATTGTTATATTTACATTATTTTTAACAAAGCAGGCACACATCAGCGCACTTGCACCGCCACCAATAATACAAACCTCTTTCATATCTAGTTTTCCTTTTTAGATTTTTCTAATTCATCAATCAATTTTTTTAGTTTTTCAAACTTACTGTCTAAAACTCTTTCAACCTTATCTTCGCCAACATATCCCCAAAGTTGTTCCATACACATTTTAACATCAGCAAGTTCTTCAATTAAGTTTTCCTCAATTTTTGGATCGCTTTTATATTCTCCGTATAAACATTTTCTTTTGTACTTATTTATTGCCACAGTTAATTCTGCCATTTCTTCTATTGCCTGGTCATACTGTGCAACAAGTCCCCACAATTCTTCCGCTTTTTTATATATTGTTTGTCTTTCCTCTTTGTTCATGTTTTTTCTCCTTGAATAAAGTTTATCACATATAACCATTAATGTAAAAACAAATTTATTCTTTTATTCGGACATATGAAAGAATTTACAATTTTGTAGTATGCTTTATTGAAAAATAAATAAAAACTCAAAAATTATTTGTTTATTATGTTTTTTTAATGAATTTTCATTATTTTTTTATTTTAATAAAAAATAAAGAGTAGATTTTATTTCTACTCTTTAATTCATATTTCAATTATTTTATACTAATAACCGCAAGAACAACCAGTCCAGCTGTTTTCTATTCTTTCATCGCCAGAATCATTATCTCTAACAAATAACTTACCCTCTTTAAGCGATTTCTTAGCTAAAATTAATCTTTGATTACTGCTACCTTTCCACTTTAGTCCCAGTTCTTTCATTGATGGTATAAATGGGCCATCAACCAAAACATCAACATATTTTAACCCTTCCAAATCTTTAATTTGCTCAAAAGTATAGCCGGTATAGCACCAAATTGTTTTATTTGGATATCTTTTATGTATTTCTTGCATTAATGCAAAAACTTCATCTCTATTTCCCGGAAACAATGGATCGCCGCCACTAAAAGTTATTCCGGAAATATAGTCTTTTTCTAGTTCTGCAAATATCTCTTCTTTTGCATCATTATCAAATGGTATTCCGCCATTGCAGTCCCAAGTTTCTGGGTTTTGACAATCCTTGCATTTATGATTACAACCAGCAAGCCAAAGCACAACCCTAAGACCATCGCCATTAAGCATATCAACCTTAGTAATGTTATGATAATTCATTTTTCCTCCTACATAGACTTTCTGTCTCTAATTTCGGCAAGCTTACCATCATTCATAAAGCTTCTACCCTTAACCCTTGAATAGCCAAGGTAACCACAAACCCTGTTAACCTCTGTTATGTCCTCACTTCCACATTTTGGACATACCTTCATATCAATTTGTTCGTATCCACAGTTTTCACAATAGCATTTTTCCATGTTAACACCCTGATAATAACCCTTTGCCATACCTCGACGAACAATTGTTTTAAATGCTTCAATATTATAATCCACAGGATATCTTGTGTATGTTATTTTACCACCATTAGAAAGTTCCCAGAAACGCCCCTCGTAATCTTGTTTTTCAATTGGGGTTATTTCTTCTGAAACATGACAGTGGAAACTATTTGAAAAATACTCTTTGTCTGAAACTCCAGGAATAATTCCATATTTTTCTCTAAATTGTTGAACCTGAAGTGCAATCAAACTCTCTGCAGGCGTTCCATAAATAGCATATAAAATATGATCCTCTGCTTTAATTTTTGCAACATAATCGTTCAAATATTGCATAACCTTAATAGCAAACTCACCATCCTCTATTATTGATTTACCATTATATAATCTTTGAAGCTCATTTAATGCTGTGTATCCAAAACTAAATGTAACATAGTCTAAAAGTGGTTTGATTGTTTCATCGGCCTTTAAATTTCCTCTATATAATCCGCCCTCCATAAATGCAAGTGGAGATTTTGATGCTTTTATTTTTGCTAGATAATCTCTTGTTTTAATATGAAGATGTCTAATCATCTCAAGATAATACTTATAAACTTCAAAGAAATCTTTGCCTTCTGTTTTGGCCTTCATAAACACCATTGGTAAATTAAGGGTTATGGCCCCACCATTCCACCTTCCAACATACACCGGAACATCATTTTCATCAGCCGGTTGTTGTCCACCCCTTTCATAATATGGGCTAAGGAATGCACGGCAACCCATTGGCGAAATAACCTTGCCGTATTTTTTGTAAATTGATGCAATATATCCCTCACCACTCATACTTAAATAGTCTGGATATTGAGCTCTTGAAGAACAATCTATTGCGGCGTCAAATAAATCTTCACAGCATTTACCTTCACCATGTATGTTTTCGTCATATAAGAAAACAAGTTTAGGGAATAAAACTGCCTTTTTAAATCCAGGCGCTCCTTGCCCACCCTTTCTTACTTTAAGCATAGCAAGTGTTGCCATCTTTTCAAATTTGCTGGTTCCAAGACCAAATGTAAATGTAACAAATGGATAATCACCACGAGAAGAACCAACAGTGTTTAATTTATACTCAAGAGCTTGGAAGCCTTGCTCAAAATCTCTTCTTACCTTGTTGGTTGCAAATTCGTCAGCCCTGGCCTCCATTTCTTCTTGGCTTATTGAAACGTTATCGCCAAGCCCTTTTACCATATCCATATACTCGGTATAGAATTTTTTATAACTCTTTTGTGCATAAGGCTCTAAAATTTTATCCATTTCTGGGGCCGTCCAACCACCATATTGCTGGCTTGCTGATGCCATAATAACATCGCCCAAAACGTTAAACGCAATGGCAAGTGTTGTTGGCTCTGTGTATTTAATGTTACCCAATTCAAAACCGCCCTTAAACACATTTGCAACGTCAAATAAACAACAGTTGTATGTGTCTAACCTTGCACTCCTATCATGAATGTATATGTAACCATCTTTCATTGCTTGACGTTCATCTGCATTAAGGAAGAACTTTTTATAGAACTCACCATTAAGCTCGTTCCAGCCCAAACATCTTTTTGTTGAAACAAGAGTGCTATCAGTGTTTGCATTACTTCTATCACCAATGAAATCAATTGCCTGAACTCTTCTATAAACGTTATCGATTATCTTATAGAAATCTTGCTTATAGTTTCTATAATCTCTGTAGCTCTTTGCAACATCGGCATTGATTGTATCTAATGCTGATTCAACAATAAAATGCATCGTTGGAATGTCAATAACTTTATAATCTGCCCCTTCCTTATCTGATGCCATTTTTTCAGCCTTTTTGGTAACAAAAGACCTAACTTTATCTAATTCGTGGTCAGATAGTATAACAAGAGCCCTGTTGGCACTTTTGGTTATTGCAACAACAACCTTTTCAACATTGAAGTCTTCTTCTGTGCCATCTTTCTTAATAACCTTTAACATTGTGTGCTTCCTCCTTACATATACAATATATTGTGTTTGAGCACGAGCCTCTCCACAATATTTGTTCATATAATAACAAACCCAAAAATATAAGTCAAACAAAAATACACATATTTTTTTATTTTTTTTTATTAATTTTATTTGACATAAAAATAACAATATGATATACGCACAACCACCCAAACATACACTAGGAGCGGTGTTGTATATAAATCCTAGGAAAATAAAAACAACCCAAAATATCAGTCTATGAACATCTATTCATACGACCATAAATTACAAATAAAGCACAAAAAATACAAACTAAAACATGCGTTCAGTTTTTATAAAAAAAATTGGGCGAATGCCCAATTCCTTAAATATCTTTTAATATGGTTGCAAGTTCTTCAAGAACCTTTTTGTTTTCAATCTTTTCTGCCAAAACTCCAACAAGTTCAATTTTTAGTTTTTTATCCTGTTGGTCTCGGAGCCTTATTGCCTCATCTGTTAAAGGGTTCCCACATTTAGGACAAAAGTTATATATCTCTAAATTTACTTTTGCATTGCAGTATGCACAGAAATCTCCATTTTCAAGTGTTTTAATTCCTCTTATCATGGTTTAACCCTCCATTTCTTTAATAACCAATGTTTGTTTTTGCATTGATTTTCTGTCTGGTTTCACAATTTGAGGCTCTTGTTCCTCTCCATTTTTTTCTTTGTGCTCTTCAATAATTTTTAATGTGTTTTCTTTATTAATTTCTTCAACCTTTTGTCTGATTAAGTCAATAATTGCTTCCCTGTTTAAAACGTTCTCTTCATTTAATTTTGCAATGTCTTCAATTATATCATAATCAAGTTCTAATGGTTTTGTTCTTCCAAAATTAATAAACTCTTGACATATCTTGTATTGAGGCTCACTTAAATAGTCATGGCCCCTAATGTTGTTTCTGTCTGGATTTGGAACAACAAACACCCTTATCATTCCGTTATTTGTGTTTGATGGGCTTGTGTTCCTGTTTGATGTTAATCTATTTGCAAAATCTCTATAGCCTCCAACTGAAACGAAATAGCATGGGTTTTTAACCATTCTTGTTCCGCCATTTGTGTTCAAAACTGCAGATTTTTTGATAAATAGTTTGTTGTAATGGCTAGTAAAGTAGAAATCTTTTCCGTTAATTTTATTTTGTAGTCCCTCTGTTTTCTTTGTTATTGTTGTTAATGCATTGGCAACCAAGAAACCATGGTCAAAAAGCATATTAACAGCTTTGGGGTTATCGTTTGTATATTCATTTCTAAAAACAAAGTCAACCTCTGCCATTTGCCCACAATATCTGTCTGGTATTCCAAGTTTTTCCATCAACATTTTTGTTAAATCTTGGTGGTCTTTCTCAAATATTTGAATTTCATCAGTTCCTGCATACGCACCAATTATTTTATCTTTAATTGGCTCTAAAAGCTCTGCCATTAATTCAACTTGATTCTCATATGAAGGTTCATATAACTCTCTTGCAATTTTTCCACCACCTGGGTAGTAGAATAAATCTCCACCCAAGAAAACTCTAGCATTTGGATTTTTTGCAAGTTCCGCAATGTGTGCCTTGAATTTGTTAATTCTAAAAGGTTTATCATTTTTTGCAGTTGGATTATGAGCACCAGTTAAACCTATTTGAACATTTGAAAGGACACATATATCTATATACTTTACATTCTTTCCTAAATTGACTGTTATGTGTTTTTGTCTTGGAAGTTTTAGTTCATTATTTCCACTGTTTTTTATTTGCTCTTGAAGTTCGTTAAGATCCATATTATTCCTCCCTTCCTTCAGCTTGCACCTTTGGTGCTCTTTTTTTACGTGGTTTTACAGTTATTCTGTTTGCAAATTCATTAACAGCTTTTTCTATTCTTTTGTCAGGTATCTTGTAGTGCTTAAAGTTTTTTTCGCCAAGTTGAACAAGCTCTGGCCTATCTAAACTAATTGTGTCAACAACAAATGTGTATGGCAAAACTTCATAACCATCATTTAAGTATGAATCTAATGCGTCATAGTTTGTTACCGTGTGAAGACAATAGAAACTGTTATCGGTGTTTGGTGGTGGGTATGCCGCTTCCATTGCATATTGGCTTGCCTCCTCAAATGCTGGAACATTAATAACTGAAACAGACTTTTTAATTGTTGAATATTTTCCATTTTGAACAATTTGGTCATCAACAGACATTAAGTTCTTGTGGGTGTGACCTTGGAATAATAAATCATAATTTCCAAAAGACTTAACCATGTTGTACATTTTTTCAAGTATTGCGCCATCTCTTCCAGACATACCACTTCCGTGTCTAACCAAAATTCTACAATTTGCCGTTCCACTAGTCGTGTATGGACATTTTACTTTTAATACGATTTGTGCCATATATCTGGTATATTTATCCAAAATTCCAAGTGATGCCATTGGAGTTACCAACGAATCAAGACCACTATCCTTGGCTCTTGCACCACTTTCGTGGTTACCACTTGTTGAACATATTATTTTATCTTTAATAATTGGGTCACTTAAAAGTGTGTGAATGATTTTTTGCTCATTCATTGGAGATAAGTCATTTTCCAAAGGATTAGACTTACCCAAGTTGTTTGCATTATTCATCAAGTCACCATTCAAAATTATGTATGCATTAGGAATGTGTTTAACTTGTTTTAATGCACGTATGATCTTATCTATATTGCATCCTGGAGAGCCAATATGAAGATCATTTAATACAAGCAAAATAACATCATCAAATTGTGAAGCATCAACAGGAATTGTTTTGATTGGGCTAAAATCGTCGGCAGCAATTTGTTCTTTGAAACTTTCAACCCTTTTGTCAACTTCCGCAATTGTAAGAATATCGTTTTGTTGTTTCAATTTTGTGTACTTTGGGTTATTTGCCATTTATGCACCTCTCTGTCTGCATTGTACCACACAATGCATAACTTGTCAATATCTGTTGGGTGTTAAATTAAAAAAAAGTGTCTATGTCAAATTCAAATTTATGTATTACACCCATAAAAAATACTATTAATTGCCGTATAATCCTTATCATTTATAAAAAAATGCAAGAAAACATAGATTTTCTTACATTTTTATTAACTGTTATTTCATTAATGGAAACAAAACAACGTCTCTAACAGATGGTTGATTGTATATTAACATCAAAAGCCTATCTAACCCACATCCAAGGCCAGAGATTGGAGGCATTCCGTGTTCCATTGAAAGCATAAATCCCTCATCTAAATCCATTGTTTCGTCATCGCCTTGACTTTTTGCTATTAATTGGTCTTCAAATGCTTTACGTTGAACAATTGGGTCAACAAGCTCTGAATATGCCTTGCACACTTCGGTTCCCATAACAACAACCTGGAAAACGTCAATTATTCTCTTGTCAGCATCATTTCTTCTAGCAAGAGGAATTAAAACTGCTGGATAGTTGTATAAAATGGTTGGCTGAACAATTTTTTCTCTAATTGTTTTTTTATAAACAAAATCTATTATTTGGCTTAAAGATTTGTAGTCATCAATTTCCGCTCTGGTAAATAATCCACCATCGATAATTTTTTGTTTTAACGCTTCTGGATCATTATATTCAAGAAAATCAAAACCCAAAATTTCTTTCATTCTTTCGGCGTAGTTTAATCTTTCAAATTCTTTTCCAAAATCAAGAAGTTGCCCATCTTTTTCTATTGTTGTTTTACCGGTTAGTTCTAAAAGAAGACCTCTGATAAATTTTTGGAAGAAAACAATATTATCTTCAAAATTCCAATAAGAAGCATACCACTCAACCTGTGTAAATTCTTGAAGATGCTGGGTATCCATACCCTCATTTCTAAAACATTTTGCAACTTCAAATACCCTATCAAAACCTGCACATATGCACTGTTTTAGATATGTTTCTGGTGCTATTCTTAAATTAAAGTCTTTATCTAGTGCGTTATGGTGAGTAAAAAATGGCTTTGCACTTGCTCCACAAACAGCACTTTGAATGATTGGCGTTTCAACCTCCATAAAACCATTGTCACCCAAAAATTTACGAATATATGAAAGCAATTTGCTCCTTCCAATAAACACTTCTCTTGATTCTTCATTTGAAATTAAATCCAAATATCTTTGACGATATTTTGCTTCTAAATCGGTCAATCCATGGAACTTTTCTGGAAGTGGTCTCATTGCCTTAGATAAAAGCACCACTTTGTATGCCCTCACGGTAACCTCTCCTGTTTGTGTTTTGTATAGCTCACCCTCAACACCAACAAAGTCGCCTATATCAATCATTTTTTTGTAGAATTCATATGCTTCTGCATCAAGTTCATTAACACCAACAGAAACTTGAATTTTTGCAATTAAATCTCTAATTTGCATAAATCCAAATTTACCCATAATCCTTCTAAAAACCATTCTTCCGGCAACCTTAACTTTTGTTCCTTCTGGAAGTTCTCTTGCATCACAAATGGTGTGAGTTCTTTCAAATTTTTCCTTATATACAATTTCACCTTGGTTTTCAAGATTTAATATTTTTTGCTTTCTAATATCAACCTCATTAGAAAGCCCTTGTAAGTTATTATTATTTTCCATATTTTTCTCCGTTATTTTAGTTTTTTTACCCAACATCTACGACGCCTTACGACATCAAATTTGAAATAGTCCCATGTTTGAGCAATTTTATAGTTGTCTTCCAAGCAAAGATTTGTTTCACAATATTCCACAAGTTTGCCCATATTTTGTTGCATCATTTCAAGAGCAAGAGAAATGACGCCTTTGTTTTGATAATCTGGTCTAACTCCAACAATCGCAAAATCAACAACCCTTGGATGTTTAAGTGCGTGCAATAATCTAAATATTGCTGGAATTGTTAATCTTCCTTTAGACTTATACACAGCCTTGTTAAGTGCTGGCAGAGCAATTCCAAATGCGATTACCTTGTCTTCCTTATCAACAATAACAAAGCAGAATTTTAAGTCAATAAAACTCTTAAACTGCTTAAATAATTGTTCTTTTAATTCTTCAGTGTATGGCACAACGCCATAAAGTGAGCCATAAGCCTCATCTAAAACCTCAAAGATACCATCTTTATATTTTTTTAGAAACTTTGATTTTGATTTTTCATCAACAAGCCTAAGCCCATATCTTTTTGCAACCATTTCCGCAACACGTTTGACCTTTGGGTCAACCTCTGTTGGTGGATATATTTTTCGCTCCAACCAGTCGCAATCTTTTTCATATCCACAGGCTTCCATTAAATCTTTATAATAAGGGTAATTATACCATTCTTCAAAGGTGCTCATTGAATCAAAACCATCAATTAACATTCCCTCGCGATCTAAATCACTGTACCCCAGAGGACCGTGAACTATGTCCATGCCTTTTGCTTTTGCCCAGTTTTCAACAGCAGATAAAAGGGCTTTTGCAACCTCTTTGTCGTTTATACTATCAAACCTAGAAAATCTAACCCTGTTTTCTTTTACCTTTTCGTTATATTGCTTTTGAATTATTGCCTGAACCCTTCCGACAACCTCACCATCTTTATAAGCAAGGTATGTTGCCACCTCGCAGTATTTTAATGAAAGATTCTTTTTTGGATTAAAGTTTCCCATTTCATCACTTCTAAGTGGATATGAAAAAAATTCACAATCTTTATATAACTTATTTGGAAAATCAACAAATGTTTTTATATCTTTTTTAGTTTTTACTTCTCGTATCTCTATCATATTTTTTCCTTAATGGAAGAATTATACTATATTTTTTTTACTTTATCAACAATTTTAACACTATTTAATTATTTTATAAACCCTAATCAATATCTATTTTTTGGCCAACAAAAATGTTATTACTCTTGAGTTTTTTTATTAAATTTTCTTCACTTATATTAAGTTTGTTGGCAATTTTAGAAATTGTGTCTAATGGTTTAACTATGTAACAGCTTGCGTTTTCCAAACTCCCGTATAGGTTTGTGCCAATACCATAATCTTTGCTATATTTATTTTTAATATATGAAATATCACTCTCATCCTCTATTGAAATTACAATTGGTTTTATGTCTGTTAAAATCATATTTTTTATAACCTCATCAATATATATATATTATGAAATCTTTATTCAAAACCGTTTTCGTTATAATGATGTTTTCAATCATTACAAGGGTTGTTGGGTTTTTGTTCAGAATCTACATATCAAGAACAATTGGCTCACAATCACTTGGAGAATACCAAGTAAGTTTTTCAATTTTTATGGTGCTTTTAACTATTATATCTAGCGGACTTCCATTTATTATTAGTAGACTCACCGCAAAATACGAAGTTGGTAATAATAAACAACAAGAGCACAAAATGGTTACTGCCGGATTAATTATTGGTGTTGTTTTAAGTTTAATCCTGTGTGCACTAGTTGTTATTTTCATTCCCGCTTTTAAACATATTTTTGCAGATGAGAGATGCATAACTATTTTGTTAATTCTTTTACCCGCCCTTGTTTTTTCATCAGTTTATAGCACTCTTCGTGGAAATATTTGGGGTAAAAGGCAATACTTCGCTTTATGTATAACCGAACTCTTTGAACAAATCGCCCGTGTCATTATTTTTATTATTTTGATACAAGGAGCAATGGCAACAAAAGATGGAGCATATGTTTCGGCCATTTCCCTTTCTGTAGCATGCTCGCTATCTGCAATTATGGTTATTATTATTTATTTCGCGCTTGGAGGAAAACTAAAACGTAATAAAGACAAAACTTTTTATAGGTACCTAATAAAAAAATCAACACCAATAACTGGTGTTAGGCTTGCAGGAAGCCTGGTTCAACCAATAATTGCTTTAGTAATACCTCTAAGGCTTGTTGCCAGCGGTTATTCTTCAGCCCAAGCTTTAAGTTTATATGGAATTGCAATGGGAATGACGCTTCCATTTTTATTCATACCTTCAACAATTATTGGCTCGCTATCAACAGCCCTCGTTCCAGACCTGTCAGCCGCATTTTCAATTAATGATATGGAGCATATCCGTTCAAGGGTTGTTTCTTCAATTAAATTTACTGTTTTTATTTCCGTTATTTTTATTCCAATTTTCCTTGGCGCAGGAACGCTGATTGGTAACTTCTTTTATAATAACAGCCAAAGCGGAATAATGCTTGAACAATCCGCTTGGGTTATTCTTCCGCTCGGATTAACAAATATTTCATCATCGCTGTTAAACTCATTAGGATACGAAATAAAATCAATGCGAAATTATATTCTTGGAGCAATAATAATGTTACTTTCAATTTGGTTCTTACCACTAATTATTGGAATAAACGCACTGGTTTGGGGATTTGGAATATGTTTTGTTATAACAAGCATCTTAAACCTTAAAATGATTGGTAAAATTGTTGGTGGAAAAATAAATATATTAAAAACTATGTTTGTTCAATTGTTATTTGTAATTCCATCTGCAAGTATATGCGCTTTTGTTAGCGGAATTCTCGCAAACTTTTTACCATTGTTTTTTAATCTTGTGATTTCTTGTGGTGTGTGTGCTTTGTTTTATTTTTCACTTTGCATTGTGTTTAATCAGATTGAAATTAATTCAATTGTGATAAAAATTAAGAAAAAATTTTATATAAAACGTAAAAATAAACATAAAAAGCTTAATATTTGATTTTGAAATCAGATTTTTTGTCAAAAATATAAACCATGATAACAATTATTTTAAGGGTTTTAATTATATATGTTTTGGTACTTTTTGTTTTTAGATTGATGGGTAAAAGACAACTTGGACAAATGCAACCATTTGAGTTTGTTTTAACTTTAATCATTGCAGACCTAGCAACAATTCCAATGGCGGAAATATCCGTTCCTCTACTTAACGGAATTATTCCTCTTTTAACTCTGGTCTTTTTCCATTTTGTTCTCACAACGCTAACAAGAAATAGTAATATGTTTAGCAAAATTATAAGCGGAACACCGGTTATTGTTATCAATCCCGATGGTATTGATTATGATGCAATAAAAAAACTAAATATTACAATTGATGATTTATTTGAAGCCATACGCAGTGCTGGGTATTTTAATATCTGTGATGTTCAGTATGCAATTATGGAAACAAATGGAAAAGTTAGTGTTATGCCAAAACCAGAAAGTTCACCAGTAACAAACTACGACCTAGATATTAAAAAAGAAAAAACATCACTTCCCCTCACAATTATCTCTGAGGGTAAGTTTATGAAAGACAATTTAAGCCTCAGCTCAAAAGATAAAAATTTTTATACTAATCTATTAAAAAAATATAAAATTTATTCAATAGACTCGATATTATTATTAACAATAACAAAGCCTGGCGAAGTGTTTTTACAACAAAAGAATAAACCTTGCAAAATAATTAATTTGGAGTGATATATGAGAAGAGGAATCTGTATTACTTTTATTGTTGTTTTTCTTTTTGCCGTTTGCCTGCTTGAACAAATTTTGGTTAGTGGCACCTTGACTGAACTAAAACAACAAAGTCAAGAGTTATATGAAATTACAATTAATTCAGAAAATGTTAACTCTCAGACAATATTTGAAAAAACGAGTAACTTGAAAAACTTTTGGCAAGAGCGTGAAAATCTTTTATGTTTTTTTATAAACCATAAAGATATGCAAGAAATGGGAATTGAACTTACAAAAATGATTTCTTACTCAACCAGCAACACCAAAGAAGAATATATGAACTCGTTGGAGCTTGTTAAATACTATTGCACAACTTTTAACCATATTATGGGTTTAAGTCTTCAAAATTTAATATAACTAAATATATCTCTCATATATGTCCGAATTTCAATAAAAACGACCCAGTTTTGTGCTAGGTCATTTTTATTTATATGTTTTATTTAACGTTTTTGTACCACCATAAATTGTTTATATTTTTACTGTGTGTGTATAATTATATTCACCTATTGAGCCATACCCCCAGCCAGTACTTAAGCTTTCACTATCCACAGAATTATTTAAAAACTCCTCATCTATTGTTTCATTTGTAAAAAATATACAAATACCCTCGGGGTTACCAAGGGACCAAGAATTTGTTCCACCATATCTGTACACACAATACCCCTGGTATGAATAAACGTTTTGGGTAACAGTTCCATCATCTGCAACTTCAGCATAAAAACCACCAACCAATCCATTTAATTTATAGATTGCAAATGATTGACTTTTTGAAACACTGGCCAGCCTTGCATTGGTTTTATATACTTTATATTTCTGTTCAAATTTACCAACAAATTCCCAAGTGCCTTCCACTCTGCCAAAATTTACATCGGTGAATGCCCTATTGTTTACAGAATATTTATGCTGAGTAAATTCAAAATAATAACTGCCATCTTTTTTAATCCCAAAATCAAAACTTTCCCAATCTGAAGTCGTTAAAGGACTGTACTCCACATATGGACTATTTTTAAATATTAATTTACATGGATCAGTTGAACCACAGGACTTAAAACACAATAAGCAAATAATTATGCAAATAATAGAAACAATAGCATATTCTATACATTTTTTTTTAATACTTTTATTTTTCATAGTTTACACCCAACCCTTTTTCTATATTATAACATAATATTATTCGTTCTGTATTAAAAAATATAAGATTTATTGAAATAAATAAAAAACGCTTCAACCATTCAGGCTAAAGCGTTCAATTATTCAACTAATTTCAATAATAAGTGACAAACTGTGAATATGTTTTATTAAACTATTTAACATCATTGATTTTTAGTTCATCATCAACATATTTGTTTATAACTAGATCTATGCCATTCTTTAAGATAGCTCTGAGTGTTGAACCGTCTTTATTATTTTCATTTTTAGTCATTTCTCTGAATACTCTATTTACATATGTTTCATATTTCTCAGAATCTTTTATATCATCTCTTTCTGCAAAGAATTCAAGAAATTTCTTTTTCAATGCTATAAGTTGTGCTGTGATCTCTCTAGCATTTTTATATTCAGACCCATCTCTATTAGCATCTCTTCTTTTGCTTGTTGTTTTGTTTTGATAATAAGCCAAAACGTTTGCAAATAATCTTGCTGTTTTTGTTCCTTTTTCCTTACCACCAACAGCTGCATAATCATGAGTATCTAGGTGTCTAACAACACTAACAGCCCTGCCAGATAAAAGTTTTATAACTGCCTTGTCAATAACTCTTTCAACCGCCTTTACATTAACCTTTGGCTCTTCGTGGGTTATTGTTTCCTGCTCAATATTTTGAAGCTCGCCACGAACATATGGAACTAAAGCGTTATTTTTGTTTGTGCCAGCAGAAAGCAATAACATATCTGAAGCGTTTGGAAGCTCTGGAAGTTTGCCGGCAACTGGTATTTCTGGCAATTGAATATCCTTATTTTTAGCATATTCTTCAAAAATATTGCCCTTTTTAATTACTTTCTTTTTAGAAACTTTTTGTTTTTTTGGTTCTTCGGTTTTATTTTCTTGTTCATCTGTGTTTGTTGCAAATTTTTCGTAAGTTTTATCTTTTGCCAAAAGGAATGCTTCCTTCATTGTTTTTGGAACAGAAGTATATTCAAAGCCATTTTGCATCATTGCATGCATAACACTTTCTTTTGTCATTTTGTTTTGCTTGCATGTGTCACAAACAACACTTGCACCAAGCTCTGTTATTAATTTTAATTGTTGAGAATTGAAATTTGCCCTGTTTAGCACATTTGAAAATTGTAAGAACAAACATGATTCAACCTTTTTATTTGTTTCTTTGTCACCAAAATCTGTTGCTCTTGCCATTAATATGTCTGCAAATAATCTTGAAGCAAACTTAACATCCTTTGTTATTTTGCCCTTATTTTCTTTTCTTAAATCTCTAACATTCTTTGCAATTGCTACTCTAAACAATTCATCATGAATTTTGACAACTCTTTCAATATTTGAATATTCATAGCCATCTGCTGATTTTTGAGCTAAAAGAAGACTGCCTTTGAATGAGTTTTTAACCTTGTCTAAATTTTTTGTTAATCTATAAAAAACATTTTTTACTTTTGTTATAGCTAAATTAACTAGACATCTTCTATAAATGTTAAGTGTTGAATATTTACCGTCAAAAACCTTAACACCCAAATTTTCTTCTAAATTTTTTAGAATGGTTTGATAGTTTGCGGCAGGCATTTCTGCGCCCTTGAATGGTGGAACCGGCTCGGTGTAATCATTATCTAATGGATATGAAAGTGAATACTTATTTGGAATTTGTTTTAATGCGTATGATGAAAATAGTCTCTCACCCTCACCATTATTATCAGTTGTGTCAACAACTGGCTCCAAACCCTCAGCAACCTCGTTTGGCTCATAGGATTCGTTTTGCCACCAACCATTCATTCCGTTTGATTGTAGGTGATTTATCTGTGGATTAACCAAAAAATATTGAAGTTGCAATCTTGACGTTACGTCCAAAGCATTACATTCATTTTTGCCCATATAGTTTGCAACAATCATATCAAAACCCGCTTGTTTATCAACAACAAGCGCACGCAAATCTTCTTTTGCTTTTTTAGATAATTTACTAAAATATTTTATATGCATAATCAAACTCCTTGCTTCAAATTTTGACCTACATCTTCTCTGCTACAACATATTATAACACGCTTTTATTAAATATTCAATACCCAATTTTTTTGTTTTTGTAAAAATTATGCGAAATACCATTAAGTTTGATATAAATATAAAGTTTGCGAACAAAAAATAACCCCATATAGATATATATGAGGTTATTGATTTTATGAGAATATTTTTTTAACGTATTCGCCGGCAAATATTTGAAGTGTTGTTCTATTCATTGGACTTGTGATAACAAATGCTTGACCAACACCGGCAGTAACAATACTGTTTTGCTCCTCTTTATTAATTTCACCAGATTTTCTATATAGTTCAACAAGGTCATTTAAGTCAGATGGAGCCAGCGAGAATATCATTGAATACTGACAGGCATTAATAACGGCTGTTGATTGCCTTTCAATTTCTGGAGAACCAACAAAGTCTTTAATGTTCTGTGTAATAACAATTTGCATACCGCCATATTTACGAATTCTTTTTGCCATCTGAGCCATAAAGTCTAGTGCTATTGGATACTCTGGGTTAATGAACATATGCGCTTCATCAACGGTAACAATAATCTTACGATTTAACTTATACTTTTGGTTGAAGTCTTTATTTTTAATAATTTCGTTCATTAAGTACTTAAATATAATAAGCATCTGTGCATTCGCAATAATTTGGTTGTTATTTGCAAGCAAACTCTGAAAGTTAAATGAAATAAAGTTTTCTTTTGTTTCAAGAGATGTTGGACCATTCCAAAGTTTACTATTACGTCCACCCCTTGCAAATTTTTTAATATATGTTTCAACAACCATCAAATTTGTTCTAGCATACTCATTCTTCTCTGTTTTAATTCTTTCAACAATTAAATCGTATAGGTCATCAAAAATTGGGAATTCGTCGGCACCCATCGTGCTAAAGTCTGAGTGGTCGGTTATGCCCTTTTGACGATACATATCAACAACACAAGAGTTTAATATTTCAAAAGCATCACTTGAAATACCAACCAAAATAACTCTAAAGAACTGCTCCAAGAACTGCAAGTGCTGAGCAAATGTGTCTGACGTGTCAATTTCTTCTGTTAATTCAACCCCAGCTTCAACTTCTTCTGCGGTTAGTTTTGATTTTTTAATTTGAAATGAAAGCGAATCGTCTTGCAAACTGGTGAACACGTGGAACGGATTAATAATACCCATTGCAGATGTGCCGACATCAATAACCTTACCATTTAAGTTTAATGCAAGGTTGGTATATTCGTTTTCTGGGTCAAGAATAAATATCTTGGTGTTATCTGCCGCAAAATTCGCAAGCAGAGTTTTTGTGGCATATGATTTACCAGAACCAGATTTTCCAATAACCATCATATTGCTATTAACACGCTCTCTATCACGCTTAAAAAAGTCAATGAAAACTGGAAATTCATTATCTCCAACATAGAAGCCATCGTCATCTTGAAGTGCAGATGAAATAAATGGGAACATTGCAGCAATTGATGTTGTTGGAATTCCACGTTTTGCTTCTTTACATGAATTACGCATTGAAATATTTGAACTAACAAAAGCATCAACCTGTCTACCAAACATTTCCGAATATTTGAAGCCTTCTTGTTTTAATATTGCCCTAACATCTTTTCTTGCCTGGTCTTCACATGTGATATATACACTTGTTTCAAACAATTGTTGGTTGTTACTTTTTAGCTGAACTAAAAGTTCTTGCAAGGTTCTTAAATGTGTTTGATTTTCAATTTGTTTTGATGAGGTTCCACCATGCATCAACTTACTTTCCATTTCCATTATTGCTTTATCTATTGCTTTTTCAGATTCGTATTTTGGAACTGGTTTGAACTTTGTTACAACTTTTGTACGGTCTAAAAGATAAAATGGTGCCGCCCACGCATTTCCAACTTGAACGGGATAATCGGTTATGGCAAATGACCTATAATATTTATCATCAATAATAGTTCTTGCTGCTTGAAATTTTATGCTAGTTGGAACAACCCAGTCAAAATATTTATCCATTGATGTTGTTTCAAGTTCTCTTTCATCAAACTCTTTGCCATAGTTTGCTCTTAAGAAAATTAACAAGTCTTTTCCAACAACAAGTTTGCTATATATTGCAGTAACTGCACTTTGAAGAGTTACCATAATTCCATTAACTGTGGTTTCTAGTGATTCACGGTCCTTATCGTAAACAACAATATAGAAATAGTCTTTATATATCTTATCTTCACGATTCATTCTTTCCATATTGGCAACACGTTCCTCAAAAACTCCGGAACGAATTTCAACCTCTTTCATGGTCATTTCGCCTTCACTTTGAAGGTCCATTAATTTATTGTACTTTTTATCCTCATTGTATATATAGTTATCTAGAACCATTGCTTTATTAATTTTAATAATACTAGCAACCTGATCATTTGCAATTCTTGTTAGTGCTTTTGAAACTGAACCAATAACTAGGTTTTGCCTATCTTCATTCAAAAGTCCAAAAACAATTGGTTTAACCTCTATAACTTGAGCATAGTATTCATCAAAATTTATGAACCTGTCCTGATATAACCCAACAAATGGAATTATTTTTTTAATTGGCATTGCGCCCCTTCTTGCAGTTGCCGAATACTTTTTGGTTTGTGCAAAAAATCTAAACAAATAACCCAGAGTTTGATAAAGCCTAGTTTCGTCGCCAGTTTTAACAAAATAAAAAACAAGGTCAAAACCAAGCCAAGCAAAAGCAAACATTTCGTGATATTGAAAGTTTGCTAAAAACAGCCCCACAAGACCAACGGCACATATTATCATGAATATTATATCTGAAGATGTGATGCCTTTAACGATTTCCGCTTTAACTTTTGTGTTTCTAGGAATAATATACATAAGCAGTATCTCCTTTTGTTATTTTGTTATAAAATGGTACTAATAATACAAATCATCTAATTAAATAATACAACAAAAATAAAAAAAATCAAAATAATTAATATAAATAATTAAAAAATATTAAATAATTTCAAATAAAATTCGTCAATCCCGCTAAAATAAACACATTCTTATTTTTATTAAAATTAAATAATTAATAATTAAATTATTATTTTAATTATTTTTACCACAATTATTTATTATTTGTTATCAATAAAAAAAATGCCCCGAAGGACATTTTTTAATAATTATACTAATTCAACTATTGCAAGTTCTGCAGCATCACCGCGACGGGTTCCGGTTTTAATTACTCTTGTGTATCCGCCGTATGTGCCAAGCTCTTTTGCACGTTCATCATATTTTGGTGCATAAACATTAAATATCTTTTCAATAAGTGCATGGTTAACACCATTTGTTCTTGCTTTGAAGTTTTCTAATGACTCCTTAGCTTCCCTTTGTTCTGCAAGGTCATATAAGAAAGCCATCATCTTACGTCTAGCGTTAAGTTTTTTAACACCATCGTTAACAACTTCTTTTTCAACTTTTTTACCATCAAGTGTTACGGTTTTTGTTACCTTAACATTGTCTTGATATGTGTTGATTGCAAGGGTTAAGATTTTTTCAGCTTTTGAAGCAACTGCTTTTGCTTTTGCAACAGTGGTTTCAATTCTTCCATACCAAAGAAGATAACTAACTTGGTTTCTTAAAACTGCTAATCTTTCTTTGCTTGGTCTACCTAATTTATCGTTAGCCATTATTTTCTCCTTTTATTCTTCGTCGTCACGTAAACTTAAACCATAAGTTTCAAGTTTAGCAACAACCTCTTCAATAGATTTTAATCCAAGGTTTCTAACTTTTAACATATCGTTCTTTGATTTTTTAATTAAATCATCAATCGTGTTAATGTTTGCTCTTTTAAGGCAGTTGTATGATCTTACTGAAAGATCCATTTCCTCAATTGGAAGTTCAAGAACCTTAACTTGTTCGTCTTCTTCTTTAGAAACCATAATTTGCATATCGTTCATGTTTTCACATAATTCAATAAATAAATTTACGTGTTCATGAATAACCTTTCCTGCAAGTGCAACAATTTCCCTTGCGGTTATTGTTCCGTTTGTTTCAACTTCTAATGTCAACTTATCAAAGTCAATGCTTTGACCAACACGAGTGCTTTCAACCGTGTAGTTTGCTTTTTTGATTGGTGAGAACAAACTATCCATTGCAATAAAATCAACAGAAGGAACTTTTTCTTTGTTTAGGTTGTTTGGAACATATCCTCTACCTCTACCAATTAATAATTCAAGCTCTAAATCTGCATCATCATCACATGTGCAAATGTGAAGGTCTGGGTTTAATATTTCAACGTCACTATTTGGCATAAAGTCAGACGCTTTAACATCTCCCGCACCTCTTTTCTTCAAGTATAAAGAGGTTGTGAAATCTCTATCAGTATTTTCTGTTTTAACGGCCAAATACTTTAAGTTAAGAATAATATCAACAACATCTTCAGTTATGCCTAGAACCGTTGAAAATTCGTGCATAACGCCATTGATTCTAACTGCGATTGGTGCAGCACCAGGAAGTGCAGAAAGAAGTGTTCTTCTCATACAGTTTCCAAGTGTTATACCATAACCCTTTTCAAGTGGTTCAACAATAAATCTTGCATATGAACCACCCTCTGTTTCTTCACATGTTATTCTTGGCTTTTCCATTTCCATCATATATTCAATTCCTCCTAATACTATCTTGAATACAACTCAATAATCAAGTGTTCTTTAATGTTAAGGTCAATGTCTTCTCTTGTTGGAAGGGCTAAAATTTTACCTGTTAATGCTTCGGTGTTAAATTCTAACCATTTTGGCATAACCATTTTCATACCTTTAAGTTGTTTGAACATCTCTAGCTCTCTTTTGTTTTCTTTAACAGCTATTTCATCTCCAACTTTAACTTGATAAGAAGGAATGTTTACTGTTTTACCATTAACTGTGATTTGACAGTGGTTAACAATTTGACGGCTCTCTTTTCTTGATGAACCAATTCCCATTCTGTAAACAACATTGTCTAATCTTCTTTCAATTAACGAAAGCATATTTTCACCGGTAACACCTTTCATTCTTTCTGCTTCGTCATAGTATCTGTGGAATTGTTTTTCTAATATTCCGTAATATTTTTTAACTTTTTGTTTTTCTCTTAATTGTGTGCCATATTCAGTTACTTTTTTTCTACCTGTTCCGTGTTGTCCAGGAGCAACTGGTCTTCTTTCCATAGCACATTTTTTTGTTGTGCATCTTTCGCCCTTTAGGAATAGTTTGCAACCTTCGCGGCGACATTCTCTACAATCTGCACCAGTACATCTTGCCATATTCTAAATTTCCTCCTATTAAACTCTTCTAACCTTAGGTGGACGGCAACCATTGTGAGCAATTGGTGAAACATCTTTAATTAATGTTACAGCAATTCCCATTGTTTGAAGTGAACGGATTGCAGACTCACGACCATTGCCTGGGCCTTTTACGTATACTTCAACGGATCTAATACCGTTTTCCAAAGCGACTTTTGCTGCATCTTCAACAGATTGTTGAGCTGCAAATGGGGTACTTTTTTTAGAACCTCTTAAACCAAACTTACCAGATGATGCCCAAGAAATAGCGTTTCCTTGCATATCGGTAAATGTTACTAATGTGTTATTAAAAGAACTTTTAATATGAACTTGACCTTTGTCAATGTTTCTTGAAACTCTTTTCTTTTTAGACTTTTTTACATCAGCCATTGTTACTTATCTCCTTATGCTTTACCTTTCTTTGAGCTTCCGCTTACGACTTTTTTCTTGCCTTTTCTTGTTCTGCAGTTGTTTCTTGTGTTTTGTCCACGAACAGGAAGATTTCTGCGGTGACGCAATCCTCTGTATGAACCAATTTCTGTTAATCTTTTAATATTCAAAGACACTTCTTTACGAAGGTCACCCTCAACAATAACATTGTGGTCAATATAATTTCTTAATTTTGCCACATCATTTTCGTCAAGGTCTTTAACTCGAGTGTCTGGATTAATTCCAGTTTCTGCCAAAATTTTATTAGCAGTTACTCGGCCAATACCATAAATATATGTTAAGCCGATTTCAACTCTTTTTTCACGTGGTAAATCAACACCAGCGATTCTTGCCATATTTTTTATTTCCTCCAAAATTATTTTTTGTGATGTATATATACTCGCCCTGCGAAAGTGCATATGCACCAGCCGCTCGCATGGCGTTATTTTCAAAATTACGTAACATTTTGTTACTTGCCTCATTGCTCATAAAGAGCAATAAAACAATAAGTGGGTTTAGCCCTGTGTTTGTTTATGTGATTTGTCTTTTGAGCATATAACCATAACTTTACCATTTCTTTTGATAACTTTACATTTATCACACATTGGTTTAACAGATGGTCTAACTTTCATAATATTTCTCCTTTTTTAATTAAGGTTTTAATCTTTGTGATTATATAATAATTAATTTTTTGCACGCCAAGTGATACGCCCTTTTGTTAGGTCGTAAGGACTCATTTCAATTTTTACCTTATCTCCTTCAAGAATTTTAATGTAATTAATTCTTAATTTTCCTGAAAGATATGCGGTTATGGTGTGTCCATTTGATAGTTTAACTAAAAATGCGGTATTTGGCAGAACTTCTTCAACCACCCCTTCAAATTCAATTACATCTTCTTTTGACATACATTCTCCTTAATTATTGTCTTTGAAAATTTTATAGCCTTTCTAATTTCAGCATTTTGAACCATTTGCTTTAATAATAATTTATTTGCAATTTCATCAGCACAATGGTTAGTTTTTATTACATGCTTAATCTTTTTTTTCTTTGGTTTTTGAGCCGTTTTGTTTTTGCCATCAATAAGGTAAACATAATTGTTCAAAATATTTTCAACAATATACCACTCACCTATATCATGACCACAAATAGAAATAACAATGTCTCCAACTTTCATGGGCTAATCCTCGCACAGAGTTGTTATTTCAACACCCTTTGAAGTTACGATGACTGTGTTTTCATAATGTGCAGAAGGTTTACCGTCTTGAGTATAAACACCCCAACCATCTTCTTTAATAAAAACATATCGCTTGCCCATATTAATCATTGGCTCTATTGCCAAGCACATTCCGTCTTTAACTCTTATTCCTTGCGTTGGTAGTCCAAAGTTTGGAACTTCAGGGGCTTCGTGCATATCGTGCCCAATGCCATGGCCAACAAGTTCTCTAACAACAGAATACCCGTTTGTTTCAGCATGATTTTGAATTGCAGAAGAAACTTCGCCGATTTTACAACCAACAGAAAGCTTTTTTATTCCCTCAAAAAAACACTGCTTTGTTACATCAATAAGTCTTGCCTTTTCGGCATCAATTTTGCCAACCGCGAAAGTTCTTGCCGCATCTCCGTTATACCCGTTTATTATTGCACCAACATCAATGCTAATGATGTCTCCTTCTTTAAGTATTACATCTTTTGATGGAATACCATGAACGACCATTTCATTAACGGAAGCACAAATGCTTGCTGGGTACCCGTCGTAATGCAAAAAAGACGGAATTGCACCTTTACTAATTATAAACTTTTCTATCAATTTGTCAAGTTCAAATGTGGAAATATTAGGCTTAATTAAAGATTCTGCATATTTCAATGCCTCGCCAGTTATTCTGCCGGCAAGCCTCATACCTTCAAAATCTTCTTCTGTCCTACAAATCATTTTTCCACCAACCTTATTTGACTAAATATTTTTTATAATATGTTTAACTGTTTCTTGTGTTATTGAAAACTCTTTTGAATTATCCACAATTTTTAGTAAATTTAATGATTTATAATAATTAACTAATGGAGCTGTTTGTTTTTCATATTGTAGTAATCTATTTTCAATAACTTCTGGAACATCATCAACTCTTTGAATTAGTTCTCCCCCACATTTTTCGCAAGTTGGTTTTGAATAACTAAGAGTGCTATAAACAGATGCGCAGTTAGAACAAACTCTTCTTGCCAATATTCTAGAAACAATTATATCTTTTGGAACATCTACAAGCAAAACTAAATCAATTTTTGTTAGAGTTGCAAGAGCATCTGCTTGAGCGATATTCCTTGGATAACCATCAAATATGAATCCGTTTTCACTACCTTTTTGTATTTCTGCCTTTAACATGTCCAAAACAACATAATCTGGAGCAAACTCACCTTTATCTATAAATGTTTGAGCAATTTTCCCATATTCGGTTTGTTCTTTTATGTTTTTTCTAAGCAAATCACCAGTTGATATGTGTGTTAAATTAAACTCATTTTTGATGTAATCCGAAATGTACCCCTTTCCAGAACCTGGGGCTCCAAGCAAAATTATATTCATTACTTACCTCATATTTTCACAACAAACGGTGCAAGCACTGCCGTTTGCACCATTTGATTGTAAATATTTATTAATTCAAGAATCCCTTATAGTTTCTTGTTATTAATTGCGATTCTAATTGTTTTTCAAATTCCAAAGCAACAGAAACAACAATCATCATTCCAGTTGCACTAAATGCACCAGTAAGACCGGTTAAATTTCCACCAACAACAGTGAACACAACCGATGGAACCAAAGCAATAAATGCTAGGAAAATTGCACCAAATAGTGTTATTCTTTTTGATACTTTTGTTAGGAAATCCGTTGTTTCTCTTCCCGGTCTAACACCATTAATAAATCCGCCACCTTGTTGAATTCTTTTACTAATATCCTCTGGATTGAAGGTTATTTGTGCATAGAAATAACTAAAGAATAAGATTAATAATGCAGTTAGAACAATATACAACCAAGTTCCAGCTCCAAGAATTTTATTGTACCCTTCGGCTGAATCTGGTGAAAAGAGTGTTATTAACATGTATGGGAATGAAAGTATTGCATTTGCGAAAATGATTGGAATAACGCCAGAACCATTAACTCTAACTGGAATGCAGTTACTTTGACCGCCATATGTTTTTCTACCCTTAACCTGCTTTGCATATTGAACTGGAATTCTTCTTTCTGCACCATCAATAAATACAATTAATGCAAAAACAAGAATTACCGCAACTAAGAATATTAGCAAATTCCACAAATAATCAATATTCGTTGAAATACCTGCCAATGCGTTTAGAATTGCAGTTCCCGCAGAAGAAAGAATACCAATAAATATTAGTAGAGATAAACCATTACCAACACCCGTTTCTGTTATCCTTTCGCCAAGCCAAACTGTGAACATTGCACCAGCAACCAATATGACTATTGTGAACAATGAAGCAAGTCCAGTTGTGCCTGCAGGCCAAAGCCTTGTATCAAACAACGCACCACTACCAAGCGATGCAGTTATTCCAACAGCTTGTGCAATTGCCAGAATTAAGGCTGCAAACCTTGTGTATAAATTAATTTTTTTACGTCCATCTTCACCAGACTTTGCAAGCTCATCTAACTTTGGGAATGCAACTTGAAGAAGCTGAATAATGATGGAAGCGTTAATGTATGGGGATACACCTAACGCAAGAATTGACGCATTAGATAATGCGCCACCGCTTAGTGTACTTAATAGTCCTAAAAATCCGTTCTTATCTTCGGTTGCAGATTGAAATACCTCTCTTTGAAGACCCGGAATTGGTAACCAACAACCCAAACGGTATAGGAACAAAAGAAATAAAGTAATTAATATTTTACGCCTTACTTCTTTTATCTTAAAAGCGTCAATTATTGTTTTGAACATTAGATAACCTCAGTTTTTCCACCGACTTTTTCAATTTTTTCAACTGCACTCTTTGTGAATTTTGCAGCCTTTACTGTTAATGGTTTTGTAAGTTCGCCATCGCCTAAAACTTTTAGACCATATGGCATAATTTTACCAATAACTCTATATTCATATAAAAGTTCTTGTGTAATTTCTGTGTTTGCATCAAAAACTTCTAAATCGCCAACATTAACTGTTGCATATTGTTTTCTAAAGTTGTAGTTATTGAAACCTCTGATTGGAACTTTACGAACAAGTGGGAGTTGTCCACCCTCAAATCCTGGGCGAACTCCGCCACCAGATCTTGCGTTTTGACCTTTATGGCCTTTACCGCTTGTTTTTCCAAGCCCACTTCCAAGACCTCTACCAACCCTGAAAGATTTACGATTTGAATTTTTTGCTGGAGAAAGTGTTTGTATATCCATTTTTTTCCTCCTATATTTCTTCCACAACAACCAAGTGTCTAACATGGAAAAGTGATCCACGAATAGCTTCGTTGTCTGGGAAGATTTTTGTTTGATTTAATTTTGTAAAGCCTAAAGCCTCAAGAACTTTGGCTTGGTTTTTGTTATATCCGATTTTACTTTTAACGTAAGTTACTTTCAATTGTTTTACCTTTGCCATAAGTCCTCCTATATTTCCTCAACCAAGAGTCCACGGCGAGCAGCAATTTCTTCTTTTGTTCTGAGTGATTTTAAGCCATTTAATGTTGCTCTAACAAGATTGATTTTGTTTGATGAACCATGTCTTTTTGTAACAATGTCTTTAATTCCAACAAGTTCAATAATTGAACGAGCAGCACCACCTGCAATAACACCAGTACCAGTTTTAGCTGGAATAAGGTGAACGCTAGAAGCACCAAATTTTCCTATTGTTTCATGAGGAATTGTTGTTTCCGCAGTTGCAATTTTGAACATATTTCTCTTTGCATTTGCAGTTGCTTTATCAATTGCTGAAGGAACTTCACCAGCCTTACCGGTTCCAATTCCAACACTTCCTTTTCTATCGCCAACAACAACCATGGCGCTAAATCTCATTGTTCGACCACCTTTAACAACTTTAGTTACACGTCTAACGGCAACCAAAACTTTGTCAAATCCATCGTCTTCACGACGTTTTTCTTCTCTTTCTCTTCTTGGTCTTTCTTTTTTAACTTTTTCTAAATCTGCCATGATTTCCTCCTAAAACTCAAGCCCAGCACTTCTTGCACCATCTGCAAGAGCCTGAACACGTCCTGTGTAAATGTAACCACCGCGATCAAAAACAACATTTTTAATACCTTTAGCAGTTGCAAGTTTACCGACTTTTTCTCCAACAAGCTTTGCTTGTTCGGTTTTAGTTTTTCCAGCCATATCTAAATCTTTATCAACAGAAGATGCAGCAACAAGTGTAACACCTTTTGTGTCATCTATAACTTGTGCATAAATGCTTGCGTTACTTCTGTAAACACAAAGTCTTGGACATTCGGTTGTTCCAGAAAGTTTATTTCTAACACGATTATGTCTTTTTACTCTATCTGTGTTCCTATCTCTTTTTGTAAACATTTATTTATCTCCTATTTTTTGCCTTTACCGGCTGTTTTACCGACTTTTCTTATTACTACTTCATCACTATAGTGAACACCGTAGCCGTGATATGGTTCAACTCTTCTCAAATCTCTAACGTTTGATGCGAATTGACCAACTTTTTCTTTGTCTGCACCTGAAATTTTGATTTCTGTTGCAGATGGGCATTCAACCTTGATTCCATCAATAATATCAACTTCAATATCATTTGAATATCCAAGATTAAGAACTAATTTATTACCCTTAACATTTGCTTTATAACCAACACCTGCAATTACTAATGTTTTTGAGAAGCCCTCTGAAACACCTTTAACCATATTTGCAATAAGTGCTCTATATAAGCCATGTTTTGCTTTTGTTTTATTTTCATCGTTTGCTCTAGTAAGCGAAACTTTTCCATTAGCAATATTAACAGTTATTAATCTATCAACTTCTTGTGTTAATTCGCCAAGAGGCCCTTTAACTGTAACAACATTGTTTGCAAGAGAAACGTTTACATTTGCAGGAACGATAATTTCTTTTCTACCAATTCTTGACATAAATTTCCTCCTACCAAACAAATGCCATAACTTCGCCACCAACTCCAGCAGCGCGAGCTTGTTTGTCTGTTAATATACCTTTATTTGTTGAAACAATTGCAATTCCAAGACCAGAAATAACTTGTGGAAGTTTGTCTTTTTGAGCATAAACCCTAAGACCTGGTTTGGAAATTCTTTTGATTCCTTGAATAACGCTATCACCATTTTCATCATATTTTAATGTGATGATTATGTTTTTGTGACCGTTATCTTCTGTTACTTCACTACTTACAACATAACCCTCTTTAACAAGGATATTTGCAATTGTGATTTTTTCATTTGATGCAGGAACGCTAACGCTCGCAAGGTGTGCAGTTAAACCGTTACGGATACGAGTAAGCATATCTGCGATTGGATCTGTAAATACCATTTTATTTCCTCCTACCAACTAGATTTCTTAACACCAGGAATTTCTCCCTTTGATGCTAATTCTCTAAAACAAATTCTGCATATCCCGTATTTTTTAAGAACTGCATGTGGACGACCACAAAGCGAGCAACGAGTATATTCTCTTGTTGCAAATTTTTGTTTTCTTTTTTGTTTTTCTTTTAATGCTGTCTTTGCCATTTAATCCACCTTACTTTCTAAAAGGAATGCCTAAAGCACTAAGTAATGCTTTTGCTTCTTCGTCCGACTTTGCACTTGTAACGAATACTACATCTAATCCTCTTACTTTATCAATTTTATCGTAAGAGATTTCTGGGAAGATAAGTTGTTCCTTAATTCCCATTGCATAATTGCCTTTTCCATCAAAAGCTTTATTTGAAACACCTTTAAAGTCACGAACTCTAGGAAGTGCAATAGAAATAAGTCTATCTAAAAATTCATACATTCTGTTACCACGAAGTGTAACCTTTGCACCAATTTTCATTCCTTGTCTAACCTTAAAGTTTGAAATAGCTTTCTTAGAGGTTGTTGCAACTGCCTTTTGACCAGCAATTGCAGTTAATTCGTCTAATGCGATTGCAAAAGATTTTGAATTATCTTTAACCTCGCCAAGACCCATGTTCAAAACGATTTTTTCCAACTTTGGAACTTCGTTTACGTTTTTATAACCAAATTGTTCACGAAGAGCAGGAACAACTGATTCTTTATACATAACGCTTAATCTTGCTTTCTCCATTATTCCTATTCTCCTTTAACTTCTTTTTTTGCTTTTGTTGCCTTTTTTGCTTCTTTTTTTACTTCTTTTGCAAATTCTTTATCTAAAGTTGCCCCACATTTTTTACATACACGAATATTCTTTCCGTTTAGTTCTTTATGTGCAACTCTTGTTGCTTTTCCGCAAGCTGGACAAACAACCATTACATTTGAAGCTTCAATTGGAGCAGATTTTTTAATAATTCCGCCCTTTTCTTGTTGAGATTTTGGTTTTTGGTGTTTTGTTACAACATTAACGCCATCAACAAGAACTTTTTGTGATTTAGGAGAAACTTCAACAACATCAGCAACTTTGCCTTTATCTTTACCGGTGATTACTAAAACTTTATCACCCTTTTTAACAAATGATTTTGTCATCTTAATTCTCCTTTATTATATAACTTCTGGTGCAAGTGAAATAATTTTCATATATCCCTTGTCACGAAGTTCTCTTGCTATAGGTCCAAAGATACGTGTACCTTTTGGTTGACCCTGTTCATCAATAATAACTGCGGCATTGTCATCAAATCTAATATGAGAACCATCTGGTCTTTGAAGACCTTTTGCGGTTCTAACAATAACAGCTTTAACAACATCACCTTTTTTAACGCTACCACCAGGGATAGCCGACTTAACAGAAGCAATTATAACATCGCCGATGTTACCACTTCTTCTGAATGAGCCACCAAGAACACGAATGCATCCAATAACTTTTGCACCTGTGTTGTCGGCAACTTTTAATCGAGTTTGTGGTTGAACCATATTAAATTACCTCCTACTTAGCCTTTTCAATTATTCTAACAACTCTGTGATATTTATCACGTGAGAGGTGTCTTGTTTCCATTATTTCAACAACATCACCAACTCCACACTCATTTTTTTCATCATGAGCTTTGAATTTTGTTGTTCTTTTAACGACTTTTTTATAAAGTGGGTGTTTTACATTATCAACAATGGCAACTACAACTGTTTTATCCATTTTTCCAGCGCTGACAACTGTACCCTGTCTTGTAGGGCGGTTATTTCTTTCTAATTTATTTTCCATACTTATCTACGCCTTCCTTTCTCTTAATATTGTGTTGATTTTTGCAATATCTTTTTTAATGTTGTGAAGTTGCATTGGGTTAGTTAAACTACCTGTTGCTTGTGCAAAACGAAGGTTGAATAATTCAGATTTTAATTCTTTAAGTTTTGCATTTAACTCTTCATCATTAAGAGCTCTAATTTCTGCTACTTTCATTATTCAGCTCCTCCTTCTTCAAAATCTGCTTTTTTAACAAATTTAACTTTGCAAGGAAGTTTGTGACCAGCAAGTCTTAATGCCTCACGAGCAATATCTTCTGTTACTAATGCAAGTTCGAATAAAACTCTGCCTGGTTTAACTTTTGCAACCCAGAACTCTGGTGAACCTTTACCTGAACCCATACGAGTTTCAGCCGGTTTTTTTGTTACTGGTGTATCTGGGAAAATACCAATCCAAACTTTACCACCACGTTTAATAAATCTTGTCATTGCAATACGAGCAGCCTCAATTTGATTTGACTTAATTTGGCAAGGCTCCAAAGCAACAAGACCATACTCACCATAAGCAAGCTTATTTCCACGTGTTGCCTTACCAGTCATACGACCACGTTGAACACGTCTTCTTTTAACTCTTTTAGGCATTAACATTTGGCTTGTCCTCCTTTACTTCTTCTGCTTTACCAAGGATATCGCCTTTATAAATCCAGCATTTAACACCAAGCTTACCATAGTTGGTGTATGCAGCCGTTGTTCCATAATCGATATCTGCACGGATTGTTTGAAGTGGTAATGAACCTTCCATATAGTGTTCGGTTCTAGCGATGGTGTTTGCACCATCAACAACACCACTTACTTGAACTTTACATCCTTTAGCACCAGCTTTCATAACTTTTTGAATAGCTTGTTTTAATGCTCTACGGAATGTAACACGTTTTTCAAGTTGTGAAGCCACACCCTCTGCAACTAATTGTGCATCAAGATCAACCTTTTTGATTTCTTTAATGTTTACAACAAGGTTTTTTGTTGGGCTTACAAATTTCTTTAATTGTTTTTTGATTATTTCAACATTTGCACCTTTTTGTCCAATTAAAACTGCTGGACGACCAGTGTAAACGTTAACAACCAATTTTTCTTTTGTCCTTTCAATAACAACTTTTGATATTGAAGCTTGGGCATATTCTTTTGTTAAGAATTTTCTAATTTTGTTATCTTCAAGAAGAAATTTAGCAAAGTCTTCTTTTCCAGCATACCAAGTAGAATCCCAAGGTTTGTTTATACCAATTCTCATTCCAATTGGACTAACTTTTTGTCCCATACTTTGCCTCCTATTCTTTTACAGTGTCAACATAAACTGTTATGTGACATGTTCTCTTTAATAATCTATTTGCTCTGCCTCTTGCTCTTATGTCTAAACGTTTAAGAGTTGGACCTGGGCAAACATAACATTCATCAACAATAAGATCCTCTTTAGCAAGTCCTTTGTTGTTTTCTGCGTTTGCAACAGCACTTTTTACAAGTTTTAAGCAAACTTCGGCAGCAGCTGTTGTTTGATTTGCAAGAATTGCCATTGCTTCTTCAACTTTTTTACCTCTGATTGTGTCAAGGGTAATTCTAACTTTTGAAGGGCTCATTCTAACATATTTTACGACTGCAAATGCTCTTGCATCTGCATTCTCTTTTCTTGTTTTTGCTTTTTCTCTAATTCTTGTTGCCATAAGTTACCTCTACTTACCTGATTTTGCTGTTGTTGTCGACTTTTGACCTGCGTGTCCTTTGAAGGTTCTTGTTGGAGCAAATTCACCAAGTTTATGGCCAACCATTTCTGATGTGCAATAAACTGGAATGTGCTTTTTGCCATTGTGAACGGCAAATGTAAATCCAACGAACTCAGGATATATTACTGAAGAACGTGACCAAGTTTTGATAGGTTTTTTATTACCGGTTTGGTTCATTTCTTCAACTCTTTTCAATAATTTAGAAAAAACATATGGTTTCTTCTTCAAACTTCTACTCATAACTCACCGTTCTCCTTATTTAGCCCTCTTAACAATTAACTTGTTAGATGCCTTATTTGCTTTTCTTGTCTTATAACCAAGAGCTGGTTTACCCCATGGTGTTACTGGTGAAGCCATACCAACTGGTGACTTACCTTCACCACCGCCGTGAGGGTGATCGTTAGGGTTCATAACAACACCACGAACCGATGGTCTTACGCCCATATGACGTTTTCTACCAGCTTTTCCCAATGAAACAAGTTCATGGTCTGTGTTACCAACTGTTCCAACCGTTGCTCTACAGTTAAGTAAAACTTTTCTCATTTCTCCGCTTGGAAGTCTTAATGTTGCATATTTGCCTTCTTTTGCCATTAAGCTGATTTCCATTCCAGCAGATCTTCCCATTTGTCCGCCTTTTCCAGCAGAAAGTTCAACATTGTGAACAACTGTACCAACAGGAATGTTTGCAAGTGGAAGTGCATTACCAACTTTGATTTCTGCCTCTTCCCCACTCATAACCGTGTCACCAACGTTTAAGCCAACAGGTGCTAAGATATATCTCTTTTCACCATCTGCATAATTTAGTAATGCAATGTATGCTGATCTATTTGGATCGTACTCAATTGATGCAACCTTTGCTGGAACACCATCTTTATTTCTTTTAAAATCAATAATTCTGTATTTTCTTCTGTTTCCGCCACCTTTGTGTCTTGTGGTTATTCTGCCTTGTGAATTTCTTCCGGCAGTGCTATTCAAAGAAACAACAAGTGATCTTTCTGGAGTTTTTTTAGTTACTTCTTCGAAAGATGCAGTGCTGTATGCTCTTGAACCGGCAGATGTAGGTTTTCTATTTCTTACCATAAATAACTAAACTCCTTTTATTGTAAACTATCGAAGAACGCAATAGTTTTTGAATCTTTTGTTAGGGTAACAACTGCTTTTTTGTAATCGCTAGTTTTACCAATTGTTCTTCCTTGTTTTGTGTTTTGGGCTTTTGTTCTACCCTTAACATTAATTGTGTTAACTTTTTCAACTTTAACGCCAAAAATTTCTTCAACGGCTTTTCTTATTTCAACTTTGTTTGCGCCTTTTGCAACTTTGAAAGTGTAAACTTTATTTGCAATTCCGCTATAACTCTTTTCTGTTAAAATAGGTTTAATAATAATATCATGTGTATTCATTATTCTACGTAAGCCTCCTCAATAAATTTAACAGCGTCACGAGTTAAAACAACTTTATTGTTTTTAACAATGTCGCTAACATTCAAAAGATTTGCTGTTGTTACATCAACTCTTGCAATGTTGTTAGAAGCTCTTAAAACATCATCATTCTTTTCTGGTAAAACCAAACATACGGTCTTATTAAAATTGAATGCATCTAAGAAATTTTGAACTTCTTTTGTTTTAACATTCTCTAATTTGAATTCGTCTAAAATAACAACTTCGTTTTGAGCAAGTTTTTGAGAAAGTGCTGAAACAAATGCTGTACGTTTAGCCATTTTGTTTATCTTTTTAGAGAAATCTCTTGGCTTTGGAGCAAACACAACGCCACCACCAACGAATTGTGGACCTTTTGTTGAGCCCTGACGAGCGTGACCTGTATGTTTTTGCTTCCAAGGTTTCTTTGCATGTCCTCTTACTTCACTTCTTGTAAGAGTGCTTTTTGTTCCTTGACGAAGATTTGCATCTTGAGCAACAACAACCTGGTGAATTAATGCTTCGTTATATTCGGCACCAAAAACCGCATCGTTAAGTTCAATTTCTGCAACTTCGTTATTTTGCATATTATAAACTTTTGCTTTCATTACTTAATCCTCTACCCTTAAGCCTTAACAGATTCTTTAACTGTTACGATTGTTCCTCTTGGTCCTGGTAAACAACCTTTAATTAAAAGAATGTTGCGAGCAGTATCGACTTTAACAACTTCCAAGTTTTGAATTGTTACTTGCTCGTGACCATAATGTCCTGGCATATTTTTGTTTTTGAAAACTCTAGATGGGGTTGAGTTAGCGCCCATTGAACCAACTTCTCTGTGAACAAGTGAAACACCGTGTGTCATTCTTAATCTGTGTTGATTCCATCTTTGTATAACGCCAGTGAAACCACGACCTCTGGTTAAACCAGTTACATCAACCTTGTCACCTTCTTCAAAAATGTCACAAGTGATTGGTTTGCCGATTTCGTATTCTCTTGCATTATCTAATTTAAGTTCTCTTAAAATTCTGTGTGCTGGAACGTTTGTTTTTTTAAAAGTTCCAAGTTGTGCTTTATTAACACGACTTTCTTTTTGCTCTTCGAATGCAACAACCACACAATTGTAGCCTTCTTTTTCTTCAGTCTTCTTTTGAACGACTGTACATGGACCAGCCTCAACGACTGTTACTGGAACAACCAAACCATCGGTAGTGAAGATTTGAGTCATACCAAGTTTTTTACCAATTATTGCTTTTTTCATTTACTTCTCCTTCCTTTTAGTTTGATTATAATATGATGTTGATATCAACACCAGCTGGTAAATCTAATTTTTCAAATGAATCTATTGCCTTTGAAGAAGTTGGATAAATATCAATCATTCTTTGGTGGGTTCTAGATTCAAATTGTTCACGACTATCTTTGTGCTTATGTGGTGAGCGGATAACAGTTACAACTTCCTTTTTTGTTGGAAGTGCAATTGGCCCAACAACCTTTGCACCATTCTTTTCTGCAGTGCCAATTATTTTTTTAACAGCACCGTCTAAAAGAACGTGGTCGTAAGATTTTACTTTGATTCTGATTTTTTGCTTTGTTGCCATATTTTTCTATATCCTCCTGTTTATACTTGCCAATCGATGCGCTAAAATTGTTTTCAAAACACTATGCCGTGTGTTTACAGTACTACGCACAATAAAAAAGAGCAAATTGATTTACGAGCAAAAACATTTTACATAAATCCTTAACTCTTTTTTGATGCCACATCTAAGAACTTGGATAGATGCACCACCAAAAGCGCCACAATTGGTCGCCCCGGTCTTGTCGGGACTTGTCCACACAAATTCTCTTAAGCTGTTTGCTAGCCAAAGTAACCTTGTGTTTCAACCCAATATCCGTAGTCTGCCAATAATACCACATTTAACAAGTCATTGTCAACACTTATTTTAACATTTTTAGAAAAATTTTACAAATATGCACAAACCCTCACTTTTGTATCTTTTTTTCAACACACATCAATAAAGCAATAGCTATACAAAAACTGTTAAATATATATTATGATAATTTATTATAGTAATAATTATATATAATATATAGGCTTTTTATATAATTGTATTGTCTTGTATAAAAAAAACATCCAGCAAATGCTAGATGTTTTTGTTTTTAATCATTTAGTAATGCCAAATAATCTTCCAAACCTTTATCCCATGTGACCTTTACTTTGTTATATCTCGCATAGTTATTCCAGTATGTTTGCCAGCCACTTGGTTTACTGCTAGCATCTGCAACATCTGTATATATCGTTAGTGTGCTTGAACAGCCATAAAATGGTGAATAAGAATAACTTGATGCAGAAATGGTCGTTACTGTACTTGGAATATATATGCTTGTTAACCCGCTGCAACCAGAGAATGCATTGTTTCCTATGCTTGTTACACTGCTTGGAATGGTTACGCTTGTTAACCCACTGCAACTATCGAATGCAGAGCTTCCTATACTTGTTATGTTGCTTGGAATTGTTACGCTGGTTAGTCCAGTGCAACCATAAAAAGCACGTGCCTTTATTTCTGTTATTGTGTTTGGTATAGTAAGTTCGGTTACTTCTTCCTCCCCTATATATAAATGATGAGCGTAATATAGTGGGTTAGCACAAACGCCTCCAAATGATATCTTTAACCAATCTTCTATACTTGAGGTTACAACCCTTGTTAGCCCACTGCAACCCCTAAATGCATCATCTCCTATGCTTGTTACACTGCTTGGAATTGTTACGCTTGTTAACCCGCTGCAATAATAGAATGCACATTCCCTTATTTTTGTTGTATTGCTATTTAATTCAACTTGAGTTATAGATTTATCCGCAAGCCCAACAACATAATAACTATTTTCATTTTCTTTATAGTAAATAATACCTTCAATGGTGGATAATTTGCTTTCTGTATTTTTATCTGTATAAATATCCTCGGCATAATAAGCAACTGCACCACAATTGTACAAATTATGTTTGTTTACTTTTAAATCTGACAAATTATATATTTCCGTCAACATATAACAGCCAGTAAATGCGTAACTACCTATTTCGGTAACATGTTTTGGAATAGTGAATGAGGTTAAGCTACGACAATTTGAAAATGCATAGCCTCCTATTGTTTCTAGCTGTGAATCGCCCTCAAATGTAACACTTAGCATATTAGAACAATATTCAAACGCGGCCTGACCTATAGTTTTAACACTGCTTGGTATTATTAGGTTAAACTCACCCATATAGTTGGCGAATACATATGGTTTAATTTCTGTAACTTCTGGCATTCTTATATCATTTATAAGCTCAATGCCATTTAAAAATATATGAGTTGCATAGTATAATGGATTTGCCCTATCACAAGTTTGTATTTCAAATGATATAGACACCCAACTTTCTAGACTTGAAATCATAACATTTGTCAGTTTTAAACAACCGTCAAATGCAGCGTCTCCAATTTCTGTTACACTATTTGGAATTGTTATATTAACAAGTTCCCCACAATGGCTTAAGGCTCTTGAGCCTATGCTTGTTACGCCATTTGGCACTTCAAAACTTGTGATTTTTGAACAGCCACTAAATACGAAATTACCTATACTTTTTAAACTAGAATTATTTTCAAATGTTACTTCGGTTAATTCATCGCATCCATAAAAAGCACCCTCACCAATACCCGTTACACTTTTTGGTATTAGTAACCCAGTTATACATTTACAATTATAGAATGCGTAATTTTTTATTTCAGTAACCGAATTTGGAATTACTAATTCAGTTATCTCCTGATTGCCCACATAGAAATGGTTTGCGACACTTAACGGATTAGATTCGTATGTTGCAAAATTAATGTTTAGCCACGCTTCAAGGCTTGACACAACAACCTTATCTATGTTTGTCAACCCACTAAACACATAACTATTTATTTTAGTCGTATTGTTTGGTATAACAATTTCAGTTATTTTATTTTCACCAATATACAACTCTCCGGTATAACAAAGAGGATTAGATCTGTACTCGCCAAATGATATTTTTAACCACCCTTCTAAAGTTGGAGTTGTGACTTTTTGTAAACCATTGCAAAAATCAAATGCGCACGAGCCGACAGTTATAACACTGCTAGGTATTACTATTTCTTGTAGGCTTGAGCAGTTACTAAATGCGCCATATCCTATATCTGTTAAAGAATTTGGTAATGAAACGCTCACCAATTCTCCACAGCGACTAAATGCATTTTGGTAGATAACCCTACAATGATCTTTTATTTCATACTGCGTGATCTCTTTATTAGTTAAACTATATAATACAACATATGGATTATTAGTATTACCTAAATAATTTACATCAATATCTGAATTTGTGGTTAAATTACCGCAACCTTCAAAAGCGTTATAACCTATAGTTTCTATGCTATCAGGTATTTTAATGCTTGTGAGAGATGTACACCTATTAAATGCATAAGCTCCTATTGTGGTTAAGCCATTTTGTATTTCAATGGTAGTTAAAGATTCGCATCTACTGAAGGCATTTTCAACAATCTCTGTTATTCCCTCACATAATATAATTGACTGAATATTTGTTCCTTTAAAAAGCTTACCAACTATTTTGTTTTCAGTTCCTGGAATAACTGAAATTTTCGCACTTAAAACAGAATCTAGCACTAAAGAGTTCATGTTTGTTAATGAACAAGGTATAGTTATTTCCTCAATATTGTTAAGCCCAGCAAGCGCATTTGACCCCGCAGTTGTTATTGTGCTTGGAAGTGTTAGTGTGGTTATTGCATCACAGCCGGCAAACACATAATTGCCAAGCGTGGTTAAGCCAGCTGGTAGTTCTGGTAATATTAATTTTTTACACCCACTAAACAATCTGCTTGGAAGTTCGGTAACCCCAGTTGGAATGTTTACACTTGTTAAATTTGCACAATCTTGAAATAAGTTTGAGCCAAATGTTGTTATTGTTTGTGGAATGGTTAAACTTGTTAGCGAACTACATTTAGAAAACATATATCCACCAAGCGTTGTTAAACCTTTACCTATTGTTACTTTATTTAGTTTTGTACATTCGGTAAACAGGTTTGTTCCTGCTGTGGTAACACTATCTGGAATTGATATTTTTGTAAGTGATGTACACTTTTGGAATAGTTTGTTGCCAAGTGTTGTTACCGTTTCTGGAATGTTTATGCTTGCAAGATTAGAACATCCTTCAAACGCACTGTTGCCCAAACTTTTTATTGTGTATGGAACCTCCACCTTGGTTAGCCTTGTGTTGTTTTTAAATGCATTTTGGTCTATTCCTATTATTGTGTAGGTTCTTCCATCTTTTATTACCTGCATTGGAATTGTTAATTCTGTGTCGGTTGAGGTGGTTGAAAGCCCTGTTATTACCGCAGTGCCGTTATCTTGGTTGTATTTAAAAATTAAATCTGTGGTTGTAACCAAACCAGACTCTGCTTCCGGATTGTTTCTTAACCTAACCTCATACCTATACTTTATATTTGTTGAAACATCATGTTCTTTTCTAAACTTTACTGTAAATATAGTTTCTTTTTCTTCTTCATTTCCTGCTTGAAGAAAAACAATTTTACCACTCGTGTATTCTTCACCATTGTTGTATATTGTTTTTGTAACATTGCTTATTTCCTCGCCATTATCAACTAAAAAAACATACAATGGTTCATTGTTGTAGTTATTTACAGTTATGGTAATGGTGATTTCATCACCCTCGCCAAACTCTAGGTTTGTTTCCCAAGACGAAACATCCTCATCTGTTGGTGATGTTCCATTAGAATATGTAAGTTCATTAAAAGTTACCACATTGGCACTGCCAGAAACACTGCCAGTGACTTTTGCATTAATATTTTCATCTGTTTTAAAAGATATGCCACTTTTGCTTGTGGCAACTTTTGGAACAAAAAACAAAATACCAACAACGCCTATTAATATTATTACACTTATTCCTATTAACAGCTTTAGTTTAAATTTCATAATTTTCTCCAATTATTTTTATTTTTTACAATATACCAATAAACACAATAATGCACATAGTGGTATGTGCATTATCGTTTATTAATTATTCTTCAACTGATTCGTTGTGAAGCCATGAGTAACCATCAAGTCTATCGGCACTCAAGCGGAAACTAAAGATTGATGCAATACCCCCTTCACTATTTAAGTAATCTGTTAAAACTTCCAACTGATCAGCATCCATATCTTCTGCTATATTTAAATACACATACAAATATCTTGATGCTCCTGGAGCAATTGTAAAGAATGTTGGTTCCGCTGCTACTTCATCGCTCGCCCCCCAATCTTCTAAAACACTTTTGTTGTCAATAACTAAACTATCGGCAGAGTTTTCGGATGTTGCTTCCATAAACATGTACTCAGGATGGGACCAATAAAAATCGTCTTGTGACTCGCTAACCATCTTTTTTACAGCCTCAGAATCTAAAGATTCATAGAGTTCTCTAATTTCAAATAAACCTTCTTCATCTTCTGTGAAACCCAAATCGTCATCGTCATACATTGCTTGAATGTCTTGAACATCTTTTTCATTGTTAGTAATATGGTATAATGCATATTCAGGGACCATCTCTCCAACAACAATCATTGCGTCGCCAGTTTCAGCGTCTGTTTCAATTGAAACACTACTATTTATTAAATTAATTAAATAGTATAGTGGATCTTCTGTGTTGTTTGTTATTTTAAACTCCAAAACTGCTGTGCTTGCTGTGCTAAGATCTGCAACCGCATCAAAATTTATTTCATCAAGTGGGGTTAAAACATTGCTTATTCCTGTTTCGGCATCTGTTCCAAATTCATCATAGCCAACTTTCTTTTCCCCATCTTCTGTGGTTGCGTACTCCCAATCATTACCATCTAATGAATATCTAAATGAAAATTCTATATTATATGTTTCTTCTTGCTCTGCTGGTGAGATTACTTGACCACCATTATCTATTACCGTGTTGTTTGGGTTTGTTTCACCGCAACCAGCAAATGTTACGCCTGTTACAGCAAGCATAAATGCTAACATTATTCCTAATATTTTTTTCCTTAAATTCATTTGTTTTTATTCCTCCCTTTTTACATATATTTTTTCACATCTTGGCTTTTAGTTTACCCTCATTGTAATTAATATCGTATTATACCCGTTTTGTCAAGCAAATTTAGATAGTTGGTAAAAGTTTTATTTCCTCTATGTTTTTGGCCTTTTAGGTGGTGCCGGAGGCTTTGGTCGGGTTGTTGGTTTTAGCGATGTGGAATCTTGCTTTGGTTGCAGTTTATTTTCATTGCTTAAATTCTTAACAAATTCCGCAACATCAAATGCTTTTGGAGCTTCTGGCGTTTCAACATTGTCTAGTTCTTTTGCTTTTTCGTCAATTTGCTCCATATAGTCTTCGTTTGTCATTTCATCATCTTCCACTGGTTCATCAGATTCTTCATATTCGCCTTCATCTTGCCATTCTTCTTCGCCTTCGCCGTCATATGAATCATCCTCATATTCACCATCGTCCTGTGGCTCGTCATCATAAACCTCGCCAGACTCTTCGTCAACATATTCATCTTCTGCGGCAACGCCATCAACAGAAACATTGTTTGCATGTTTTTGCAATTTTTTCTTCTTCTTTCTAGCTATGATGAATATAACCGTTCCAGCAATAATAGCAATTCCAAGAATTACAGAACCAATAATTATTGCAGCCTGAATTGCTGTTGTGCTTGTTATTATTTTTGCATCTTCGGTGATATAACCAAACACACCATAACAATATGCATTCCAACTTAACACTTCATATTCTTCTGCATGATATGTGCCATAAATTCTAAAATGTCCTAGGTTGAACACGCCGCCGAATGGATTTTCTTCGGTTCCTATTGGTACCCAGAATTTATTGGTTAAGTCAATATTTGCAACAACTTGGAAATAGTATTGCTTTTCAGATTGATCAAGCTCGCCATTGTTGATTATTTGAGCAAGATATGCGAGTTCTTCGGCCGTTCCAATTAAGAATGGGGAATCTTCGGTTCCATCACCAGCAAACTCAACTGCATCTGTCAGCCAGAACAATCTTTGTAAATTAAACTCAATTATATTTTCTTCGGTTATGCTAAATCCTCTCTCTTGGGTGAGATAGATTGATAATAACTCATTTGTTTCTTGTTCAACCCCATTAATTGTTATTGTGCCCATAGCATATCTTGGAGCAATTCTATTGTTAATTGTTATGTGTTGATTATAGCTATATGTTTGAGCCTGATTTGTTACGTCAACATTATTAACAACAACTACCGTTGAACCCTCATAATTAATAACAAATCTAACAATTACATCCTTTGCATTTACAACTGAGTTAATTCTAATGTAGCCAAGTTCACCATCGGCTTGGGTTACATAGTATTCATAGTATGTTCCATTTCCGTCTGTTTTTAACTCTGTTAATGTTTTGCTTGTTTCGTTTGAAACGGTTATTGCTTGTAGTTCATATCCATATTCAACATCAGTTTCAACATCAACATAAATTTTAATTGTTTGACCAACCGAGGTTGTTTCTCCATCAACATGAGTTGTTACTTTTTGCCCATCGACAAATTGAATTGCTACTGTTTTACCAACAAACACTGCTGTGTATATGGTTGCATCATAAACATTTGTTGTGAATGTTGATGGATATAATTCAGGATCTAATTCAACTCCATTCATTAACCAATGAGAGAACTCAAATCCTTCTCCCGCAGTTGCAACCAATGTTACTTCATCTCCAGTCATACATATTACGTCTGTTTGATTATTTACTGAAGCATTGTTGATACCTTCAAGTATTTCTTCAACAGCAACAGATACCCTGAACCCATAATGAAGTTTAAGAACCATGTCTTGTGGTAACATTGAGAATGAAATAGCACTTGTTCTTAAATCGGTTTCATTATCCAAAGTCCAACCAACAAATATATACCCGTCAAAATCTGGAGTATTCTGCATTTTAACAACTAAGTTTTGAGCAACATTAAAGTAATCAACAATACCAGTATTTTCAATGTAAACAGCTTCAAACCCAAATGCCGGTTCAAAATAAATACCAATATCAAAATCAACACTGTCTTCAAGGTTGGTTGGGAGAAGCTCTATGGTTAACTTATAGTCTGGGTTATACCATGTTCCGTATAGGTTAATTACAACAAATCCATTTTCAACCGTTGTATCAGAAATGGTTCCTCCAGTAAATCCATATACCGCAACACCGTCAACCATTTGATATATTCTACCCTCTTCATCAAATAGATATGATTTATTAATCAAACCAAAATCTCTTGATATACTCCATCCACTAAATCCTCGAATTAAACCATTATAGGTGAATTCTGGACTTGTTACTTCTTGTGGCAAAGTAACCTCATTTTCGTCAACATCTGTGAATGTTGATCTGTCATGTCTTATGTAGTATGTGTATTGAGCGTCATCTATGCCCTCATCATGATTTGTATTAAATATTACTTTATATTTTGTTGTTTCATAGTTTAGTTGCATCTCTGTTGGACGTTCAACATTGCTTAGTGTGTAGTTATCGTTAGAAATATCAAACACTGAACCCTGTTCTGAAGACTGACCAACATAGGTGTAACCCCTGTTAACATCAATATGTAATGTTACCGTTCCGCCATACCTTACATTTATATCTGCAAACACTTCATTACCTGTTCTAATAACGCTATCGTCTGAAACACCAACGCTTGAATCATTGTTGATGTATGGAGAAATTGCGTTTACCTCATTGGTAGAAACTGTAACGTTATATCTCTTTAATACCAAATTGATGTAATATGGATTTGCCAATGAATAATCGTCTGGAGACAAGTTGGTTAACGTGAATTGTAAATCACTTGTTCTTCTGCCATTTACCAATGCTTCATAGTAGAATTCTGGGGCAAGTTCAATTGTGAATGTATCGTCAACTCTATATGAAATTTTAATTGACACCGTGTATGTTCCATCACCTGCAGTAATTTTTTCTAACTCTGTGATTGTAACATGGTCTGGGCCGTCAACAATGCTTGCAAAATTAATCAAATCTGCATTGCTTACAACTTCATATAGATTTGTTCCAACAACAAGCACCTTAACAGAAACTTCAAGACCTCTTGTAACTGCAACATATGTTGTGTTACCTGTGATTAATTGAGCTGGAATTGTGCTTTCGGTTGTGATTGGTTCTTGTGATAAGGTTCCATCTTGGTTTTCAATATACCAACCAACAATTTCATATTTGTTTGCATCAGACAAAACAATTGATGTCGCAAGAGAATTTCTTTCAAATCTAACTTTTGTTGATATTGAATCGTGTTTTGCTCCATTGCCTTGTTTTACGCTCGCGTACTTAGAATTTTGCACCTTAAACACAACGTCATATGTGCTTCTTTCAAAGATAATAAATATTTCGCAATCATCTTCTAAATCAAATGCTAAATTATTATTTGAATCAACAGAACCAATTTCAACATATTCACCATTAACATATAGTTTGTATGCTGATAGTTCGTATCCTGTTTTTTCAAATAATGTCTGAATACTAATTCGGGTTAAGTATTCTGCAACATATGTTCCGCCAAATGCAACAGTTGCTTCATCAACAAGAGCATTGCCATCTCCAATTTTTGCAACAGTTGCAATATTTCCAACAACGCTTACTGGTGATATTGTTCCAAGAACTTCATTTGCTTCAGCATATTTAATTGTTGCTGTGTAGTTCTCTTTGATATATGGAAGTGTGAACTCTCCATTTGTTGTGAATCCAGATAGAACAACCGTGAATTTACCATTGTTCTCCGTTACCGCAAATACTCCGTCTAATGCAGTGGTTTCAAAAGCTTCTTCGTTTAATGTGTAACCATGGTTTGGAATAACAACAATCGTTAAATCCGTGCCAGTTTTCTTGGTTATGCTATTTGATTCTGCTAAAACGTCAAAACCGTCATATTGATATATACCATAAGTTGTATTATTTCTAATTGTTATTGTTAAGTCCTTTGCCTCATATTCTGCGAATATAGTTGCATTAGACGTGAATTCCTTAAATGTATATTCATTGTCGGTGTTGGCAACTTTAACAATTGAGCCAGTGCCCATAACTTTTATTGATTTTAATTCATACCCTCTGTTAACAACAACGGTAACAGTGCATGTTTCATCGGTTAATAGCGTGAACGCATTATCGTTTGTTCCAGATCTGTATGTGCTTGTGACATTGTTATCTGTTATTTGAACCTGAACATAACCAGCAGCATCTACATTTGAAATTAATTCAATTGTATTGGCGTTTGCTTTACTTTCCGCCGTTAATTCAAGAACGCTATTGTTCTCGCCAGAGAAACCATTGAAGTAATATACATTCTCAGTTCTTGTGCCTTGACCTTGTGCCATTGTGTACTTAAAGAATGTGTACCCTGCATTTGGAGTTGATGTTACAATAACTTTATAAGATGTTAAAACATTAAATGCGTATACGCCTGTCTCGTTGCTCTGATTTTGTAATCTTAATGCCGTACCATTTGCATCTTTAACGTCAATTGTAATATCTGTATGAATTGTATTGATTTGTAATGTATACTCAAAGTCGCTATATTTTGCAAATATCTCTAAGTTATCAGCAGTTGTCCATGTTTCTGGTTTTTCATAATCAGAACCGTTTTCAAATGTGTAACCAAGGAATGTATAGTAGTTCTTTTGTGCATTAATTAATCTTGGCACTTCACCATCATAACTGATTTGAATTTTTATGCTTTCGTGTCTTTCATTAACATATGCCCAACCATTTTCAATATTCACTTCATTAAGTGTGTATTGACCACTCATAGAATTAAGGGTTAACCAATATTTATTTGCTTCCCACTCGGCAACAAGAGATGTGTCGTTTTGAACTTCATAATTTGCAATGTAGTTTACCGTTTTGCTCTCATTGTTCAATTTCCAAGTTGTAAGACTATATCCTAATCTTGTAACAGCCAATAGATTTTCAACATTTAGAGCACTTCCAACAACATCTTGTAATTTTTGTCCGTACATCAATGATATTGTGCCAACATTGTTGTTGTATGTAACCAATTGATTTGGTTTGCTGAACACACCTTGGTTGGCATTAATTGTAACCGTGTATTCATCTAATGCATAAACAACATAAATACTTACATCATCCACCAATGTGTGTGCTGTGGTTGTGAATAAATTAACTATATTATTTACGCCATAACCAATGAAGTGATGATTTGCAAATACTGTTTGATTTGGATAATTTAATATAACACCACTATCCACACCATTATACCTTATGTCATTCAGCGCCGAGTCAAATGATATTTCTGTTCTATATTGTTTTGTGTCGGCACTATTTCCAACCTTAACACCTAAAGTGTCATAACCATTTGTTGCCAAAGAATAAACGGCTAAATATACATTAACCTTAAAGCTGTTAATTGACCAAACTGCATACAAATTAACAGATGCTGAATAGTTTGTTATGTATGTGCTAATTCTTGCATTTGGATCTATTATATTTCCACCTTGTGTTAGACTCCAACCAACAAATGAATATCCTTTATCTTTATAGGATGGTTGTGGAAGCGAATTAACGTTGTGTTCATTAACACTCTTATAATAATCGTAGTCAGCGCTGGTTATTCTTCTTGAACCTTCAAGTATGTCGCTAATTCCAACAGGACATCCAGTGTATGAATAATTATAGTTGAATGTTATTGTTTTTTGTAAAATATCGCCAAGAACATCACCTGCTGAGTAGTTGTTTGAATCTGCACCAGAAAGAGTGAATGAAACGACCTTATTAATTCCAATATATTCGTTGTCGTATGATGCACTGGCAACGGATACAACATCTGGACTAATTACCCCATCAATTGTAATGGTGTATTGAGACAGGTCAACGCTATTATTTTCACTTTGTACCCTTGATATTCTTGGTGTAACCGATACCGCAACACCCTTTTTGCCAACAATAACTCTTGATGTTATTGTGTTCTTTATTATAACGTTTCCGCCATTACCATTTTCATCTTTTGGAGATGCAACGATTTGGTAATTGCCAACCTTTGTTTTTCCTGCACTTGAAAGGTTTGTAACCGTATCTGAACCACTTGCAGAAACTGTAACTTCAGCTTTTAGTTGATTTAATGTTAAGTCTTTTGTTATTAAGTCATCATAGTATTCAACACTATAAGCTAAATCAATTGCGTTTTGTATTGAATCACCATAAATAACATTAACATCACCAACTGTAACATTAACCTCCAATTTGTTGATTGTTCCAAATGTTACTTTCATTTGTGGGTTAAAGTTTCTAGATGCACAGGTAACAAGTATTGTTCTGTTGCCTGCTATTGCCTTGTCATATGTAACATTAACAATAACTTGTCCAAGATTTGCAATGTCGGTTGAATCTAACTCTCCTTCTGCAGGAACACTATTAAAGTTGTATGACAAACCATGCTTAAATTCATTTGTACCGTCATAAACTTTATCGTATCCGTTATTAAGTGTGGTTGAAGAGACTTGTAATGTTCTTGGAGCAATTGTTAATTTAACATTTGCACCGCTTTGTATGTTAAAGTTTGTAAAGTAATCACTAACAATACTGCACTCGCTAGCACTAATTGGATATTCTCCAACATTTCCCGTGTTAAACACTATTCTACTTGAAGCAGAATTAATTATGTTGTTATTTAATGTTTCTTCTTTTAGAAGCGTTGTGAATGTGAATTGAGAAAGTGTAAACCTTCCAATATTTTTTAATCCGTAGTATCTTGTGCTATCGGTTATGTTTATGAATGATTGCAGTGAAATAACAACAACATTTGAAACATTTTTAACGATTGTAAACTTATTGTTCAACATCTCTGACGTTGTTCTGAAATCAATATTTCCATTTAAGCTTGTTGCTGATGTATAGTTATAACTACCTAAATCCTCACCAGCCTCTCTAACATATTGAACCTTAAATGAGTAGTTGCTTCCACCAATAGTGGTTGCAAAATTTTGAACAAGTTCTGGATCTTTTGTTGCATATTCTTTGCTGAAGCTATTTATTTGTCCCGCTGTGGCATTATAAACATATGGAATAATCTCAAACACATAATCAGAAGCTCCAACCATTGAATAATTTGTTGAACCAAAGTACACTGCACTAGCAATATATTTGCCAGCATTAACTGGTGCCCCTGATATTTTTGCTCCGTTTGCATATTGTTTATAATCTATTCTTACAGCACCCATTATTTGTTGTTTTTCGGTGCCATCTAGCCCACTGATGTCAAATGTAACAATTTTTTGTGATGCACTAAATGTTGTTATGTCATCAGCGAATTCATCGAATACAATACTAAATTCTTTTGCATTTATTGTTACATTCGCCATAACAGAAATCTCGTAACACCCGGTTACGACATCTGTGCCGTTATGTTTTATTTCAAATTCAGATAAACCAAGAGTTGTGTTTGTATCGCTAACAGCAAATGTCTTAACATTGTTGTCTCTGAATGATAGCTTAACTGTATTTTGTGTTATTGAATCATTTGTTGCAAGCGTTAAAACACTTCCGGTATATGTTTTAGTATATTGATTATTTGCATCATATGTAAACGATATATTACCAAAACCTAAAATCAATGATTTAGGAGTTATTTTACCTGTTGTGTTTTGAGGGGCAATATAGTTCCCTGCGCTTGTTCCGGAAAGAATAAATGTTATTGTTTGGTTAACATCAACTGCTTTATAGTCCTCATATGTGGCTGTTAAAACAACATCATCATTCTGAACAAGTTGAGCACTTGGAAGTGATGTATTACCAGAATATTTAACTTCGTTTGTTCCATCATAAACCTTGTCTTTATCGTAACTAACACTAGTGATTTGAACTTTGTTTATTTTAACATTAACGTTGTATTCTGCACTATCAACAATAACAGTAATTACATAATCTCCAGCATTAATAAGTTGAACGCCAGCAACATTCTTAATGCTTCCATATGTCGTGTTGTTTTTTGTTATAACACCACTTGCACCGCCCTCATAAGTAAAGTTAATTACCAATTCATCAATATGGTCTTGGGCGTTGTAGGTAAATGGGGTTATTTCTTCAAATACTAATTCCTCGTGAACAAGTTTAATTCCACCTTGTTGGTTCGTTATGTTATAGTTTTTAACAATAACAGGACAAGTCATGGCGATTTTGTTATTTTCAATTAAATACTCTGTGTCAACCCTATATTCATTATTGTTAATAATACTACTAATAAGATTATAAGTACCTAATTCAATTGATGCCCTGTCATCTGGAAGAAGACCAGTAAACATTTCATACTTTAATCCATAGCCTGTTGAAAGGTATGTGCTCTTGTATATCTTATATAACTCTTCGTGAACACCCAAATTCACCGTGATGTCTTGTTTTATGATTGTTATAGAAATTGGTGAAAGTATTGTGTATGCATAGTTTCCAGATGAAGATGTTATACCATTAACTGTATATGTGTCGGCATCTTTAACTTCAACCGCGCCTCCAACAAATGATATGGTCATATCTTGACTAACACCAGCAGTATATCCACCAACAACACCAGGTGTTGCTATGATTGCATTTTTAATGTCTTGTAATCTATCTTTTGCATTATATGTTAAGTTGCCAGCAGTCCATGTTAAATTAACAGGAGCCGTGTTGACCGTCAATTTTGCACCAACATCAAATGTAATTACATAATTAGACGTTACATCAAATCCACCACTTGTTATAACAAGATTATTTTCACCATTGGCAACAAGATAATCTCCAACGTCGCCAACCGTAACCTTAACATTACCAGATAAAACATGTCCTGTAACAAGATCTCCACTTGAATATATGAATCTGCTATCTGAAGTTTTTAATTCAATTACAACATTGCCAGAATAATTCATTGTGTTGTTTGTAATGCCGGTAATTGTTAGGGTTCTTTGAGAAATTGAACCTTGTCTGCTTGCCGTTGTCAAAATATAGTTACCCAAATTATTTGAATCAACAATTTCTAACGCAATGGTATATCCTGTGCCATAAGTTTTAACTGGAGTATTCCCGTTATAGTATGTTCCCAAAACCTGAACGCTTGTTTTATCTGAGGCATATATATCTGATGAATCAAGAACTATTTCTTCGCTGTCGTCATATACCTTTGAACCAGTGAATGGCACACCATTTGCTGTTAGGGTGTTTAATGTGATTGTTTTTGGAAGAACATTAAACCTTGTGTAATATATTGATTGAGGAAGATTTAGTGATGCATCAAACTCAACCCTAGCATAATACTCTCCTGCATTTTTGATAGATGTTAATGCATTGGTGTTATCTCTAGCGTCTTCATTATTTGCATAGAATCCAACAATTGTTACATTCGTTCCCTGGTTATTAAGGGTAATTGTTTCGGTTTGAATAGTACCACTGTTCATATATTCAGCAACAATGCTGACTCCATTAATTCTTTCGGTTGCATTATATGTTAAATTCTCAATTATAACATTTGCACCGCTTGTTGAACTTATAACAATTTCGATATTGTACTCAATATTATAATTGCCTATAACGTTGTTTGTATCGGCATCGGTTAATGAGAAATTCTGAATTTCAATCTCGTTATTCATTGTTCCGCCAGTTTTATACTCATATGTTGTTTCTATATAATTTGCTGGACTGATGCTTATTTTTCCGCCAAGAATATGCCCTCTAACGATATTCGTTAAATCTGAGGCTGAGAATGGATATTCATACCCTGTTGTGTTGTTGCTGTTATATAGAAGTGAAACTTGAATATCTAGTGTTGCCGTTCTTTGATTAATTGTGAGTTTATCGGTTAGGTATTCATTACCAATATACTTATAATTTGATACATATGCGTCATTTACTTTAGGATAAATATAGTATTGCCCATAATTGATTGGGGTAACGTTTGCCCCGCTGGTTGTGGTCTTATATGTTTGTCCTAAAATCATTCTTGCTTCATCTGGATTAATTGCACCATTGCTTGCAGTTGCCGTTAAAACAACATCGTGTGATTCTGCATCATATGTGTAAACATTATCACTAACAACAGAAACATAAACCTCTGCTTTTTTAATTGTTACACTACCTGCAAACACAAGAGTGTAATTATTTAATGATGAAGCAACAGTTAAGTCGTTTCTAATTTCTTCGCTAACAAGGCTATATGTGCCCGCATTAACAACATTCTTAAATGTAACGCTTCCACCAAATGGCTCAACGTCTAGTGCATTTGCAATGTTACTAAAATCTGCAACATTCAATGTTAGTTGTGCACCGGTGTAATATAGCGAACTATTGTTATATGTGAATGTAACTGTTCTTTTGCTAATTTTACCAATAATATTTAAGTTTGCATCAAGAACATATGAACCAACAAGAAGTTCATAGTTTGTGGCAGATAAATCGCCTCTATAATTGTTAAAGGTAATAATTATTGCTATTGATTCGCCAACATCTTTTGATGTGTATGCTCCAGATAGTTTTATGTTATTTGTATCATCTGGAACAATATCGCTTGATGTTACAGTTCCATCAACGGCATACGTTCCGTCATACACCTTGTTTTTAGTTAAAGAAACTTGGGTTATAACAATTTTTTCCATTTCAACATTAAATGAATACTCATTTGAACAGTTGCTTCCATCACTACCTTTAAGCCTAATTTTAACAGTGTATATGTTTGCATACTTAAATGATGCTGGAGACAGCGTTGATTCACCAACAGTTCTATATATACGTGCATCTAATGTTGCCTCATTAAAGGCATATTCATATGTGCCATCAACAATTTGGAATTCATTTCCTAAAACTTTAATTCTTAATGTTTGAACACTTCCGTTATAGGTGTATTTTCCAATAACAAGCACATTAGATGAAGTTAATTCGGCTTCGTTAATAACAAGCCTTACATTATACCTAAATGAGTAGTTTGTTGTTGCTATTTCACCATCTTTGTTTTTAACCGTTATAGATTTATTTACGTGTCCTATTTGTAAATCATTACTGTTTAAAACATATTCCCATCGGTATTCGCCAGCAGATTCAACATAACTATTATAGAATGTGTCACCGAAGCAAAGAATTGAATTGTCTTCAATGTTAACTCTTAATTTTTTACCGTCAAAGAATTTTGAAGCATTAACAACAATTGTTACCTCTTTAGCCACGACAGTTACGGTAAATGTTGAAGAAGTAAAATTATAATTGCCAGAATGTTCGGCTTTAATTGAAACGGTGCATGAATATGTCCCAACATTAACCGGATTTTCGGTTGCAGTTATTTCGAATAAATCTGTGATATTTTCATTATCGTGATCTCTTGTTGCTGTCCAAACAGGAGTAATAACCTGAGCCGTATATGTGTACTCAGTTGTTGGTACAAAATCAACATCCGCGCGTGAAATGGTTATGGTCCCTATTAGACCAGTTATTTCATAGTTTGTTGAAATTGAATTGTCATCACTCATTACCAAATCGTATGTATAACCAACCGCATTTGCCAAATTGTATGTTCCTGCATTAATTGCAAATGTTAGTGGTAGGGTCAATCCTTCGCCAGATGTGATTGTTTCACCATTAACTGCACCATTTGCCTGCAATAAACTATATGCAAATTCAATTGATTTCCCATCATATATTTTTGTGTATGTCTCTTTTAAGCTTATGGCTGTTTGCTTTTTGGTTATTGAACCGCTAAGCTCTGGATTTTGTGTAATCACAAAATTGTCACTTGATGTTTCAATTGAAAGACCAATGTTATTCCCAGCGTTTTTATCTTCAAATTTAATATCAAGGCTGTTTTTAATTTCGGTTGCAAAAGCCCCGGTAACTTCCTGTGACTTGCTAGAATCTGTGTAAATTCTACTGCCTGAGGTAAATGTAAATGGAACCCCAGAAACCCCAAAGTAATTTACCGTTCCATCGTATACCTTTGTTAAAGGTGTTGCGATTATGTCAACGTACGCATTAAATGGTGTTATTTCAAATGACACCCCGGTTAATGTGTAAGTGTTGTAGTTTGGATAATTAAGTTCAAATGTGATGCCACTGTTAACACTAACGTCTTTTGCACCAGTAAATGCCTCGTCATTTTTTGTTAGTGTGTAATATGTGGTAATTAACTCATCAAACACATAAACATCAATGTTTTGAGTTGTTGAATTATAAACCTTGCTTGTAACAAGCCTAATATCTGTTTCGGCAAATGATTTTTTTGTGATGATTATTGTTCCATCAATAATTAATTCTAGGTTTGTTAATTCAACTGCAAGTTTTCCAACCCTAGCATCTAATGAAACAATTTCCAATTTTTGTGGACCATAGGTTCCTGCATCAGCTTCCTGTGTTTCAATTATAATATTGCTAAGGGTTACCGCCTCGTCGCTAACGCTTTCAATTGTTACCCTTGCTTTTTGACCAGTATATTCTTGAGAAGTTTCAGCAAAACTTATTGTCATTTGTCGTTTAACAATAGTACCGCTAACATCATTGCCCTCTTTTGAAATTGGGAAGTTATAACTTGCTGAAATAACATCTAGCCCCGTTATGCTTACAATTGTTGCCCCAACTTCTGTTGAACTATATTTAACAAGCACTGATGTTCCAATAAGTTCGCTATATGGCGTGTCGGTATTTTTTAGAATGTATACCATTTCATTGGTTCCATCATATACCTTATTCATTGTTCCGCCAATTAAAACCGCATCTTTTGCTATTGAAATTCTGTAAGTTGTTGTTGAGTTCGTTACATCGCAAATAATGCTTGATAAAGATACCCCTGCACTAATTTGATATTCAATAACATCTGTGAGTGCAAAGTTAAATTTATAGAACCCTGAGTCAGAGTAGTTTTTAACGGTAAGTGTTGAAACCCCCGAAACTTCATTTGTGTCAGGGTCAGTGACTCGTGCGTTTACTGTTGTTCCATTAAGGCTTGTGATATATGTGCCATTTTCTGCCAAACAATACAACCATTCATAGTTATAGGTTAGGCTTGGATTGGTTGCGTAATTAACGGTTGCAATAAGGTTATATGATGCGTTTTCATCATATATTTCTTCAACATCTTCACCCGTTGTTTCAACGGTTGCTGTGTAGCTCCAAACAGCATAGAATGTTATGTCTCTTTTAATGTTCCATACCGAACCATTGGTAAATAGTGTTGCTGTGTCACCACTATCGTAATAATACCAACCAACGAATTCAAGACCAGTTCTTTCTGGAACCGGAGCCGTGAATGCAACTGCTTGTGTTGCAATTTGGGATGCGTCATATGTGTCATGCGTTTCACCGTCAACGTATCCATATTCAAAACTAACTTCACTCTTATTTGTTAATAATAGTTCAAGAGTATACTCAAAAGTTGCATCTGGTACAACTGTTATTACATAAGAGTAAACATTTCCACTTGTGCCAGATAGTTCAAAGGTTGTTTCTGCACCACTTGTGCAGGTTGCAGATTTTAACCAGAAATTAGCGTTTATGTAATTTACATCAACATCAAACACAAGTTTTCCTGCGTTAACGATGGTGTTGATGAGCAGGTTATAATCGTCAATAGAAACAATTTTGTCCTCTGAATCTATTGTCGCAACTTCTTCAATGTCGCCATCATTAGTTTTAACGGTTACTCTAATTGAACGAACATCACCTTCTGGTTCTGGAAGAACAATAGAAGATTCATCAAAATCGAATGCAAAATTGTTCTGTTCGTTCTCGTTTTGTGTTAATGCTATATCTTCCAGTTTGTAAACTCTGCTTTCTAAAGCTCCAATATAAACATCTATGTCAGCCGCCAAGCTGTTTTTATTATAGGTTTTGTAACCATTAACATCGTTTAGTTTAATGCTAAATGCAACAGTTCTTTGCCCACCAGTAATCATTTTTAGTCTGGTTTTGATAAATGTTGCCACATCGGATTGATTGTCAAAACTGTATGTTAAACCATAGTAATCTTGTGTTATTACAAGTTCTCCATTTGAGAAGTATCCATCAAGCAATGTTATGTTTCTTGTTGGATTAATAAGGACGTTTCCTGTTAGTTTTAACTTAATAATATATGGCGTTATTGCTCCCTTTACTGAAGGTTCTGGAACGGTGTAACAACTCTTTAATTCATCAGAGCCTGTAATGTTATAAACCAAATCAATACTGTTTGAAACATTAATTCCACCATAGGTTGCAACCACCTTGTAGGCATCTTTATCAACGTCTAAAATGTTATCTGAAATAGACTGTTTTACTTTGTTTGTACCATCATACATCTTTGTTACAGTGTCATCAAACTCCAACCCAATTGGAATAATGTTTATATCTGACACGTTTGCCACGTTTCCGCCAGCAATTTGAGAAACTTGCGTGTGCGCTAAAGTGTTTAACAAGTAGTATTCACTGCTTACATCATCTTCATCTGATTCTTGATAAACATAATCAAAAACAACGTAGAAGCTACCAGAATCTAAAGAATATTTTAATGATGTTGCGTAAACGTTAACAACATTATTAACTGTGTCAACCTTAAACTCTAAATCACCATCAAACTCTTCAAATTCGTCAGCACTATTTGCTTTGTAATATACTGTTATATTATCTGTGTATGACGCATTGCCGTTTACATCAATACCATTTATATCTTGAATCCAAGAGAACGTTGCAATAAGACCATCATAACCAATATAGTCGCCATCATAGGTCACTGAAACACTGCTTTTTGTTATGGTAACATCATCAATATTCCAGTATGCATAAAATTTAATTGGGCTTGAATTTGCATCATCAACATCAGTGATGAATGTGCTTGTTTCTCTATCAACAACATAATTACCGTTTGAACTCTTTAGATAAATTATGTATTTAGGGTTACCAGAGTCATCTTTTATTTCAGAACCCCAGTAGGCAAATGTATATCCCGTTCTGGTTGGAATAATATTGTTTACTTGATAATTGTTTCTATTAAACGTTACGTAATAATCGGTTGGGTTATTTTGAAGGCTTGTTTTTTGAGCATTTGTAAGATACGTTCCATCAAGGTCTAGTAATATTTTGGCTGGAACGGTTATCGCTTCAATCTCGTATTCCTCAGATTCATTATAACCACCAAATGATTCTGGGGTCCAGTCATTATATGCGTATTCATCATGTACAAAATCATATTCACAAAGCACAACGCTTGGATCATCTTTTTTAACCCACTTGTAAATAATTTTTCCGGTTTCGGCATATTGATTGCTGATGTAACCAAGAGTTTTGTTATTTCCATACTTTTTGCCGCTTATTTTATTGTAGGTTGACCAATCAATAACCCCATCTCTCTCTGGATAAACACCATTTAATTCTCCGTAACCGTATTTAACAACTGTTGATGCAACTGTGGCATTATCAATAATGAATAATAGGGTTACATCATTACCTTCAAAGTTAGGAACAAGGGTTTCGCTATATGAAACGCTTGATCCATCATCACTATGACCAAATGTTTCTGGCAATAAAATATCATTTACTTTTGAAGTTTTTTGAATTGGTGGTACATCTCGATATACTATATGGCCACCGCCACTCCCCTCAACTCCTTGAAAAACATAAAGTTTAGATAGTGTGTAACCTTCTGTTTGAGCAAAAGCATATTCACCAATAACGTCCCATATTGTTATATTTTCAAAATCTTCGCCATATCTGATGTACATATCTAACGTTTCATCATCGGCATGTACATTTATTGGGTCTTTGGTGAATGTTAATGAGTATACAATTGGATTATAATAACTTTCAACATAAAGTTTTGGAACGGCAGCTCCGGAGCCGGCATTAAACGTTATGTTAATATAATTAATCACACAATCCACACCCGAGCCAAAATTGTCGTATGGCATTGCAGAAACTGCACCAAGGTTTTCTGAACTTGCTCCGTTTTTATCAATAAAGTACATCTCGCTAAAACGATAACCTATAATTTCTTCTGCACTTATTCCTGTTGAATCGTAATACGTGTCTGTTTTATCACCATAATTAATATTGGCAGTTTCCTCCGTCCCAGGAACATAATATTTATTAACGAGTTGATATGTTAGTTCCAAAGGAATAAATGTTATTTGCGCGTTGACTGTTTCTTCTGGACAAGCAATAATTACATCATCGCCATCCATAGCTCCAACAAGACCACCATCAATAAGGTCGGTTAGCCCAACACCACTGGTTGAAGCCCCAGCAATACTAACATCGTCGGGGTTATATAGATAAATATAGTCATTTGAACCTATGCCGTATGTGAGTTTTTTAGGAACAATTGTAAATGTATTATTATTTGCTCCAGTTTTAACCTTAAACTCAACATAACCACCCTTTAGGCTATTAGTTTTAACTGTTGGTGTTTGTATTTTAGATACTGAAGTGAATGTGAAGTATTGTTTTTGGTCTGCCGAATCTCCACTTTGCGTGTGATAATTAACACCAATTGAGTAAACATATGGAATGTACTCCGTGTAAACATAAATATCATAGCCTTCGCTTTTGTATGCAAGATTTGTTAGACTAATGGTAATGATAGAACCATCAATAACCTTATTCCCGCTATTGGTTTTTGAATATTGTACTGTAACAGATATCGCCCCTCCATCACCACTAGTTTGATAAATGTTTCGAGCAATATTGGTTTCTTCAAGTGATGAAGAAATATTCAAACCATCAACTGGGTTTGTGTTGTTTTCATCGAATAAATAAACCCGTTGACCATTAGAGAATATCTCAATTCCTGTTATTTTTTTATATGGTAAAACACCTTTGTGAACGCTTATTGTTCTTGTGAAACTTTCTTCCTCACAAAAATATTCTTCATCAACCTTGCCTTGGTAAATGTTTGTTGTGACCGTGCTGTCGTATATTTTGTTTTCAGATGTATTATCAAATATTTTTATATCGGTTTCTTTCTGTTCAAGTTGAATAATTATTTCGTACTCTGTTTCACTGTTAATAATGCCACTTATTGTACTAAAGCTAAAATAACTGGCGTCGCCAATTAATTTAAGTGGTCCAAAATTTTCACCTGCACTAAAGCCATGTATTTCAAAATGCTTGCCAAGATAATCATTTAAAGAAACGTCGCAATAAAAACGTACATCATTTATGTAGTTGTATGTCACATAATCTGGAACCACATTAGATGTTTCGCCTTCAAACACAAGCGGATATACCCTTGCTGCACTTATTTGTTGATATTCATTCCCCTTGCCTCTATAACACTTCGCTGTGATTACAAAACTATCAATAACATCTTCATTTGATGGTTGTGGAGTAAGTTCATTAAATTTACCATTTTTATCAACAATTCCATAACTTGTTTTAAATTTGAACTTAATTGCTTGGTCTTGTAGTCCAATTTCAAGTTGAAGGGTCTGCAACGCTCTAAACGTGAACGCCCTGCCATAGTTTGTGCCAACAACGCTTAAATAACCAGAACCATTAACACCGCCAACAACCGTAAGCGCATAAATATTGGTTGTGTTAATTGTTCTATCTCTCGATTCTTCCACATTTAACACATATGCCGTGTTATCTGGATTACCACTATCAAAAATTGTTACTTGATATGTTGCTGGAATATTAATGCTGGTTGAGTCGGTATAACAATCAGCACTAACCTTATCAATCACATAAGTTCCTGAGCCTTGGTTTGTGACATAAGGATTGGTAAATAATACCTCTAATGAGAGCACATCTTCCACACTGTTACTAATAAAAATTGCGTTCGTCATCAAAATCCAGTTTGCATAAAAAGTGTCACCATCATTGGCGTTTGCTAGTATTGCTGGGTATTTATCATCTGTAGCCTCACCTATTTTGAGATTTGTTGTATAACTAACAGCATTTCCGCTTGTGTTAAGGTAAGACTTATCAATACAAAGATAAGGAAGATCTTCATCACCAGCTGCTTTACATGCACCCTTAAATGAGAGATTTAACCCATCGCCGTCATTATTATAGCAACTACTAGCATATATGCTTTCGAATAAATGCGTGTCCCCCATGCTGTTTATGCTACTAGCAGTTAAACATACAGCACTTAGATAATTTTTAGCATCACTTGCTGGTGCCATTGCAGTTTTGAAGAAAATTTTAGCATCTCCCTTAGTGCTTGAAGAATAGGACGTTACAATATAACCGCTTTGAGTTGAGCTCCCAACACCCAACATTCCAGCACCATATGTAACCGACGCATTGTTAATTGTAACCTTGTTGATATTTCGTAGGTAAATGTAAATATTCATTGTCAGTTCGCCAGAAGCATTCTGAGTAACAACAAAGTATTTTGTATCTTCTTCTTGTGTATCGGGTACAACTAATACGGGTACAATCTTATTTTTTGTGTCAGCAGAACTCCATTGTTTATTACTTGTTGTGGCATTAGTTACAAACATTTTTGAGGCACGGTCAGGTTTTGCTAGCACTATTTTGCTACCAAGTGTGGCGTAATAATTCTCTGAAATTCCCGTTATTTCAACTGCAAGCATAGGATTATCTGTCAAAACATATTTTCCATTAATATTCTCATATGCACCGCCAATGTCACTTATACTTGTTTGGTTTGTCAACTTTTGACCATTAAAAGCGTAAGCGAATTTATTAACTTGAACCTTTCTTTCTGCAACGGTAACTTCAATTTTTATTGCTGTTTGATTGGCATATTTTGCGGTTATTGAACCACTACTATTATCAACCGAACAACTAAAACCACTTTGACCATTAGTTAAGATAAGTTTAAAATCATTTCTTTTTGAACATGCTGAAGAGGTTGTTGCAGCAAAATCAGACTCGCATGCAACCCAACTCATTGTTGAATTATTATATATGTATTGCTTTACCGTTAGTGATGTTATTGTGTATTTATTAACACCGTTCTCTGTCTTATTGTATGCTAAACTTGCGTTTTTCCAATTGGTGTTGTCTGAAGTCGTCTGTCCTAATATTTTCCAATTATCACTACTTGTGATTTTTTTTGCTGTGTCGTATTTAACCTGGTAAGTTACCTTATTATTTTCATCCGTAAATGCTATTTCGTTATTCCCATCTTTATAGGTGACCCCTTCAGGGAAGGTTGCCTCAACTTCAACATAAACATTGTTTGTTCCAATATATGAACCATCTTTTTTTTGTGTATCACCACCTTTCAGAGTACCATCGCTTTCGCAGTGAACGGTGGTAATACCACTTGGGGATTTATAAATTGGACCGCCAATGCTTGCACAGTTTGTTATTGTTGTGGATGATAAACTACTATAAACAATATTTGCATCAGTTCCAACACAGTCTTTAACAATTAAATTGTCAATCAATGCCCCGTGTGTGCATGCAAAAAGAGCCTTTGAACTATAACTTTGGCTGGAGTCAAATGTAACACCTTTTATTATGTGCCCATTGCCGTAAAATTTTCCCTTAAAAGCAGTAGTTCCGCTTCCAATTGGAATCCATAGTTTTGAAGAAAGGTCAATATCGGCAGTAACATTAAATGTGATCCCAGAAAAGCCTGAATTGGAATCACAGTTAACCGCTATCCATGCAAGGTTACCTGCACTTGCGATTGTGTATTTTTTTGGAGTGGTTGTGGTGGTGCCACCATTGCCAGGATCGTCTTCAAGTTGTGCGTAGGGTGGCCCCAATGGGTCAACATCTTTAACCGAAACATTCTCATCTTCCATGCAGGCATAATCTGCCCAATAGTTACTATCAATAATTTCATCGGTTATTTCCGCTGCTGCCAAATTGGCTGATGACTTTGCGGTGATTAATTGCCCCGCAAAAAATGAAGCCATAACAAATGCAACCATAACCAATGTTGTTTGTGCGACTTTTAATAAAATGTTACCAATTGATTTTTTCATAACCCAACCTCAACTAAACTTATCTGCAATATAGTTAATTATATTATAATTAATTATTACGTAAAAAACAACAGTTTTCAGCATTTTTATAATATTTTTTTACGTGCTATTTTTGTTATCATCACAAAAAACTAAAAGATAAATCAGAAAATAACAACACACGAAGTAAAATGTAAAATTTTTATATTTTTTTTGCCATAAAATATTTATCTTTATTTTTTTGATAATTGTTTCACTTTTTCCCAAAACTAATGTATAATTTAATTGAGTGGTGGTGCAAAGTCAACGTCACCACAAAATCTATATTTTTTAAAAAAATGCAAAAAATTACCAAAAAATGAGGATTTTTATGAAAAAAACGTATATTTTATTGATTTTTTTGTTATTTTTTTCAACTGTTATGTTAGTAAATACAAAAAATGTGTATGCGGACGGACCAACAACATTTGACATAACATTCACAAGTAACAAGCCAAATTTTAATACAATTAATAACACGTTAACATTTGACTATAGTGAGCTTGGAAGTTCAAATCCCTATGTTTCTGTTACCGCGGAAATAAGCAATCATGAAACAAATGAGTTTGATTTTGAATGGAAAAATGAATCCGCAGAAGTTGTTTCGACGAACAACCAATTGTTACTTTACAAACAAAATAGCAATAAAAAAATAACAATTTTGGTTGGAGAATCAAAATTCACACTTGTTGTGTCATTAAAAAATTCAACAGTAAAGCAACAAAAAATTGTTGTTATTAAGGTTACTGATAATAATGATAAATGTAAAATGTATCTAACAAGTAACAGCTCACAAACAAACATTGACACATCAACACCACCTATTGAGATTTCCGCCTTTATGCCAATTACGGCAAAACACTCAATTAACTGGTATGTTAAAACACCAAATTCAAACACATATAAATTAGCCACGGCAAAATCTGCAACATTTTCTTTTGACCCAGGCGAATATATAACAAGCGAAAATGGTTTGGGCGATTATTTAATTGTTGCAACAGCCACAGACTCTAAAAATAAAGTTTATTATTCTAGTGCCATTAAATATAATGCCACACCAGAAAGGTCAGATGTTGATATTATTTATGAAATAGTTTCACAAAAAGCAAAAAATACTCGTGCTAATGTTCAAGCCACAACATACACACTTAATTCAACCAATGGTTTAGACCCAACAAAAATATTTTGGTATATTAACGACACCAGAATATGCTCTGGTGAATCAATGACATACGAACCAGACAAAACCGATGAATATACTGTTACCGCAAAATACCAACAAGGTACAAATATGTTTGTTCTTGCAACAACCATGGCAAAACCACTTCCAACAAACATCTATGTTTACGTTCTTTGTGGTGCCGGCGTGCTTCTTGCCATAACGGCAATATTTGCAATTTCAATTGCTGTTACAAATAAAAAAAGAGATGTTGTTTGGTGATGTGTTCACCAAACAACTTTTTGTTAAATAAAACCACACTTCACAAAAAAATAAACTTCCATATAAAAAACAAATTTTACCAAATTTTATTAAAAAATACACAAAATTTTACCATTTTTGTGTATTTTTTTGTTATTTTTATATCTTTTTTAATAAAATTGTTGTTTTTAACTATTTAACAAATATAGTTTATGAAGCGCCCTTGTACAAGAAACATACATTAAATTTTTATCTATTGCCGACTTATACTCGTTGGCAAATGGAATAATAACAGCATCAAACTCCAAACCCTTTGCAATGTATGATGGCATGACCGTTACATCTTTTATTTCATCATTTGTTGATGTGCAAAGCCCAACTTCATCATCACAAAGTATGTTAATATAAACATTTTTTGCCTCCTCTTCATTCCTTGTTAGTATGGCAATTTTTGTTTTGGGATTCTCTTTGATTATATCGGTTATTTTTTGATATATTTTCTCACCGCAATCAACAACCACCGGCTCTTCACCATGCCTTAAAACACAGTCGCAATCAATGCCCTTAACTTTATTTGCGTAGTTTGTAATTTCAATCGTTGACCTATATGCTTTGTTTAGCACAACCAAATCTGCAGATAACATTTGTTGCAAACGTTTCAAATCTTCATCACTCATTATTTTATCAATGCATTGATTTATATCTCCAAGCACAATTTTTTTGCAATCAAAAATTTGATTGAAAACAGAATATAAAACAAACGAATAATCCTGCATTTCATCAATGATTAAATATTTAACATTTGTATATTTTTTTATGCCAATAAAATAGTTAGTTATGTATAAAAGTGCTCCAATATCGTCGTATCTTATTTCACCGTTTTTGTTTAATGAAAAAGTCATTCCAATATTTGTTAAAAAATCTGCATAAATTTTAATAATATCCCTCTCAACAAAAAATGGATATATCATTCTTTTTATTCTTTCGCTAACTTCTTGAACATTTTTTGTTATATCAAATTTATCAATAATATAATCAATTATCCACTCCACCCGAACCGCTGGAGATTTTGATTTATATGTTTCTGAATATAGTTTTGTTAGTTCATTTGCAGAAACGACAACACTCCCCAGTTTTATATTGTTTGGCTTGAATATCAAATCAAAATATTTTTCACAGAATTTTTGCAGGCTTTCATAAAAATCATATGTGTGCTTATATGCAACCTCATTTAATCTTTTTGTGTTGTCAGTTAGTTCGTCTATGTTTTTTTCTCTGGTTTCTATTTTTAATTTTAGGTGTTTGAGTTCGTCCTTTGCCAGCCTATAAAATGACATCTGTGCCATATTTTCTTCACCAAGTTCTGGAAGAACATCAGAAATATAGTCAGAAAGAAGTGGATTTGGAGATAATATTAAAATATCTTCCGCTTTTAATGTGTCCTTATTTTGATATAAAAGATATGCAATTCTATGAAGTGCAATTGATGTTTTACCAGAGCCCGCCACGCCCTGAACTAAGATGTTTTTGCTTGAATTATCTCTAATTATTTTGTTTTGCTCTTTTTGAATTGTGTTAATAATTGTCTGCATTTTTTTGCTTGTGTTTTTAGACAAAACCCCTCGCAAAATTTCATCACCAATAACCAATGAGCTATCAAACGCATTAACCAACTCGGCATCTTTAATTTCGTATTGCCTTTTAACGTCTATATTCCCACTAACCGTTCCGCTTGGGGCAACATATTCCGCACGCCCTAATTCGTAGTCGTAAAATAGTGAAGAAACTGGAGCACGCCAATCACAAACAAGAGGCAGTTCATCTCCAACTTTTACCAGATTATTAACACCAATATAATATGATTTATAGTTTTTTTCATCATCACCCTTGAAGTCTATTCTGCCAAAAAATGGTGAAAATCTTTGACGATTTAGCCTTTCAATCTGTTTTTCCATTACATTTATTGCAATTTCATACTCGTCAAACCTTTGCGACTCTTGGGCAATTTCCTCATCGTCCATCGTGTAATAATCGTCAGAAAAATGTAAAGAGAACTCACTTCGTTCTTTTAGAATCAAACTGAGCTCTCCTTGTTTTTCTTGGTTTTGTTTGTCGATTTCTTTAATAATTTTTTTTAGATGATTTTTTTCTTTTAATAATTCTTCTTCTATCATACAACCCTATATTAATAAACCCATATGGTGAATCATATAATTCAATTAATCTGATGGAAATATTCCATACTCTTCAAGCGTTATTTTTGCTCCATTCTCACTATTTGCTGAATCGAGTTGGTCATTATATTTCACAGAGTAACCATAATCGTCACCCTCATTAACCTCACCAATTACCTCTTCTAAAGTGGCATTTAATGATGAATATTTTGAAGCATCTTTAATATATCCAAATTTACCCCTTTGAATAAAACTTTTATTTAAGTATTCAAAAATCATATTTATATCTGCACCATCACGCCCATTTAGTGAAACTAAAGTTCTTGCACTTGATGTGTTGTTCTTATAATTATATATCTCTATTTGTGTGTTGATTGCATTTTCGCTGAAAGATTCGTTATATTTATTAATTGAAAAGTGCATTGTTCCTTTTTGTGGATAAAACAAAAGTTCCGCTGAACACTTTTTGCCATCAACCGTGTAAGAAACTGTGAATTTTTCCAGTTTGTTGTCCGGTGCAACTGTGAATGAATAAGTATCTGGTTGATAGTGATCGGTTGCATAATCAAAATCGTCATTTATTCCAACACCATATAAGTCAACATCAAACACGCTATCTTTTTTGGATTTCTTTTTAACGTTAATGAATCTCTTAGAATCTCTCATTGGAATTGAAAATTCATATAGTTTGTTTGTTGCACTAACATCTTCTCCGCTTTTTATTCCAGCACAAAAATCAATAGCACATGCTATTGCCATTGAATCGTTTAGAGAGTCAAACATAATGTTAAAAATACCATTTAACTGAGTTTTTGTTCTTACATCAGTTTCTGATACTTTAGAAAAAGCAAGACAATCTAAATAAGTTGCCTCTTGCGCATAATTAAAATAATAATCAGCCAAGCCCTCTGTTGTTGGTGCCAACTTAATATTCTCGTTCAAATCTCCACAGCCGGAAAAAATTAAGGCAACAAAAACAAATGCTAAAAATATGACTTTTAGTTTTTTCATATCCTCACCTACTTATATTTTACCGCAAAAACTCTTAATTAACAAATGATTTTAATAACTTTATTAATTTATTAATAAATTCATTAAGGTTTTACTAGTGTGAATATTTTTGTTTCATTTGGTTATAGAAATATAAGTATAGTAAAATCATAAAACACAAATGTAAATAATTAAAATTGGCAATGCTGAATTGGTTTTGTTTTTTTTTATATAAGTACAAAAACACCATTTTATATACCAGTGTGCCACTTTTGATATTGAAAAAAATATTAGCAATCACCCTTATATTCGGTATTGACTTCCATTCCTCTCCGTATTATAATATGCGTGTTAAAAAGGAGTACCACAATGTCAGAGAACGAACTTAAATGTTTTAAAGAGGCATTACAAAAAAATGGAATAACCTGCCAAGAAACCCCAAGAACAGAAGAAGAAATGGCTAATTTAATATGCGTTTATAACATAAAGGCGCAAACCTTTGATGTAAAACCAAAAGAATATAAACTAGGTAAATATGAAGTTTTTATCCCTCTAAAAGGGCTATATGAAAACTATTCAACCCAAACATCTGATAAAAATAATGATTTAACAATGTAAGAACCATATCGTTTCACCTTTGTTATTCTTGCATACCTAAAGAAAAAAAAGAGCCCGCCGGACTCTTTTTTTATTCTATTTTTTAATTATTATTTTTTCTTTTTTTTATTACACCTTTCATTAAGGAGTTTATGCAATGCTTCTGGTGAACCTTCCGCATATCTAATTCCCTTTGAAACTATTAGCGATTGTTTGTTGTTTAAGAAAATATAAAATTTATCTTTTGTTTCTTTGAATTTTGCAATGTCTTGATAGTTAAGGTCCATTGCCCCCTGCTTTTTACCTTTAATATAAACGGTAACAGAGAAGAAACGTGGATCAAATCTGTATTCATATTCAATTTTTTTATCTTGAAATTGATTTTGTTTTACCGCACTTCTTTTAACAACAAAATACATAACTAAAAGAAGCACACAGAACAAGCCTCCAAGTATTGTTAAAACTATTCCAAGCCACTTAACAACCCTAATTAAAACTATTCCTCCAACAACCATTAATGCACCAATTAAAAATCTAATTAATAGAGGTTTTATTATTTGCGCATTAACATTTCCGCTAATATCTTTTGGTGTGATTTCATTTTTTACTCTAATCATAACAAATCTCCTAATTTACCTGTGTATTTTAACACACAATTAGAAGTTTGGCAAATAATTTCAACACTTTGTTTTTTTAGTTAAATATTTTTTAATGACCATTTCCGCTATCTGCACAGCATTAAGTGAAGCCCCCTTTCTTATGTTATCAAAACATATAAAAAAGCTGACCCCATATTGCGTGGAAGTATCTTTTCTGAGCCTACCAATAAACACCTCGTCTTTGCCATTCGATATGATTGGCATTGGATATTTACCACGTCCCAAATCGTCAATTAAAACCATTCCTTTTTTATTGAAACATTCCTTAAGTATATTGATATTTGGCCTCTTGTTTAATTCGACATAAACACTCTCACTATGGCAGTTTTCCACCGGCACCCGAACACATGTTGCAGATATTTTTAATTCTTTGTTGTGCAATATTTTTTTAATCTCATAATTCATTTTGTCTTCTTCATATGTATACCCATTTTTTAAGGCACTATCTATTTGTGGAATAAGATTGTTTTTAATCATGTGCGGTAATTTATTTGTTGTGCCATTTTTTAGGTCATCTATTGCCAATTTCCCAGCACCACTTACCGCTTGATAAGTTGACACTATTATTCTTTTTATTTTATATTTTTTTGATATTTCATTCAGCGGTAAACAGACCCCAATTGTTGAACAATTTGGGTTTGCAATTATTTTTGAATACCTTTTAATATCGTTAAAATTCATTTCAGGAACAACAAGCGGAACACCCCTTCTTCTTCTAAATGCACTGGAATTATCTATCACATACGCCCCTAGCTTAACAAATGTTGGTGCCCATGCAAATGCAACATCCTTCCCCGCAGAGAATAGTGCTAAATCGTAGTGTTTTTTTAGATTCTTTATTGAAAGCTCCGCCACTTCATATTCTTTATCTCCAACCACAATCTTTTCCCCTGCACTTTTTTTAGAGGCATATAAAAAAATATCATTACCCCATAGTAGTCCCCTTTCATATAACACACTTAAAATTGTTCTACCCACAACTCCCGTTGCACCAACAATTGCAATATTCATATTTCGCCCTTAAATAAATATGTTAAAAATAATTAAATTGCTAAAAATACTAACAAATACCACATCCCCCCACCACATAAAAAAGGACATTAATGAATTCGCTTCATTATGTCCATTGTTTTTTTATTATATTATACTTTCTTATTTTGTTCTGTTGTCATATTTTCGCTTACTTAAAAGTGTTAAGTAAACAGCAAATACAACAATTAATCCGCACCCACCAATTGCAAAAAATACGGTTAAATCCTTTGCAGGTTTCACTTCAATTGAAATAGAATTTGATGTTATGTTGCCATATTTTGCATATATCCTACACGTTTCTGTTGCCTGGAAGGTAAATGTGTCGATTCCCTCTGCATACTTAATTGATCTAATCTCATTTTCACCATCGTAAGCAACATACCAAGAGATATTATCTTTGTTATATATTTCTTTATGATTTAGGCTAACGGTGTAGTTATTTCCTCTCTTTATTGTGTCTGTGTGAATTTCTATTGTCCTTGCATTTATAACGCCCTTAACTGTTACTGTATCCCTTTTAGTTTCGTTGCCGTTTACCGTGCAATAAACCTCATAATTTCCAACTGCGGTTGGTGGAATGAATGTGAAAGTGCTTAACACTTCTTGTTTCTGTTCTTCCCCATTAACAAACCATTTTATATCCGCCTTGGTTGGCGATACTGAAACTGAATATTCAACACCTTCTAGCCCATCAACAAGGCTCTCAATCTTTATTGTTTGAGTTTTTTTGTTTGGTGTTGAACAGGTTACTTTTGCCCACTTTGCAGTTAATGACACGTTGCTATTTACTACTCTTGTATCAAAATTCCAAACTATTTCTTGATCATCTTCTAGGTAATACCAATAAACAAATAAATCGCCATTTGTTTTTGTTGGGTTAAGTGGAGCGGTTGCCTTATCTCCGCCAATTATTTTTTGATTTTGAACCGAGGTTCCACCATTTGAGTTAAACGATACCACAAATAAATTTTGCCATTTTGCGTAAATATAAAAATCATTTTCAATTATTGTTTCATTTGTGTATTGTATGTTAAAACCAACATTATACCAACCATCTAATATCAACCTTCCAAAAGCTTCAGTGTAACTGCTTGGGATTGCTAGGTTGCTGTTTAGTTTATTAATGAAACTGTCTCTTGTTTGCCCGTTTAACAACGTGTAACCAAAATCCACATTAACAACACAAAAATTTACCCCAAAATAATCTGACAATAAATCTTTTATAACTCGGTGCCCAAGCGCTGTTGGATGTGGATCAACCGCCGTTGCAATTTGCGTTAAACTATAAACCGATTCTTCATCTTTTGTTATTCTTTCATTGATTAATACTGAATAATCTCCATCATAATTCTTAAATGCACTATTAACGCCCAAAACACTTCCCAAACCCTCATTATAACCAACTAAATAAGAATTTGGATAAACTCTCTCGTAGTTTTCATTTAAATATATTAAATCTAGCATCCTTTCGTTTAGGCCCAAAACCAAATCTTCGTTAGAGTTCGTTCCACCAGATATGTAGGTTTCGGTTATTCTGCCAATACTATTTAGATCGTCTGTTGTGATGAAATATTGGTCACCCTCACGAATGCCGTTTATGATAACCCCTTCGCTAACATTTTCATCTTGATAATGAAAATATGGGTTGTAAACATCTAAAAATATTACACTTGCATCTGGGTTCAATTCCTTTAATCTATTTAAAACCATTTCAAAATTTGTTGAAAAGTTGTCTAAACCCTCATCTAGTGCGGCTTCAACAATGCCGGTACTTAGCATGGTTCCTATATCAACGCCATTTAGTAGGCTGTTTGTTATTGTGTTAGTTGCTTTTTCTAGAATATCATTTGCACCAATACATATTGTTATTACATCTGCAGCCTTAACCGAATTAATTACCTTGGTGTTATTGTTTAACTTTTTAAATAGGTCTAGAGATGTGTCGCCGGAGTTGGCATATGAAACCCCATTCACATTTGTATACTTTGTGGACAGATATTGATAAAATGCTTTTGCATAACTACTATCAACAAAACCATTTGCATCTTTATTGTTATACCCCGACAGGCCATAGCCTTCGGCAATGCTATCACCAAGCGAAACATAATTTATGGTTCCCCAACTTGCACTAGCACTCGCATAATGTGTACTATTAAAATTGCTGTTAGAGACAAACAATCCACCAACAACAAAAATAAAAATTACAAATAAAATTATGCCTAATTTTTTCATACATGTATATTTTACCACATTAAGATATAAAATTCAAAAAAAAATAGCAAATTTAAAAAATATTTTTTTATTATATTAATAATTAAAAAATTTTAACAAAAAATAATTAATAATATTGTATTTTTACCCTTGAAAATAAAGGGAATGATAACCATTAATTAATCAACCAATTAATAATAATAATTTACATAAAATATTAATTTTTTGTCTCCTTGTCATCGTAATATAAAAAATCCAGAGAACAATCTCTGGATTTTGATATGGTACCCTTAAGCGGAATCGAACCGCTGACTTCGCCGTGAGAGGGCGACGTATTAACCTCTTTACCATAAGGGCAATAAATTTTTACGGGCTTAGTATATCATATAAAAAAACAAAAATCAATAGTTTTTAACACTTTGTTACACTGAGTATTGTTGCGTTTTATTTGTAATTATAAATATGTGACTCTTTTTAAACCATGGGTTTTTGTTGTCTTTGTTTCATCGCTTAAAAAAAGATGACCACCAGCCATCTTTTTATTTACTTATTATCTATTGCTACCAGCCCACAAAGAACATCAAAATATGAAAATGTTTCCCTTTCTTTTTGATTTGTCATAAAGGTAAACACGCTTGGATAAATATTCTCAATAAATCCTTGCAGTTTATCAATCTTTTTTCTACCCCTGTTTACACTTAAATTTATTTCGTTGCCCTTCAAATCGGCTATTCTTGCCTTTATTTCAAATAACGCATTTGCGTTTGCCCTCATAAATAAACCTCCGCATCACACGTATAATTATTGACAGGCAACACGCAACCTAAACATATGCAATTATTAATTATTCATCTTCATCTTCATCATCTAAACTTTCGTCGTAATCATCTTCATCATCATCGCCGTCATCATTAAACTCGTCATCATCGTCAAACTCATCATCTTTTTCGTCGTCTAAATCATCTGGCATACTTTCCAAATCGTCGTCTATATCTAAATCTTCTGAGTCATCTTCATCTAAGCCCAAATCGTCAACTGCTGTTAAATCACCAATGTCATCATCTCTTCCGTCGTCTATATCTTCATCTTCATCATCTCTTGTAAGATATGCGCTCCAATCGTCATTGTCTGGATCGTAATCTGGATCGCTTGTTCTTTCTGCAAGGCAACTTGCACACATCACCTCATCTGGTTGAATGTAATTTGTTCTACAAATTGGGCAAAGTTCTAAATCTAACTCGTCTAATTCATCACCGCCACCAACTTGCATTTCTTGTTTGCAAACGCTACAAAATTTTTCGTTTTTATCTATATAGTTTAATTCGCATCTTGGACATCTAATATAAGTCACCTTTTTCATATTCACCTCTAATTGTTATAAAAACACCCATAGTATACATATGAGAGAACTTATTGTCTAGTGATTTTTAATATTTTTCCGAAATTTTACACAATTTTAATATTCAAATCAATATTGAGTTGTACATCATCTAAAAAATCCTCCGACAACACTCCAGTTTGTAAGTATTCCATATATTCCCTATTGTTTAACAAATAAAAAATTTCATTAATGTTCATAATGTCTAATTTATTGCTTTTTGAATAGTTTAGTGCATTCCCTACCAGTTTTCTTATTTCCCTTCCAATATCACTTTTTACTCCATTTTTAACCAAGTTTTGATTTTTTGAAACAACACCACTTTCTCTGTTTATTATTTCATCAATATCAATCGTTAGATTTATTTTTGTGCAAAGCATTGGAACTCCGTGTAAGAAAAACGACTCAAATTTTACAGACTTTGAAAGAACCTCAAAACAAATTGCATCAACATTATCAACGCTAGCTGTTTCAACAATCAATTTTTGTGGAATATATGAAGAATCTAGCCAATAGGTTGCAAATGAAATATCCTTCGGCAGAATCTCCTGAATAACCCCATTTTTGAACACGGCAATCCTCCCAATATTTGATATATATTTTTTTGAATCACCGTCCAAAGCATTGCCACCATTTTCTGTATTATTTCCGCCCGTGTTAACACTCAACGAATCATTTGATATGCTAATACCCTGCAAGTAGTCGTTGGTTAAAGATATACTATTCAACCTAGAAATACCGCTAACACTAAAATAACCCTTGTAAAAAGAATCAACGTTTGAATCAAGGGTGGTTGTGCTAGATTCTTCTAAATGACAAATTATATCGCTAAGTTTTATTCCTGTTTTGTTTTTTAATTCAATGGCAACATTAAAAACATCATGAACCTCATCTTCGCAAACAATGAGTTGCACACTATCTCTAACCTTATTGGTTCGAATTATCCCGTCAATCGCAAGTGCAAGATTTTTTTGGGATATTTTATAGCCAACCATTATGTATCTTATATGCCCTAGTTTTAATGTTTTGCCAAAAATAACATTCATATTTGAAAGAGCATCAATAAAAGAAATGCCCGTTGATGTTAATAATTTATTATTTTCGCTCAAACTGTCATCAATTGATGGAATTGTTATCATTGCATCTAAAATATAATTGCCATCTTCGTTTATATCAACGCCCATAGCAACAACAATTCCTGACCTAAAAGAAAGCGACCTAAGGTTAATTGCTGTTGGTAAAAGTGTTACACATATTAAACCAAACACCAAAAGCATAGGTTCCCTGTATATTCGTTTGAAAAATGTTTTAATGTCGTGCATTTTTTCCACCTCTTGTTATTGTTAAAACACAAAAAAGTGCTGGTATTATCAACATAACAAAACCACCAAACCAAGAAAGCCACATTCTTGCATAAACAACATATTCTAAGTAATCGTCTAAGAATAAAAATTCAGTGAATATTAAAACCATTATGACAGATATTAGGGTTATTGTTTTATTATTATAATTAAATATTTTTTCAACACAGTCTCTTGCCGAGTATATAAAAATTCCACCCTGAATAATTAGGCATATAATAAAAATTAAAATGGCAAAAATATCCATATGCCAACCACTTGAGGTTCCAATTGCATATTGCACAATGTCATATATTAAGTTGTTGTGAAAAACTGATGTTTGTTGGTAGAGAGAATAATAAACTAAATATGTTATAACCAACAAAAAAGATATTGTTACATATGGAAAAATAAATCTTTTTATTTGTCTTTTATCAACCTGTATTTTATCAATAAAAATAAGCATCGCCAGCATATCACCATTCCAAAAAGATAGTTCAGTTATTGACCTAAAAAGTCCACTAAATGTGCCATGCGCCAAAGTTCCAATTCCCCAAAGTTTAACCGGAACAAAGGAAAACATAATTGAAACAATAAGCCCCACCACAACATATGGGAAAAAGAATTCTGCCGTTCTTCCAATACTGCGAAGCCCAGAAAATGCCAAGGCGCAACATACCGGAATAAAACATATAAGAAAGTTAAAGCGTGTGAATTCCTCATCAACAACATCTCTAATAAATCCATATCCATCGCTCATAATTGAAAGTAGCTTAAATATAAAAAAAACAAAGAATATAAAATATATCGCCTTGGTTAAAAGTGTGCCAATTCCATTAGATAAAATTTCATATATACCTAAATTTTTGTATTTATTTTTAAGCCAAAATAAAAGTATAATAAAAAGCACATTTATCACAACAATAACAGAAATAGACACCACGCCACCAACATTATTACATTCATATAATAGTGCGGGAAGACTCGTAAATTTTAATGTGAGCAACAAAATACTTGCAATTATTCCAAATTGATGGCAGTTTATTGTTTCTTTGTTCATTTTCATTTTCTCCCACCGAGTCTAACACTATTATTCTGTTTAATTGACTTTGGTCTATTTCTCATTTCAATAAGTGGCTTTTTGAACATTGCATCTTTAATATCTGCCACAATTTTAGGAGCATACGGAGCAAGGTATGGTGTGTCATAATAGTTTAGAGAGTTGACATAATTAACAATATATATCACACCACAAGTTATTCCCACAAGCCCTACGGTTGCCCCAAGAACAACAAAAATTGTTCTTAAAACCGTTAGTGTTGATGCCTGTGCCGGAACCGTGTATATTGCCATGATGCTAACCGCAACAATTATTACTCCTGGTGGGGAAATGAGTCCAGCTTTTACTCCAGTGTCGCCAAGCACCAACGCCCCGACGATTGATGTGGCAAGCCCAAGATATTGTGGTAATCTTAAACTCACCTCGTATAACACCTGAAAAAGCAATAGAATGAATACTATTTCTAGAAATGGTGTAAATGGTAAATTTTTAGTTGAATTTGCAATGGTTATTATATAGTTTATTGGAAGGACTTTATAACTGTATAACCTTATGCTGAGATATGTTCCCGGAATTACTGTTGCAATTAAAAGCCCAATCGTTCTTATTATTCTAATAAGGTTAACGTATATGTAATTTGTGTAGTAATCATTACTGCTTTGAAAATCTTCAAAAACCATATATGGAAGTGTGAGAACTATTGGCGAACCATCAACCAAAATCGCCACCCTACCTTCTAGCATTTTTGCAACAACAATATCGGGCTTTTCTTGAAACCCCACCTGTTCAAATAGTGAGTAGGGCTTGTGTTTTAAAAAATCGGAAATATAGTAAGAATCAATCACTCCGTCTATATCAATTCTTTTTATTTTCTTTATTATTTCATTAACAACTTTTTTGCTGGCTATGTTTTTCAAATAAATAATATTTATTTTTGTTTTGGTTTCCCTACCAACAACCAATTCTTCTATTCTTAGGTTTTTTGTTGGTAATCTTTTTCTAATTAAACACATATTGCTTTTAATGCCCTCAACAAATCCCTCTCGTGGACCATGGATGTTGGGTGAGGTCGGCGGTTCCGTTGGGGTTCTCCCCGGATATTTTTCCAGGTCTATGCAAAGTGCTTGATTATCGTATATCAGCACCGTTTTATTGTCTAAAATGTCATCAATATATTTATTGAGATTTGTATGCTCCATTTCTGGACATAATAGTATTTTGTTTTTTAATGTTTCAAAATTAAAGTGTTCATTTTGTTTTGAAATTGGTTCAATAATCTGTTTCGCAATTTCGTTTCTATCCGCCATACTTTTAAGAAATAATAATGTAATCTCTCCTCCCGGAACCACAATTTTTCTTATCGCAAAATCTGGGTTTTCTCCCAACGCCTTTTTTGCATTCTGTATGTATAAATATTTATCTTCGCCTGTATCAACATTCAACAAAAAAGACATGCCACCCTCCTTGTTGGTAGTATGTCTTTTATTTGTTTTTTATATTCAATTAATTATTGTTGCGCTTGCCTGTCCAGAATTTGTGCCATATGTACTATTTGTTAATGTTGTTATCATAACGCTAACAACACCGTCATTATTAATAAACCCAGAAAGGTCAATTTCATAATTGGCAAAATTACCATCATACTCTGTTACGACATCCGTTGAAAGTACGGTAAATTCCTGACTTGGAACGCTTGTGCCATAGCCAACAACAATTTTAAAATCCCCATCAAAATACTTTCCGTCTTCCAATCCAAATGAAAGGGTTTTTGTTTGTTTGTCATACTCGGCATTCTGAACCATTTTTTGTTCAAGATAACACTTTATAGTCTTGCAATCGTCATATGTGTATATACTGCTTAAATAATATGAATTTCTCGCTGGCACAGCAACAACAGAAATTATGTATGCTCCTGGACCAAATGTGTATATATCACTGAGTTGAAAAGTGTTAATTCCAGATCTTGCATCAACTTCAAAGAATAGTATTTCGTCATTCTCTAAATTTACTCCATAATTTATCCTATATTTTGATGCGTTTGGAACGGCATTCCATGTTATTTTATCGTTTGTTATATCTGAATTTGTTGTGTAAACATTTTTATTTGTTTGATCCTGGTCTAAACCATTAACAAAAAGCCTTGGAGCCTCTAGTGCAACATAATTCATTACGGTTTCAACTTCAGAAAAATCACTTGTTGCTCTTGGACCTTTTCCGTACGCCCTTACTTTAACACCATATATTCCAGCCTGATTAAGATATGTGTTTAATTCAATATAGCCATTTGTGGAATCAATCTTTGTTTCTTTTCCGTTACTGTCTGAAATAACGTATTCGTATTTTGTTGCGTTTGGTATGCTGTCAACATTTAAAGCCGTGCCATTATATAGTTGATTTACGTGAAGCACCGGAGCATCTAGTTTCATGTTATTAATTCTGTCATTTCTCACATTAATAACCACAAAGGCGGTTAAAAGTCCGGCAATTATTACTGCAGCAATCACAATAAAAATGATTAACTTTTTGTGTGCTTTTTCTTGTTTTTTGTCCTCTTCTTCAATTTCTTTTCTTACCTTATTTATATCAACATTTTGTGGGTTTCTATGCACCTGACCATTTCTTCTTGCCATTTGTGGAGTTCGGCCTGTTGGACGACGCTCGCCAACTTTTCTTACCCCCGGTTTACCATTTTGTGACCTGTTTTGTGGCCTGTTACCTTGTGGTGGCACATTTCTTGCCCCAGTTGCTCGAACCTCCCCAGTTACCCTTTGTTCTCTGGCGTTTTCAACAACGCCACTTTGAACATTTTGTGACGGTGAAACTGCGGTATCATTAACATTATTGGAATTAGGTGAAGGTGGCTCTTGACGTTTTGGCAAAATTGGACGTTCCCTTTTTTCTAAATTGTCTGGCATTTTCTCCTCCGTTTTTATAGAAGATAGTAATTATATTATACACTAATATTAATAAACCTTGCGTTTTTTGTCAAATTTATAATATACAATTTATTCGTTTTTTTATTTTTTTTATAAAATTGCATTAAAAACTTAATAAAAATCCACCCCATTTTGAGGTGGAATAACAAATTACATTTTCTGTAACATATTTATTTCTTTTGTTCATTCAATTTTTCTACTAAATAATCAACCTCAACGCCATGAACCATTGCTGCCTCTTCAAGAGTTTCTGCAAGTGCACAAGGACAGGTAAAACAATGCATACCAAAACCCAATAAAACATCTTTAAGGTTTTCGTCAATACTAAGCACATCACTAATTGTCATTTCTTTTGTTATTTTTTTATCCATATTATTTCTCCTTTTTAATCTAGGTGTTCTCCACATATAATACAATGGTCTGCACCTTCATCATTTTCGGTGCCACAATTAAGACACCTTTTTGTTTTTTTTGCGGTTGTATTATACAACGAATCTAAACTAAGGTCAACAAAATTTTTTTGTGGCTTTGCTTCATGTATGTCCTGCGGCTTTTCGCCTTTGGTTATTTTGAAATTACCAAACGGAACATAGTCATAATCTTCATTTTGTTCATCTTGATCTTGATTTTTAACTTTTTGTTCTTCGCTTTGATTATCATTGGTCTCAAGGCTTAATTCTTTGTCTTGATTTTCTTGCCCAAGTCTTTCTTCCGCCACACTATTTTGGCTTGCAATTACCCTATCACTTTCTGCCTGATATTTTTTTGGAAGATTGTATTTTGTTATTTTAACATCAACTAATTCAAGCCCTGCAACAGTAAATAATTTGGTTATTTTTGCCCTTATACACTCAGTAATTTTAGGACTGTTTGACACAACGTCTGAAATAATAAAATTTTGTTTTTCAAGCTCATTAACAACTATTTCATCAATCCAAGACCCAATGATACCTTCAGCCTCGCCAGTTTTAATGTAGTCAAACTCGTTAAGAAGTGACTGCATTAGCTCCCTTGCATTATTAACCTTAAATGTGTATGTCCCTTGAATGCCGACCGAAAAAAATCCGTAAGCCTTTGTTCCCATTTCAACCTTTCTGTAACTCTTAAAATCGCATTTTCTTAAAGAGCAGTCAACAACATACAGATTAGCATTAAATTTATCATATCGCTTTCCATCGACAATTTTATCAATATGAAATTTTCTACACATCTCTGGAAGGTTGGAGTATGAAAAATAGTGTTCGCCACTTTCAAAAATATCAGTTACTTTCCCTTTTTTACCAATCAAAAAAGAAAAGCCCTCAGGAACAATTAATTTTGCATTAATCTTAATCGTATCCTTTGACAGTTTTGTTACGAGATATTTTATCTCTTCCGAACTAATTTTAATATCGTACTTGTTTTTATTACCAAATAATCCCATGTCTTAATATTATCACAAATGTTTTATATTTGCAATTACATCAATAAGGTTTGCAAAAAAAATAACAAGAAAAATTTGGAAATATGTTATTAAAAAGAGAGCAAAATCGCCCTCTTGTTCTTTGTTATTATTATAGTTTTTATTCATCACTGGTTGGCACCATAAAATAGCCCTGCTCGTAACTACAAAGTGGACAAACTTTTGGCGCTTCTTTTTGTTCAATTTCGGTTCCGCAATATGAACACTTCCATTTGTTTATTTGTTTCATTCTATACAGGGTGTTTGATTTCATTTTTGCAAAGTATTCACCCAGCATTAAGTGGTGACAGTTCTCAACCTGAACAACGTGATGAAATGCCTTTGCAATATCTTTGAACCCTTCCTTTAGTGCGGTTTCTTCAAACTCTTTATATAGCGTGTCGCTTTCATATTTTTCCGTATCGCTTGTTAATTTTAATCCTTCTGGTAAAACATAACTTGTGAATGGTAGCCCAGCACAAACGTCAATGTTTTGCGTTCCACATGCGGCACACTCGCAATCATTTTTTCCATTACAGAGAATAAAATTATAAAACACTGCCGCATGTGCCATTTCATTTTTTGCAATCATCTTTAATTGATTAGAAATGAAACCATATCCTTTTGCTTTTGCATCTTTTGCCATAAATTGATATCTTGCGCCATCGGTGCATTCAGTAACAAATGCCCTTGCTAAATTTTCTTTTGTTTTACTATTTTCAAAATTCATAACAACTCCTTCGACTCTGTTATTATGAACAAAATTGGTAATTTTTACACAAAAACGACCATTTTTTGCTAAATTTTATATATTTTTTGGTCATTTTTTATTATTTTTTTGCAATAATTGTGTGTGCTGCGGTTAAAACATACACAGCCTTTGCCCCTGATTTTTTGAGAACTTTAGCACACTCTGACACGGTTGCTCCAGTTGTAAAAACATCATCAATAACAAGTACAGACTTGTCTTTAACCAGTTTTTTATTAACAACCCGGAATGCATCTTTTAGGTTTTTTTGACGCTCAATAAAATTTAGTTCCGTTTGTGTTCCTGTTTCCTTAACCCTTTCCAAAACATCCAAAACTGGTATATTAACAATCTTTGAAAAACTATCTGCAAGCAATGATGATTGATTATATCCTCTTTCTTTCATTCGTTTTGTGCATAGTGGAACTGGAGTAACAAAGTTAATGGATATTTTTGAATTACAAAATGTGTCAGCCATAAACCTTGAAAGTGGCTCTGCTAAATACTTTGCATTATTATACTTTAAATTTTGAATGTGTTTTGCAATTGCATCAGTGTATATGAATGGCGATATTGCCTTGTCATATAGCTGTGTTTTACCTTTACATCTTTTGCAATAATCCCCATCACTTATTAAAATGTCAGAACAATGCTGACATAGTCTACCAGTTAAAAATGGAAGTGAGCTCTTACACCCTTCACAAACACCATACGGATTGTTAAAAATGTCCCTACCACAACATATACAGGTGTAGTTTGGAGGAAATATAAAATCTATTATTCTTTTTATGAACATATAACTATATTATCATAATTTTTTAAAAAATAAAATACAATTATTATTAGAGGTGAATTTTTATGGAAAATAGTAAATCTTGCATAGTTTTAACCGATAGAACCAATTTGAGAATATCCGGAGTTTTGGGCGTTAATAACTTAACAGAAACAGATGTCTGCGTTATTGTTGGAAACGACTTACTTTTAATTCATGGAGAAAACCTAAAGGCAGAAAAATTGTCGGTTGAAACCGGCGAACTGATTATAAACGGAATAATAGCCAGCATAAAGTTTGAAAATAAAAAAGAAAAGCAAAGCTTGCTGAAAAGGATATTTAAGTAAGCAATGCTTTATGAAACCTTAAATCAACCCGCTCTTTTATTGTTATTTATTGGCACGGGTATTGCTGGTGGAATTGTTTTTGATGTTGGAAACTATGTTAAATTTCTCTTATCATATAAAAATATTTCAAACATAATAATTGATTTCTTGGAAACGTCCCTCTGTCTTTTTATGCTGTTTTTTGTTAACTTAAAATATAATTATGGGCAACTGCGACTATTTCCATTATTAATATTTTTGATTGTTTTTTCTTTGGAGCGCATAACTATTGGCAAGATGCTTGCAAAATTTTACACAACGTGTTACAATTTAATTAGAAAAGCAATTAAAAGGTTACACAGAGGAAAAAATAATGAAAATAACAAAAACGGTTAAGTTTTATGTAATTTTGCTAGCTATTGTTCCTGTTGTTCTGTTTTTAACGGCGGTCACGCAAACATTTATATTAAAATCAAAAAAGAATACATTAAATAACGCAAACAGCCAATTGGAACAAAATAATGCGGAATACGAAAAACAACAAGAAATATATAATTATCTTAATTCTGACGAATATTTAGAGGATTATTACAAGCATTATGGCTATGGCACAGATGAGGGTGGTAACACACAATACTATGGCAATAATGAAGACGATATAAATATTATTGTTACCCAACCATAATTTTATTTATGTTTAATAAAAAACGACCATTAAATTTTTGTTTTAATGGTCTTTTTTTTAATGTAAGAAGAGCAAAAGTAAAACGATTATTATTTTATTTTTCATTTGCAAGTGATGAATTCTTATATTCGTCGTCCTCGGTTACTTCCTTAATAACATTAACAAACTTTGGAACTTCTATTTTTTGGTCTTCATCTTTTAACTCAATTTCCATTATGGCTTTATCTTTCCAGAATGGGTATACATCTATTTCAAAATATTGATTTTTATAAACAAACCTGTATCTTGTTTTTCTTATCTGTTTTTTTGATGTGTCGGCTTGCATTAAATAGTTTAAGTACTCATCTTTTGAAATACGCTTTTCAACCTCAATTCTTTTAAGCCCTGTTATTTTCTTCTTCGAAGTTTTGGTGTATGTGTATTCTCCATTAATTCCACTTTGCCTTACCCTAACCTCCTCATCACCATCACTTAAAAGATATGTTTGAATAATGTCAATTTTTTTGCAATATGGACTACTCTCCAATATTTTTAAGTCTGGGTATTTAATTAAATATTTTCTTTCAATCTCATAAGGCTTTGGTTCGCCCAAAAATGAAGCAATCTCACCAATTAACTTTTTCATTTTTGTATCAAAATCAGATGAGTTATCAATTATTCTTAAATGAGGATGCCCCGTCCATGCGGACATTGTTTTTCTGTCTAGTTCAATTGCCTGTTCCGGCGTTTCTGTTCTTGCTTTGTTGTTTGTAAGAGTGTAAAACTCCTCTGCACCATCTGCCGCCGTGACAAGGTGAAAAACTGCATCATAACTGTTTAGTATTTCCATTTCCTTTAATGATTTTTTTTGAAGGATTTTTTCAAAATCCTCTTTTGAAACATATGCCTTGCTATCCAACATTCCTCTATCACAAACAATTAAAATCTTATTTGCTTTATTAACTTTTGCTGCTTTTTCAAACGCTTTTTCTTTGTTTAATTGAACATCTAGCAAAACGTCTTGATAGTCAAGCCCTGAATTGCATCTCCATGGAGCAACTCCATTTGATATTAATTCGGTTGAAGTTTCTGGAACAAACATAACCGCGTACCCCATTTGAGTAAAAGTTTCGTTAATCCTGCTCATTGCGGTTGTTTTACCCGCACAAGGGCCGCCGGTTATTACAATTTTTGTTATTTCTTTTGGACTAGCCATCTCTACAACCTTGCCCGCGCTTTCTAAAACCTCATTATAATTTTTCATTTTACTCTCCTTTTCCCTTCTTAAAAATATAAAAATGCCGCACTGGGCGACATTTTTTATAGTATATGGGTGTGTGAATAATTATTATTAATAATAGATATTTTAATTGATTTCATCATACACACCCCCAAAACATAATACAAACTTAATAATTTAATTAAAGATTACTTTAATTCTGCTGTTGCGCCAGCTTCTTTAAGTTTAGCTTCCATTTCTTTAGCTTGGTCAGCTGGAACGTTTTCTTTAATTGTTGAAGGAGCACCATCAACAAGTGCTTTTGCTTCTGAAAGGCCAAGACCTGTGATTTCTCTAACGGCTTTAATAACTGCAATTTTGTTTGCTCCAACATCTTTTAATGCAACTGTGAATTCAGTTTTTTCTTCTGCTGCTGCAGGGCCACCTGCAACTGCTGGACCAGCAACAACTGCTGCTGCAGCGCTAACACCAAATTCTTCTTCTAATAATTTAACTAATTCATTAATTTCAACAACTGTTTTTGTTTTAATTTCTTCAACGATTTCTTTTAATTCCATTTTATTATTTCTCCTTTTTATTTTAATTTAATTATGCACCCTTTTTGTCTGCAACTGCTTTAAGCGCAATGGCAACACTGCGAACAGGGCTTTGCAATAAGTATAGAAGTTTTGATACAAGAACTTCTTTTGATGGTATTTTTGAAAGTTGCTCAACCATTTTTGCATCAATTCTATTACCATTTAACATTCCGCATTTAATCTGTATTGTTTTTGAGTCTTCAGCCATTTTGCATAAGATTCTTGGAGCGGCAACTTCATCTTTCATTCCAAAGGCAACTGCCGTTGTTCCTTCAAGAACATCTTCATATCCCTTATGGCCAAGTTCTTCTAATGCTTTTAAAACTAATCTGTTTTTGTAAACTTTGTATTCAACGCCAGCTTCTCTAAAATCTCTACGCATTTTAGTGTCTTGCTCAACGGTGAGGCCACGATAGTCAACAAATGTTACAGAAATGGCAGAATTGAATTTTTCTTTTATTTCTTCAACGATAACCTTTTTTGCATCTAAATTAGAACTCACGTTTTTACCTCCTTGTTTAAGTTTGTATTTAAAAAACTAAAAAACCCCTCTTAAACCGAGAAAGTAAAAGAAAGGTTTGAAAACGCCAAACTTAAACTTAACCTCGGCAAGCACAAACTGTTTACGGGAACCCCCACTTGCTGTCTTTGGAAAAGGACTTATTAATTTTTACTGCGTGATTATAACACACCCGCATATATATGTCAACCACTTTTTATTATTATTTAACATTTTTTTAATATTTATCATAAATATAACAAAGTGAGGTCTAAAATGGATAATAACGAAACAAAAGTATCAAAAGACGAAACGGAAATTGAAAATCGTACAGCCCTGCAAACACCAACCCAAAACCAGTGCCAAATGTGCAATCACTCAACAATTAAGGCTCTTAAACACCTAATTTCCGGAATAAATGGAGAAGTAACATTAATTGCCCAACTTGCATTTCAATATTTTTTAACAAATGGCAATAATAACACTCTATCAAACACCATAAACAAAACACTAAAAAACAAATACTCTGTGTTAAACGAGTTTTCAGCACTGGTTATAGATTTTGGTGGCGTTCCAAAATTTACCAATGGACAAGGAATGTATTGGGGAGCAAGAAGTGTTGATTATCAATTATCTCCTGACCGTTTTGTGCAAAATAACATTCGCCTGCTTGAGCGACAAATTAGGGAATATAACAAAGCAATAAACTATGTAAACAATGAACAAATAACAATCTTTTTAACTACGCAAATTTCTAATAATAAGGAATTGATTGAGGAGTTGAAAAACATACAATAACTACAAAATATACTATTGTTTATAAAATAATAATCGCAGATGTCTTAAATGCTTCTGCGATTATTTATTAACTAATTACCCTAAATTTACTGCTGTTTGATATTCTTCTAAACTAACTCCCCAATATACCATGCAACCCTCAAGGTTTGAAGAATTCCCATACCAATAGGTGTGCCATCCTGAAGGCTTTTCTTCTGGTTCCACATATAATACTATTTCATTGCGACAACCATAGAATGGGCTCTCCATATAGTCAGGTGCAGTAATATTTATTACGCTACTTGGAATATATACACTATGCAAACATTCACACCGTATAAATGACCTTCTTTTAATTGTTTGAACTGTGTTTGGTACAATTAAATTAACAACCTCTTCCTCGCCAACATAAAAATGTTTAGCATTTGATATTGGGTTTGAATAACATGTATAATAACTGGCCTCAACTAGAAAATTAAACTTAAACCAATCTTCCAGTTGCATTACTGATAATGCTTCTATCTTTGAGCCCATAAATGCATTGGATGCAAAATCAACGGTACCCATACCCGCACTAAAGATTAATTTATTTATACGTGAACTACCAAACGCACCAAAGCCAATTCTAGTTATAGAGTTCGGTATAACAAGTTCATCTATTGATATACAATTACTAAAGGCACTTTCCGGAATGGTTGTAATTGAGTTCGGAATTGTAATATCCGCCAAATCCGTGCATCCCCAAAATGCCCCAGTTTTTATGCTTGTTATAAAACTAGGAATTTCAATACTAAGAATTCGAGATTGTGCAAATCCATCCTCTGCGATTTTTGTAACAGAATTTCCACCCATTTCACTTGGAATTGTTATTTGTTTTAATGTTCTGCCATAAGTTGTTAAACTTAATTCGTTATTATTTACTGAAAATATTTCTGGAATTTCCCAGAGTGTTGGTAGATTATCAACATATCTCCACTTGGTCTCTGATTCTAAGGCGGGTTCGGTTTCGCTATAGCAAGCAACATACCATCTTGTGTTTGTTCCTGTAATATTTTGCCATTGGTCGCTCGTTCCTTTGTAGTAAATCATTGAATAATTATTAAAAACGTTTGCTCCGATTTCGGTTATGCTTGTTGGTAAAACAATATAATCTATTTTTGTTAGTCCCCAAAATGCATTGCTTGAAATTATTGTTGTTGAATCCGGAATAATTAATTGTTTTATTTCTTTTTCATTTTCAAACAAACTCCAACTACCTTTAAAAATTTGGGAACTATATTCTGAATTAAATGATATATTTAGCCAATCTTGAATTGATGGCGTTATTACTTTGCGGAATAAACATTCACTAAAAGCATATTTTTCTATTGTTTTTATATTACTTGGAATAAAAATTTCCTTAAGAGATTCACAATAAGAAAAGGTATAAGATTTAATCGTTTCCATACCTGTTGACAAACTAACATTTGAAAGTGCAAAACAATTACCAAATGCACTAGCACCCAAATATGTTACACTATTAGGTAATAAAACTTCTGTTAATTTTTCACAGCCACTAAATGCATAATCCATAATTGATTCAACGCCAAGTGGAATTTCAATGTTTTTTAACCCGACAGCATGCTTAAACGCGCACCCAATATTAACACCTTTACTAGTGATGGAAATAATTGCCCTTTCAATATTGTTAACGTGGGCAAATAAACCATTATTTGCGCCAGAGATGGCAGTAACTGCACAAGGTATTAATAATTCATTAATACTTTCAATGCCAGAAAATGTGTTTTCACTAACATTTGTTATACTGTCTGGCAAAGCTAGCGTTGGAAAACTACATCCCGAAAATACATTGTCTCCCAGAGTTTTTAGTGAGCTTGGAAGTTCAATTGATTGTAGCCTTGAACAATCCTTAAAAACTTTATTGCCCATCTTGGTCACGCTGGTTGGAATTGTTACATTTGTTAAATTTGTACAACCCTCAAAAACGCTCGCTTTTAATTCTGTCACCGTGCTAGAAATGACAACCGAAGTTATTGTTGTTTTATTTTTAAAGGCATTTTGCCCGATGGTTGTGATTATATACATTTGATTATTATGAACAACCATGCTTGGTAAAACTAAGGTTGTTTGTGTGTTGCCATCCTTTATTCCTTTAATGATTGCAGTGTTTTTTGAATCATTAAATGTGTATGTGTAGCCAGTGTCTTCTTCACATTCAACACTGCCGTCTTTTATGTCGTCGTCCGTTATCGCGGCTTTCAGTTCAATATGATAATTGTACCTTATGTTTGTTGTAACATCTTGGTCTCGCTTGAATGTTACTGTAAACAGTGTTGTGTCGTTGTTTGATTGTAACATGATTACTCTTCCAGAGTTATATAATTCTCCATTATTCTTGATTGTTTTCGACACATTATTTATTGCTTGCCCATCATCTTTAAAAATAACATAAAGTGAATCTGTATTCTTATTTTCAACATTAATCAATATTGTTATTTCATCTTCTTCCCCAAATTCCAATTCAACCTGCCATGACGATAAATCCTCGCCCGTTGGAACTGCACCATCACCATATGTTAAATCGCTAAGGGTAATGTCGTTTGCATTGCCAATTACTGACCCGGTTATTTTGGCATATACACCATCATATGTTTTAAAATATATTCCATTTTTTGTTCCACCCCTTGGAAAGAATAAAAACATACCTGCTCCAATAAGCACAACCAAAACTATGAATGCTATTAAACCAACTCTAAATTTCATAAACATCCCCCTGTTTTATTGTTTTTTTATACTACTCTCATTATACCTTTATATTTGGGTTCTTGTAAAGCAATTTTAATTGCTTTCAAAAAATATGGTGGTGCGTTATGCACCACCATATCGTGTTTTAAATTGGCAAAAATAATAATAATTTTCGTTAATAATACCCGTTTATCTTATGAATGGATCAATAAAAACGTAACAATTGTAACCATCAACTTCGGAATCGGTTTTCTCAAAATGAACACCTTCAGAATCTCCAATGATTGCATCATCACACACTTCTGTCAAAACGTAGAATACTTCAAAATTATAAATTAAATCATTTTCTATTAATTCGGCACTATTGATTAACACATTTGTATAACCTGTATTTATACAATTATACAAAAGTTTTTTAACCGTTGAAGGAATAACAAGTTCCTCTAAGTTGTTACAATTATTGAATGCTTCCTCACCAATGTTTTCTAACCCCTCTGGAAGAGTTATTTCTTTTAATGAGCTATCACAAAATGCACCGTTACCAATTGTAACCAACCCATCTGGAACAACAATACCTGTTAATGAGGCACCACCAAATGCCCAACTATCAATAATTATGCAATCTTCGTTCACTATTGCAACAAGTTCTTCACCATCACCGAGTGCCACTCCAGGATAGTATGTGCCACCTGCACCTGCCAACATCATGTATGGATTGCCAGGATTGCCAAGATAGTACAAGTCATTTTCTTCATCGTAAGTAAAGAACTGTCTAGCAAAAATATTTTGCATTTCAGGGTATTCAAGACCATCGTCACCAGTCCCATCAGGGTATTCTTTATCAAAATAATCAGCAAACAAATCCCAAATACTATCGCAAATGTCAATTGCTTCCGTTCTGTTGTTTGGAATAATTGCTTCAAGGTTCTCTAAATAATATACTTCTTCAACCCAAGATTCATCATCCCCTGGAGTTTCTTGGTAATAATACCAACCAGAAAGCCCTCTAAAATACTCAACGGTTGATGGAATTGTGATGGTTTTAATTCCTGTGGCAAGTTCATTAACTCCAGTGTAATTAAAGTCATCAACATTGTCTATTGTGAATAATAAGTTTTCAACCGCAACAACCCTATATGTTTCCTCTCCATCGGTTACATATGCTGGTATAACAAGGTTTTCAACCTCTTCGGTTACGGCATAAACACGGGCTTGGTTGTAGTCTGTGATATACTCTTCATCCCAACCGGCTTCTTCCATTCTTTCTGGTGTCCATAAATCAAACAAAAGTCCCGTCTCATCAATTGGAACTGGGGTCGTGTCATCATCATATGAAACTTCTGGCACAACTGGGCCAGGGCCTGGTCCTGGTCCTGGTGCTGGCGTGTTTCCACCGCCACAGCCAACAAGCCCAAAGCCCGCCACTGCAAGAACAAGTGTTAACAAAATCCCAAAGATTTTCTTTTTCATAATTTTTCTCCTTTTATTTTTTCATTAAAAACTAAAAATATTAACTAACAAAATATCTGTGTCGACTTTTACTTTTGCTGGATATATTTTTCGCATATCGTTCTATAATATGTAAAATTCGCTCTCACACAATATGCTTTTCGTGAGTATTATAGCATAGGTGTTGTGATTTTATCAAATATTTTATAAATATTTAGTGTGTATTTTGTCATGTTTTATAGCCCATTATTTGTTGTTTCGGCCTGGCAAGTATTATAAAACATGGAAAACTCAGGTTTAATAAAATACACACTGCCTAGCAATTTGCAATGTGTATATATTTTTTATTTATGTGTGACTAGTGGGTTAGCACATACTCTTCGTAGTTAATTCTGTAATATGTTTCAATAAATTTTTGTTTCGTTAAAAACCTATCAAGATTTGTTTTGAATTTAACAAGTTTACTATTTGTTTCTAGTGTGTCATCTATTGCTGTATACTCATCAAGCGTTACTGTGAAAAACTTTTCGTCAAACATTCCAACCATTGTTGAAACAAATAAGCTATTTTCAATTTCGTCACTAAACACAGAATACCCTTGTGTTAAATTCTTATTATATTCAAATCCGTATAAATCACAAATTGTTGGAACAATATCGTATGTGTTGCAGAAGGTGTCAACCTCTCCGCCCCCTAAATTTTTATTGTATATTGCAAATGGAACTCTATAATTTTCTTTATCGTTGGCAAATTTGTTGGTACCTTTTACCAAATAGCATAAATTTGAATAATAAGCGTTATGGTCAGCAAATATCACAATGCTTGTGTTATCTGAAAGCGGTTTTGTTGTGTCGCCATTGGTATAATGTGTTGCAAGGTATGAACGAATAACATGTATCGCGTTATCAACAGCCATTGCCTTTGCTTTGTAATCTCTTAGAATGTTGTATTCATGTGTTCCAATGTTTGGAGTGGCAAAGTTCAAATTGTTTGTTCTAACATATTGGCAGTAATCATTATAATTCTCATCAAATCTTTCATAATAACCATGTTCATCTAACCTATTATTATGATTTTCGTATGGCCCGTGAGTTGTTACAGTTGTGAAATAACTAAAGAATTGTTGGTTGGTTGGCATCATTTCTGATGCATACGCCTCAACAAAATCGCCATCATCCCAGAAATCCCCAAAATATTTTGGCTTGTCTTCAATTGAACAATTTTCCATTGTGAAAACATTTGTGAATCCCATTTCTTTATTTAACGTGTCTCTATCATACATCTTGCCTGTGTAATCATGGAAAAAGTTCACACTTCCATAGCCGTTATCCTTAAATAAATTTGGTAGGCTATGACTTGCACTTAAACCAACATTGTCTTTAATTGTTGTGAAGGAATAGTCATTCACAACGCTTCCAAGAATTGATATTTCTTCGCTAATGTTGGTTTTATTTCTGCTGTAATAGTTGTTAAATTTTATTGCGTCGGTGTTAACAAATTGATATAAATCCGGAGTGTTGTATGGGTCTATTGCAAACCATTCAATGCTCTCCATCATAATCATAATTAAGTTTTGGCCTGCAAGAGCCCCGGACACATTTTCTCCATTAAACATTGAATTTTGGTATGCAAAACCTTTTGCATCTTCGTCCTCAATATACTCCTTTAGTTCTCTTAACGCCTTTTTCCCTATCTCTTTTTGGTAGTTAAAGAAAATGTTACAATTATTTAAGTAAAAGCACCAGAATCCATATTTTTTAAGTGACGCCATTTTTGCACTCATTGTTGTGTATAGGTAGTCACCATCTTCCATAATATATTCTGCATTTGCATTCGCAAAGTATATATTTTGTGAAACTTTTAATGAACCAAAACCAATCATTTCAACACTTAAAAGTAATGTTATTAAAGCAACAATGGCACGCTTGTCTTTTCTTAACCTAAACCTTGGCATAAACTTACTGCCCAGTGCAATACAAACAACATAAACAACAACTAAAGAAACATTCATTATTAGTGCAGTTAAATCTAGTTGGTTTAATTCAAATGCGTCCATTGTTTCAAAGCCGAGTGTGAAAATCATGTCAACAGTTATAATGTCATACATCATATTATATAAGCTTGCATTGGCAATGTTCATTATCATTTGAACACCAAGAAAAATGCTTGCTACGGAAATTTTTAATGGCTCTGTTGGAATTATAAATATTATTCCAGCAACCATAATTATCATTGCAAGTTCTATTCCAAAGTTTACCGGAATGGCTCCAAGACCCAACCTTAAAAAATTTGCAATTTCAAACAAAATTGAGAAAATTATAAACAAAAACCCGTAAATATACGTATTTTTGAACGATTTTTCGCGTTTTTTCTTTATTTTTTTGTTATTTTGTTCTTCTTGAGGCACATAATCATAACGAATTGCATCAACATTATCTTCAATTAAAACAGCATCTTCAGCCTTTGTGCTTGGTTGATTTTCTGCATTATCAAAAGCGTTTTTTTGTGGCTCTTGGTCCTCATTTTCGTCAGCCTGTGATGAAGTGTTGGCTATGTTGTTTTGACTATCCGTTTGTTGTTTGTCGGTTATAATATCTTTAGTTTCATCAACAGCCTTTTCCTCATGAGACCTTTTAATTCTTTCTAAAATTTCGCTTCTTCTTCTTGAAAATTCGTCCATACTTTTCTTAAATTCTTCAAAATTATTAGCTTCTGTTTGTTTGTTCGTCTTTCCGTTTGTGCTTTCATTTTGATTGTTTAACGTCTCATTATTATCCATAATTTTATCCTTTCACAAAAATTTGTATATGTTGTTTTAGAACTTCAAAATTAAAACCGCCAGTAATGCCCTTTTCGCCGTCAATATTAACAACCTCATCATCCGGAATGGTAACTTGAAATTTATTTAGTTTTAGCACATGGCATGCTTTGCTTTTATTTAATGAATTAATACCAAATAAAAAAGCCTTCGCAATTTTGAATAATACCCCAATAGACACGCCTCTTTTCTTTCGTTCCTTAAATAGTATTAAATTAACAAAGCCGTCAGAGCAGTTTGCCATTTTGTTTATTTTGAAACCACCAACGTACCGACTATTAACAATTAGCCCAAGAACAATGTTATCGGTTATGTTTATATTATCACTATTTATTGAAATTTCAAAACGTTTGGCGCCACCCAATTCTTTAATTCCTTCAACAAAGTATGCAACTTTGCCAAATTTGTTTTTTTTGTTCTGTTTTGTTAAATAACTTGCACCCGTACACATACCAAACGCACAAACATATATTCCATATTTTTCATTAACTTTGAAAATATCATGTGATATACACTTTCCGTTTGTGATTATTTTTACAGCTTTTTTAACATTCTTTGGTATTTTTAATGAATGTGCTAAATCGTTGGTGGTTCCTGTTGGAATATAGCCAATTTGTGGTCTATTTTCTTTTGTTGCAATTGCATTAATTACCTCATTTAAAGTTCCATCGCCACCAGCAACAACCAAAACGTCATATTTTCCACAAGCATCTGCCGAAAAGTCAGATGCATCACCAGCCTTGCCGGTTGGTTTAACAACAACATTATCAAAATGCTTTTTTAATTCACTTTCAATGTATATTGCATTTTTCTGTCCTTTCTTTTTTCCACTTGTTGGATTATATATAAATAAGCAATTCATGTTTATTATTCTATCATTATTCGTTAAATATGTAAAGGAAATACAATAAAACGTCAATATTCTTATATGTTGACAATTTGCTCGTAATAAAGACAATTTTTAATATTCATAATTAAAAAAGATGCTCAAAATATGAACATCTTATTAGGTTTGTATATTCTTTATATGGCCTCAATTTCTTTGTTTGCTTTTTGATTCTTAATTTTGCCATAAATGGCCACAATACATATAACAACCATTGCACCTGTCAAACTAAAAACATACCAAATCCACCTGTTTGCCGTTGTTGTCCAATATTCTATTTTAACAATAGAATCACCATTTTCGTCTAAGTTATCAAAAGGTATTTTCCATGTGTGGTAATAATATCCGTCATTTTTTTCAATGCTATCTGCATTGCTTTTAAGCCTTGCTGTTGGAACAACATATGTGTATTCAAAATTATTTGAACATTCTGCAAAATTTAATGTGTTTCTTAAATTATTCCAGCGAATTGTTCCAATCTCGTTTTTCATTCTTTCTTCAATTTTGTTAATTAATTGTTTGCCAAGCGTTAATGATGACTCAACCATTTTATCTAACAGTGGGTCTTTTTGAATCCTGTTTGTTTTTGTTAAAATGTTGTTTTCGTTTATCACAACTTTATTTTCACTTAACTCTGGGGTTAAATTTTTGAATGACTTGTAACATGAACTGTTGCTAAAGTTTAATTGATAAACAATATAGTCATCTATTCCTCTTAAAATATTATCATCCAAAAGGTTACTTTCAAATGATATGCCATTTTTTAATTCTTCTTTTTCGCTTTGGGTGTAGTTATTGTTTTCATCAACATTTTGCTTATATTCTGAGATTAAATCACTAAAGTATTCGTCATAGTCATTTTTCACATGCCTAAGAATAGTTGAAATTTTTTCAGGAGGGTTTATATAATTTTCCTGCGCCCAATTTAATATTTCGGCTTTAGGAAAAGGAACGTAGTATGATTCAACAACCGAGCCATCTGCGTTTTGCATAAGTTCAACCCCGCCCAAATTTGAACAGCCTGAAAATATAAAACACACGCATAATATTAGTAATAAAAAGATTTTTTTCATCTAAATATTTATATTCCTTATTCTTAATATTAATGTAATTATTTTCTAATCGTTAATTAATAATCACAGTTGTTTGGCGTTCTTGGGAATAAAATAACATCTCTAATGTTGTCAACGCCTGTTAAATACATAATTAACCTTTCAAACCCCATTCCAAATCCAGAATGGATGCATGAACCAAATTTTCTTAGGTTCAAGAACCAGTCAATAGAATTTTTATCAACGCCCATTTCATCACAACGTTTTATTATTTTATTGTAGTCCTCTTCTCTTTGACTTCCGCCCATAAGTTCGCCAGAGCCTGGAACTTCTAGGTCAACCGCCGCAACAGTTTTTCCGTCTGGATTTAACTTCATATAGTATGCTTTAATGTCTTTTGGCCAATTTTTAATAAACACTGGGCCACCAAAATACTCTGTTATATATTTTTCATGTTCTTTTGCAATGTCGCCACCATATTCTGGTTCAAATTCCCACTTCACATCTGCCTTTTTAAGAATATCAATAACGTCTTTATGGTCAATTCTAACAAATTTACTTTCAAGCAATTTGGTTAGTTTTTCAATTAACCCATTTTGAACAAACTTATCAAAGAATTCCATTTCAAAAGGACAGTTGTCTAAAACATATTTAACAACATACTTTAGCATATCCTCTTCAATGTCCATAACGCCATCTAAATCACAAAATGCAATTTCCGGCTCAATCATCCAAAATTCATTTGCATGCGTTTTGGTGTTTGAATTCTCGGTTCTAAACGTTGGGCCAAATGTGTAAATTTTACCAAAGGCAAGTGCCAGTGCCTCACCATGAAGTTGACCACTTCCAGTAATAAATGCCTGTTTGCCAAATAAATCTTTGCTCATATCAACCTTTCCGTCTTTGGTTTTTGGAAGGTCATTAAAATTTAGGGTTGTTACCTTAAACATTTGATCTGAACCCTCGCAGTCGGCAGTTGTTATTAGTGGTGTGTTAACATAAACATACCCGTTTTTTTGGAAATATTCATGAATTCCCATTGCCGCAACGCTTCTAACCCTAAACACAGCATTAAACAGGTTGGTTCTTGGTCTTAAATAAGCAATTTCTCTTAAAAATTCAACACTTGCCCTTTTCTTTTGAATTGGGTATGTTTCATCTGTTGCTTGAAAAATTTCAACCGATTTTGCCTTAATTTCAAATGGTTGTTTATTCTCTGGTGTTAAAACAAATTCACCAACAACATAAACAGTGCTTCCCACATTTAGTTTAACAACGTCGGCATAATTCTTTAATTTATCTGCTTCTAAAACAACCTGAACGCCCTTAAAACATGTTCCGTCGTTTAATTCCATAAAACCAAAAGACTTGCTGTCACGGGTGGTTCTTACCCAACCTTTAACCTCAATCTCCTGCCCGTTTTTTAACTCTTTTGATGTGTATAATTCTTTTACGCTTACTTCCTTCATAATTCCTCTCACTCTTTTAATTGTAACATAATGATAACAAAATGTAAAAACATATTTTTCATTTTTTGAAATTTCTCGCAGTAGAATACAGTATACGGGTTTGTAAGGAATAAATAATGGTTATTGTTATTATTTTTTTATCATCTTTTTGTCTTATCGTTTATGGCGGAAATAAGTTTGTTGATTCGTCAATGGTCATTGCAAAAAAATTAAAAATCCCATCTCCTATTATTGGGGCAACATTAGTAACTATTGGAACAACAATGCCCGAACTTTTAGTTACCATTATTTCCAGCGGAGCAAACGCCAATGGAATTGCAATTGGAAATGCGGTTGGGTCAATTATTATTAATACCTGCATAATTGGTGGGGTTTTAATTGCTTTTACCCGTGTTAAAATTAATAGGTCATCGGAGTTATTGCTTAAACTTCTATTGTTATGCATTGTGGTTTTAAGTGTTATAAGCATTAATTCAAAAATAAACTATTTTGAAGCTTTGATTCTTTTATCTCTATTTTTCGTTTTTATTGTTATAAACCGCAAACAATCAAAGGCGAGTTACACCGATTACAACATAACAGGTAACAATTCGCTTTTTCAAGCCATTGTGATGTTTATTCTTTCTTCGCTTATGCTAACGTTTGGCGCTTATTATTTGGTTGATTGTGCCAAATTTTTTGCACGCTGGGCTAATGTGAGTGAAACAATTATTGGCTTAACTGTGGTGAGTTTGGGAACCTCTTTGCCAGAACTTGTTACTTCTATTCTTGCAATAAAAAAGAAAGAACCGTCTCTTGGGCTTGGTAACGTTGTTGGGTCAAATATTATAAATAGCACATTGCTGGTTGGAATAACCGGAATTAATTGCACTAGTGCTGGTGTTGCGCTTTCTGCCACCACATCAAACCTCGCAATTCCTTTCGCGCTAATTTCAACAATTGTATTCTCTGCCCCTGCTCTTTTGAAAAAACACACCAAAAGGGTGTATGGTATTTTACTTATGTTAATCTTTGCCACCTACTTTATTCTTCTTAATCTATCTACTTTTAACATTATTAAAATTATACAATAAACGACAAAACAATTTTTCATTTTTATTTTGCTTATGTTGATATTTATTGTATACTTATCACAGCAAAGTAAATTTAGCAAAGGAGATTAATTATGAAAGATTACTATTGGTTGATTGTTATTGGCGTTTTGGCTATTGCATACATATTTTTAATTATGAGACAAAAAAGACAAGAAAAACGAAACCTTGACGCATTGAGTTCGTTTAAGGTTGGCGATAGGGTTATTACCCACATTGGCATATACGGAAGAATTAAAAGAATATATAACACCTCATATGGCAAAACATGCGTTTTGGAAATTGGAACAAATAATAAAGTTGATATAGAACTTGATATGCGCTATATTGCAGGTCTTGATGAAAAGGTTGCAACTCCTGATGAACCACTAACCGAAACAACTAGACCAGAGGAACCAAAGCACGAAGAACCAAAAGAAGTTGAAACAGATAAAAAAGAACAACCAGAAAACAAAACAAAAAAACAAACATCAACAAAAAATAAGTCAAAAAACAAAAGTAACAAGGGTTAATCCTTGTTGTTTTTTTGTTACTTTTCAACAATAAAACAGCCTTAACCATAAAAGATTTTTTACTCTTATTAACAATTCCTTATCTAAAACGATTAAATTTGCGCCCATTGGGTTTGGTTGTTATATGTTTCAAACATGCCCAAATTCCCCTTATTTTTAGCCAGAATGGCGCATTTTTACCCACTTGTTTGGGCGTTTTTTGTTGATTTTTGTATTTTTTTTAGAAAAATTTGCAAAATCGCTTGGAAAATAAAGAGATTTGGGGTATAATGAGGGTGTTTTAAGGGAATAATCCCTAAAGCAAAATCTTTAATATTAAAAGGGGATATTTAATGAACAAGACTGAATTTATTAGAGCAATCTCTGACAAGGCAGGAATCACAATGAAAGATATTGACCTTGTTTACGATGCAACTTTAGAAGTTGTTACAGAGGCTTTACTTGCTGGTGAAAAAATCCAACTTGTTGGTGTTGGTGCATTTGAACTTAAAAAAGTTGATGCAAAAACCGGTATCAACCCAAGAACTGGCGCAACTGTTAAAATTCCAGCTTGCAAAAAACCAGTTTTCAAATTTGGTGATGCTTACAAAGCAAAATTCAACAAGTAAGATAATTCACGACTTGCTCGTGATTACTTACCCACAAAAAATACGCCACTTGGCGTATTTTTTTTATGCAATCATATTAAACAATTCCATCAAAACAACACTTCCTACGCACTTCGCTTCCAGTATTTATCACGATAGGTTGACTTTAAATATGTTGCATTGGTTGAAGGATCGGTTAATGTAACGTCTGTTCCGCTAGTTGCATTTTTAGAACTTGACACAAACCAACCATTAGGATTTTCAAATGTAACACTGGTTAGACTGCTGCAACCATCGAATATATTTCGCCAAATACTGGTTACACTCTCTGGTATAGTTACATTAGTTAGACTGTTGCAACCCTCGAATACAGCATCACCTATGCTGGTTACGCTATTTGGTATGGTTATACTGGTTAGACTGCGGCAATATTGGAATGCATCAGAAGCTATGCTGGTTACGCTATTTGGTATGGTTATACTGGTTAGATTGTTGCAATATTGGAATGTCCAATAACCTATACTGGTTACTCCCCCACCCAAGATTACACTTGTCAGATTATCACATCTAGAGAATACAGCATCACCTATGCTGGTTACACTATCTGGTATGGTTATGCTGGTTAGACTACTGCAACGAGAGAATGCATGATCACCTATGCTAGTTACACTATTTGGTATGGTCACGCCAGTTAGGCTGCGGCAATCATAGAATGCGGAAGAACCTATGCTGGTTACACTATTTGGTATGATTATACTGGTTAACCTGTAACAACCATAGAATGCAGAAGAACCTATGCTGGTTACACCATTTGGTATGGTTATACTACCAGTAAGACTACTGCAGTTATAAAATGCAGAAGAACTTATGCTGGTCACACCACTTGGTATAGTTATACTTGTTAGACTGCTGCAACCATAGAATGCAGAAGAACCTATGCTGGTCACACCACTTGGTATGGTTATACTTGTTAGACTGCTGCAACCATTGAATGCAGAATCACATATGTTGGTCACACTGTTTGGTATGGTTACACTTGTTAGACCACTGCAACCAGAGAATGTATTGTTCTTAATTTCTGTGATTCCTTCTGGTATTGCCAATTCGGTTACCTCATTATTCCCAATATATAAATGGTGAGCATAGTATAATGGATTTGAATACACATCTACAAATGATATATTTAACCATGAGTCTATATTTTCTATTATTACACTTGTTAGGCTACTACATTTATAAAATGCATCACCTATACTGGTTACAGTGTTGGGTATAGTTATACTGGTTAAACTACTGCAATTATAGAATGAATATCTACATATATTTGTTGTATTTTCATTTAGTGTTACCGAGGTTGTTGTTTTATCTGTAACATACAATGCATGATAGTTGTTTGCACTTTCTTTATAGTACACAACCCCTTCTATTTCTTCAATTTTATCAGTACTAAATTCTTCATCACTTATAACTAAATGTGCATAAGATGCAATGTTTCCATTATCGGAATACCCTACGGTTATATTTAATTGTGATAGGTTGTTTACTATATATAAATTATCGCAACCCCGGAATGCTTCATTGCCTATACTGGTTACACCATTAGAAATTGTTACACTGGTTAAACTGCTGCAATTATAGAATGTATAGTTCTTAATTTGTGTGATACCCTCTGGTATTATTAACTCAGTTACTTCATTATTACCAATATATAAATGATGAGCATAATACAACGGATTTGAAGAACTGTAAGTAAATGATATATTTAGCCATGATTCTATATTTTCTATTGTCACACCATTTAGACTGCTGCAATTAGAGAATGCATAAAAACCTATGCTGGTTACACTATTTGGTATGGCTATGCTGGTTAGACTACTGCAATTTTTGAATGCAGAATCACGAATGCTGGTTACACTATTGGGTATAGTTATGCTAGTTAGACTGCTGCAATTACAGAATGCACCATCACCTATGCTGGTTACACTATTGGGTATGGTTATACTTGTTAGATTGCTGCAATTATAAAATGCCCAAGAACCAATACTTATTAAACTATCTGGTATGATTAAACTGGTCAGATCGCTACAGTTATAAAATGCCCCATTTGAAAAGTTTGACGTAGAGTATATGCCTGTTACACGATATATTTTATTGTTATAACTTACCCTGGCCGGAATAACAAGCTCGCCTGTTGGTTTGTTTGATGAATTTGCTTTAACTTCAGCGGTTTTTGCTGATTCGTTATATGTGAATGTTAAGGTTTGATATTCACTTTCATTCATAACCTTAACGTATTCTATTGTAACATTGCTGGCTACTGTTATGTTATTACTAGTTGTTTCAGTTCCATTTATTACATAAACTGGTGTAATTCCATCAGTTGGAGCGGTGGTTGGTGACAATGTTAGTATATCACCATAATAAATTGTTGCTCCTGATGTGAGTTGAATATTATTTCTGGTTACCGTTACCTCTTCTTGGAATGTTATTGTGTATTCCTCTGGTGTTATACCGCTTACCAATATGCTCACATTGTCGGTTACTGATGATATTGTATAAACACCATTTTCATTGGTAACTGTATCATTACCCTCATTTGTTACTATCGGTGTTCCTGTGTAACCATATTCTAATTCAACAATAAATGAAATTGAATCTCCATATCTAACAGAAGCAATATCAAAGAATTGGTTGTTTGTGTTTTTAATGGTATATCCCGTTTGTTGTGATGGAACTGTTACTGTGTATGTTATTCTCTTTACACCTGTTATTGTTATGTTCACATCACTAGTAACATTTGAAATTGTGTACACATCATTATCTGCCGTTATTGTTTGTCTGTTGTTCTTTACAACTGGTGTTCCCGTATAACCAGTTTTTAGTTCAACCTTAAAAGAAATTGAATCGCCATATTCAACAACCATAGTTGTAAATGTTTCATTGTTTATGTCATTAATGGTGTATCCAGTTTGTGTTGTTGGCATTGTAATATTAAAAGTTAATTTTTCATATATCGCTATATATTCGTCGTTCACATTACCTTCATTTAATGTGATTTCATATTTTTCCTCATCTGAAACAATCTCGTCATTTACTTCCCAACCTATAAAACGATAGCCTTCCTTTTGAATTGCCTCAATAATAATTGTGTCTCCTAGCCTGCAGTTGTTTTTGCTCTCATATTCAATCTGCTCAACATTGGATGTTATTTCAACTGTGTATGTTTTTGGTCCATTTCCCAGTCCAAAAACTAGCCCGGCACCAATGCCAAGCACCAAAATAACTCCTGCAACTAAAAACCATATTCTTTTCATAAACAACTCCTTTGTTAAAAAACACTCTACTACTTTTTATTATACAAAATTATTTGATTTTAATCAAATAAAGGTTGCATTTTTTTATATCGATTCACACAATGTAAAAAGAAACCATAAACAAATTGATTTCTTTTTATCTAATATTTAATTATGCTTTTTTAATGAAAATATATGAGGTAACAACTCGCAAAGTGTTTCTTTTATAAATTCTCCTTTGTTATTTGCCATAATAACCTCAATATTTGGGGCAAATTCTGAAAGCACTTGCCTGCAGACGCCACAAGGATAGGTGTATTCATCTCCATCACTAACAATTGCTATTTTCTTAAAACTTCTATTGCCAAAACTAATGGCATTAAAAACCGCCGTCCTTTCAGCACAGTTTGTTGAACCATAGGCAGCATTTTCTATATTACAGCCCAAATACACCTCACCATTTTCACAAAGAAGCGCTGCCCCAACATGAAAATTTGAATATGGAGCATATGCTCTTTTTTTTGCTTCCATTGCCAAATTTACCAATTCTTTATCTTCCATATATACTCCTTTTGCTTTATACTACCAAATTATTTTAATTAAATCAAATTAAATATGTAATTTACCATAGGGCAACATCAAGTATCATCATAAGAATAAACCCCAAACAAAACCGGAAAGAATGTCCCCTAGTTTTTGGTTTAGTTTATCTTTCATTAAAAAGACCACTGAACTTCCGAGCATTGTTCCTAAAAACGGAATAATAAACCCTACAAAAACCTTTATATTGACCTCTTTGGCAAAAATATTTCACACTTACTTGTAATTTTACCAACTAGATGGTTTATTGTCAAATAAACACACACCTCTCTATTAAAAAATATTCAGCCATAACACCATAATAGAATTGATTTGCTCTCATTATGTGGTTTTTATATATTTTTAATTGAAAAAAAACAACACATAATATTTATGACATTAAAAATCTTAAAACTATTTGAAAAATATTTTTTTTGTGATACACTATATTGGTTAGTTTGGTGCGAGCAAGAATATTGTTGTGTTTTTGATTAATAATATTCAATGAAATATTGTTGCACCAACACATTGTTGTAAGTAAAGGGGTTTTAATAATGGCATCAACATATGAAGCAAAAGACATCGTTGTTCTTGAGGGGCTAGACGCAGTTAGGCTTAGACCTGGAATGTATATTGGAACAACAGGGCAAAAGGGTTTACATCATCTTTTATGGGAAATCGTTGACAACTCCATTGACGAAATTGCAAATGGTTTTGGCGACAAAATAACCATTTCCCTTAATGAAGACGGAAGCGCAACAGTAACCGACAATGGTAGAGGTATTCCTGTTGATATTCATCCAACACTTAAAGTTTCCGCCGTCCAAGTTGTTTTTACCGAACTTCACGCCGGTGGTAAATTTAACAATTCAAATTATTCATACTCTGGCGGTCTTCATGGGGTTGGTGCATCAGTTGCAAATGCTCTTTCTGAATGGCTTAATGTTACCGTTTGTAAAAATAAGAAAAAATATTATATGGAATTTGAGTCATATGCTGGCCCAGATGGAAAAATAAAAAGTGGTGTTCCAAAGGCTCCACTAAAAGAAATTGGCGACACAAACGAGAGAGGAACTTCGGTAACATTTCTCCCTGATAAAAGAGTTTTTGGAGAACTTACATTCGACTTTAATATTATTGCAAACAGAGTTAATGAACTCGCATTTTTAAATAAGAATATAACAATTGAACTTAATGATAAAAGATACGGAAAATCACAAATTTTCCACTATGACGGCGGAATAAAAGACTTTTTATTATATTTAGATAAGGGTAAAAATCGCCTATTTAGTGAACCAATTTATTTTAGTGCAGAAACCGATATTGTTAAGGCTGAATGCGCACTTGAATATACCGATGGCTACACTGAAAACTGTTTTAGTTTTGTTAATAATATTCCAACAACAGAGGGTGGAACTCACGAAATTGGTTTTAAAACCGCTCTAACCAAAGTGCTTAACGATTATGCAAGGGCTCATGGATACCTAAAAGATAAGGATGCAAATTTAATTGGCGATGATTACCGCGAAGGTCTTTCGGTTATTATTGCAATTAAAATGAAAAGCGTTCAGTTTGAGGGGCAAACAAAAACAAAACTTGGCAATCCAGAAGCAAAAACCGAAGTTGAAAACATAACAACAAAAGAATTAACAAAATTCTTAAATGATAAAATGAATGAAAAAGTTGCCGATGTTATTATTAATAAGGCAAAAGGTGCAGCAAAAACGAGAGAGGCTGCAAAACACGCCAAAGAAATAACTAGAGCAAAAAATAGTGCGGGAAGTTTTAACCTTGTTGGTAAACTTGCCTCTTGCACAAACCGCAAATGCGAACAGAGTGAACTGTTTATTGTTGAGGGTGATTCGGCTGGCGGTTCTGCCAAGATGGGTAGAGATAGAAAATCACAGGCAATTTTGCCACTTCGTGGAAAACCATTAAATGCTGAAAAAAAGCGTATTGACCAAGTTTTGGCAAATGAAGAAATACAAACCATTATCTCCGCACTTGAAACTGGCATACAAGAAGATTTTGATTTGGATTCGCTTCGTTATGGAAAAGTAATAATTCTTTCCGATGCCGACCAAGATGGTATGCATATTAGGTCAATTCTTTTAACATTCTTCTATAGATATATGCGTGGGTTAATAACAAATGGACACGTTTTCGTTGGTCTTCCCCCACTGTATAAAGTGTTTAGAAAGAATTATGAAGAATATGTTTATTCTGATAAAGAACTCCCAGAAGCAATAGAAAGATGCGGAAAGGGTTACGAAATTCAAAGATATAAAGGTCTTGGGGAAATGAACCCAGAACAGCTTTGGGAAACAACAATGGACCCAGACAAACGAACCCTTGTTCAAGTTACCATTGAGGATGCTGCACAGGCAGAAAAAATGGTTACAGTTTGGATGGGTGATAATATTGACGCAAGAAAAGAATACATAGCCGAACATGCAAACTTTGATAGAGGTGATAAGTTTGCTGATGAATATTCAACTGTGTGAATATAAAACCAAATAGAGGCGATGTGTTGGGGTCCCCGAAAACAGCAGAACTTTGTTCGAAGTTTTTGGGGAGAGGAAGAACCTTGCGTAAAGCAAAGTTTTACAGAGTAAAACGAAGCCAAAAACAAGCGTTCTGACGAGCCGAACATGCAAATTTTGATAGGGGCGATAAGTTTGCTGATGAGTATTCTAATTTGTAGTAACAACAGATTTGTAAGGCAACTCATTTGTTTAATTTATGAGTAATTGTGTGATTATGGACGATAAAAATAACGAAGAGGAAGAAAACGTTGTTATTCCGGGGCAAATGTGCTACGACGAGTTAGAGCCCATCACTTCCCCAGAAGAAACAATCATTCCAAATGAATTAAGTGGGCAAATAAAAATTGAGGATTTGCCGGGTTTTAACAAGAAAAATGTTGGCCCCAAAAAAGAACCGCAAATTTCAAAAAACTCAGAAACAAATAATAATTCAGAAACAAGAATAAGTTTTAACCTAAATGATAAGAAAAAAGAAGTTAAAACCGAAACAATATATAAAGAAAACAATATAAAAGAAGAAAAAAATAAGGAGTATCAAGTGGCAGAAAAGGAAACAGTTTCGCAAGGTGGAACACCAACAAGAGAAAGCATATTATATAAGTCATTAGAAGATGTTTTGCATGAATCAATGATTCCATACACCGAACATGTTGTTATGGATAGGGCTCTACCTAGGGTTGAAGATGGTTTGAAACCTGTTCAAAGAAGAATTTTATATGCAATGTATGATATGGGCTTAATGCCAGATAAACCATTCAGAAAGTCCGCAACAGTTGTTGGTGAATGTTTGGGTAAATATCACCCACACGGTGATACGTCCGTTTATGATGCAGCCGTTCGTATGGCACAAGATTTTTCTTTAAGAGAAGTATTAATTGATGGTCATGGTAACTTTGGTTCAATTGATGGTGATGGCGCCGCTGCGTATCGTTATACCGAAATGAAGTTAAAACCCCTTGCCCTTGAACTTTTAAGAGATATTGAAAAAAACACGGTTCATTGGAGCTTAAATTTTGATGATAGCCGAAAAGAACCAGACACTCTTCCTGGCAGGTTCCCTAACCTGCTTGTTAATGGCGCATACGGAATTGCCGTTGGGGTTGCAACAAATATTCCTCCTCACAACCTTGGTGAAGTTATTGATGCAGTTGTTGCATATATTGATAAACCATCAATAAACTGCAAAGGACTTATGAAATACATTAAAGGTCCGGACTTCCCTACTGGAGGAAATATCATTGCAACCGATGAGCTCGAAAAGGCATATGAAACCGGTAAGGGAAAAATAACAATAAGGTCAACAATAGATATTGAAAGCGCTGGCGACAAACAATATTTGGTTATTAAAGATGTTCCTTATCAGGTAAATAAAGCGCAACTTCTTCAAAAAATTGCAGAACTTAAAGAAACAAATAAAGAACGATTATCCGCAATTCAAGAAATTCGTGATGAGTCCGACAGAAATGGTATTCGGGCTGTAATTAGGCTCAAAAAAGAAGCTAACGCAAAATCAATAATGGACTTTTTATATAAGTCAACCAACCTTCAAACAACTTTTGGTATTAATATGGTTGCAATTGCTGGCGGAAAACCAAAACAGATGAGCCTGGTTGAAATTATTTCATACTATGTTGAATATCAAAGGCAAGTTGTTTATAGAAGAACAAAATTTGACCTGGATGTTTGTAAAGATCGTGCCCATATTTTAGAAGGTCTACTTATTGCTATTCAAAACATTGATGAAGTTATAAGAATTATTAAAAAGTCTGAAAGCGTTGCCGTTGCTAAAACAAAATTGAAAGAAAGATTTTTACTATCTGAAAAACAAGCAGTTGCAATTTTAGAAATGAGGCTTTCTAGACTTGTTAATTTGGAAGTAAATAAAATTAAAGAAGAACTTGCTGAGTTAAAACAACGTATTGAAGAATTAACAGAAATATATATGTCTAAAGCAAAACAATATGAGGTTGTTAAAAAAGAAATATTAGACATTAAAAAAGAATATAAAACAGCAAGACTTACAAAACTATTAGACCCTAACACAATGGCTGTTGAAGAAGTTGAAGAAGAAGTTATTGTTAAGGATTATTATTTAGGAATAACCGCTGCAGAAACCGTTAAGGCAATTCCTGTTAAAAATTACAATCTTTCTGTTAGAGAGGTGGGAGAAAATGCTTCTCTTGGAGAAATTCATACGGGTCTTCTTAAAATTCAATCAATTGATAGGGTTTTAATATTTACCGACCTTGGAAATGTTTATAAAACAACCGTTTCTCAAATTCCAGAAGCAAGATGGAAGGAGCGAGGAACAGATTTATATAAACTAGACAAAAACCTAGTTCACGGAGAAAAGCCAATTAAAATTGTTGGGTTAAACCGAGAAGCATTTGAACTTGAATCAATCAATATAACAATGATAACCGAGTCTGGCTTAATTAAAAAAACGAAACTTGCCGAATACAACATTGCAAAAAGCGTGTTTGCCGGAATTAAATTAAAAGAAAAAGATAAGGTTGTTGCCGTGTTTGAAAGTGATGAAAGATATTCAATTGCAATTGCAACAAAGCAAGGTATGGTTCTAAATATCGCTGACGATATTGAAACTACCGGCAGAACAACATCTGGTATTAAGGCTATTGCCCTTGATGATAATGACAAAGTAATCTCTGCAATGCAAGTTAAAAAGAATGGAACTTTTACAATATTAACCAATAAAGGCTATGTTAAAAATGTTTCCGTTGGAGAATATGATATTTCTTCAAGAAATAGAAAGGGTCTTAGAATAACCGGCAAAGACACCGGGCACCTATCATTTATTTCTTTTGGTATTGTTCCTCCAAACATTGCCGTTTACCAAGAAGGCAGGGTCGTTTTAATTAAGTCTAAATATATTCCATACGAAAATAGAATTGGAAAAGGAAAACAAATGTTAAAAGATGAATTCAAAACAGCATTTGAACCACTTGAATAATTAAATATTAATTAATTTCATTATTCGACAAATAAAGGGAAAGAACGAGTTTTTTCCTTTTATTTTTTTATTGAAAATTATATTATTTTATTATATTATTTATTTCGTAAACATTAGGAGAATTAATTATGCAAAAACAAGGTATAGATGCATTAAAAAGAATGGCACAAATGGCGAAGAACAGACTTAGAAACAAAGTCAACGAAATGGATAATAAAAATGTTAAAGGTAGAGGTAATTTCAGAATTTTGTATGGCTGTAATATTGATATTAAAAGTAAGATTATTATTCAAGATGATATTAAACTCTATGAAAAAGTTAAAGCAATGTTAGATGAAAATTTGGATATAATTAATCCCATTTCAAGACTTATTGATTACAAAGTTTATAACAAACTTGATGAGCGATTAAAAGAAAGATATATCTTTGAACTTGTTGATAAATACAAAAAATATAGAGAAAAATACGAACAGGAAAAATTAAAAGAAATTGTTTAGAATACTTAAATCTTGGTGCTTGCCAAGATTTTTATTTTTCGATTATAAGATATGTTTCCTTATATATCACCTATACTTTTTTATGTTTTACAAGACGAGTTTACCCCGTTCACATTTTCTACAACAAAAAATTTATGATATATTTTGAATTTTTGGCCAAATGGTTTATAATACAAACAAGGAGTTAAAAATGGAAACCGCATTAGTAACCGGAGCAAATGGATTTATTGGGTCACATCTTGCAACCAGCCTTGTTGACAGAGGCTTTATGGTTTATGCCATTCATAGAAGAAAAACATCAAAAAACCCGACCTACAACAAATATGTTGAGGATGGCAGAATAAAGGTTTTTCTTGGTGATGTGTCCAATTTCGACACTTCTGCTCTCCCACCAGTTGACTATATATATCACATTGCCGGCAGGGTTAGCGTTTGGGGAAAGTTGGAAGATTTTAGAAAAATTAATCTAGGTGGAACAAAAAATTTTTTAGAATATGCTAAAAGGTGTAGTGTTAAATGCTTCACATATTTGTCTTCAGTTGCGGTTTATGGTTTTTATGGGTATAGGAACATAGCCGAAGATGGCGAAAAAAAGCCATTCAAAAATCCATATAGTTTAAGTAAGCTTGAAACCGAAACTTATGTTAGGGAATACTGCACACAAAACAACATTCCTTTTGTTATTATTCGCCCCGGAAATGTTTATGGCGAATATGACTACACTTCTAGCCACGAAATATACACTAGGGTAAAACGAGAGAAAATGCTAATTAGCGCCGGTGGCAAATATGAAAGTTGTTTTGTTTATGCTGGTAATTTGGTTGAAGCAATTGTTCACACATCACAAACCCCTGATGCCAGATGCACCGATTACAATGTTGCTGACAACAACGACACGTTAAAAACATATTTAACCGATGTTGCAAATGCTTTTGGGGTTAAACCAAAATTTAAAAATTTTCCTGGACCAATTGCTAGGTTAACAGCATGTTTGGTTGAGGGCTTTTATAAAATATTTTTTATTAAAAAGGCACCACTTATCACAAGATTTTCCGTTTATCAAAATTGTGCAGATTATAGTTTTAGTATAGATAAATTATTAAAAACCGGATACGCTCCAAAGTTTACAAAAAAACAAGGAATTGAAAACACTGTGAATTGGATTAGGGGGTTAGATAATGAAAATAAAACAAACAATTAATACTGAATTTTCAGAATTAAACAATAACTCGGACAAAACATTTAATTTGGGTTTATTATTTGCAACAATTGTTCTTTTTGTGTATTGTTATTTTGGTTCTTTTAGCTTTTTTGAAAAAACTTTCACTGGCATACAAAATGTGGCTTATTGGAAAATTATTTATCATAATTGCATGAGTTTTGTCCTTTTCTTTGGACTGGGTGTTTTATTCACAAAATTGATTATTAAGGAAAGACTCACTAACTTTGGGCTTGGATTACAAAATAAAAAAGCATTTTTATTCATCTGTTTAATAGCCCTTCCTATTGCTGTAATTTGTGGGCTAACAACACTTTTAGACCCAGACATGTGCGCAACATATCCACTTGTTGATTTTCACACTTATGGTGAGTGGTATATGGTGCTTGGATACTTTGTTTCCTACCTTCTATACTACATTGGTTGGGAATATTTGTTTAGAGGCATACTTCTATTTTCTTCAACAAAAAAATGTGGTGCCATGGGGGCAATACTCTTAACAACCCTTGTTTCCGCATTAATTCACACAAGTATTGGTGCATTTGGAAAACCAATGATAGAAACGCTATCTGCTATTCCTGCGGGTTTAATATTTGGATATATTGCTCACAAAACAAAAAGTATATATCCAACCCTATTTATTCATTTTATGATTGGCATTTCAACCGACCTGTTTATATTCTTAATTCATTAGAGGTTTTATGACAAACATTTTAATTGTGTCTGATAGCCACGGCAGAAAAAACTTTTTGGAAGATTTAATAAATTCAAAGAACTACGATTACATATTCTATCTTGGCGATGGCGCAGATAGAGATATTGGAACAAACATTTACGACCCAAGGTTTATTTATGTTAAAGGAAATTGTGACAACTATTACTCTGACTTTCCTTTAACCCAAACATTAAACATTGAGGGGTTAAAAATATTAATCACCCATGGTCATGAACAAAAGGTGAAATATGGTATTGAATATATGTTGAATTTTGCAAAATCTAAAGGCTACAAACTGGTATGCTTTGGGCATACACATAAACAGGTTTTTATGGAAAAAGATGGCATAGTATTCATCAACCCTGGAGCACTAAAAAATGGTGATTATGCAGAACTGATGTTAGATAATAAAACAATTGATTGTAAATTATTAAATATGTTAAACTAAACAAGAAAACAATCGCTTCGCTCTTCTTATTCTTGCGTGCCTAAACAAAAAAACGCATCACCAAATGCGTTTTTTATTTGTTAAATTGTTTTTTATTGCTTAACTATTTCATCATCAATGGTAACCGCTGGCTTTTTATTGTGGTTCTTCGCATCCTTGTTTGCCAACTCTTCCATTTGTTTTACAAACTCTTCCTGAATTACTGCTTGATACCTCTCGGTTGCTTTATCTGGAAGTTGTGTTGATTCAAAAATTGGGGTGTTATAATTCAATAAGTCGTCTGCGTGACTAAAATTACCTAACATTTGTTCTATCTCAATTAAACGATACATTTTTCTCTTATCAAACATTCCTTCAACAGCAACCGAAACGTTAGCTTGTTTATAAATTGAAGTAACATGTTCGTTAAATTCTTCATATGTCATATTCTTTATATAGTTCATTGCTGCTTTATAATCAATAAATGGAATATTGTTCATATAGTCACTAAAATTTGAACGTGCAGAACATGTTCTAAACTTTTGAAGTTTTGCATTCTCCCTGTCGGTTATTGCTTTTTTAACTGTATAAAATGCGTCTTCAGGAATTCCATTAATCCCAAAGTCATAGATTAAATCACACAATGTCCTTATTGTTTTTCTCATATTCGCGGCATTGGTGGTTGCTGAAAAATTCTTAAACTTTCCATTTCCACAATCACAATTTTCTAAATCATATTCATAAACGAGATTATTTTTAACTCTTAGAGCGTCATATAAAAATCCACCAATATCGTTCATTAAATACTCTTCAACAATATCGTATGCAAATTCTTTGTCTGGATTTTCAGCGTAATCATCACGTTCTCTTAAAAGAAGATTTATTTTAACATTATATGATGGGGTGCATGGAAAAACACACATCTTGTTTTCCCTAACAAATTCACGAGGTTCACTTGGCTCAATAATGTATTTTGAACTCTTTGCTCTAGGTAACCTGCTAAACACTTTTTCCTCAAATATTTTTATAATATCCTCAGCTGGCTTGTTAGATGTTACAGATATAACAAGGTTATCTGTGTTAAAGTATCTTCTTTTATACTCTGCCAAAATTTCTGGGGTTATTAGACTTAAAGATTTTGGTGTTCCCAATATATCGGCAGAACTCATACTATTTCCGCCCTCTCTTAATGTTGAGATGAGTAACTCTAGGGCTGAAATATCATCATCTTCGTCTTTATACATATTTATTTCTTGCTTAACAATTTCTTTTTCAAGTTTAATCTGTTCTGGTGTGTACTTTCTTGTTATAACCGAGTTCATAAGGTTATCTAGTGCTGGCTCAAGATTGTTTTCTGTTGCACTAAAATCTAACGAAATAAAGTTTTTGCCCGTGAATGCATTTTGATTAAGCGAATATTTTAGTACATTATTTAATGTTCTTGTTGTTCCTGCTGGCTTGTGATCTCTAAACAAAAGATGCTCAAGTAAATGGCTTAAACCCTTATATTTTCCATCAAGTTGTGCCCCTGAACGAAAGCTTAAAATAACTGAGCTTCCATTAAAAGCTGTATGTTTTTGATAAATTAATGTTGCTCCGTTATCTAGTTTATATACCTCTTGCTTTGCCATAGTTCCTCCACCGTGTAATTTATTATAACATACACTATTTAATATTTCAATATGTTTTTTCTTATCATTTTTGTCATTCAAAAAATGACCCACCCATGCAAAATGGTAAATTTTTAATAAATAATGTACATTTTTTTAATTATGGTGTATAATTAAAGAAAAAATTTATTAATAACATTTTGCGCCCATAGTGAAATGGATATCACACGAGTCTTCGGAACGTCGTCGCAATTATCAGTTTTTCTGCATTATTTGCTCCGCAAAATGCAATGTCGCCTTCAATTGCTCCTCTCCCCATTCGGTTCTTCAAACCTCTGGGGACCCCAAATCAACTCACCAATGGTTCCTCTTGCTTAAATATGTTTTTTTAATTTTTATATTTTTTTGCGCTCATGGTGTAACGGATAGCACAATGGTCTTCGGAACAGATTTCGTGGGTTCGATTATCCCATTAAAAAAATAATCACATTTGCGCCCATAGTGAAGTGGATATCACAATAGTCTTCGGAACTATTATGCCGAGTTCGAGTCTTGGTGGGCGCACCAAAAAAGCCCGATTTTACGGGCATTTCAGCGATTTTTATTAGTCGCTGATTTTTTATTGTCAAACAAAAAAATCGAACTCCCAAATAAAGACAATACTCATTTAGGGGTTCGATTTTAATACTTAAAAAGTATACATATTTTTGCTCAAAAAGTGCTAATTTCTACGAATTTTCTACGAATTTATAGCGAATTTTTGCAAACAACTTTGTTTTTGATGTATTTTATCGTATCGTATCATATAGTGCTTTTTACATTTCAAAATCTCTTTGTCTGCGTTTTCTTCGTTCTTCTTGCTTTTGTTTTTCTTCAAGTATTTGCTCTTGTTCCTTTCTTTTTTCAGCAAGTTTTCGTTCAAGTTCAGCAATTTCGTCATCAAGATTTTCTTCTTTAATCATTTCTGGCTCTTCAATTTCTTCTTCGTTTTCTTCTGTTGGTTGTTCTATTGTTTTTGTAAGAGCGTTGCTAATTGCATTTGCACTTTCATATTTTGCCGTGTAGTCCAAATGTGAATAGACATCGGCTGTTGTGTTAAAGTTTGAATGGCCTAACCATTCCTGAATATTTTTCATTGGGACTTTACTTGCAACAAGCAAACTAGCACAAGAATGTCTTAAATCGTGAAACCTAATGTGTTTTAAGTGGTTTCTTTGTAATATTTTTCTAAACCTGTTTGTAACAAGATTTGGGTCATAAATATCACCAATATCATCAACAAACACATAATCAACATATTTGTAGTTATAACTTTTTCCAAACACTTCTTTGTTATGTTCAATCTCTTGCTTTCTTTCAAGTAGCATTTGTTCTATTTCTGGGAGCAAAGGTAATGTTCTATTACTTGCTTGTGTTTTCAAAGTGTCGGACAAATAATAAACTCCATTTACATTTAAGACCTTGTGTTTAATTGTTATCATTTTATTTTCAAAATCTATTGCGTCCCATTTTAAGCCAATTAGTTCACTTCGCCTAAATCCATAAAAAGCGGCAACACGAACTATTAGTTTCAGAGATGTTTTGTCCGTAACCTTAAATAGTTCTTCTAATTCGTCTTTGTTATAAAAGTTCATTCTTGTTTTTTCTCTTTTTATATGTGGCATAAACTCGTATGGATTTTTTGCAATTAAATCATCTCGGTATGCCTTGCGAAGTGCTGGCGAAAGCAGAGTAGCGTGATGTTTGACTGTAATGTTTTTATTCCCTCTTTCTTTTCTGAGATAGTCATAGAAATCCAAAATGTGATGATAAGTTACATCTTTGAGTTTTAATTTGTCACCAAAGAATTTTTTTATAACTCTCACTTGATTACTGTATGAGTAAAAAACTGCCGGCGAAAGTTCATCTTTCTTGCTTTCCACATATTGCTCAATATAATCCACAAATAAAATATCATTTTTAACTTGTGGCTCGGGTGTCTGTTCATAAACTTCTTCTGGATTAAATTTGTCTAATTGTTCTTTGAGAAATTTTTGTGCTTCCTTTTTATTACCTCTCTCTTTAAGTCCTGTTGTAATCCATTTTTGCTTATATTTGCCATAATTATCTTTGTAGTTTATGACAGCATAATATATGCCATTTTTTACTTTCAAACTTCCTGTCATAGTTGTTCACCTCCAATTAAATATGCGATGACATTGTATTTTGGGATTTTATAGTCTTTGCCAATTTTGACTGATTTGATTGTTCCATCTCGCAAAAGTTCATAGGTCTTTGTTCGTTTGATTCCGAGCATTTGGCCTAATTGTTCAACTCCAACGCAATCTGGGAAATCTTTAAACATAATTTCATTTAGTTCTTTAATGCCCATATTGCACCTCACATTTCCATATCTGACTTTCGGCTTTGATTTGCAATATCAAGCAAGTCATCAAGGTTGGTTAAAAATCTTTTATTTCGTTTAAGGTCAATATTGGCATAAATATTTTGTATTCTCTTAAATTTCAAATCAAATCTAGTCCAAGCACGGTAATAATCGTAATCGTGAGCTTTTTGACATATAAATTTGTCAAGACAGCAAGCAAGTCCAGAAAGTAAGATTTGTGGCAAATTATTATCTCTTCCAACATATCTCAAATTTCTGCTTAGAGTATTGTAATTTAATCTTGTTCCATTGTCTTTAAGAGCAATATATTCTTGATAATTGAAATTATAGTTTTCTTTCAAAATGCTGTTTTTAAGTTGTTTTTTTTTAAGTTCTAAAAGTAGTTTTTTAATGCTTGGGAGTAGTGGAAATTCTCTCATTAAATTTGTTTTTCTTTCACAATCCCAACCATAATAAAATTTTGAATTTCGTCCTTGTTTGATAGGATAAATTTTTATTGTGTTATTCTCAAAATCTATATCTTCCCATTTGATATTTACAAGTTCCATTCTTGATATTTCATAGGCCATAATCAGTTTGAAATAACACTCGTATTTGTTTCCTTTGATAGCTTTCAAAAATGCTTTCGTTTGTTTTAAGTCAAAGGTATTTTCGTCATTGATTTCATTTAGATAAATCATAGTATTCCTTCCTCGTTTTAAGATTTTATCTAAACACATTTAACCATAGTTCTTTAACGCATTGAGCGAAAGACTTTCGGTTTTAACGCCTTTTGTGACGGATTGATTTCTATCAATCAAATAGCAAACCTTGTTTGCAAATCGGCAGTCTGGGTATCCCAGCAAGCCGATAGACAGACGAGAAAACTGCAAATTTAGGGGCGTTTCTCAAAAAGTGTTGATTTTTCAATGCTTTTTAGAGAAAAAACCACTTGCTGTTTCTCGCTTATCCTGTTTTCTATAATCTCTTTCTAAATACCTACATTTCTGCTTCAATATATCCTTCTTCCACAAGAGTTTTATATCTCACTTCATCAAGCTTTTTTAGGTAGTCATCAAATGCTTTCATCGTTTCTTTATCAAACTCAACAGACGCTTTCAAACATTCATTAAGTTGCCTAAATAGACTTTTCTTTTGAGCATATTTTTGGCTTTTGTAACTTGCATTAAGTTTTAATCTTCTAATGTCCATTGCCTTAATTCTAACCGCATAATGTAACACTTCATTTCCAAGTCGGCGATATATATCTTTCATATATTTTCGCTCAAATGTAAATGGTTGTTTGCAGTGATTTCTTTTGCAGTAATTTGCAAACAATTCATCTTTGTATTTGGCTTGCTCAATGAACTCGTTGTATGCAGATGTTGCCACACTTGACTTGTTTATTAAGTAAGTTGTTATGTCGTCAATTTCGGCTCTGAAAGGTGCAATGTCATTGCTTGAATAATAACATTTTTCAATGTCATAAATCTTGCTTCCAAGACTTAACAACTTGTTGTTTATCACAAATCCAGATTTTGCTCTTAATTCGTCCACAATTGCTTGTTTGAGTGTTTGTCTATTCTTTATCTCAATTGCTTTGAAATCGGTCGCAGAAAGCTCCAAATTGGCTCTAAATTCTTGCATTGCCACATTGGATAATTTGCCAATAGAAAATTGCTTGCATTTTTTGTTTGGTCTAATTCTTAAAGCTTTCTTTTCAAAAAAGCACAAATGAATATGTCTATTGTCCGTGTTCTCGTGCAGTCCTGCAAACCATTCTATGTTTTCGGGATTTAGTCCACATCTCTTAAAAAACTTTGGTAATTCGGTTTTCATAAGTTCGTATGCTTGCTCATAGCAGTTAACCCAAGTTTTACCAAACACTTCTTCAAAGGATATAACACAATCCCAAATGATTGATTTTGTCTTTCGCAGTTTATTTCTTAATTCCTTTTTGTAGTCATCTGAAATAAGTCCATCTTGATTGAATATTCCACGAGATTTTTCTCTTGATTGCATATATGCCACATAGTCCAAACTCTTGAATTCGTTTATTCCTGAAATTATGTAGTTCATATAATCTTTTGCTTTGTTAGAAGAATAATATTTTCGTTTTTGTTGCATTGCCTTGCTTTTGTAATTGGGAGAATAATACTTTACAAAGAAATTAACTTTCGGTGTCGCCATAAACAAGTGTCCTCATTTTTTGGTGTAAGTCATAGTGTGAGAATAGTCCATCTAAAATATCTGCATTGTTCACTTCAACATTGCCATTGCTGTTATACACAACATTAGCAATAAAATTGCAAAGATATTCAATGACCAAGTGGTTTATTTCAAACTCTTTTTCATACACACCAATCAATCCTTCCAATCGTTCCAATTTCTTTGTGTGGTTTTTTAACACTTCGGTTATCTCACTCAAATTTTTAGAATGGTCAACTTCGGTGTCTCCCAACATCTTTTTTGCACCAATCACAAGACAAGCTCTTTGAAAGTCTGTTTTGTTATCAAAGCCAGATTTACATCTTGAATATACTTTATCTAACAAATCTTTGTCTTCCTGATTGTAAATTCGTAAAGTGAATTGGTCTTTTAATTGTTTTGTCATAGTTCCTCCATATATAATTCATCTTTACTAAATTTGGTCTTGTCATAGTTCTTTTACGCATCGAGCGAAAGACTTTCGGCACTATCGCTTCCAAACAAACGAAATGGTTGTATTGCCATTTACAATATTTTCATCACCTCCTTTTAAGTTTTTATTTTCTTCCGACATCTTTTTACATTTCGCACCTCCTTATAACTTGATTTTATAACTACCGCGTGGACAACGTCTGTCCATGCGGAAATTATTTTCAAAAAAATTTTAACAATGTCGTTCGGAAACACCTTTGCCGGTCGGTTAAACTTTTTTTGATTTTTCAAAAGTATTTTACAATTGTCGCATTATCACAGGTTGATAACACGAGAAAAGTTTTTTAACTTTTTCAAAGAGATTTTAGCAGTGCATATTGCCATACATCTTAGCAATACTAAAAACATTTTATATTTGTCGGTGGTTCAACGGTTGAACCATCGGTCAAACTTTTTTAACTTTTTCAAAAAAAATTTTATAAAATAAATTGTTTCAATGTTTGATACAATTTAGATATTTTTCTAACAAGAAAAAAGCAAGTAATAACTACTTGCTTAATCGCCCCATCAAATAGGGGAAAACCAATATAATATATAATATCTAACAAGAAAAAATATAATATACATTTATATATAATATATAGGGGAATGCACTTCGGCTTAGAGAACAAACACACTCATTTTTGTTTTGTTAGATAACTATAATACTTTTCAATCTTGTCTTGTTAGAAAGCCGCCCTCATTTATATAGTAAAATCGTATAGCACCGAATTTGCCAAAACCCTTGTATTTTCGGGGGGAAAGAGAGAACCACAAAATAAAAAAATCTAAAAAAAATTTATGTCCCTCTACTAATATAAGGACACCTAGTTGCAATTTGTCCGTGTGTTTTTGCCACTTTTTGAAAACTTTTTTGTAAAATCTTGTCTTTTTGTGTTGAAATCCGTTTTTCTCCATTTCAAAACATAAAAAATGACCTAGCGAGTAGCTAAGTCATTTTGTTTTTTTTATTGTGTTAATCTTTCTTTCCAGTTAAGTTTTTGAATTTGTAATCAATAGCTTCAATTACTTTGTTTGCATCTTCTTCTGTCTTGACCTTAATAACACTACTTGCTGTTTCTTTTGCACCTGTGCCAGTAACTTCTTTGAAGTCCTTATCATTTGCAAAGAACTCTGCGAATATTTCGCCTTTTTTGAGTTTGAAACGAACAATCTTTTCTTTCTTATAAGAAACTGTGTAATAATCTTGTGCCTCGCTTGTCTTAACATTTTCAAGTGTCATTGCGTGTGCTTTAATTTTATCATAGAGTTTTCTATCTTCTTTTGAAAGGAGTGCATATTGCTCGTTTAATGTTTTCTTTTCACTAAATACAACAGCTTCTTTTTCAGCTTCTGTATTTGCAACTGCTATCACATTTTTCTTTCTAAATACAAACCAGTAAACACAGAATGCACCGCCAGCAAGAGCAAGAACTCCAACAATTATTCCAATTATTGCACCAATTCCAAGACCACCATTTGATGGATTTTCTGGATTGCTAGGATCTTCTGGGTTTACAACAGGTGGTTGTTCAGGTGATTCGTAAGCAATTACATAGGTTGAGAAGTGTGTTGTTTCAAATGATACTTTACCATCTGTATAAGTGGCATTCATATCTTCTTTGTCATCGCCATTTACATAGTAAACTTTAACTTCATTGCCTTCTGGAATTTGAATATCAATAGGAACAACAACTTTTGCTTTACCATTTGCAAATGTCACTCCATTAAGTGAAAGAACAAGTACCATTTGAGCATTTGGAATGTTATATCCAGCAAGATTTTCTGTTGATGTCGTTACTTTGAATTTTACATCATGACCTGCAATATCTTTAACAGCATCTTTATCAAATATAATAGTTGCCTTATCGGTTTCAAATGTTACAGAGCCATCATTTTCGCTTGCAAGGTCAAATATGTATCTTACATCTTTGCCTTCATCGTCTGTTAAATCTTCAAGTCCTTCTGTAACCTTATAATCTTTATCATCGCCATTGATTGAAGGCTCTGGAGTATAGTTTTCAATATGAACATGTCCACACACTGAACATTCTTTCCATTTCTTTCCAACTTGGTCTGCATAGGTTACATAATGCCAATCGCCATAGGTATGTTCAGCTTTGTCAAGTTCTTCTGTGCAACCATCAAAAGCATTGCAAATATGCCAATGATGTGTATCATTGCTTTCCCAAGCAGTGCCAACATAAGCATGTTCATGTTTTTCAATTACATGACCGTCTTTAATTTTTGTATCACATTCTGTACAATATAAATCGCCTGAATATCCATTTGCATCTACAGTTACAGCAACAGCATCTCTAAGTTCTGTGTGAGCATGGTTGTTAGGATCTAATGCAAGTCTCAATTGATTTGCAGTTTTTTCATGAGCTAATGTATATTCATCAACTGTTTTCAAAATATAGTGGGCATCAACAACTATCTTCAAAGTTGCATTAGTTCCATATGCTGTACTATGTTCTTGGATGTAAGCCCAATCCCATAAATATAAACCAGGATTTAATTGATCTTCATATTTGTAATTATTATCAAGGTCATATTCAGCTTCAAGTATTGCGAGCAAATCATCTGTTAGAGCATATTCGCAATCTTCTTCTTCAATATCATGAATAAATCTAAGACCAATAGTATCTAATGTTTTAATGTAAGCGTAAATATCTACATCGAATAATTTACCACAATGTGAGCACATATAATGTGCTGAATGTCCATGAGTTGAACAAGTTGATTCTGTTGCACCAACATAAACAAGTTCATGGTCAGCATAATTGTATAATGTTTCTTCTACCGTACCACAAATAGTGCAAGTTCTTGTCATCCTACCTTGATGATTACATGTTGACAAATCTTCTACATAATTCCATTGATGTTCACATGGAATTTCGTATTCACAATCATCACATTTTCCATATCCGTGTTCATCATTATGATGGAAACCAATAGAACTTTCATCTATCGCACCACATACCGCACAAACATAGCAGTGAACATGCTTACCATCGATTGTTCTTGGAACATAATCTGACCAACTGTGTAAATATCTAACATCATCAATTGTTATTTCTTCGTAATAACTATCAACTCCAATGCCATGACGAGTAAACCATTTACCACAATCTTCACATTCATAATGTCTGTCAATTGAATATTCGCCGTGAGAACAATCTCCTTCAACTTCTTCAACCAATCTTAAACGATGAGTTTGTTCTATTGTAAGATTGCCTGGATTAACTACTTCCACATATTTTTTAGCACCACAATCTTCACAAATATATTCTTCATAATTGTATCCAATACACCAATGTGCAGTATCAGTAGGTTCTGAGCCCCAGTTATGATCTGTATCCGTTGTTCCACAACTTGGATAGAATGTTATGTCTAATCCAATGCTTGTTCCGTTGAGACCAACAAGAAATTTCTCTACAAGTGGCTCTTTGCTAAATGCATTTGTTACTGTTTGATCAAAGAAGTTTGGAAAACCAAATGTCAAATCATCTGCAAAGCGATAACCTTCTTCTGGATATACATAAACTCTGATTGTCTTAGGTGTTTTTGCCTCCAAAACAATTTCTGTCAATCTTTGATCTAAACTTGGATCTGGATTTGTTAAGAATTTAACATTGTCTGCCTCTAGTCCAAAGTTATTTGTTCCAATATTTAATTTATTGTTACCTTGAACTGCAATTTCAAGTGGATTTAATACTATTGATGCCTGTGTGTGAGCATAAAGAGTTATACCATTTTGCATAGGAATAATCTTTTGTCCTGGATAAAATCTTGTATTTGCAGGGTAGGTTACATTTTCAATTTCGCTTGTATAATCTTGATGGATTGTATAATAGTCAATATGTAATCCTTCAAGGAGTTCACTTGGAATATTTACATCTCCAAGAATAGAATAGTAAGGATTTGTGTCGTAATCATAGTTTATTTCATCTTCGTAAGTATTGTCATTGATAACATAATTAACTTGTTTATATTGTATTGGACTAAATACAGGAATGGCTGTTACAATTGCCCTTTCTCTAAATGTATCGCCCAAAGCATAAGTATTATTTCCGATTTTCCAACCAGTTTGAACATATCCTGGTTTTGAATAAGTCTTGCCTTTTAACACAAGACCTTCTGTGTAATCATAGTATGATGTATAATCTATTGCAGATTGAGCAGTCTCTCTATAATTTACAGTTCTAAGTTTTTCAGCAAAATAGAATTTTACAGTAACATTTTCATTTGGCATCACAAACATGTCGTGTATATCTTCAATGTGTTCGCCACTTGCTTTTTCTAAATCAACTCTTAACAATCTTCCATAAATGCCTGGTGTAGCTTGAATACAAACAATATCGCCTGCATTAAAAGATGTTTTTGTAGTACCGTTTGTATCAGTAAGTTTCGTTTTGCCAATTATTTGACTATCCGAATAATAATTAGAAAGGTTATAGCTAGTTCTTTGTGCTGCTTTTGTAGTATCAATCCCAGTAAAATGAATTTCTCTTGATATTTGAGAAACAATTTCATCATCTAATATAATTTGAGCACATTCTCTAACTGAATAATATCCTTGAGTGTCAACTAAAATACTATAAATTCCATTTTCATCTTTTAACACTTCTTCATATTTATTAGATCCTGGCTTCTTTACAAATAATTGTTGACCAGGTTGTACATGCTGATCGTTATCTGCAACAAGTCCTCTAAACTTTGTGTTAAATTTGAATGTTTGTGTTGAACCAACATTTACATTTCCCAAATTCCCATTTGCTGGATATTCTTCTGGTGTAATATCTTGGAAATAAATCATTTCAGATGCTGCTTTAACTTCCAAAGATAACTGATTTGATTTCGTAGAAATAAATTTATCTCCACATTTTTCTATAATAGTGAGGTCTACTTTGTAATTTCCAACATCCCATTTCTCTTGGGGATTCTTAACCAAGTAATTTATTGGCTTTTCTGCATTTGGATCATAAGCGAATGTTTTGTATTTATAAGGAGTAAGATTATTGCCAACAACTTTACTTATAGTAAATGTCACTGTTACACTGTAATCATCTTGATTAAATCCTTCACCAACATATGCTTTACCAAAATCTGATGAATAAAATTTGATTTGTTCACTCATACACAATTCATGCATATTGTCTAATTTAACAATAAAATTCTCATATTGATAAATTGATTTGTTGGCATTCGATGACATAAAGTGAGATATACCCTCACTAAGTGTTCTTGTTTGTTTTGGAGTGTAATTATAATAACCTTCAAAAGTATCACCATAATCACTTCCGCCAAAGTTTTCTACTTTAGTCAAAGTAGCAGTTATTTTATCTGCATCTTGAGTTTCGCTCTCTGCAGCTACACCAAAAGAAGACAAATTCAAAAAATTACCGAGGTTTGTGTTATTATAATATTGATAATCTTTTGAAGTTAAAACAGCTTGCAGTGTCATATTCTCTGGTTTCAATATATGAATGGTTCCATTTTCATCTAAAAATGATGCATTTTTTTCAATTTTAGAATAGAAATATCCTCCGTGGATTCTAACTCTTGATGGTAGAATGTTCAAATTATATTCTACAGCTTCTTCCATTTTTACAAGCATTGGATTTAATTGCATAATACCTAATGCTGGAGCAAATCCATAACCATAGAACTCCCCACCTTCAATATTTAAGTAACCATTATTGTAAGCAACACCGCCTGTTTGCCCTTTAGTGGCAAAATTACCAGTATAACCCAAATTGTTTATTCCATGACCAATAAGTTTACCACCAGTAATATTTGCTGTTCCACCATCAACCAATACAGCACAACCTGAATTATATACAGTTACCGTTCTACGAGAAGTGTGATCTGGGTGATAACTATATTCTTGCAATAATTGATCAATTTGATCTCTTTCTCCAGAGTCATGAACATCGCTACTATAAACTTGTTTAGATCTGCCAGCAATAAGTGTTCCACCATGAACATTAAGAACACCATTTTCACCAACCCAAACGACATCTCTATGTACATTAGATAGAGATTTTGTCATATCGCTGAACATGCAGTCGTAATGAATTTCACCCTTATTATCAGGAGCATCAACTATTGTTAGTTCTGCATCTTTTACTTCAATTAAACATCTAATATAAAATGACCAATAAGCAGATCCCAAAACTGAATTCTCTTGGTATCCCACATATTCATGTTCATTCTTAGCACTGTTCCATCTTATTGCAGACTTATCTGATACATAAATAGAGTGTCCATTCAAGTGTAATATTTTGTTGTCTTTTACGGAAATTTTATTTATCGCTCTATAGCTACCAGTCGTTTCTCTTTCAGATTCATATTCAAAATCTTGTGTAACAACAATAAATTTATTTCCATTTGAAGTTAAGGCGTTCCTAAACTGTTCAAAATTTGAAACTTCAACCCTTGACATATCTTGTGATTGATAATTTATCACATTGTTAGAATAGGCATAAACACTCTCGGTTTTTCTTAAACCACCAATACCAAATCCAAGTGCAAGTCCAAGCACCATAACGAATGCAAGTATTCCACTCAAAAACAAATTTCTTGATTTAGATTTCATCATAAATCCTCCAACAAAAATTAACTTGTATAATCAATACAACATAAGTATAACATAAAAAGTTTTATTTTGTATCAAAATATAAAACTTTAATTGAAAAAATTATAAATTATTTTTTTCTTCTGATTTGCATATTTGTAGGCAAGTGCTGTGCCAGACTTTGGTTGATATGCAAACAAATCTCTTCTTGACCATTTTCTTTGTGGTGGGGTGTAGTTTTCATCATAGTAGAACAAACAAAAATCGCTATCATCAATCATTGCTTGATTTCTTACAACGTGAGATATTTTTCCAGCCCCCTTACATCTTTCTGGGAAATAGGTTTCCTCATAGAACCCAAGCAAGTATTTTTTGTAGTTTTCATCAATAAGCTCATACTGTGAACGAATATAAACTCTTTTTAAGTCTGTATATTTTTCTTTGAGTTTTGATACTATATCATAGCAGAAATCGTCAAACTGACTTCTGCTACCAAATAAAAACACTTTCACATTTTCATTTACAATCAAATTCTCAATGTAATCATAAAGTCTCTGTTTAAGTTCAATAGTTATCTCGATTTTTCTATGTCCAATAAAACAACAATTTTTTACACTATGTTTTTGCATAGTTATATAATAGCACACTTTTTATAAAAATACTATGTTTTTGCATAGTTATTAAAAAACATAGCCAAATTAAAATATAAGTAAAGGAATTTGGATATGAAAGTTAGTAAAGCAGTTGTTGAAAGATTAAGGGAAATAACAAACAATAAAAATTTATCACTCTATAAATTACAAAAGGATTCTGGTATGCCAGAGGGAACTTTTTTATCTTTAATCTATGGAGATAGAAAGGGTGTAAATCTGACAACATTATTGCAACTCATTCAAACATTGCAGATTTCTGCAAAAGAATTTTTTGATAGTCCATTGTTTGATGAGAGCAATTTAGATATTGATTAAATCAAAAAATTTTACACTGTCACGAATTTTTGCATGAAAAATGCAAAGTTTTTGCAAATGTGCTGTTTTTGGCTTTCAATTTATTGTTAAGTGTTGTATAATATCATTTGTAAAAATAAAATTGCCTAAATGCTTGTAAAATCAAGCAATTCGGCACTTTTATATACGATAAAATATGATAAATATTTGTGCAAAAATGGTTAAAAACGACAGTTTCCTGCCACCCCTTCGGAACCATCAGTGAGGGTTCGAATCCTTCTGGGCGCACCAAACAAAATAAATCCAAACCAGTATTGGCGAGGATTTTTTTGTTTGTACTTTTCACTCTTATCTTTTCATTCTTCACTTTTCACCATCTCGGATTTATTTTGAACGAAAGAATAAAAATGAAAAAATAAAAACAGTTGTGATTTGAATAAGTACAAAAAGCAAAAGACAATAAAATTGTGTTCCGCCGCACCATGAGTGATTGTTAAAGCGTAAAGTAACAAGGCAAATTATTCTGGGCGCACCAGATAAAACAAATCCATGCCAAAATTGGTGAGGATTTTTTTATGCATTAACCTTTTGTTTCTCAGCAGCTATCAAAAATCAATTAATTTTACACAAAATTAAGCAAAAAAAAATTGTTTTTAATAAAAAACCCAACCAAATTTCACTTTGATTGAGTATTTTTTTATTGCCTTATTTTAATATGTAGCTCTCTTAATTGTTTTTCATCAGCCTCAATTGGTCCACCCATTAAAACATCTTGGGCTTTGCTGTTCATTGGGAATGGAACAATATCTCTAATGTTCGTTATTCCAAGCATTAACATTAAAAGCCTTTCAAATCCCGGAGCCACCCCGGCGTGTGGTGGAACACCATATTGAAATGCAGTGTACAGCGCCCCAAATCTTTTAATAATCTCATCTTCTTTGTAGCCCACAACATCAAATAGTTTTAACATCATTTCCCTATCTGTGTTTCTAACAGCACCAGAAGCAACCTCATAGCCGTTAGCAACCAAATCATATTGATAAGCTTCTATTTGTAGTGGATCAATATCGGTTAGTTCATTAACAGAAACTTTTGGTTTGTTAAATGGGTTATGACAAAACTCAATTTTTCCATCATCTGACAGCTCAAACATTGGAAAATCAACAATCCAGCAAAACTCGGTTCTAGTTTTGTCTATTAGTCCAAGTTTTTCTCCAACCTCACTTCTTAAAAGCCCTGCAAGTTTATAGCATTTTTTAGGGCTGGCATCTGCAATAATAAAAATATCATCACCAATTTTTGCTTTTGTTTTTTCTTTCAAGTCTTCACATTCTTTGGGGGTTATAAATTTAACAATTGGTCCTTTTAGACTTCCGTCCTCTTGAACTCTAACCCAAGCAAGTCCCTCTGCACCCTCACAGAGCATTAAATCTTGTAGTTTTTCAAAGAATGTTCTTGATTGGCTGCTTGCATCTATAGAAAATCCCTCAACTGTTCTATCTTTGAATGCGTTGAATGTGGTTGCACCAAAAACGTCTTCAAGCCCAACCATTTCTATTGGGTTTCTAAGGTCGGGTTTATCCGAGCCATATTTTACCATTGCTTCCTTATATGGGATTTTTTTGAAAGGTCCTTTGTTAAATGGAAATTTACTATATTTTGTAAAAAGTTTTTCAATTAAGATTTCAACAGTTTTTTGAACATCTTCTTGTGTGGCAAAACTCATTTCCATATCTATTTGATAAAAATCACCTGCAAGTCTATCTGCCCTTGGGTCTTCATCTCTAAAGCAAGGTGCTATTTGAAAGTATTTGTCAACCCCACCACACATTAATAGTTGTTTGAATTGTTGTGGAGCCTGTGGCAAGGCGTAAAATTTCCCTTTATGCAATCTACTTGGCACCAAATAATCTCTTGCCCCTTCAGGACTTGGACCGGTTAATATTGGTGTGTTTACTTCTGTGAAACCCAGCTCCCTCATTATAACTCGTGTGTCAAAAGCAACATCCGCCCTTAATTTTAACATTTGTTGCATAGCCTCATTTCTTAAATCAAGATAACGATATTTTAATCTTAATTCTTCGCTAGCCTTTAAGCTATCTTCAATGTCAAAAGGCAAAATATGTTTCGATTCTGACAAAACTTTCATTTCTTCAATATCAAGTTCAACCATTCCCGATTTTATAGCTGGGTTAATTGTGTCCTCATCTCTTAAAATAACTTTTCCTTTAACCGTTATAACGCTCTCGCGCGAAAGAGTGCTAAGCAAACTATCGTCATGAGTTTTTAGTTGAACAATTCCACTTTTATCTCTAATGTCAATAAAAACAATACCGCCGTGGTCACGAACCGTTTTTACCCAACCGGCAAGTTCAATTTTTTCGCCAATTAGTTTTTCGTCGACATCGCCTAACATTACGGTTCTATACATAATTTTTCTCCTTTATTCTATTTTTTCCTTTAATTTTTCCATAACAAGTTGTGCACTTGCCTTTCCTCGAGTTTCTTTCATTACTTGACCAACCAAAAAATTCAAAATTTTTGGATCTTGTTCTCGTTTATATTGTTCCACAACTTGTGCTTTTTCTTCTAAAACTTTATTCAATACTTCCACAACAAAGTCGTCTGACAAATCTGCCAAAAGACCTTGTTTTTTTGCCTCTTCTTCTGCACTTAAATTTGTTCCCCACACAAAAGATAGTAAATCTTTTGCCGAGTTTCTTTGTATTTTTCTTTCATCAACAGCTTTAATAAGCCAAACTATATTCTCTTTAGAAATGTCAAGTTTTGCTCCACCTTTGATGCGGGCAAGAATTTCGGTTATAAACCAGTTCGCAACTGTCTTTGGCTGGAAATATAGTTTAACGCATTCGTTGTATAAATCTGTTATTTCTTTTTCTGCCAAAATTATGTCTGCATCATTTTCGCTAAGGTTATACTCATTCACATATTTTTCCTTTAGCTCACCAGGCATAATTGGAAGTGTTGATTTTATTCTTTCAATATCTTCGTTGGATATTTTAACTGCAAGTAGGTCTGGATCTGGGAAATACCTGTAATCTTCAGCATTTTCTTTTGTTCTTAGAGTGTAACTTTCACCCTTTTCAAAATCCCATTTTCTTGTTTCTTGCTCAACCTCCCCGCCGTCGTCTAATATTTCTTTTTGCCTTGCAATTTCATATTCAATTGCCTTATGGATTGACTTAAATCCCATTATGTTTTTCATTTCAACCTTTGTACCAAATTCTTTGCTTCCCTTTGGCTTTAATGAAATGTTAACGTCAGCCCTCATTTGACCTTTTTCTAATTCACAGTCAGACACCCCAGCATATATATAAATCTGCCTCAACTTTGTTAAAAATTCAATTGCTTCGTCTGCGGTTTCTATATGTGGCTCTTTTAATGCATCTGTAACCAACTCAATAAGAGGAACACCACCACGATTATAGTCAATAAATGTTTGATTACCTTCGTGAATAAGTTTACCTGCATCTTCTTCCAAATGAATTCGATTTATTGGAATATCTTTTTCACCAACCCTAAGGTGCCCATTTATGCAAATTGGTTTTTCAAGCTGGCTTATTTGATACGCTTTGGCAAGGTCTGGGTAAAAATAATTTTTACGCTCAAAAATGGCGGTGTTGTTTATTTCAAAACCCAAAGCAAGACCCGCTTTAATTGTTTGCTCAACCGCATACTTATTTAGAATTGGCAGAGCCCCTGGAAGACCAACACAAACTGGACAACAGTTACTGTTTGGAACTTTACTATATTCATTTTTACACGAACAAAAACATTTTGTTTGTGTTTTAAGTTCGGCGTGAACTTCAAGCCCAATTACCACATCGTATACCATATATTAGTCCTCCTTTTTTACTATTTTTTCTATTGTTTTTGCAAAACTATAAATTGTTTTTTCATTAAATTTTTTACTCATTATTTGAATTCCTAATGGCAAGCCCTCTTTGCCTTTACCATATGGAATTGACAAAGATGGAATCCCAACAATGTTTGCGGTTACTGTGAATATGTCTTCTTTGTATGTTTCAACAGGGTCGTTTGGTTTGCTTCCAATTTTATATGCTTCTCCCAGTGTTGTTGGCATAATAATTATGTCGCACTCGTCAAACGCCTTTTCATACTCTTCAATTAAAAGCCCTTGAACCGCTTTTGCTTTTTTGTAATATGCATCATAGTAGCCCGAAGATAAAACATAGTTCCCTAGCATAATTCTTCGTTTAACTTCTTTTCCAAATCCTTTGCTTCGGCTCTTTTTGTATATTTCTTGCAAATTTTTTGCATTATTATCTCTGCTGGTATATTTCACACCATCAAACTTTGCCAGGTTGCTGGCAGCTTCCGCAGGGGCAAGGATGTAATAGGTGGCGAGCCCTAACCCAACATCTTTAATAGAAATATCCTTAGTTTTTATATTATTATCTTTTATGACTTTAATAAAATTGTGAAAGTTGACTTCACATGGAAGTCCTTTAACCATTTCAATTATTTCTTTTGGAACACCAATCGTTATGTTTGTGCTATCTTTATCAATTTCAGATAGGTAATCATCAACCTTTGTTTTTGAAGATGTTTCGTCGTTATTGTCACCACCGGCAATAACCTCAAGCATTAATGCATTATCTTCTAGTGTTTTTGAAAAAATACCAACTTGGTCTAATGAGCTTGCAAATGCAACAACGCCATAACGAGATATTCTGCCATAACTTGGTTTTAATCCATAAATCCCACAAAAACTGGCCGGTTGCCTAACACTCCCACCGGTTTCGGTGCCAAGTGCAATTGGACACATGTCCAGTGCCACCGCACAAGCGCTTCCGCCGGAAGATCCACCAGCAACCCTTTCAAAATCAATAGGGTTATGTGCTACGCCAAACGCTGAATTCTCGGTTGAACTTCCCATTGCAAATTCGTCCATATTTGCCCTTGCAATTATTATGGCTCCCTCATCTAACATCCTTTTAACAACTGTTGAATTGTATTGTGCAATATAGTCTTTCATAAATTTTGAACCACAACTGCAAATTTTTCCCGAATATAAAATATTATCTTTAATAATTATTGGAACACCTGCCAGTTTGCCATTAAAACCATCTTTTATTTTTATATCCATTGCTTTAGCATTTTCAACAGCGTCATCAAAGACTTCCAAAACTGCATTGTATTTTTTGTTTTCTAAAATTTTGGAAATAAAAACCCTTGTTACTTCTTCACAAGTAACCTCTCCAGATTTAATATGTTTTTTTATTTCTAATGCTGATAATTTTGTAATATCCATAACTTACTCCACAATTCTTGGCACAACAAAGTACCCCTTTTTCTTGTCTGGTGCATTTTCTAATAAGATTTCAGAAGAATAACCGCTCTTTGGATTATCTTCTCTCAGTTCGTTCATATCAATCATATTTAGTTTTCTTTCGCCATCTATATTTGCATTTTTTATTATATCTGCAAGTTCGATTAGTTTTTCAAATTCAAAATCAAAAGACTCTAGTTCCTCATCGGTAAATTCTAGTTTTGAAAGTTCTGCTAAATGCTTAATTTCTTTTTTATCCATTTTTAATCTCCTCAATATCTGTTAAATAGTGTATTATGTTTACTTTTAACTTTTATATAAAACAAAATATAAAAATACTCTTATGATGCTTTATTAAAAAAAATCACAGGTTTGTGAACCTGTGATTGTGATTTTTAATTCCAAGCACGACAAAAGGCTCACATACTAATGTGATTAAGATTGTTATTATTATTATTGTTGATAATAAAAGCAATCATCTTTTGCCTCCTTGCTTATTTATGGTAGCACAATCATTTGCAAAAGTCAACGGTTTATACAAAATCATGGTTTATATATTTGTTTTTCTTTTTTTACCCATTATAACTAATATGAGATTTGAATAATTTGCCATTTGATTGACTTAAATTATTACAAAGTTGTATAATATCGCTCGGGGGATTTTTAATGAAAAAGAATGTTGCAATAATTGGCTATGGCGGACAGGGCGCCTGGCATGCCAACCAAATAATTAAAAGTGACGTAGTTGCTCTTTCGGGGGTTTATGATATTAAACCCGAGCGAATTGAACTGGCTAGAAGCAGAGGAATTTTTACATATCCTTCGGCTGAAGAACTTTTGTCGGACAAAAACGTTGATATCGTTGTTATAACAACTCCAAACGACTCTCACAAAGAACTATCAATAAAAGCTCTAAATGCCGGCAAAAATGTGATATGTGAAAAACCAGTTATGTTAAACACGTCGGATTTAGCTGAAGTTATTAAAGTTTCCAACCAAACGGGTAAGCTTTTCACCGCACACCAAAACAGAAGATATGATGTTGATTTCCTTGCAATTAAACAATTAATTCAAGAGGGAAAACTTGGCGATGTTGTAAGCGTGGAATCACGAGTTCATGGTTCAAGAGGCATACCTTCCGACTGGAGAGGAAAAAAAGAGTATGGTGGTGGTATGCTCTACGACTGGGGTGTCCATTTAATTGACCAAATAACTCAGCTCTTACCAAACGAAGAATTAAAAAAAGTGTTCTGCACCGCCCAACACACCACCAACTTTGAAGTGGATGATGGCTTTAAGTTAACGCTAATATACAAATCTGGCATCACCGCATTTGTTGAAGTTGGAACATTAAACTATATTGCAATGCCTAGATTTTATCTTCAATGCAAACGCGGTTCGGCAAAAATAAACGATTGGAAACAAAATGCGGAAGTGGCTTATTGTAAATATTGGAATGAAAAAGAAGTTTTGCCTGTTCAAACCGCAGCGGGTATAACAAAAACCATGGCACCAAGAGATGAAATAACGCTAGACACATATAACCTAGATATCCCAGTTTCTGACGTGCATGACTTTTATAGAAATTTTGTATTGGCAATAGACGGAAAGGAAAAACAATACGTTACACACGAACAATCAATGTTTGTTTTGAAAATTATAGAAAAAGCATTTGAGTCTATTGAAAAATGTCAGGCCGTGGATTTTGACTAGATTTTTTGGTTAAAAACACGGTGTTAAAAAAATGACACTCTAATAAAAATATGAAACCTGTTAATGAAACCCAAAAAATCCACACTAAATCCAGTGTGGATTTATTTTTTTTAACTTCAATACTTCTCTTTTTTTCACTTATAAAAATTATTTTAAGAGTTCTTCTTTAACCCTATTTGCAAAACCTTCTGGCTTATCGGTGGGTGCAAAACGAGCAACAACTTCACCCTTGCGGTTAATTAAAAACTTTGTAAAATTCCATTTAATAGATTGTGGCTTACCCTTTTCATTTTGGGTGATTAGCCATTTGTAAAGAGGATCGGCATTGCCGCCTTTAACCTCAATTTTCTTAAATCTTGTGAATTTTGTGTTGAATTTTAATGTACAAAAGGTATTAATCTCTTCATCTGTGCCCGGTGCCTGGCGGAAAAATTGATTGCAAGGAAAATCCAAAATTTCAAATCCTTGATCTTTTAGTTCTTCGTACATCTTTTCAAGTGCATCATATTGTGGAGTGAATCCGCACTTTGTTGCGGTGTTCACAACAAGCAAAACTTTGCCCTCAAATTTTCTTAAACTAACCTCTTCACCATTTTGTGCTAAAACATTAAAGTCATAAATATTCATATCTTTTTACCTTCTTAATTTAAGTGTAGCACAAAAATTTTTATTTTGTATCACTAATACACAAAATTTTTATTTTTTCACTTTTAGTTTTTCGTTCAAAACAAATCCGAAATAGTGAAAAGTGAAAAACTAAAAATTAAGAGTAAAAAGTACCAAATAAAAAAATCCTCACCAACTCCGGTTCGGATTTGTTTTGTTTGGTGCGAGAGAAGGGACTTGCTCCGGTGAACGCTGTTCACCTATCACGCCTGGTGCGGCAAAACGCAATTCTATTGCCTTTTGCTTTTCGCACACGTTCAAGTCCCTAGTTAATTAAAAAAATTCTTATCCTACGATAAGAATTCTATTGGTGCGAGAGAAGGGACTTGAACCCATACTCTTTCGAACTTGCCCCTTAAACAAGCGCGTCTGCCATTCCGCCACTCTCGCATACAATTAAATATATTTTGCCCACTAGGTTTATAGTTTACGGGGCAAGTAAACTTGTTTCTCAAAACTGCATTCAAGTTTTGCAATTCCAAAATATAATTTGTTCTTGCATTTTCTTGAAACGGGGCTTACGCCCTGCGACGCCCGTTGCTCACTAAAATTGAAACCACTGGTTCAATTTATTAACGTGGCAACCCTTAAACAAGCGCGTCTGCCATTCCGCCACTCTCGCATACAATTAAATATATTTTGCCCACTAGGTTTATAGTTTACGGGGCAAGTAAACTTGCTTCTTGAAAATACGTTTATCATTATATTAGCATTTTTGTTAATTGTCAACTGGTTTATACTATATTTTTTCAAGATACTAGCCAGATATGTTAATAATAATTCTATTTTTTATACCCCAAAATATTTATTTCAATTTTTACAAATAATTAATATTGACAATTGCCAACCACTCTGCTAAAATATCGCAATCGGAGAATAAATATGAAATTTGTAAAGATTGAAAATTTTTGGTGGCAATGGGATGACGCAACCCCACAAGAGAGTGCTTGTTTATATAATGCGTTTGGCGGAAAAATGTCAAATTGTGACATTAGAAATTGCAAGGTTGCAGATGCAGAAGACTTTAACAAACTCGACTGGACTGGAACAAGTATACTAAACAATAGCAGATATGGATGGCTAGATAGAGATGGAAAATTCTATGGTTGTGACTATAGACACCACGAACTACAAGCAAAATTTGTCCACAATTCATCTAGAGCTGAACTTGAAAGACGAGGCTGGGTCATTATTGTTAAAATGCCATACCAAGAAACGGGAAAGCTTTTAGCACTTTACCACACAGGAAACGATGCTATTATTCCAACCGGTGCACAATTGGAATATTTGTCTAGAAGAAATGATGTTGATTGTAGCCTTGTTATTCGTGTGTTTGATTATGGTAATAAAGAAAAATCAAGACTATATGAGCAAAGCTTAAAAGATAAGGAAATTGAAAGATAATAATCGCTTTTAATTAATTATTTTTGCGTGATAAAAAACAAGCCAATTTATTATGGCTTGCTTTTTTAATTCCTTTATTACAAATCTCGTGTTTCTTCTTTTTGTTTTAAGTTTAAATAATTTGTGGTTGGTAATATTTTTGTTTTAACAAAGTATTGGTCTCTAAAATCTTTTGCGTTTTTGTCAAATTTAATATGTTGTTTTCCACTCCAACATTGCCACCCAAAATTCTCATGTGTTGTAATACTTCTTCAAAAGTTAATTCTTTTTCCATAAACACCTACCAAAATATGTTAATTACACATCTATTTGCTTTCAATCGAAAGTATATCATAATTATTATTTGTCAACCAACGTTTACCAACAGCTTAACTTGTTTTTTTCATTTACATATGATATATTATTTATATGAGAATTATATTGGCAAGTAAAAGCCCAAGAAGAAAAGAACTTTTGCAAACACTATTTCAAGAGTTTGAATGTATTCCAAGCGAAAAAGAAGAAAAAATAACCAAAAAATTAGGTTATAAAAAAACAGCAATGTTGCTAAGTACCCAAAAGGCTGGCGACATATTTTCTAAAACAAGTGGCGACCGCCTTGTTATTGGTAGCGACACGGTTGTGGTCCTAAATGGTAAAATATATGGTAAACCAAAAGATAAGCAAGGCGCCTTTAACACTCTTAAAACCTTAAGTGGTAAAACGCACGTTGTTGCAACCGGCATATGTTTAATTAAAGAACAAAGTGGCGTTGTGCAAATGGAAAGTGCGTGCGTTGTTTCTAAGGTTACTTTTAATAAACTAACAAACGAAGAAATCAACAATTACATTGAAAGTGGCGAACCTATGGATAAAGCCGGAAGTTATGGTTGCCAGGGAATTGGTAAAAAATTCGTAAAAAAAATTGACGGCGACTTTTTTGCGGTTATGGGGTTACCGGTTAATAAAACATATGAACTGTGTAAGCAACTTGATGTGTTGTGATTATTTAGAGGTGGTATGAGATATCTTATTGCTTTAGATTTAGATGAAACTCTATTGAACTCAAAAAAGGAAATATCTTCTCGAACAAAAATTGCTCTGCAAAAATGCAAAAATGATGGGCATGTTTTGGTTATATCATCAACTCGTGGATATGGTTCTTGCAAAGCCATTGCTAAAATGATTTCTGCCGACTATGTGTGTTGCCAATCTGGGAATATGATTGTTGATAATGTGGGTAATATTGTTTATAAAAATGGATTTTCTGGGGCGGTAATAAAAGATATGCTAGACCTATTTAGTCAATACACAAAAAATATTGTTATTGATTCAGACTCGAAGTTATATGGCGGAATTGATGATGAATTTGCAAGGTCTTGGGGCGTTTGCCACTGTTCAATAGAAGATTTATACACTAAAACTGGTTATAAGGTTTGTGTTCATTTTGAACCTAAATATAAAGAAGTAATTGAAAGTTATTGCAAGCAACACAACTACAATTGTATGGTTATGAGAACCGATCCGTTTTTGTTAATAACCCCCGCCAATAGTGATAAATATTATGCTCTTGAAAGGCTATTAAAAATTCTTAAAATGGGCCCTGATCATCTTGTGGTTTTTGGTGACGATAGTAGTGACAAACTCTCAATTAAAATGGCTGGTTTCGGTGTTGCAGTTTCAAATGCAAGACCAGAGGTTTTGGACGTTGCAAAATATGTAACTGGGTCTAATGATGAAGATGGCGTGGCATCATTTTTAGAAAAAATGTAAATACTGAAAATCTTGTTATTCTTGCATACCCAAAGAAAAAACTTAGCACGACTAAATGTGCTAAGTTTTTTTTGTTCTATTTATCGTTGAACCTAAGTGCCCGCAGACTATTTAGTATTGCAAGAAGAGTAACGCCAACATCTGCAAAAACCGCATATAGCATTCCTGTTATTCCAAGTGCACCCAAAACCAAAAAGGTTACTTTTGTTAAAAGCGAAAATAAAATGTTTTGCCAAACTATTCTGTGGGTTTTCTTAGATATTTTAATTGCTGTTAATATGTTTTGTGGGTTGTCGGTTGCAAGAACAACATCACTTGCCTCTATGCTTGAACTACTACCATTTATCCCCATACTAATTCCAACATCACTAAGAACCAATGATGGTGCATCATTAATTCCGTCCCCAACATAAGCAACAACATTATTTTTATTTTTTGTTGATTTAATATATTCATACTTGCCCTGTGGTAAAAGATTGCTTTTATACCCATTTAGACCAAGTTCTTCTGCAACTTTTTTTGCACTCATTTCGTTGTCACCAGTTAGCATCATTGTTTTAACACCAAATTCCGACAGCTCTTTTATTGCAAGGTTTGATGTGTGTTTAATTTCATCCTCTAGTTTTATTGCCCCAATAATAATTCCACTTTCTTGAAGGGTGACCATTGTGGCTGTTTCATCACCTTCGCCCTTACCTAAAAAATATTGTTTCCTTTTATATGTAAAATATATGCCTTTACCAGCAACTTCTTTAATTTCGCTGGCATCTGCAATTTGTTTACCATTAGACAAATATGCTTCAACAATTGACTTAGCAATTGGATGAAGTGAGTTTTTTTCACCAATTGCACATAGTTCTAAAATTTTTTCTTTTGAATATTTTTCATTGATTGGTTTTATTTCTTTAATGCTAAACCTGCCAGTTGTTAGCGTTCCAGTTTTATCAAAAATAACGGTATCAACTTTTGCCAAAACATCTAAATAGCCACTACCCTTAATTAAAACATTATTTTTTGATGCACAACCGATCCCTGAAAAATATGTGAGTGGAACGGAAATAGCAAATGCACAGGGGCACGAAATAACCAACATACTAAACCCACGATAAAAACTTGTGTTTGGATTATTTGTTATTGCAAGAACAACTCCGAAAACAATTGCGGCAAAAAGAATAACCCCCAAAGAATACCATTTTGAAATCTTTGCAATAAAGGTTTCGGTTTTACTCTTTTTTTCTTGAGCAGTTTCAATAAGTTTGATTATTTTTGAAACAGTGCTTTCTCCGTATTCTTTTTCAACAACAACTTTAATTGCACCATCCAAAACAATTGAACCGCTTAAAATGCTTGAACCCACACTGCAAAAAACCGGCATAGTTTCACCAGTTAGGCTTTGTACGTCCACATTTGCTTCGCCCCAGGCAACAGTTCCATCTAATGCCACCTTTTCTCCTGGTTTAACAATTATTGTGTCGCCAACATTTACTTCTTGTGGGCTTATTAAAACCTCTTGCCCATCAACCACTTTTACTGCAAATTCAGGTTGAATGTTTATTATTTCTTCTATTGATTTTTTTGACCGTTCTATTGCAATACCTTCAAACACCTTTCCAATGGAATATAGGGCAATAACCATAAGCGCTTCCATCATTTCGCCAATTAGTCCTGCGCCCACAACAGAAATGGTTACCAACATGTTTTCGTTTATTATTCTTTGGAAAAGTAATCTTACTGCTTTTATGTATGTTTTGTAGCCAAGCAAAACTGCACTCACACAAAACAAAACAGTTTTAAGCCAAAAACTTTTTGCAACAAAGCAACAAAAAACAGCAACAATAACACCTATCGCAATTAGCAAAATATCTAACCAGATTTTTTTGTTTGATTTTTTTTGCCCACCACCAATTTCTGATATTACCGCCTCTGGCTCTAACTTTTTTGTTAGTTTAATAATTTTTTCTAAATCAGAATCAACGTTGTTGCTTTCAAATGATAGTTTTGAATGTGTAAAATCTATTTGGCAATTACTTATGCCCTTTAATCCATTAATACTATTTTGCAAACTTCGTGCACAATTAGGACAATCAAGTCCAACTATTCTTACAGTTTTATTCAAATGTCTTTCCCCCGATTACACTCTACTTTGCCTCACCCTTTAAGCCAACTCACTTGTTTACTATTATAATTACTATATGAAACAAAGTCAAACAATGTTGAGCTAATTGGTTAAGAAAATAAATATAAAAATATTGTAAAAATTAATTAATAAATTAATAAAAAATAATTAATTATTATTATTTGATAATTAATATTAATTGCGCCATTCCCTTTATTTTGGCGGTTTTTATAATTATTTAATTAATTAATGATTATTTTTTTAATTATTTTTATATATTAAAAAAAGATTTAACAAAACGTTAAACCCTTTAATATATTTTTGTGATATGTTTTATTCTGCAGCTTCTGTTGTGACCACTGTTCCGGCAGTTCTTCTGCTCATTCCATTGCCACCGGAAGTTGAGCCACAACCAGCAAAGAAAAATATTGTTCCTAAAAATAAAACAAACAAAGACACAATTATTTTCTTTTTCATATTTCCCCTCCATTTTAATTTATTCTTTTTTTATTGGTAAGTTTACATCCAAAGTGTGAATAGTAAAACAATAAAAACAACTCCGACCAGTGCCAAAACTGGAACAAGGTACTTTGCAATCATTTCATCTATTTTTCCATTGGCCTCGGTAACTGCATTTCTGTTTAATTTAACAGGAATTGCTAAAAGTAACAATCCAATGAAACCTAAAATGAATTGTGTCTTAAACAAAAAGACAACTCCTATTACAACCCCAACAAACAACACCAAAGACATCACAGATAAAAATATTGATTTTTTACTCATAATTTTCTCCTTTTGTTTTTGTTAACATTAATGCACTATTGTGCTTTCATATAACATTATTGATTCAAGAAGGCTTTTAATATTGCCTCCTCTGCTTCTTTTTTGGTTAAGCCAAGTGTTTGAAGTTTAACCAATTGTTCTCCGGCAATTTTACCAATGTATGCTTCGTGAGATAGTTCTGCAAGCGCATTTGTGTTTTTAAGAGATGGCGTTGAAGTTACTTGCCCATTATCAACAACAATCGCATCACACTCCACATGACCACGAGCATCATTATTCCCATTAACGTTAGAAATAAATTGTTGAGATGAATTACCCTTTGCAATACTTCTACTTATTATATTTACCTTTGAGTTTTTACCATTTAGGTCAACCGTGAATTTTGTTGTTGCCGTTTCTTCCTGATCGGTTAATATGCTTTCTTTAATCTCTAAACTAGCATTGTCTTCAAGCGTTGCGTATGTTTCTCGAAGCGAACTAGACACACCCCCAATTTGTATTGTCTCCATAACAAATTTTGAATTCTGTGCAAGATGTATTATTGTGGTTGGATTCAGCACTTTTTTAACATTTTGGTTGCCTTGGGCATAGTGCTTTTCAACATACCTAACAACAGCCCCCTCTTCAATAAAAAATTCATGTATTCCATTGTGTGAATTATTAATGCTTCCTGGATTGTGAAGTCCGCAACCTGCAACAATTAAAATTTGAGAATTTTTGCCAATGTAAAAATCATTATAAACCAAGTCATTTATATTTTGCTCTGTTACAATAACAGGAATGTGCACACTTTGATTAACAACATTTTCATCAACGCGAATATCTATTCCCGGTTTGTCTTCCTTTGTTGTTATGTTTATTCCTTTAACACAATTTCTTCCTAGCAGTTTTCCGTTTTTTCTTATATTATATGCCCCTTGTGGAATTTCATGTAGGTCGGCAACCTTTAATAATAATTCTTTGTCTAACTCTTCCATTATTCCACCCCCAATCTTTTACATGTGTTATAACCATTTATAATTGGCAAAATGCTATTGGGACATCCGTTAGCTTTTATTTTTCCATCTGCAATTAAAACTATTTCATCTGCAGAATTAAAAAGTTTTTCCTGATGGCTTATTATTATATTTAGGTTATTTCCTTTTAGTGATTTTTTGAATATGTCAACAAGCCCGTTAAAACTCCAAATATCAATTCCGGCTTCTGGCTCATCAAAAATATTAACTGTTGCATTCCTTGCCAGAACTGTTGCAATTTCAATTCTTTTTAATTCTCCACCACTAAGCGTGCTATTTAATTCTCTTGGCATATAATCTCTTGCACATAGCCCAACCTTAGACAAATAATCACAAGCCCCTGAAGTGTTTAACTGTGTCCCAGAAGCATATTCAAGCATTTTTTGAATGCTTAATCCCTTAAGGCGAATTGGTTGTTGCATTGCATAAGCAAGGCCAAGTTTTGCCCTTTCGGTTATATCGCTGTTGGTAATGTCTTTTCCATTGAAAATAATTTTCCCTGTTGTTGGCTTTATTATACCCATAATAATTTGAGCAAGCGTGGATTTGCCACAGCCGTTAGCTCCGGTAATAACATAGTTTTTCCCACATTCAAAATCAAAAGATATATCCTCTAGAATGCTTTTTTCTTTGCCATTGTCTTTTATTTTATATGAAATGTTTTGTAGCGTTAACATACTTTTCTCCGTTATTTATTTTAACACAAAAAATAAAAAAACAAAATTGTTTTCAATAATGAGTAAAAAAATAATATAAAACTAAAATACATGTGCTATAATACAATTAGTAACACAAAAGGGATTTTTATATGAAAAGATTATTCAATATTATTGTATTGTGCTCAGTTCTCTTTTCCATATTCTTTTTTACAGCTTGTGGCAATGATCACAACCCCACACCAAACCCACCACCAAACAATAATAATAACATTCAGATAGATGTAGATTATGGACAAAATGAAATAGAGGACGTAACACCAACATACACATCAATTATAGAATCAACCACAGCACTGGAAGAAAGCATAACCCAAGAACAACGAAATACAAGTTTGCCAGAGGAATATACTTTGAATGAATATTCAATAACAACGGCTGGTAATTATTATTTTTCGGGCAACATTGAAAACAATGCAATAACAGTTGCTAAAAATGTAGGCAGTGTTCATATTTTTTTAGACAATGTAGCCTTATCGGTTGATGGCAAAAATGCCATCGAAACTAAAAAAGGGGCTTTTGTTACCATAACACTTATTGGAGAAAATTTTCTCTCAAACACAGGAACAGCAAAACATATTATTGATAGTAAAGAAAGCTTAACAATAAATGGTAATGGAGTACTCTCCATAAACTCAACAAAATCTGCCATAGTTTGCGATGACACATTTTTTGGTCTTGGAGGAATATTAAATATTGTTGCGTCTAACCACTGCGTTGTTGCAGACACTATTTGTATTGATGGAACAACAATAAATGTGGATAGTTGTGGAAAAGATATTCTGCACGCTGAAAGCAATTATGATAAAGTTGAAACCGCCCCAGACTTCAGTTTTAATTGTGGTTTTGTTTACATTGTTGATGGAACAATAAACACAACAACTGTTCTTGGTGATGGAATTGAAGCGGATAGTTTCGTTTATATTAAAGATGGAACTTTTAATATAACAACCACTCCAACATGGAATGACAGCTATCGCGCAAATGCTCATCACGAAAGTGGGATGTATAAAACTAATACGCACGAAAAAGTTCCAAGAGAAATTGTTCGTATGGGTCTTGCTTATGCTAAACTTGAAGAAAGTGTTAAGGGTATTAAAGTTGGAGAAATTGATTATTATCTTTCAACCGACACAAATAAAGAAAATGAACTAACCATTGAGAGCGAGTATTATACAATTCTAATTGAGGGTGGTGATTTTAATATTAACACCGTTGACGATTCAATACACACCAATTCTGGTTCCACATTAATTTGTGGTGGAAACTTTGTAATTAACACAAGTGATGACGGAATTCAGGCAGACACAAGTTTGAAAATTGCCGAATCTCCAGTTATTGAAATACAGTCATGTTTTGAAGGTCTTGAAGCGCAAACAATAGACATTTCGGGTGGCATAATAACAATAACCGCCATTAATGATGGAATAAACGCAACAAATAGCAACTTAACAGAAACACAACAAAAAAACATTTGCCAGGTAAATGTTTCTGGTGGCACGCTTGACATAACCGTTGGCCCAAGTGGAGATAAAGATGGTATTGATTCAAATGGTGGAATAAAAATAACTGGAGGAACACTTATTGTCCGTGGTCCAAACCATCAAAACACAAGCCCAATTGATGTTGCCACCGCAGTTTCAATAACTGGTGGTATTGTGATTATTATTGGCAAAGCTCCGGGAACCGGCGACCATATTGGTATTATGGATGCCGACCCGCTCTACACCACCCTAATTAAAACCCAAAGTTCAAATAATGGGCTTTCATATGGTGAACATACTGTTACTATTGAAAACACAACCATTTCATATTCAAATGAATATGATTATGGTGGGTACACAACCGTATATGCTAATAAAAAAGCTGTAATTAATTAAGAATTCAAAAAAAATGTTTTTACCCCATTCATTTGACTATGTACTTTATTTCTGATAAACTAAAAATAAAGTGAGGTTTGGTATGAGAAAAGACACAAAGCTTGATAAGTTTTTTAGATGGATAACTGATGTTGAATTTAGGTTCAAAAAGGCAAAAAATGAGTGGCGTAGTAGAAGTGCATTTAGCAAAATTATTCAACTCGTTCTTATTTTAGGCTTAATGATTGTTGCTTGGGCAATACTCTATTTCGCAATTGGTTTGTTTAGTAAAACTTCATCAGGCGGAATTGCAGAAGTTGTTAAGTCATTATTGCTTTTCGTGGTTATATTCCTCTTAATTTTAATTGATTTGCCAATTATTGCTTTTAATTATAAGGACTTAATTATAACAGCAATTGTTGCATTCACTTGCAGACCACCAAAGAAAGTAAAGAATAAGATGCAGGTTGAAAATACAGAAGGCGCAGAACAAGTAGCCACAAGTCAACAAAATGAAGATGTTGCTGAGGTTAGCAAAACTTCAAGAGGGTTTGATACTGTGATTGGTATTATTAGTATTTTCCAAGTTGTACTCTTTACTGCCGGCCTTGTTTTCGCCGCATTATTAGCCCTTAATGTTGTTGGTAAGAAAATTGACTAATTATTCAAAATAAGTGGCTTATATGTTGATAAATTCTATACCATATATTAAGGTAAGTTTATGATTAGTAAAAATTAAAATGTATAAATAAAAAACTCTATCGTGCTGATAGAGTTTTTTTGTGAACCTTAAAATTAATTATCATCACTTGCATTTTTTATAAATGTTAGTTTCCCCATACGGTTGGAACATCATTTACATAGTGCCAATAATTGCCCTCTTGTTCTGTTTCGCTATAGTAGTATATTCTATTTTCATTAATTCCAAGATCTGCTGCCCAACCTGTTGGTCTGGTGGTCAACTCGGTAAATATCTTTAATGAATTGCTTGTTATTTCATAGAATGCATTTTCGCTAATATTTGTAACGTTTGCCCCCAACACAATTATTGAAGGACATCCACCCACGTTATGACCATTATATGTAATTGTTGTTTCTATGGCATTTAGAATAATGTCAATTGTGGTTAGGTCTTCTGAGAAATATAGTACCCCATTTGAATCCCATTTTCTTGTTGGAACTGAAATAAGCCTTGTTCCGTCCTTAGAATATAATATTCCATCCACAACCTTAAAGTTAGGGTTATCATTATTTACTTCATATGCGGATATTGAGTTGTAAACATAAAGCCCTGCATCAATTGTGTTTAAGTTTTTGTTTACCCAACTTTGTGGAAGTTGGTCTAAAGGTAACACAATAAATGTATTTGGAAGTTTAAGTGTTTCCAAATAGTGTACCCTGCTGAATGCTAGCTCATATGCCATTTCACAACCCTCTTCAATTGCATAGCTGGTTCTGGTATTTGCTGCTGGATAAGCAATAAGGTACTTATAGTTTTTGGTGTACAAAACCCCATCTTTTGCCACAAAATGAGTGTTCCCCGCTTCAACTTCAAATGCGATAAGGCTTGCCGTGGCACAATCATAAAACATATGGGAGCCAATGATGTCATTGTCTTCATTGTCTCCAACAAAAGTTTCACCGCCAATTTGAACAACTGATGCTGGAATTGTGATTGTTGATAATTGCAATGAACGGCAATGGTTAAATCCAAAATTACCAATATACTTTAATGAAGATGGAATGTTTACTTGTTCAAGATTAATACACCCTTGAAATGCACATTTGCCAATTTCTTCAAGGGAGTTTGGTAGTTGTGCAGTCTTTAAGCTTTCACATGCCTCAAAAACAAATATACCCAAAACCTTTAACCCCTCAGGAAGAACAATGTTTTTCAGTGCTGTTTGCTGGAACGCAGCCTTTTTTATCTCAATTAATGTGCTTGGAAAATTAATACTCTCTAAAGATGAGCATATATTGAAGGCCCCTTCGCAAATTTCTGTTACGCCCTCAGGAAGGCTTACACTCTCTAAGTTTGGACATCTAAAGAAAAGTCCATAAGGAATGCTCGTTATACCTTCAGATATGATTGCCGTTTTTAAAGCTGAACATTCTCTAAAAATGTATGAACCCATATTTTGTAAATTTGATGGTAAAACAACATTTTTTAGCCCAGTTTGTGCAAACGCCCCTAAACCAATACTTTGAAGAGAATTTGGTAAGTTAACATTTTCTAATTTTGTGGATTGTGTGAAACAGTATTGATTTATTGTTGTTAGTGTGTTTGGTAATGAAACATCGGTCAAATTGGCACACAAAGCAAACGCCTGACTATCCAAAACCTCAACGCCTTCTGCAAAAACAACTTTAGTTAAACCACTGCATCCCCTAAAAGCTTGCTGACCAACAGATTGAACCGTGCCAGGGAAATAAACCTCGGTAATCTTTGTGTTTCCATATAATGCACTATTCTCTATTGCTGTTATACCATTTGGAACAAACAACGCTCCTTCAAAATTGTCGTCAACCCCCGTAAGTTTTGTTCCGCTTGTTTGTAGGTAAATAGAATCTGTTTGGTTATGTTCATCACCACAGATTGTGCAAACATATTTGCCTTTTTCTGTATCATAAATATAATTGTGTTCACCACCAAGTGCAGCTTTTGTTTGTATGTTTTCTTTGGTTTGAGTTTCAAAAGCCATGTTTGTGAATGTTGCAGTGAATGTTGTAAGTTCTGCATTTACGCAAGATTGTGCTTGTGTAACCTCGCTTGCTGTGTCAACTGTTTCTGTTTCAATATGTTCACCATTACGCGTGCACACTCTTGTTGCTGTACATTTTGTATTATTTTCTGACCAGGTGTATGTAACCTCTCCCCAGTTATGACCAAGTGCTGCTGTTTGCGTGTCAACATAACTATCGCCACAACGTGAACAAGTGTGGGTTGTGTAGCCACCTTCTGTGCATGTTGGAGCAGTTACAACTGCATTGTAATCATGCCCTAGTGCTGGAATTTCGGTATATGTTGTGTAGCCACAACGTGAACAGGTATCATATGCACTCCAACCGTGCTCTGTGCACGTTGCTGCTTGTGCATCATGATGAACTAAATCATGTCCTAATGCCTCTTTGGTTTGAACGTTTGTTTTTGTTTGTGTTGTAAATGCAGCGTTTGTAAATGTCGCTGTGAATGTTGTGAGCTCTGGGTTTACGCAAGATTGTGTTTGTGTAATATCAGCTGTTGTACTTACAGTTTCCTCTTGTACGTGAGCACTGTCATTTATGCACACTCTTCTTGCCGTACAATGAGTATTATCTTCTGACCAGGTGTATGTAACTTCGCCCCAGTTATGTCCGGCTGAATCTTGCGTTTGTATATTTGATTTAATCTGTGTTTCAAACGCTGGATTTGTGAATATTGCTGTATATGTGGTTATTTCTGCATTTTCACATGTTTGTGTTTGGGTAACTTCGGCTGTTGCCGTTACAGTTTCTGTTTCTATATGTTCATTGTTATTACCACAAACTCTTGTTGCTGTGCATTCAGAATTGTCTCGTGCCCAAACATATGAAACTTCACCCCAAGCATGTCCAAAAGCATCTTTTGTTTGTACCGTTATTGTTTGTGTTCTGAAAACGGGGTTTGTAAATACTGCTGTGTGGGTAATGATTTCCGCATTATCACAAGATTGTGTTTGCGTAACGACTGTTGTTGTGTTTACAGTTTCTGTTTGTACATGTTCGCTATTATTGGCACAAACCACTGTTGCTGTGCACTGGGCATTATCTTGCGACCAAGTGTATGTAACATCTCCCCAGTCGTGCCCTAATGCATCAAAAAACACGTCTGACTCATTAACCGGAACTTTGTCTTTATTAAAGTACCCTTCTTTTCCGTCAAACGTGTAATAACCTATGTTTCCTTTCTCATCACAGGTTGAATCTTTTGCTTCA
>CAKJYJ010000006.1 GCA_918262735.1 Clostridiales bacterium
ACTATACCTGTTAGGCTAGTGCAATTTTTGAACACTTTGTTTCCAATCGTTTTTAGATTTGAACCAGATTCAAATGTAACTGATCGTAAATTTGAACACCCTTCAAACGCTTGATGTTTTATTTCTTGTACAACATTTTTAATTGTAACGCTTGTAAGCCCCGTACAATTCTTGAATCCATCTGTTTGTATTTTTTGTACCTTGTATGTCTTATTATCTTCATCATTAACTACATATGCTGGAATAACCAAGTCACCACCAGGTTTACAATCTGCATTTGCTTTAACTAACACTGTTTTTTTACTTGAATCGTAGCTTTCAAAAACTAAAGTTTCATATTCACTGGCAGATTTTACACGTTCTTTTTCTGAATATGTTATTGTAACATTGCTGGTTACTGTTACGGTATTCCCCGTTATCTCCGTTCCGTTAACTGAATAAGCCGCTGTCATTTCTTCAGATGGATCGATTGTTGGTGACAATGTTAGTATATCACCGTAATAAATTGTTGCTCCTGTTGTGAGTTGAACATTGTTTCTGGTTACTATTACTTCTTCTGGGAATGTTAATGTATACTCATTTGCGGTTATTCCTTCAACCGTTATATTCACATTTGAGGTTACATTTGAAATAGTGTAAACATCATTGCTTGGTGTTAACAAATCATTATTATTTCTAACAATAGGTGTACCATTGTAACCTGCGTTTAACACAACCTTAAATGAAATTGAATCTCCATATTGAACTGAATTTGTTGTAAATGCATTATTGTTTGTGTTTTTAATTGTATAGCCAGTTTGTGTTGATGGCACCGTAACGTTAAATGTTGTTCTATAGAATGATGCATGAACAATAACATCTTCGCCTGGCATTATGAATGAATATATTCCATTAGTATATGCTATTTCGCCATTGGTTATGTTTTCTGTTGTGTAATGCAAACTATTTGGTGTTAGTTCATAGCCAGTGTCTGGAGTTACTGTTACAACTATCTCTATTCCATATGTTCCTACTGTTGGAAGGAATGATAATGTTCCGTGTTCTAGCTCGGCACTTGTTATTGTGTACTCTATTTCTTGGAAATTTGCATATACTGTAACGTTTCCATTTGGCATGGTGAATGTTTGATTTGTTATTGCAATGTGCTCTGTTTCACCATACAATATGTAATATGCGCTTTCAAATGCGTAGTGGTCGTTTGGCGTTATGGTTAGTATTATTGTTTCTCCCTCTATTGCCTTTGTAACATTTGAAGCAACATTACCATTTTGCACTTCCCCAGCATATATTGTAAACTCTTGTTTATATACCGCTTTATACACATTATTAACATTCTCTTGGGTTAACGTGATTTCGTATTCTACATCCTCTGAAACAATCACTCCATTTACTTCCCAACCTATAAATCGATAACCATCTAATTGAATTGCCTCAATGGTTATATTATCACCTAGCCTACAGTTATTTTTGCTCTCGTATTCAATCTGCTCAACATTGGATGTTATTTCAACCGTGTATGTTTTAGGCTTCCCTCCACCAAGACCGAACACTAGCCCGGCACCAATGCCAAGCACCAAAACAACTCCTGCAACTAAAAACAATATTTTTTTCATAAACAACTCCTATTACATACCATTTTTTTTGATTATTTTTATTAAAATTAGCTTCAAAAAACCATATTTATTGTATTTATACAATATTTTGTGCAAAAATGTCAAATAGTTTAAATTTTTTCTGTTAAATAAATGGCAGTTATTACACTCGCTGTTTATTTGGATGAGTTATTTTTTGTTTGTGCTACAAATTATTCTAACAAAATAAAATAATTCCTTTCATCATTAAACTAAAAACGAACCTTTTGAAAGGTCCGTTTTTTATTTTTTACCCACAACTAACTTTTTTAATGCTTTTTTATGCCTGCCTTTAATTCCAAAAACAATTAAAACCAATGAAATTGTTGTTACAATAATTATTATTGCCCCAATGGTTGAACGTGAAACTCCACTTATTTGAATTTTTGATGTTTCAATATATCCTATTGCAATTTCACCATTTTCTAATTTATATTGAATTCTTGTGTACTGTTTTGATGAATTATAACCGTCAACAATTTTAATACTCTCGCCAGCATTTAATGTTTCGCCTGTTTCTTCAAACGTTTCATCAACTGTTTTGGAATAAATCTTTGCCTCTGATTTGGTTTTTGCATTTGCATCTAAATTTCTAATTGGAGACGAATTATCAACCAAATTTACAAACGAAGCTAGCACATACCCTTGCAACACGTTCTCAATATTAACTTCAACAATATAATAATTGCTTCCATCGTCACCCACAATCGTGTCATTTTGTTTTAGTTTTAACACATCGCCATAGTTTAATGTTAAAAGCACATTATTTTCTAAATCAACATTCGGCTCATTTAATACCCTAACCCCACTATACAGCGATTTAACATATTTTTCACCAGACGCAAACGCACCGATTTTCGAAAATGTAACAAATGTTAAAAGAAACATTAAAGTAACCACAATAAATTTTTTCATGAGTTCATTATACAATATTAATATTATTTTTTCAACAAAAAAAAGAATACAATAAATGTATTCCTTAAAAATTACAATAATTCTTCAAGTTTCTTTTTAGTTCTGGATATTGCATTGTCAACACTTTTTGTTGTTTCTCCAAGCCTGTTCGCAATTTCTGCATAAGAAAGACCGGTTAAATATAGTGCCAAAACATTCTTTTCTTTTTTTGACAAGTTTTCTTCAATTATATTTTCAAGTTCTGTTTTTCTTTCATTGGCAAGAAGTGCATCTTCTGGCTGAATTGTGTTTGATGGAATGTATAAACACACATCTTCGTTTTCGCCAACAACATCATCAATCATCACGGCACCCTGGCTGGTTAGCGTGTAACTTTCATTAAGATATTTATTCTTTAATCTGTTTGCTGTTTTTATTGCCGATTGAACCGCCCTGTTTATACAAAGAGTTGCAAACGACTTAAATGATGTTTGTGCATTGCTATCAAATGTTCTGCATGCACTATATAGCCCAATCATTGCTTCTTGCAAAATATCTTCACTTTGTGCCCCAACCAAAAAATAACTACGAGCAATTTTGCTTGCAAGCAACTTATATTTTTCCAACAAAAAATCTAGAGCCTTGTCGTCTCCTTTTTTATATAAGTCCAAAATTTGTTCATCTGTTAAACTTGTATACATTTAACCTCTTTGCCTTAATACTTCATAAACAACAACCGCAGTTGCAACGCTAGCATTTAACGAATTAATTTTACCTTTTAATTTAATTGATATTGTTTTGTCACATTTTTCTCTGGTGAGCCTACTAACTCCACGCCCTTCACTTCCAACAACAATTGCAATTGAACCTTTTAAGTTTGTTTGGGTCATTTCATCGCCACCAGTTTCTAGGCAATAAACCCAAACACCTTCTTTTTTTAGTATTTCAATTGTGCTGTTAATGTTACCAACCCTTGCAATAATCATATTTGATGTTGCTCCGGCACTTGTTTTAACAACCGTGTCGTTAACAGCACAAGACCTATGCTCTGGAATAATTATACCATGAACGCCTGCACACTCGCAAGTTCTTATTATTGCACCCAAATTATGAGGGTCTTCAATGCCATCTAAAATAACAATAAATGGGTCTTCGCCTCGTTTTGTTGCCAAATTAAAAATATCTTCAACTTCACCATACTTAAAATCTGTAACTTCGCCAACAAAGCCTTGATGCCTGTTCGTTGTTTTTCTATCTAAAACTTCTTTTGAAACAAAGTCGATTCTAATTCCCTTATCCTTAGCAATTTTTATAATTTGATTGCTCATATTGTCGGTTAAGTTATTTTGAACCATTAATTTGTTTATTGTTTGATTACTGTTTAGTGCTTCAAATATTGCATTTTTACCTTCTATAATCATTACACATTCTCCTCACTGCTTAAAAGCTCTTTAATTCTATCATACCTGCCAAGTAAATACAAGTAACCAATAAGTGCCTCAAAAGAGGTTGCTTTTTTGTATGTTTCTTCATCACTATTTTTTGCTGTGTGATGAGTTTTTGCATTTCTTGCACGACGAACAATATCTTTTTCCTCATCGGTTAATAAATTCATAATTGTGGCAAGTTTATTTGCCTGCGACTTTGCATTACATAGTTTAGCACTTTCTTTATGACACCCATTTGCAAGTAGGTTGGAAGATTTCACAATCATATCCCTAACGTAAAGAGTGTGCACTCCGTCACCAATAAATGCCAAAACAATTGGATTTAATTCCTTAATTTCATTCTCGCTTATGGGTGATAATATAACATTATCTAAACTTGCACTCATAATTTCTCCTGGTCATTTAGTTTACAATTTATTAAATTATTTGTCTATAACTTTACAACATTTTTACAAAAAGATTTTTTATTTTTGTATGGTTTATGCATAAAATGAATAAAAATAACTGCCGTTTTGCATAAAGATTTTTATCTGAAATATTATACGCTCGTTAAACATTACTCGTTTTCATAGACATTTACCTAAAATAAAGGGAAAGGGGATAAGTTTCACAAGTTATCCACATTTCCACAATTTAATATTTATACATTTTGATTTATAATTATTGAATTTTTATACAAAATGCCCATTTTGTGAATATTGTGTATAAGTTATCCACATTTCCACATAAAAAATGTCATATTTTTGTAAAATGGTATCGTATTTTTCTTGACAACACAATATATGGTATTTTTTGTTTATATTTGGCAAATATTGTTACAAAACTTTGTGTAGTTATCAACCAAACATTTGTTTTATTTCCAATAAGTGTATTCTCGCAAATCTATTTTAGCGGTTTTAGTCGTGGCAGATTTTTACCCCTTGGATATTTCGCAGGAGTTGCACTTACCTTTTCAACAACAATATTGGCTCTTTCGCCTTCCATCTCGTCTATTTGGGTTAATTTAATATCTTTTATCCTACCACCCAAAATATTAATTGCCCCATTAGCCTCGTCTAGTTCTTGCCCGTATGAACTTCCTTTCATTGCAATAAACACACCGCCAATCTTAACAAATGGCAAACAATATTCACTAAGTGTGTTTAATCCGGCAACCGCGCGAGCAATAACAACATCAAATTGCTCTCTATTCTTTGCTGCATAGTCTTCTGCCCTTGTGTGAATTGCAGAAATGTTGCTCAGGTTTAATTTTTGTACCGTTTCATTTAAGAAATTAACTCTTTTATTTAACGAATCAATCATTGTTATATTTAAGTCTGGCCTTAAAATTTTTAGTGGTATGGATGGAAACCCCGCACCCGCACCAATATCTAATAGTTTTGCCCCGTCTTTAATTAAACTTGCAGGAATAACGCAATCTAAAAAATGTTTTAGTGCAAAATCATTCTTTTCTGTTATTGCCGTTAAGTTGAATTTTTGATTCTCTTCAATAACAATATTATAGTATTCACAAAACTCATTCAATTTATCATCATCTGCAGAAATGCCATATTTATTAAAATACTTTTTTAATAGTTCTTTCATTGTTAACTCCTTTTTTCAAGAGTTTTTAAATAAATTATTAAAACAGATATATCTGCTGGGCTAACGCCAGAAATTCTAGATGCCTGACCAATATTAAGCGGTCTAATTTTTTCGAGTTTTTCCCTCGCCTCCATTCTTAAACCTTTAAGTTCCATGAAGTTTATGTCAGCTGGGATTGTTATGGCCTCTTGTTTCAGCACCCTTGCAATATCATCAGCCTCTTGGGCAATGTACCCCTCATATTTAACTTCAGTGTTAACATATTCGAGCTCTCGTTTGTTGAACCCATCAAAAATACCATAGACCTTATTTATGTCAAAAATATCAATATTGCTTCTTTTTATTGCCTTCCTAACCGTGAAACTTTGTGTTGGTTTACTTTCTCCTTTTTGTTCAAAAAGAGAAATGAGCCTATCATCTAGAACAAGTTTAGTATCAAGTAAATCAAAAATTTTTTTAACCCTTTCTTGTTTTTCTAAAAATCTGTTATATCTTTCGTTGCTAACAAGTCCAATACGCCTACCAATCTCAGTTAACCTAACATCAGCATTGTCCTGGCGAAGAATCAATCTATACTCAGCACGTGATGTCATCATTCTATATGGCTCGTTAGTTCCTTTGGTTACAAGGTCATCAATTAAAACACCAATGTATGCTTCGTTACGTTTAAGAATTAAAGGTTCTTTCCCCTCTAATTTTAATCCCGCATTTATTCCCGCAATAATACCTTGGGCTCCAGCCTCTTCATATCCACTTGTTCCATTAACCTGACCAGCAAAGAATAAATTTTCAATCAACTTACTTTCCAGGCTTGGCTTTAATTCGGTTGAATCTATTGCATCATATTCAATTGCATAGGCATCACGCATTATCATTGCGTTTTCTAACCCCTTTATGCTTGGATACATTATTTTTTGAACATCAACTGGGAGCGATGTTGAAATACCCTGAACATAGTATTCATTTGTTTTTAATCCTTCTGGTTCCAAAAATAGTTGATGTCTATCCTTATCTGCAAATCTAACAATTTTACTTTCAATGCTTGGACAATATCTTGGACCAACAGAAGATATTTCTCCGTTAAACATTGGTGCACGGCTTAAGTTCTCTAAAATAATATCATGGGTGTTTTTATTCGTGTATGTTAAAAAGCATGAGGTTACATTCACTGGTGTTTTGTCGCTCATAAAACTAAAACTCTGAATATCCTCGTCACCCTTTTGCTCTTCCATTTCATCAAAATTGATTGTTCTTCCATTAATTCTTGCCGGAGTTCCTGTTTTGAACCTAAATATTGTGTGTCCTAAACTTGCAATAGAATCGGTTAAACTTTCCGCCCTACTAAAGCCATTTGGTCCCACATTTTTTGTGTATTCTCCAATTAAAATTCTACTCTTAAGATAAACTCCGGTTGCAACAACAATAGCATCCGCAAAATATGTTTCGCCCTGCTGGGTTGTTACCCCAACAACCTTTTTGTTTTCGGTTAAAATTTCTTTAACTTCAGCTTGCTTAATATAAACGTTTGGTTCGTCCTCCAAAACTTTTTTCATACGGTTGTGATATTCTTGTTTGTCAACCTGAGCCCTTAAACTATAAACCGCAGGACCTTTGCCCGCATTTAACATTCTAATTTGTATGCTAGTTGCATCGGTATTAACTCCCATTTCTCCACCAAGGGCATCAATTTCACAAACTAGGTGACCTTTTGCCGTTCCACCAATTGATGGATTACATGCCAAAAAAGCGATAGCATCAAGTGATATCGTTAAAAGTAAAACCTTATGTCCCTTTCTTGCAAGAGCAAGCGTTGCTTCGCTCCCCGCATGACCGGAACCAATTACAATAGCATCAAATTTTTCCATTATATCTCCAAATTAACGTGTGTGAGTATATCATATTTGCCACATAATTTTCAAGACCTATGTTTCTTATTTTTCTTTATTGCTTGTTTTGCCCCACAATATGGGCATTCTTCATCATTTTTTAGTATTTTTGAACCACAGTACTCACAAGCGTTTTTATCTTTTTGCTTTCTCTTATTTGCCCCAGCCTCATTGTTTATAGATGAGTTCCAACTGTCAAAACTTTTAACAAGTAAAAACATTGCAAAAACCCCAACAAAAAAAAGAAAAATGAATGCTAAAAAAATATATATTATTATCTTCAGCATAAATAATTCCACCCTCTAAAACAATGGCTTTTCCATGTTTGAAGGAATATCAATGTTTAGAAGCTTTAACACGGTTGGTGCAATATTGGCAAGCTTCCCATCTTTAATTAACTTAACATTTTTGTTTCTTTCCGAACAAACAAGAACTGGCACAGGATTAGTTGTGTGTGATGTTATAACTTCTCCATTTTTACCAATCATTTCTTCAGCATTGCCATGATCGGCGGTAATAATACAATCTCCTCCTGCGGTAAGCGTTGCAAGAGCAATTGCATATGCACATTTATCAACCGCTTCAACAGCTTTAACCGCCGCGTTTAAATCTCCAGTATGTCCAATCATATCAGCATTAGACAAATTCACCAAAATAAAATCATATTTCTTTTCGGTTATTGCCATTAAAACATCATCGGTTATTTCAAACGCTTTCATTTTTGGTACACTTGCAAAATTCATAACATTGTGACTATCAATTAATTTTCTATCTTCCCCAGCATATGCATCTTCAATTCCACCATTAAAAAAGAAAGTTACGTGAGCATACTTTGTTGTTTCACTAATATGAAATTGTTTAAGCCCATTTTTAGAAATGATTGCACTTAAATTATCGTCTATCTTTTCTGGTGGAAAAGCAATGTTAATATTTTCAAAACTAGCATCATACTCAGTGAATGTTGTAAAACATAAGTTTTTGAATTTTTTATGTTCAAATTCATTAAACCTTTTTTGCGTTAATGCTTCGGTGAGCTCTCTTGCCCTATCGGTTCTATAGTTGAAATAAATAACAGAGTCACCATCTTTTATTGGTTCAAAACCAACAAGCTTGGTTGGTTCAAAAAATTCATCATATACCTTATTTCCATAACTATCAGCAAATGCATCGTCAATTGTTTTTTCACCCTGCTCGGTTTTGCCATAAACAAGCATATCATATGCCTTTTTAACCCTGTCGTACCTTTTTTCTCTATCCATTGCATAAACCCTACCACACAATGAAGCAACAACAGCATTCTTACCTTTAATGTAGTCATTTATATCATTAACAAACCCAGAGCCACTGGTAATAAGAGTATCTCTACCATCTAAAAACATATGGAGATAGATTTTAGCACCCATACCATTTGCCATGTCAATTAACGCTTTTAAGTGGTTTATGTGTGAATGAACCCCACCATCTGAACAAAGCCCCATAATATGAAGTGTACTATTGTTTTTTACCGCATGCTGTATTGCATTTTTAAGGGCAACGTTATTAAAAAACTCCCCGTTTGCAATTGCGTTATTAATCCTAGATAAATCTTGATACACAACTCTTCCTGCACCAAGATTTAGGTGTCCCACTTCGCTGTTGCCCATCTGTCCAGCAGTAAGCCCAACATACTCTCCACTTGCCTGTATTTCCGTGTATGGAAAAAGCTTTTTTAACTTATGAAAATATGGCATACCTTGAATTTTAACAGCATTTCCAAATTTGGATTTGTTTATTCCAAGCCCGTCCATAATAACTAGTGTTACCATAATTACCCCTCATTTAACCTAATATATTTTACAAGTAGAAAATAAAATAGTCAATTAAAATCGCTTTTTGAAAAATAAATAATATGATATAATTGGGTATGCGATTAGATTTGTTTTTATTTGAACATAAATTCTTCCCAACAAGAGAAAAGGCAAAAGAGGCAATCACCTCAAACATTGTTGAAGTTAACGGCAAGCTTTGCACCAAACCAGGAACAAATGTTTTGGATGATTGCAAAATAAACATTGTTGGAGAAAAACTAAAATACGTTTCCCGGGCGGGGCTAAAACTTGAACACGCACAAAAAGAGTGGAACATTAATTTCAACAATAAGGTTGTGTTAGACGTTGGAGCATCAACTGGTGGGTTCACAGATTTTGCAATTCTTAGCGGTGCAAAAAAAGTTTACGCAGTTGACGTGGGTTCAAACCAATTGCACACATCCCTTATAAACTGTGATAGAGTTATCAATATGGAAAAAACCGATTTTAGAAACCTGCCAGCTCTTCCTGACGAAATTGATATTGCCGTTTGTGATTGCTCTTTCATTTCTCTAAAACTTCTAGCCAGTAAATTTGCAGAAGTGTTAAAACCTCAAAAAGAATTGGTTGTTTTAATTAAACCGCAATTTGAATGTGGTAAAGAAATTGCAAAAAAATATAGAGGCGTTATTAAGGATGAAAAAATTCAGGAAAATATTAGAAAAAATATAATTAATTATTTTGAAAATAATTCATTTAATTTAATTAATTATTGCACGTCACCAATCCTTGGAACCGCCGGAAATAAAGAGTTTTTAGCATATTTTATTAAAAAATAAAATAATTAAAAAATATTCCATTAAATTATTTTTTTTGGAATATTTTTTATTTAATATTTTTTGCTAATTATTTATTAAACAAACACAATTGTCATGCCGGCGTTGCAGTGGTTTAGGTCTTCGCCGTCGTAGCCATTTTTTAGTGTTGTTATTAACTTGAAACATTTTGGATTTTCTAAATTCCAATCTTCACCAAAAATGTAGTCCTTTATTATTCTTTGTTTTTTTAGTGAGAATAAACGCTCCCTAACCGCTGAGCAAATTGCCCCGCCAACTCCGCTACTGCCATAACCATGAACAAATTTAATTGCCTTAACTCCGCTTACCTTTGCAACTTCAATTTCAAGTTCCATGTTGCAAATTGCAATGTCAACGGGTGGCATATTCTCTTTTAAGTTTACCGTTATTAAATCCATTATCCTCGCCTTTTATTTTTTCTTAACAATATTAGAAACGGCAATCGCACCATCAGCGCATGCGGTTATTATTTGCCTAAGATTTGTGTTCCTAACATCACCAACTGCATAAACTCCGTTTATACTTGTTTCCATATTCTCATTTGTTTTAATAAATCCCTCATTGGTAAATTCCAACATACCCTCAAACAATTCAGTGTCTGGCTTTCTTCCAATAGCAACAAACAACCCGTCAACATCTATTGTTTCTTTTGTGTTTGTTTTTGTGTTTGTTAGTTCTATCTGTTTTAGAACGTTATCACCAAATAGTTTTGTTACAATCATGTTGCTTTTAATCTCAACAACACCATCATTTTTTCCCAGTGCTTTAACTTTGTTTAATTCTTTTTCATTAGCAGTAAAAACCTCGCGTCTATGAATTAAATAAATCTTTTTTGCAATGTTAGATAAATATAAACAATCATCAATGCTGGTATTTCCACCACCAACAACCGCAACAGTTTTATTTTTAAATAAATTACCATCACATGTTGCACAATAACTTAAGCCACGACCGTAAAAATTCTCTTCATCATAAACATTTAATTTTCTTGCACTTGCTCCTGTTGCAATAATAACATTCTTTGACATGTATTCATTATAATTTGTTTTAACAATTTTAATATCTTTTGAAAAATCAACTTGTGTTACTTCTTCATTTTTAATTTCGGCACCAAGCCTTGTTGCCTGAAGGTGCATTTTTTCTGCTAGTTCATAACCATTTACACTTTCAAACCCTGGATAATTTGTTACATTAAAAATATTGTTCAACTGTCCGCCCGCACCCATTTTTTCTAATATGAGCACGCTTTTATTTGCCTCTTTGGCATATATGCCAGCGGTAAGTCCGGCACAACCCCCGCCGATGATTATAATGTCATACATAATAACCTCCACTATATCTCAATCGTTTCGAATCTGTTTGTTTCTTTGTTATATCTAACAAGAACGTTAAATTTTTGTTTGCGCACACAATTAATTGCCATGTTTGCAAAAGCCCTACTCATTTTAAGCTCATACTTTGTTGCAAATCCACCACGCTGGGCATATCCAACTATTGAATACTTAATATCTCTATTTAGCTTTTCTGCCAGAAATTTTTTTAGTTCTTCTGCACCAACCGTGTTTTCTTGCAGAATAATAATTGGTGAATAGTCGCCGTCTTTAATTGATTTTTTAACAGTGTTTAATAGTTCCGTTTTTGTGCTTTTATTGGTGAATGTGTAACTAGCTCCCACCCTTTTTGCAACAGCGTTTGAAATATCGGGACAAAATCTTCCCATAACTTCATATATGCAAATTCTGTCAAAAGCTTTCATTGATGTATCAACTTTAGAAATAAAGTCAACGGCATTATTAACTGCCGTGTCAAAACCAATGCTATAGTCACTTTCTGCAACATCATTATCGATTGTTGTTGGAATAAAAATAACATTAACCCCACGTTTAATTAATTCTTTTGCGCCAAGCAGTGAACCATTACCGCCCATAATAATTAAAACATCAATATTATTCTTTTTTAGGTTTTTAATTGCCTTGTTTTTTCCTTCTTCGGTTCTAAACTCATTTGACCTTGACGACTTAATAATTATTCCACCTTTCTTCTCTTCGTTTTTGTAATCCTTTAATGTGTAAGATGCAATATCATTATCAATTATTCCCTGATATCCTCTATTGAATGCAATAATATTATGTTTTTTTAAGTTTTTACAAAGCCAGTATAAGCATCCGTTCATTCCGGCACCATCGCCACCGCTACCAATTATTGCTAAATTCATAATCTACCTCCAATCTATTGGCTCTTTGCCAAGTTGTTTTAATATGTTATTACATTTAATAAAATGTCCATTACCAAAAAATCCATTATATGCCGAAAGTGGACTTGGATGTGCTGATTTTAATATATAATGCTTTTTACTCGTTATGTATTTTTCAAACTCTTTTGCATTTCCGCCCCAAAGCATAAATATAACTGGGTCATCCCGCTCATTTAGTTTTTTTATTATTTCTGCTGTAACATTCTCCCAGCCTCTGCCCCTATGGGAGTTGGCACAACCTTCTCTTACAGTTAAAACTGCATTTAGAAGCAAAACACCCTGCTTTGCCCATCTGGTTAAATCGCCAGTTTGTTCACACTTAATATTAAACTCATCTTCAATTTCTTTATAGATGTTTTTTAGACTTGGTGGCAATGGCACGCCGTCTGGAACACTAAAACTCATTCCCATTGCCTGCCCAATTTCGTGGTATGGGTCCTGACCAATAATAACAACCTTAACATCACTAAACTTAACATAGTTAAGTGCACTAAAAATCTTATTATATGGTGGAAAAATATTGTATTTTGAATACTCCTCATTAAGCCAGACTTGCAACTGTTTGAAATAGTCTTTCTCAAATTCTGGTTTTAATATTTCATACCAGTTTCTTGTTATTTGTATCATACTTGTATTATACAATAGATTGGTAAAATATAAAAACAATTTTAATAAAAAAATAACAATAAAAGCCCTCGCATCTTTAGTGCGAAGACCTTTATTATTACTCCTCATCATCAAAATCTCTTAAAACTATTTCTCCTCGTTTTAACCTCTTTTTTGCCTCTTTTTTCTCCCTTCGGCGTTTTCTTTTTGCTTTAATACCCAAATCAACTTCTTTAAATTTGTTATACAGCACATCGCTTAGTTTTGGTAAATAATGATGTAGTGGAATTGAAATTCCAATTAAGCCAACAAAAATTAAAGCAACCTTTAGTGTTATTGTTATAATGCCAAAGAACTTACCAAGAGCAACCGTTCCAATTGTAAGACACAGCCCCGAAAGCACACAGCACACTGCCCTTAAAATATTGAATGGAACGCAAAGATAAACCAAGTTAATAAATCCTGTTCCCATTAAAACCATTGTGCTTACCGTTTGATATTCGTTAACATTTAGTAGGTTAAGGTTTGCAAGGGTTATAACAACCAACATATTAAACAACATTAAAAGACCATTCGGCAAAGCCCGCTTTAGAACTTCTGGAATAAAATCTCCCTTAATTAAATTAGAGTTTGGTTGGAGTGCAAGCACAACTGATGGCATACCAATAACAAACATTTCTAGTGGTAATAATTGGCTTGGACTAAAAGGATACGGACTAAGCGTTATTATGGTAATTAACGAAAGCAGTATGGTGAACACTGTCTTCATTAAAAACAAAGTGCTTGACCTTTGAACGTTATTAATAACTCGCCTTCCCTCTTCAACAACAGCAGGAAGCGAACTAAACTTACTGTCCAAAAGAACAATGTTCGATAGGTTTCTAGCAACCTCACTTCCATCTGCCATTGCAATAGAGCAATCGGATTCTTTAAGCGCAAGAGTGTCGTTAACACCATCACCCGTCATTGCAACAGTGTAACCCTTTTTCTTAAGTGATTTAATAATAACATGTTTTTGTTCTGGGCTAACTCTTCCAAAAACGGTAAAGTTTGCCGCTATTTTTTCAACTTCAGTTAGGCTTAAACCTTCCAAGCTTATGCAAGCATCTGCATTTTCAACACCCACACGTTTTGCAATGTTTGCAACTGTGTATGGATTATCACCAGAAATAATTTTAATTTGAACATCGTTGCGTTTGAACCAATTAATTGTTTCAATTGCATCTTCTCTGATGTGATCTTCAATAATAATTATTGCCATTGGTTCCATTCTAAACGGTAATTCATCATTAATCATTTTTTGGTCACTGTATGCAAGCATAACAACCCGTTTGCCGTCATTTTGTTTTTTGAAAATAAGTTCTTCAATTTCTTTATCTAGAGTTCCAACATGCAAAAATTCTGGAGCGCCGATTGCAAACGTACCAATACCATCAAAACAGGTTATTGTGCATTTTCTTTTGCTTGAAAATTCAACATTATTAACAACAAAATAATCATTTGATTTCTTGTAATAAAGAAGCAGCGCATTTGCCGTTTGATTATTGGCGGATTGTGCATTTAGTATATTTGAAATAATATTCTCGTTAGAATAACCTTCCAGTTCTTTAATGTTAATATGCTCGCAAACACGCATTGTCCCATCGGTAATTGTTCCAGTTTTATCTAAACATAAAACGTTGGTTCTTGCAAGCATTTCAATACTATATATATCTTGAACGAGTGTTTTTTTGTAACTTAGTTTAATAACACCAAGCGAAAGTGCAATGGTAATAAGCAAAAACATTCCGGCAGGAACCATTCCGGTTATTGACCCACAGGTTTTTGCAATTGCAATATTAATGTTTTTCCCGTATGCAAAATAATTGTTAAGGAGCATTAGGGCACTAATTGGAATTATAATAACGCCAATATATTTAACAAGTGCGTTGATATCCTTAAACAAATTTGAACTTGGGCTTTTGAATTTTTTTGCCTGAGTTGCAACCGATTGAATATAACTGTCTTTACCAACCTTGTTCACCTTTGCCGTGCAACCACCACTAATGATAAAACTACCAGCAAACAATGTGTCGCCTTCCACCTTTTTAACAGCAAGTGACTCCCCTGTTAACATACTTTCATTAACTTCTATTTTACCATCAAGCATAACACAATCGGTTGGAATTTGATTTCCTGCAGAAAGTTTAATAATATCGTCTAAACACAATTTATTTGCATTAATTTTTTCTTCCACACCATCACGAATGGTCAATATTTTAGGTGCGGTTACATATGATAGTTTTTCAACGGTGATTTTTGCTTTTATTTCCTGAATAATCGCAATTGTTGTGTTAAGAATAATAACAATAATAAACAGCAAATCTGAGTATGCCCCAACAACACAAAGGGCAACAAAAACAATAATCCAAATTAAGTTAAAGAATGTGCAAATGTTATCAACAAAAATTTTAAGTACAGACTTCCCTGAATTCTGTTTTGTGTTGTTAACAAGCCCCGCTTCCACTCTTTCTTGAACTTGAACCTTGCTTAATCCGTAATTAATGTCTGGGTTTACCCTTTCAACTTCAATCTGTTTATTTTTCTTCATCACTAATAATAATACTATTATTTAAGCGTTAAAGTCAAACAATTATGTGATAATTAGTTCATAATTGATTAAACTGCCCTTTCATTTTATGTAAAAAAAATATGCCAAAGAATAGACCTTGACATATCTTTATTTCTATCTGTTCCACAAACAGATTGCATTTATTCTGTTCTTAGTGCTTTAACTGGGTCCTTTTTAGATGCAATTCTTGCTGGCACAAGCCCGGCAATAAGAGTTAAAAATACCGAAACAACCACAAGCATAATCATATGGTCTGGGCGCAGCGATGCAATGTTTGTTGTTACTGCACCATTAGCCACGCCTTTAATTATTAAACTAATTGGAATAGATAAAATAAATGTTACCAAAACGCCAAAAATCCCCGAGGTTAGCCCAATAATAAATGTTTCCATATTAAACACTCTGGAAATATCTTTTTTTCTTGCACCAATGCTTCTAAGCACGCCAATTTCTTTTGTTCTTTCAATAACCGAGGTGTATGTGATAATTCCAATCATAATTGAAGAAACAATAAGAGAAATTGACGCAAAGGCAATAAGCACATACGAAATAATATTAACAAGTTGACCGAGGGTGTTTGTTAAAAATTCACTATTGTCGGAATAAACAATCTTGTCACTTCCCTCGGTTTTTGTTGAATTATATTCTTTAATCATTTTAACAATGCTTTCTTTTGCATTAAAATTCTTTGGATAAAATTTAATGCTAATTGGCACATTGCTAATTCCAATCTGTTGCATAGCTATATCAAAAATCACGGATTCAGAAAAGGTGTATCCATACTGTAAATCTAAAAATGCATTTATTGCAGCAACGCTAGCAAAACTTGGTAGCATTCCCATTTCTGCAACATCAATTTTATATGGGTCATAAAGCGTGTAGTCGCCATTTGCCTTGTTTGCTAGTTCCTTTTGTGCAATTATTGAATTTTGACAATTCTCAGCGTAGAACTCTTCCAAATCGTTCATATAAACAAGACCGCTTTGAAGCACGGTTGATGTTGAATCCTCTTTTTGCCTTAAAACCCCACAAATCTTTAATGTGTAGGTTGCATTGTTATATGCACTTTCTAGCACCGTTTGATTGGTTGTATCCATTTTGTCAAAGGCTGTTATTTCGTCAAAGTTTTCACTGCTTGGAGTGTAGTAATCGTCATTGAAAACCAATTTGTATTCTTTGTTTAAAATGTCTTCAAAGTTAATATTTATATATTTCCCATACTCATCTTTTGGCGTTTTAATTCCCAGTTCCTTTAGTGTTTCGGCAGGAATTTTATTACCTTTATCAACAACCAGCATAATTTCTTTTGTGAAAGGGTCACTCTCATCTTTTTGTGGGAGATTTCCGTAGATAACATCATATTGCCCCATAACATAGTCAAAGTTGTTGCCCATTGGGTAAATTGGGCTGCTTGTGTCACTGCTTAAAACGCTGATTGCATTTTTTCTAATTGTAAATGAATATTCCCCATCTGAGCCTCTGGATATAAGTTTAACGGGAATATAGTAATTGTAGTCCACAGCATTTAGTTTTGTGCCACCATTATTTTTATCATTCTGCTCAAATTGTTTAACCTTATCAACAAATTCTGTTGTTATGTTATTATAGTGCCCAAACTGAACATATTTTTCTAATGGGTTGTATGGAATAATAATGTCTTCATCAACCCCTTCTTCATCATCATCTTCTGGGCTGATATTGGCAAAACTGTTCATGTCTATTGTAATGGCAGACACGGTTATTGGATAGTTGCCAAGCGCGTCACTTTGAAGATTGTTAATATAGCCTGTAAAACCATTTGAAACGGCAAGCACAAGGGCAATTCCAATAATTCCAATACTGCCCGCAATGCTGGTTAAAATTGTTTTGGCTTTTTTTGTGAAAAGATTTTTGAATGAAAGTGAAAATGCTGTGAATATGGACATTGCACTTTTTTTGTTATTTACTGGCTTTTGTGGTACTTCTATATTTTTATTTTCATTAAATGGGTTTGAATCACCAATTACTTTTCCATCGTGAAGTTTAATAATTCTTGTTGAATATTCTTCGGCAATTTCCCTATTGTGAGTTACCATAATAATTAAATGCTTTTTAGAAATTTCTTTAAGAATATCCATAACCTGTTTGCTTGTTTCACTATCTAGTGCCCCTGTTGGCTCATCTGCTAAAATTATTTCAGGATTGTTTACAATTGCCCTTGCAATTGCAACCCTTTGCATCTGCCCACCAGAAAGTTGGTTCGGTTTCTTTTTTGCCTGCGACTCAAGCCCAACTTGTTTAAGGGCATCAAGAGCCATTGTTCTTTTCTTCTTTTTGTCAACACCGCCAATTGAAAGGGCAAGTTCAACATTTTCAACCACGCTTAAATGGGGAATTAAATTGTAGCTTTGGAACACAAAACCAATATAGTGATTTCTATATGTATCCCAATCCCCATCTGCATAATCCTTGGTTGAAATTCCATTAATAAAAATATCGCCACTATCGTAACGATCAAGCCCACCAAGAATGTTTAATAGCGTTGTTTTCCCGCAACCGCTTGGCCCCAAAATTGAAACAAACTCTTTTTCTCTAAAACACATACTAACATTGCTTAGGGCTTCAACCTTGGTGTCGCCTGCAATGTATGTTTTGGTTATATTTTCAAGTTTAATCATATTTGCCCTCCAACATTTCACAATGTTATACCATAACAAACACAAAATTGCAAACAAATTGCCGTAAGTGTTATATGTTATATATGGAAAAAACATCTAAACAACACACCCAAACTATAACACATCAACCAATACCAAGTGCCACACGAAAATGGGCGCCACAAAGTGAGTGCGTCTTCCAAATTAAAAAGACCCAAGCCATTACGCCTGAGCCTTTTTAAAATTATTTATATAATCGCTATGCACTTCGCTTCCAGTACTTATTGTAATATGTCGTTCTTAAGTATGTTGCATTGGTTTCTGAATTTGTTAGAGTAACATCGGTTCCGCTGGTTGCATTTTTAGAATCTGCCACAAACCAACCATTTGGATTTTCAAATGTAGCACTTGTTAAATTGCTACAATCATAGAATGCATCAATACCTATGCTTGTTACACTTGATGGGATTGTGATTTGGCTCAAGCTTCTACAATCATAGAATGCAAAAAGATTAATTTCTGTTGTGTTCGAATTTAGTGTAATATTTGTTTTTGTTTTATCGTAGCATACAAGAGCAATATTGTCATTTCCATGCACATAATATGCTATACAATTATCTTCATCTCTTACTATTCTTGTTTGATAATTATCATTTGGTCCAAATACAACCTTTGCATAAGTTCCTGCATTTCCATTTGCTGAATAAGATTCACCAGCCGTTATATTTAATGATGTGGATTTGTTATATACCTCTGCTAGAGCATAACAACAACGGAATGCAGAACCACCTATACTTGTTACACTTGATGAGATAGTAATACTGGTTAAGTTGTTGCAACCATCGAATGCTTCATGACTTATACTCGTTACGCCTTCTGGAATTGTAATTCTAGTTAGGCTATGGCAATTATAGAACGCATATGCCTTTATTTCTGTTATATCACCTAAGTTATTTATTTCTGTTATTTCATTTTCTGGGGTTGCACTTCCTAGGTATAGTTTCTTTGCATAATATAATGGATTTGCATAATAACCATCAAATGATATACTTGCCCAGGCTGATAAACTTGATATTATAACCGAAGTTAAGTTACTACAATCACAGAATGCTCCATAACCTACACCCGTTACACTATTTGGTATTGTGATGCTGGTTAGACTACTACAATCAGAGAATGCATAATTACCTATACTTGTTACACTTGTTGGAATTGTTATGCTGGTTAGACTTCTGCAATATTGGAATACATTATTGCCTATACTTGTTACACTATTTGGTATTGTGATGCTGGTTAGACTATTGCAATCAAAGAATGTAGCAGAACCAATACTCGTTACACTGGAAGGAATTGTGATGCTTGTTAACATTGAACAGTTATAAAATGCACCTCTTAATATATTTCCACCAGTAATTGTAATTGACCTTAGTGTTGATGGAATATAGTATGTTTTGCTGGTTGTTGAACTCGTGCTTGAACCATAGTAAGATTGAGTAACACTTGTTGAACCATCGTAAGATGTTGTTCCAAACACATATCCAAAAGGATATTGATATGTGTCTGTCCATTTTTTTACACTATCTCCAACAAATGGTAGAGTTATATTCTCCAATGAGCCACAACCACTGAATACTCCAGAACCTATGCTGGTTACACTATCTGGTATGGTTATACTGGTTAGACTACTGCAATTATAGAATACCCCACTGTCTATGCTGGCCACACTACTTGGTATAATTATTTTAGTTAAACTACTGCACCCCCTAAATGCAGAACCACCAATACTGGTTACACTGTCTGGTATGGTTATACATGTTAAGCTACTGCAATCATAGAATGTTCCAGTATCTATGCTTGTTACATTATTCGGAATGTTTATACTTGTTAGACTGGTGCAGTTATAGAAGGTATAATTACCTATGCTGGTTACACCATCTGGAATTGTTATGCTTGATAGACTGCCACAATTTCTGAATGCATAACCACCTATGCTGGTTACACTATTTGGTATTGTTATACTAGTTAGACTACTGCAATCACGGAATGCACAATCACCTATGCTGGTTATATCACTTGGTATGGTTACACTTGTTAGCATTGAGCATCCGTCGAATGCTCCATATAATATATTTCCACCAGTAATTGTAACTGACCTCAGTGAGGATGGAATGTAGAATGTCGTGTTTATCGGGTTTATACTTGAGTTTCCACCACAATATTGTTGTTTAACACTTGTTGAGCCAGTATAAGACGATGTACTAAATATATATCCAAAAGAATATTGAAATGAGTCTGTTGCTTTTTTTACACTTCCACCAATAAATGGCAATGTCATACTAATTAGCCCCCCGCAACCTCTGAATGCATTTTGGTTTATCTGGATCACACTGTTTGGGATGGCAATTTCTGTAAGATCAGTGCAAGTGTCAAATGAACCCACTTTTGTAACTTCATATGTTAAACCATTGGCATCTTGTATTACTTTACTTGGAACCACTAACCCTCCTGTTGGTTTGTTAGATGTGTTTGCACTTACTGTTGCTGTTTGATTTGTTT
>CAKJYJ010000007.1 GCA_918262735.1 Clostridiales bacterium
TCGTGCCCTAATGCATCAAAAAACACGTCTGACTCATTAACCGGAACTTTGTCTTTATTAAAGTACCCTTCTTTTCCGTCAAACGTGTAATAACCTATGTTTCCTTTCTCATCACAGGTTGAATCTTTTGCTTCATGCCAAACCCATTGTTGTCCGCATCCACAAAGGCATAAACAACATAAAAGGGTAATTAACATGGCAAAACCAGAAAATAACTTCTTTTTCATTTTTTCTCCTTAATATAATGATTTGAAATATTAAATTCATTACACATAATCAATGATACAATTTCAAAAAATTTGTGTCAAACGTTTTTGACCAATAAAACAATAAATTTTATAAAAAATTATTGTCGTATTTTGATATATTCAACATTAACCGAAGATGTCACAATGATTTAACCGCACAATAATTATTTTTTAACTTTAATTTCAATGAGTTTTTTTGTTTTTTCGTACCTTTCCATGTTGGCCTCACAAGCCTCAACCTCACCAATAACAGAGAAATATTTATTAATATCATCAAAACTAAAGAACCTTTTGTTATAACCATCAACAAAATAATAGTTGTCTTCAAGCTTTTCTCCTTGACCAGCCCCATAATTCACATCATCAACTGAGTTGACCCTTGCAAACAAATACCCGCCAACTTTTAAGATTCTTTTAATCTCTTTCATAATTTCCGTTGTTGTTTTATTGTCAAAATAGTGCAAACTTAGGTCTGCAATAACAACCTCAAACTCTTCATCTTTGAATGGCAATTTTTTTGAAATGTCAACAATTTTAGTTTTTGCTTTTGGAATAATCCTTTTTACATTTTTAATAGCCTGTGTGGAATAATCCACCGACAAAACATCAAATCCCCTTTCTGTTAAATATAAAGAGTCATTACCCAACCCACAACCAAGGTCCAAAATTGTTCCCTTAGTTTTGTTAATTAAACCCAAATATTTATCAAGCCAATCATCATATGCCGGCTTACCATCTGAAAACTTTTTATAAATGTTGTTCCAATATTCTTCAAACGCCACAATTTTATACCTCAAATAAATTTTATCACACAAAAATAAATTTTGTATCAATTTTGCACGTTTTTTTTGAAAAAAAATAAAACAGAGCACACGCCCTGCTTTGTTATGAACCATTGTTACGCTGAAAAAAATATAACTCTATATTTACGTTTTTTTAACGCTTTTTTTGTCCTGTAATTCAAATCTATATTTTTGTTTAACGTTTGGATATTTTTGATGGTCAACTTCGCTTGCAAACATTGAAAGCGGTCTAACAAATCTTAAACAATCACCATAAAGGGCTTGATATAAAACATATTGTTCATTTGTTTCGGAATGGTAAACTATATCTTGAACAAGATATTCGTCTCCCTTGAAATGTTTATATATTCTTCCAATTTTAATTTCTTGCATACTAACTCCTTTGTGGCTATTATACCCTCATCTTTTAATTATTGTAAAGCCTTTTACAAACTTTCAAAAAATTAAAGCAGAGTTAAATTTTCCTCTGCTTACTTATGTTTAGAACAACCCCAATCGCCACGTCAAAACTCTCGCTATTGCTGATTTGCTAATTGCAAAAGCTATACTGTTCGTTTGTTCCTTTTTCATTTCAAATCTTTCGATTATTTTGTTGTGGGCCCCGATTACCTGCACTGCTTTGATTAAATCGTCCATTATATCTATTGATTAATAAGCCTTGACTCTTTCAACGTGCTTAGTATATCTGCATAATTAGCAGTCATTCCATACTGTTCGTCATCATCATAATCTGAAACTAATTTAAAACCTAATTTTTTATAGAGTTTAAATGCCGGCTCATTCGTTTTATCAACTTCCAATGAAATCATTTCTTTTGTATCCAAATTGTTATTCTCTATATATTTAAGTGCTTCTAGAACAAGTTTACTTGCAATACCTTGTCTTTGACATTCTCTTTTAACACATAGATTTACTATGTAAACGCTCCCACCAAATTTTTTCGATGCCGTATTTATGGTAACCAGCCCAACAACATTTTCACCATGAACACAAGCAAAAGTAATATTTGTTTTATTCATTAAAATTTCTTTAAATATTTCTTCATTATAGGGCTCACCGCTTGAACACAATTCAACTTTATATAAATTTTTTATCATCTTTGCATTCAATTGTTCTTGACTTACTAATATATAGTCATAATTTTTCATAAAAATTTTATCTCCTACATTTTTATTTTAGCACAAATTGACACATGTGTACATTAAATTTTTATAAAGAATTAAGCAGAGTTAAATTTTACTCTGCTTTGATATGTTAAGTACAACTCCTATTGCACTCAAAAGAAAACTATGTTTTCTTGCGCTTCGCTAAAAAACCACCAAACTTGTACTACCTGCCGAGATGAATGGCAAAGGAAGCCCGGTTGGCGGGATTGAACCTGTTATGACTTTTTATTGCACTAATACTTTTTGACAAGAAAAATTAATCAATAAACCACAACTTTCATATCCAACTGCCATATATGCTTTATTTGATGCCGGATAATTAAAGTCTGTATATAAAATTGGAAGCAGTTTCTCGCCTAAAACTTTTTGAGTTAATGTATAAATTAAATTCTTTGCATAGTTTTTACGCCTTTCCTCTTCTGGTGTATAAACAAAATTTATTCTCGCAAAATCTCCATTTTTGTTGATTACAGCCATACAAACCAATTTTTTGCTGTCATTTTCCCAAACATAAAAAGTTCTGTTTTTGCTATCAAAAACATCTGTTATATCTTTTAATGATTGCTCATCTGTTATTTCTACTTTATCTATTTCCAATGCATTATCTTTATGGAATTTTACTAAGGTCGGAATATCTTTGCTTTCTGCAACTCTACACTTTCCATCAACTACTGGTGGCTTAATCAATTTTTCACAAAAATATGTACCCATTTCAAAATAATCATCGGTTAGATATTTATAATTTTCACTGCGAAGAATATCATAAATTTCCTTATCGCAAGTGCATTTTATTTTCTTATCTTTTATCAAAAATTTTGCTAAATTTTCTTTTATTTCGTTAAGTTTTATTTTTGTCAATTTAGAGTTTGTCCATAACCAAATTGGATGCTCGGAATCTGTGCGAGCCATAAAATAGTTCTTGTTATCTGTGCAAACTTCTGGATTATCTCCACCCATAATTTGATATAATAATGCAAATTTGCATTTTTCTTTTTTTGAATTGATAAATTCTAACATAATGAGAATCTCCTTTGTTAAAATATATCATATTATTTGAAATCTGTATCACTTTTTCGCTTACTTTCAAAAAAAATTAAAAAACAGAGTCATCACACTCTGCTTTTTGATTGTTTATTAATATTCAAAACAACACCGACAGCCGACATAAACACCACCAGGCTTGTTGAGCCGGCGCTGATGAACGGCAGTGGCAATCCGGTGGGCGGTATTGAGCCGGTTATGACCTTTTATTGCACTGAAAATAATTTACTTTATGGTGCCATTTTCTATAATGTAATATTCGCCAAAAATTTTTTCTTTCCCATTTTTAATAACTATATAAGTTCCATCATTTATGGCAACAATTTTTGTCTTATAACTATCAGGCAAAATGATGTCGTTTAAATAATTTTTTCCATCAAGGACAAAGTCCTTAAAATCTTGAAAGTGTGGCAAAATGTTTGTTTTTGTAAATCCAAGACCTTTTAAATATTTTTTAAAGTGTGGGTTATTACTTTCCCCTTCAATTTCTGGCGGACAATAAACAATATCTGCACAATTCATACTTCCTGCACTTCCACCAACAATTAAGGCATTTGTATTCTTAAGCAAATCCTTTAAATTTATATCATTAAAGAATTTGTTTTGAGTTGGCAGATGTCCACCACATAAAAATATCAAATCGGCATTTTTAACTAATTCTTTTGCATGACTTTTTGTTGAGTTATTTAATATATTATATGTCTTAAATGGCAATGTTATTTCAAATGATTTGCATGTATTTTCATAATATTGCCAAGTTCTTTCATCATCCAGCCCTCTTGCAACAAATAAAAAATTATTGTTGTTTTTCAATTCTTTTTTTAAGCAATCCAAAATCCCATTTTCATTACCAAAATTATGTGGGATTTTATTCCCATTTTTATCCTTTTCATATAAATCCAAACAACTTGTCAAAATTACTGTATTCACTTTCTTTACCTCTTTTGTATTATAGCACATTAATCTTAATTCTGTATCAAAGTTTTACAAAAAAATTAAGCAGAGTTTATGTTTTGCTCTGCTTGTTTATATTGAGAACCTCACCAATTGCACTCATGAAAACCACAAGTGAAGTTGAGCCAGCGCTGATAAACGGCAATGGCAGCCACAGCTCACTGGTATCGAACCAGATACAACCTGTTACTGCACTGAAAATTTATCCATTCTGATTTAAGCTATACATCTTTTTACCGTAATATAAAGTTCTTAATTTATCTAAGCCCAAATCTGTTTCTTTAAATTCGAATCCATATGAATTTAATTCTTCCAAAAGTTTTTTATGCTGTTCTTTCTCCGGCAATTCATAAAAAATATCATGATCCCAATAGACCAATAATCCAACATCTTTAATATCTTGCAACTGAATATAATTATCCCAATCTGGCTTTTTGTATTGAAAGTCAAATTTTATTGTATCAAAAATTTTATAATAACCTTCTTTTAACAATTTCGTTTCTTCAGCTTTAATTTCTTTGTCAGATTTCGTCTTGTCTTTATTAACTCCAATCATACCTTCAAGTTTTCTAATTCTTATGCAAGCTTTTTTCATTTGATTTTCTGTAAGACCATCAAGACTTTTTTCTTTTGTATAATACAAATCGTGCGTTACACAAGCAAAATTTAATTTAAGCCCATGAGAAATTAACATATCATGATAATATATTAAATCTTTTTTAAGTAGCATTCCAACTTCCATAACTAATTTTTCCATAAGCTTATCTCCTAATATTTTAAGTATAACATATCGAATTTGATTTTGTATCAAATTTTACAAAAAAACAAGCAGAGTTTATGTTTTGCTCTGCTTGTTTATATTGAGAACCTCACCAATTGCTGACATAAACACCACAAGTGAAGTGCTGTCTGCACTGATGAATGGAAGCGGAAGCCCAGTTGGCGGAATCGAGCCAGACATGACTTGTTATTGCACTGAAAAAAGCAATTTAATTTGACTTAAAGATTTATCTTCAAAATCCTCATCGATATGAATTATCTTTCCACCCATTTTTTCATAAAAAGCAAGTGCATTCTTGTTAAATTTATTACATGAAATAATAAATTCTTTTTCACCCTGTAATTTTAATAAATTATATGCATAATTAAAAAACTGCTTTCCAAATCCCATTTTTTGATAATCTTTTAAAACATATAATAATATAATTTCTTTTAAATTATCATCAAATGGTCTATCTGATTTTCCTACCGCCATATAGCCAATAATTTTATTATTTTCAGTTCCAACGAAAAGATTTACATTCGGATTGAAAATTAATGATTCAAACTTTTTTGTTTCCGTATCAAAATTAAAATTTTTAAATTTATATTCAGGATAAATATCCCTATACGTTGTTGTCCAAACTTCATATTTAACCTCTGCAATTCTTCTACACATATTAACAGTTGCTTCTTTAATTTCCATTTTTTACCTCATCTGATTTATTATAACACATTGATTCGAAAGTTTTAAAGCATTTTCACAAGGTTTATTAAAAATTAGAAAGCAGAGCCTAGGCTCTGCTTTTTGATTGCTTGTTGATATTCAAAACCACCCCAATCGCACTCATGAAAACCACCAAGCTTGTTGAACCCGCACTAATGAACGGAAGCGGCAGCCCGGTGGGCGGAATCGAGCCTGTTACAACCGCAACATTTAGTGCAACTTGAATTGCAATAATTGAAGCAATACCTGTGCATAAAAGACACCCAAATCTATTGTTTGCACAAAGCCCAATTTTAATTATACAAAAAATAATTGTTGTAAAAGCCAGCAAAACAAACACAGCTCCAACCAGTCCAAGTTCCTCACCAATTATAGAAAAAATAAAATCCGATTCACTAAAGGGCAAAAAAAGATATTTTTGACGACTGTTAAAAAGCCCAACACCAAACAAACCGCCATTGCCAAGTGCGTACAAACTCTGAATTAATTGAAAACCCTCACCTTTGGGATTTGCCCATGGGTCAACAAATGCAACCAGACGCTTAATTCTGTATGGTTCGGCAATAATGAGTGCAGGAACCGCACATGCACCAAGGCTGGCAAAAATTGAAAAGTGCTTTTTAGACATTCCGCCAACAACAAGCATAACAACAAGCGTTAGTGCCAGGCACATTGTGATGCTCATATTTGGCTCAAGAATAACCAACAAACAAAGCAGACCACCAACAAATATTGGTGGCAACAATTTTTTGAAATATTTAATATTTTTGTAACCCTCGCTAAGATACGAAGCACAAAATAAAACTAGTGCAAATTTTGCAAGTTCACTTGGTTGAAAAGATATTCCTAAAATCCGTATCCATCTTCTTGCGCCATAATTGGCAAAACCAATTCCCGGGACAAAAACAAGTGCCAATGCAACTATTGAAAAAAACAAAATAACCCACTTAAAATTTTTAAGTTTTTTATAATCAAAAAACGAAAAAAATATCATTGCGAATATTCCAATAATGCAACCAATAATTTGTTTTTTTAAGAAAAATGTTGAACTTCCATAATATTTTAATGCATTGTAAGAGCTTGCGCTATAAACCATAAAACAACCAAAAATACATAAAAATATGGTAAAAACAATTAAAAATGCCTCAATTTTGCTGTGTTTTTTATTATTTTTTGAAAGAATAAATAAATTTCTTAAGTTTAGCCTCATCATAGCTCCTCAAAAAATTTATTAAAATATTCGCCTCTTTCAACATAATTATTAAACTCATCATAACTTGCACAAGCGGGTGAAAAAAGAACAATGTCGCCATGTTTAATATAGCTCTTCAAATATTCCAAAGTCATTGATAAATTTTCAAATTTTGCTATTTTTGTAAAACTCATAAACAGCGCATCTGCCTCTAATTTATTTGCAGTTTCTCCATATATTAATGCAAGTTTAATTTTATCTTTTTGTGCAAAGATATCGTAAAAATTGTTTCCTTTGTCACTTCCGCCAAGAAGTAAAACAACCTTCCTTTTCATTGATTTTAATGCACTAACAGTCGAGTCTGGATTTGTTGACTTACTGTCGTTTATGTATGTTACCCTGTGTTTTTTTCCAAGTTGTTGCAATCTAAATTTAATCGGATAAAACGTTTTTAATACCTTTTGAAACTCACGCAGTTTTATTCCAAGCAATTCACATATTTTTTCACAAAATGCAATATTCGTTTGATTAAAATTTCCAATAAGTCTAGACTTGAACTTTGTTTCACCTTCAATTATTATTTTCCTTGCACCGCTTTCAATATCTTTTAATTCATTTGGTAAAACAATATACTGTTTTTCATTTTGAAATGCTGTTATTTTTATTTTTGTTCTGTAATAATTATCAAATGTTTTATGCCTAGAAATATGATCAGGTGTTATGTTTAGGATGCAGGCAACATCTGGCGCAAAATTGGGGGAAATTATCTCTAACATAAAACTAGACACCTCGCATATTACAATGCTATCATCTGTTGTTTTATCACAAACACTTGTTATTGGTATTCCAATGTTTCCACATAAAAATGTCTTATACTTTTGGGATAAAATATGATTAATTAAAGAAACGCAAGTTGTTTTGCCATTTGTTCCCGTAACCGCAATAAATTTACCTTTGCAAAACAAATATCCAAGCTCCAATTCACTAATAAGCAAAGCCCCTGTTTGCTTTATTTTTTTTATGTTTTTATTGCCAATTATCTGAATTCCAGGGCTTAAAACAACGTAGTCAAATTTTAGTTTTAACACACTTGAAAACTTATCAATCGTTGAAAATCCATCGTTTACTGATTTTTGTTTATCCGCATAAATAAAAACGTTTGCTCCGTGTTTTTGCAAAAATTTATATGCCGAAATACCACTACTACCCGTTCCATAAACCAAAAAAGATTTACCTGCAATTTCCATCATAATCCCCCTAACATTATTCGCGTTTTAACTTACATATAAATATATAATGCAAGGCAAATTAAATTTAGAATGAAACTAACTGTAAAGTATGAGAAAACAATTTTGTTTTCATGAATACCGCACATTTGAAAGTGATGATGCAATGGCGCCATTTTGAAAACTCTTTTTCTTGTTCTTTTGAAATAAACCACTTGAACAATATCGCTGACTGCCGTTATAACATACAAAAACCCAAGAATAGGAATTAAAAGCATCTGTTTGGTTAAAACGCATAAACACGCAACAAAGCCACCAATGGCAAGCGAACCAGTGTCGCCCATAAATATTTTTGCTGGAAATATGTTAAAAAGCAAAAAAGCAACAAGCCCACCCAGCATTGAGCAAACCGAAACACATAAATTGCTTAATTCTGTTAAATATGGATTTGTGAAGTTTTTTGCAAGCACTAAAGAAATTAGCAAAAAAAAGATTAAAAAATTAACACTAACACTTCCACACAACCCATCAAGACCATCAATTAAATTAACACTGTTAACCGTTGCAATAAAAACAAAAATAACAGCAGGTATTATAAAAAAGCCAAGATTAACTGTTGTGTTTGAAAATGGTAAATAAATATCAGATCCAACATAGTTATAAACAAATAATGAAATGATTAAACTTATTCCCAGTTGCCCAATTATTTTTTGATATGGTTTTAGCCCCAAATTTTGCTTATAATATACTTTAATATAGTCGTCCAAAAAACCAAGTAGTCCATAAGAAAACATTGTTAAAACCGTCACAACCAAGAATAAATAATCTTGCCTTGCAAAAAGCAGCGATGTAATAAACGCTGGAATAATAAATATTAAACCGCCCATTGTTGGTGTTCCCTGTTTACCCGCATGTTCTTTAACATAATGCAGTATTGTTTGTCCTGCTTTTATTTTTTTTGAAAACGCAAAAATTAACGGAGAAATCAATAAACTAAGCAAAAAAGTAACAAAAAATGCTAAAAAATAACTAATTGTCATATATTTTCTCCTAATTTTTCAACAACACATTTGTCTGAGTAAGCATGTTTAACACCTTTTATCTCTAAATAATTCTCAGCCCCTTTACCCAAAACAAGTAGTGTGTCACCATCTTTCATTTTGTTAAATGCAGTTTTAATTGCAACCTCTCTATCAGTTATTATTTCATAATTTTTACCTTTTATTCCCATTTCAATTTCATGACATATTTGCATTGGTTCTTCGTATCTTGGGTTGTCTGATGTTATATAAACATAGTCACAAAATTCACCTGCTATTTGCCCCATTATTGGCCTTTTTTCTTTTTCTCTATTACCACCACAACCAAACACACATAACATCTTCCCTTTTAACATTTTTTTAACCGTTGACATAACTTTAATAAAGGCATCTGGAGTGTGTGCAAAATCAATTATCACCCGTCTGTTTCCAAAAATATACTGATTTAATCTACCCTCAACACTAACAAAATTTTCAATACCATTTTTTATGTTTTTAACGCAAACACCAAGAAGTTTGGCAATTGCACAAGCACAAAGTGCATTTTCAACGTTATATTTCCCAATAAATTTTGTTTTAACATTTATCCTCTTGTTAAATATATTTATTTCAAACTGGCTACAATCTTCGTTAATGTTACTTGCAAAAACATCTTCACTTCCCTCAAATCCGTATAAACAACAACTATTGTTATTTAGTATTTTTCTGCCAAACTCGTCATTATTATTAACAACCCTATAACCGTCGCCAGAAGTAATAAATTCCATCTTACATTTTTGATATTCCTCAATACTCTTAAAAAAGTCCAAATGGTCCTCGGTTATATTTGTTAATGCCCTAACACTAAAATCAACAGCATCAATTTTATGATAATAAATTGCATGAGCAGAAACTTCCATAATAATATAATCAACTCCCGCATCAGCCATTTCGCTGAAACTTTTAAAAAGTTCAATTGGGTCGGGCGTTGTCATGTTATACACCTTTTTAATCCCATTATAAACAACCCCCTCCGTTCCAATAACGCCAACACTTTCCCCAGCTTCTTTTAATATGCTTGCAACCATATATGTTGTTGTGGTTTTTCCATTTGTTCCCGTTACTCCAACAACCATGGGCATGTCGCCTTTTATGTAAAAATTTTTAGATATAATTGTGAGTGCTTTTCTTGTGTTTTTAACCAATATTTGTTTTCCCTCAAAATGTTCATCTAACCTTTCAACAACAAACATACAAGCCCCTTGCCTTTTAGCATCTTCTTTCAGGTTATGTCCATCAACATTTTGTCCAACAAGACAAATAAACAACGTTCCATCCATAACATCTTTTGTGTTTATTGCAATATGCTTAATTTCTTTATTACAATCAACGCCATATTCGCCAATAACTTCAACACCATTTAATAATTCTTTAACCCTCATACAATCTCTCCTTGCAATATTTTATTATTAAACTTTCACCATAACCCAATATTTACATATTTCGACACAACAAGACATAATATTTGACTATCATTTTCCAATGATAAACCAATAAAAACCACACTTTTTATAAGTTTTAATTGTCAAACACACCAATGTGTGCTAAAATAATATGGATATGCTTAAAAGGAATAACTCTATGGAATATTTACATGATTATAAAAAAGCCTCATTCAATTTACCAGTCATTAATGAACTAGCTGAAATTGATGTACAAAAATTAATTAGTGATTCTGAAAAAATATACAGAAAACAAATGGACAAAATTGTTGAAGACATCTTATCAAACAATAAAATTAAAATTGTTTTAATGGCAGGGCCATCTTCTTCTGGAAAAACAACTTCAAGTAACATTATTATGAAAAAGCTTGCAAAAAAGGGTTACGAGTCCATTGTTGTATCTTTGGATAACTTTTTCTTAAACAGAGAAAAAACCCCTCGCCTTCCAAATGGTGACTACGACTTTGAAAATGTTACCGCTCTTGACTTAGAATATTTACACGTGTTTATTAATGATTTGTTTGATAAGGGCGAAGCTGATATGCCTATATTTGATTTCAAAGCCGGTCAACGTGAAAGCGAATATGAAAAAATACGTGTTAAAGATAACACTATTGTTATAATCGAAGGAATACATGCCCTTAACCCAATTGTTTTTAATAGCCATTTGGAGAATATGTATAGAATATATATTTGCGTTAATAGCGATTTTGATGCAGATGGGCAAACTGTAATTCCTGCTCAAAAACTAAGATTAATGCGCAGGTTAATTAGAGACTACTATCACAGAGGAATGTCTATTAAAAGAACCTTTGATATTTGGCCAAATGTTCTTGCTGGAGAAAGCATTTATATTAAACCATACAAAAACACTGCGGACTTTTTAATTAACTCCACCCACGCATACGAACCTTTAATGTATGCATATATGCTTCTACCAATTCTCAAAAATGAAGAAGCTGATGAAACAGCACAAGATATTATTAAAATGCTTGAAAACTGCTCACCAATTTCAACCGATTATTTACCAGATGGTTCACTTCTTCACGAGTTTTTAGATATGGATTAAAAAAACAACATTTAATAATACAATCAATTTGTTTGTAATTTGGTTAGATATTTGCTAAAATAACGTTAAGGATTAAAAAATATGATAGAAATTAAAAATCTTTATTTGAAGTATATTCGCGAATATTACGCACTATATAACATCAATTTAACAATCAATGATGGCGACAGTGTGGCATTTGTTGGCGGAAATCTAAGCGGAAGAACAACTCTCTTAAGGGTTATTGCCGGGCTAGAAAAATATGATTCCGGGGAGGTTTATTTTAATAACCGTAATCTATCCAGCGTTGATTTTAAGTGTGATGTTAATTTAGGTTATGTTCCAGAAGTTCCAGTTTTTTTTGAAAATAAATCTGTATGCGATAACTTAAAATACGTTTTAACGGAAAGAAAAATTAGTAAAACTGAAATTGAAGAAAAAATCAACAAAGCACTCATTGAGTTTAATATTGAAAAATACAAAAATATTAAAATTAAAGACTTGGACTTATACGAAAAATATATTATGTGCTTTGTTAGGCTGTCGCTTAGAAATTTAGACTATTTACTTGTTGATAACATTTTTGATAAACTAAATCAGGACGAGGCCGATGCCTTCATTAAACTAATTGATGACCTGTTTATTAGCAAAAATATAACAACAATTGTAGTTGCCGAAAACTATGATTTACTAAAGCCAATTTGCAGAAGATGCATCAATTTTGATTCCGGTAGCATAACCGAACTTTCGGCAGAAAACCAAGAAGAATAGAATAAAAACATAGTAATTTTATTGCACAAAATAGAGGAGCAAAATAAACCCCTCTATTTTTTCTGCACAATATTTTTTGCGTTTAATTGTGTGATTTTAAGCGTTAATTCTTAAATTAGTCAACATAACCAATTTGTGTTTTATAAGAATTAAGTGAGCAAGACCATGTTGTATCAAACTTATTTGAACTATCATAGTAATTCCATTTACTCTTCCAGCCAGATGGTTTTTCTGAAACTTTAGTGTATATGCAAAGACTGGTTAAACAACCATAGAATGGTGCGTTCCCATAATAATTATCAGACGCTGAAATTGTGGTTACACTGCTTGGAATATATATGCTTATTAAATTTGAGCAATTGCAGAACGCATTATCACTTATTTTTGTTACATTGTTTGAAACAATAACATATAATAACCCTTGACAATTATTAAATGAATTCCCTCTTATTTTCGTGGTTCTTTCATCAAATGTTAATAATGATATTGACCAATCAATTAATCCAATTGCAACAAATTCCGAACCATTAACATAGTATGCAACTCCATCTATTATATTAATTCTTGATGCAGAATTTGCCTTTTTTTGAATATATTCCGCATATTTCCCAACATAGCCATAATCTTCAGAACCCTTGGTTATGTTGAGTGATGATAGGTTATACACTTCTGCCAAGGCATAACAACCATAGAATGCATCTGAACCAATACTTGTTACACCACTACCAATTTTAACACTGGTTAAACTTCTGCAATCATAGAATGCATAATCACCTATGCTGGTTACACTATTTGGAATTGTAATTTCAGTTAAACTCGTGCATTTATAGAACAAATAATCACCAATGCTTGTTACCCCATCTGGGATTACTATCTTGGTAAGATTGCTGCACGCATAGAATAACCCACTAGCGATATCTTTTGTCTTGTTATTTAATATAATCTCAGTTCTTGTTTTATCTGAAATATACATTGCATGATAGTTACTTGAGCCCTCTTTATAGTACATAACTCCATCTATTTCTTCTAACTTATCTAGGCTAAAGTTTTCATCACTTACAACCAAATAGGCATAATATGCAACATTGCCATAAGCATAACTTCCTGCCGTTATACTTAATTGTGATAGGTTGTTTACTATATAAAGATTACTGCAATTATAGAATGCATAAAAACCTATGCTGGTTACACTATTTGGTATAATTATGCTGGTTAGACCGTTGCAACCAGAGAATGCATAATCGCCTATGCTGGTTACTCCACTACCAATGGTTACATTAGTTAGACTACTGCAACTAGAGAATACAGAAGAACCTATGCTGGTTACACCACTACCAATAGTTACACTAGTTAGACTGCTGCAATTATAGAATGCTTGAGAACCTATGCTGGTTACACTATTGGGTATGGTTACACTTGTTAGACTGCTGCAATATTGGAATGCTTGAGAACCTATACTGATTACACTATTTGGTATGGTTATACTGGTTAGACTACTGCAACCAAAGAATGCACGATCTCCTATGCTAGTTACACTATTTGGTATGGTTACACTGGTTAAACTTCTGCATTGATAGAATGCCTTATAACAAATCTCTGTTGTGTTTTCATTTAGTGTTACTGAAGTTATTGTTGTATCTACAACATACACCGCTTTATAATTAGTTGAGTTTTCTTTATAGTACATAACTCCATCTATTTCTTCTAACTTATCTGCAAAGTTTTCATCACTTACAACCAAATGGGCATTATATGCAACATAGCCATAATTAGTATTTCCTGCTGTTATATTTAATTGTGATAAATTGTTTATTATATAAAGATTACCGCAATTATCGAATGCAGAAGAACCTATGTTGGCTACACTATTTGGTATGGTTACACTGATTAGACTGCTGCAATATTGGAATGCGTATTTACCTATTTTTGTTGTCCTTGAATCTAAACTAATTGTTGTTTTTGTTTTATCTGTTACATTAATTACGTGATAACTCGTTTCACTCTCTATATAATACACAATGCCATCTATTTCTTTAATCTTTTCATCTATATTTTCTTCGCTTATTACTGTAGAAGCATAATATGCAACATAGCCATAATTAGAATTTCCTGCTGTTATATTTAATTGTGATAGGTTGTTTACTATATATAATTTACTGCAATTATAGAATGCATAAGAACCTATGCTGGTTACACCACTACCAATAATTACACTAGTTAGACTGCTGCAACTATGGAATGCAGAATGACCTATACTAGATACACTATTTGGTATGGTTATGCTGGTTAGACCGTTGCAACCAGTGAATGCATAATCGCCTATGCTGGTTACTCCACTACCTATGGTCACGCTGGTTAAACTGCTGCAATTCTCGAAGGCATAATTTCCTATACTGATAACTCCACTACCAATGGTTACACTGGTTAGACTACTGCAGCCATAGAATGCATGAGAACCTATGCTGGTTACACTATTTGGTATAATTACACTTGTTAGACCGCTGCAGCAATAGAATGCAAGAGAACCTATGCTGGTTACACCACTACCAATAATTACACTAGTTAGACTGCTGCAACTATAGAATGCTTGAGAACCTATGCTGGTTACACTATTGGGTATGGTTACACTGGTTAAACTACGGTAATAATAGAATGCATAGTTCTTAATTTCTGTGATTCCTTCGGGTATTATTAACTCAGTTACTTCGTTATTACCAACACACAAATAATGAGCATAACGTAATGGATTTGATTCCATGTCAGCAAATGATATATTTAGCCATGATTCTAAACTTGATATTGTTACACTTGTTAGACAGCTGCAGCCACAGAATGCATAATTACCTATACTGGTTACACTACTTCCAATAGTTACACTAGTTAGATAATGGCATTCATAAAATGCATGATCTCCTATGCTGGTTACTCTATTTGGTATGGTTAAACTTGTTAGACTACTGCAATTATAGAATACATAAGAACCTATGCTGGTTACACTATTCGGTATTATTACACTGGTTAGACTACTGCATTGATAGAATGCTCTTCTACAAATTTCTGTTGTATTTTCGTTTAGTGTTACTGAAGTTATTGTTTCATCCACAACATACACTGCTTTATAATTAGTTGGGCTTTCTTTATAGTACATAACTCCATCTATTTCTTCTAACTTATCTAGGCTAAAGTTTTCATCACTTACAACCAAATGGGCATTATATGCAACATAGCCATAATTAGAATTTCCTGCTGTTATATTTAATTGTGATAGGTTGTTTACTATATATAATTTACTGCAACCACGGAATGCATCCCCGCCTATGCTGGTTACACTATTTGGTATGGTTACATTGGTTAG
>CAKJYJ010000008.1 GCA_918262735.1 Clostridiales bacterium
TCACAAAAATAGCAGGCATTTGCCGAAATTTTTGTGAAGAGGAAAAGCAGTGCGAAAAGCGAAGTTTTATGAAAAACGAGCCACAAACACTTGCTTTGACGACATCGCCCGTTTGCCATTTTGCTTTCGCAAAATTAGCTCTTGTGGGCGTGTTTTTTTAACCGACTAGAGGCTACAAATAATAAATATTTTAACAAATCCCGCAGTCAAAACTCAATAAAAAATTCAAGGTTTGTTATTAATATTTATGCAATATAACATTTTCTTAATAGAAGAACAACAAATATATATATTATAAATTTCATAAAAAAACAGAAGAATAAAGAAAAAATACACGGTTTTTACGATGTGTGTTAATTATTTATTTTTTATTTGATAAAACCTTACTGTATATTTATACATATGGCTGCATATTTATTTACAATTAATAATATCACCAATAACCTGTTCGGCTATTCTAAGTCCTGCAACGCTTGGGCAAAAACTAATGCTTGCTGGCACACGTTCTCCACCAACAACACTTTTAGGCTCTTCTTTAGAGTATAAGACTTTTAATTTATTAACACCAATTTTTTTTAGTTCCCTTCTCATAACTTTTGCAAGTGGACAAACGCTTGTGTTGTATATATCGTCAATCTCAAACAATTCCGGTTTTAATTTGTTACCCGTACCCATACACGAAATAATGTTATAACCATTATCAAAAGCTAGTTTTGAGAGCCCAATTTTAACAGTAACATTATCAACCGCGTCAACAATATAATCGTAGTTGGCATAATTAATTTTATTCATATTATCTTTAGTTAAAAATAAATTAATTGCCTCAACATTTATGCTTGGATTAATATCCAGCAATCTTGCTTTCATAACTTCAACCTTTGATTTACCAATAGTGCTATGCAAGGCAATTATTTGCCTATTTATGTTTGTTTCACTAACAACATCACCATCAATTATTGTTATTGTGCCAACGCCAGCTCTTGCCAATGCTTCACAAACATATCCTCCAACGCCACCAACACCAACAACCAACACTTTTGATTTTTGTAGGCGACACACATTTTCGTTTCCTATTAAATTAATAGTTCTTTCAAATTGATTAATCATAAGCTCTCCAACTCTAACTCTACCAACGTTTCAACTTCTGATGTTTGTGGAAACATATCAAATGGCTGAATGTAGCGAATACTGTAGCCAGCACCATCAACAACCATTTTTAAATCCCTAACCAAAGTGGCTGGATTACAAGAAAGGTAAATAACCCTTCTAGGCTTGTTTTTTATTATAGATTCAATTGTTCTTTGGTCAACTCCCCTTCTTGCTGGATCTAATATTATTGTGTCAACATAATTCTCACCCAAAAGTTTAGGAATTAATTCCGCACAATCACCATTAATTGCCGTTAAATTAGAAATGTTATTTCTTTTACAAAGCTCAACACAAGCATCAACGGATGATTTTTCTATTTCAACAGCATATACCCATTTTGCTTTTTGTGCAATTATTGCAGATAAGAGTCCAGAGCCACTATAGGCATCAACAACAATCTCATCTTTTTCAATTCCGTCAACAATCATCTCGTATACTTTATTTTTTATATAATTATTTACCTGCAAAAACGCAAGTGGAAACACTGGATATTTTATACCAAACTCATTAAGCATAACATCTGATATTCCACCAACAAAACATGCAGGATACAATGGAATATCATTTTCTTTCGTTAAACAATAACTCAATGAATAATTAATCTTATTCATTTTTAAGTAGGCTTCAAACTCATCAAAATTTATTCTTTTATTTAGCATTAATGTAATCGTATAAACATTATCAATTACACGAATAACAACACATTTAACATAAAAATGGCTAAATTTTGCATTATTTTTAATAAAAAAACCTATTTTTTCTATTATTTTATTAAAATTTTCATCAACCAGCTCACAACGGTTAATGGTAATCACCTCATTTGAATTTCTCTTATTAAAACCAAGTTCATTACTATTACCAACAAATAACTTTACTTTATTTCTATATCCAAAACACTTTTCACTTGCAAAAACATCATTAACATTTGCACCCAAACCGCTTTTTTTAATTAGATTTTGAATATTGTCCTTTTTTATCTTCAATTGCTCTTCATACTTAATATGTTGTAAATTACACCCACCGCAAACACCATAATACTTACACTTTGGTTCACACCTGTCATTGCTTTTTTTAACAACCCTTATTAGCTCTGCCCTTGAAAAATTCTTATTACTTTTTACCTCACGAGCAACCACAACCTCACCCAAAATTGCCCCATCAACAAAATAGACTTTGCCATTATATCTTGCAACGCCCTCGCCGTCCATTCCGTTTGACTGAATTGTTAACTCCATTTCGTCCATTAAAACAATTCTATCAAAACAATATATAAAACGCAACTAAATGTATAATTATTGTTTTCTTTTCTTTATTTGAACAACCTGACAAATTAAAAGGTACACAGCAATCACAAGCAACAAAACACCAAACAACCTTTTTAGAACGTTTGCATTTATACTATTAGCCACAAATGCACCAACCACAGCAGACAATGTTGTTGAAAATAAAAAAATAAGCAGAACCCCCTTGTCTATCATTTTATTTCTAATGTGATAGGCAACCACAAATATAGCCATAACCGAAAATGATATTAAATTTATTGCCTGTGCCATTCTTTGACTAAAGCCAAGAACAATTGTCAATAATGGAATAAGCAGTGTCCCTCCACCCATACCCATACCACCAAGAACACCAGCAAACAAACCGACTATAATTTGCAATAAATAATTAATCATACAACCATTCTTACTCCTGCCAACAATAACACAACAATAAATATCCAATTAATCACCCTTTCATTAAGTTTTTTTAGAAGCATTGCCCCCAAAAAACCGCCAACAATAACACCAAGCGTTACCAATCCAACAGAAATATAATTTATTGGGTTATGGGTCATATAGATTACCAAACTAATAACACTAATCGGAAGAATAATCGCAATTGTTGTTGCGTGTGCACGCCTTGCACCCAACCCGCAAAGTTTTTCTAAAGCCGGAACACAAAGTAATCCCCCACCAGAACCAAAAAAACCACTCACAAAACCAATTGCAAGTGCAAAAGCATTCTTCACCATAAACCTTCGATATTTTTTTCTGATTCTCATATAAATATTGTTTACTTACTTTTGAAAAATATTTGATTTTATTATAAATATAGTATATACTTATAAAGTTAAATTTTACACGAGGTTAAACTATGACAAAAAACAATACTAAACAAACAAAAAAAATCACATTTGGGATTTTCTCCATATTGGCACTTTGCCTATGTTTCATGTTTGGAGTTTTTATTGGAGCAACACCTGTAAAGGCGTACACAAAACCAAACACAACTTGGTCTAACTTAAATTTTTCTGACAACGGAAATGTGTCATCTGTGTATGCAAACCCAACAGGTTGGAAAAAGGGGTTCCCAGATAGCCCAGCAACTAGTGGTGCTATTAACTTGGCAAGTTACAATAATGAAAACTTTAATTTGGATTCTGGTGACCTACCAGCAAAAATAAATGATGATGCAGACAACTACGTTCTTATGATTAACTCAAAGCATTCAACAAACAAGAATGGTTTAATCCCTGGAGTGCAATACTATGAAAATAGTTCACCACTTAGTCTTGATGCATATTCAAATTATAAGATTATTATTTGGACAAAAGTTCTCCAAGGAGCACAAGCATCAATTTATGTAACTGGTCTTGAAAACGATTTAGGTTTTGAAAGAATTGACTATGACTATGCAGATCAATGGACACCTTACACATTCTATATAACAACCGGTAAAAATAAAGAAACAATTAAAACTCAATTATGGCTTGGTTCAAAACCAGAAAACACATCATTGGGTGCAGTTTTCTTTGATAACATAAGCGTTTACCAAATTTCAAATGACGAAACCCCTGCAGTTGAAACTTCTGCAGATAACTATGTTGCCAAACCAGCAACTAGTGGAGACCGTGTTAAATATATTAATTTAGATGAAAGACAACTAGTTCCAAATATCAATGCAGATTTCGAATCAACAGACCTTTCAGATTGGACCAGAACAAATGCACAGATGCAAGAAGGAACATATTACGAAGTGCTAAACCTTTCATCAAGTAACGTTTCCGTTGGTAAGGGTATTGAACATTTAGGACTAGACCTATCAAAGAATAATAGTAAGGCATTGGTCTTATACACAACTGGCGACACAAAATCATACTTCGGATTAAGAAGTGAAAGCATTGACCTTCCATTATATGAAACATTAAAAATTTCAATAAAGGCAAAAGTTGGAAAAAATAATACAGGAAGTGCATATGTTAAATTTGTTGAAAACGATGTTTTAGATTATAACGGTGATGTTATAGAGGCAATTACCCCCGTAACAAAACAAATAACAATTAGCAGTAATGAAACCAATAATTACACAAATAATTACAACACTTGCACATTCTACATTAAAGGAAGAAGTTTATACAACACTTCATTTAGAATTGAATTGTGGCTTGGATCCGAAACAGCAGAAGCAAGCGGTGTTGTTGCATTTGATAACATAACAGTTGAGCATTTATCAGACAGCGAATATGAGAGCGCATCAACAAATTCATACTCATTAAAATTTGCATTACAGTCTAAAACCGACACATACGGCGTAACAAATTCAACATTTAATACCGTTCAAAAAGCAAACACAGAACTAACCTATCCTTTAATTCCTTCAAATTGGACACACACATATGAAAACGAAGCGGATATTTATTATGGTGTTGTAAACACAAGCGAAGCCGAATATGAAGCCCATAAAGCAGAATTTGGCAACTTTGGTAACCCTGGCAATCCAGAAGGTTTTGGCAGTGTGGAAACCGACACAAACAATATCTTGCTTATGTATAACTTTAATCCAACACATCAAAGCGTAACATCTTCAACATTTTCTGTAGACAAAAACGCATATTATAAACTTTCATTTGCATATAAACTACTTGCAACAAATATGGCAAATAAGGAAATCTTAAATGTTTACATTGTTGATGAAGATGATAATATTCTTTATTCAGATGAAAAAATAGTTTCTGATTCAACAAACTCGGTTTGGACAGACTACAATGTTTATATAAGCACAAACTCATATTCTAACTCTTTAAAACTTATCATTTCTCTTGGCGCAGAAGATGATGATGTTGAAGGAATTGTTTATATTGATAACGTAACATCAATTAAAGATAGTAACTTAACAAAAGCTGACTACGAACAGCTGGCAGAATCTGAAAATGTTTTAGATTTTGAAGAAGGCAACTTCAATCTGGTTGAAAAAAATAACACAGACCTCTACACCGCTTTAAGATACACTGGAAATTTAGAGGCAGGTGAAAATCAAAATGTTGCACGTGGCGGAATTATTAATGCACTTAACACAACGGATGAGTTTGAAATTGAAGCATCACCAGAAAATAACAGCACTCTTAAATATTTAATGATGATTCAATCATTTGACACAGCAACATATTCAATGACAGCTCGCGATTCATTAGACCTTGAAACAGATAATTATTACAAATTTACTATTTGGGCAAAAACAGTTTTTGCAGGAACATCAACTGAACCATATGGTGCTGAATTTGGCCTAGATGGAATTGAAGAAAAAATAACAGGAATCGTTGCAGATGAATGGACAAAATATACAATATATGTAAGTTGCACAACAAGCACAACCGTTAATCTTAAATTTGCACTAACAAGTGCAGATACCGACACTATCGGTATGGTATATTTTGATAATTTTGGTTATGAAACTGTTGAAAAAGATGAATATAATGTACAACAACTAAATAACAGCGAAGACCCAACATTCTTATTTGTTGGCGACACAGAATTAGACGAAGAGGACCTTAACCCAGAAGAAAAAACACAAAATAACTCGGTTGCACTTTGGTATGCAATTCCAACCGTTCTTCTTGCCCTTTCATTGATTGTTGCACTTATTGCTTACTTTATGCAGAAAATAAAAATAACCAAATGGGAAAGCAAAAAGGTTAACCAATACGACAGAGAATCAACGCTTCATAGAGATGTTTTAAGAACAGAAGCCGAACAACTCAGAAACCAAAGAGTTAAAGAGGTTAAATCTCAGATTGCAGAATACGAACAACAAATGACAAAAATGGAAGAAGAACATCAAGATGAACTAAAAGCAAAACGTGCAGAAAGAAGAACCGGCGTTTCTGCAAAAGATGAAAAAGAATTCAAACAGTATGCAAAACGTCACACCGCAATTGAAAACAGAATCGCAACACTTTCAAAAGAAATTGACAATATGAACACCGCTGAATATCTTCTTTCGGTTCAACATCAACTTGCTGTTGAAAAAGCAAAAAAAGAACGTATTGCAAAAGAAAAGTCATACAAAAATAAAAATAAATAATTAATAATGTATGTAAAAAACTTCGCATTTAAATGCGGAGTTTTTTTATTGTGAAATTCTTTTCTAATATCTTAGCCAATTCCAATCCTTCCTTTATATATTTTTTCACATGTACAAACTTTTTTAATATAATTTCTCGTTTCTTTATATGGAATATATTGTAATGTTTTTTTGTCTTTGGAACACTCTTCATTTTTAAGCCAAGAAGCAACAACCCCCTCACCAGCATTATATGCACAAAGAGCAACCTCTTTATTATCAAATTTATTTAAAAGATAGTGTAAATAATATATACCAATACTTATGTTATATGATGGTTCAAACATTCTAATATTGTCATAATTAATATTTGTTTCTTCACACACCCACATAGCCGTTGATGGCATAACCTGCATAAGACCAAGTGCACCAGCACTGCTTACCGCACCCCTATTAAATGAGCTTTCAACACAAATAAGCCCAAATATCAATGATGGCTCAATTCCATACTTTTCTGAATAATAGATTATTTCATTCTTATATTTTATTGGATATTGAACACAAAAAAATATGAATATAAATATTATGCTAAAAATTACCAGTGCTGAAAGTAAATATTTCACATATTTATTTATATTCATATTACTATTTTACACAACAATTCAAAATATATACTAACCAACCTAACTTTTATTCTCTCCAAGAATTATGTTAAAACTTATCAACTCCCCATCTCTATTAATATACAGCGTAACTGCATCACCAATATCATGCATATAAATAAATTGTCTCAAATCTAAAAAGTCATTAATAATGGAGTCTCCAATCCTATAAACAATGTCACCCGGCATAACCCCGCTAACACCAGCAACACTGTTTGAATCAACATCAATAACATATAATCCATTAGAGCCAACCGAAAAATCTTTTTCTCGCGCAAATTCCGCACTAACTCCAAAGATACCCATATATGGTGCACTATAACCATTATTTGCGCTGAGCCTACTTACTATAGTTTCCCCAGTTATTATTGGTATGGCAAATCCAATACCCTCTGCATCATTTGCTTTTAGCGTGTTTATACCAACAACCTTGCCACTTAGATTTATGATTGGACCACCACTATTCCCCGGATTAATACTTGCATCGTGCTGAATTAGATTTTGCATATAATACGAATAACCACCCTCGCTCTGAATTTCAACCGTCCTGTTTAATGCCGAAATAATCCCTTTTGTTACGGTGTGTTGAAACGCTAGTGAAAGTGGCGTTCCAATAGCAATAATATCCTCACCAACAGATATTTCTTCAGTTTCACAATCTAAATATGGCATATCAACATTTGATTTAATTACGGCAAGGTCAATTGATGCGTCCTGCCAAACAATAGTGGCACCAGTTGTGGATTTATCTGCAAAATATAAAGTTATTCCTCTAGAACCGGAAATAACATGTTGATTTGTTAATATGTATCCTCCCTGTTTAATTGCAACTCCGCTACCAACCGCAAACCCACCATTAATTGAGCTTTTAATACCAACAATCGCACTCTTAACATTTTCAATAACCGTCGGGATGGGCTGTCCTTTTGATATTGTTATTAACCTTGGAGTCATGTCGGCACCACCATCACCTGAACTCTGCCATGATAAAAAACTGCACCCGCACAAAAGAAAAAATGAAAAATTAATTATTAAGAAAAGTACATATAGTTTATTTTTTTTCATAAAAAACCCCTTTTAAAGAGGTTTAATCAATTTTGAAAAGATAACTAGGATTAATGCTTGTTGTTGCAATTCTTATATGTTCACCCTCAATTATTCCATGCTCACGTAAGTATTTGCAAATTGTGGAATACGCAAGTTCTGGGGTATTATTCTCTCTTGAAATATGTGAAAGCATAACCTGCTTTGTTCCTGTTTTGGCAAGAATTTCAATAACCTTTGCTGCAGACATATTTGAAAGGTGACCACGATTACCTCTAATTCTTTGCTTAGTCATAAGAGGATAATTAACATTTTTTTCCAACATTTCTTCATCGTGGTTTGCTTCTAAATAAACCAAAGTGCTACCAACAATTTTTGATAAAACCTCAGAACTAGTATATCCAAGGTCTGTTAAAATACTCACCTTTTTTGTATTTTCCACGAAAGAAAATCCACAACAATATTCTGCATCATGAGAAAGTTCAAAACTTGTTACTTTCAAATCTTTAATATAAAAATCCAAATCGTCAAATTGAATAAATTTAATCTGTTCGGACTTTTTTAATTTTTCTATTAGAGCCCAATAGCCCTTTGTGTGTACATAAACTGGTATATGATATTTACTTGCAAGAACATCAACCCCCTTAATATGGTCAGAATGTTCATGTGTAATTAAAATGGCATCAATTTGCTCTGGTAAAATCTGTAGTAGCGCCAACCTGTTTGTTATGTCCCTTGCACTAAGGCCAGCATCTAGCAACACTTTTGCTTTGGATGTTTCTATATACGTTACATTCCCAGTACTACCAGAACTTAAATTACAAACGCGCATTATTCAACGTCAATTTTTAGATTAAATTTAACGGTTACTGTTGGGTGTAACTTAACTGCAAGTTGCTGTTCTCCAACAGTTTTAATAACGCCATTTAATATTATGTTATGTTTATCTATATCTATGTTTAATGTACTCTTAAATGCATCAGCAATCTCTTTGGCTGAAATTGCACCAAATAGTTTCCCGTTTTCCCCACACTTTACTTTAAGAAAAATTGTTTTGTTTTCAATCTGTTTCCCAAGTTCAACGGCTTTTAACCTTTCTTGTTCTTTATGATAAAGCACAGCTTCTTTTTGGCTTGAATTCTCTAATGTGCTCTTGTTGTCAGCAACAATTGCATAGCCATTTTTAAGCAAAAAATTTTTTGCATAGCCATCGGCAACATTAACAATATCACCCTTTTTGCCAGTGCCTTTAACATCTTTTTGTAAAATAATTCTCATATTAACTCCTGTTTTCTAGTATAGTTTATAATCGATGTTTTTGTCAATAATTTATACGATACTTTAATCAATAGGAGTAAATATGGACTTAAAATGTAGAAAAACAACATGCAAATACAATAACTATTACACATGTATAGCAAAAAATATCTCAATTTCAAATAAGCCAACATGCGAAACATTTGATAACGACAGCACAAAACATGTTCAAGATACATCTAGGTGTATGTTTGAAGAAGCGCCAAAATATGCACCACACAGAGAGAAAAAATCACTAAAAGTGGCATGTTCTGCAAAATGTTTGTTTAATGAGGATGGATTTTGTGTTGCCAATGGTCTAACAATTAATCCAATTAGCGAATCACCTTATTGTATGACCTTTATTAAACCTTAAAAATGTAAATAAAAACAGCACCCCATCTGGGCACTGTTCCTGTAATAATAAGTTTTATTCAAAACAACTACAATAAATTACATATTGTGTTTTGCTTTAAATTTTTCTAATCTACCACTAGCGTCTACAACTTTTTGTTTACCTGTGAAAAATGGGTGGCATTTATTACAAATGTCAATTCTAATTGTATCTCCACTAACTGTTGAGCCAGTTTTAAAAGTGTTTCCGCAAGCGCAAACAACTGTAACTTCATGATAATCTGGATGTATTTCTTGTTTCATATGTTTTCACCTTTCTCGATTAATTTAACGAGTAAGAGTTTAGCATATATAAAGTAACTTGTCAACATAATTTCGCAATATTTTCTGCCAATTTGTTAATGTTTCCAGCCCCAAGAAATATCACCGCATAACCTAAACTAATTTTTTGTTTAACCAAATCGTATGCCTGCTTTTTGTTGGTTAAATATTCACAATTTGCTCCCAGTTTTAACGCTAAGCGTTTTGAACTCCCCATGCTATCATATTTCTCTCGTGCAGAATAGGTTTTAATTAACGCCAAATCATCTGCATCATTAAAGCAATTAACAAATTCATTCATTAATAGTTTTGTTCTTGAATACGTGTGTGGTTGAAAAATAACCAAAACCTTATTTTTATAAAAGTTTTTTAATTCTTTAATAACCGTTTTTATTTCGTCGGGATGATGTGCATAATCATGAATAATTAACGGATTATTTTTTAGTATTTGAAATCTTCTCTGCACACCCGCAAATTCATCAAATGCTTTTTTTATATGATTTATATCTATGCCCAAATAATCACAAACTGCATTAGCGGCCAATGCATTTTGCACATTATGCTCTCCAATCAGGTTTATATGAAACCATCCCAAACATTTACCAAACTTATAGCATAAAAAATCATATGTACCGTCGTATCTCATAACCACATTATCCGCATAATAATCCGAACCAATATCCCCAAACGATACTTTACGGTTATTCTGTAAAAAATTATCCTGTTTATTATATATCAATACTTTTGCACTTTTGGCAAACATATTAAACGAACTTTTAACGTTGTTAAAAGTTTTGAAATAATCCAAATGTTCTGGTGCAACATTTAACACAACAGCCACACTTGGTTTTAAGTTCAAAAAAGCATCTCTATATTCACATGCTTCGCAAACAATAATTTCGCCATTATTAACTATTCCACATTTGCCATTCTCTGCCAAACTTCCACCAAGATGTAGGCTTGGTTTTAAGCCAGCAACACATAAAACCTTATATATTAGTGCTGTTGTCGTTGTTTTTCCATGCGCCCCAGACACACAAATAGATATTTTATATCTCTTTAACAATATATTTAACAGTTCTGTTCTAGATAAAACCTTTATTCCTAATTCCTTGGCTTTTTGAACCTCCACATTATTCCAGACCGCATAACTATACACAACGAAATCACAACCAACCACATTTTCCGGTTTGTGTTCACCAAACACTTTTGCGCCTCTTTTAACAAGTTCTTTTGTGTTGTTTGATTTTTTTGAATCACTCCCCAAAACCTCCTGACCAAAATCTTGCATTAATGACGCAAGCGAAAACATACTAACACCACCAATTCCAACAAAAAAAATTTTATATATCTTTTTAGTCTTTCCAGACAGAATATCTGATATGGTTTTTGTGTTTTTTTGCATTAAATACACTCTCCACCTGTATATATATGAAAAAATGTGTTATTTTGTTTTGATTTTTTAATTATATATGCTAAAATAATAATGCTAGGAAATATTAGCAATCAATAAAAGGAAGGTGGATAAACTTGAAAATTTCAGACATTAGAATTAGATTAGTAGAAAAAGCAGAAAGCAAACTTAAAGCAGTTGCATCAATAACAATTGATGAATGCTTTGTTGTTCACGACATTAAAGTTATTGAAGGAAAAGACGGTTTATTTATTTCAATGCCATCTAAAAAAACTCCAGATGGCGAATATAAAGACATTGTTCATCCAATCAACACTGAAACAAGAGAATTAATATCATCACAAGTTATTGAAGCATATAACAACGCTCCAAGAGAATAATTAGATGTTAAAAATCCCCAGCAAATTATTTTGCTGGGTGTTTTATTATTATGTTTTAATATAAAAACAAAACATTAAAAAAGGCGATTTGATTTTAAATCGCCTTTTTATATTTTAATCCATTTTAATAAATACATTCAATAACACCGAGTTCTCCATCATGGCGGTTATATAAAACATTAATCTTTTTTGATTTTTCATTAAGGAAAACATAGAATTGGTGACCTAGATTATCCATATTTTCAATTGCTTCCTCAATTGACATTGGTGAAAGTTCAAATTCTTTGATTCTATATATTTTCTTTTCTTCATCTTCAGGCAATTCTTCTAAAAACTCAAGAGACGCAACATCAAATGCAGACTTCTTGAATAAATCTTTCTGCTTTTTTGAACATTTAATAATTTGTCTTTCAATTTTTGGAAGTGCAAAATCTATGTTTTCATACATATTTTCGCCAACAACTTCGGCTCTAAATAATTTTTTATTTTGGGTTATTGTAAGTTCAAGTTTGTATGTTTTATTTTGAAGAGAACAAACAACTCTAGCTTTTGCATTGGCATCAAAATATCTATCTAACTTGTCAACCTTTTTTTGAATAATATTTTTAAGCTTAGTTCCTATATCGTAATTTTTTTCTACAAATTCAATTCTCATAAATAACCTCCTTCAAATTCGTACATATATATTTTAGCAATAATTAAAATATAAATCAAATAAAAGTACCCATATTTTATACATTTTCGAAGGTTAATCCGTTTCCGTCAACATCAATAACAATAGTTCCAGATTTGTCTAACTCTCCAAGCAAGATTTTTTCTGCAATTCTATCTTCAATTTCATTTGCAATAAACCTTTTTAGTGGTCTTGCCCCGTATCTTGTGTCAACCCCGTTATCAATAATATAATCAAGTGCGCTTTCTGTTAATTTTAGATTAAGTTCTTGTCTGTTTAGTTTTTTATTAACATTTGCAACCATTATTGTTGCAATTTTGGTTAAATCAACAATAGTTAATGGATGGAATATGCACACAACATCAATTCTGTTAACAAACTCTGGCTTAAAATGTTTTCTTAATGCATCAAGATATATAACCTTAGTGTCAATATTATCATCTTCAGCCTCTTCAAGTTTTTTCATTGCTTCTTGGCTACCAAGATTTGATGTCATAATGATTATGGTATTTCTAAAACTAACCGTCCTACCCTGTCCGTCAGTTAGCTTACCCTCATCAAGTATTTGAAGAAGCGTATTAAAAATGTCTGGGTGTGCCTTTTCTATCTCGTCAAACAAAACAACTGAATATGGTCTTCTTCTTACCTGCTCGGTTAATTGTCCACCCTCATCATAACCAACATAACCCGGAGGTGCTCCAATTAATTTTGAAACGGTGTGAGGTTCCATATATTCGCTCATGTCAAGCCTAATAATATTGTTTTCATCATCAAACATAGCTTCAGCAAGTGCTTTGGTTAGTTCGGTTTTACCAACGCCCGTTTGCCCCATAAATATAAACGAACCAATTGGTCTGTTCGCATCTGAAATGCCAACCCTTTGTCTTCTAATAGCCTTACAAACAGCACTAATTGCATCATCTTGGCCAACAACCCGTCTATGCAAGATGTTTTCAAGATTCAGTAACTTTTCTTTCTCACTTTCTGTTAATTTTGTTACCGGAATCCCTGTCCATTTTGAAATAATTAATGCTATGTCATTTGCTGTTATACATCTATTTTGATTTTTGTCGTAATTTTGTTTTAACTCTTCAATTTCTGCAGTTAAATATGTTATTTGTTCTTGAACTTTTGCAACTGCGGAATAATCTCTAGCAATTGAATATTCGTTTTTGTTTGCAGTTAGTTTCTTTAATAATTCCTCTTTTTCTTTTAGGTCTTTTGGAGTTACACCAAACATAACCCTCGCCCTTGCACTAGCCTCATCAATCAAGTCTATTGCCTTATCTGGCAAACTTCTATCCATAATATACCTATCTGAAAGTGTTGCAGCAGCCTCAATTGCTGCGTCCGTTATTTTAACCTTATGGAAAGACTCGTAATTATCTCTAATTCCTTTTAATATTTCAATTGTTTGTGCAACTGTTGGTGGGTTCACCATAATTGGTTGAAATCTTCTCTCTAATGCCTTATCAGATTCAATAAATTTACGATATTCATCGGTTGTTGTTGCTCCAATTGTTTGAAGTTCTCCTCTAGAAAGATATGGTTTTAACATATCAGATGGGCTAATTTCACCCTCTTTTGAACCAGCTTGTGCAAGTGTGTGTATTTCATCAATAAAAACAATAATATTTTGACTTGCTATAATTGTTTCTATTGCACTTTTTAACTTTTCTTCCATGCTTCCGCGATACTTCGTTCCAGCCATAAGCCCGCCAAGTTCCATAGAAAAAATAATTTTATCTTTCAAAACGTCAGGAACATTTCCGCTGGCAATTTTTTGTGCAAGTCCTTCAACAACTGCGGTTTTGCCGACCCCCGCCTCGCCAATTAAAATTGGATTGTTTTTTGTTTTTCTACAAAGAATTTCAATTAATCTTTCAATTTCTTGTTCTCTGCCAATAACTGGGTCCATTTTACCCTGTCTTGCCTTTAGTGTTATATCACTTCCCATTTCTAAAAGCTTATCTGGAAGTTGACTTTTATTGGCTCCATCGAGTATTTGATCATCTGTTGTAACGCTTTGAAGCGATATTAACACCTTTGACTTTAATTCGGTTAAATTAATCTTAAATGTGCCTGTTAAAATTTTAACAGCAAATGTGCCATTATTTACCAAAAGAGCAAACAAAAGATGTTCTGCCCCAACAAAATTATGGTTTAGTTGCATTGCAACTTGTTTTGCTGTTGCCAAAATCTCCTTGCTTTTTGGTGTCATTTCAACATCAACGCCAGATAAAACCTCGGTATCATCACCGCCGTCCTGCAACACTTCTTTCAAACTAGCGGATGTTACTCCATATTCTGCCAAGAGTTTATTTGCCATACACTCTTTAACACACGTAAGCCCATATAAAATATGCTCGGTTCCCACCTGATTTCCGCCGAGTTCCATTGCAATTTTACCAGCAAATTTAATTACCTTTTCTAAATTATCACTAGAAGTGTTATACATCAACTTCTCCTTTAGATATATTTTCCAAAACAAATTGATTAAGCATTTTTGCTCTTAATTTTTCAGCCTCTTTAACACCAAGGTCATTCCCTAAATGAAAATCCCTCAACTCATAGTTAAAATCAAAAACGCTTTTCTGTTTCTTACATTTTAACATTTTTAATCTAATTCCCCAAAGGATATTCCCAATTTTTTCTAAAGATTCAGAAAATGAAATTCTGTAACAAGAGCCCGCAATCCCATAATCTCTATAAATGCCGTCAACTAAAGCACTGGCAGACAAATCAAAAATATTATTTTCCTCATTAGTTTCTAATTCGCAAATACGAGTGATTATATCTTGCATCTTAACTGCATATTCACTTTCTTTATACCCAAAAGTAAATTTATTTTTAATTATTACAAATGGACAATTACTGTTTTCCCCATTAACACCATAAAAATTTAGTTCAAACTCATTTTTTAATAATTCGTTTACAACCACTCCAAGTTTGTTTGATTTTGTTAACGCCGGCAAAAATAACATAACACTAATTTCCATTCCCGTTCCCATAAAACAAGGATTAGAAGTTAAATAACCATAATCGTTGTTAAAAGCCATTTCCAGTTTTTCAAGTAGCATATCATCCATTTGATTTGCTAAACCAAAACACTTTTCTAAATTAAAACCCTTATCTTTTGCAATTAATCTAATGTGATCTTGCTCGTTAATAAAAATATACTTTGTTCTGTCTTCATTAACACCAAAAGCAGATATGTCTTTATTGTCTATTAAACCCTCAGAAAGAACTCCACTTTCTCTTAGTTTTTGACAAGTAACAAGAGGAATATTCCTTAAACTCTTAAATTCAAATTCATCTCCGAATATTTCGCTCATTGTTCTAGAAACACCAACAGCAAGTTCATTATCGGTTAAAGTTTTAACAAAAGGCATATCTTTTATATTTCTTCTGTACGAAACAGAGCATTCCAAAACCATACTAAAATCTGTCATAACTCTCTTCCTTTAACTTTTCAAGTTCTTTACCATACAAGGTTGCTTTTTGATAATCACCGTTTTTCAGACATATTTCAATTAATTGCTCTAGGTTTTTTATTTCACTTTGCACATAAAATAAATTTGGTTTTCTTCCCGTGTATCTGCTATTTTTGAATTGTATTAAAAAATGGTTTTCAATATAATCCCTAAATGCTTTATAGCACTCAGCGCAACCAAAAAGACCCGACTTGGTAAATTCTTTATACGTTGTTCCACAGTTAGTACAACTGGCATCAATTTCAACATCTCTACTCTCTGAAAAGGCAAAATTTTCAAGATCGGCATCATTGTTTATTTTTTTATAACACTCGCCACAAAGATATTTTAGCGTGACAGAATTTTTGGGCATATATATGCTTGTTGCATCTTTTTTTCCACAGTTTTCACAAAGCATACTCTTGCCCTCCTTTATAATAATTGTAAACTAGCCATTAATCAATGTCAAGAATTAAAGCATTTTAGTTAAAAAAATGAGTTAAATTTCAATTTAACTCACATATTTTTAATAATACACATTACCTATTTTGTTTTAAAAAAAGATAGATATTTCTATCTACCTTTTATTAGTTTTCTTTTTCTTCGCCAACAATTTCTAAAGATTCTTTTAATTCTTTATGGTTGTTAAATACAAGTGTTTTGTAAACTTGGCTCTTTGCAGATTGTCTATCAATTGTTTTAACTTCAAGAGTTATTGGGAAAATACCCTTAATTTCAAGATTTGTTTTACCCTTCAAATATTCTAAAACATCTCTAACTAAAATTTCTTTAGATTGTTCAACCTTACTTGTGTCTTCAATATTAATAAATGTTTTTCTCATTCCAGAAGCTGGGCCATATTTAACAGAAATGTGAGCCCCAACTTTTGTTGATTTTGTTGATGGTGTTCCTGCAAGTTCGATAAAACTTTCTCTTGCATTTTTTGTCATACAAACAATTTCTGTTCTTCTATCAAAAACTGAAACGCCCTCTATAACGTGGTCAAAACTTTGTGTCCATTTTAAGTATGAGCTTCCAGCACCTTCATTTGCTCTCATCTTGCATAATTTGCTATCTAAACCAGAAATAATATTTGCATATTTGGTTTTTTGTCTTTTAGATGTTGCTGCTTCTTGAAGAATTGTGTAAGCATCTATTTCATTCATAATTTGAGTTTGTGTCATTGTGCTTGCACCACTATTGCTGTGTAATTCACCAAAAATTGATCCGCCTCTCTTCTTTGTTAAATATAAATTTGCTTTTGCATATTTTTGGCAAATTTTTGCTCTTTTTTCTTCACTGACATTTGAAGTTTTGTCAGAATTTAATTGTCTAATTTCATCTAATGCTGCAACTGCTTTTTTCTTATTGCTTCTAACTTTTAATGCGGTTCTTGCAGAAATGCCCCCAACAATACCACCTGCAACAATACCTGCAGCAACGCCTGCCATGCTTACTTCTAATGCAAATAGTAAAGACATACTAACACCAGCAAAACCTGCAATCACAATTCCGCCACCAGCAACAAGAGCAACTGTTCCGGCAACTGCCAACACAACTCTTTTTATAATGCTTTTTTTACCAATAATTTCTTTATTCTTTGCCATGAGATTTTTACCTCCAATTCATTTTTCAACTAATTATACTCCACTTTGCCGATTATGTCAATAGTGAATTTATTGTTATTTATTAAACAGCTGCCTGTTAGTAATCTAAAATTAATTAAGTAGCAACTAAAATATAATAAGGATTGCAAAACAAATAATAAATAAAGCCAAAACAACAAGGATTATAGCATTAAGTTTTTTTCTATCATTATCAATGACAGTTGTTTTTTTATTTTTTAATTTGTTATTCTTTCTTATCTCAAAAAAATTTTTAATTTTTTTAATTTGCTTAGGAATAAAACCATCTTCACTTGTCTGATTTCTTTGTTTAATTGTGCTGTTTGTTTTTTTTCTTTTAACATTAGCAAATCCCCTACCAGCATTCGTGTTTGTTTGATGATAAAAATTGTTAGCACCATTTGTTTTTGTTGTGTTATTATTCACATTTGTTTTATTAGAGTTATATGTATTTTTTCTAATGCCAACATTATCATTTTTTCTAATACCAAGTTGCTCGTCATACGCCTTTCGAAGTTCTTTATCTTTTAATGTATCATATGCCAAGTTTAATTCTTTTGTTTTTTGTTCAGCAAACTCACTATCTCCAAGATATAAATCTGGATGATACTTTTTAAGCTTAAACAAATAAGCATTTTTTATTGTTCTTTCGTCCGCATTAACGTTAACACCAATAATTTCATAGTAGTTTTTCATATTCTTTAATATTTTACCAAAAATCCCCACAATTGTCAATTTTTGTCATATGTTAAAATGCCAACAATTCATATTGTGCTATTTCAATTATTAAAACCAAATAATAATCGCTTCATGCTCGTTATTCTTGCGTAATTAAAAATGGGCGACATATTCTCCACCCATTTCTATTATATTGAACTAAATATTTACAAATAATTAATAATATCAAATAAACAACCCAGCACTACCCATTTCTTTTCCAGTATTTACTATAATACGATAATCTTAAAAATGCCGCATTTGTTGATGCATTTGTTAGCTTTATATTTATTCCGCTAGTTGCCGTACTAGAATCCGCCACAAACCAGTTGTTTGGATTCTCGAAAGTAACACTATTTAACGAACTACAATTATTAAATGCATAAATACCAATACTGCTCACACTATTTGGTATAGTTATATTAGTTAAACTGCCACAATTTTCAAACGCATATTGACTTATTTTTGTTGTTCTTGAATCTAAACTTATTGTTGTTTTTGTTTTATCTATGCATTTAAGTGCAATATAACTTGTTCCACTTTCTTTATAGTATGCAACGCCATCTATTATCTCAATTTTGCTTGGGGTGTTTATTGTGTCTCCACTATATACCACTTCGGCATAGTATGCCAAATAGCCATTATCAGCAGAACCTTTTGCTATGGTTAATGATGATTTATTATATATTTCCGCTAAAGCACAACACCCTAAAAATGCCCAAGTACGTATGTTAACTACACAACTCCCAATTGTTACCATAATTAAGTTATTGCAACTATTGAACGCAGAATGACCTATGCTGGTTACACCATTACCAATATTTACACTGGTTAAACCACCACACCCGAGGAATGCATAATCACCAATACTGGTCACACCATCTGGTATGGTTACACTAGTTAGACTGCTGCAATTATAGAATGCATAATTACCTATGCTGGCCACACTGCTACCAATCGTTACACTGGTTAGGCTGTTGCAATTATAGAATGTTCTTTCATTTATGTGGGTTACACCATTACCAATATTTACACCGGTTAGACCATTACAATTATAGAATGCTCTTTCACCTATGCTGGTTACACTATCTGGTATGATCACGCTGGTTAGACTGCTGCAATCACGGAATACCTCATTGCCCATGCTGGTTACACTATTTGGTATGGTTACACTGGTTAGACTACTGCAATTATAGAAGGCTCTTTGTCTTATTTTTGCCGTTCTTGAATCTAAACTTATTGTTGTTTTTGTTTTGTCGATAAGGCCAATTGCAATGTAACTTGTTTCACTTTCTTTATAGTATGCAACGCCATCTATTTCTTCTATTTTGCTTGGCGCGTCTATTGTGTCTCCGCTATATACCACTTCGGCATATTGGGCAATACCACTACCTTTTGTTATGCTTAATGCCGATTTATTATATATTTCTGCCAAAGCATAACAGCCATAGAATGCATTAAAACCTATGCTGGTTACACTATTTGGTATGGTTATACTGGTTAAACTACTGCAATACTCGAATGCCCAATCACCTATGCTGGACACACCACTACCTATGGTTACACTTGTTAGACTGCTGCAACCATCGAATGCAGTATCACCAATGCTGGTTACACCATTTGGTATGGTTATATTCGTTAAACTGATGCAATAATAGAAAGCCCAATCACCTATGCTGGTTACACCATTTGGAATGGTTATACTGGTTAAATTGTTGCATTTATAGAAAGCAAAATCTTTTATTCTTGTTGTTCTTGAATCTAAATCTATTGTTGTTTTTGTTTTATCTATGCATTTAAGTGCAATATAACTAGTATCACTTTCTTTATAGTATTTAACTCCATCTATTTCCTCAATTCTGGTTGGGGTGTTTATTGTGTCTCCACTATATACCACTTCTGCATAATAGGCCACATAGCTATTATCGATAGTTCTTTCGGTTATGGTTATTGCCGATTTATTATATATTTCCGCTAAAGCATAACAGCCATAGAATGCAGAAGAACCAATCCTGGTCACGCTATCTGGTATGACTACACTGGTTATACAGTCACAATTATAGAATGCATAACCTTTTATTTCTGTGGTTCCCTCGGGAATAACCAACTCTGTCACTTCATTATTACCTACATATAAATGATTGGCTTCCCATAATGGATTTGAATCTGCACTTCCAAACGATATGTTTAACCACGACTCCAAACTTTCTATAGTTACATTGGTTAAGCTTCTACTGCCGGTGTTAAATGCAGAATTACCTATGCTGGTTACACCGCTCCCAATGGTTACACTAGTTAAACTACTGCATTCATAGAAAGCAGAAGAACCAATGCTAGTTACACCGCTCCCAATGGTTACGCTAGTTAAACTAAGACAAGATTGGAATGCATTATTTCCTATACTGGTTAAGTTATTTCCAAAGGCCACATTAGTTAGGTTGCCGCAATAGCAAAATGCATAATCACCAATACGAATTACGCTATTAGGTATGGTTACACTAATTAGACCACGTCCACAATAAAAGGCATAATCTTTAATTTCTGTGGTTCCCTCGGGAATAACCAACTCTGTCACTTCATTATTACCTACATATAAATGATTGGCTTCCCATAATGGATTTGAATCTGCACTTTCAAACGATATGTTTAACCACGATTCTAAATTTGCAATTTTTACACGCATTAGGTTTACGCAGCCATTAAATGCCTGATTGACTATACTTGTTACGCCATCTGATATTTCTACCTCTTGTAATACTGAAGTGCAATAGAATACCTTACCAATCACTGTACCTTTATTAGTTGCGATTATTGTTGCTTTACTAATATTTGCAACGCCATTAAATAATCCGTCATTTGCACATTGCAGCGATGTTACAAAACATGGAATGATTAGTTCGCTAATATTAATTATACCAGAAAATGAATTTTCTGTCAGAGTTGTAATTGTGTCTGGAATGGTTAATGTTTCAAAACTTAATCCATTAAACACATAATCCCCAAGCGTTGTTATTTGTGTTGGAAATGTGAATTCTGTTATACTTTCACATTTTTCAAACATCCTGTCACTTAGTTTTGTTGTTGATGTTGGAATGTTATAGGTTGTTAATTTTGTACAACCGGAGAACAAATGAGTTCCAATGCTTGTGATTGAGTTTGGAAGTTCAATTGATGCTAAGTTTGAACAACCTTTGAATACCTTACTGCCAAGGTTGGTTACGCTTGTTGGAATTGTAACATTTGTTAGGTTTGTGCAACCCTCAAAAACACACGCCTTTAATTCTGTCACCGTGTTTGGAATTATTACAGATGTTATTGTTGTTTTATTCCTAAATGTATTGGATCCAATTGTTGTAACTGTATAAACCTCATTGCCGTGTAAAACCATACTAGGCAAAACTAAATTGTTTTCCGTGTTTGTTGCAGAAAGTCCGGTTATTTTTGCTGTGTTATCTTCATTGTTAAATTCATATGTATAGCCCGAGTTTTCTTCTGCTTCAATACTGCCGTCTTGTATATCTGCATCTGTCACTTCAGCTTTTAATTCAATGTGATAGTTATATCTTATGCTGGTTATAACATCTTGGTCTCGCCTGAATGTTATTGTGAATAGTGTTGTGTTGGTGTCTGATTGTAATAACACCACTTTCCCAGAAGTGTATGGCCTACCATCATTTAATATTGTTTTTGTTACATTATTTATTGTTTGCTTGTCATCTTTGAATATAACATAAAGTGAGTTGGTATTTTTGTTTTCAACATTAATCGTTATTGTTATTTCATCTTCTTCTCCAAACTCCAAATTCACTTGCCATGATGCAAGTTCATCGGCTGTTGGAGTTGCACCCTCGCCATACGTTAAATCGCTCAGTGTTATGCTATTTGCATTTCCACTTACCGAGCCCGTTATTTTTGCATAAACACCTTCGTATGTGTTAAAAAATATTCCATTTTTTGCACTACCCTTTGGTAAGAATAAAAATCCTACAACACCAATAAGTGCAACCAAAATGATAAATGCCACTAATCCAATTCTAAATTTCATAATACCACCCCTTTTTGTTATTTTAACAAAAAAACAGTAATAAAATCAAATATTTTATCATTTCTTACAAATTATTTATTTGTTATTAAATAAAACTAAACACACGCCATAAAAAAGACCAAGGAAAAATCCTCGGTCTTTTTATTTTGCAATTTTATGATCTTGCATTTAATTTAATTCCAGGCCCCATACTTGTTGCAATTGAAACATTTTTAATGTATTGTCCTTTTGCGGTGGCTGGTTTTGCTTTGATAACTGCGTTCATAACAGCTTCATAGTTTTCAAGAAGTTTTTGTGCTCCAAAACTTACTTTACCAATAACAACGTGAATATTGTTTGTTTTGTCTAAACGATACTCAACTTTACCAGCTTTAACATCGTTAATAGCCTTGGTAACGTCCATTGTAACTGTTCCGCTCTTTGGATTTGGCATTAAACCTTTAGGTCCAAGAACTCTAGCAATTCTACCAACAACGCCCATCATATCTGGTGTTGTGATACAAACGTCGAAATCTAACCAGTTTTCTGATTGAATTTTTGCAACGATTTCCTCAGCACCAACATAATCAGCACCTGCATTCTCAGCTTCTGTTGCCTTGTCGCCACGAGCGATAACCAAAACCCTAACCTTTTTACCGGTTCCGTTTGGAAGAACAACAACGCCACGAACTTGTTGGTCAGCGTTACGTCCATCAACACCGAGTTTTAAGTGAAGTTCAACGGTTTCGTCAAACTTTGTTTTTGAGGTGTTAACAGCAAGGGCTAAACCCTCTTCAACTTCATACAATTTTGCCTTGTCTATTTGACCAGCAGCATTTGTATATCTTTTACCTTTATTCATAATAACCTCCTGTGGTATTAACAAACTGCACTAGCAGTTCTCCCACTATTCTTCAACAACAACTCCCATAGATTTGCAAGTTCCAATAACCATTTTCATTGCTTGTTCAACAGAAGAAGCATTCAAATCTGGCATTTTGGTTTCTGCAATTTCTCTAACCTGAGCCATTGTGATTTTGCCGACTTTTGTTTTGTTTGGTGCGCCTGAACCAGACTCAATACCCAATGCTTTTTTAACAAGCACTGCAGCTGGTGGGGTTTTAAGCACGAAATCAAATGACCTGTCTTGATAAATTGTTATCACAACAGGAATGATAAGACCTGCTTGTTTTGCAGTTTTATCATTAAATTCTTTGGTAAATGCCGCAATATTAATTCCATGAGGACCAAGGGATGAACCTACTGGTGGTCCTGGTGTGGCTTTACCTGCTGGTAATTGCAATTTAACAATTGCGTTAATTTTTCTTACAGCCATGTAAAAATCCTCCTATGTGGTTTTCCCGAAGCGCATTGTAAGATTTACGCTTCTCCCACTAAATATATATATTTATTCAAACAGCCTGTTTGGATAAACCGAAAATTAAACCCAGTTTAATGTGATGGTGCACAAATTTAGATTAGTCTTTAATTTTCCTGAGTTGTGAATAATCTAAATCAACAACAGTTTCTCTGCCGAACATTTCAACCTTAACTTTTGCACGAGATTCTTGTTCTTGGTTCTCGTTTGTGGCAATTGAAACAATTTCACCAATCATTGTGTTAAGTGGACCATCAATAATTTCAACCTTATCGCCTTCGGCAAGGTCAAGTTCAACTTTAATTTTTTCAAGTCTTAATCTTTGAACTTCCTCTGGTGTTAAGTCAAGTGGTCTTCCTTTTGGTCCGGTAAAACCGGTAATGCCTCTGGTTCTTGTAACATTGTGCCAAATATCATCGCCATAAATCATTTTAACAAGCAAATATCCTGGCATCAATTTCTTTTGAACCAAAACTTTTTTACCTTTTTTTTCTTCAATAACATCTTCCATTGGAATAACAACATCAAAAATTCTGTTAGTTAAACCATAGTTCAATGCCATTTGTTCCAAATTTTCTTTTGCAACATTTTCATAGCCAGAGTATGTGTGAAGCACATACCACTTTGCGTTTTCCATATCCATATTTTCCATAATGCACTACGCCCCCATATTCTTGGTGAGAAGATTATATAATAGATACAATAATTGGTCTATGCCAATAACAACAACCAAAAAGATAGCTGTTACAGATAAAACAACTAATGTTTCCTTAACAACCCTACCAAAACCTGGCCAAGATACCTTTTTTAATTCGCTAAATGCCCTGCCAATTTTGGTTGAACGCTTGCTCTTTTCGTTTTTAGAAGTTGCTTCTTTTTCTTGTTCTTGTTCTTTTTCTGCAGATTCTTCTTCAACAACAATTTCTTCGTGGTCAGTATCTTGTTCGTTTTGAACGTCTTCAGGTTCTATGGTTTCAACGTCTTTGTCGTCTAAAAATGCCATAATATCTCCTCTAATTACTTGGTTTCTTTATGAAGTGTACGTTTATTACAACGTGGACAGAATTTTGTTATTTCAACTCTATCTGGATTATTTTTTTTGTTCTTAGATGTTGCATAATTTCTTTCCTTGCATTCTGTGCATGCAAGAGTTATGTGTGCTCTACTTGGATTTGCCATACTTATCTCCTTAAAAAATAGCGCCAACTAAGGGTGCTTATGCGTAAAATATACCACACCAACACCCCATTGTCAAGTGTTTTTCAAAAAATATGTAATAAATATATATATTTATACCCCCGATAAATCCGCAATTCTCAATTCATTATTAATAATCCGCAACACAAAACAAAACTTCATAAGTAAAACCCATTAAAAAACACCAAATAACAACTCGCTATTCAGTGCTTAATTATTCCCAACTTGGTGTAACCGTATTATCTTTCCAGTAAAAACATTTAAGATATGGAAGACCGCCATTAATATTATCATCTGTTGCGTAATATGCTGAGCTAAGTTTCCCAGAACCTACCTCTATTCCAACCGTTGCATCGTCTGTCTTGTCAGTATTATTAAATGTTAAAGATTTTAATGTAAACCCAACAAGCCCCTCCGATTTTCTCATGCCTCTAATTTGTATATTCCGTCCCCCCGATGAGTCATAGACTACTGTTTTAATTCTAATTTGTATGTCATTATAGGCAGAACTATCCTTATCTGTAGTGCTAGAAATACCAGAGACTGTAAGAATTTTCGTCCCCTCTCTAAAAACTTCAACTTTTGTTGTTTCGCTCTCTTTTACCGAAGATAAAGCATTTTTCTTAGTACAGCAATTACTTATTGTTGCTTCCGAATAATAACCACAAATACTATGGGTATAAAGCTTGTTTGCATAATATATAACAACTTCATACATTATGCTTTCATTAGTAGTTCCATTACTAAAACTATAGAGGTAACTGTGACCAATAAATTTATAATTATACCTTTCGTAATTCTTTGAATTAATGGTTGAAATTGTGCCTGTATTATAACAATAAGAAACATTTGATTTACTATTATAACCAACAATTCCACCAAAAAATGATGTGGCATAAAGAGGTGTTTTAGACGCTGTTGACCTAGATGTGTCATCACTCCATCTTCCCCACCCATTATTGGTTTTATTTATTGCACAACCATAATCACCATATTTAAGCTCGCCACTCTTATTTAGTACTTGGCTACCAATGGCGGTTTGGGACACAGATGTTCCCTCAATAGTTCCATTTTTTGTGTACCCAGAAATATTGCCAGAATTAATGCAAGCGGTTATTGGACAGTTTACAGCACGGCCAACTATGCCCCCAGCCATTGTATTATCTATGGCAATATTATCCATTCTAACCCCACCATAAACATTTGAAGAGTTTTCGCACTGTGATATTCCGCCAGTTCCCAAAGCCTCGCCAGCAATTCCGCCCGCATAGCTATTAGAAACATACATTTTTTTTATTGAAAGATCTGGGTTGTAGGTATAAATGCTATTATTTAATGATCTGCAACGCTGTATTTTACAACCAGTATCATCAACCCATCCAGAAATTCCACCAGCAAGGGAAAGTGGATATGAACCATTATATTTTGCATTGCTTAATGTATTTGAAGAGTAGATTTTGCAATCTTCAACCCAACAATCTTGAATTGTTGAATTGTTCTTTGTTGCCCCACATATTCCCCCTGTATGTAAATTGCCAGACATACTCGTTAAGCTTACGTTCTCAGTTTTAATTGTTGTTTCTCCGCCCACTTTTATGTTTGTTATAGTTGAATTTTCAGAATACCCCGCAAGAGCCCCAGCACAAACAACGCCGTTAATTTCAAAGTCTTTTAATTTTAGGTTTTTAACAGTTGCTCCTATTAAACCACTAAACAGTCCACAATTGTTATACTGTGAATTCGAACCGCTTGTGGGTGGTGTTGTTTTTATTCCTGAAATGGTAAAACCATTACCATCAAAATCTCCGTGATAATCCCAAGGAACCCAATAATGAGCGGACATATCTAGATTTGCCATCAATTTTATTTTTGTGCCAGTTTCATAGTATGTTCCAGAATACTTATTACATCTTGCAAACACTTCTGGCGATGAAACAATATAGTATCCATAAGCATCTTTCGTTAACCCACTAGCATCATAATTCCCACTATCCGACCAACTGCCAGATATTGCACTGGCTTTTTTTATTGCAAAACCACAAAAAAATAGGGATGTAAACATTATTACAACCAAAACAATAGCCATTGCTAGTTTTCTGGCACTTATTTTGTTTGTTGTACTCATATAATGTTTAATCCCTCCTTTTATAGAGTTTGTGAAAAATAAATTAAACAACTAACTTGGCGTAACTGCATTATTTTTCCAATAAAAATCCTTAATGTATGGTAACCCATCATTAATCTTTGAATCGGTAGTAAACACACTTCCAAGACTGGCACTTTTTAATTGCTCTAATGTTTTGGTTGTATAATAAGTTTTTCTACCAAGGCTTGTGTCATTTAAAATATTTAGAGTATTTTGTTGTATGCTCCCCTGATATGTTGTTTGTTCCTTATATAAAAAGTCAATTTTTAAAGTGGTGTTTTGATAATATATCTTTATTTGAAAATCAGTATATGGTTTCCATGTTACCGTGGCCTTACTTATTGTTTTTTTAAACGTTATTGCTTGAGCAATGCCATTGGTATTTCCCTCTTTTGTTACATTTAAATATCCAACACTACTTGCTTTATAAGAAAATGTTCCGTTTTTAGTTCCATTTTCATTTGCGTTATAGGCACCACCACAAGTGTAAGACGATGTTAAATTAAATGAAGCGTCATCTATGTAATAACTGTTTGTTCCATAACAATTTGTAAATGAGGTCGTTGATGGTTGAATATCGTCACAATATATTACCGATGTAATACTAACCGTTCCAGATATTTTTTCTGTATGGTTAGATGACCAAGTTGCACTTCCCCTAGATTCATCTCTTGTCTTAGTGAATGAATAATCAATTGTATATGTTTTTCTTTGTCTTCCACCAGTAACGATACCTGTGTTGTAACAATTTTTAATTGTTGCTCCTGCTCCACATATTCCACCCGATTTTGCGTTTGAATATTTTGTTGTGATGTTTCCGCTGGTGGTTTCTTGCTCTTTTGCATATGAAAAAACAGATGATTTATTAAAACAACTGTTAATTTCTGCAGTGCAATAGCCAGCGATTCCGCCCGCATATGCGTTGTTCACATTTGCACTAGAACTTAAGGTTGCCCCATAAACATACGACGATTGAGAAAAACAAGAAGAAATGTTTATACTAGATCTTCCAACAATTCCCCCAGCGTAAACATAATTTGCATAGGTTGTTCCAAGGTTGTGCCCTGCACGAGCATATGTGCCTATTGAACAGCACTTTGTTATTGTTCCAGAGTTTGCATACCCAACTATTCCGCCAGTATACAAGGTTGCATTGGTATAATTCGCGTCATTATTTCTTGAATTATTAGACCCGCCCCTAACTTTTCCATTGGTTATTGAACCGCTATACAAATATCCAACAATTCCGCCACAATAATACGTTGAAGATGATTTATCACTGTTGTTAAATGCGTAAATGTAGTTTGATGTGCATTGCACATTATTAATAACTCCAGAACCTTTTAAATAACCAGCCACAGCTCCAGAATATTTATAGCTATACACATATGCATACATAATAATAAGATCATGGACATTTCCACCATCTAAACACGAAAAAAGACCTGCATATTGATCTGTTGGATTGCTATTGTTTTCTCCCACTTTTAAGTTTTTTATTGTGAACCCATTACCATCTAATTCTCCATAGAATGTTCTTGGATTCCAATAGTGTGCAGACATATCAATGTTTGCATATAGCCTAAGCTTTACGCTAGATTTGTAATATGTTCCAGAATATGCATTACATTTTGCAAAATCTTCTGCTGTTGTAATTTTATAATATCCATCAGTGTCTTTGTTTAATGTAGAAGAAACATATGAGTCCCAATTACCAGTAGTGGCGGTTGCATTTTTTATAATCACCGCAGACAAACTAATAGCGCATACAATTACAAAAATAAGCACTAAAATAATGATTTTCTTTTTATTTTCACCAAATATTGCCATATTTTTCTCCATACTGGGTAATTATACTTTCTTTGTTTCTTTCAGGGTTATAGTTCTATTGAACACCAACTTATCCTGTGTTGAATCTGTATCTAAACAGAAATAGCCATTTCTAACAAATTGATATCTTTCATTTTCATCAAAAGCAATGTCCTCAACATAACAATTATTTAACACCTGTTTTGAATTTGGATTAATCTTATACCCTTCTGTTGCGTGTTCTTGACCTTCAACCTCACTTGCACTTTCCTCATCAATTAGGTTTTCAAAAAGCCTGCATTCAACTTTTTTTGCATGGTTAGGATTAACCCAGTGAATAGTTCCTTTAACCTTTTTAGTGCTTCCTGAACCCGATTTGGTTTCTGGGTCATATGTGCAATAAATGGTTGTTACCTTTCCATTTTTATCTTTATCAAAACTTTCGCATTTTAAGATGTATGCCCCCATCAATCTAACCTCATTTCCAGGGTAAAAACGGAAGTATTTTGGGACTTGTTCTTCCATAAAATCTGCTCTATCAATTAAAACTTCTTTACCAAAGTAATAGATTCTTTTTGGACTGTTTTCTTTTTGTGGGTAATTGTCTAATGTTATTTCCTCTTCCTTTCCATCTTCCCAGTTGGTTATAACAACCCTAACGGGATCTAAAACTGCCATAACCCTAAATGATTTTTCGTTAAGCGTGTCACGAACAAAATGTTCCATAAATGCTGGGTCAATTAAAGAAACTGCCTTACTAACACCAGTTGCCTTAACAAAGTTAACCAAACTTTCTGGTAAAACACCACGGCGCCTTAACCCTCTAAGTGTGTATAATCTTGGGTCATCAAATCCAGTAACCTTACCCTCGTTTACAAGCTGTTTAATAAATCTTTTACCAATAACCGCACCCTTAATGTATAGGTTTGCATATTCAATTTGACGTGGATGATTCTTTAGCCCACTATTTTCAACAACCCAGTTGTAAAGTGGCCTATGGTCTTCAAATTCTGGACCACAAATGCTAAATGTAACACCTTCCAAAGCATCATCAAGCGGGTGTGAAAAATCATAAGATGGATAAATGTTCCAACTATTACCAATTCTTTGATGATGTAAATATTGAATTTTGTATAAAACTGGGTCACGCATATTCATATTTGGGCTTGCCATATCAATTTTTGCTCGCAAGCACCTTGAACCAGCCTCAAACTCTCCGTTCTTCATTCTTTCAAAAAGGTCCAAGTTTTCTTCAACAGACCTATCTCTATAAGGGCTATTTTTACCAGGTTCTGTTAATGTTCCTCTATATTTTGAAACATCTTCTGGAGAAAGGTCACAAACATAAGCCTTGCCTTCCTTAATTAATTTAACAGCAATTTCATAATTTTGTTGAAAATAGTCGGTTGCATAATGAATATCTTTCCAATGATATCCAAGCCATTTAACATCGTCTTGTATTGCATCAACAAACTCCTGGCATTCCTTGCTTGGATTCGTGTCATCATATCTTAAATTGCAAACTCCACCAAATTTTTGAGCAATTCCATAGTTTAGAATAATGTTCCTAACGTGACCAATATGTAAATATCCGCTTGGTTCTGGTGGGTGACGTGTTTGAACGTACCCAGCCTTACCCTCTTTAATATCCTCAACAATAAAATCTTCTATAAAATTCTCTGGTGTAATATTCTCTAAGTTCATAAAAATCTCCTATTTCTCACTTTAGTATACTTAAATTTCAATTTTTTCGCAAGAAAAATAATAAAATATATTTCAAATATATTTTTGTCAAAAAAACTAAGCCTTTTACGCTTAGTCTTTTTTTATGCAATTATATTAAACAATTCCACCAAAACAACACTTCCTACGCACTTCGCTTCCAGTACTTATTGTAATATGTCGTTCTTAAGTACGTTGCATTGGTTGCTGAATTTGTTAGGGTAACATCCGTTCCACTAGTTGCAGTGCTAGAATCTGCCACAAACCACCCATTTGGATTTTCAAATGTAACACTGGTTAGACTGCTGCAATATAGGAATGCATAATTACCTATGCTGGTCACTCCACTACCTATGGTTATAATGGTTAAACATATGCAAGATTGGAATGCTCTATCGCCTATACTGGTTACGCTGTTTGGTATGTTTACACTAGTTAAATTACCACAACCATAAAATGCATATTGCCTTATTTTTGTTGTTCTTGAATCTAAACTTATTGTTGTTTTTGTTTTATCTAGGCATACAAGAGCAATGTAACTTGTTTCACTCTCTTTATAGTATGCCACACCATCAATTATCTCTATTTTGCTTGGCGTGTTTATTGTGTCTCCACTATATACCACTTCGGCATATTCTGCAACACGGCCATAATTAGATGAACCTTTTGTTATTGTTAATGAAGATTTGTTATAAACTTCTGCTAAAGCATAACAACCAGAGAATGCTGAAGAACCCATACTGGTTACACTATTTGGTATGGTTATACTGGTTAGACTGCTGCAACCATAGAATGCTTCAGAACCTATACTGGTTACACTATTGGGTATGGTTACACTGGTTAGACTGCTGCAACCAGAGAATGCATGTTGCCTTATTTTTGTTGTTCTTGAATCTAAACTTATTGTTGTTTTTGTTTTATCTATACATTTTAGTGCAATATAACTAGTTTCACTCTCTTTATAGTATTTAACTCCATCTATTTCCTCAATTTTGGTTGGAGTATTTATTTCGTCTCCACTATATACCACTTCGGCATATTCGGCAATACCGCTACCCTTTGTTATTGTTAATGCTGATTTATTATATATTTCCGCTAAAGCATAACAATATTGGAATGCTTCAGAACCTATGCTGGTTACACTGTCTGGTATGGTTATACTTGTTAGACCGCTGCAATTATAGAATGCTCTATCACCTATGCTGGTTACACTATTTGGTATTGTTACGCTAGTTAAACTACTGCAAGCATAGAATGCTCTATCACCTATGCTGGTTACACTGTCTGGTATGGTTACACTTGTTAGCATTGAACAACCATAAAATGCTCCAAATAATATATTTCCACCAGTAATTGTTACTGACCTTAGTGATGATGGAATGTAATATGTTGTGTTTGTGGTTTTATTTTTGCTTGAACCAAAATAGCATTGTGTAACACTTGTTGAGCCATCGTAAGATGTTGTTCCAAATATATATCCTAATGGATATTGATATGTGTCCGTTACTGCTTTTACACTTCCACCAATAAATGGTAAAGTCATACTCTCCAGTGAACTGCAACCGCAGAATGCTCCTGAACTTATGCTGGTTACACCACTACCAATGGTTACACTAGTTAAACTGCTGCAACCAGAGAATACATAACGACCTATGCTAGTTACACTGTTTGGTATGGTTATACTGGTTAAACTGCTGCAACCATAGAATGCATTAGAACCTATGCTGGTTACACCACTACCAATAGTTACACTAGTTAGACTGCTGCAATTATAGAATGCATTAGAACCTATGCTGGTTACACTATTTGGTATAGTTACACTGGTTAGGTTGCTGCAACTATAGAACGCAGCACCACCTATGCTGGTTACGCCACTACCAATTGTTACACTGGTTAGACTGCTGCAACCAGAGAATGCTTCATTACCTATGCTGGTTACACCACTACCAACGATTACACTGGTTAGACTACTGCAATTAGAGAATGCATAGTCCTTAATTTCTGTGATTCCTTCTGATATTATTAACTCGGTGACTTCATTATTACCAATATATAAATGATGAGCATAACATAATGGATTTGAATACATATCTCCAAATGATATATTTAACCACGATTCAATATTTTCTATTGTTACACTGGTTAGACTGCTACAACCAGAGAATGCTTCATTACCTATGCTGGTTACATTATTTGATAAGGTTACACTGGTTAGCATTGAACAACAGTAGAATGCTCCATATGGTATATTTCCACCAGTAATTGTAACTGACCTTAGTGATGATGGAATGTAGTATGTTGTGTTTGTGGTTGAACTTGTGCTTGAACCATAATAGTATTGCGTAACACTTGTGGCACCAGTATAGTATGTTGTTCCAAATATATATCCTAATGGATATTGATATGTGTCCGTTGCTATTTTTACACTTCCACCAACAAATGGTAATGTCATACTCTCCAGTGAACTGCAACCGCAGAATGCTCCTGAATTTATGCTGGTTACACCACTACCAATGGTTACACTGGTTAGCATTGAACAACCATAAAACGCTCCGCGTAGTATATTTCCACCAGTAATTGTAACTGATCTTAGTGATGATGGAATGTAATATGTTGTGTTTGTGGTTGAACTTGTGCTTGAACCATGATAGTTTTGTGTAACCATTGTGGCACCAGTATAGGATGTTGATCCAAATATATATCCAAATGGATATTGATATGTATCTGTTGCCGTTTTTACACTTTCTCCAACAAATGCTAAGGTCATACTCTCCAGTGAGCCGCAACCAGAGAAGGCATAAGCACCTATGCTGGTTACACTGTTTGGTATAGTTATACTGGTTAGACTACTGCAATTATAGAATGTATAATCGCCTATACTGGTTACACTATTTGGTATTGTTATACTTGTTAGACTGCTGCAATTATAGAATGCTTTTCTACAAATTTCTGTTGTGTTTTCATTTAGTGTTACTAAAGTTATTGTTTCATCCACAACATACACCGCTTTATAATTAGTCAAGCTCTCTTTATAATACATAACTCCATCTATTTCTTCTAACTTATCTAGGCTAAAGTTTTCATCACTTACAACCAAATGGGCATAACATGCAACAAAGCCATAATCAGAATTTCCTGCTGTTATATTTAACTGTGATAGGTTATTTACTATATAAAGATTACTGCATCCATAGAATGCATAATCACCTATTCTGGTTACACTGTTAGGTATTGTTACATTGATTAGACCACTGCAATTATAGAACGCATAGTTCTTAATTTCTGTGATTTCTTCTGGTATTATTAAATCAGTTACTTCGTTATTACCAACAAACAAATAATGAGAATAACGTAATGGATTTGAATACACATTACCAAACGATATATTCAACCATGAGTCTATACTTTCTATTGTTACACTCATTAGACTACTGCAATTATAGAATGCTGAATTACCTATGCTGCTTACACCACTACCAATGGTTACACTGGTTAGACTACTGCAACCAGAGAATGCATCTTCGCCTATGCTGGTTACACTATTTGGTATAGTTATACTGGTTAGACTGCTGCAATTATAGAATGTAGAATTACCTATGCTGGTTACACCACTCGGTATGTTTACACTGGTTAGACTACTGCAATTATAGAATGCTCGATAACCTATATTAGTTACACCTTCTTGAATTATCACCCTTTTTAGATTGGTAATGCCATAACTACTTACTTCTCCCTGTATTGCTCCAGGTATGGTTATATTTTCAAGCTGTTGATTTAGAGTAAAAATATAACTATCGCTATAAACCGAACCCTCTTCAAAATCTAGTGTGATAAGGTTTGTACAACCTGCAAATGGGTTGTTTGAATTACTGTTTTCAATGTATCCCATTCTTGTTACTTTATTTGGTATTACTATACCTGTTAGGCTAGTGCAATTTTTGAACACTTTGTTTCCAATCGTTTTTAGATTTGAACCAGATTCAAATGTAACTGATCGTAAATTTGAACACCCTTCAAACGCTTGATGTTTTATTTCTTGTACAACATTTTTA
>CAKJYJ010000009.1 GCA_918262735.1 Clostridiales bacterium
TTTTTCCACCTTTTACACATACACCACCCTCAAAACCATAACATTTTACCGCTGTTTTTATGCTTTGCACCACACAATTAATATATTTATATGTTATCTCTTATCACTAACTTATTACTTAATATATATGCATACTAAAAATAGAGGAGCAAAATATACCCCTCTATTTTTTTCTGCACAATATTTTTTCCGTTTAATTGTGTGATTTAAAGCGTTAATTCTTTTATTAACCATAGTAATCAATTAGTGCCTTATATAAATCTAACGAATAGCCCCAATTTGTGTCATATTGGTTAGAACTATCATAGTAATTCCATTTGCTCTTCCAACCAGATGGTTTAGATGATTCTTCAACATAAATATGTAAATTGCTACTGCAACCATAGAATGGTGCATTATAATATAAGTTATCCGTTACTGAAATTGTGGTTACACTGTTTGAAATATATATGCTATTTAAATAATTACAGTCACAGAACGCATTATCACTTATTTTTGTTACATTGTTTGAAACAATAACATATCTTAAATTATCACAATCTCTAAATGAATTTCCTCTTATTTTTGTTGTTCTTTCATCAAATGTTAATGTGGTTATTGTTTTATCTATCAAGCCTATTGCAACAAATTCTGAACCATTAACATAGTATGCAACCCCATCTATTATATTAATTCTTGAAGCAGAATTTGCCTTTTTTTGAATATATTCTGCATATTTTCCAACATAACCATAATCTTCAGAACCCTTGGTTATGTTAAGTGATGATAGGTTATATACTTCTGCCAAAGCGTAACAATATCTGAATGCATCTGAACCAATACTTGTTACACCACTACCAATTTTAACACTGGTTAAACTTCTGCAATCATAGAATGCTTGATAACAAATTTCTGTTGTATTTTCATTTAGTGTTACTGAAGTTATTGTTTTATCTACAACATACACTGCTTTATAATTAGTTGAGCTTTCTTTATAGTACATAACCCCATCTATTTCTTCTAACTTATCTGCAAGGTTTTCATCACTTACAACCAAATGGGCATAATATGCAACATAGCCATAATCAGAATTTCTTGCTGTTATATTTAATTGTGATAGGTTGTTTACTATATATAATTTACTGCAACTAGAGAATGCAAGATCACCTATACTGGTTACACTATTTGGTATGGTTACACTGGTTAGACTCCTACAACCAATGAATGCATAATCACCTATGCTGGTTACACTTTCTGGTATGGTTATACTGGTCAGACTGCTGCAATACTCGAATGCATGATTACCTATGCTAGTTACACTGTTTGGTATGGTAATGCTGGTTAGACTACCACAACTAGAGAATGCCTTACTACATATTTCTGTTGTGTTTTGATTTAGTATTACTGAAGTTATTGTTGTATCTACAACATACACTGCTTTATAATTAGTTGAGCTTTGTTTATAATACATAACTCCATCTATTTCTTCTAACTTATCTGCAAAATTTACATCACTTACAACCAAATGGGCATAAGATGCAACATAGCCATAATCAGAATTTCCTGCTGTTATGTTTAATTGTGATAGGTTGTTTACTATATAAAGATTAATGCAATTATAGAATGCAGAATTACCTATGCTGGTTACACTATTTGATATGGTTACACTGGTTAGACCTCTGCAATCATAGAATGCATAGCTCTTAATTTCTGATATTCCTTCTGGTATTATTAGTTCTGTTACTTCATTATTACCAATATATAAATGATCTGCATTATATAATGGATTTGAATATTCATTATTAAACGATATATTCAACCATGATTCTATGCTTGTTATGATTACACTGTCTAGATGACTGCAATTATAAAATGCTTTGTAACAGATTTCTGTTGTGTTTTCATTTATTATTACTGAAGTTATTGTTTCATCTGTGGCATACACCGCTTTATAATTAGTTGAGTTTTCTTTATAGTACATAACTCCATCTATTTCTTCTAACTTATCTACAAAGTTTTCATCACTTACAACCAAATGGGCATAATTTGCAACATAGCCATAATTATTATTTCCAGCTGTTATATTTAATTGTGATAGGTTGTTTACTATATAAAGACTACTGCATCCATAGAATGCAGAATCACCTATGCTGGTTACACTATTTGGTATGGTTATATTGGTCAGACTTCTGCAATTACAGAATGCATATTGACCTATACTGGTTACACTATTGGGTATGGTTACACTAGTTAAACTACTGCAATTATAAAATGCTTGGTCCTTTATTCTTATTGTTCTTGAATCTAAACTTATTGATGTTTTTGTTTTATCTATAAGTGCAACTGTAATATAACTTATTTCACTCTCTTTATAGTATGCAACACCATCTATTACTTCTATTTTGCTTGGAGTATCTATTTCGTTCCCGCTATATACTACCACTGCAAAGCGTGCCACAAGGCCATTACCTGTATTGCCTTTTGTTATCGTTAATGCAGATATGTTGTATACTTCTGCTAAAGCAAAACAACCAGAGAATGCAGAATCACCTATGCTGGTTACACTACTACCAATGGTTACACTTGTTAGACTGCTGCAATTACAGAATGCTTGAGAACCAATGCTGGTTACACCACTACCAACGGTTACACTAGTTAGACTACTGCAATTATAGAATGCATAATCTCTTATGCTGGTCACACTATTTGGTATGGAAATACTAGTTAGACTGCTGCAATTATGGAATGCTCTTTCACCTATGCTGGTTACACTATTTGGTATGGTTACATTAGTTAAACTGCTGCAACCAGAGAATGCATAATTACCTATGCTGGTTACTCCACTACCTATGGTTACACTGGTTAAACTGCTGCAACCATAGAATGCATAGTTCTTAATTTCTGTGATTCCTTCTGGTATTGTTATATCCGTTACCTCATTATTACCAATATATAAATGACGAGCATAATATAATGGATTTGAATACATATCTACAAATGATATATTTAACCATGATTCAATATTTTCTATTGTTACACTTGTTAGACTGCTGCAACCAGAGAATGCATAATCACCCATGCTGGTTACACCACTACCTATGGTTACACTGGTTAGACTACTGCAATTATTGAATGCAGAATTACCTATGCTGGTTACACCACTACCAACGGTTACACTAGTTAGACTACTGCAATTATAGAATGCATAATCTCTTATGCTGGTCACACTATTTGGTATGGAAATACTAGTTAGACTGCTGCAATTATAGAATGCATTAGAACCTATGCTGGTTACACTATTTGGTATAGTTACACTAGTTAGACTGCTGCAATTATGGAATGCTCTTTCACCTATGCTGGTTACACTATTTGGTATGGTTATGCTTGTTAGACTGGTGCAACCAGAAAATACACAATCTTTTATTCTTGTTGTTCTTGAATCTAAAATTATTGTTGTTTTTGTTTTATCTGTGCATTTAAGTGCAATATAACTAGTATCACTCTCTTTATAGTATTTAACTCCATCTATTTCCTCTATTTGGCTTGGCGTATCTATTTCGTCTCCACTATATACCACTTCGGCATAATAAGCCACTTTACCATAAGCAGATGAGCCTTTGGTTATATTTAATAATGATTTGTTATACACTTCTGCTAAAGCATAACAACCAGAAAATGCGAAACTTTCTATTTTTGTTGTCCTTGAATCCAAACTTATGGTTGTTTTTGTTTTATCTAGGCATACAAGAGCAATGTAACTGGAATCACTCCTTTTATAGTATGCAATACCATCTATTTCCTCTATTTTGCTTGGCGTATCTATTTCGTCTCCACTATATACAACCTCCGCATATTTTCCAACATAGCCATAATCTGAGGTGCCTTTTATTATAGTTAATCCCGATTTATTATATACTTCTGCCAAAGCATAACAACCATCGAATGCCCAATCACCTATGCTGGTTACACTATTTGGTATGGTAACGCTGGTAAGACAACTACAATCATAGAATGTAGAATTACCTATGCTGGTTACACCATTTGGTATGGTTATACTGGTTAAACTGCTGCAACCATAGAATGCAGAATTACCTATTCTGGTCACACCATTTGGTATGACTATACTGGTCAGACTGCTGCAATTATAGAATGCAGAATCACCTATGCTGGTTACACCACTACCTATGATTACACTGGTTAGACTGCTGCAACGCTCGAATGCATGGCTCTTAATTTCTGTTATTCCTTCTGGTATTATTAGTTCGGTTACTTCATTATTACCAATATATAAATGATGAGCATAACATAATGGATTTGAATTATAGCTTCCAAATGATATATTTAACCATGATTCAATATTTTCTATTGTCACACTAGTTAGACTGCTGCAACCAGAGAATGCATAATCACCCATGCTGGTTACACTATCTGGTATGGTTACATTAGTTAGACTGCTGCAACCACCGAATGCATAAATACCTATGCTGGTTACACTATTTGGTATGGCTATGCTGGTTAGACTACTGCAATAGTAGAATGCATGATAACCTATACTAGTAACACTATTTGGTATGGTTACACTGGTTAGACTGCTGCAACGCTCGAAGGCATAACTACCTATGATGGTTACACCATTTGGTATTGTTATATTGGTCAGACTGCTGCAATTAGAGAATGCATCTTCGCCTATGCTAGTTACACTATTTGGTATGGTTACACTGGTTAGACTGCTACAAGATCGGAATGCATAAGAACCTATGCTAGTTACACTATTTGGTATAGTTATACTGGTTAGACTGCTGCAACCATAGAATGCTTGAGAACCTATGCTGGTTACACTATTTGGTATCGTTATACTGGTTAGACTGCTGCAACCATAGAATGCTTGAGAACCTATGCTGGTTACACCATCTGGTATAATTACGTTGGTCAGGTTACTACAGTTATAAAATGCCCCTTTAGAACTGTTTGATGTGGAATTAATGCCTGTTACGTTATATATTTCATTGTTATAACTTACCTTAGATGGAATAACAAGCTCGCCAGTTGGGTTACTTGATGAATTTGCTTTAACTGTGGCAGTTTTTGCTGTTGAATTATATGTGAATAACAAAGCTTGATATTCACTTGCATCCATAATCTCAAAATATTCTATTGTAACATTGCCGGCTACTGTTATGTTATTACTAGTTGTTTCGGTTCCATTTATTGCATAAACTGGAGTAATTCCTTCAGTTGGAGCCGTTGTTGGTGACAATGTTAGTATATCACCATAATAAATTGTTGCTCCTGATGTGAGTTGAATATTGTTTCTGGTTACTGTTACCTCTTCTGGGAATGTTAATATGTATTCCTCTAGTGTTATACCGCTTACTAATATACTCACATCGTCTGTTACTGTTGATATTGTATAAACACCATTTTCATTGGTAACCACATCATTACCCTCATTTGTTACTATCGGCGTTCCTGTATAACCATTTTTTAATTCAATAACAAATGAAATTGAATCTCCATATTGAGCTGAATTTGTTGTAAATGTATTATTGTTTGTGTTTTTAATTGTATATCCTGTTTGTTGTGATGGAACCGTAATGTTAAATGTTGTTCTATAGAATGATGCATAAACAGTAACATCTTCGCCCGGCATTATGAATGAATATATTCCATTAGTATATGCTATTTCGCCATTAGCTATGTTTTCTGTTGTGTAATGCAAACTATTTGGTGTTAGTTCATAGCCGGTGTCTGGAGTTACTGTTACAACTATCTCTATTCCATATGTTCCTACTGTTGGAAGGAATGATAATGTTCCATGTTCTAGCTCAGCACTTGTTATTGTGTACTCTATTGCTTGAAAATTTGCATATACTGTAACGTTTCCATTTGGCATGGTGAATGTTTGATTTGTTATTTCAATGTGCTCGGTTTCACTATCCAATATGTAATATGCGCTTTCAAATGCATAGTGGTCGTTTGGTGTTATGGTTAATGTTATTGTTTCTCCCTCTATTGCCTTTGTAACATTTGAAGCAACATTACCATTTTGCACTTCTCCAGCATATATTGTAAACTCTTGTTTATATACCGCTTTATATACATTATTCACATTCTCTTGGTTTAACGTGATTTCGTATTCTACATCCTCTGAAACAATCACTCCATTTACTTCCCAACCTATAAAACGATAACCATCTAGTGGAATTGCCTCAATGGTTACATTATCACCTAACCTGCAGTTGTTTTTGCTCTCGTATTCAATCTGCTCAACATTGGATGTTATTTCAACCGTGTATGTTTTTGGTCCATTTCCCAGCCCAAAAACCAGCCCGGCGCCAATACCAAGCACCAAAACAACTCCTGCAACTAAAAACCATATTCTTTTCATAAATAGCTCCTCTTTACAACACCAGTCTATACTTTATTTATATAGTAACATAGATTTAATGATAATCAAACTAAAATGTCCCATTATTCTATTATTTTCTGCAAATGTTTTGAATTTTATTTAATCACAAAAAACAGGTGACTTTTTCACTCACCTGTTTTTATACATGTAAATTTAATCAAAAATATTGTAAAACAAACATATTAATCATTTTGGGATATTATATTGATATAGTCTTCTGATGAAAAATTCCATTCCACCATGCAGAACAATTCATCACCTTTACCATAGAAGTTCCACTTGTTATTCCAACCCGATGGTTTAGAAATTGCACCTGTGTATATTATTAACTCACTAGAACAATTGTAAAATGGTGAGTTAGAATAATTGTCATTTGTCGATATTATTTTCTCAACATTAACAGGAATATAGATATCCTTTAACAATACACATCCACAAAATGCATTATCGCTTATTCTTACAACTTTATTTGTAACAAATACGTGCTCAAGACCTGTACAGTCTCTAAATGCATTACCTCTAATTTTAGTTGTTTCGCTATCGAATGTTAATGATTTTATTGTTTCGTCAACCAAACATATTGCCACATATTCTTTTTGGTATACATAATATGCTACGCCGTTTGAAATTTTAATTCTCGATGATGAATTCATATCGCTTTGAACATATTCTGCATATTTTCCAACATATCCATAGTTAGTTGAGCCTTTTGTTATATTCAATGTTGATGCATTGTATACTTCTGCCAACGCATAGCAGTTTTGGAATGCTGATGTTCCTATATTTTCTACACTACTTGGAATTACTAATTTTAAGAGTTTTCTACAGTTATAGAAAGCATAATTATTTATTTGTGTAATATTGTTAGAAATCTCTATATCGTTGACCTCATTTTCACCAATATATAAAGCCTTACCATACGATAATGGGTTTGAATATGCATTTTCAAATGATATATTCAACCAATCATCTATGCTGTTTTCAATAGTAACTTTTTTAAGCCCAGTACATCCGTTAAATGCGTCTTTTCCTATACTTTCAACCATGCTTGGTATGATGATGTTTTCTATGCTACAACAATTATAAAATGCGTTTGTTCCAATACATATTATATTGTTTGGTAATAGAATATTGGTTAATGCGCCACAATTATAAAACATTTTATTCCCTATATTGCCCACCGAATTATTTAATGTTATGTTTGTTAAACCACTGCAATTATAGAATATATTATTTCCTAACATAGTTGTGTTATTTGCGCTGATGCCAACCAGTGTGGAACAATTATAGAATGCCCCATATAATAAGTTACCACCATTAATACAAACTGTTTTTAAACTTTCTGGTATATAATATGTTGAATTGGTTGTCTTTTCTAAATTTGAACCATAATAATACTGTTTAACCGCAACGCTACCATTATACGTCTTTTTGCCAAATATAAATCCAAACGGATATTGATATGTATCACTTGTTGTTTTTATTTTGTCACCAACGAATGGTATGGTTATGCTCTCTATTTTACCACAACCAAAGAATAATGATTGACCCAATTGAGTAACCGAATTGGGTATTGATATTCCCTCTAATTCAGAACAATTGTTAAACGCATATTCCCCTATATCACTTATATTAGAATTACTTTCAAAATTTACACTTATAAGAGAAATACAATTTGTAAAAGCATAATGTTTAATGCTTTTTATTGTGTTTGGAATTGTGACACTTGTAATTTGGTCACAATTTTGAAATCCGTAACCATTTATTATAATTACCGTGTAAACATTTTCTTTTTTTAATACCTTGCCAGGAATCACTAAATTTCCTGTTGGTTTTATTTTTGAACTAGCCATTACATGAACAGTCTTATCCTCATCATTGTAATCGGTAAACATTAATGTTGAATATTCGCTAACACTTTCTGCATGTTCCCTTTCGTTATATATTATTTCAACATTATCTTTAACTACATATGTTGGATTAACCCCACCTGTTAATTTTGTCATTCCTTGAACCGTATATACCGCATCATTGCCTTCTGATGGAATAGATGATAGCGATAATATTTCATCATGTCTTATAATTCCTCCATTTTCGACAATCTCCTCTCCTCTCATTACCGTAACCTCTTCAGGAATTATAATTGTGTAAGTGTTGGGGTTAACACCACTTATTGATATATTTATGTTTTCTACCACATTTTCAATTTTGTATATACTGTCATCATTTACTCCAACACTATCACCATTATTCAAAACGACAATACCATTTGAAGAGTATCCATTCTTTAACTCAATCATGAATTCAATTGTGCCCATGTATTCAATATTGGTCATTTTAAAAGTTCCGTTGTATTTTGTTTTTATTAAATACCCTTGTTGTGGCGTTTCTATTTCTATTGCAAATAATATATATGAATGACACCCATAGAAAGGATTAATTCCATAAACAATTTCAGTTTCTGGTAAATTTATTGTTGTTAAATTTGAACAATTGTTAAATGCATATTTACCAACTTCACTTAAATTAGAACCGTCTTCAAATATTACGATTTCTATGCCAGTACAATTTGTAAAAGCATAATGCTTAATGCTTTTTATTGTGTTTGGAATTGTGACACCTGTAATTTGGTCACAATTTTGAAATCCATAACCATTTATTGTTGTTACAAAGTATATGATGTTGTTCTTTATTATTTTATCAGGAATCTCCAGCATACCAACAGGTTTTGTTTTGGTGCTAGCCATAACATGTACCGTGTTATCTTCATCGTTATAATCTGTGAACATTAATGAAGAAAATTCACTTGGCGTTGGAATATGTTTGCGTTCACTATACTCTATTGACACATCCCCAACAACCTTGTATGTATCATTAAGCCACGTTATTTTATTTAAGCCAGAAACCGAGTAAATTGCATCATTCCCCTCTGTTGGATTTGAAGAAATAACAATAGTATCAAAATGATAAATAGCGTCCCCATTATTAATTGTGGTTCCGTTTTTAGTGACTGAAACTTCTTGTGGAAATGTTATTGTATATTGATATGGAGTAAATTCAGCATGCACCATTACACCACACGAAGGCATAACGAAAGAGTTATTTTGAATTGGAACTTCCTCGCCTGTCATATTGTTAACATAGTACAAGTTGGTCAATGTGTAAAACTCGTCTGGCTCAATAGTTAGATTAATATTTTCACCTGCTATCGCATTCTTTATATTTGGAGTAACCTTTCCTTTTTTTATCCACGCCATTTGCACCCTATATTCATGAATATATACAGCAGTATAAGTGCTATAAGCATTCATTTTTGTTAGTGTAAACGTAACCTCACTGTCTTTTGAAAAAAAATCATCATCCTTTTTCCAGTAATCAAACCTATAACCGTCTACATCTTTTGATTTAAGTGTGACGGTATCTCCCATTTTATAATTTTGCTCCTCATAGTGAACATACCAATCTATATTTGATGTTACACTAATTGGATATATTCCGATTTTTTGTGTTACAATTGATAATACTACAGCACCGGAGACAATAACAAAAGCCAAGCTCGCTAAAATTATGCCAACTTTTTTCATGTTTTTACCTCCTTTTATTGTAAACTCTTTACTTTTATATTCTTTACTGCTGTCTTTGTTATATTATTGCAAATATGTTTGCAACAAAAACAAATATTATTTATCAATTAAGTATTTTGCTTTTATTTTCATTCCTTTATTGTTTCAAATATGTCTTAAGATATTTCCCTGTGTAACTTTTTTCAACCTTGCAAACTTCTTCTGGCGTTCCTTTAGCAATTATTGTTCCACCATTATCGCCACCTTCTGGTCCAAGGTCAATTATATAGTCTACCGACTTTATTACATCTAAGTTATGTTCAATAACAATCACCGTGTTTCCGCCGTCAACTAACCTTTGCAATATATTGATTAATTTTTTAACATCGTAGGAATGTAGCCCTGTTGTTGGTTCGTCTAAAATGTATACTGTTTTGCCTGTTGACTTTTTTGCAAGTTCAGTTGCGAGTTTAACTCTTTGCGCCTCGCCACCAGAAAGTTCTGTTGCTGACTGCCCAAGTTTAATATACCCCAAACCAACATCATATAATGCTTTAATTTTTGTATATATGTTAGGAATATTTTCAAAGAAAGACAACGCTTCTTCAACAGTCATGTCTAATACTTCGGCAACATTTTTATCTTTATACTTTACTTCTAACGTTTCTCTATTATACCTTGTTCCTTTACAAATTTCACAAGGTATTGATATGTCTGGTAAAAAATACATTTCAATTTGTTTAACACCTGCACCATCACAGGCTTCGCATCTACCACCAGCAATATTAAAACTGAACCTGCCGGCCCCGTATCCTCGCATTTTTGCATCCTGCGTTGTGGCAAAAAGTTCTCTAATTTGTGTCCAAACACCGGTGTATGTTGCCGGATTGCTTCTTGGTGTTTTTCCAATTGGATCTTGATCTATGCAAATTACCTTGTCAAAATTCTCTATTCCTGTAAACTCATCAAATGCTCCCAGCGTCATTTTTGCTCTGTTAAGATTGTTTGCAAGGTATGGATAGAGAACCCCATTAATTAAACTACTTTTTCCACTACCACTAACCCCTGTTATAGCAGTAAAAACACCAACAGGAAACATGACATTTAACCTTTTAAGATTATTTTCCCTTGCACCAACAACCTCGAACCATGCCTTTGGTGTTCTTCTTGTGGCTGGCACCTCAATCTTATCTTTACCGCTTAAGAATTGTCCAGTGATTGATTGTTTGCAATTCATAACATCCTGAAGCGTTCCGGCAACAACAACCTCACCACCATGTACTCCGGCTTTTGGCCCTATATCAACAATAAAATCAGCACTTCTAATTGTGTCCTCATCATGTTCAACAACAATCAAAGAATTGCCCAAGTCTCTTAATTTGAATAACGTTCCAAGCAATTTATCGTTATCCCTTTGGTGTAGTCCAATACTTGGTTCATCCAAAATATAAACAACCCCCATAAGACCACTACCAATTTGCGTTGCAAGTCTAATTCGTTGACTTTCTCCACCGCTTAAACTCTCGGCACTTCTATTAAGCGTTAAATAATTTAATCCGACATCAATTAAGAATTGAAGCCTTGCATTTATTTCTTTTAATATACTTTCACATATTTTTAATTCGGTTTCTGTGAATTTTACACTAGAAATATAGTTTTTTAATTTATCAATGGACATATCGCAAAACTCTGTGATGTCTATACCGTTTATTTTTATTGCAAGTGCGCCCTCGCTTAAACGCTTACCCTTACAAAGCTTACATTTTTGTTCTTTTATAAATTTTGAAATTTCAAACTTAATAAAATCGCTAGTTGTTTCTCTGTATCTACGCGATAGGTTATTAATAATACCCTCAAAACTTGAATTAATCTGCCCTGTAAATCTTGCAGATTGCATTTCCATTTCAACCTTCTGCCCACCATTGCCATATAAAATGATGTCTAATTGTTCTCTTGGTATATCCTTAACTGGAATATTTAGATCAATTCCATAGTTTTTAGATAGCATATTAAAATACATACCCGCCATTGTGCCACTTGTTCCACTCCAACCGGTAATGTTAAATGCTCCCTGTCTGATACTTAAATCACTATTTTGAAGAACTAAATCCTCATCAATATCTTCAGTGTATCCAAGCCCCGTACATTCTGGGCACGCCCCAAAAGGACTATTGAAAGAAAATAGCCTTGGTGTTATTTCTCCAATTGTCCAACCGCAGTATGGACAAGCATAATTTGTGCTAAATAACTTTTGTTCTTTTGTATCAACATTAGTGATAACCAATATCCCATCAGCGAGTTTTAACGCCATTTCTGCACTTTCTGTCAATCTGGATTGAATATCATTCCTTATAATAAGCCTGTCAACAATAACAGAAATATTATGTTTTTTATTTTTATCTAAAACAATATTGTCATCAAGCGAATATACCACTCCATCCACATTAATCCTGGCATATCCAGATTTTTTAAATCCTTCAATTAACTTTTCGTATGTCCCCTTTTTACCCCTTACAACGGGAGCCTCAACAAGAATTTTAGTCTCCTGTGGTATTACCATAATTTGGTCAATAATTTGGTCAATTGTTTGTTTTGATATTTCAATTTTACAATTTGGACAATATGGCCTTCCAACCCTTGCAAACAAAAGTCTTATATAATCATAAATTTCAGTAACTGTGCCAACAGTTGAACGAGGGTTATGGTTTGTTGTTTTTTGGTCAATTGATATTGCTGGACTCAGCCCCTCAATACTCTCAACATCTGGCTTTGAAGATTGACCCAAAAACATTCTTGCATATGACGAAAGTGATTCAATATATCTTCTTTGACCCTCTGCAAAAATAGTGTTAAAAGCAAGCGTGCTTTTACCACTTCCGCTAAGCCCAGTAAACACAACAAGTTTGTTTCTAGGTATTTTAACATCAATATTTTTTAGGTTATTCTCTTTTGCACCTTTAACAACAATGTAATCTTCCATAATGGTTATTATACCACATTAATATCAAAAACCTAAATACTTTCAGTATTTTTTTATAAAAGGTGCAAAAAAGGCAAGTTAGATAACACTCGCCTTTTGCCTAGTGTGAAGATATTATGCAATAATCGTTTTCCTTCACACATAAATAATATATGCTAAAATTTAAAAAATATTCAAAAATTTTATAATTTTTTATTTATTTTATGAATTAAATGCATTTTTAATCCTTTTTATTATGTTTTGAACATTGAATGAGTAATATCTTTCAAGGTCTGCCGCACTTGCACTCGCTCCAAATTTTTCTATGCCTATAAACAGGTCATTTGGTGAAAGATACTTATACCAAGAATTATCATTAGATGCCTCGATTGCAACCTTAAGCTTACCACCACCAAGAACAGTTTTTTTATATGACTCTGTTTGTTTATCAAACACCTCTAAACAAGGGAATGAGCAAACATCTGCCATTATTCCACACTTCTTTAATTCAGATGCAACCTCCAATGCCAAAGCAACTTCACTCCCAGATGCAAGAATGGAAACGTCACCGCGGGTTTCAGATAGAATATATCCACCTTTTGTTATATTTTTTGCACCGAATGTAATATTTTTTAATTTTTGCTTTGTAAGTGCAAAAACCGATGGTTTTTCTTCAGCAAAAGCTAATTTATAACAATAAGCAAGTTCGTTTGTATCAGCCGGTCTAAACACGTTTACATTAGGTATAAGCCTTAACTGACCAATTTGTTCAACAGGTTGGTGTGTTGGTCCATCTTCGCCAACCTTATAGCTATCATGTGAGTATTCATAAAATACTGGTACATTCATTAAAGCGCTCATTCTTATTGCCGGCATCATGTAGTTACTAAACGACATGAATGTAGAACAGAATACTGGTGATTCTAAGTATATACTTAAACCATTACAAATTGCACCCATAGCATGCTCTCTAATACCAAAATGAATATTCCTTCCTTTTCGGTTTAATGCGGAATAATCGCCATAATCTTTAACATAAGCCCTAACCGACGGTGCAAGATCGGCGGTACCCCCCATAAAGCGAGGAAGTTTTGACATTATTTCTTTTAATATAAATTGATTTGCATCTCTTCCGCTTAAATCATCTTTCAAAAATTCAGGCTTTAATAGCTTTAGAATGTCAATTTCTTTATCTTCAATAAAACTTTCAAACTGTCTGCAAAGGTCTGGATGTGTTTGATCATACAAACAATACATTCTTTTCCATTTTTCTAATTGTATTTTATTATATCTTATTGTTCTAAAACAATAATCCTTAACCTCTTTACTAAATTTCTTAAAATTTGGAATTAAAAGATCGTTTTTGTATTCAATTAATTCCTTCTCATTTAATGGTATTCCATGAATCTTTTCGGAGCCTTGATAAGCCGTTGCATATCCAATTATTGTCTTGAAAATAATAATCGTTGGTTTACTTGACCTTTTTGCCCTGCCAATTGCATGAGTAACAAAGAAATAACTATTCCCATTGTGAACGGTAATAACATTCCACCCCATTGCCTTAAATTTTTTAGCAACATTCTCGGTGTTTGAAAGGCTAACCTTTCCGTCTATTGTTATATTGTTTGAATCATACAAGAGAATTAATTTTTTTAATTTTAATGTTCCTGCAAGGCTACACGCCTCCATAGCAACACCTTCTTGTAAACAACCATCACCACAATAACAATAGGTGTAATTATCAATAACATTTGCCTTTTGAACATTAAACCTAGATGCAATCATTGATTGACCTATTGCCATACCAACAGCATTTGCAATTCCCTGACCAAGAGGACCGGTGCTTACCTCAACAAATTTTGTTCTCCCTTTTTCTGGATGCCCAGGTGTTATAGAACCAAACTTTCTAAACTTTAGTAAATCATCATCACTAACCCCCATATTAAAAAGGTTTAGCAAACTATAATACAGCGCAGAAACATGCCCAGCAGATAGAATTAATCTGTCCCTAGCAAAAAATTCACTATCGTTAGGACTGAAAAAGTAATGGTCCTTAAAAAGTGAAAACAAAATTGGAACAGCGCCAACCGAACTTCCTGTATGCCCAGATTTTGCATTTGAAATAACACTTGCGCTCATTAATCTTAATTCATTTATACATCTTTGATTGATATTCATATTTGCTCCAAAATTACAGTGTTTTTAATTTTTCAATAATGTCGTCAATACATATTTTTGTGTTTAGGGTTGAATTTTCAACAACAATATCCGATTTTTCTGAAAGTAGTTTGTTTAACTCATCACAGGTCAAAATTTCCAAACTAAGTGAATTTTTATTGTTTTTGAAATTCTCCTTAACTAATGTTTCCTTATCCATTTTTATAAAAATAATAAGAGCTCTTTTAGCAAGTATGCTAGAAAAATTTGCATTCAAAAAAAGTGAATAAGGAAAATTAATAACAGTGTTTTCGTACTCTGCAACACTTAGTGCAATTTTCTTTTCAACCTTTTCAAAGTATTCAACACCACACTTTACCCTAACATTTTTTGCGTCTATTAAGTTATATTCAATTAAGTCGTTAACATCTAAAAAAAACATATCAAGTTTGTTTGCAAGTTCCCCTGCAACATTCTTAATAAAATTATAATCCAAGCCAACCAATAAAATATTACTCTTCATACCAAACAATCATACCAAATTAATAAAAAATAATCAATAATTTTCTATAATCTAATTATATTTATTGTATATTCTATTTTATTCTTTACTCATAAAAATAATAAAAAATAATACAAAAATATAAAAAATAATAATATTTTATGAGGTTTTTTTTGTTTTTATTATTAAAAATGCTATTTTTACTGCTAAATGAACTAAAAAATACCACATATTAATTGTGGTATTTTTTATTTGATTTTAGAAACTATTTGTATAGTTTATCCATTTTTCTTTTTGAAACAATGAAGTAAACAACAACTCCACCAAGAACAACAACTGAAAGAACAATTAATATAGTTCCAACAACCTGTGTTCTAGACATTGCATTCTCTGCCTTTTCAGCGATTTCAAATGTCTTTCTAACGGTTTCAGAAGTGTTTCCAGCTTCGTCGGTAACCGTGAATGTTAATTCATAAGAACCTGCTTGTTTTAATGCAAATCTATAAACACTATCACTTGCAGTTTCTAAATCATCAACCTCTGTTCCATCGCGAGTTAATTTTATTGTAATGTTCTCAACGGTTGCTTTTTCATCTCCGCCTTGGATTACAAAATAATTATTATCGTTTCTTGTTAAGTCGATATTAATTTCATCACCGATGTTGTATTTGTTTTTAACAACTTTATCGTTTACTGTTAAAATTGGAGCGTCCAAATCACCAACCTTAATAGTATGCGTTTGTTTTGTTACATTGCCTTGATTATCATAGACAGTGTATGTTACCGTGTACTCTGCATCTTTATCAAGTGAGATATACATTCTTCCAGCATCACCTTTATTGTATTCTGTTGCCATATCAGCAAACTTAATTGTTGTGGTGCTACTATTCTTTGAGTTTGTTACAGTTATTAATGATCTTGTTTCATCAATTCCTGAAACATCACCTGCAGAGAATATAGGAAGTAATGCGTGTTCGCCTTTTTCATATGCAGCATCTAAATTCCAATCAACATAAACTTCTGGTTTTGTTGTATCTTCAACAGTGATTGTGAATTCAACGGTTTCTTCTTCAACAGCTGTTGTTTCTGGATCTGTTCCAGCTTCATACATAACGTATTTAAGTTTATACTCACCAACTGCTGGTGGAGTGAATCTGTCGTTAACAATGTATTGGCTTCCTTCTCCCATAACTAGGTATGCATAATTTTCGCTACCAGTTCCAACTATTTTTGCTGTTGGGAGTTTGAATGATTCACCAAGTTCTATTGTTGTATCGTTTAATCCAATGCTTGCAAATCTTAAAGCACCAGTGTATGTTGCATCTGCAACGGTGTATTCAATAAATTTAATAACAACGTTTCCTGCTGCATCAGTTGCTTTAACTGAAACCAAATATTCACCGGCAGTTGCTGCAACAAATTTTGCACCACTAAATCTATAATAATTTCCAAATGCAACACGATATCCACCATTGGCTTTATAGTTTATTGTTTCATCGTCATTCTTACAAACAATGCTAACATCAACAACAATCGTGTCTCTTGCTGTTTCGCTTTCTGCTTCAAATGTTAATGCTGGAATAGTTATTTCTGTTCCCTGTTCAACATCTCTTACATAATCGCCATCATCTATATCAATAATTGTTGGAGCATCGTTATTAATTACTGTTGAATTAATTGCGATTTCTCTTGTTTCTGTTGTTGTGAATTCAGCATCATTGGTTGCAAGAGCTGTTATAACAACTTTTGTTGCGCCCACTGCAGCTTCTTCATTTGTGTCTATTACATATTTTTTATTAGCGTTTGTTTCTGTTAAATAAATCTTACCATCTTCGCCACCAATAGCATTATCTCCATTGTAGTATTGGTAGTAAACTTCTGTGTATAGATATTCATCTTTATCGTCACTAAATGTTGGAGAAGAGAATTCAATTGTTTCTCCTTTATCAACAGAAGCAAAGAATGTGTCACTAAATTTAACAACTGGTTTAATTTCTTCATTTCCAAATCTGTGGTCTTGATATTCTGCATCAATAACAAATTTGTGAGTTAATGAATTTTGGTTGCCAGCTTTATCTGTTGCATAGTAATAAACATAGTATGTTCCATCTCTCAATGTGATTGGTTCATCGTTTTCATCTTTTGCTAACTTTTGAGTTGCAGCTAAATCTTCCTCATTGCCTGTGTAGTTAAATACCAACGTTTTGTTTGGATCTGTTTCATCAGTATATATTGTTTGATAACTGCTATTTCTAATAACTCTCTTAAATTTGTAGTCTGCAAAATTGAATGTTCCAAGATCCTCTGCATACACTGCCATAATTTCAACGGTTCCCGTTGTTCCAAAATATGATGGCATTGCATATTGTTTATCCTTTAATGCAGCAACTGCTTCTGCATCTGTTTTGTCATATGCATCAACAATAATTGGAGTTGGCTTAACCGTGTCTTCAACAGTGTCAACAACAAACTCTGTTGTTGCCTCATGCCCAACCATGTCGTGAACTGTGTACTTAAATGTGTAGTAGTTTGCAAGTTCTTTTGCTGTGAACTCATAAACACCATCTTCATTAAGTTTTAGAACTTTTGTTCCATTAACATCTGTGTTTGCATCAACAGCATCTCTACCATTTTTTAGAACTTCAACGGTATAGTATGTGTTAATAGCTGAACCATCTAATGTTGCAGTTACTTTTGGAAGTTTAACTGTTCTTCCAAGGTTAATGCTAGATGGTTTTTCAGATGAATAAGATAATTCTAATTTGTCTGATGTGTAAGCGCTGCCATCAACAACTCTAAACTCTTTTGTTTCTGATGTTAAATAATGACGGGTTGCTGGATCGTTGGTTGAATATAGCGTGTAAGTAACAATATATGTTCCTCTTTCAAGCTCTGCATCTCCAAATAAAACCTTTCCGTTTCCGTCAACATCGTATGTTGATGTTAATGAAGAGACTTTAATCTCAACATTTTCTGCCAATTGTTCTGTTACATCATCTTTCTTTGCATTTGTAATCTTAAAGTCTGGAACATAAATATCGCCATCAAAATCTGTTCCAACTTTATTAGGTAGAGTTCTACTTGTGTTTTCAACAAAAGTGATTGTGTATTTTGAACGTGAAGAAACAAAAGTTGTTGAACCCTCATAATCACCACTCTTAAATGTGATTGTGTATGTTCCTATCTCATCAACAGTAAATTTGCCATTGTTAACATCTGTGTTATCAAAAGTTCTTCCAGATGGAGTTTTTACCGTATAAGTAGTAACAGGTGTGCCATCAAGTGTTGCTGTTGGGACTTCAAACTCATCTCCAAGATTAACGTTTTTTGCATCATACTTGGAAATTGTTAAAACATTAGTAACAGGTGATGTTGCACTTGCTGTGAACTTAACACCATTGTTGCCAAAATTGTTTTTAACTGCAACGTTTTGAGCACTAGTAACACCAGCGGTTGCGGCAACGGCTAAAGCAATAGCGCAAGTTCTTTTTAACATTTTTTTCATTTTGTCGCTCCTAAAATAGTTTTATAACGACATAAGTTTATACTATCACAAACAAAATGTCAACGAATTTGAAACATTTGTATTGTAAAACGTATATATTTTTCGACATAATCCCCTCATATCGTTCAAAACTAGTTTGTTCTTACTAAATTTTAATATGTTGACACTTATTGTCAAATAATAAGAAGTTAAAAATATTTATGTAAAATTTTAGAAAAATAAACTAAAAATGACTGTTTTTTAATGTTGTTTATGAACAAAAAATATGTTTTTTTATTTTTCAAAAAAAAATAAATAATCATTGTCCAATAAAAAATGCATCACACCAAATTGATGTAATGCATTCTAAATTTATGTATTAATCTTAACCTCTGCAACCGCCCATTTCACCATAACCGTTACCACAACTTCCTAATAAAAGCATAATAACCAGAATTGGTAAAATATCACAAATGTCAAAGCCGTTACCGCAAATTGAAAGTAAGAATAATAACCAAATTATTGTGCAACAGCAGTCGTTACCTTCGCTGTGACCATGTCTGCCACCCAAAAAGTTACCAAAAAAATTCATAATATCACCCCTTAATTATATTTTACCCTACAAGCAAAGCGTGCCTAGGATTTGCTTTAACTTGCGGAAATGTTCATTTGTACATCTTTGCCCCTCTTCTTTAGTTCCATATCACTATATTTACCACCACCTAATTTTGTTACAAAAAAAACTAATATGCTTTTTTAACTAATTAAAATCTTTTTTGCTTCTGTCGGCATGGCTGACTTTTGTTATATGTATGCTATGTTGGTTGTTCTAATACGACCTTTGAAGTTTTTAATAAAAATATGTGTTATTTAATTTGTGTAATTAATTATTTTTGATACAAAAAATTAGAGGAGCAAAATATACCCCTCTATTTTTTTCTGTACAATATTTTTTCCGTTTAATTATGTGATTTTGAGCATTAATTCTTTTATTAACCTTCGTAATCAATTATTGCCTTATATAAATCTAGCGAATAGCCCCAATTGGTGTCATATTGGTTAGAACTATCATAGTAATTCCATTTACTCTTCCAACCAGATGGCGCAGATGTTGTTTCAACATATATATGTAGGTTTTCATTGCAACCATTGAATGGCGCATTATAGTATTGGTTATCTTTTGCTGAAATTGTGGTTACGCTGTTTGGAATATATATACTAATTAATCCGGTGCAGTTACAGAACGCATTATCTGTTATTTTTGTAACTTTGTTTGAAACAATAACATATCTTAAATTATCACAATCTCTAAATGAATTTCCTCTTGTTTTTGTTGTTTTTGAATTAAATGTTAGTGTTGTTATTGTTTTATCTATTAATCCTATTGCAACAAATTCTGAGCCGTTAACATAGTATGCAACTCCATCTAATATCCTTATTCTTGAAGCTGCACTTGCGTCTGTTTGAATATATTCTGCATATTTTCCAACATAACCATAATCTTCAGAACCTTTGGTTATGTTGAGTGATGATAGGTTATATACTTCCGCCAAAGCATAACAATACTCGAATGCAGAATAACCTATGCTGGTTACACCACTACCAATTTTAACACTGGTTAAACTTCTGCAATCATAGAATGCTTGATAACCAATGCTGGTTACATTATTTGGTATGGTTATATTGGTCAGACTACCACAATAAGAGAATGCAGAATTACCTATGCTGGTTACACCACTACCAATGGTTACGCTAGCTAAACTGCTGCAACCATTGAATGCAGAATCACCTATGCTGGTTACACTATTTGGTATGGTTACACTGGTTAAACTGCTGCAATACTCGAATGCTTCAGAACCTATGCTGGTTACACTATCTGGTATGGTTATGCTGGTTAGACTGCTACAACCAGAGAATGCTCTATCACCTATGCTGGTTACATTATTTGGGATTGTTATGCTGGTTAAACTGCTGCAATCAAGGAATACCCCTGTACCTATGCTGGTTACACCACTACCTATGGTTACACTGATTAGACTACTGCAATAGCAGAATACTCCAGAACCTATGCTGGTTACACTATTTGGTATGGTTACACTTGTTAGACTGCTGCACCCAGAGAATGCCCCTGTACCTATGCTGGTTACACCATTTGGTATGGTTACACTGGTTAAACTCCTGCAATTATAGAATGCTTGATAACAAATTTCTGTTGTGTTTTCATTTAGTGTTACTGAAGTTATTGTTGTATCTACAACATACACTGCTTTATAATTAGTTGAGCTCTCTTTATAGTACATAACTCCATCAATTTCTTCTAGTTTATCTGTAAGGTTTTCATCACTTACAACTAAATGGGCATAATATGTAACATCGCTATAACCAAAATTCACTGCTGCAGTTATATTTAATTGTGATAGGTTGTTTACTATATATAATTTACTGCAACCAGAGAATGAAGAAGATCCTATGCTGATTACACTATTTGGTATGGTTACACTTGTTAGACTGCTGCAATTATAGAATGCCTTATAACAAATTTCTGTTGTGTTTTCGTTTAATGTTACTGAAGTTATTGTTTTATCTATAGCAAACACTGCTTTATAATTAGTTGGGCTCTCTTTATAGTACATAACCCCATCTATTTCCTCTAACTTATCTGCAAAGTTTTCATCACTTACAACCAAATGGGCATAATATGCAACATAGCCATAATCATAACTTCCTGCATTTATATTTAATTGTGCTAGGTTGTTTACTATATATAATTTACTGCAATAATAGAATGCTTGAGAACCTATGCTGGTTACACCACTACCAATGGTTACGCTGGTTAGACTGCTGCAACTAGAGAATGCATGAGAACCTATGCTGGTTACACTATCCGGTATACTTATACTTGCAAGACTGCTGCAACTAGAGAATGCTCTAACACCTATGCTGGTTACACTATTTGGTATGGTTACACTTGTTAGACTGCTGCAATTATAGAATGCTTGATAACAAATTTCTGTTGTGTTTTCATTTAGTGTTACTGAAGTTATTGTTTTATCTACAACATACACTGCCTTATAATTAGTTGGGCTTTCTTTATAGTACATAACACCATCTATTGCTTCTAACTTATCTGAAAAGTTTTCGTCACTTACAACCAAATGGGCATAATTTGCAACACAGCCATAATCATAACTTCCTGCAGTTATATTTAATTGTGATAGGTTATTTACTATATATAACTTACTGCAATCAAAGAATGCAGAATCACCTATGCTGGTTACTCCACTACCAATAGTTACACTTGTTAGACTGCTGCAATATCTGAATGCAGAATTACCTATGCTGGTTACACCACTACCAATAGTTACACTAGTTAGACTACTGCAGCCATAGAATGCATAAGAACCTATGCTGGTTACACCACTACCAATAGTTACACTAGTTAGACTACTGCAGCCATAGAATGCATAAGAACCTATGCTGGTTACACTATCTGGTATACTTACACTGGTTAAACTACTGCAATTATAGAACGCATAGTTCTTAATTTCTGTGATACCATCTGGTATTGTTAGTTCGGTTACTTCATTATTACCTATATATAAATGTTGAGCATAATCTAATGGATTTGAATATCCACCAATAAACGATATATTTAGCCACGCTTCTAAACTTGATATTGTTACACTTGTTAGACAGCTGCAGCCATAGAATGCATAAGTACCTATGCTGGTTACACTATTTGGTATGGTTACACTTGTTAGACTACTGCAACTAGAGAATGCATAATCTCCTATGCTGGTTACTCCACTGCCTATGGTTACACTGGTTAGACTGCTGCAATTATAGAATGCATAATCACCCATGCTGGTTACACTATTTGGTATAATTATGCTGGTTAGACTGCTGCAATTATAGAATGCATAATCACCTATGCTGGTTACACTATTTGGTATAATTATGCTGGTTAGACTGCTACAACCATAGAATGCATAATTTCCTATGCTGGTTACACTATTTGGTATGGTTACACTTGTTAGACTGCTGCAATTATAGAATGCTTGAGAACCTATACTGATTACACTATTTGGTATGGTTATACTGGTTAGACTACTGCAACCAAAGAATGCACGATCTCCTATACTGGTTACACTGTTTGGTATGGTCACGCTGGTTAAACTGCTGCAATCACGGAATGCTCCATATAATATATTCCCACCAGTAATTGTAACTGACCTTAGTGATGATGGAATGTAGTATGTTGTGCTTGTGGTTGAACTTGTGCTTGAACCATAATAGTTTTGTCTAACACTTGTTGAGCCCTCGAATGATGTTGTTCCAAATATATATCCAAATGGATATTGATATGTGTCCGTTGCCGTTTTTACACTTCCACCAACAAATGGTAAAGTTATACTTTCTAATTCTGAACATCCAGAGAATGCCCCGTATAATATACTTACTATATTTTCATTTAGGATTATCGTTGTTTTTGTTTTATCTGTTACATTAATTACGTGATAACTCGTTTCACTCTCTATATAATACACAATACCATCTATTTCTTTAATCTTTTCATCTATGTTTTCTTCGCTTATTACCGTATAAGCATAATATGCAACATAGCCATAATTAGAATTTCCTGCTGTTATATTTAATTGTGATAGGTTATTTACTACATATAATTTACTGCAACCATAGAATGCTCTATCACCTATGCTGGTTACACCACTACCAATGGTTACACTGGTTAGACTGCTGCAATAATGGAATGCTCTATCACCTATGCTGGTTACACTATTTGGTATGGTTATACTGGTTAGACTACTGCAATACTCGAATGCATAATTGCCTATGCTAGTTACACTATTTGGTATGATTACACTGGTTAAACCACTGCAATAAGAGAACGCATAATCACTTATGCTAGTTACACCATCTGGTATGGTTACACTTGTTAAACTACTGCAGTTATAGAATGCATATTGATTTATGCATGACGTATTTTCATTTAGTGTTATATTTGTCTTTGTTTTGTTAATACATGTTAATGCAATATAGTCTTGATTATCTACATAATATGCAACTCCATTTTCTTCATCTTTTACTATTCTTGTTTGGTATGCGTCATTTGGCCCAAATACAACTTTTGCATAGTAGGCAACTTCTCCATTATCTGTTGTACCTGCTGTTATTGTTAGTGATGATTTGTTATATACCTCAGCCAATGCGTAACAATATTCAAATGCATCAGACCCTATGCTGGTTACACTATTTGGTATTGTTACACTGGTTAGACTGCTGCAATAATGGAATGATCTATCACCTATACTGGTTACACTATTTGGTATGGATATACTGGTTAGACTGCTGCAACCAGAGAATGCATAATCACCTATGCTGGTTACACTATCTGGTATGGTTACACTGGTTAAACTACTGCAATAATAGAATGCCATATCACCTATGCTGGTTACACCATTTGGTATGGTTACACTGGTTAAACTGCTGCAATAATAGAATGCATTAGAACCAATGCCGGTTACACTATTTGGTATGGTTACACTAGTTAGACTGCTGCAATAATAGAATGCCCTATCACCTATACTTGTCACCCCTTCTGGGATTGTGACGCTGGTTAAACTACTGCAACCAGAGAATGCAGAATTACGTATACTTGTTGTATTATCATTTAGCGTTATGCTTGTTTTTGTTGTGTCAAATAACCCAACAGCAATATAGTTTGATTCATCAATCTCATATACAACACCATCAATTGTTTCAATTCTACCATCTCCAATATTGCTATATACCAAAGTCGCATTTTTTGCCACCATACCATAACCATCAGAGCCAACCGTTATATTCAATGAAGATTTATTATACACCTCTTTAATCGAACTACACGAAGAAAATGCATAACTTTCTATGCTTTTTGTATATTTATGTATAACAACTTTTGTTATGCTTTTATCAACACATGTTAGAGCAATATAATTTGTTGAATTTAATTTAAAATATGCCACACTATCTATTATTTCAATTTTACTTGGAATACTAGTTGCGTCACCGATATATACCACTTTTGCATAAGCAGCAACATAGCCATTATCAGAACCTTTTGTTATGGTTAATGAAGATTTGTTATATACTTCTGCTAAAGCATAACAACCATAGAATGCCTCAGAACCTATGCTGTATACACGACTTGGTATGGTTAAACTAATTAGACTACGGCAACAATAGAATGCACCATTTCCTATACTAGTTACTCCTTCGGGGATTGTTACACTTATTAGACTGGTGCAATAAGAGAATACATAATTACCTATGCTGGTTACTCCTTCTGGGATTGTGACGCTGGTTAGACTGCTACAACTATTGAATGCATTATTCCCTATGCTGGTTACACTTTCTGGTATGGTTACACTTGTTAGACTATGACAAGATTGGAATGCATTATCTCCTATGCTGGTTACTCCTTCTGGGATTGTGACGCTGGTTAGACTACTGCAATTAAAGAATGCATTTTTTCCTATGCTGGTTACACTATTTGGTATGGTTACACTAATTAGACTACTGCAATTATAGAATGCATCAGAATATATTATGGTTACACCATTGGGTATGATTACACTGGTTAGACTGCTGCAACCAGAGAATGCATAATTACCTATGCTGGTTACACCCATTCCAATGGTCACATTGGTTAGCACGGTGCAATTATAAAATGCATTTTGACCTATGCTGGTTATGCTATTTGGTATGGTTATACTGGTTAGACTGGTGCAATTATAAAATGCCCCATCAGAAGATGAATTTGCCGAATAAATACTTGTAACATCATAAACGGCTCCATTATATAGCACTTTTTCCGGAATAACTAATTCACCTACTGGCTTATTATTAGGATTTGCTTTTACTGACGCTGTTTTATTTGTATTATCATACGTAAATGTCAATGTTTCAAACATGCCTTCATCTGGAACTTCCGAGGTAAATATTGCATAAACAGTTACATCTCCAGCAGGCATGGTGAACGTTTGATTTGTTATTACAACGTGCTCTGTTTCACCATACAATATGTAATATGCGCTTTCAAATGCATAGTGGTCGTTTGGTGTTATGGTTAATGTTATGGTTTCACCCTCTATTGCCTTTGTAACATTTGAAGAAACATTACCGTTCTGCACTTCACCAGTATATATTGTAAACTCTTGTTTATATACCGCTTTATATACATTATTCACATTCTCTTGGGTTAACGTGATTTCGTATTCTACATCCTCTGAAACAATTACGCCATTTACTTCCCAACCTATAAATCGATAACCATCTAGTGGAATTGCCTCAATGGTTACATTATCACCTAACCTGCAGTTGTTTTTGCTCTCGTATTCAATCTGCTCAATATTGGATGTTATTTCAACCGTGTATGTTTTAGGCTTTCCCCCACCAAGGCCAAAAACAAGCCCGGCACCAATGCCAAGCACCAAAACAACTCCTGCAACTAAAAACCAAATTCTTTTCATAAAAACCTCTTTTATTTTTGATTAATTATTATTAAAATTAGCTTCAAAAAAACCATATTTATTGTATTTATACAATATTTTGTGCTAAAATGTCAAATTATTTCAGTAATTTTAGCCTAATAAACAAAATCTCATATGTCTTATGCACATATCCAAAAAAGCACAACTTAGTCGTTGTGCTTTTACAAAAATAAAAATACATTTTATTGTTGATTATTTTTCTGTTAATGCTTCAAGTTTTGCTTGTTGGTCCGCAGTTTGGAGTGCAGTTATCAATTCATCCATATCGCCATCTAAAAATGGTTCAATGTTGTAAATAGAATAGTTAATTCTGTGGTCGGTTATTCTTCCTTGTGGATAGTTATACGTTCTTATTCTTTCACTTCTATCACCCGTTCCGACTTGATTTTTTCGGTTTTGTGCATACTCACTATCTGCTTGTTCCTTATAGTAATTGTATAGTTTACTCTTTAGTATACTCATTGCTCTTTCACGGTTTTTAATTTGTGAGCGCTCGTCCTGGCAAGTTACAACAATTCCCGTTGGAAAGTGTGTTATTCGGATTGCAGACTCTGTTTTATTAACATGTTGTCCACCGGCACCACTTGAACGATATGTATCTATTTTTATATCTTTGTCTAATATTTCAACATCAACATCTTCCGCTTCTGGCAAAACCGCAACTGTGGTTGTTGAGGTGTGAACTCTGCCCTGACTTTCCGTTTCTGGAACACGTTGAACTCTGTGAACCCCGCTTTCGTATTTTAGCTTACTAAAAACATCTTTACCCCTAATTGTAAATGAGCATTCTTTAACTCCACCAAGTTCTGTTTCTGAAATATCGTTTATTTCATATTTCCAGTGTTGCCTTTCTGCGTACCTTATATACATATTCATTAGAACCGATGCAAAAAGTGCACTTTCTTCACCACCGGCAGCACCTCTAATTTCAATAATACAGTCCTTATCATCATCTTCATCTTTTGGAAGGAGTAAAATTTGAAGTTTTTCTTCAAGTTCTTCCTTTTTCTTTTTAAGATCGTGTATTTCTTCTTTGAAAAGGGCAATCATTTCATGATCTGTTTCACCCTGAAGACTTTTTTCATTGTCATCAATGTTTTTCAAAACTTTTTCATATTCATCTCTTGTTTCAACAAGTTCTTCAAGTCCACTTCTTTCTTTTACTAATTTTTTCCACTCTTTGTTATCAGCAATAACTTCTGGTTTCATAACAAGTTCTGTTAGTTCATCATATCGCTCTTTAAATTTTCGTGTTTTTTCTAACATAATTACTCCTAATTATTAACCGTGGCATACACCACCCTGTCAATTTTATTATAGTCTTTCACTATTCTAATATCTTTGAAGTTTTTTTGCAATAGATTTTTAACATCTTTTGCTTGATTAATTCCAACTTCCAAAAAAATCATTCCATTTTTATATAGTTTTTGCGGTGCTTCGCGTATGATTTTATCGTAAAAATCAAGCCCGGTTATTCCACCATCTAACGAAATAATGGGGTCAAAACATCTCACCTCATCATCAAGTTTTTCAATATCCCCGCTTGGAATATATGGCGGGTTCGAGATAATAATATCAAACTTTAGCCTTTTCAAATTTGAAAACAAATCCGATTTTTTGAAATTAATTTTAACACCATTCTTTTCTGCATTTTGTTTTGCAACAACTAGTGCATCATCTGAAACATCTGTTGCAATAACCTTGCACCCACAGTTTTTTGCAACCGAAACTGCAATTGCACCACTTCCAGTGCAAAGGTCTAATACCTTGCTCTTTTTATTTATGTGCTCTAATGCAACTTCAACCACTCGCTCTGTGTCCATTCTTGGTGAAAGAACATTTTGATTAATATAAAAATCCAAGCCATAAAAACTTGCATGGTTAAATATTTTTGTTACCGGCTCACCACTTGCTCTTCTTTGTGTTGCCTTAATAACTTTGTTGTATTGATTTTTAGAAATAGTTTTTGTTAGCATTAACTGTGCTCTATTACAGCCAAGTACTTCACAGAAAATAAAATCAAGGTCGCTTTTTTCAAACCTATTTGCATTTTCTAATATTTGTTTTGCATCTATATATGCCTCACTAAAGGACATATTATTCTCTGTGCCCATATCGTTTAACTTATCCCTTTTGTTTGAACTAATATCAAATTCGTTCTTTACTATTTTAACACATTTCGTTTCAATTTGCGAAGGCTTTTTATAAATTAAAAACAAAAATGGATAAATAATATATTTTACATGTCTGTGGTTTACTGCAAAACAAAAAAGCTCATAACTGGTTGACACGGCAACAAGAAATATAAATGCATTCATAATAAAAAAATACCAAACATTTGATGCCATACCAAAAAGCGAAGTTGAGAACAAACAAAAAAACACCGAGCATATAAGATAAAGAAATACATTGTTTCTATTCTCATTAATTAATGCTGAGTTAAATTTATAGTATTGTGAAAAAGTTGGTAAATATTTTATGGCAAGAAAAATTATATAGAGTATCGTGCATTTAATAACACCACTTAAAAGTCTTCTTAAAAAAGTGTTAAAAACTTTTGGTGCAATTAAATAACTAATCTTTAACGGAACAACTCCAAGAAGCACAACAGATAACAGGGTTGAAACAACAATAATAACAAAACTAACCACACTTTCAGTTGAAACATTTAGTCCATTTTTAACATTAAAAACCATATTGGATTTTTGCGATTTATTTTCATTTCTTTCAAAAATTCCACAAAAAACATAATAAAAACCACAAAAAAAGTAAAAAAATCCCCTGATTATTGGTATTTTGTATTGATTTATGTTAATTTTGCACCTTTGATTATTAAGCAATAATTTACCATTTTTATTAAACACACACGATATTTTTCTATTGTTGCCATAATAGCACACACCAAAAACGCAAGGGAAAAATAGATTTACCATATACCAATTATTAACATTTATTGTATTGTTATGCGAATAATAATTACACATAATATTTCACAGCTCTTTTTATTTTTTTACCCTTAGTTCTTATCGAAAATCAAATCCAAAATAGTGAAAAACAAAAAACTAAAAGCTAAGAGTGAAAAGTGAAAAACGAATAGTTAAGAGTGAAAAGTACAAACAAAAAAATCCTCACCAATACTGGTTCGGATTTGTTTTGTTTGGTGCAGGTGGTGGGACTTGAACCCACACGTTGTCGCCAACAAAGGATTTTGAGTCCTTCGCGTCTGCCATTCCACCACACCTGCATACTATTGTAATGTTATTATAATAAAGCTATCTTGGCTTTCTTTTGACTCCGATACTATATCATATTTAATCTTTTTTTGCAAGTGTTTTTATAACATTACAAACATTTGTTTGAACGGCTATTAGTTATCTGTTTTGTTTAACAGTTTTTGAAAGTGTTTAATTAATAATTTTTTTGCTAAATCTGTATTAACATAGGCAAGCCAGTTTAATGAGGCATTATTAATTATCTGCTCATTTTCATCTCTTTCAACAACAATTCTTACTTGGTCTCCCTCATATAGTTTTGTGTAAGGAGGAAACTTGGTTTTACCATTGTTTATTATTGCATACTTAAAACCAAAACCTATCTCTTTATGGATTTTGAATGCAAAGTCCAAAACGGTGCTATCTTTTTGAACATATTTCACTTCTCCAGACCTTGTTTTAACACGCATTAATTCAACGTCTAGATTATCCATGTTGTCATCATCAATATATGTTGATAATCTTCCATCAAGCGTTCCAAGTTGCTGTGATATAAACTCATTGTTTGTTCCGTAGAATATTCTAAAAATATTATCAAAAGCGTCTTTTATTAAAAAATATGGGGCTTTTGTAAACGAATCTGTGCCAATATCGATAATTTTTAATTGATATGCAGAACCACTAAGTTCCGACACGATATTTTTAATTATTGATAGCTTTTCCATATTTTGATATGTTATAAACACATCATATGTTGGAACTTTTTGAATTATTGATTGGTCAACCTTTGAAAAATTAACCTTGCCACAATCATTAATTATACTTTCATAAATTTTGTATTCACTTAATGGCTGGATATCAAAACTAATCGTTCCGTTTTCAATAATATTCTTGTTGAGTGAATACTTCATATAATCAATATATTTTGAGTTAATTAAAAAATAATTATCATATTGATAGAAAAAGTTTTCAATATCAAATTGATGAGCAATTTTGAAACACTCATTTTTCATTTCGTCATAAAAATATTTGGCCTGTAATATTTTTGCTATTGGTAAAATCCATTTTTCAGTTTCCCTAACCTTTTCTAACTGTTTAGGAAATTCAAATGTTGAAATTGTGCGAAGGTTATGCAACCTATCGGCAAATTTAATAAAAAAGCCCAATGGATTTTTTTTGCCTATTGCAATTAGCTTTTTGAACGATTGCTCCTCAATTGACGCTTTCTCAAAACTTTCAATTTCATAAATATCGTTTTCATCTTGAACATACTTCGCCTTGTCTATTGCGCTAACACAATCAACAAGCTCGGCAACATTTTGATTAAACTCTGACGCAATTTGGCCAAGGGTGTATCCACAGTCCTCAACAACATCATGAAGAAGCCCAGCAGAAACAACATCTTCGTCAAAACCAAGATTAGCAAGTATTATTGCAACTTCAACAGGATGAACAATATATGGTTGTCCATCTTTTCTTTTTTGGTTTTTATGTAAAAGTCTAGCCATTAAATATGCTTTTTCAACCATTTTTACACTTGAACCATTTTGTTTGAAAATTTTAGTTATAATTCTAAATCTTTCATCTGTTTCGTCAAGCATCAATACCCTCCTTTATAAGTTTGTAAATATTATCGTCTTCCTTATTGGATATTTTTGCAAAACGGAAAATATTTGCTTCCAATATGTTATTAAAATGATACTCTAACTTGTTTTGAAGTATTGCTATTTTTTGATTTTCGGTTAAACTTGAAGATATTTCGTTTGTGTCCATATACAACTTCTCAAACAACTCTAATAAATCTTTCATTGCTAAATCTAGGTTCACCTTATAGTCATTAAAAGATAAACAATCATATATTTCTGCATCTGGCTTATCGATAATTCTTTTTGAAATAATAATAAATTCAACGCAAGGATTATGCTCTCTTCCCCTTGCAACTGTGTTGACCGTGCCAACGCCACCAATATATTTCATATTAGAAGGTGGATTATTAAAAATCATAAATGCATGGTCATTATTATTCTTATTACTCAAATCAATAAACAAACTTTGTTCATTATAGTCAAAATTACCAGTAAATAAATTGTTACACTCTTTGTGTGCATTTAATATATCGTTATTTTTCGTTGACGAATTAACCTTTTTCAACAGTTTTAATGCATCGCTTTTTTGCTTAAGAAAGGTTGCATAGCAAATAACTCCCTTGTCGCCACAAGATTCATTTGTTATGCTAATAACCCCATAGTTCAACGTGTTTTCTAGATTTGTATGCACTTCACCCTTGTATGAACTATTATTGTAGTAACAAACCATGTAATTACCCAAATATCTTTCAAAATTCTTCAAATTGAATTCATTTAGATCTGCAAATAAAAAATCATCAACAGAAACCCCAAACGAGTTTTTTAATGCAATTAAAAATTGAATTGAAGGTTCGCTAGATTTTGTTAAATAGTTATTGATACTCGCTTGAGAAAACCCTGTTTGCAAAGCAATATACTTTTGAGAATATTTTTCGGCAAGCAGCTTAAGATTTTTTTGAAAATTACTCATATGTTTAACCCCTTTGATACCCCATATATTATAACAAACATAATAATTTGTCAAATAAATAATTTATTTTCCTAAATTTAAGTTACAATTATCTGAAATAAAAATTTATAAAACTAAACAAAATAAAGAAAAGTAAATTGGCATCGCCAATTTACTTTTTTATGTCAATTCTTATATATTTCGAATATTATTACAATACCAAAGTGTTAATATGTGGTATTGCCATGGTCGATTCATTGAACGTGAATTTTGTAAACTCGTGGTTGCAACCGCCCTGTTCTCCACCACGATATAAACATATATGGTATATGTTATTAGATAGTCTATACACGTCGCCGTCTTCATTGTATTCAAGATACTCTTCCGTTTCTTCAACAAGCCTATCTGGTCTAAATGGATATCCCCTAGCTTCTAAAGCGTGCCTGTTAAAATCTGAACCATAATAATCAAAATAGTATTTATCGGTTCCGTACCTCTCTCTATTATCAATGTCTTTTTGCTCCGTGCCAAGCACCCACTCATCCGCGTTGTTTAGAACATAAGTAACCCACTTGTCTGGCCCCTCAACAGTTTCGTCCCAAACGCCAAGATAATTATAAGTTCTTTCAGTTTCTCCTTGCTGGTAACCGTATTGCAAATAATGTATCAAATATTCTTCATTGCTAATTGTTTCACGCCTATGAATAACCGTCCAATTACTAATCTCTCCTGTACCAGACCTATATGTTAATTCAGCCTCATACGAGCTCTCTGGAAATGCACATAAATAGGTTTTTGTTTTATTGCCAAAACAACCAGCCAAAAGAATATTTGACAAAACCAAAACCATTGCCATAACTAATATAATATATTTATTCTTCATTTTTCACCTCTAATAGTATTATAACCAAAATACAACCCTTCCGCAACAAAATAACAGCAAAATACATACTGAATAAAAAATAAGCGAGGTATTAAAACCTCGCTTGAAATTATTGTTATTATCTCTCGTAATAATTACGTTGGTCAACAAAATTGCTCGTAGTTCTTAAATTCTTTAATGTACTTACTTTTTGTTGTGGAGCACCACAATATTCAGCTTCAAGATTACGTAAATTAGCCTCTTCTGCTTGAGCCATTTTTTCATATGTATGTAATTGTTGTCTCAATTTATCTGATTCATCTCTTGTTAAAACTTTTTTGTTCTTGATTTTTTCTTCAAGTTTTTTACGTTTTTTATCTGATCTAATTTTAACAAATGTTCCAAGACCAACGGCAAACAAACCAAAAGCAAATATTCCCGGAGTAAATGTCATAGCAGCAATGCTTGCCACAATTGCAATCGCAGTAAAGCATCCACCAGCAATTGCCATAATCATACCCGTAATGCCAGTTGCTTTTGCGGTTTTTAATTCAAATTTATCGTCTGTTAATTTTGATTCAACTCTATTCAAATCGCTTTTCATTAGTGCGGCCCTTACATCAAAACACTTTGACAAGTAAGATATTAATCTTTCTTTGCTAGCCTTAATATCGGCGGTTATTTCACCTTTTGTTCTATATGCCATATATAAATCTCTCCTCTCTATGCCTCTATTGTACAACACTTATTGCAAAATGTCAATACTAAAGTTTTACAAATAGATCTTTATTATTAATATATTAATTTGTTTTTATTATTGAGTTATCTAACAAATAGTTTTCCTTTAATTTGCGCACTGCATTATTAAGAATAATAACATCATCATCGTTTAGTTTACTACCAAAATTATTGCACATTATATCAATATAGCCATAATGCAATATTTCCTGCCTTAAAAAGTCATATTTAACATAGTAGGCACTTGCCATAGATAACAATGCAAAATCCAACTTTGAATGCGGATTATATTTTAATAATAAGTTCATTGAATTAAAATCGTTTAATATTTCCTCATTAAACCCATCACATTGGTTCATGTTTTGAAACGCCCCACTCGCAACTCTAACAACATTACTAAAAGCATCAGCGTTTTTAACAATTTCATTAAAAAGAATAACTCTATCATTATTTCCCGTATATGGTTTGGTGTGATATTTAACTGCATCAATTAACACACTTTTCTCGCCAGCGGTTATGCCAAACTGCCCTTCATTTATTTTTGCCAAAATGTCAGCACCAACATCGCCGTGATCAATTGACACCTTATCATTATATGTTCCATAATGCTCCCATTGATAAAACCTCCCCACATCATGAAACAAACCAACAAGATAGGCAAATTCTCGTTCATCTCTTGATAGTTTAAGTCTGCATGCAATTGTAAAACATGTGTTTGCAACTGTATAACTATGTATTATTTTTCTAAGTATATTGCTATCCAATGCATCATACCTAGAAACATAATCCCAAAATATTGAATTATATGTTTGTATTTTCTTTTCCATTCAACAGTACCTTTTTAAGATTTAACATAGCCTCATCAAATCGAAGTTTAACAATTATATCTCCATCTTTTGGACCTTCAACAAGGTATTCTTCAAATCCATCACTAGTTTCATAACCCTCTGGGTCAATAAATATAATTTTTAAGCCCCTCTCCCTTGCTTGCCTTTCAACCTGCCTTCTATCCGCATGGCAACCCATACATATCAGCGACTTAACATCATTTTCAAAAACTGGTTTTGCAATATATTCATTTATGTCATAAATACGAAGTATTTTTTCGGGAATACCCATTCTTTTAACAATTCTATCAAAATTATTGTTATACACAATACCCTTAAAATAGCCCAGTTTATATAATTCTCCAAAGGTTTTGTATCCCTCGGTTAAATCGGCAGAAAAACACGCCATTGGAACCTCTGCAAACTTTAGCCTCATTTTCTTTTCGTTAGAAATCACATCATACAAAAGAGTGTCTTGCTCCGACAAGTAAAACATACCAGTTTCATGATTTTGAACCCTGTAGGTTTCGTGCATATTATGAAGCGGAGGAATATTGGCATCAATGCTAGGGCCACACCCCATTTCAACTTGCGCTGGCAAATAATCTAAAATATCTCTAACATCTTTTGTATATTTTGGATTTTCTCTCGCATCTGGCAAACGATATGTTTTTCTAGATAACTTCCAAATTCTATCTTGCAGGTCTTCATAATCATAACCCTTACTACAAACAACAATATCAATACTCTCATAATTGTCTGGGAAAACACTTGTGTTTCTTGGATGATTTTTATACTTTGTGATTATTACTTCGGTTTCATTATCGTTAATATATCTTCCATCGTCCACACTTCTAAATCCACCAATTTTAAGAGCGTCAAATATTTTATTCTCATATTTAACAACCTCGTCAATTGGCAGAGTGTTTGTAACATACAAATAATATTTACCAAGAACCAAATAATCTTGCCCATTTATATTATCTGTTTTATAACTATCATAAAAATGAATATATCTTCTTCTTTGTGTTGTACTATCAATATACCCTGATTTTGACGCATTTTCAGGCCTTTGATTTCTAAACCAACACCCCTCAAAATTAAAATAACCATCTTCACCAATAAAGTACTTACTCAAAACCTCTTTTTGGCTTTTATTCAACTTTTCAACAACGTATTCTTTTGCCATATTTTTCTCCCTAATTAAAGGATAAACAATCCATAAACAAAAGTCAACAAAACAATAGTAAATTATTGCTAACAATAATTACTAAAAGATTAAAAATTTTCTTGACAATAACAAAAAAACAATATAGAATATAACACGTGTTTTAGAAGAACTAAAGAGTCATAGTTGGCGGCAGGGGTTTTCCCCGACCCATAAAACACAAATTTAATTTAATATCAATTATGGACTTTTAGCTCTAGACGGCAAGAGCAACTAACTCTTAATCAGTGCACGACGCGTTTGGAAAAGTTGCCTGTGGCAAGTTTTTAGCCAAAGCGTGCAAATGCGCCAACATTTGCGGCAGGGGCTTCCCCCGACCCACAAAACACAAATTTAATTTAATATCAATTATGGACTTTTAGCTCAGTTGGTAGAGCAACTGACTCTTAATCAGTGGGTCGGGGGTTCGAGCCCCCCAAAGTCCACCACTTTAGTGCGAAAGCACTTTTTTTTATTTTATTGGGACCCCGAAAAGTATTTGCATGTCAAAACTTTTTGGGGAGAGGAAAAACTGTGCGAAAAGTAAAATTTTGCCATAGCAAAATGAAGCCAAAAGCACGAGTTTTGACGAGGCTCGAACCAAAGTTTTAACAAACATTAGGGCTCCCGAAAAGTTGAAAAACTTTTTGGGAAGAGGAAAAGCCTTGCGTAAAGCAAAATTTTGGTTTGTCAAAATGAAGCCTAAAGCAAGTGCTTTGACGAGGAGCCAGACCGCAACTAAAGTTGCTCCCGCTTTGTGCTAAAAACAGTCCACCGGACTGTTTTCTTTACGCAGTCGCCCCCAAAGTCCACCACGATACATTTATTATATAAGGTTTTTTCTGCCACAAAATTCTTTCCTAATAAAAATTAATTTCCCCAAAAATTTTATATATAATCACACAAAAAAAAAGACTGAGAATACATGTAATTCCCAGCCTTTTTTTGTTGTAGATTTTGCTCTGCACTGCTTTAAGCAATCTTTAATCACAAAAGCTTATTGTGCTTTTTCATTATCAAGTTCGCTCATAATTTTTGCACCACTTGATGTTCCAATTCTATCTGCGCCAGCGGCTATCATATCCAAAAATGCCTTAGCATCTCTAATTCCACCAGATGCTTTTATTCTTTTGTTGGCATTCATGTGCTCTTTCATAAGTTTTAAGTCTTCAAGCCTTGCACCTTCACCAATAAAACCTGTGGATGTTTTAATAAACAATGCATCAGACTTATTAACTATATCACACATTTTAATTATTTCTTCACTATTTAATTCGCTAGTTTCAATAATAACTTTAACATCGGCTCCTAAACCGCAAATTGCGTTTATGTCTTTTACCACTTCGTCATATTTGCCAGCCTTAAATAAGCCCATATTAACAACCATATCTAATTCATCGGCACCATCAGCCACTGCTCTTTTTGCTTCATCAGCCTTTATTTCGGTTGAATTCATTCCAAGAGGAAACCCAATAACGCAGGCAACTTTTATGTCTGTACCTTTTAACTCATTTTTTGCAAAAGCCACATAGTATGGATTTACACAAACACTGAAAAAGTTATTCTCTTTTGCCTCATTACAAATTTTTCTTATGTCATCATAGGTTGCAGTTGGTTTCAAAAGTGTGTGATCAATATATTTAGAATAGTTCATATTCCCTCCTTGCCAATTACTCTATCATATTTAATTATTTTTGTCAACGTTTTCATTATTCTCACATCAAAAATTTGCCGTATTAAAATGATTTATCTTCAATTTTGAATAATTTATTTTGATAATAATTAATACCTAATATTCTTAAGTCTGAATCATGGGTTTTGTTATAATATTCACAAAAATTTCTGAGTCTTTTAACAAAAACATCTGACGCATCGTTTGACAACTTCTTCTGCATACATATATAAAAGCTATCGCAAAAATATACTTTATTTGTTGGATGAGAGTCAATTCTATAACAACTATACTCCCCGTCGTGCTCACCGAATGCACAAATGTCTAAAAAATCATAAAACAATTCTTCATTATGCACCTCTCTTCTAAATATATCTAACTCTTCATCTGCATAACCATCTTTGTCATACCCGAACACGTACGCCATTAATTCTCTTTCAAAATTTCCAGTGTATTGATTAGTTTTAATAATCAAAAAAGTTTTGTTATTCATAATCATATCTCCACACAAATTATAACAAACGCAATAATATTTTTCAACATTTTTTTACTAGCACCAATTATTTATTTTTTGTTACACACATACAAGCCCTCACAATATTAAAACAAATATCGATCAAATCGACTTTATGCTTGAAAAAATCTACATAATATTGTAAACTAATAACAGAATAAAAGAGGAAATATGAAACAATACAAACTTTTAGGACCAGACGGCAACTTTTATTACAGCGAAACAAAAGGTCTATATGGCGGATATAACGGAAAAATAAAAATATATGGCACAATGAATTGCAAGTCGGCACTTAACTGGATTAAAAAGGGACACTATGTTGATAAGCGTGTGTTTTTTAAGGATGAAAGAGATGCAATACTTGCCGGATTTAGACCCTGCGCCATCTGTCAAAGAGAAAAGTATTTGAAATGGAAAGAAAATCCAGAAAAATTCAAAAAAGATATTTTAAACCAAAAAAACAATCAAATTGAAAGGGTTTAATTATCAATATTTAATAATAAACATTTTAGGTTAATATTTAGTTTGGAGGTTTTGCCTTGAGTTATAGTGAATATTTTGATTTATTTTTTACCGCACAAAAAAAGAACTGTAAGTACCGCGCCCTCTTAATAGACGTAAAAAACAGCAGAAATGTGCTAAAAAGTTTTGATGAATACCACAAATTTCATCTTTGCATAGACCATATAATTGAAACATTGGGTCAACTTGGAACCAAAAGGAGCAATGAAATTCTTTTGCAAAACGAGAATAACATTATACATAAAACAACTTCTAAAACAAGAATAAATGATTCTAACTTAAATTGTAATCCAATGATACTAGGAGATTGTGCCTGCTTTTTCATTAATGAGGGCTCATTGTCTGAAAATGATTTTATAAACATCCTCTGTGATGCAATAAACAAGTTCAAAATAGATTTTGCATTCCACTTTGCATCTGGAAAATATGAAACAGATAGCTATGCGGAAGGAAATAAAAAACTATACAAGGGATATATGCTTCCTCTTTTGGAAAACATCTCCAAAACAAATGGAATAATAATTGACAAGAACTATAGAGACACAAAACAAAAATAATTAAAAATGGTAGCATACAACTGCTACCTTTTTATTAACTAATTAGTTTATTTTGAATTTTCCTCAAATATTATTTGACTTTTTACCATATCTGACAAACGTTTGGTTATTTTTAAGCCCAGTTGTTCCTGGGCGTTTTTATTATTTGTTATAACAACACTAACATCCCCATCTCGTCTTGGCCCAAAAGAATAGTTTAATTCTTTATTCGTTAATCTTTCAACCTGCCTTAATATGTCCAACACCGAATAACCAGGCTTGCCAGAGCCAATATTAAACACGCTGTATTTCCCATTTTGCAAAGTTACCGCCTTAAAAAATGCATTTGCAATATTTTCAACATGAATATAATCTCTTATGGTTGTTCCATCTTTTGTTGGATGGTCTCCACCATTCATAACAATCTTTTCGTTATGTTTTGCCTTTTCTAACAAATATACCAAAACATTTTTGTATTTTGTTGTTTGGGGGTCATCTCCAAGAAGCATTTTTGTATTTGCACCCACCGGATTAGAAAGCCTTAAAACAACTGCAGAAGAATGTGTTTTTTGTTGCCAATCAAAAATTAATTCTTCACATTCTTTTTTTTGTTCTGCATATGGCGAAAGTAGTAACAATTTATCTGTTTCGCTAACAATATCATGCTCAGCATTCCCATAAACTGTTATAGAAGATGGAAAAACTAGGTTTGTTATGTTAAGCTTTGTCATAATGTCCAGAATGTTTTTTGTTAACACGACATTGTTTACATAATATTCATCTTGTTTTTCAAAGCTCTCTCCAACATATTTTTTGCCCGCAAGATGAATAACCGAACCAACATTTTCTTTAATACAAACCTGCTCTAGCATTTCGCTATCCAAAAGGTCAAAATCATACAAAACAATACTTTTATCATACTTCTCTTTTAGTCTTTGTATTGAGTTTTTATATGAGTTTGAAAAATTATCAACAACAACAATTCTATACCCCTTTCTTACAAGCTTGTAAACAACGTTCGTGCCAATATATCCAGCCCCACCAGTAACAAGAATTGTTCCTACTTTTTTTTCAGAATTGTTATCATAGTTAATATTAAGTAATTGTTCCCATTTAGGATAGTTAATTCTTTTACATTCATTTAAGAATTTATCTTTGTTATAACTTAAATGTTTTGCCCTAAATTTTATTTTTCCATCACTCTCTTCAATCATAAAATAATTGCTAGGACATTTTAGACCCAACGAGCCAATATCAATAAACCTTGTGTCATTTTCGGTTACAACGCTTGGTGTGTGAATATGACCATATATAACATAGTCATATTGCCCAGGGTTCAGCCCAAATTGCTCGGTTAATGATTTATCTTTTAACAAAATGTCCTTATTTGCCATATCGGTTTCTGCCCAACCATAATGGGTAAAATAAAACTTTTTATTTGCTATTATTAATTCCATACCTTTTGGTAACTTTTCAAACATTGGCAAATAATCTTTTAGCCTTGCCCTGTTAATATCAAACTGCATGCAAATATCAGGGTCAATGGCTGGGTCTAAGTCATCAATCCACTTTAACATTCTTGCCTCATGGTTTCCAAGAAGCATTGTGTAATTATATTTACTGAGCAAATCCATACACTCTTTTTGATATGGACCAAGCCCAACAGTATCACCTAGGCAAATGCGTAAATCCGCATTAATAAAGTCTTCTGTTTGAATGAGTTTTTGTAGTTGTTTTATATTTCCGTGTATATCGCTAAAGACGCAAATTCGCATGTTATCCTCTCTTTTTTTATTTATATAAATTAAAGTTTATAACTTTTTGAACATTGTTATCATTCTTTCTTCATATCCATTTTTAACATAAAAACTCCTCGCAGAGGAATTATATGCAAACACATCAAGTTGAATGTATTGGCAACCAACATCAAAAAAGTAATTCTCCATTGCAGAAATTAAACTTGTTCCAATTCCATATTTTCTAAAGCGTTTATCAATAATCATCTCAGAAATAATGCCTTTTTTAGGGCAAGAATAAACTAACTTATCATAACTATCATATTTTTCAATAAACCCCGCAACAACACCAATAACCGCTTCGTTCAAAACATAAACAAATACCTTACCCTGATTATATTTGCATTCGTTAATCATTTTGGTAAAGTATTTTTCTCGATAGTCTTCTGATATAATATTCAGCTTATATTTATCAATTTCAATTATGTATTTTTGTAAATCAACTAAAAGAGTTTTTACTTGATCTGCATACTTGTCGGTCAATTCAATTATACTCCCATGAACAGCCATATTTGTTTCATCATGAGTGTTATTATTTGCCATTTTGCTTTAATGTTATCTCCTTTTCAAAAAGTTTCCAAGGAAACATTGATAAATTAGGAACACATCTAAAAATCATTTGTTTTTTTGTTGTTGGGTGAACAAAAGATAATTCGTACGCCCAAAGCGAAAGATTGAACCCTTTTGCCAAACTATCACCACCATATTTTGCATCACCAAAAATTGGAGTGCCAATTTGTGCAAGTTGAACTCTAATTTGATGGCTTCTCCCAGTTAAAATTTTAACTTCAAGCAAACTAACCTTATCAACTGTTTTTATTGTGTTATATTCCAAAATTGCCTGCTTGGCACCAACCTCGCCCCTTGGGCAAACTTTAACAATGTTATCTTTGGTATCTTTCTTCAAAAAATGTTCAAGCCTTGATGCTTTGTATTTTGGAGTTCCAACAACAACTGCTAAATACTTCTTTGAAAATACTTTTGATTTCAATTGTTCAGAAAGCCTTGATGCCGCCTTGCTTGTTTTGGCAAAAACCATAACTCCGCCGGTTGGCCTATCTAATCTGTGAACCAATCCAACATACACATTGCCCTGTTTGTTATACGTTTCTTTAATGTATTCTTTAACCATATCCAAAAGAGATTTATCGTTTGTTTCGTCGCCCTGGCTTAAAATGTTTTGTGGTTTCAAAACAACAATAATATGATTATCTTCATACAAAATGCTTAAATTTTCCATATTTTTCTCCATTTTTTATGATTTTTTGCCAATTTTTACCATATTTTTAATCCACTGGCCCCACAAGGTAAAATAATATTTTCTTCCTCAGTTGCAATTCCAACCTCATATGCATCGGTTGTTCCACCCTCAAAAGTTGTGTTTAACACATTCCTTAAAACCATTGGTTGAAGCCCTGTTGTGTATGAATTTATTAAAACAAAAAGAGGGTTATCAGATAAAACTTCCTTGCAGAGTTTAACAAAATCACAAAGGCTACTTTCTATCTTCCACATCTCTCCGCTTGGTCCCCTACCATAGCTTGGTGGGTCCATAATTATTGCGTCATATTTTTTACCACGTCTAATTTCTCTTTCAACAAATTTAACACAGTCATCAACAATATATCTAATAGGGCGATTTTCAAGACCGCTAATTTTGATATTTTCTTTACATCTTTCAACCATACCTTTACTTGCATCAACATGTGTTACCTCAGCACCCGCATAAGTGCAAGCAACCGTGGCACCACCGGTATACCCAAACAAATTAAGAACTCTAATTGAACGATTTGCTTTTTTTATTAAGTCTATCATCATATCCCAATTAACAGCTTGCTCAGGAAATAAACCCGTGTGCTTAAACCCCATTGGTTTTATTAAGAATTTCAAATCATTATACCCGATTGTCCACTCGTTTGGCATTGGTTTAATGTTGTTCCAATATCCACCGCCCGTTGACTCACGAATGTAGTGTGCGTTAAGACCCGGTTCTTTTGCCAAGTTTCTTTTTGCATGCCAAATAACCTGTGGGTCTGGTCTTAAAAGTTTAACATTCCCCCACATTTCCAACTTTTCACCATCACCGGTCGCCAAAACCCTATAATCTTTCCAGTTATTACTTACCTTCATATTTTTCCTCGTCCGACTTTAATATAACAATATTATTAAAATTATTGACCTCTAAAAATTTTTGAAATAACCCTAAAAAATCATTCCTTGAAGATGTTGCACATTTATTCTCGTTGTGATGATAAATAACAGTGTTGTTGTTATCTCCCTTAATCAGTCTTAAACTGCCAACAACCGACTTGGTTCCAAAATCAACACCAACCCAAAGTGTATCCAAAAACCAATAATCATTCTCCATATCAATTCCTTTTGATATGTTTTCAATTTCGCCCTTTGTGTACCTTTTTGAATGATATGGCAACCCAAGTTTTCGCTCAAACTCGATAACCGACTCACCAAGCCTTTCTAACTCGACTTTTGTTAATGGAAAAATAACAAAACCATTTCCTCGTAACATATACTGACTTAAATCATAATCTTTCATGCTTACTATTTTAATAGTAAAAAAACAAATTGTCAAGGAATGTACAATTTGTTTATTATCAATATACAAAATGATTACGCGGCTTTTTTATTGGTAAAAATCCCAATTGCACCAATAAACACAGAATGTTTGATAAATTAAAAGAATTATAAACCAATTTATACCATTCTATGATTAAACGTCGCTTTTACTTATCGTTTTCAAATAGCTATCTAATATTTTCCCGCATTCCCTTTATTGCATTTTTCTCAAGCCTTGAAACCTGTGCCTGAGATATCCCAATTGCATCAGAAACCTCAATTTGTGTTTTACCAATAAAATATCTTAAAAGCAAAATCTCCCGCTCTCGGCTACTCAATTTTCCAAGTGCAGATTTTAGTGATAATATTTCATTCATTGAATCGTCATCACACTTGGGATCATAAATTTGGTCAAGAACATGAACCCCGTCATCGCCATCATCATAAACAGGTTCGTTTAGGCTAACCGTATCGCTAATTGCATCTAGTGCATATGAAACGCTTTTTGTTGGCAATTCAAGGTCATTTGCTATTTCATCAATGCTTGGCTCTTTCCCGTTTTCTCTAGACAACTTTTCTCGTGATTGCAATGCCCTATATGCAATATCTCTCAAACTTCTTGAAACCCTAATGGAATTGTTATCTCGTAAATACCTTTTTATCTCTCCAATAATCATTGGAACGGCATAAGTTGAAAATTTAACGTTAAGGGACATGTCAAAATTATCAATGGCTTTCATAAGTCCAACACAGCCAACCTGAAACATATCATCAGACTTTTCTTTCTTACCATAAAATCTTTGCACCACGCTTAAAACCAATCTTAAATTGGCAACAACAAATTCATCTCGTGCAAGTTCATCACCCTTTTTTATTCTCTTCAATAGTTCTTCCATTTCATAGTATTTTAGTTTTGGTAATGTGCTGGTATCCACGCCACAAACAACAACCCTATTTGCCATAAAACTCCCCTCGTGAGATTATGATGAACTTAATTAGTTTTTTTATTCATTATGGCATCAGTTTTCAAAAATACAACAAAATAAGCAAAAATAATATATTTTTTTGCGAATTTTACTCCAATTTTATCAATTTTGTTTCAATTATATAACTTTTCTAATATCCTTTTTCATTTTAATTAATATCTTCTTTTCAATTCTAGATATGTATGATTGTGAAATACCAAGTTCGTCAGCAACTTCTTTTTGCGTTTTTTCTCCGCCCCCTAAAAGTCCAAATCTAAGTATCATTATTTCTTTTTCTCTCACTCCAAGTTTATTAATTATTTCCCATAATATTTGTTGTTCTGATGACCTTTCCATGTCCCTTCCAAGTGTCTGTTTTTCATCATACAAAACATCCTCAATTAAAAGTTCATTTCCGTCGCCATCACCACTAAGAGGCTCATCTAAACTCACCTCTGCTTTTAATTTGTTATTTTTTCTAAGTTGCATTAATATTTCATTTTCAATACACCTAGAGGCATATGTCGCAAGTTTTATTTTTTTGTCATACTTATATGTTTGTACAGCCTTTATTAAACCAATTGCACCAATTGATATTAAATCTTCAAACTCAATACCGGTGTTTTCATACTTCTTTGCAATATACACAACTAATCTTAAATTGTGCTCAATTAGTTTTTGTTTGGCAACCAAATTATTGTTTGCAATCTCATCCAAAAGAACCATTTCTTCCTCGGGCGATAGCGGGTTTGGCAATGCCTCGTTGCCACAGATATATAAAACAATATTCTCCGGCTTCTCTAAATAATTTGTATTTAATATTTTTCTGATTATATGTTTTATTCTATCGATAATTCTTTTCATATAAATCCCCCTTTAAACAAAAGCGTTAATATTAAGCAACATATTACAATTAAAACTCTTTTCAAACCTAGAATAGCATAGCCCAAGCTTTGCATTTTTGAAATCTATCTTTTTCTCGCCCAGATTTATTTCTAACAAATCCACATCAAACACCAGTATTCTACCCATCCCATTTGCAAACATTGAATTCACATAGTGAGGAAATTTTAATTGTTTGTAATTCTTTGTAATTAAATCTATGATTGATATTCCCTCATACAATTTTTCAAATAGTTTTGAATTGATTATAAAAACTGGCTCTTTGCACAAATCGTCTAACAGTGTGTTGCCACTATCTAAAAATGCAAAATCTTCAACCATCACACCACTATCTGTTATTGTTATTTTATAAACAAAATTATTAATTGCCGCTCTTTTGTTAATTGCCCTAACAACCAAATTTACCATATGATAGATTATAAATAACACAACAAGCAATGCGTACGTTGGTATTTTACTGTTGACATTTACCGTTCCATAAATCGAATAATATAAAAATACAGTAAACCCACCATACAATGCTGTTAAAAAAATAAAACAAAGATACTTAGACACAAACCCATTTTTTTCAAAAACTATGGCACAAATAATAACCCCCACCCCAATTCGGTATAAAACCATTTCAAAAATGGCAAATGTTAGCACTGGATATGTTATAGCGAATAATGCCCCTAGCAATGACGCAATGATTAGTCTGATTTTTTTTACATAAACCTTTAACAGTTTGCTTGTTGTTAATAGTAATAAAAGTGTAACAAAAAAGTTTTCTAGTATACAGTCCTCAATATATACTTCCATTTTCTCTCACCAATAATGTTATAAAAAAACGAACGCCATTTTGCAATGCTTATTGTTACTGAAATTGTTTATTTATGTCTTTTTTTTACTAAAACATCATCACAAAAACAATTCATTAAAACACAAAAAAACAATACTAATTGTCTTTTTGTAATATTACTAAATATATTTGATTTTTTTTGAAATTTTTGTTGACATGGGCACCAATCTATGCTAATATTACTGGGTCGTTAAAAACGGCAAACATTGTGTGGTTCACTAGCTCAGTTGGTAGAGCACTTGACTTTTAATCAAGGGGTCGCGGGTTCGAACCCCGCGTGAGCCACCAATTTTTATTTAACCACAGGGTTTTGTTTAATTACTCTGCCCTTGATTAAAAGATATTGGGGTCCTTAAAAACGCATGTTTTTGGGGTGAGGATGCACCGAATGTTAAGCGATGGTTTTACAATATGGAAAAACCAAGCCATAAATTCGTGGGCAGACGAAATCAAGGGGTCGCGGGTTCGAACCCCGCGTGAGCCACCAATTTTTATTTAACCACAGGGTTTTGTTCAATAACACTGCCCTTGATTAAAAGATATTAACCTTTATTTAATATGCGGACATGGCGGAACTGGCAGACGCGCTAGACTTAGGATCTAGTTCGAAAGAGTGGGGGTTCAAGTCCTCTTGTCCGCACCAAAGACGAGCAATCCGAACCATTTGGTTTGAGTTGCTCTTTTTTATGAGTACCATAATCTTCATTAGGCACCACATAATCATAAGTGTTTTATATTTTTGAAATTGTTTAACACGATACTGAAAACAAAAAACTTTCGTCATTACACATAATAATATTGTTTACTTACAGATCAACCATTACCCATAATTCATTTTATCAGTTAGATACAACGCTAAAAACAAAACGTTCATGTCTACAATATTAACATTAAATAATAACAAAAAACACCAAATGGGTTAGTCCCAAACAAAGAAAAATATAAAAAACTAAAAAAGTGAAAATTATATGTTGCAAAATTTGGTATAATACACTAAAATATTAGTCGAATTAAAAGGAGAAAATATGAAAAATTTTAAGTTTATTTGGAAAAATTTTGACACAATAAAACAAGGCTATGATTTGGCAACCCTAACAATTGAAATTCAAGATGGTGAGATAAATCCAACAATAACCTTCTCAACAGGAGATAAGTTTGCATTCACAGTGATAGATAAAACATTTAAGAAAAACAATAAGGAAATGTTAGAAAAACTTTCAAAGGTCAAAATACCAGAAGAAAACATTGCTTCCGATGGTTGTGATGGGGATGCTTGGGAAATTGAAGTTGATGGTAAAGTCTTAAAGGGTTACTTAGATAGACCAAAGTGGCTGAACGAAATTAAAGAAATAATTTGCTTTAACAATATTTTTGAATATGCGGAAAGTAAAATAAAATCTTACATTAGTTAATGTTATTCATAAATATTAATTTAATTATGGTAAGCGCGGATATAAAACTTAAAAGAGGATATTATGATAAAAATTAACCATTACAAAACCGATATACAAAACTATATTAATGATATTTTTTGCTTAGATAACTTTTCGGCTTTTAGTGTTGTGATTGATGGTATTGAATACAAAACTGCAGAACACGCTTTTCAATCGTTAAAGTTTATTGAAAACAATAAGGGTGTATATGAAATGATAAAAAATAGCCCATCGCCATATGTTGCTAGGGAATTAGCACATAAATACAAATCAACCCGCGACCCAGAGTGGTCTAACAAAAAGTATAAAGTCATGGAATTGGTTTTAACTCAAAAAGCCTTGCAAAATGATTATGTTAAGGAAAAATTATTGGCAACTAACAATTCAGATATAATTGAAGATTGTTGGGCTGATGATGATAAAGATTGGGGTTGTGGAATTGATGGCACTGGGCAAAACAATCTTGGCAAAATATGGATGGATATTAGAAAAAAAATAAACAGTCGTTAATTCACCAACCCTCATATGCAAAACATAAGAAAAAATGGTTTTGGGGTATTGCAATTCGTTATCTAATATGATATACTAGCGCCAGTTAAAAGTGAGGAATAATATGTTTATTGAAAAATTAACAAAAAATGAAGTTATAAAATTTTTTGACAAAGTTGTTTATAAGGAATGGCTTAATGATTGGAAAGAAAAAGGATTAGAGAATATGTTCCTTAACATGGGATACGATTCAAGTAACATAAGAAACTATAAACAGACAGATAAAGCAATTAAGTTTAGTATACATGAAGTTTCTTTTATAATAACCGACTTTGATATGGTAAACAGTAAGACCATTCGATTTAGCGATAATATGCATAACGAACAATGGTTAAAATATATGTACGCCAAATTCGGTAATCAGTATGCAGAAGAATTCAAGAAATACCGTGAAATAAAAAAAGAAAAAGCAGTAAAAGATTATGAAAATGGTTTTAATTGTCAAACAAAAAAATACTGCAAATACTTTAACGAAAACAATTTATCTAAATAATACTATTACCCATTAAATTTTCCCAAAAATCCCGACACAATAATGTGCCGGGATTTTTATAATATTTACACTTACAAAGAATTTTTTATAATTGTTCAATTTGATGATTAATCCATGCAAGAACATCATTAAAAAACTCGTTTGCTATTAGCGGAATTTCATTATGGAGTTCATGACGGGCATCCTCATACAGTTTTAATTGCAAGTTAATGTGGTCTGTTTTTTCCAACCTTGTAAAAACTTCAGAAACCCCCGTCCCATATTGACCAACAGGGTCACAAACGCCAGATGCCAAAAAAATTGGAAGTTCTTTTTTTATTTTTTTGAACCATTTGTTTGAGCTAACAAATTTTAATGTGGAAATCATGTCTTTATATGCACCAAGAGTAAATCTAAATCCACATTTAGGGTCATTCAAATACTCTTGAAACTTAACTGGATTTGAAGTCACCCACTCCCTGCCAGTCTCAACCTTATCAACATATTTGTAATATGTTTTAGTACTTAATTCTTCAATCTTATTAGCATAACCCTCTTTGCCCTTAAACATAATTAAAAAGTTTAGCAAAAGAAGAGCAAAATTCGTTCCAGCCACCTTGCCAGAAGTTCCAAGAAGCATCAAGCCATTGAGTTCTTCTGGATACCTGTATGCATAAAGCCGTGCAAAAAAACTACCCATTGAATGGCCAATCAAAAAGAATGGAATATCCTTGTATTGTTCTTTAATTATATTCGTCATAGTATGTAGGTCTTCCAAAACATATTTGGGTCCATTTTTCTTTGCAAAAAAACCATACTTGGTATTTTTACCAGTTTCACCATGCCCCAAATCATCACAGCCACAAACAACAACGCTCTCATTATTTAAGCGTTCAATTAAATCGTTATATCTTAAAATATGATCCATCATGCCGTGTGTGATTTGAACAATAGCTCGTGGTTTGTTCTTTGGTCTAAAAATATAGTAATATATTTTTGTTTTTCCATCAGCAGAAATAAAGGTGTTTGTTTCCATAACTCTCCGTATTACTTTTCACCAAAAGTATATTTGACATTTTTTTAATTCTAACACAAAAAACACAATATTCCAACAAGATTTATAACTTTACAAACATTATATCTCACTCACTTAGTAATCATATTTTTATTGAGCTTATCACCCATACCAAACCGTTCCAGCACATGTGAAGTATATGTATATTTATACTTATTTTTGCATATATATTCTTTTTCTGATATTTCTATCAACCTATCTAGCAAGGCTCCAAAGTCATACTTAAACCTCCACAAATAATTTGCATATGAACCGGGAATTGTGTTTATTTCATTAACATACACCTTTTTATTTTTATCATCTAACAAAAAGTCTATTCTAACTATTCCAGAGCACCCAAGCAACTTAAAAACCTTTACACTTAATGATTTTATTTTGTTGTCAATATCTTCTGAAATGTGCACATCAACAGTCTTGCTTTGGTTGGTACTTTTTTGCATATATTTTTCATTAAAGCCCAAAAATGTTTTCCAGCCCCTAGGCTCTTCTAAAACAGAGACCTCAACATCATCTCCACAACCCAAAACCGAACAGTTTATCTCTCTTAAATTTGCAATAACCTGCTCTAATATTATTTTTTTATCAAAATTTAATGCTATTTTTATATTTTTTATTAATTCCTCTCTGTTATTTGAAACATTTATACCAATTGAACTTCCCAAGTTTGCAGGCTTAACAATTATTGGATATCCCAACTTTTTCTCAGTTAGGCTCAATTGTGCATCATCACAAATAAAACCCTCACCCACACAACAATATTTTGCGCATGGGATACCATTTGCCCTAAAAATATCTTTCATTATTACCTTATCCATTCCAACACCAGATGCAACAACACCACTCCCAACATATGGAATATCTGCAAGTTCTAAAATTCCAGCAAGCGTTCCATCTTCGCCATTAAGCCCATGCATACAATTAATTGCCACATCAATTCTATGCAGTTTTTTAAAACCAAAACGGGATTTTTTAATTATAAATTTATCAAAAAAACCGCCAACAATATTAATGCCACCAACTTTATTATTTGCATAATTATAAATGCTTAAATAGTCATTTGGAATAATCCATGAATTATTTTTTGTTATGTATATTGGAAATATTTTATACTTATTTTTGTCCAAACTTCTCATAACTTGTATTGCAGTTATTATCGATATATCATGTTCAGAGGATTTTCCCCCATAAAAAATAGCAAGATTTTTCATATATTACTCCCTGCTATTTATATGCATATTCACTATTGTTTGACACGGTTTCAAAAAATCCCAGGCTTATTAAAAGTGCCCTCTCCACTTCTTTCATTTTTTTTGCCCCTATGTATGACAACCTTTCTTTTATTCTTTGTTTATCAATTGTTCTTATCTGTTCCAGCAAACAAACTGAGTCTTTTGGTAGGTTATATTCACACGCCCCAAGTTCAATGTGGGTTGGTATTTTTGCTTTGCTGAGCCTACTTGTTATTGCACACACAATTATTGTTGGCGAATACTTATTTCCAATATCATTCTGTAAAACAAGCACTGGTCTAACACCGCCCTGCTCACTTCCAATAACCGGGCTTAAATCAGCATAATATATTTCTCCCCTTTTAATTATTCCAACCCCTTTTGTTTCCATAATTCCTTTTCATATTTTATATAATCTATGGACTCGGCAGCATCAAAAAGTCTTCTATCTTCAAAATCATACCCAGAATATCCACATACCATCATATGCATATCATCTAAATTTGGTAATTCATAGTGAGTTAAAACATCTATTACTGAAAATCCCTTAACCACACGACAAAATTCTTTTTTATACTTATTAAAATCCATTCTAATTATCTCCATAAATAATTTGTTCAAACTTAGTATGTGAGAAGTATTTTTTTATATTCCGAATAATAATGTTGAATTATGTAGTTTTGTTAGAATAAAAAATATACATTTATATATTTTGATATATATTTTTTAGCAAATAAGCAAATGCAATAAAAATATGGAAATTTATTAAATTTTTATTGACAAAATAATAACATAATGCTATGATAGTAACGTTTTATGCGGGTGTAGCTCAGTGGTAGAGCCCCAGCCTTCCAAGCTGGTTGCGAGGGTCCGATTCCCTTCACCCGCTCCATTATTTTAATAATATCCACATGCTTCAGTAGCTCAGCTGGATAGAGCAGCGCCCTTCTAAGGCGAAGGTCGGGGGTTCGAATCCCTCCTGGAGCACCAAAAAAGAAGTACAAATGTTACAATAAGATTTGTACTTTTTTAATACAGTTTTTATATGGATTCGAACGTGTGCGTTAAAAAAAGGCGGGTGTAAAAATAGGGCTCCTAAAAATAGCAGGCATTCATGCCGAAATTTTTGGGAAGAGGAAAAACGGAGCGACATAGTAAATTTGCGGAGCAAGTTACAAGAGTGAAAGTTTTGACGAAGCATCAGGCGTGATAGCTAAGCGGAGCGAATCCCTCCTGGAGCACCAAACAAAATAAATCCGAACCGTAAGGTGAGGATTTTTTGTTTGTACTTTTATTTCTTATTTTTTCACTTTTCTTTCTTCTTTAAATGTTCTGATTGTTTTTGAAATAAAAAATAAAGGCAATTATGATTCAAACGTGTGCGAAAAGCAAAAGGCACAGCTCAGACAAAAAATCCATTCGCATTTTGAATGGATTTTTTTGCACATTTTTTTAATATCTTTTGCAACCAAAACAACCCTTACATTTCTGTTTGTTTATTAAAAGCTTGGTCATTTTATAAAGTGAATATGTAATTATTATAACAATAATCATTATAACAATTAACAATAGTATCCCATTATTCATAATAAATCCAACGGTATTATATAAAACCAGACTAACAATGTATGCTATTGCAAATTGAACAACTATTGATATAATCGTCCATTTTATTCCTATTTCCCTTTTTAAAACACCAATGGTTGCAAAACATGGAGAATACAAAAGACAAAACACCATAAAGGAAATTGCACTTGCTGGGGTAAAGAACACGACACTAGATGCAAGTGTTAAACTTTTTGCTATTTTAACCTTTAGATTTTCAGCACCAAATGGCACGCCATTTATTATTCCTATTGTTGACACAATAACCTCTTTTGCAACAAGCCCTGCAAGCAAAGCCGAAACCGCTCCCCAATTACCAAAACCAAGAGGAACAAATATTGGTGCTAAAAAACGGCCAACAACTGCAACAATAGATTTTCCACCAACATAATCAACATATCTTAAGCCAAACGAAAATTTAGTTAAAATCCAAATAATAACGTTTACCGAAATTAATAACGACCCAACTCGAATTAGAAATTGTTTAATGTTAACTAATGCAAGAGAAAATAGTCTTTTTAATTTTGGCAATCTATATGGCGGAAATTCCATAATAAACGATTGTTTTTCACTTCTTAAAAATGTTTTCTCATAAAACACACTAAGCATTAGCGCAATAACAACACCCAAAAGGTATAGCAAAAAAATCACAAAAACGTTGCTGGCACCAAAAAAGGCTGAACCAATCACCGCATAAATTGGGAGTTTTGCACTACAGCTCATATATGGTGAGAGCATTGCTGTTTTTATTTTACTATTTTTATTTTCCATTGTTCTTGCAGTAAGACACGCCGAGGTTGAACAGCCAAAACCCATTAAAAGGGTATATACACCCTTGCCAGATAACCCAACTCGGCTAAAAATATCATCCAGAGAAAAAGCCACTCTTGAAAGATAACCACTATCTTCCAAAACCCCAAGACAAACATAAAGCATAACAACTTGTGGTAAAAAAGAAAAGATTGTTCCAAGCCCACTAATTATTGCATTTGAAAAAAAGTCAATAACAATAATATTATTTGTAACTCCTTTAACACAAGTTAGCACCCACACGCCAAACTTGTTTTCAATAAATGAACATAGCCCACTGCTAAGTGTTGCCCCCACAGAAAAAAAAGTAAGATAAAAAATTAGTATTAAAACAGCAAAAAAAATTGGTAGGCATAAAAATCTGTTTAGAGCATATTTGTCTAATCTACTTTTTCCATACACTCTTTTTGTTTTTTTATCGGAACCCAACAACAAATTAATTTGAGCATAATACTCACCCGCTATTGTTTCAACATTAATCTCTTTTTGAATTGAATATAATTTGCTCAATTCTTCATTGGTCAACTTTAATCTATCTAATACTAAACAATCATTCTCAATACACTTTATTGCTAAATATTCTTTACATATGTTTGTTCTAATATGTTTTTTTTCAACAACATCACACACTTCTTTAATAACTCTAACAACACGACCATCATACACTTTTGATAAAAAATTGTCATAATTGTTGTTATTTTTTGTGTTTTTATAATAATCTACAATATTTTTTTGTAAATTTTTAATATCTGCCTTACTGCTCGCATCAACAACCAAAGGTTTTATTCCATATTTTTGTTCAATATTTTGAATAAATTTCTTAGGCACATTTGCATCTTTACTGGTTTTATTTATAACTAGTATCATGGGTAGTTTTAGCAAAAACAGTTCAATTGTTAAATATAAATTTCGATATAAGTTATTAATGTCAACAATGTTAATTACCAATTTTTCTTTATTATTATATAAATACTCGCTTGTAACTTTTTCTTCAAAACTAAGCGGTGTTAAAGAATACACTCCAGGCAAATCAATTACAGAAAACTCCTCTTTTTCAATTTGAATTTTCTTACATTTGCTGTCGACAGTCACACCATGCCAATTGCCTGTATGTTCGTTTGATGATGTTAGAGTATTAAACAAAGTTGTTTTTCCCGTGTTTGGATTTCCAACCAAAACAATCTCTTTCATTTAGTTTCACTCTCCATAACCAAAATATATTTTGCTATGTTTTTTCTAAGTGACAATAAATAGCCATTTAGTTCAAACAACATAACATCTTTTAATATTGAAATATTATCTGTTTTAATTATTGTATCTTTAACAAAGCCGAGCTCTAATAACCTTCTCTTAACGCCATAATTAATGCCATCCAAAAAACCGTAAATTGTTGCGGACCTTCCAACCCCCAAACAATCTAAAGTAAAAAAAATACCCATAACGTATTGTATGAGTATATAGGTTATGTTATGAAATGTGTTTTATTTTACATATATTTCAGCAACACCATCACCAACCTCGTGAATGGTTGTTATTAAATCTTCCCTTGTTTCGATTTCATTAACAAATTGACGAAGTTTATTCACCATTGCCCTCTTTTTATGTCCAACATCAACCGTTGAGCGAACAAGTCCATGGAATAAAACATTATCAACAAGTAAACACCCTCCAGGACTTAACATTTGAAGAAGTATTGGATAATACCTTAAATATTGTCCCTTGGGCCCATCCAAAAAAATTAAATCGTATTTTTTATTCTGATTCTTTAGTTCTTGAATAACATAAAATCCATCACCTAAAAACTGATTAACCCTCTCGGTTAAGTGCATTTTTTGGAATGTTTCTTTTGCCATTAAAAATGACTTTTCATCAATTTCTATCGTATCTAAATGAGCTTTCTTTGAAGAAAGAAGCATTATACTTCCAGAATAGCCAATTGCCGTTCCAACTTCAAGAATATTCTGAAACTGCTTCTCTTTAACAAATTTAGCCAAAAACTCCGTTCCGCCGTCTAACATAACCGGAATATAATTGCTTCTTGCAAACTCCTCCAAATGTTGAAGTATATCATCTTCCATAATTCACCTAATCTAACAAAACTATAACAAGAATAATTGGCCTTCTTGCTGTACGCTTAAAAATGAAGTTTTGAAGCTGTCTTCTAACATTTTGTTTAATTAAATTTGTGTCAACATCTTTAATATCCTGGCTTCTTAAATAATCCATCAACATTTCTTTTGTGTCTTGCATAAACTGCTCTTGCTCACCAGTGTAAACAACGCCTCTGGTAATTAAAAATGGTTCACTTGCCAGTTCTCCGCTAAGAGTTCCAATGTTTAGCACGGCAACACAAATTCCGTCTTCTGAAAGTTGTTTTCTATCACGCAGAACACTGCTATCCATATCTCCAATACCAAGCCCATCAACAAGTCTCTGCCCTGCCTGAACTCTACCACATTCTTTTATGTGCCCGTTTGTCATTTCAACCTGCATGCCTAAATCTGGCAGAATAATATTTCGTGGGTTTTCACCAAGTGCAACTGCCAATTCTTTGTGGGTTTTTAAGTGTCTATATTCACCATGTATTGGCATAAAACAAGCTGGTTTAATTAGTGTATGAATAATCTTAATTTCTTCCTGACAAGCGTGTCCTGATGCGTGAACATCTTCCAATTCATCGTATATTACTTCTGTTCCCTTTTTATATAGCTTATTAATAACGGTGTAAACAGATTTTTCATTTCCAGGAATTGGTGATGCAGAAATAATTATGCAGTCATTCTCTCCAAGCGTAATTTTCTTGAATTCATTTGCTGCCATACGTGTAAGCGCACTCATTGGTTCGCCCTGGCTACCAGTTGTGATAATTAACAATTCTTTATCTGCAAATTTATCAACTTTATCAATATCAATAACATTCTCTTTATCGTATTTTAATTCACCAAGCTTCATTGCGACCTCAGAAACGTTAACCATGCTTCTGCCGGTAAACGCAATTTTTCTTTTATACTTTTCAGCCAAATCCATAATTTGTTGAAGCCTATGAATATTAGATGCAAAAGTTGCAACAAACAATCTTTTGTCTTTATACTTTTCAAACAATTTATCAAGAGTTTCTCCAACCCTTCTTTCACTCATTGAATATCCCTTTCGGCAAACATTGGTTGATTCGCACATCAAAAGGTTAACGCCTTTTTTTCCAAGCTCTCCAAAACGAGTGAGGTCGGTAACCTGACCATTTATTGCTTCAAAATCTATCTTGAAATCACCCGTGTGAACAATATTTCCACATGGCGTCGTTATGCATAGTGCCAACGAACCAGCAATGCTGTGATTAACATTAATAAACTCAACACTAAAACTACCAACCTTAAGAACATTCCTTGGTTTAACAGAAACTAATTTTGCCTTAATTTTTGGATATTCTTTTAATTTATTTTCAACCAATCCAAGAGTTAATCTTGAACCATACACCGGAACATTAATCTCTGGAAGCAAAAATGGAAGTCCTCCAATATGGTCCTCATGTCCATGAGTCAATATTATTGCTTTAACCTTCTCTTTGTTGTTTAGTATATATTGAATATCTGGAACAACAATATCAACACCTGGTAAATCATCATCTGGGAATGTTAACCCAGCATCAACAATGATTATTTCATTGTTATATTCAAAGGCGGTCATGTTTTTACCAATTTCACCAACCCCACCCAAGAATGTAATTTTAACTTTTTCTTTTACAGTAGTCATAATTTCTCCTTTCTTATTTTTATTTACGCAGAAAATCGCCCTATTTATAAAATAGGTTTCAATTATTCTTTATATAATCATATCAAAAGATATGTATTAAACAAATGTAACTTTGCCAACATTATTTTGGCACATAAGAATACCATAATAATTTGCAAAAGGCTAAATATACTTCTTACAACATAATATGATATTTATTCAATTAATATTATTTTTAACATAAATTTTTAATGTAAAATTATATTTTATACTTTACTTTTTTTATGCTATCGGCCTGCTCTAATTTTCTTGTTTTAACTATGTTTTCTGGCGAAATATAATAGTCCATTCCCTGACTTTCAAAGAATAAAACCTGACCAAATACAGCATTAATTAATGCCATAAGTGGAAAAACAACAACAATTGAATAAAGACCAAATATTAAAAACAACGCATACATACAAATTGTTACAACAGAAAAACTTGAAAGGGTTGATGTAAAGTTTCTAGAAACTGATTTAATACCCTTTTTGAACGAACAAGCCGCACCTTTATTAAAGGCAACAATGCTTGGAGCCCAACCACTAATGGCTGTCATGTTGAGTGCCACAAAGAATGTCAAGTAAATAAACATTAAAATTGGTAAAACAATTTGCATTTCTATACTAATTCGTGAAAGACTTAAAAGCCCATAAAATCCAGCAGTAAAGAGTGCCCAGAAAGGAACCTCAATAACAACTTTTAAAAGCGAATACGAACTTGATTTTCCCAAATTATCAACAAAATTAACAGTAAATGAATTTTTGTTCAAACTGGTCATATAACTATACATACTTTCGCTTGCTGGAACATCACTTAAAAGTAAAAGATATGGTGTAACAAGTAATAAAACAAAAATTGTGTATATAAAGCCAAAAGTGTTGCTTGTTGCAAACTCAGAGACAGCCATACCAACAGAGTTGAATGTTGTATATATTCTTTCCAAAATTACCGAAACACCCTGAAAAATTGCACAATTAAACAACTCGGAAAGGTTGTTATAAAATGATGCGTTTGTAAGATATGTGTGAATTTGCCCAATAAGTGGTAACAATAACAGTAAAATTATTCCTATTGCAATCACTTTATATACTAGTATCTTCCAAAAAAGATTAAAGTTAGCTATGGATAATTTAATAGAATTATTAAGTTTCATAATATGCCCTTTATGTTATTATACTATAAAATGCAATATATTTCAAATGATTTATAGATATGTAAAAAAATAATTATGCAACAAAACCCATGTAACACAGTGAAAACAACGCGTTCCAAAATAAAAGCAGACAACTTGACTTTTATCAATAAACCAAATTGCCTGCAAAACAATAAATAATAAATTAACGATTAATCATTTTCTGACACAACTTTACCAGAATAAATTTCATCTGCCGCAGCAGCAATACATTTTTTATTAAGATAGTTTGGGTCATTTTCAATATGACGTTTTTCTAATTCTTTTGCTCGCTTTGCCATTAAGCAAGACAATTCATATTTATTATTGTGTGTTTTTTCTGCAAGTTTATCAATTGGTGGTTGATTCATCATAAATAAAGTACCTCACTAAAATAAATTTACCCCGACATTATATCACAAAAAAATGCAAATGTACATAGATTTTTAAGATTTTTTTATCATATCTTCAAATTCCTGTTCTGATATTATTTTAACCCCAAGACTGATTGCTTTGTTTAATTTGCTACCAGCATTTTCTCCAGCAAGAACAAAGTTTGTGTTCTTTGAAACACTTGTGGATGTTTGTCCACCATTTTGCTCAATTAGTTCGGTTGCCTCTAGGCGTGAATAATTTGTTAACGTTCCAGTCAAAACAAAAGTTTGACCATTAAAAATTCCGCCTAACGTTTTTCTAGTTTCAGATAGTTCAACCCCCGCATCAAGCAAATCTTTTATCATTTTTTTATTATATTCATCATTAAAAAACTCAACAATACTACCAGCAACAATATCGCCAACATCTCGAATGGACGCAAGCTCTTCATTAGACGCCCTCATGAGTGCATCTAAAGAACCAAAATATTTAGCCAAATCTTTAGCCGTTTTTTCTCCAACACCATTAATACCTAATGCAAAAATAAAGTTAGATAAATTTGCTTTTTTTGATTTTTGTATAGAATTTATAACATTTTCTGCCTTTTTTTGCTTAAACTTATCTAATTTTAATAAATCTTCCACTGATAACGCATACAGCTCGCTTGGCTCAGTTATATTTAAATAGCCATAAAATTGCTCACATGTTTGTTCGCTTAAACCCTCAATATCCATTGCGTTTCTACAAACAAAATGTGTCAACCTATCAACAACCTGCTCACGGCACCCACTTCTATTTGGGCAAAATATTAATGCACCCTTTTCGATTAACTTTTCGCCACAACATGGACATATTGTTGGTTTTTCAATAACCCTGCTGTTTGGTAAAAGCTCAGCAAGCCCCAATATCTCAGGAATAACTTCATTACTTCTTCTAACAAAAACCCTTGAGTTAATCTGGACTTGTTTCCTTAAAATGTCCCCATAGTTATTGAGTGTTGCCCTCTTTACAGTGGCACCAGCCAGTTCAACCGGTTCAATCTCTGCAATTGGTGTTAATTTACCAGTTCTTCCAACTTGCCACACAACATCCTTCAATATGGTTGAAACTTCTTGTGCTTCAAATTTATATGCCATTGCCCATTTAGGAAATTTGGCAGTATATCCAAATTCATCACGTTTTTCAATTTCGTTTAATTTAATTACCATTCCGTCAATCAAAAACCCAAGTTTTGTTTTTACTTTATCAATTTTTGATATTTCGGCACATATCTCATCTGCCGTTGAAAGCAGTTTTTGATATGGTTCAGATAAAAACATATTATCCTTTATAAACTTATTCATTTCCATCTGCGTTTTGAATTTTATGTTTTCGGCATATAAAACATTGTAGCAGAAGAAATCTAAATTACGCTTAGCAGTTTCTTTTGGGTCTAAATTTCTAATTGCCCCACTAACCGCATTTCTTGCATTTTTTAATGGTTCATTAGTTGATTTGTTATATATTTCCAAATTTTTATCGGTTATCATGCCCTCACCAGATACCAACAGTTCTCCTTTAAAAGGAATTTCAAGAGGAACACTTTTAATCGTCCTTACCTGCTCGGTCACATCCTCACCAACAATACCATTTCCTCTAGTGGTTGCAGACTCATATTTACCATTTTTATATGAAATAACAATAGTAAGTCCATCATACTTATATCCAAGAGTAAATGTGCTTTGTGGCTCAATTTTCTTAATATCATAAATAAAAGTATTAATTTCATCAAATGACCTGCATTTATCTAAACTATACATGCGAATTTTGTGAGTTCGTTTGGTAAAACCATCCAAAACGTCACCACCAACTCTTTTTGTTGGTGAATTGTCCAAAACAATGCCTGTTTGTTTTTCTAATATGAGCAGTTCGTCATATAGTTTATCAAAATCAGCATCAGAAATTGTTGGATTATCTAAAACATAATAATTGTATGAATGTTTATTTAACTCATCAACCAACCATTTCATTCTATCCATAAATACTCTCCATTACTTTTTTTTGTTTTATTATTAATTACTTATATTTATCTAAATCAATATCAAATAGCGTTTTTATGCTATATTTGTTTATTTTTTTATAATTTTTAATGGTGCAATCTCTAACATCAAAGTTTTTTTGCCCAAACTACCGAAGTCAATATCTGCAGTTTTTCCGCCATCGTTTATTGAAATTATTGTCCCAACGCCAAATTTTGGATGACCAACAATTTGTCCTTCTTTATATTTACTTATATCAATATTGTTTTTAACTTGTGAGTAATCTGTAACATAATTTATACTTTGTGGCTTTGGAATATACGCTGAAACATTTGTTTTTGTGTTATAGCCAGCACTATCGGAATATGAATATTTGTTCATATATTCCGATTTGCCATCATAGCCGTATTGCCCACCCATTTTATTACGCAAACCATCATATTCTTGATCTAGGTTTGCCTCTTCAACAAACTGGCTTACTTTTTCATAATTCCTTTTACCATACACAAATCTAGTTTGACATGATGAAATGTATAATTTTTCTCCAGCTCTTGTGAATGCAACATATGCAAGACGCCTCTCTTCTTGCAGGTCTCGATTATTATCCTTACATCTTGATAGTGGAAAAATACCATCTTCCATACCAACAACAAAAACAACCTTAAACTCCAACCCTTTAACCGAGTGGACCGTTGCAACCGTAACATTGTTTGAATTGTCCATTGTGTCGATGTCTGATTGCAGTGTTACACTTTCTAAATAATCCAAAAGCGTTGCTTCTGGGTTGTTTTTAACAAACCCACTTATTGAATTTGTAAGTTGGTCTATATTCATAAGTTTATCCACATCTTCATCATTTTTTTCTTTGTAGACATCTTTAATTTTATATTTTTCAATAACACTAGCTGCAAAATCGTAAAGGGACAAATTTCCATATTCTTGCAATAATTCTTTATAAATATCGCCAAAATCCTTTAATTTATTGATTAAAACCTTAGAATTTGTGTATTTTTCGATATCTAATATTACTTCCAGCATGCTAACATCGTTATCACTTGCAATTTCTTTAAGTGCTGTTATTGCAGAATCACCAACCCCACGCTTTGGAAAGTTAATTATCCTAAGAAGCGAAACCTCATCTTTAGGATTAATAAAAATTCTTAGGTATGAAAGAATGTTCTTTATCTCGGTTCTTTCAAAAAACTTAAAACCACCATAAATTTTATATGGAATATTATACGATAATAACTTTTCCTCAAATTGCATGGTTAGTGCGTTTAATCTGACCAATATCGCAATGTCAGAATAGTTATATTTGCCCAAACTTACAAGCCTATATATTGTTCCGGCAACACCCTCAGCCTCTTCTTGCTCATCGTAATACTTTTTATATGCAACTTTTTCGTCGCTTTCTTTGTTGGTCCATAATTTTTTGTCAAACCTTTCATCGTTATTCTTTATTAATGTATTTGCAGAATTCAATATATCCTTTGTGCATCTATAGTTTTGTTGAAGCTTAAAAACTTGTGCATTTGGATAATCTTTTGAAATATTGAATATGTTAGTAAAATCCGCACCTCGCCAAGAATAAATAGACTGGTCCTCATCACCAACAACAAAAAGATTATTATAAAACGACGACAACATTTTGGTTAGGTCGTATTGTATTTTATTTGTATCTTGAAACTCGTCAACAAGAACATATATAAACCTTCTTGAATAAAAGTCCAAAATATCTGGACATTTAACAAAAAGTTCGTATGTTTTAGATAAAAGGTCGTCAAAATCCAAAGCATTATTTTTTTCTAAATTTGATTGATATTCTCTAAAAACTTTAATAATTTCATCAATATTTCGAACATTTGCATATTCATTTTCATACTGACTTATCGTCATGTTTTTATTTTTACAATTTGAAATGTGATATGCAAAATCTTTGTAGTCATCTTCAATACCATATTCTTTCAAAATCTGTTTTAATAACTTTTCAGAATCTGTATCTGAATAAATGGTAAAATATCGGTCGTAACTTTCACCAAGTCTGTCGATATCTTTTCTAAGTATTTTAACGCACATACTATGAAATGTCGAAATCCAAACCCTATCGCCACCATCAACAAGCGCTTGCACCCTTGTTTTCATTTCATTTGCCGCTTTGTTTGTGAATGTTATTGCAAGAATATTATAAGGGTTAATTTTTAGTTCCTCAATCAAGTAGGCAATTCTGTGTGTCAGTAATCTTGTTTTACCAGTTCCAGCACCAGCAGTAACCAAAACCGCCCCATCAATTGCAAGGAGAGCTTGCTTTTGCTCGTCATTCAATTCGTCTAAAATCTTCATGTGTATATTTTATCATAACTAGGATTTTGTTTCAACAAAATATCAAAATTAACTAGTTATCTTACAACCTTTATAGATACAGTTTTTGTTGTTTTTTCATCAACTTTAACATGTTTAGATATTTCAATACCAGCCACAACATAAACCTCATTGCCACTTGCTAAAACTGGCAAGCAATCCCTTTCTCTTTGTGGTATTTTTTTATCAATTAAAAAACTTTTCAGTTTTTTTGTTCCACCACCAAATTTGGTAAAAATATCGCCATCACGTCTAAACCTCCAATATGCATCTTTTGGAACTTTTTTTGCATCAATCACCAAGGCATCTTGCACTTTGGTGTTTGGAGTCGTTTTCTTAACAATCACCTTACCAAAATTTGGGACTAAAAACCCCCCACATTTGAACTCGGCATAAAATGGTTGCATCTCTTTCTTTTTATTCGTTATTGTAATGTATTCATACTCTTTATACACACTAACAGACATTGGTAAATCTAATTTTTTACCATTCTTGCTATTTTGTGCCAGTTTTTTAATACTATCTATATGTTTTCTCTCAATGTCGTAAAAAACACCAATTTGGTTCAACGCCTTAAAAATAATTCTGTTTATAACAGCATTATCATATGAAAAATAAGTTGTTGGTATTTTTGCCGTGTTACCATCAACAATTAAAGCATCATCATTTAAGTTCTTTTCAATAAAATCATTATCTTCACTCGCCATTTTGCTAAAATTAATTAAAGTGTTAATAATGTTTGGCCATCTCTCTTGTAATTTTGGTATAACTTCATTTCTAATAAAATTTCTAGAGTATGTATTTTCGTTATTTGTTTCGTCCTCAACAAATTCTAACCCATTTTTCTCTAAATACTCATACACCTCATCTTTAGTTGTGTTTAGAAGCGGTCTTATATAATTACTATTTTTTGTATATTCCATTCCTCGAACACCATTTAATCCGGAGCCTCTAAACAAATGAAGAAGTATGGTTTCTGCCTGATCAAAAGCATGGTGAGCAATGGCAATTTTATTTGCAACACCTTTTTGAATTAACGCATCAAAAATCCCATATCTTGCCATGCGACCTGCGGTTTCAAGCGACACGGCCTTTGTTCTTGCAAGCTTTGGGACATCAACGGTAAACGAATAAAATCTTACACCATTCTTTTTACAAAAAGCACTAACAAAATTTTCGTCTCTCTTTGCATTATCCCTAATTGAATGATTAACATGAATTGCAATCACTTGAATATCCAATTCTTCTTCCAGATTTTTTAATATGTGTAATAAAGCAATGGAGTCTGAGCCACCACTGCATGCAACCGCAACAACATCTCCCGCTTTAAGCAAATTTTGTTCTTTAATTAACTGTAATACTTTTTCCATATTTTTCCTCAATTGTTATACTTAATCTCAATTATACAATTATAAAACATAAAATTCAATATAATAACAAAATTTTTTATACGACTTTTGTCGAATAATATAGTTCGTTTCAAATAGCTTTTATTAAAGCATATTGACAAATTGTATTTTAGTGATATACTAAATTTGAATTAAAGAGAGGTATTATGAGTTTATCATTAGCAGACAAAACAAAAATAAAAAAAGAAGCAAATATGCATTGTAATGAATTGTTAAAAAAAATCTGTTATTACATACGAATTTATAACAAAAGAGAACTTCCCGTAACGATTGAAAGATTAAACACCCTATATAACAACATGGAAAAGTTATCTGACGATGAATTGTGTACTCACACGCTTGCAACTGAAGACGGCAATAACTATAAACTTTTAATAACTCCATTTGTTGCTGGGGCAATGATTAAACTTGCAGAAGCACTAAATGTTGAGAGGTTGGATCTACAAATAGTGAATAATAATACAGATGTTTTTTATAAAACATTCTATCCGCTTTTTTTGGATAAGGCACTAAAGGGCTATATATTCAAAAGGGATGTTAAAATTATTAAGGGCGGAAAATATAACCAACAATAAAAAAATATGAGCAAAAATAATAATTTTAGGTAACAATTTTGAACCTAGCAAGAAAAATGACCTTGTGAATATTCAAGTCATTTTTTTTATATTTTTTATTTTACATAAACACTTATTAATGATATAATAGAAGCAACCAACATAAGGATAATAAAATGAGCCGTAAAAGATATTATTCAAAAAGATACCATTCAAAAAGAAGGTCATACTCTAGTAGTAGTGACATTGATTCCTCTGTAAAAATACTATTATTCATAATATTTCTGCCTATCGTTTTAATATGTTGGTTAATAAAACTTATAGTAAAATTACATAAAAAGAACGACCCCGCCTCACAAGAAACTTATTGTCAAAATGAATCACCACAAAAATCTTATTATGGTGAAGGGGATGAAAACGAATCCGAACAAACAACTTATCAACAAAAAGATAGTTTGATTACTGACTACGAAAGATATTTTTATAACATTCTTGAGGGGAACTTTGGCGATGAGTATAAAATACAAACTCAAGTTAACCTTGCAAGCATTGTCAAAAAAGTTGATAATTCAAAATATCAAAATGAATTGTTTAGAAATATTGATTTTGGTATATTTGAAAAATCAACACTTAAACCATTGCTCTTGATAGAAATAAATGACTCTACCCATAAAAAAGGTAATCGCTACAAAAGAGATTTGAATGTTAGAAAGATTCCTGAAGAGTCTGGTATAAAACTTATAACCTTCTACAGCAGTTATTCAAACAAAAAATTTTATGTTATTGATAAGATAACAAAAGAACTTAACAACAAATAAAAACGGTCAGCCTCTTATAGTTTTTTTGCAACTAATAAAAAAACACTATTTAATGTATAGTGTTCTTTTATTTTGCAAGTTTCAAAAGTTATTAACCTTGGCTATTTTTGTAAGTCTTTATTAACTGGAGAGTATATTAACGTGGCTTCATCATCTTTGCGGCTTGGTATTAATGATATGTTATTTTCTCCAAGTATCTTTTTGAATTCACTAACCAATAGTTTACCTAATTTATCCTTTTTATGATACAAATAATTTATTTGCATTTTCCCGTTTGTTTTTAATAATTTTTCATATTTTTTTATTATGCAAGAAAATGATTTAATCTTTCTAAAAACATCACGACTATCACAAACATAGAAAAACACATTTGATAATAATATAATATCGTATTTTTTTTCTGTACCAAATTTGTCAATATAATTAGTGATGTCGCTATTAACAAAACTCACAGCATAGTCATTTTTCTTTAACGCCCTTCTCAATTCTATATATATCTCTTCATTTTCAAAATATGTGTCTGGCAAATAATCCGTATATTCTGCAAAAATAGCGTGGACAGAATTATTATCCATAAATATATTATCCCAGAAGAACTTACTATCCTGTGGCAGATAACTTGATATTTTTTTATATACAGTGGCGGACAACAATTCTCTTTGCCAGTGTTCGTTTTCATGCTTACTAACACTAAAGTGCGATATGGCACGAAATCTTTTGTAATCTAATGCTTTTATTGCGGCAACTTTATAATCATAAAAATACTTAACAAATGGATTAATATCAAAACAAGTTATGTTTTTTGCTCCGAACAATATTGCATATAATATTTGGTCACCCGAACTGCCAACTGTTAAAACATCTTTATTTTTGACACCCATGTTTTTATACATTGTGTATAAATGTTCATTTGTCGCCGAATAAACTCGGTCAAAACTCTCTAAATAATCTGGAGAACTATCAGGCAGAAACTCGTTTAACGAATTCATATGTCTCATTAGTTTTTCAATTTTTTCATCAATTCTCATGCTTTATGTTTTAACACAAATATACCAATTTGTCAATAAAGGGCTTTGCATTTTTAATACTAAAATATTTGATATTTTTCTTTTGTTATTTAATGGCTAAAAATAAAACTAGGACAATTATTTTCCTAGTTCTATTTCTATTTATATCCGAGTATTATTATTCTTCGCCATTTTCGTTATTTGTTTCATTTGCCTCGATGTTTGCAATAACAATATCTTCTGCTGTCATTGTTTCTTCGTCTTCATCTTCTTCATGTTCGCCAACAGCAACAGAAACAATTTTTGAGTTGCCTTTAAGCCTCATAACCTTAACACCCTGTGTGCTTCTTGAAATTAATGGAATTGAATTAACAGGAACTCTAATAACAACACCATTATCTGCCATAACAAGAAGGTCTTTATCGTCTTCAACAGGAATTAATGAAACAAGTTTGCCCGTCTTTTCATTAAATATTCCTGCACGAACACCCTTTGTTCCACGAGCCGTTAACCTAAATTCGCCAGACATTGTTCTCTTTCCAAAACCATTCTCAGAAAGCGATGCAAGTTGTGTTTCTTTATTTAATATGCAAAGTGAAATAATTTCTTCACCCTCGTCTAGGTCTATTGCTTTAACACCCATACTTGACCTTCCCGTGTTTCTAAGCCCACTTTCCTTAAATCGTGAACATTTACCTGCGGATGAAGCAACAAATATCTCGTCATCACCATCGGAAGTTTTTGCTGATAATAGTTCATCTCCTTCGTTGAGTGTAATTGCAATTTTACCATTTTTTCTTATGCTTGCAAATTCAAGAAGTTTTGTCTTTTTAATTAAACCTTGTTTTGTTGCCATAACAAGATTGCCAGTTGTTTCTTCTTCCAGAGGAAGAATTGTTGAAACCTTTTCATCTGCATCAAGAGGGAGCAGGTTAACCATTGCTCTTCCCTTTGCGGTTTTTTGTGCTTCTGGAACATCGTATGCTTTCATTGTGTGAACTTTTCCTTTTGTTGTGAAGAATAACACGTCATTATGAGAATGAGTAATAAATAATTGATCAACAACGTCTTCTTCTTTTGCTTTATGTCCGGTAACGCCAACACCGCCACGTCTTTGTGCCCTATATTCCGTGAGCGACATACGTTTGATGTAACCACCTTTTGTCATTGAAATAACAACATCTTCTTTTTTAATTAAATCGCCAATATTAATTTCGCCTGGTGCAAAACTAATTTCGGTTTTTCTTTGGGTTCCAAATCTTGTTTTAACATCTTCCATTTGGTCATCAATAATTTTAACAACCCTTTCTGGTTTTGCCAAAATATCATTAAGGTCTGCAATTGTATCTTCAAGTTCTTGCATTTCTTGTTTTAAGTTATTAACTTCAAGACCGGTAAGTTTTGAAAGCCTCATATCCAAAATTGAATTTGTTTGTATTTCATCTAAGCTGAATCTAGCAATAAGTTTTGCCTGTGCATCAGTTCTATCCTTAGATTCTTTAATAATTTTAACAACTTCGTCAATGTTAGTAACAGCAGTAACAAGACCATCAACAATATGAAGCCTGTCTTGTGCCTTACCTAAATCAAACTTGGTTTTTCTAACAACAACATCTTTTTGATGTGCAATATAGCATGCAAGAATTTCTCTTAATGTGCAAATTTTTGGTGCTCCATCAACAAGAGCAAGCATAATAATGCCGTCTGAAGATTGTAGCATAGACATTTTATATAACTGGTTCAAAACAACATTTGCATTGTGGTCTTTTTTAACATCAACAACAATTCTAATACCATCTCTATCAGATTCTTCTTTAATGTCTGAAATCCCTTCAATACGTTTATTCTTAACAAGGTCTGCCATTTGAATAATAAATTTTGATTTATTAACCTGATATGGTATTTCTGTTATAATAATTCTCTGTTTTCCAGAAGCCGTTTCTTCTATGTCAGCTTTACCACGAACAACAATATTTCCTCTACCGGTTTTATATGCATCAATAATTCCTCTTCTGCCCATAATTATTCCGCCAGTTGGGAAATCTGGAGCCTTTATTATTTCAATTAACTCATCATCTGTTATTTCTGGATTCCTGAGCATTTCTTGAACACCAGAACAAACCTCAATTAAGTTATGTGGTGGAATGTTTGTTGCCATACCAACAGCAATACCATCTGCACCATTAACAAGCAAGTTTGGAAACTTTGCAGGAAGAACTCTTGGTTGCATACGCGTGTCATCATAGTTTGGATACATATCAACCGTATTTTTATCTAAATCTTCAAGAAGAAGCCCTGCAATTTTGGTAAGCCTTGCCTCTGTGTAACGATAAGCAGCGGCACCATCGCCGTCAATTGAACCAAAGTTTCCATGACCATCAACAAGCGGATGATTAATGCTAAAGTCTTGCGCCAAACGAACAAGAGCATCATAAACCGAACTATCACCATGTGGATGATAATGACCTAAAACATCACCAACAATGGTTGCAGATTTAACATATTTGTGTGTGTAAAATAAATTTTGCTCGCCCATATCATATAAAATTCTTCTATGAACAGGTTTTAATCCATCTCTAACATCTGGAATTGCACGGGAAACATTAACCGCCATTGCGTATGCAATGAACGATTTTTCAAGCTCCCCTTTAATTTCAACTTTTTGAACTTTACTATTTTCTAAAAGTTCTTTCAAATCTTTCTTTTCTTCACTCATATTTCATTCCTCAACCTTAAACATCCAATTCGCCAGCGAGCGTTGCGTTTTCTTCAATAAACTTACGTCTCAAATCAACATCTTCACCCATAAGCTCATTAAACACCCTGTCTGCCTCAACAGCATCTTCCATTGAAACCTGAAGAAGAATTCTGTGCTCTGGATTTAGTGTTGTGTCCCAAAGTTGTTCTGGATCCATTTCACCAAGACCTTTGTAACGTTGCATCTCTCCAGTGCCGTTACCAAATTCTTTATAGAATGCTTCAAGTTCATCGTCATTATAGAAATAGTATTCTTTTTTACCCTTCTCCAATTTATAAAGAGGTGGTTGCGCAATATACACATGTCCATTTTCAATTAGAGGGCGCATAAAGCGGAAAAAGAACGTTAAAAGAAGAATTCTTATATGTGAGCCATCAACATCGGCATCGGTCATGATTACTATTTTGTTATATCTTAGTTTAGAATCATCATAATCCTCTTTCATGCCCGCACCAAATGCTGTTATCATGCTTTTAATTTCAGCGTTTTCCAAAATATGATTAATTCTTGCTTTTTCAACATTTATAATTTTACCACGAAGTGGAAGAATTGCCTGGAACCTTCTATCTCTGCCCATTTTTGCAGAACCGCCAGCGGAATCTCCCTCAACGATATATATTTCACAATGCTCTGGGTCTTTTTCCGAACAGTCCGCAAGTTTACCAGGAAGGGTTGTGCTTTCTAAAACACCCTTTCTTCTTGTTAATTCTCTTGCGTTTCTTGCTGCCTCACGTGCCTTTTGTGCGGTTATACTCTTTAATATTAATTCCCTTGCTTCCTTTGGATTTTCCTCTAGGTAGTCACCAAAGCATTCAACCATTGCCCGTTCAACTTCAAACCTCATTTCACTATTGCCGAGTTTTGTTTTTGTTTGCCCCTCAAATTGTGGGTTCATTAACTTAACCGAAATAACAGCGGTTAACCCTTCACGGCAATCCTCACCCGTTAGTTTTTCGTTTTCTTTAATTATTTTGTTCTTAACACCATATTCGTTAATGACTTTTGTTAAGGCATTCTTAAAACCAACAAGGTGTGTTCCGCCCTCAGTTGTGTTGATGTTATTGGCATATGCATGGATTAATTCTTGATAACCATCATTATATTGGAAAGCAACTTCAACTTCACTTTTGTCGCTAATTTTATTAAAGTATATAGGGTGAGGAAAAATTGGGTTTTTGTTTTGGTTTAAGTATTCAACAAATTCAATTATTCCACCCTTAAATTCAAACCTGTCTGAGTTTTCTCTACCCTCACGCTTATCTTCCAAGGTTATTACAATGCCTTTATTTAAGAAAGCAATTTCTCTGAAACGATTTTTAATTGTTTCGTAATTAAAGTCAACTGTTTCAAAAATTTCAGTGTCTGGCTTAAATGTAACTGTTGTTCCTCGTTTGTCGGTCTTCTCCAACTTCTTTAATGGAGCATCTGCCCTACCACGAGTGAATTGAACGTAGTGATGATATCCATTTTGATAAACGTCAACCTTCAGCCAAATTGAAAGAGCATTAACGCAAGACACACCAACGCCATGCAAACCACCTGATATTTTGTAGCCAGAACCACCAAACTTACCGCCGGCATGGAGTTTTGTTAAAACGACTTCAACCGCACTTCTACCTTCTTTTTCAATTATTCCTGTTGGTATACCACGACCATTATCGGTAACCGAACAAGAACCGTCATTATTTAGCACAACATCAATTTGTGTGCAATAGCCAGCGAGTGCTTCATCAATACTATTATCAACGACCTCTGTTACCAAATGATGAAGACCTCTTTCGTCCGTTGAGCCAATATACATACCCGGCCTTTTTCTAACCGGCTCTAACCCCTCCAAAACTTGAATGTCCGATTGGTCATACTTTTCGCTTTTTGAAAGGTCTAATTCTTCAGATTCCATTATTTTCCCCTTTGAATAAATTAATATTGTAAGCCATTAAAAACTAATTTCCTACTCGCTTAAGATTATACCACAATATGCACAAAAATAAAAGCATTTTTCACAAATTTAATATATATTCAATATATATTAAACGTATTGCATTTTTTGCACCAAATTGACCCGTTTTACCACTTTTTTCATATAATAATCACTAATTTGTATTATTTTTCTAAAAACAATAATGTTTTCAACAATAAACACAAAAAAATAGCCTCGGAAATGCATTCCAAGGCTTTAATAAATTCAATAATAACTATTTTGTAAGTGCCATAAATAATGCAATAACACCACCAATTAGTAGAAGTATAAATAAAACAAACAAAGTTATCTTTAGTGGGCTCTTTGGATATCCTCCTCCAACCCTTCCAGTCTGCCCATTCATAAATGTTGTGTAATGTTTATTCTTATATTCATAATCACACTTGTACGTTGGCATTAAATAGTATCCAAATTTTTCTGCAGAATAGTTTGTATTCATTTCAAAGGAAACGACCCTATCATAATGATATTTTGCTAAAATTTGTTTTTTTATGCTCTCTTTCATTATATTTTCTGATATTTTTTTGCAATTTTCCAAATTAGTTTCAAATTGTTCAACCGTGTAACCCATAATAAAACCCTGATTAAATTTAACAATTTCCTCTGTGTTATATGGCTCAATTTGTTGAAGTTGAATTTGATTTAACTTAGAACTAGTTTCAACCAAAACATCGGTAAAACTAATGTCTTTTTCGCCCTTTATGTATTGATACGAAGTTGTTGTGTGTGAACGCCCTTTTGAATCTGTGTGCGTTGTGTCGGTTGCAAGAGTTCCTTTATATGTTGAGTGTGTGTTTGCATCAAAACCAAAAACCGGAATATATATACCCTTAATATTTTCTGTTGGTGGTGCTTTTTTAAATGCATTTGGAACAAAATGTTTTTTTCTTATTCCTTTAACATACCTTTCCGCAGCCTCTTCATTGCTAAACTTAAATGGCATAATCCCATCTGGCATAAAGGTGTTGTATTTTTCCATATCTCCCACAAGACTACTGCCACAGTATGGGCAAGCCTTGCTATACTCTAATTTGTGCAAAATAACACTAGCTCCACAATTTGGACATTTTAAGTTATTAACTTCTTCTGCCCAATCATTACTCTTTTGAATTTTATCCTTTTCTGCCCAATCGTGTTTCTCTGTAAATTTTTCAAAATCAATATCCTTGCATGTTTGACAATTCTCACAAAAAAGTTTTTGACGAGTTGGCGAATATCTCATTGTTGCGCCACAAGAAGGACAACTAGATTCATTTGTTTTCATGTCTTTTTTCATATTTTTCCCCTTTATATAAAATTGGAAAAACAATATATAACTTTTGCTTTTCCAAATTTAATTATATAATTATTCGTATGTTAATTTAGTTTTTCGCCACATTCTGGACAGAACTTTGCGCCTGCTTTTACTTTTGCACCACATTTAGGACAAACAGTATCTTCTAAAACAAGTTTTTTACCACACTCTGGGCAGAACTTTGCATTTTTTGCAACTTCCGCACCACATTCTGGGCATTTTACTTTTTCTTGTTCCATTTTATTTCCACATTCTGGGCAGAACTTTGCACCCTCTTTTACTTTCGCCCCGCACTTTTCACATTTGACTGTGTTTTGTGCTTTTTGCCTGGGAGTGTTTTCCGTTGCAAGCCCATTTACAAACGTGTCTCCAATTGCCCTTCCTGCACCAAAACCAACGCCAAGGCCAGCTAAATTCCCGCCATTTGGATTTTTTGCAGCATCGCCAATGGCATCTGCAGCACGAAGTTGTGTGTATGTTCCAAGTTTGTCTTCCAAAACGCCAAGCCTTGTTCTTTCGTCAAGTGCCTTTTCAACTTCTTCTGGAAGTGATATATTTTCAATAACAAATTTAGTTATTGATAAACCATATTCATCAAAATCACCCTTGCTTGATTCAACAACAGTGTTTGAGAACTCTTTATAATTTGCAGCAAGGTCAAGAGCAGAAATTTTACTCTCAGCAATTGCGTCTGTTATTGCTTGAATAAGCATTGGTTTAATTTGCTCTACAACGTCTTCTGTTTTATATACCGCATTTGTTCCAAACATTTCTTTTAAGAATTTGCTTGCATCACTAACCTTAAATGAATATATACCAAAACCACGAACTCTAATGTTGCCGAATTCGTCATCTCTCATCATAATTGGATTTTGCGTTCCCCACTTTTGCCCAATAAATTGCTTGGTGTTAACATAATACACTTCTGCTTTAATTCTACTTTCAAATCCTGTTGGAAGTGATAATAGTTTTGTTAAAAATGGAATGTTCTCTGTTGAAAGTTTATACGTTCCTGGTTCAAAAACATCGGCGATTTTACCCTTGTGTACAAAAACTGCACATTGAGATTCTCTAACAACAAGTGTTGAGCTTGTCATAATTTCATCTCTATCGGTAAGTGGATATCTATAAACGATGGTATCTTTACTCTCATCTTTCCATTCAATAACTTTTAATAATTGTCTTTTAATTCCACTAAATAGTCCCATTATAATTCCTCCTGTCTGATAATATACTACCATTTTTAACAAATTATTGCAACAAAATAACACAATAATATTGTAATATTATTATTTAGTAAAATAAAGTTAAACAATTAAATCAATAAAATAGTAAACTTCCACTATTACAAGCATTTTTTCTTAATAATACTGAATAATATTCCGACGATTTTGTATACAATCGTACTTTTTTATTAAAATATACTCTATATCTAAATATTTTTTTTAGTACAAACCCCATATTATAGATTATATAATGACATTTAGTGAATGTCAAATGGCAATTGTAAAAAATATATTCTTTTTAATAAGGAAATATTATGTTTATTAATAAAGCAAAAGATGGTAGAAATAATATTTGTGGGAAATTGGTTGCGGAAAAAAGAATCGCACTCAAAATTTCTCAACAAAAACTTTCAAATAGATTACAACTTAAAGGTTTAGATATTGATAAAAATGCCATTCAAAGAATTGAATGCGGAAAAAGATTTGTAACCGATATTGAACTTTTAACAATTATGGAAGTGTTAGATTTTACCATTGACGACATAAAAAATTTCAACTAAACATTATTATAGCATTAAAAAAATGCAATCAATCAATGATTGCTTTTTTTATTGACATTCATTTTAACCTGCAAGTTGAAGAACATTTAGAAGCAAAATCCAACTCATACCATAGTAAGACACAACGGCAACAAGGTCATTTATTGTTGTGATAAGTGGTCCGGAAGCAACTGCAGGGTCAACTTTAATTTTTTTGAAGAACAGTGGAATAAGTGTTCCAACGGCACTGGATATAATCATTGCAATTAAAAGAGATATGCCAATGCACCCAGAAACTGCAAATGAAAAAGATAAAGTTTTCTGCTTAACTAGGAAAATATAGAGCCCAATTAAACCAAAAGACAAAGTTCCAAGAAGTGCCCCGTTCAAAATACCAACTCGCATTTCCTTAAACACCAAGTGCAATTTTTGCTTAAAACTCAAATTCTCATCTGTTAAAACACGAATTGTAACGGCAAGCGATTGTGTTCCAACATTGCCCGCCATATCCAAAATTAAAGATTGGAATGCCATAATTAATGTTAGTTGAGACACAACTTGTTCAAAAACACCCACAACGCTTGAAACAACCATTCCAAGAGCAAGAAGTATTAAAAGCCAAGGTAAACGCTTTTTCATACTTTTACTAACCGGCTCGTTTAAGTCTTCTTCTGAGGTAAGACCTGCAAACTTAGCATAGTCCTCACCCATTTCATCATCAACAACTTCAATTAAACTTTTTGAAGTAATAACGCCTAAAAGCTTATTATTATTGTCTAAAACTGGAATTAATTCTTCTGAATAATCTTTTAATTTTTCAATACAATCGTCAATGCTCTCTCTGGCATAAACATAAGGGAACGAAGTTGCAATTAAATTTTCAAGCGGTTCTGTACTTCTTGCAGTAATTAACCCTTTAAGTTCAATTGCCCCATAAAATGCCCCATATTCATCAACAACAAAAAGCGTTGAAATATTATCATTTGTCTCCGCCTGCCTAACAAGCTCTTTCATTGCCTGCTTAACATCTAAATTTTCACGAATAACAATGCAGTTGGTTGTCATTTTGCTACCAATTTCATCATCGTCAAAAGAGGCAATTAATCTAATTTCTGCCTTAATGTCTGGGTTCAACGCATCAATTATTAGTTCACGTTTTTCCTTTTCAATTTCATGAAGAATATCGGCAGCAGTGTCTGTTTCTAGCTCCGAAATAACCATGGCGGCCTTTTTCAAATCCATTTCATTTAAGTATTGTCCGGCAACATCTTCGTCTAAGTGTTCAAAAACTTCGGCAAGCATAATTTCATTACACACGCGATAAAGTTTTTTACGCTCTAAAACACTTAGCGTATCCATAACTTCGGCTATATCATTGCCGTGATAATCTTCTAGTTTATTTTGCATCACCTTAGGTGAATCATTCCCTTTAATGATAGAAACAATTTCACTTGCATAATCCGGTTTTAATGCTTGAGCCTCTTCTTCTGATAATGTTTCTTCGGTTTCTCTTATTTCATTTTCAGCCATAATTCCTCCTTTTGTTAAAAACGTGGTAAAGCCTCTGCTTAAAACTAAACAGAGGCACAAAAAGACTTATAACCAAAATATGTAATGTTTGTCACAAAGCACGTCGCTTTAATGTAACAAACTGTAACAGTAATACTTAAGCGGCAAGCAAAAACGCCCAACCGCAAATATTTTGGTTAGTATTAAATCTATTTTGCCTATTGGACGGTAAACTGTCGCTTGCCACTTTTTTCTCCTTTACTTCATTTTATGGTTTTATTCTAACATTGTTAAAATTGTTTGTCAACTTTTAAGCTTTAAATATACATAAAAAATGAGGTTTTTTACCCCATTTTTTAATAATTAAACAATTTTCGTGTAAACATAATACTCTTTACCATCAATTTCTGTTTTTTCAGATTTTGTGTACTTGCTTGTGTCATTCAAGAATGTGTTTGTGTTAGCTTCATCATCAACCACACTTGCAAGAACATTAATTGTTGTTGCGCTCGAAAGTAAATTCCCCGCATGATTGTATGAAGTTCCCACTGCCGCTTTGTATATATTTGCACTATCAATTGTAACAGTTTTTAGGTTGGTGCAATTATCGAATGCATAATTACCTATACTTGTTACACTGCTTGGAATTGTTACGCTGGTTAGCCCGCCACAATCATAGAATGCTCTATATGCAATACTTGTTACACTATTTGGAATAATTACACTAGTTAACCCGCTGCAACCCCTAAATGCATCACTTCCTATGCTTGTTACTCCTTCTGGGATTGTAATGCTTGTTAACCCACTGCAACCAAAGAATACAGCACCAACTATGCTTGTTACACTGCTTGGAATTGTTACGCTGGTTAGCCCACTACACTTATAGAATGCAGAGTCTCCTATACTTGTTATGCTGCTTGGAATTGTTACGCTGGTTAGTCCAGTGCAACCATAAAAAGCACGTGCCTTTATTTCTGTTATTGTGTTTGGTATAGTAAGATCCGTTACTTCTTCTTCCCCTATATATAAATGATGGGCATAATATAGTGGATTGGCCGTATAATCCCAAAACGATATTTCTAGCCAGTCTTCTATGCTTGAAGTTACAACCTTTGTTAGCCCACCGCAACCATCGAATGCAATGTTTCCTATGCTTGTTACACTGCTTGGAATGGTTACGCTGGTTAATCCAGTGCAACCAGAGAATGCAAAACTTCCAATACTTGTTACGCCTTCTGAGATTGTAACGTTGGTTAACCCACTGCAACCATAAAATGCATATGCCTTAATTTCTGTTATTGTGTTTGGAATAGTAAGTTCGATTACTTCTTCCTCCCCTATATACAAATGATGTGCATAATTTAGTGGGTTAGCATAACTAGAATTACTAAATGATATAGAAAGCCAGCCTTCTATGCTTGAAGTTACAACCCCTGTTAGTCCACTGCAATTCTTGAATGCATCACTTCCTATGCTTGTTACACTGCTTGGAATTGTAACGCTGGTTAGCCCACTGCAACCCCTAAATGCATACATTCCTATACTTGTTACTCCTTCTGGGATTGTAACGCTTGTAATACTGGTGCAACCATCGAATACATAGGCTTTTATTGTTGTTATTGAGTTTGGTATAACAAGATTTGTTACAAGTTCTTCTTCCGTGCCATTCGTTACGTATAATTTATGAGCATAACATAGTGGGTTTGCGTTAGACGTAAATGAAATTTTAAGCCAATCTTCAATGCTTGGAGTTACAACCTTGGTTAGCCCACTGCAATTAGCGAACGCCTCGTATCCTATGCTTGTTACACTGCTTGGAATGGTTACGCTGGTTAATCCAGTGCAACCATAGAATGCAGAACTTCCAATACTTGTTACACCATTTAAAATACTAACACTGGTTAAACTACTTAACCCGATAAAAGCATTTGCTTTTATATTGGTTATTGTATCAGGTATTACCACCTGCGTTAATTGTTCTTCTTCTGAACCATTTAATATGTATAGTTTATGAGCATAATTTAGTGGATTGGCCGTTGAATCCCCAAACGATATTTTTAGCCAGTCTTCTATGCTTGGTGTTACAACCTTTGTTAATCCTGTACAACCGGCAAATGCAGAACCATACACAAAGGTGATAGTGTTCGGAAATTTAATGGTTTCAATTTCAGATTTGTTTTTAAACACTTCGGTTGATGATGTAATAATCTTTGTTCCATCGGGTACAACAACATTTGCAGAATTTCCAGTATATTTTATTAGTTTTGTACCATTATATATAAATTCTGAATTCCCCGTGTTTAATTGCTTGCCAGTGGCAACATCTGCCTTCATTTCCTCAACTGTGAAATTCCAATAAACCGTTAAACTAGCACTGCTTGATTTATAATTCCAACGTGTACTCCAATTGTCAGGCCTACTACTTACGCCTGTATAAATATTTAAATTATCATCGCAATTTAAAAACGGATAAACTAAAGATGGAGATAAATTTGATGTGGAGATACTTGTCACTGAGTTAGGCACATATACACTTTTTAAAGATGTGCATCCCGAAAAGGATAATTTACCAATAGAGGTTACACCATTAGGAATAATAACACTTTCTAGTGAAGAACATCCACTGAATAACCCATAAGCAATTGACTTTATTTGAGAACCCTCATCAAATTCAAAAACTTTAAGTCCACTAAAGTCTGCAAATGCGCAATCACTAACACTTTTAACCGTACTAGGTAAATAAAAATTTTCTAATGATGAACAACCCGAAAAAGCATATTTTCCAACGCTTTGTAAATTTTCTGGCATAACTATATTGGTTAAATTAGTACAGCCATTAAATGCCCTTTCACCTATTGACGTTAATTGTGAATTATTAGCAAATGTCACAGTTGTTAAACCACTGCAACCATTAAATATAGATGTCATCAAACTTTTTAATGTACTAGGAAGTTGAACGCTTTTAATAAATGTTTTTTCGCCAAAAGTACTGTTACCCCCAGTAATTTCTGTAACCAATTCTGGAACTATAATATTTTCTGAGGCTCCAATATAACTTGTAATACAAGAACCCAAAAATGTAAATTCCGGATAATCTTTTGGAAGATTTATTATTTGTAACATTTTTTCAACAGAGCATTTCCATTCTACTCTAAATTTGGTTGTGGATGTTTTATTACACCAATATTCACCCCACCCTTCTGGTTTAGTTTCTGCATCGGTGTATAATATTAAATTAGAGCAATTTCGGAAGGTTGAAAACGATGCAATATTTGCTTCAATTTCATTTATCCCACTTGGAATATATGCATATTGAAGTGATGTACAATTCTCAAAAACAAATCCATTTAAATGCTCTATACTATCTGGCAGAATAACATTTATAAGTGACGAACAATAATAAAATGCCCCACGATTGATTATTGTTATTCCATTTGTTAATTCCACATTTTTTAATGATGTCGCTCTATAAAATGCATTTCCACCAAGTTCACTTCCCTTGCCCGTTGCACTTATTATCGCAGTTTCAATATTTTCAATGTTTGAAAAGCTAACATTATCTAACATTGTCACACTACAAGGAATGGTAAGCTCGGTTATATTTGTTATGCCAGAGAAAGTATTTTCTGTTACGCTTGTTATGCTATCTGGAATACTTAGAGTTTCAAATGATAAACCATTAAACACATAATCGCCAAGTGTGGTTATGTGGCTTGGGATGTTAAATGTTGTAAGTTTAGTACAATTTTCAAACATATAATTTGAAAGTTTTTTAATGCCAGTTGGAATGTTGTAATTTTCTAGTTTTGTGCAACCAGAAAAGAGGTATGTTCCAACAGAGGTTATTGTGTTTGGTAGTTGTATGCTTGTTAGTGTTGTGCAACCTTTAAACACCTTGTTACCAAGTTTTGTTACACTGTTTGGAATTGTTACTTGTGTTAAGCTAGTACAATTTTCAAACACGCTTGCTTTTAATTCTTTTACTGTGTTCGGAACCACCACAGAAGTTATGTTTTTGCCCTTAAATGCATTTGCCTCTATGACTGTTACTATATACATTTTGCCTTCAGTTGCAACCATACTTGGAATTGTAAGCGCGGTTTGTGTGTTGGTGCTTGTTAGCCCTGTTACACTCGCCTCGCCTTTTGCTTCATCATATTTATATGTAAATCCCGTTTCATCTGGAGTTTCTACATTTTGTAAATCTTCTTCTGTTAGGGTTGATTGAAGTTTAATTTCATATCTGTATGTAATTTTTGTTGCAACATCATGCTCACGCCTAAATGTTATTGTGAATGTTGTGTTTGACCTTCCCTGAACCATAACTAGTGTTCCGCTTGTGTATGTTTCTGTGCCATTTTTTATTGTTTTGGTTAGGTTGTTTACATTTGTGCCATTATCTACAAGTGCAACATAAAGAATCGAGCCTGCGTTGTTAGAAACAAAAATAGTTAGGATTACTTCATAACCCTCGCCAAATTCTAAGTTTGCCTCCCAAGAAGAGAGGTCTCCTCCTGTTGGGGTCTCTCCGCCAGAGTATGTAAGTTCACTAAGTTCTAGCACACTGGCGTTGCCTGTAACACCGCCAGATACAGTGGCATCCACGCCAGAATCCGTTATAAAGGAAACACCGCTTCCCTTTGAACTTTTCGGCAAAAACAAAAACACTGCCACCACGCCAACTAGCACTAGTGCAAGTACGCTTAAAAATAGTTTGGTTCTAAATTTCATAATTCGTCTCCTATAACAATTTTTGATTTATTTTGAGTAACTTATATTATATATATATATAAAATATATAACTAAGTCAAACGAATTAACAAAAAGTATCAATTAATGCACAAAATAAATAACCATTAAATATAGTACAAAAAAACCCGCAACTTGCTTGCGAGTTTTTGAAAGCATAAAATATAATTATCTCTTAGAAAATTGGCTTGCTTTACGAGCTTTCTTTAAGCCATATTTCTTACGTTCCTTCATTCTTGAATCACGAGTTAAGAAGCCTGCCTTTTTTAGTTCTGCTCTATAACTTTCGTCTTCAACACAAAGAGCTTTTGCAATGCCGTGGTTAATGGCACCAGCCTGTCCTGAAAGACCGCCACCATAAACATTAACTGAAACGTCATATTTTGTGTTAGCGCCGGTTAAAACCAAACTTTGTGTTGCAATAAGTTTTAATGTGTCTAACCCAAAATATTCTTCCAAAGGTTTTTTATTAACAACAATTTTACCTTCCCCACCAGGAATTAATTTAACTCTTGCAACAGATGTTTTTCTTTTACCTGTTGAAATTGGTTGAACCTTAACTTTTTTTGAAGCTACTTTTGCCATTATTGTCTTGCTCCTTTTAACTCAACTTTTGTTGGATTTTGAGCTGTTTGTTCATGCTCTGCACCTTTGTATATTTTACATCTGGTTGCTTGTTTTCTTCCAAGAACAGTTTTTGGAAGCATTCCTTTAACTGCTTTAAGAACAACCCTGTCTGAATGGTTTGCCATCATTGTTCCATAATCAGTTTCTTTTAATCCACCAATATATCCTGAGTGTGTTCTAAATTGTTTTTGAACAAGTTTTTTACCTGTTAAAACAACTTTATCTGTATTTACTATAACAACATAATCTCCAGTGTCAACATGTGGAGTGTAGTTTGGTTTATTCTTACCTGAAAGAATGTCTGCAACTTGTGATGCAAGTCTGCCAAGAGGCATATTGCTAGCGTCAACTAAAAACCATTTTCTTTCCACATTTGCTGGGTTTTCCATAAATGTTTTCATTAATTTTCTCCTAAAATATTCATTCTATCTTACAAGAGCTCAACTTAATTGTGAGGGGCTAATTCACAAAAAAATATGCCTTTTAAGATAAAGACTGGCATAGTTTACCATACCAAAACTCTATTGTCAAGCATATTTTTATATTTTTAATTATATTAAAATAAATATTTTTCTAGCGAGTGTCAACTACTCCAAACAGTTGTCCAAATCGTCAACAATCTGTCTTTTGTCCATGTTTTTACCAATAAAAACAAGCTTTATTATTTTATCTCCAACATCATCTCTCCAATCGGCTCTAATATCTGCATTTTCAAGAAGAATTTGTTCTTGTTGTTCTTTTGGAAGACTAACAACCCAAGGCCCAGCATTAAAAGAATTTATCTGTCTGCCGGCCTGTTCAAACATGTGCATATTTTCGTCGTCGTTTGAAAACCAAACAACACCCTTGCACCTAATAACTTGTCTTGGAAATCTATTAACAAAATCGACAAATTTGCCCTTGTTAAATGGTTGCCTACGGGTATAAACAAATGTGTCTATCCCATATTCCAAAACCTCGCCCTCTCCATGGTGGTGATGGTGATGCTCGTGCTCATGCTCATCATGGTCTTCATGCTCACCATGTCCCTCATGCTCGTGCTCGCCAGCTTCATCATCGTCATCTTCATCGTGGTCTTGCGAGTTTAATTCTTTCACCCAAGCCGCAGACATTGCCGCTTTTTCATAGTCAAAAGAATTTGTGTTTAATATTTTATCCAAATCAACCTTACCGTAGTTGGCTTCAATTATTTCTGCATCTGGTTGAAGTGCGGTAATAACTGCCTCAACCTCTTCTAATTCATTTCTTGAAACATCACCAGCTTTATTGATAATTATTTTGGTGCAAAATTCAATTTGTTGAATTATTAAATTCTCAATATCCTCTTCGTCTATTTTTTCCTTTAGTAGTCCCCTTCCAGAACCAAATTCATCAACCATTCTACAAGCATCAACAACAGAAACAACGTTATCTAATCTTACCGTTGTTGGAAGATTATATCTTTTTGTTGCATCACTTAAAACCTCAATGGTTTGAACAATAGGAACGGGTTCACAAATACCACTTGCCTCAATTAAAATATAATCAAATCTGTTAGAAGCGGCAATTTCTGCAATCTGCTTCATTAAATCTTCTTTAAGAGTGCAACAAATACAACCATTTTGAAGTGGAACCAAACTGTCGTCCTTACCGGAAACAACCCCACCTTTTTGAATTAAACTTGCATCAATATTAACTTCTCCAATATCATTAACAATAACGGCAACTTTATAGCCCTGTTGGTTTGAAAGAACATGGTTTAATAGCGTTGTTTTACCCGCACCAAGATAGCCAGTTAATAATGTGATTGGAATAACTTTTTTCATAATACCTCCAAATATAACGCAAATATTTTAATCATTAATTATTTTTTTTGCAACTAAAATAATCAACTTTTACACAAATAACAAAAGATGTAATAAAAAACAGTAAAACCCGCAATTAAAACAATCAAAAAAATAAATTCATTTACTTGACATATTACACCAAGTGTTGTAGAATGTGGACAATGCGAAAGTGGCCTAATGGTATGGCACAAGCTTCCCAAGCTTGCGATTGCGGGTTCGAGCCCCGTCTTTCGCTCCAAATAACTATTAAGGTTCTATACTAAGTTATAGAACTTTATTTTTTTATGGTACAATAAAAGGGGCTCGAACGTGTGCGTTAAGAAAAAGTTGCCAGTGGCAAGTTTTTTAGCACCAGGCGTGATAGCGAAGTGTAACGTAGCGGAGCGAGCCCCGTCTTTCGCTCCAAACATATTTAAGTATTCTACACTCGGTTGTAGAATTTTTTTTTAGACACTACTAAGTAATGGGCTCGAACCGTAAACTTTAAGGGCTCCCGAAAATAGCAGGCATTTATGCCGAAATTTTTGGGAAGAGGAAAAACCGAGCGTTAAGGTAAATTTGCGGTCAGCAAATTACAAAAGCGATAGTTTTGACGAAGCACCAGGTGTGATAGCAAAGTGTAACGTAGCGGAGCGAGAATCCGTCTTTCGCTCCAAAATTGCATTTAAGAGTTCCATACTTTGTTGTGGTGCTTTTTTTTAGACACTACTAAGTAAGTGGCTCGAACGTGTGCGTTAAAATTAACTGTTTAATTTTACATAATAAAAACATTTGCAATTATCGTGCAAATTGTGATATTCTAATTATGTATAATTAGGAGGTGAATTATGTTTTTGAAAAATAAAATATCAAAAATTATTATAATCTCCTCTTTTGTGTGTTTTTTGGTTTCTTTACTGTTATTATTTGTCTTCACCCAGCCAACAAAGGCATCAATATCTTTAAGTGGAAGCGGAACATATTCAAACCCATATAAAATATCATCTCCTGCTGATTTAAAAAATTTTAGAGACTATGTAAACAATGGCAACACAATGAGCGGACAATACATTGAACTAACTTGCGACATTGATATGAATAATGAACCATTTATTTGTATTGGTTACACAAGAACAGGTAACAACTCAAAAACATATTCTTTCAATGGTATTTTTGATGGTAAAAACCATGTATTACAAAATTTAACACTGCAATCTTCCACAGGAGATCAATACAGCAGTTTCCCAAATGGGGGTCTTTTTGCAAACACTATTAACGCAACTATAAAAAATCTCTTTTTGAAAAATGTAAACGCCTCTGACTTTAGTTGGTATTCGGGGGCACTTATTGGAGATGCAAACAACACAACAATTGAAAATATTTATGTATTAAGTGGAAGCGTGGTAAGCAATTCAAATTCTGGTGATTATGCTACTGGCGGAATAGTTGGGTATGCTCATGATGGAACATCAATGAACTTATGTTTTAACTATGCATCTGTTAGCTCGTCAAGCATTGGTTATAGAACAGTGTCTGGTGGTGTTGTCGGGGCAATAGGGGCCAAACTTAGTGGCAACTCCCCAACATACAGCTCAGCATCAATATCTAAATGTGGAAATTTTGGAAGCGTGGTGGCAAACAGCATAACACTGTACGACGCATATGCCGGAGGAGTTGCAGGCTACGCCGGTTGCAAAATTGAGAATTGTTTTAATCAGGGGTCTGTAAATTCAGATACTAACTCAGTGTATGACTATGGCTTTGCTGGTGGTATTGTTGGATATTCAAATTCGGAATGTTCAAAATGTTATAACACCGGAACAATAACCGGCGGATACACAAAGACCTCAAAAACAGAAGAATATGTGCTGGTCGGCGGTGTTTTAGGGATTGGTAGAAAAGTTGCATATGTCACAGTCGATTATTATCAAGTTCGTTATGCCAACATAAATGGAAATTATAATGCATTTGTTAGTGATTGTTATGGAACAAACACTATATCATATTCTGCAACAGCTAAACTAACCATTAAAGAAAATGATTCATATGGTGTTAATGGTAAAAATTGTAGTGAAATATCTGGTAGTTACACATACACATTTAGTAACAAGTACTATTGTTATGTTGGCCAATTATCTTATCCAGACAATCGAAGCCGTGAACCGCATTACAATATAAATGCGTATATATATAACAAAAAAAATGCCGTGCAAGCCAGTTACTCTTTTTCGTTATATCCGCTAAAATATACTGGAACTCAAATAGCCTCGGCAACTCTTAAATCCGATTTGCCAAGCGGGTTTTCATCTGATATTTGGGCAATACATAAAGATATCTTTAATGGCTACCCTCACTTTAAGGGTAAATATTGGGCAGATTATGTGGTTGAGCCAGATCACACATAAAACATCTAAAATCATTTTAGCAATAAAAATCTCCAACCAAGGTGGTTGGGGATTTTTAACTAAATTGCATCATCGCTTTCAAGTTCTTCAATTTGGCTTTCTTGTTGAATTTTATTTATTGAAACCTCATATGCAATTTTATTTAATGTTTCGCCATCTTCGGTATGTTTTTGATATTCCCTAGATTGAATTCTTCCAACAATGGCTATTTTTGTTCCAACGGCTAGCTCGCTTACATATTTTGCATTTCTCCCCCACGCAATACAAGGTAAATAATCAGATTTATTATATGCCCTGTTAACGGCAATTAAAACATCGCAAATTTCACGATTAAAAGGAGTTGTTCTATACGTTGGCTCCTTGCAAATATAACCAGTAATTTCAATTATATTGGGGTTCATATCTTCTTCAAACTCGCAAACTTCCCTAACAAAAACCGTGAGCATTAATTTACTCTTTCCGTTTTCTAGTTTGTTATAACTTCTAAATTGCCCTTTAATACAAACATATTTCCCAACCTCAAACCTACCACCAGAAATAAGCTTTTCTGAAACCGTTACCGGCACTTTATCTAAATTATTACTAAGTCTTGGCACAAGCAAAACAACCTCGTAAAAAGCTTCTCCAAATGTTTCGTGGCTAAATGCTGGCGCACTCTCAACCGTTCCACTTAAAAACACTCTGTTATTGTTCATTTGTTCAAATTTCATATAATTTCCTCCTAAATTTTTGATTTTTGAAGTCCTGTTCTATCTATTGTGTAGTTGTTTTTATATATTAAATCCCCAACAGAGCCAACGGTATATCCTTTTTTATTTAGTCTATCTAAAATCATTGGCAAAGCATCAACAATGTGGTCGGAATTGTTGTGGCAAAGTATTATTGAACCGTTTTTAACACCATTAATAATCCTTGTTGTTATTGCTTCTGCACTCAGTCCCTTCCAATCGAGAGAATCAACATCCCATTGAATTGTTATTAAATTGTTATTCTCGGCAATATCCAAAAGTGAATTATTATACGACCCGAATGGTGCTCTGAATAGCTCAACCTTTTTGTTTGTTATTTTTTCAATTAACTCAACACTTTTTTTAAGCTCTAAGTTTTGTTCGGAAGCACTAAGTTTTACCATATCTGGATGTGTGTTTGAATGTGTGCCAATTTCAAAACCATTATCGTCAATATATTTAACCATATCTCCATATTTATCTACCCAAAACCCAACCAAAAAGAAGGTCGCTTTAACATTATATTCATTACAAATATCAACAATTTGCTTGGTTTTATCGGCACCCCAGGCGGCATCAAAACTAATTGCAACTCTTTTTTCGCTGGTTTCAACCGAGTACACAGGAACTTTTCTTGTGGAATAACCAAAGAATACTTCTGCAGAAACTGCTCCATTTATCGAAATTGAAAGAAGTATTGCACACAAAAGAACAGCAAGCACATATTTTATTGACCTGGATTTAACAACATAAAACATTAAAACCTCGCTTTTAATATTAAAGATAAAATATGGATTTGTTAATGCGATAAGAAATAATAAAACAAAACAAATGCTCACATTTTGTCGAATTTACAATATATCGTATGCTCATATTTTTTAGGTTAGAACAATACTTGCTGTTTATTTTGTTTTCCAGGCAATAAACTGATAAAAATGTATCCAAAAATAAAAAAGTGAATAAATTTCAAAAAAATAAAAAAAATTGTTGACAACATTTTTTTAATATGATAATATACCAAAGTCGCAAAAAGCGTGGGAGTTTAGCTCAGTTGGCTAGAGCATCTGCCTTACAAGCAGAGGGTCATAGGTTCGAGTCCTTTAACTCCCACCAAAATAAACAAAAACAACCAAAGTAACCTTTGGTTGTTTTTTTACTAATAACAGAATAATAGTACGGCAATTCTTCCTTTCGTTATATTTCTAAATATTAGACTAGCAAATGTACACTTTTAACATTGCTATACAATATATATAAAAACGGATATGCCCTATAACTTGTCCATTTTCAAAAGGTTTAATTATTTTTTGTGTAAACATAATACTGTTTTTCACCAATGGTGATTGTTGTTGCAGATTTTGTGTAATTTTCTGTGTTACTTAAAAATGCATTTGTTCCATCATCAATGCTTGCAAGCACATTTATTGTTGTGGCATATTTTAATAAATATCCTGCATTGTTCACTGATGTTGCCACATTATATATATTAGAACTTTCAATTGTAACTGTTGTTAAGCTTTTGCAGTTGTTAAATGCGGCGTCTCTTATTGTTTCAATGCTTTCAGGAATTGTTATGCTTGCAAGGCTTGCTGCTCTAACCCCATCGCTGAATAAAGCTCCTGGCATCACCTTTAATTGAGAATCATTTTCAAATATAACACTTTCTAGACTTGCACAACCCACAAATGCCCAATCACACAATAATTTGCATTCTTTTTTTATTGTACAAGAGGTTATGTTTTTATTAATTGGCTCAACCAGTGCATAATATGCATTATTACTGTTGCCCAAATACCTGGCATTTCCATATTCACTGAGTTGCAAATTGGTACAACCACTAAAAATTATACCCCCTATCCAAGTTACGGTGCTTGGCATATTAATACTTGTAAGCGAAACACAATTTTCAAACGCACCACCATTAATATACTGTAACCCCTCTGAAAGAATCACTTCGGTAAGCCCAGAACAATCCTTAAATGCAACACTTCCAATGGAATACACGCTACTAGGGATTGTTATAGTTTCAAGACCGGTGCAACCGAGGAATGCGGCATCATTAATTATTTTTACGCCATCCGGTATATTTGTGTTTTTACAACCGGTGATTAATGTGTTAGATTGGGTTTCTACTATTGCATTACAATTATTCCTGCTGTCATATGTCATATTATTGCTATCAACAACAATGCTTTCCAAACTGTCACAATATATGAATGCATTCCATAAATAATTATTAACACTCTGCGGAATTGAGATACTTCTTATACCACATCGGCAAAACGCTTCAATGCCAATTTCTTCAACTCCATTGTTTATATTTACATTTACGAGCCCGCTACATCCCAAAAATGCACCACCACCTATTGTTTTTATACTACCAGGTATAGTCACTCCAGTTAAAGATAAACAATCCTGAAATGTATAGTTTTTTATGCTTGTAACAGTGTATGTTTCATTATTATACTTCACCTTGCTAGGTATAACCAACTCACCTGTTGGGGCATTGTTTGACCTTGCAGATACACTTGCCGTTTTTTCATTATTGTTATATTCAAATGAAAGCGTGGTTAAGCTATCAGCATTTGGTACATACTCTTCAAACTCTGCATAAATGGTAATGTTTCCCTCTGGCATATTGAATTTTTTTGTACTAAGCGAAATGGCAGTTTGTGTGGTCGTGCCAGACTTAATATAATATAAACTAGACGCTTGGTAGCCCGATCCTGGAGTTACTGTTAGTTGAACAATTTCACCGCCAATTGCAACCTGTTTGTTAGGTGCCACACTTCCGTTTTGCATTGCTGTGGCAACTGTAATTGTGTATTCTTTTTCATAAACTGCAGTGTAATTTAATGGCGTTGTTTCGTCTATTGTAAATGTTAAAGTTTTGTTGTCGGACACCTTTTGCCCGTTGGATTCCCAATACATAAAACGATAGCCAACTTTATCGCCGGCAGTTAGGGTTACCTCGTCACCAATGGCATGGTTTTCTGACTGTGTTTGGTTAGATAGGTTTGTGCCTTGAGATATTTTTATAGCATTGCTTTGTTGATTGGAATTGTTGTTACCACCGCTTAGCCCTAAAAACAAACCAATGCCAAGGCCAACCACAAGCACCAATGCACCAAGCATTGCAAATATTTTTATCTTTTCTTTCTTTTTTTCTTCATTTTTTATTTTTTCTAGTTTTTCCATTTGTTCTTTATCAAAATCAGACATTGCATATTCTCCATTTCATGAAACTATTATTAGTTTATCACATATGGTTATATACAACAAATGTTTTTCATAACTTCATCAATAACCATTTTTTATGTTTATTTTTATATTCACAAAAAAGACAAGCGTTTTATTCGCTTGTCTTTATATTTTAATTAACCATTAATAATCGCTTGATACTCTTCAAATGAAGTATTCCAATTAACAGTAAGCGTGTTGCCACTGTTTGAACCATAACGATTCCAAGGCGATGTCCACCCACTTGGTTTTTGACTCAGATTTGTATAAATTACTAACTCATTAGAACACCCATTAAAAGGTGCGGTAGAATAATCTGATGGACTAATTGTTAAAACGCTATCTGGAATATACACCGTTCTTAAGCAGGTACAACCTCTAAATGCCTTTACGTTTATTCTTTCAATAGTTCCAGGAATAACTAAATCTGTGACCAGAGTTTCCATTTGCCCATCATTAATATATAAATTATGTGCAACTGTAAGAGGGTTAGAAACTCCTTGCACCTCAAAATCTATTTTTAGCCAATTTTCTAGGTTTTTTATAACAACTTTATTCATTCCTGTACAATTACTAAATGCATTACTTCCTATACTTTTTAATTCAATTGGAATATATATTTCTGTTAACCCAGTACACCCACTAAATGTACTTTGTCCAATTGTTTCAAGACTATCTGGAAGTGTTATATTGGTAAGTGCGGTACACACTGCAAAAGCAGAAGATCCTAGCCCTTTTATACCATTTGGAAGCACAATATTGTTAAGACTTGTACACCCACTAAATGCCGACATGCCAATTCTTTTTAGGTTTTCAGAGAATTGTACACTTTCAAGATTTGTACATCCCGAAAATACCTTAGATGCAATAAGTCTTGTGTTATTATTCATTACAAACTCACTTACTTCTTTATCAATACATTCCATCAATGCAACATATGGATTATCGCCATTCCCAAGATATCTCCCATTACCACTTGTTACCAACTCAATACCAGTTCCATAAAAAGCATTATCACCAATATCTTCCACATCATTACCTATCATTATTTCTTCTATCATGTAACAATTATAGAAGGCCCCATAGGAAATTTTTCCGCCTAAAACAGTTATCCTTTTTAACGACGATGGAATATAATATGTTTGGTAACTTAATGTATTATAGTATTGCTGTATTGCCTCACCACCGTCATATTGATTATTTCCAAAAATTCTACCCAATTGTCCATAACTGGTATTTCCAGGTGTTGTGCTCGTTCCAACAAAAGGAAGTGTTAAATTCTCTAACGAACTGCAACCATTAAATGTTTTTTCTCCAATGCTTGTAAGTTTTGAACCATTTGAAAAAGAAACGGTTTTTAATGAACTACACCCCCAAAACGCACAATCCACGATGCTTGTTACTTCCTTAGGAATATCTATGCTCTGAAGGCTTGAGCAACCCTGAAAGGCTGCATTTCCAATTTTTGTAATAGTTGGATTGTCACCAAATGTTACAGTCTTAAGACCAGAACAACCATAGAAAGCCCCCACACATATTTCTGTAACTTCATCTGCAATTGTTATGTTTTCTATCATTGAACATTCTGAAAATGACCACCAGAAAATTTTACCTGTAAAATTAAGTTGTTTTATTGAATTTGGAATCCAATAAGTTGCGTATTTGTAGTTACTGTTATAAACATACCTTTGCTGTATATTTGTTCCACCTTCCCAATTACCATTACCAAACAAATATCCAAAAAGTATTGAAGTGCTAGTTGTTGTTGCACCAGAATATCCTCCTGAGAATGGAAGTGTCATACTAACCAACCCTGAACAGCCAGAGAATGCTGCAAAACCAATAGATAAAACACTGTTTGGAACAACAACTTCGGTTAATCCGGTACAGCCAGAAAATGCTCCACTCTGAATAGCACTAACGCCATCTGGAATAATGGTATTTTGACACCCTCGAACCAATTGCACGCTAGCGGTTTCTATTATTGCATTACAATTGTCTCTACTATCATATATTTCATTTTCCGAATCAACAAAAATTGAAATTAACGATGAACAGTTCTCAAAACACGAACCCGACAAACTTGTTACATCTTTTGAAATTTCAATTCCTTCTAAGCCTGCCGCATGAAAAAAGGCGTAGCCCATGCAGGTTTCATCAGTTGTAACAATTATCTTGGCATTTTGAATACGCCCAACATCCTTAAATAATCCAGAACCCGCAGCATTATTATTTCTTGTTACCTCACATGGAATTGTTAACTCTCCAATGTTGGTTATCCCAGAGAATGAATTTTCTGTTAAGGTTGTAATTGTGTCTGGAATCGTTAGTGTTTCAAAACTTAATCCATTAAACACATAATCCCCAAGCGTTGTTATTTGTGTTGGGAATGTGAATTCTGTTATTCTTGTGCAGTTTTCAAACATCCTTGAACCCAACGAAGTTAAAGATGTTGGAATATTGTAGTTTGTTAATTTTGTACAGCCTGAAAATAAATAACCACCAATGCTTGTGATTGAATTTGGAAGTTCAATTGTAATTAGGTTAGAACAATCTTTGAATACCTTACTGCCAAGTTTAGTTACACTTGTTGGTATTGTAACGTCAGTTAGGTTTGTACAGCCCTCAAACACACCATTTCCTAATTTTGTTACTGTGTTTGGAATTGTTACAGATGTTATTGTTGTTTTGTTTTTAAATGCATCATTACCTATTGTTGTGATTAAATACAACTGATTGTCATGTTCAACCATATTTGGCAAAACCAAATTGGTTTCTGTGTTTGATGCTGATAGCCCCGTTATTGTTGCTGTATTCTTTTTATTATTAAACTCA
>CAKJYJ010000010.1 GCA_918262735.1 Clostridiales bacterium
ACCTGCGAAGGGGGCAGCCGCCTAAGGTAAAACCAATGACTGGGGTGAAGTCATAACAAGGTAGCGGTATCAGAAGGTGCCGCTGGATCACCTCCTTTTAAAGAGAAATCTTTAAGTCGAGCGAGATAGAGATATCTTGTAAAAGAAAGACAGTGCAGAAACAGGTAGAAAAGAAAGCTACAAACAACAGAAACCCAATTCTATTAAAATTTTCAAAACAAAAAGAACCACTTATCGTGGCTCTTTTTTTACGCCAATTATTAAAATATTGTTGCTATGTAATAATATATCAATTTCAATAAGACAAAAATGTCACTAAAATTGTGTAAAAATTTGACATTTTAACACAAAATATTGTATAAATACAATAAATATGGCGTTTTGAAGCTAATTTTTATAAAAATAATCAAAAAAATGGTATGTAATAGGAGTTGTTTTATGAAAAGAATTTGGTTTTTAATTGCAGGAGTTGTTTTGGTGCTTGGCATTGGTGCCGGGCTAGTGTTCGGTCTTGGTGGAGGAAAGCCTAAAACATACACGGTTGAAATAACATCGAATGTTGAGCAGATTGAATACGAGAGCAAAAATAACTGCAGGCTAGGGGACAATATAACCATTGAGGCAATTCCACTAGATGGTTATCGCTTTATAGGTTGGGAAGTAAATGGAGTGATTGTTTCAGAGGATGTAGAATACGAAATCACGTTAACCCAAGAGAATGTGAATAATGTATATAGAGCAATGTATAAACAAATATTCAATATATATACTGGAGAAGTGCAAAATGGTAATGTTGCTTCAAATGTTACAAAGGCAATAGAGGGAGAAACAATAATACTAACCATAACACCAAACGACCACTACGCATTTGAAAGCGCATATTACATACAAGAAGATAGCACAGAACAAATTGCAATAACAAATTCATCATTCACCATGCCTGCTGGAGATGTTATTATTTATGCAACATTTACCTCAGAAGTTCCAGATGAAGGCATGTTTGAAACATTGCTATTTATGTATGATAATGCATATAAAACAGCGTCAGTGAGAGCAAATTCTAATAATAAGCCAGCGGGTGAATTAGTTATTCCGGAAAAAGTGCTATATAATGGAGCTGTTTATGATGTTACAAGTATTTATTCGGCAAATTCATTTTCTGATGGAGCATTTTATAATTGCAGCGATCTAATTAGTGTAACCATACCAAATAGTGTAACCAGCATAGGTGATTCTGCATTCTATGGTTGCAGCAGTTTAACCAGTGTAACCATACCTAATGGTGTAACCAGCATAGGTGATTATGCATTCGAGTATTGCAGTAGTCTAACCAGTATAACCATACCAAATAGCGTAACCAGCATAGGTGGCAATGCATTCTATGGTTGTTATGCTTTAGCAGAAGTTTATAACAAATCACATCTAAGTATTACAAAAGGTTCATCTGATTATGGCCGTGTTGCAGAATATGCCGAAGCGGTATACAGTGGAGACGAAATAAACACCCCAACCAAAATAGAGAAAATAGATGGCGTTGCATACTATAAAAAGAGGGATACTAGTTATATTGCACTCGTATGTATAGATAAAATAAAAACAACAATAAGTTTAGATTCAAGAACAACAGAAATAAGACAATATGCATTCTCAAATTGTGGCAGTCTAACCAATGTAACCATACCAAATAGTATAACCAGCATAGGTAATTATGCATTCCAATCTTGCAGATGTTTAACTAGCGTAACCATACCAAATAGCGTAACCAGCATAGGTTCTAATGCATTCATAAACTGTCATGCTTTGGCAGAAGTGTATAATAAATCGTCATTAAATATAAAAAAAGGTTCATCTGATTATGGCTATGTAGCTTATTATGCCGAAGTTGTATATAGTGGAGACACAATAGACACGCCAAGTAAAATAGAGGAAATAGATGGCGTTGCATACTATAAAAAGAGTGATACTAGTTATATTGCACTCGTGTGTATAGATAAAACAAAAACAACAATAAGTTTAGATTCAAGAACAACAGAAATAAGACAATATGCATTCTCAAATTGTGGCAGTCTAACCAGTGTAACCATACCAAATAGTGTAACAAGTATGGGCAAAGGTGCATTCTATAACTGCAGCAGTTTAACCAGTGTAACAATACCAAATAGTGTAACCGGCATAGGTGAAATGGCATTCTATAATTGCAGCAGTCTAACCAGTGTAAACATACCAGATAGTGTAACTAGCATGGGTGATTGGGCATTCTCTGGTTGCAGCAGTTTAACCAGTGTAACCATACCAAATAGTGTAACATATATAAGTTCTTCTGCATTCTGTGATTGCAGCAGTCTAACGAATGTAACCATACCAAATAGTGTAACCAGCATGGGTGAAAGAGCATTCTATGGTTGCAGTAGCCTAACCAGTGTAAACATACCGAGTGGTGTAACCGGCATAGGTCATTATGCATTCTATGGTTGCAGCAGTTTAACCAGTGTAACCATACCAAATAGTGTAACCGGCATAGGTGTTTCTGCATTCTCTGGTTGCAGCAGTTTAACCAGTGTAACCATACCTAATGGTGTAACCAGCATAGGTGATTCTGCATTCTCTGATTGCAGTAGCCTAACCAGTGTAAACATACCAAATAGTGTAACCAGCATAAAGTCTAATGCATTCTATCATTGTTATGCTTTAGCAGAAGTATATAACAAATCATATCTAAGCATTACAAAAGGATCATCTGATTATGGCTATGTGGCATACTATGCTCTTAATGTTTATGATTTAAACAATTTTACATCTACAAGCAAAATAGAGTTAATAGATGGTGTTGAATACTATAAAGAGAGTGATACTAGTTATATTGCACTTAAATGCATAGATAAAACAAAAACGACAATAAGTTTAGATTCAAGAACAACAAAAATAAACGACTATGCATTCTCTGGTTGCAGTAGTCTTACCAGCGTAACCATACCAAATAGTGTAACCAGCATAGGTGTTTCTGCATTCTATGGTTGCAGCAGTTTAACCAGTGTAACCATACCAAATAGTGTAACCAACATAGGTTCTTCTGCATTCTCAAATTGCAGCAGTCTTGCAAGTGTAACCATTGGTAGTGGAGTAACCAGCATAGGTGATTATGCATTTTGGGGTTGCAGTAAATTATATATAGTAAACAATTTATCACAATTAAATATAACAGCAGGAAATTCTAATTATGGCTATGTTGCAAATTATGCCCATTTGGTTGTAAGTGATGAAAACTTTGTAGATAAGTTAGAAGAAATAGATGGAGTTATGTACTATAAAGAAAGCTCAACTAATTATAAAGCAGTGTATTTTGTAGATACAACAATAACTTCAGTAACACTAAATGAAAACACAACAGAAATTTGTTATAAGGCATTCTATAATTGCAGTAGTCTAACCAGTATGTCCATACCAAATAGTGTAACCAGCATAGGCAATGAGGCATTTTCTGGTTGCAGCAGTCTAACGAGTGTAACCATACCGAATAGTGTAACTGGCATAGGTTCTTATGCATTCTCTGGTTGCAGTAGTTTAACCAGTGTAATCATTGGCAATACTGTAACCAGCATAGGTGAATGGGCATTCTCTGGTTGCAGCAGTTTAACCAGCATAACCATACCAGATAGTGTAACCAGCATAGGTGATTATGCATTCTATTATTGCAGCAGTTTAACCAGCATAACCATACCAAATAGTGTAACTAGCATAGGTTATAATGCATTCTATTATTGTTATGTTCTAGCCGAAGTACATAATAAATCTTCATTAAGTATAACAAAAGGGTTATCTGATTATGGCTATGTGGCTTATTATGCCGAAGTGGTATATAGTGGAGACACAATAGACACGCCAAGCAAAATAGAGGAAATAGATGGAGTTAAATACTATAAAGAAAGTGATACAAGTTATATTGCACTTAAATGCACAGACAAAACAAAAACGACAATAAGTTTAGATTCAAGAACAACAAGAATTAAAGAAAATGCATTCTCTGGTTGCAGAAGGTTAACCAGTGTTGAAATTGGTAGTGGTGTAACCAGCATAGGCAATGAGGCATTCTCTGGTTGCAGCAGTTTAACCAAGGTAACAATAGAAAGTTTAGAAGCGTGGTTAAATATATCGTTTATTGGTGGATATTCAAATCCATTAGATTATGCTCATCATTTATATATAGGTAATAATGAAGTAACCGAACTAACAATACCAGAAGGAATTACAGAAATTAAGAACTATGCATTTCGTAATTGCAGCAGTCTAACAAGTATAATTATACCAAATAGTGTAACCAGCATAGGTCAATATGTATTCTATAATTGCAGCAGTTTAACAAGTGTAACCATACCAGATGGTGTAACTAGCATAGGTGATCAAGCATTCAATTATTGCAGTAGTCTAACAAGTGTAACCATACCAAATAGTGTAACAAACATAGGTAATTCTGCATTCTCTGGTTGCAGTAAATTATATATAGTAAACAATCTATCACAATTAAATATAACTGCAGGAAATTCTAATTATGGCTATGTTGCATATTATGCCCATTTGGTTGTAAGTGATGAAAACCTTGCAGATAAGTTAGAAGAAATAGATGGAGTTATGTACTATAAGGAAAGCTCAACTAATTATAAAGCAGTGTATGTTGTAGATACAACAATAACTTCAGTAACACTAAATGAAAACACAACAGAAATTTGTAGAAATGCATTCTATAATTGCAGAAGTTTAACCAGTGTAACCATACCAAATAGTGTAACCAGTATAGGTACTTCTGCGTTTTATGGTTGCACGGGCCTAACCAGTATAACCATACCAAATAATGTAACTAGCATAGGTAATTCCGCATTCTCTGGTTGCAGTAAATTATACATAGTAAACAATCTATCACAATTAAATATAACAGCAGGAAATTCTAATTATGGCTATGTTGCAAATTATGCCTATTTGGTTGTAAGTGACGAAAACTTTACAAATAAAATAGAAGAACTAGATGGGGTTATGTACTATAAAGAAAGCCCAACTAATTATAAAGCAGTGTATGTTGTAGATACAACAATAACTTCAGTAACACTAAATGAAAACACAACAGAAATTTGTTATAAGGCATTCTCTAGTTGCAGAAGTTTAACCAGTGTAACCATACCAAATAGTGTAACCAGCATTGGTTCTTATGCATTCTTTAAATGCAGCAGTCTTGCAAGTGTAACCATTGGTAGTGGAGTAACCAGCATAGGTTCTAATGCATTCAATAATTGCGGTAATCTTTATATAATAAACAATTTATCACAATTAAACATAAGAGCTGAAAATTCTGATTATGGCTATGTCGCATATAACGCCAATTTGGTTGTAAGTGATGAAAACTTTGCAGATAAGTTAGAAGAAATAGATGGAGTTATGTACTATAAGGAAAGCTCAACTAATTATAAAGCAGTGTATGCTATAGATAAAACAATAACTTCAGTAACACTAAATGAAAACACAACAGAAATTTGTAGAAATGCATTCCAATATTGCAGCAGTCTAACCAGTGTAACAATACCAAATGGTGTAACCAGCATAGGTTCTTCTGCATTCTATTATTGCGGGAGTTTAGCCAGTGTAACCATACCAAATAGTGTGACCAGCATAGGTGATTATGCATTCTATTATTGCAGCAGTTTAACCAGTGTAACCATACCAAATGGTGTAACCAGCATAGGTTCTCATGCATTCTATGATTGCAGCAGTCTAACCAGTGTAACCATACCAAATAGTGTAACCAGCATAGGTGATCATGCATTCTATGATTGCAGAAGTTTAACCAGTGTAACCATACCAAATAGTGTGACCAGCATAGGTGATTATGCATTCATTGGTTGTAGCAGTCTAACCAGTGTAACCATACCAAATAGTGTAACCAGTATAGGTGAAAGAGCATTTTATAATTGCCGCAGTCTAACGAGTGTAACCATAGGAAGTGGTGTAACAAGTATTGGTTCAGATGCATTCTATGGTTGTTATGCCTTGGCAGAAGTATATAACCTATCATCACTCAACATAACCAAAGGTTCTGAAGATTATGGTTATGTTGGAAAATATGCAGAATATATTCAAACAGACGCGAGTGCAGCTTCAAGAATAAGAATATTAGATGGAGTTGCGTACTATGTTAACGGCTCAGAATTTGTTGCGATAGGATTAATAGATAAAACAATAACAACACTAACATTTAATTCAAAAACAACAAAAATAAGAGGAAATTCATTTAGAGATTGTGATAATTTAAGATATGTTATTGTTTCAAACAAAGTTACAAAAATAACAGACAATGCGTTCTGTAACTGCACCGGATTAATTAGTATATATATTCCAAATAGTGTAACCACAATTTCAGCAAAAGATAACAAATACGAAAATGCGCCATTCTATGGTTGCGATGAAAACCTACATATTCATGTTGAAGCAACATCTGCACCATCTGGTTGGAAGAGTAAATGGAATTACTATGATAGTTCTAACCAATATGACACCAATTGGGGCTATTCGCTAGATTTATATAAGGCACTAATTGATTACGAAGGTTAATAAAAGAATTAACGCTTAAAATCACACAATTAAACGCAAAAAATATTGTGCAGAAAAAAATAGAGGAGTTTATTTTGCTCCTCTGTTTTTTAACTAATATTATAATTTGAAATATCTATATTTACAATTTTGTATTGGTGTGGTAAACTAGGACTGATTAGGGGTTGAATATGGTAAAAGATGTTGATATATTTGAAAATATAGTTCCAACAAAAATAAGAAATACCACAGATATGGGGAGTTATCTTTTGGGTGATAAAACCGTTGATATGGTGTTTTTAAGTTCAAGCAAAGATTTGAAAAATATTTCTGAAGATGAACGAATTAAAGGTATAACAGATTTTGCAATGCTTACTAGTGGTTGGCCACAATTCATAACAGAAGATAGAGGAAACAGGGTTTCACCATATTATTTAAGAACAACCAAAAATGGACTGCATGAAGTTGTTAATAGTTATGGAGCGTTTGATGACAATAACATTTTGAACAAAAATTTTGGACTTGCCCCTTGCATAAATATTAAGTTTGATAGCAATTTTACACTTAATGATGCAAAAGAACGAATCACACAAAAACATAAATATGATAGAATTATATATGGCATTTCGCTTGGTAATTATCCAAAAACATTAGTTAGCAAAAAATTAAACAATGCACTTGAAACATTATATAATGATGGCATTGTTAAAGGCGGGCTTGAACCAACGGGTAAATGGTTCACAATAAATGGGGGATCTTTTACAAATAAGCATATACCAGAGTTTACATATAATGGTCAAAAATATGTAAGGGTTGTTCCAAATAATAACCCAGAAGTTAGCATATATGATTGGGAAGTTACCGACCAACCTAAAGCCTACTGGGTTAAAGTTGAACCAATTGATTTTATTGTTAAGAATATTAATGATATTAAAAAGGGCAAAGCAAAACAACTTGAACTTGAAACGGAAGATGTTGTTATATCTAATTTTAATTTTTATAGTGATGCATTCCATTGTGGTTTGTGGGAAGACTCCGCCATCAGGGCATTTTTGAATGGGGAAAACATTCCAAATTATAATTTTGGAGTGATGTATGATTATAAATACGAGGGTTTTCTTGATGAAGCATTAAATAGTTCTTTTACCCCAGTAACAGAATATACCGTTTCAAGATATAATAACAAAATTTGCGAAAATGCGTTCAATGGATGTGTTTCTCTTAATGAGGTAACCATACACAAAGGAATACGAGACATTGGCGAAAATGCATTTGATGGTTGTAAATTTAATTATGCTTACAGAGATTTTTTAGATTTGGTTTTATGTAAAGAATTACCAGACTTATTTAATACCAAAGATGCCGAAGATTCGTATATAGATTTAAACAAGGCTTTTAGAGCTTTTAAAAACTTTGACTATAATCTCTTATTATCTATAACACATTTCAACGAGTTAAGAAGACTGGCTGATAGGTTAGTAAAAGATAAGTATGAACTCCCATATTCATTTATTGAAGAGGCGGGCAAACATGAAGTTTTAGATTTATTAATAGAAAATGCCGATTATAGATATTTCAAAAATGAAGTTCAGGGGCTAGATAAATTCTTTAGGGGTGAACGCGAAGAAGATGTTGCAATTGTTATGAACTTCGCAAGAACGCTTGGTTGTTTTTCAACAGAAAAACTGACTGACAAGTTTGGAAACACAACGGAGGTTTTATTTGCACAAAAGGCAAGTTCACTTTTTGCCCAAATAATAAAAAACAGAGTTTTCACAGCAACAGAAATATCTGAAATGTTTTCGCAACTTGATTATGATGTTAAACCAAATCAGGAATTATTAGAATTTCTTGTTAAACAAATGAAAGATAACCAGCTTGGTTTAATAAAAAGGTTAGAGGGTAACTCTTGCAAAGGATTATTTGCCAAGATGTTCACAAATTTTGATGAAATAAAAAATTTCAGAGATGCCATAGATAAAGATGGTAAACCTGTAAAACTTTCTTGGGAGAATGCGTTAATAAAGTATTATGCTTTTGGAATGTATGAAAATGTGAATGAAGAAAATAAAGATATTGCTGAAGTGTATGGAAATTTAGGAATAAACCAGGAGACTTTTGATGATGCATCGGATTTAAGGCAAGAGGCAAAAGAAAAGAATGCTCCACACCACATATTAGGCAAGCCATTAAAAGAAGAAAGTGCGTTAAATAAAATTGAAAATGTTAAAGACGATACTTTTAATTTATTAAAGATGGGCGAACAATTATTAAATAAAAAATACGAAGAAACATTTACTTATGAAATGTTAGACAAATATGATCCATTAAACGCAGTTATTGGGCTTTTATGTAGTTGTTGTGCAACAATAGAATCATCATATTATGGTAGCAAAATTGCAAAACAAACAGTTCTTGCAAAAGATGTTCAAAATCTTGTGGTTAGAGACAATAAAGGCAAAATCATTGCAAAATGTGCAATGTATGTTGATGAAAAATATGGATTTATTGTTATTAACGGTTTTGAAATGAATGATAAATACAGGACAAACGAGATTCTTGGTGGTGGTTTTTACCAGGATTCAGACGATAACGTTCACACACAAAATCGTCAAAAAATCTTTGATACATTTATGCGAGGCATTAAGGCATTTGTTAAAGAATATGACAAACAACATCCAAACAAACCAATTAAACAGGTTAATGTTGGTGTTGGCTACAATAGGCTTAAAGAGCAATGTATAAGGCTAAACAAAACTGAAGCTGGAGGCTATTTTGGTGTGCCAAAAGAATACTCTTTTGAAGATGCTTCATTAGAACAATACACATTGTATAAGAGAGAAAAATCTTCCAAAAAGAAAAGTGATGATGAACCAACCATTAATGATGTTTGCTTTTAATTAGGTATGAATAATAGAAAGTAAAATTATGAAAAATCGTAGTTTAATACACTACGATTTTTTTATGTATAACAACAAATGAATAAGGTTGTTATTATTTAATTTGACGTAGAATAACTTCCACAATTTTATCATTTGCATTTGTTTGGTTGCTATTGTTCATAGTTTTAATAAGGGCGGAAGAGTTTTGAAATAGTGTTTTAATTCTTTTTAATAGGTTTGATGTTGACATATCCTCTTCAAACATAACATCTGCGTAGCCATTTTCCTTAAAATAGTTTGCATTTTCAATTTGATCACCACGGCTTTCTGCTTTAGATAAAGGAATAATTAGCATCGGCTTTTTAAGTGCAAGAAGTTCAAATAAGCTATTTGCTCCACCACGACAAACAACAATATCGGCAAGTGCAAAATAGTCTTCAATTTTATTAGTGAATTCCAATTGAACATATTGTGGGTGATTGTAATTTATATGGTTTCCTTTTCCGGTTATATGAATAACATTATAGTTTTTGGTAAGAAGGTTAAGGGACTTAAACACGAGCGAATTAATATTTTTACTACCAAGGCTTCCACCAAAAAACAAAATGGTTTTAAGGTTTTTGTTTAATGTTTTATTATCTTCTAAAACCTGTTGTTTATTTCCAGTAAAAATTTGATTTCTAACTGGACTTCCCGTGAACACACATTTTTTATTTGCACACGCTTTATTAAAAGAAAGGCACATAACACTTGCATATCTTAGAATTATTTTATTTGCAAGTCCCATAGTTAAATCTGATTCGTGTGACACAACTGGCACATGACATTTTTTGCCGGCGATTGCAACGGGTATTGAAACATATCCACCTTTGCAGAATATGACGTCGGGTTTTATTTGTTTAATTATTTTTTTTGTTTTACATACAGAGCGTATAAGCACAAATGGTATTGCCAAGTTTTTTATGGTTAGTTTTCGAATAAGTTTAGTTGTTGGAATGCTTATATATTTAATGTCTTTATAATCTTTTAGAATGTTTTTTTCCATTCCGTTTTCGCTGCCAATGTAATATATTTTATTAAAGTGTTCTTTCAATTTTGGGATTAATGCAAGGTTGGGCATAATGTGTCCAGCTGTTCCTCCGCCAGTTAAAACAATGGTTCTTTTTATCATAATTATAATCTATGCAAAGTTTAACAAAATAATACACAAGAAGGAAAATCTAAAAGTAACTTCTATACTTACAGTTTCCAATAAGATTAGAAAACAAATCAATCAGCAGTGTGCAAGTTTTAACCAATTCAACATTATTAATAACTTCATATATAGAGGCTGGGGCGTTTAGGATTTGGTTTATTATGTCACACAAACATTTAATGCTTTGGGTCACGGCATGGCAATAATTTATTGGGAGACCTATATTGTTATTTGTTAAATTATTATTTAATATTTTAATATTATTAAATTTATTTTCAATATTATTAATTAATATTAATTTTTCCTTTAATTTCCTAGAAAAACAAAAGGTTTTAATATATTTAATATTATTTTTAATAATTAATAAATAATTATTTATTTTTAATTTTTTTTTGTTATTTATTTCATTAATTTTTTTGTAATACATTTTTGCCATTTCTTCCATATTTTGCAAAGAGGCTAACTTTTCATCATCATATTCCATCACCATTATTCTTGTTATATGATATTAAATCAAATAAGGTTAAAAAGCGACTTTTTAATTTATTTTACTATCACGTACAGTTAAAAAAGTATGAAAATTTTACAATTACGACAAATTATTAAACATTATTCAAAAATCATATATTGTTTGTTTATTTTCGACAAAAAATTTTGTAGATATATTTTTGCTTGGATGCTATTATTGCCTTGCGACATTATTAGATAGGAGAAAAATATGGAAAATAAAATTAAGCTATTTATAGCGGATAATTCAGAACTAAAAGATGAATTAACAACATCACTAAAAGATAGTGATAAGATTACGGTTGTTGGAAGTTCAACAACGGGAGATGATGCATTAAGGCAAATTCAAGAGCTTTGCCCAGATGTTTTGGTTTTTGATATTGTGTTACCAAATATCGACGGTTTCAGTTTAATTGAAAAATTAAAAGGAAGCATGAAAAACAAGTGTCCAAAACTAATTGCTGTTTCGGCACTCTCACACGAGGGGTTTATTTCAAAGGCGCTTTCAATGGGCGTTAATTATTATCTTAACAAACCATGTAAAACGGAGATTGTTATCTCAAGGGTTGTTGACGTGTTTAGTGTTTTGGAATCACAAAGTGGTTATGTGGATGTTAGGAGTAAAAGCCGAATTATTGATGAAAAAATATCAAACATATTTATAACCGTTGGAATACCAGCACACATTAAGGGATATCAATTTTTAAGAGAGGCAATTAAAATGGCAATCGACACGCCAGAGATAATTAATTCAATAACCAAAAAATTATATCCAGCCATAGCAGAAAAGTTTGATACCTCCGCAAGCAAGGTTGAAAGAGCAATTAGGCACGCAATAGAGGTTGCTTGGAATAGGGGCAAGATAGAGAATATCAATTCAATTTTTGGGCTTAAGGTATACACCAGTAACGAAAAGCCAACCAATGGAGAATTCATTGCACTTGTTGCAGATAAAATGCTTTTAGAGGGGGCATAAAATAGGTTTTTGTCATATTAGTTAATATGGCAGTCTTTGATGAATTAACAAAAATATGTGAAACAAGGAAGAATGTTTCATTGAAAAATATGTGTAGCATACACATTGGAGGAATTGGTAAATATGTTTGTTTTCCTAAAAGCATAAATGAGGTTTATTGTTTATTAAACTATTTAACAGCAATCAACTTGGAATACTATGTTTTTGGTAACGGAACAAATATTGTTTTTGAGGACGGTGGTTATAACTCCGTCCTTATTTGCATGAGAAAAATGCAAGGCATGCGATTTGTTAAGAATAATTGCTATGTTTTGGCTGGCACAAACTTATTAGAACTAAATAATAAACTAGCAAAGCACGGGCTTGGCGGAATGGAGTGGAGTTACGGTATTCCGGGAACGGTTGGTGGTGCAATTTGTATGAATGCCGGTGCGTTTGCAGGGTGCATGGCGAACCATATTAAATATGTTTGGGTGCTTTGTGATGGGAAAATTAAAAGGCTTACAAATAAGCAGATGCATTTTGATTATAGGTCATCTATAATTCAACACTCCAAGCTTGTTGTCCTTAAAGTTTTATTGACGCTGGAACACTCGGAGAAAAGCGAGATTAAACAAAAACAAAACGACATTTTTAATCAAAGATTAAACACGCAGCCATATGGAACAATAAATGCAGGGAGTGTGTTTAAGAAAACAAATTTAGAAAGTGCTGGAAAAATAATTGACAAACTGGGTCTAAAAGGTGTAAAAATAGGAGACATACAAATTAGCAGTAAGCATGCAAATTTTTTTATAAATCTTGGAAATGGTACCAGCGAAGATTTGCATAATCTGATAAATTTTGTTAAAATAAGAGCAAAGCAAGAAAAAAACATATTTCTTCAGGAAGAAATAATGTTTGTTGGAAATAAAAAAGGAACAAATATATGATTATATACGGGGACTATCACACACACACTCCATATAGCCACGGTAAAGGAACGGTGCTTGATAATGCAATGGTCGCAAAGGGTAAGGGACTTAAAGAAATTGCCATTACCGACCACGGTTTTTCTCATGGGGCTTATGGTATTAAACGTAGTCAAATTGAGAATATTGCAATGGATATTCAAAAGGCAAAGCAGGCAACAGGAATAAATGTGCTTTTTGGTATTGAAGAGAACTTTACATCGCTTGATGGTAAAATTGGATTAAAAGATGGCGACTTAGAATTTTTGCAGATTGTTAATGTCGGGTATCATAAACTCACAAAAGCCAATAGTTTTAGAGATTTTAGGGAGCTATTTTTGCCAAATAACCTAAAATGGTATACCAAACGTCAAATCGAAAAGAATACGATTTGTGTGCTAAGAGCAATAGAAACCCAGCCAATTCACATAATCACACATCTTGGGGTTGGTATGCCGGTTAATGTTGAAGAGATCGCAAAATTAGCAAAAGAGAAAAATGTTTTTATTGAACTAAACGGCAAACGTATTAGTTTTACTCCGGCAGATATGGAAGCCCTTATGAAACACGACACAATGTTTATTTTAAATAGTGATGCTCACAGAGCAGAAAGGGTTGGAGATGTTAGAAATGGCATGAGATATGTTATTAAATATCACATACCAGATAGCAATATTGCCAATATGGGCAAAAGACCGAACTTTAGAAATATTAAATTTTAACATTTAAGGACACAGAATGAGTTTTTCAAAAGATGTAAAAAAAGAAATATTAGATAATGGTTTTTTAAGCAGGGAAAGATGCCTTGCCTTTTTGTGTGGCTTAATTTATTCATCTGCAGAATATGAGGTAAACGGGGCAAATGTTTCTAATTTTTCTATTGTAACCGATATTGACTATTTGTATAACTCATTAAAAAGTGCAACAAAAATGCTGTTCAACACTGAAGAAATCACAATGGAATTTGCCTATAAAATTAGCACAACAAATTATTATAGAATAAAATTCTCAAATGAGCTTGCCAAAAAAGCACTTTTAGAAACAAAGGCTCTTTTATTTGATGGTAAAAATCTGGAACTAAACACCAAGGTTGATGACGAAATAGTTGGCAGCGAAGACGGGCTAAAGGGGTTTATGTCTGGGGCGTTTATTGGGTGCGGAACCAGCAGTATTAAATTGGATGAAACAAATCGAACAACAACCGGGTATCATGTTGAATTAGATAACCAAAACTATGCACTACTTAGTGAAGTGTTAGATGTTTTGGCACAGTTTGAAATAATTGCAAAACTAACGCAACGAAAAACACTTTATGTTTTATACATTAAAGATGCAGAGGCGGTTAGCAATATGCTTGCTCTAATGGGCGCAAGCGATGCAGTGCTTAAACTTCAAAATGAAATAATAACAAGACAAATGCGAAATAAAATAAATAGGCAAAACAATTGTTACACATCAAATTACACAAAAACCCTAAATGCAAGTTTCAAACAACTTGAAGCAATTAGGGTAATTGATAAAGAAGCGGGGTTAGATTCTTTGCCCGAAGACCTTCAACAAGTTGCACTTTTAAGGCTGGCAAACACTGAAGAAAGTTTAGAGGAATTATTAAAATTAAGCAAATATCCAATGACCAAAAGTGCGCTAAATCACAAGTTTAACAAATTAATAAAACTTGCAGAAAAAATGAAGGGGAATTAATAATGAAAGAATTTGTACATTTACACTTACACACAGAGTTTAGTTTGTTAGATGGTGCAACTAAAATTGAGGCACTTGTTGAAGAAACCAAAAACCGTGGTTGGAGAGCAGTGGCAATAACCGACCATGGCAACATGTATGGCGCGTTAAAGCTATATGGAGAATGTCTTAAAGCGGGGATTAAGCCAATTATTGGCTGTGAGTTTTATATTTGTCATGATAGGTTTAATAAAACCGGTAAGGCCGAAGCGGGTCACATTATTCTTCTTGCAAAAAATAACACAGGCTATCAAAATCTGCTAAAATTATCCGGCATTGCATCAAAAGAAGGTTACTATTATAAGCCAAGGATAGACTATAAAGCACTAGAGGAACATAGCGAGGGGTTAATTTGTCTTTCAGCATGCCTTGCTGGGCACATACCACAACTTATTCTTCAGGAAAGATATGAAGATGCTAAAGCTTTTGCGTTAAAGTTAAAAGACATGTTTGCCGAGGGAGACTTTTATCTTGAAATACAAAACCATGGTATTCCAGAACAAATGAAGGTGTTAAATGCGCTGGATAAAATGAGCAAAGAAACGGGGATAAAACTTGTTGCAACAAACGACTGTCATTATTTAAACAAAGAAGACGCCGAAGTTCAAGATATTTTAATGTGTATTCAAATGCAAAAGACGGTTGATGACCCAAATAGGTTAAAGTTTGATACAGAAGAGTTTTATTATAAAACATACGAGGAGATGCAGGAGGCTCTCCCAGGCTATGAGGAAGCATTAGACAGAACCTTAGAAATTGCCGACAAGTGTGATGTTACAATTAGGAGTAAATCACACGGGGATATTTCTGGCGTTGACAAAAAATATGTTCTACCTGCGTCTGAAAACTACATTCCTTTTTATAAAGCACCAGATGGTATGGATAACTATGAATATTTAAGAAAAATGACATACGAGGGGCTGAAAGAAAAATATGGAGAAATAACTCCAGAAATTGAAGCGAGGGCAGAAAAGGAATTAACATTAATAAATGAACAGGGATTTGTGGAATATTTCCTTGTTGTTTGGGATTATGTTCACTACGCAAGAACGCATGGGATTTCTGTTGGACCAGGAAGGGGTTCGGGTGCAGGTAGCATTGTTGCATATGCAATTTCAATAACCCTTATTGACCCATTAAAATATGATTTACTGTTTGAAAGATTTATTCATAAAGAACGTGTTTCAATGCCCGACTTTGACGTTGACTTTGACCCAGACCACAGGGATGATATAATTAATTATGTTAAAGAAAAATACTCTCCAGAAAATGTTGCATGCATTGGAACATTTGGAACAATGGCGGCAAAAAACGCAATTAGAGATGTTGCTAGGGTTCTTAAGATTCCATATTCAGTTGCAGATAAACTCAGTAAGTTAATACCAACAAAACTTCCGGACGGAATTAAAAAGCCACCGGTTCTAAAATATTATTTTGGAACAACGGGAAAACCGGAAAACAGCAAATACATTCTTCCAGAATTAAGAAAAATATATGACGAAGATGATGCTCTTAGAAAGGTTATTGACATTGCAATAAAAATGGAAGGTATGCCAAGGAATATGTCAACCCACGCTTGCGGAATACTAATTGCACCAAAGCCGGTTGATGAATATGTTCCGCTAATGCGAAATGGCGACGACATTTCAACCCAGTATTCAATGATTGAACTTGAAGCTCTTGGACTTCTTAAAATGGACTTTTTGGGGCTTAAAACACTTACTGATATTAATAAGGCCCTACAATATATAAAAGAAGACAAAGGAATTGATATAGATTTCTACAGTAAAGACATGAACTATAACGACCCAGAAACATACAAAATGTTGGGCGAAGGCGAAACCGACATGGTGTTCCAACTTGAAAGTGGCGGGTTTAAGAAGTTTATGAAAGAGTTAAAACCCGACTGTCTTGAAGATATTATAGCCGGTGTTGCGATGTATAGACCTGGGCCAATGGCATATATTCCAAAATATGTTAACAATAAACATAACCCAGAACAAGTTAAATATGCTCATCCTTGTCTTGAACCAATATTAAACGTTACATATGGGGTTATTGTATATCAAGAGCAGGTTATGCAGGTGTGTCAGGCAATGGGTGGCTATAACCTTGGTCAGGCGGATAATGTGCGCCGTATTATGGGTAAAAAGAAAAAAGATAAAATGGTTTATGAAAAAGAAAAATTCATAAATGGTTGGGAAGACCCAGAGGGCAAAAAGTCTATTCCAGGAGCAATTAAACTGGGAATTCCAAAAGAGGTTGCGGAAGATGTGTTTGGGCAAATGGAAGCCTTTGCCTCATACGCGTTTAACAAATCTCATGCGGCAGCATATGCTTATTTAACTTTCCAAACAGCTTATCTTAGATGCTATCATGAAGTTGAACTTTTAACGGCAATTTTGAATAACAGAATAACAAAGAGTGATGAAATAAAACACTATATTGCATTTGCAAAGAGGAGAAAAATAAATTTATATCAACCAGACATTAATAAATCTAAAACATACTTTAGCGTTGAAAATGGCGGAATAAGATATGGACTTAGCGGGCTTAAAGGTGTTGGTATAGGTGTTATTGATTTAATTATTGCCGAAAGGGAGAAAAACGGAGAATACAAATCATTCCATGACTTTATAAACCGGTCAGATGGTTCGGTTCTTAACAAAAAATGTTTAGATAGTTTAATTCTTGGTGGTGCATTCGACTGTTTTGGTTATGCAAGAAGTCAACTGATGGCGGTTTATGAACTGATGGTCGACAAGGTAAACCGTGATAGAGAAAAACGTTCTAGTGGGCAATATAGTTTATTTGATGTGTTCTCTGGTGACGAAACAAACAGTATTGCCGAGTTTGACACAATTAAGATTCCGGATATAAAAGAGTACAGTAAAAAAGCAAAACTTAAGTTTGAAAAAGATGTTCTGGGAAACTATTTATCAGGGCATCCTTTAGATGACTATGTTGAAAAATTTGAAGACTTTAACGTTAATTCTGAAATGTTGCACGTTGAAACCGAAATGGAAGATGAAGATATTGATGGCGTTGTTGGCGAAGAAGATGAAGGAATTGTTGACATAAATGGCTTAACCGATGGCATGAATGTTATTACCGGAGGTATTGTTGCCGGGTTAAAAAAGGTTTACACAAAAGCAACAAACAAAGAAATGTGTATTGTTACAATTGAGGACCATTACGGAACGTTTGAGTGTATGCTGTTCCCAGCAATATACGACAGATATAAAGAACAACTTGTTGAAGATAGTATGGTAACAATTAAAGGTAAACTTTCAATAAGAGACGGCGAAAACCCAATCATAACCGTTGATAATATTTCATTCTGGGAAGAAAAAAATGAGCAACAAGATGATGTTGTAACAAACAAAACATTATATATAAAATTTGATACCACAAATAAACAGATATATAACAAACTAATGTTAATACTTTCAATGTATAGTGGTGATTGCCCAGTCATTTGTAAGTGTACGGGAACAAATCAAACATTCAAAGTTAATAAACTGGTTAATCCTAATAATGTTCTATTAAATGAATTAATGGGGCTTATTGGTGATGATTCTGTGGTGGTTGTTGAAAAATAATATTAACGTTTAATAAAAATACGCACGAATTTGTTAATTGTGCGTATTTTTTGAAAAAAAAGACATTTTTAGTATATTTTAGTACAAATTGTGTAAAGTGTGATATAATAAAGGCACAGAAGGAGAAAAAATGTATATATCTTCAAAAGGACGCTATGCTGTTAGAGTATTAATTGATTTGGCACTATCCAAAACAACATTCACAAGTTTATCAGAAATTGCAGAAAGGCAAAATATCTCGCCCAAATATCTTGAAAAGGTAATGAATATTTTAACAAAAAACAAATTTGTTGAAAGCCAAATGGGCGCAAGTGGTGGTTACAGATTAACAAAAACCCCAAATAAATATTCGGTGTATGATATTCTTAATCTTACCGGCGACAC
>CAKJYJ010000011.1 GCA_918262735.1 Clostridiales bacterium
TCTCCCTCTATTGCCTTTGTAACATTTGAAGCAACATTACCATTCTGCACTTCTCCAGCATATATTGTAAACTCTTGTTTATATACCGCTTTATATACATTATTCACATTCTCTTGGGTTAACGTGATTTCGTATTCCACATCCTCTGAAACAATCACTCCATTTACTTCCCAACCTATAAAACGATAACCATCTAGTGGAATTGCCTCAATGGTTACATTATCACCCAACCTGCAGTTGTTTTTGCTCTCATATTCAATCTGCTCAACATTAGATGTTATTTCAACTGTGTATATTTTGCCCGTGTGTGTTCCATTAGGTTTTCCACCACCAAAACCAAACACTAGCCCGGCACCAATACCAAGCACCAAAACAACTCCTGCAACTAAAAACCATATTCTTTTCATAAACAACTCCTCTTTACAACGCCATTTTTTTGATTAATTGTTATTAAGACTAACTTCAAAACGCCATATTTATTGTATTTATACAATATTTTGTGCTAAAATGTCAAATAAATTTATGATGTGTATATAAAAATTCACAGGCAAACTTAATTTGCCTGTGAGTTTAATTTTTTATTTTAGCCTCTTTTTCTTGCTCTTTTTCTTGCAGCTTCACGTTTTTCTTTTTTCTTAACGCTAGGTTTTTTATAGGCTTCTTTTCTACGAATATCTCCAATTATACCATCTTTTTGACATTTTCTTTTGAATCTTTTGATTGCACTTTCAATATTCTCGTTTTCACCAACTTTAACAACTGTCATTCTTTTTCACCACCTTCTAACGTTATGAATAATTTTTACGGAATACATATAAATACTTCAATATTTACATGTCGCTTTGTAATATATATTTTTTTCTAAAATTTGTCAAGTATTATTTTAACTTTCTAATCTTTTAAGGTTTCCAAATCAAAAGGAACACATAACTCCTCTTTTAATTTTTCTAGGCGCTCATCATCCACCCTTGCATAAAGTGGTTTTGGTGGGTTGGTTTTATGTGCTTTGGAAATATTCACTTTTGTTGCCTCAAAGAAATCAACGCCACCATTTAACTCTCCTTCAAAATTTAACTGTTCCGTCCATATTTCTTGAGTTCTTTGCGGAATTATTGGGTTTGCAACAATTGCAAGACTCTTTGCCATATTTAGGCAAATATATAATATTTTTCTAACCTCGTTAAACTTCTCTTCTTTAATTAATGTCCATGGTGCAGTTTTTTCCAAATACTGATTACCAATGCTTGCAAATTTCATTATGTTTTTGTATGCTTGGCGGAATTCTGTGTCTGCATAGTTCTTTGCAATTTCATTTGGCATTTCTTTTATTGCATCCAACATTGTTTTATCGTTTTCATCTAAAACAACATCTTCTGTTAATTCAAAATTAAGTTCCCCGGCAAAATTTTTATAAATCATGTTCAATGTTCTATTAAAGAAATTACCATATTTCCCAACAAGGTCTGCATTAACAACATCTTTATAATCTGCCCATCTAAAATCACTATCTTTTGCTTCTGGGAAATTTGAAACAAGATATGCCCTAAGCGTGTCAATATCGATATCGCTATCTAAAAGGCCATTGCAGAACACTCCGATTTTTTTGCTTTTTGAAAATTTTTGACCCTCAAAATTAAGGAACGCAAACCCAGCAACATTATATGCAAGGTTATACTTTTTAACGCCAAGTTCCATTGCTGGAAAGAAAACTGTATGAAAAGGAATGTTGTCTTTACCAATGAAATTGTATATTTTTGCATCATCACTTTGCCAATATTTTTTAACCATTTCCTTTCCACCAAGTTCCTCGGTTATACTGATATAACCGATTGGTGCGTCAAACCAAACATAAAAGACTTTATCTTCATATCCCTTAACAGGAACATTAACGCCCCAAGGAATGTCTCTTGTTATACATCTTGGCTTTAAGCCCTCGTTTATCCAACGTTTTGCTTCTTGATAAACTGAGTTTCTCCAAATTGACTTTTTATTCTCTATCCAACTATCTAGTTCTTCACTTAGTTTATCCAAACTTAAGTATAGGTGTTTTGTGTCCTTAAACACTGCCGGTTCACCGCAGAACTTACATTTTGGATTAATAAGCTCGGTTATTTCATATGTTTTTCCGCACTTATCGCATTGATCTCCATATGCTTCTTCATAACCACAATATGGACAAGTTCCAACAACATACCTATCTGCAAGTGCAATTTTATCATGTTCACAATAAAGCATTGTTGATGGAAGTTCTTCTATATATCCATTCTTTTGAAGTAAATCAAAAAACTCCAAGGTGTTTTTTGCATGAATTTTTGTTTTGGTTGACGAAAACAAATCATAACTAATTCCCAATTTTTTATATATTGTTCTATGAATATCTGTTAATTTATCAACAAATTCATCGGGAGTTAACCCAACCTCTTTTGCTCCAATTAAGGTTGCTGTGCCATGGCTGTCTGCCCCACCAACAAAAACAACATCATCTCCGCAATTTTTGTGAAATCTATAAAAAACATCTGCTGGCAAATGACAACCTGCAATATGCCCTAAATGTGGAACATTATTTACATATGGTAACGCGCACGTAATTAATATTTTTTCTTTCATACATTCTCCATTTTAACACGAATACTATATCACTAACCAATTTATTAGTCAAATATTATTTGAATAATTAGCATAACTGTTTTGCCACTCGCATCACATAATACATTTCCACAACACATTTGTTTATAATGTGTCTATGTATTTACCATATCAATCAAACACATGCCAACCATTTTATATCAAAAAACCATTAAAAAAAGCAAAATCATTCTCATATTTTTATCGCACATTCAAACGAAAAAAGCCCTGCAATGCAGGACTTTTTATCTTTTGTGGGGTGGGTGGTGAGATTCGAACTCACGGCCTCCAGAGTCACAATCTGGCGCGCTAACCAGCTGCGCCACATCCACCACAAACGCCTGGTTATTGTATATGATTTACCAAGCACTTGTCAAGAACTTTTTGTTAATGATTATTAAAAATTTTGAGAATCTGCATAAACCTCAACAAATTTCGTATATCCAAGACTTTCTAATGTTTCTTTTTGGAATTTTGCATTTTTATTTCTTGGAGCAATTAGCACTCTTTCTCCATTATCTCTTAATTTGTTTGCATATAGCATTGCATTTTCAACTTTATCATAAGGAACATCTTTTGCAATTAGTATTGCAGTTGATGTGCCATTATTTATTCTTGCTAGGTTATTTTCTTTAACTATTTCTATTAGCCTTTCAAACCCAAGTGAAAAACCACAAGCACAAACGTTATTTCCACTGTACTTTCCTATCATTTCATCATATCTTCCGCCACCGCCAATGGACAAGTGATATGAACTTAATTCAACTTCAAAAATTGGGCCTGTGTAGTATGACATTCCTCTAACTAAACTTGGATCAAACACAACTTTTCCTTTACCGGCAATGGTTTTTGATGTTACTTTTAATATGTCTTCTAAATTATTGACAATTTCGTTTTCAACAGCCCCATTAAAGTTGGTGTTAATAAAACCAAAACATGAAGATTCCTCTTGGTATGATTCAAACGCTTTGCAATATTTTTCAATTCCGTCTTTAACTAAACCGAGCTCTAATAAACACTGTTTCACGCCATCAATTCCAATTTTATCTAATTTATCAAGGGCAATAAAAACCTCATCATATTGTTCTTCTGGAAAACCACAATACTTGGCCATTGCTTTTAGTATTCTTCTATCATTTACTCGAATTTTAAAATCGCCCATTCCAAGTTTATATAAAACATCTGCAATAACTGAAATCAATTCAATTTCAGCAAGATTACTAGAATCTCCAATAATATCTATATCACACTGAGTGAACTGGCGATATCTTCCTTTTTGTGGCCTATCCGCACGAAAAACATTTCCCATTTGAAATGCCTTAAATGGAACTGGAAGGTTATTTGCATTATTCGCATAAAATCTTGCAAGTGGTACTGTTAAATCATATCTAAGCCCAGCATCAACCATTTCGTCAACACCGTTTGCATCTTCTAGTTTTTCACCACGCTTTAATATTTTGAATATTAATTTTTCATTTTCTCCACCTTGCTTATTTGAAAGGTTTTCAATATGCTCAACAACTGGCGTTTCAATTAAAGAAAATCCATGCTTATCATATGACTCTTTAATAATTTTTGTAACATATTCACGAATTTGCATATCTTGCGGAAGTTGCTCCGGCATACCTTTCATTGGTGTTTTAATAAAACTCATAATTACCTCTTTTTATAAAAATTACAACAAAGTGAAGATATTTTATTAATTTTTCTAATTTTTTGGTGTAATTTTTTCTTGACCACCCATGTATGGCCTTAACACTTGTGGAATTGTTATTGTTCCATCTTCATTATAATTGTTTTCGAGCAGTGCAATAAGCGCCCTTGTTGAAGCAAGCACAGTGTTGTTTAGTGTGTGTGGGTAATAATTACCATTTTCACCCTTAACCCTTATGCCAAGTCTTCTAGATTGTGCGTCACCAAGCGTTGAACAAGAACCAACTTCAAAGAATTTTTGTTGACGTGGGCTCCATGCCTCAATATCGCATGATTTTACCTTTAAGTCAGCAAGGTCACCAGAGCAACATTCGAGTTGTCTTACTGGTATGTTCATGCTTCTAAATATTTCAACTGTGTATGACCACATTTTGTTATACCATTCCATACTATCCTCTGGTTTGCATATAACAATCATTTCTTGTTTTTCAAATTGATGAACTCTATATATTCCTCTCTCTTCAATTCCGTGAGCACCAACTTCCTTTCTAAAGCAAGGAGAATATGATGTCATTGTAATTGGTAACTGATTCTCGTTTAATATTTGGTCCTTAAATTTACCAATCATTGAATGCTCACTTGTTCCAATTAAATATAAATCTTCACCCTCAATTTTGTACATCATTGCATCCATTTCTGCAAAACTCATAACCCCAGTAACAACGTCACTTCTAATCATAAATGGTGGAATTGCATAAATGAAATTTTTACCAATCATATAATCCCTTGCATATGCAATCATTGCTGAAACAAGCCTTGCCGCATCTCCCATCAAATAATAAAAACCGTTACCAGATGTTCTGCCCGCGCTTTCTTTATCAAGCCCACAAAAACTTTCCAAAATGTCTGCATTGTATGGAACTTCATATGGTGGAACAACTGCCTCTCCAAACCTTTGAACTTCAACGTTTTCTGAATCGTCTTTTCCAATTGGAACAGATTTATCAATGATGTTTGGAATTGTCATCATCTTCTTTTTAATTTCTTCGTCAAGTCTTCCCTGTTCAGCCTCAATTTCAACCAATTTATCTGCATCTGCCTTAACTTGTGCTTTAACCCTTTCAGCCTCAGCAAAATTCTTTTCTTTCATAAGTTGTCCAACTTGCATAGAAAGAGTTTTTCTTTGACTTCTAAGTTCATCACCTTTTTGTTTTAATTCTCTGTTTTTTTTGTCCAGTTCCAAAACCTCATCAACCAAAACTAATTTTTGGTCTTGAAATTTATTTTTAATGTTTTGTTTAACCAATTCTGGATTTTGTCTAATTAAATTAATATCTATCATATTATCTCCTTTGTGAATATGCTAATATTCAAATTGTTTGGTTTAGTGAATATTTTAACTTTTTTGATACTCAATGTCAAGCACTGATTGATTACAGCCAAAAATTGTGAAACGTTATATAAAAAACTAATCTGAAAATAAATCCATTTTCTTTTGTATCATCTCATCAACCCTTTCAATATATTCCTTTGCAAATTTGCAATTGGCCTGTCTTTCTATCCTGTTTTCCGACAAAAATACTCTTTTTGTTATTGCACCTGCCCCCATTGCTATTATTGATGAGGTTTCCTCCATACTGTCAATATTGAATATACATGGTTTATCCCTAAAATATCCAACATTTTCAAGCCCAGCATTTTGATTTTTTAACTTATACAAATAATAAGGTTTATATCCATTTTCTAGCAAAGTATTTTCGCCAAAATCAATCATTTTTTCTGTTACTTCATTTTCGTTTTGTGCATTACTTTCAACCAATTCACTACCACGTTTCAATGCTAGGGTATGAATTGTTATGTTATCTGGATATAATTCCAATACTGTTTGAATTGTTTTTTTGAATCCCCTTAAACTCTCCCCAGGAAGCCCAGCAATTAAATCCATGTTTATTGAAAAATCGTATGGAATGGCAAGTTTATATGCTTCTATAACATCTTTTGCCTTATGATTTCTTCCAATTCTTTTAAGCGTTGCATCAATAAATGTTTGAGGATTAATTGATATTCTTGTTACACCAAATCTTTTCAGTACGTCTAGTTTTTCTTTAGTAATGGTATCCGGTCTTCCACACTCAACGGTAAATTCACTCACATCAAAATATAATTCTGCAAGAATTTTCTGAAGGTCTTGTGGCTCAAGGACACTTGGCGTCCCCCCACCAATATAAATTGAACGAACAATATATAGTTTGTCCTTAATCATTTTTTTAACTGCCCTAATTTCTTTAATAAGAGCATTTATGTAATCTGGAATAATTTTTTCAACCTTGCAGTATTCCGAGGATATAAACGAACAATACGAGCATTTTGTTGGGCAAAATGGAATATTTACATATAAATCAATTAATTTTTCATTTTTTATTATTGATGTTTGGTTTTTAATTGTTCTATCAACCAGCTTTGCTTTATCTTCTCTAACACAAAAATCTTTCATTAGCATTTCTTTAATAAAGCATTTATCCAATCCGTTTTCCAATCTTTCATAAACAACTCTGGTTGGTCTTATTCCGGTTAGTGAGCCCCATGGAAGTTTTACCCCATAATATGCACTTAGATTTTCATATAAAAACTTTTTAACTGCACGTTTTATATATCTTTTTTCCTGCAAATTATTTGAATATTTTTCAATTTGATAAAACCCTTCAAAAACCCTTGTATCCTCATCAAATTCCACTGTAAATTTCATAAATAATTCTGTGCCATTTTGTTGCATAACAAAATTAACGAAGGGTTTTTCTTCGTCTAGTTTAGAACCTTGCAAAAACATATGGAAAACATCAAAAATGTCTTGACTTAGCCAATCGGCTTCAGAATTGATTTTCATTATCTTTTAACTTCCAAAACTTTATCTATATTTTTTATCACACCAACAAGTCTGTCGGCATCTTCTAATTTGTTAATTTTAACCTTCAAATTACAAATAATGTTATTGGCAGAATATTTTGTTTCTAAACCAACAATATTAAAATGAAAGTTAGAAATTGTGCTGGTCAGATTAAAAATAAATTTGTCATCTTGAAGCGCTATAACCGTTATGTTGCATATTTTATACTCAATATTCTTATCTTCCCATTCGGCCTTAATTAATCTTTCTTGCTCTAAATATTTAAGATTTGCACAATCAGCCTTGTGAATTGTAACCCCTCGGCCCCTAGAAATATAACCAACAATATCTTCTCCCAATATCGGACTACAACAACCAGCATACCTAACCATCATTCCACTGTCGCCGTCAACCAAAATGCCATCTTTATTCTTTTTAATTACAATTGAATTTAATGACTTTTCTTTTTCAATGGTTTGGTTTATTCTTTCATATTCCCTAATTATTTTACCAACAACTTGGTTAGCAGAAAGACTTCCATAACCCACCGCCGCAAGCATTTCATCTTCGGTGTTAAATGCATATTTTTGTAAAACAGCATGCACAACCTCGTCTGTTAACACCCTATTGACTGGCAAATTTTTACCTTTTAGAGCCAGTTCAATAATCTGCCTACCGTTTTTAATGTTTTCCTCTTTTAATTCATGTCTGAAAAAAGCATTAATTTTTCCTCTTGCTCCGGAGGTTTTAACAAGGGTCAACCAGTCTCTTGATGGGCCTTTTGATGTTGGCGATGTTAATATTTCAACAATATCATTATTTGCAAGTTTTGTTCCAAGCGGAACCATTTTACCTGATATTTTTCCACCAACACAACTATTACCAATTTCTGAGTGAATTGCATAAGCAAAATCAAGTACAGTTGCGCCTTCTGGAAATTCCAAAACCTTTCCTTTTGGTGTTTGAACATAAATTGTTCCACTATAAAGATTAGTTTTTAATGTTTCAATAAACTCATCGGAATTAAGATTAGAAGATTCATCCATGATTTCGCGTAGCCAAGAAAGTTTTTTGTCTAAATCAGTAGTTTTTCTTTTTTCTTTATAAACCCAGTGAGCAACGTCAACACCAAATTCGGAGTTTCTGTGCATATCATATGTTCTTATTTGAACTTCAAGGGGTCTATCATTTTCCACAATAACCGTTGTGTGAAGAGATTGATAGCCATTTGGTTTTGGGTTTGAAATATAATCCTTAAATCTACCCTCCATTGGTCTATATATTCCGTGAATTTTTCCAAGCACTGCGTAGCATTCTTCAACGGTGTCAACAATTATCCTCATTGCAATAAGGTCGTATATTTTTGCAAGTGGAACATTCTTTTGTTGTATTTTTTTGTAAACACTACTAAAATGCTTTTGCCTTGCAGAAATGGTTGCGTTTTTAAGTCCAAGTTCATCTAATATTTTTTGAAATTGATTTTTGGTTATTTCAATTTGTTTTAAGTTTTCTTCTCTTTTTAGAAGAACATTTGCTTCAAGTTCTTTAAAGACCTCTGGGTCTAAGTTTTTTAGACATATGTCTTCTAAAGTGCTTTTAAGCGAACCAAAACCAAGCCTCTCTGCCAAAGGGGCATATATGTTTCTTGTTGTTACCAACAGCTCCTTATCTTTATCAGATAATGGTAATGTACATAAATTAGTCTCATATAAAACAAGACATAGCTTTATTATCATTACCCTAATATCGTTGCACATTGCAACAAATTGTTTTCTTAATAATTCAGCTTCTTCTAATTTGTTTTCACCAATTGAATAGGATTCTAACTCTTGAAGATTTTTCGCAAGCTTTAATATATCTTCTTTCACATTTGGTAAATCAAATAAATTATATTCACAAATAAAATATGCACAAACAGAATTAAAATCCAACCTATATTTTATTAAGTTACTAACAATCTCTTCATCTTTAACTGTTGGATTTATCTTATCAAAAATATCATGAATAAAATTCTTTTCGTCTTGATTAAGTGTGAACGCCTCTATAATCATCAACAATAAATTTTCCATAATTTAACTTCCTATCGATTTTTTTATTAAACACAACATATTGTACAGCTTTGATGAATTTAAATCTGTTTTTATGTTGTTATTAATTGTGTAAATAAACTCATTTTTACTGTCATCTGTGCAAACAATACCAAGCTCCTTAAACACACAAAATGGAACAATAAAATTATTAAAACCAAGTTTTTTATTTCCATTTTTAACAATTTTAGAGTATAGCCCATTTACGCTAACAAATTCAGTATTCTGGTTTTTTAATAATTCTTTATAAATTGAAGTAAAATTATATCGCTCCAAATTTAAGTTTTCAAACAATAATTTTGAATACTTTCCGTCAGCACAAAGATATATTTTTGCTTTAGAAATGCTGTTAATTGCAGAAATATACGACATATCTAAAACAGGATCTAAAAATACTATTCTATTAAAATTCGTTGCAAATGAAATGTTTTTTGGTGCAAGCAAAACACTATTATAACCCGCCACACAACTATCAGTTATGTCAACAGAATATATGTTTGACATGTCATAAGTTGAAATAAATTTGTTATAAGATGCAACCGTATTAGCAACAAAAACCGTTCCAAAAACGCTATTTTTACAATCCAAAATAAATTTTAACATGTCATTTTGTGTGTAAATTGAATATTCTTGAGTTTTTGAGTTGCCCCCAACAGACAATTGATTAATTGAGTAACATTCCAAAAATCTTGATGCAGATGGTTTTAATTCACCATCAAAATCAAACTCTTTAACAATGCCTTTTATAAACTTTCCTTTTATGTCTTGTATTTCAAAAATAAAACTGAAATTCTTACCAAAATTTAATTTGCTGGCTTCCTTAATGTAATTAAAGAAAACAAGGCTGAGAGCTTTACCAAAAATAATATTTGCGTGCCCGCTTGATTTTGTAAGCGGTTGTATTGTTATGTCACTAGATTTTATCAAAAATCTAGGTTTTGGATTCTCTGCCCCGCAAGGCTCTAAAACTCTTAAATCCTCAACAAATTTGGGTGAAATATCACACAGTTCCAATTGTTCATCATAATACTCTATTGGTTCAAATATCTTAAAGTTAATGTTCTCATATATATATGAATAAACCCTTTTTACAAACTCATCAAATTTATTTAATCTTAAAGTTAACCCCGCTGCCATAGTGTGACCACCAAACACTTCCAAAATGTCGGAAACACTGGTCAAAACGTCATGAATGTTAATGTCCGTAATGCTTCTTACCGAGCCCTTTAATTCATCTCCCTCTTTTGTGAATAGAAAAACTGGTCTATTATACTCCTCTAAAAGCTTTGAACACTCAATACCTAAAACACCATGATCCCAGTCCTCTTTCCAAAGGATGATTGCTGGCATATTGGTTATATCCTTTCCTTCCAGCATTTTTTTACAATCTTCGTGAACTTTTGCCCCTAGGAGTTGTCTTTTTGTGTTGTGCGAATGAATTTTTTCAATTAATTCACTTATTTTTGCTGGATTAGTTTCAAAATAAAGAAGAAGCGAATCAACAGCATCACCCATTCTTCCGCTTGCATTTAATTTTGGCGCAATCTTAAAAGCAATATCTGATGCATCTGGTTTTTTTATCGACACTTTATTTGCATTAAACATACTAATCAAGCCGGCTGGCAGTTTGTCCATTTTTTCAAAACCAAGACGTGTAAGTGTTCTATTTTCACCCGTTAAAGGAACAATGTCCGCAATTGTTGCAACTGCAACAATCGGCAAGTATTCCGAAGCCTCTTCAAAAGATGTTAAGGCCTCTGAAACCTTATATGCCACACCAGTTCCGCACAACCCACGATAACTATATTCTTGATCGATAAATTTTGTGTTGATTGTTATGCAATCTGGCAAGGTTTCCCCCATTTCATGGTGGTCTGTTATAATCATTTCAATACCTAGACTTTTTGCATAATCCACTTCTTCAACAGCGGTTATTCCACAGTCCACCGTTATTATTAAATTTGGTGAAAACAATTTATTAACCTTATCAATCACCGCCTTTGTTAAACCATACCCGTCAACATATCTGTTGGGTAAAAAATACTTAACATCTGCACCAAGTTTCCTTAATGTTTTTATCATAATTGCGGTGGCACTAATACCGTCAACGTCATAATCTCCAAAAACGAGTATTCTTTTTCCATTTTTTATATAACTATTGATGGTTTCAACTGCTTCACGCATCCCCTTCATCAAAAATGGTGATTGTAATTCAACCTTTTCTGGCCACAAAAAATCAGACACCGCTTGTTCGGTGTTAAACCCTCTACCAACAATAATTTTTATAACATTCTCTGAAATACCATACTTTTCAGAAAAATTCCGTACCAAACCTAAATCAGTACCGGCATCAAAATATTTAATAAATCTCATAAAACACGTCTATAGTCTGCGAAAAACAAACTAACCTTTATGGTTATATTATAGCCAATATTAATAATATTCGCAAACGAATTTGTAATAAAAAAAGATATATTTGAAAAATCAAATATACCATAGCTTTTAATCAAGGCAAATTTTACCAAGCTTACCCTTTCTAAAATCATCTATTATTGCAAAACACGTTCTGTCGTAATCGGGTTCAGCACCTTTTTGCAAATAGTGTTTTACCTTTGCAATATGCTCTATTATTTCTATAGGCGATAAATTTTTATCAGTAACGCCATAATAAGAGAGAATTGAAAAATCATTATGCTTGCAATAATTAATAAAATCAACTGCAAGTTCCCCCATATCAACAACCTCATTTTTAATTGAACCAATAAACGCCAGTTTTTCAGCAACGCTTTGATTTTCAATTTTGGGATACAATGTTCCTGGGGTATCTAATAATTCAAATCCATTGTCAAGAGAAAGCCATTGTTTTCCCCTCGTTACACCAGCTTTGTTTCCTGTAATAGTTTTTTTAACACCGCATAAGTTGTTAATTAGTGTGCTTTTACCAGAATTTGGAACTCCTATTACCATTGCACGTAAATTAATGTTAAATCCTTTCTGTTTATATTTCTGTAGTTTTTCAAAACAAAGCTTAGTCATTATTGGTTTTATTTTTTTTATTGCACCTGACTGTGTGCTATTTAATGTTACCGCTTCACAATTTTCACCCTTAAAAGAATCAATATGTTTTATCAATATTTTTTCATCAACCATATCTGCTTTATTGAGAACATATAAAATTGGTTTGTTTCCAATTATTCCAATAAATTCAGGGTTGACAGAACTTTTAGGTGCTCTTGCATCTAAAACATAAATAACCATATCAATGTTTTTTACCTCGTCGGCCATATCTCTGAGAGCCTTAGCCATATGACCCGGGAACCAATTAATTTTTGTCATTTTTGTCCTTTTTTTATAAAAATTAATATTTTTTTGCTATTTTTTTAATAAATCTGGCCTATTTTTTTGTGTAATGAGAAAACTTTGTTCCTCTCTCCATTTATCAATATTTGCATGATGCCCCGACAATAACACCTCTGGAACCTCCAGTCCCATAAAGTTTTGTGGTCTCGTGTATTGTGGGTACTCAAGCATATTTGTTGAAAAACTTTCACAAGAAAGAGAGTCGGAAGATATTGCTCCATCTATTAATCTAACAACTGAATCAGTAACAATCATTGCTGGCAATTCTCCACCCGTTAAAACATAATCCCCAACAGATAATTCTTCATCAATACATAAATCAATTATTCTTTGGTCTATTCCTTCATAGTGTCCACAAACGAGTATTATATGTTCATAAGAAGAATACTCTTTTGCAATGTTTTGATTAAAAACCCTGCCCCTTGGACTTAAATACACAATATGTGCACCTTCGTCTTTAACACTTTGAATCGCATCATAAAGTGGTTGTGGTGTCATAACCATTCCAGCACCACCGCCGTATGGAACATCATCGGTTTTTTTATGTGGATCATTTGAAAAATCCCTTATTTGAATTATGTTTATTTCAACAAGGTTTTTATCAACCGTCCTTTTTATAATGCTCTCCCTCAATGGTTCAAACATATTTGGAAAAAGCGTCAAAATATCTATTCGCATATCTTTGCCTCATCATATTTTTTTCTGTTCACAACAATTAGTTTGTTTGCCGGTACAATTTTAACAACAATATCATCAACAAATGGTATCATATATTCCCTTTTGTATTGATTAATTACAAACAAATCCGTTGCACCATAATTCTGAACATCAATAAGTTCCCCAATATTATTGTTATCTTCATCAACAACCTGACTCCCGATAATTTCATCAATAACATATTCATCTTCTGGAACGCTTATTAGGCTTCTCTCTGCATATAGCCCAAAACCACGAAGAAGGTCCACCTTTTCGCGCGAGTTGATTGTTCCAAGTTTAACATACATAAAACCACCAGAAAATCGCTTGCTAATTATTCTTGAAGGAACATCTTTTCCTTCTAAGTATACCTCATTCACATTTTTTAATAATTGAGGATTATTATTGCATAGTTTGCATTTTATTTCACCATTCAATCCTTGTGGTTTAAGAATTTGTGCTATTAAAACTTTATCCATATGTTCATTTTAACAAAACTATTTTTATTTTTCAATCAATATTCAAAAAATACAACAGAATATTAATAATCTTATTAAAATATTAAAAAAACACGATAATTAAACAAAATTACAGTGTTTTTTATAAATATGTATAATAAAATTTAATAATTATTAATTGCAGTTACATTTAACTATTAGTCACTTCATCTTCCGAATTATTCTCTTGAATATCTTCTGCGGTGGTTTTGGTCTGAAGCCCAACGCCATTGGTGAACTCTTTTTTATCCGGAATAATAAGATTTAACACAACAGCAACAATCGTTGCAATACAAAGTGCAGAAACCTGCATCCCACCAACCGTTAAACCACCAATAATGCTGAATCCCATACCCGTTGCCAATGTTAATGAAACACATAATAAATTTTTAGTTTCACTGAGATTAATATTGTTATCAACAATGCTTCTAAGGCCAGAAATTGCAATCATACCAAACAGAACAACCGATGCACCACCAATAACTGGCTTTGGAATCGCATACATAATTGTTGCAAATGGAACAAACATTCCAAGAACCACAGCAAATATTCCAGCAAGCAACAACGTTGTTGGTTTATAGTTTTTGGTCATAACTAAAACCGCCGTGTTTTCACTATATGTTGTGTTACTTGGCCCACCTAACAAACCTGCAAAAGCCGTTGCAACACCATCACCCAAAAGTGTTCTGTGTACGCCAGGGTCGGCAAAAAAATCTTTTCCACAAACAATCCCATTTGCTGATATGTCACCAAGATGCTCCATAATGGAAACAAGTGCAATTGGAAGAATTTGCAATAGCGCGTTACCGCTTATTGATAAATGTTTCCAAAAGCCTAATGCGGAATTACTACTGAATATGTCTTGAAAAATAATAATTGAATTCACTTCAATTTTTGGCATTGGATATCCTATTATAATTGCGTAAATTGTTCCAACAACAAAGCCAATAATAATTGGCATAATTCTAAGAATACTCTTTGGTTTGGTATATGCGTTTATTACCAAGATTGTAATCATTGTTATAATTGCAGTTGTCCAAACTTTCCAGGCACTAACCTCGCCAACCGCACCAGAATATTCATTTCCCGCAATTTGTGACCATATATTACTCTGCATAATTGTTTGACATAAAGTTAATCCAATTAAAATAACAATTGGGCCAACAACAACCGGGCTAAAGAACTTTTTTATCTTTTGTGGTCCAATAACCTTAATTAACCCAGCAAATAAAACATATAATAGTCCAGCAAACCAAAGAGAAACTGCAAGTTTACCCATATTAGTACACCAAAGTTCATAATTGGTACTAAATAAATTTGTTACCGTTTCACCACGTACTGGGTCAATATTGTTACCCATAATTGAAATATACGCACCCAAAAATGCAAATGAACTTCCCAAGAAAACTGGAACTTTTTTCTTTGATATAAAAAAGAAACATATGGTTCCGATACCCGCGCAAATCATGGCAAGAGAAACATTCATTCCACAACTGAGCGGAACAAGAATAGTTGCTCCCATCATGGTTAACATATGTTGAAGAGCAACAATCACATCTCTGCCTGTGTAATTATCCTTAACAAATTTTTTAATATTCATTTATATTCTCCATAAAAAAATTGTTTAACCAAAACAATAAAAGTATATTATAAATAGAATTTTTTAGCAAATAAAAGAAACATTAAATCTAAATAATGAATGAAAAAATGTAAAAAATACCTCGTTTTTACTTAAAAAACAATAATTATTAAACTATAATTAAACATTAACAAAAAAAAAGAGCCACGATAAGTGGTTCTTTTTGTTTTGAAAATTTTAATAGAATTGGGTTTCTGTTGTTTGTAGCTTTCTTTTCTACCTGTTTCTGCACTGTCTTTTTCTACAAGATATCTCTATCTCGCTCGACTTAAAGATTTCTCTTTAAAAGGAGGTGATCCAGCGGCACCTTCTGATACCGCTACCTTGTTATGACTTCACCCCAGTCATTGGTTTTACCTTAGGCGGCTGCCCCCTTCGCAGGT
>CAKJYJ010000012.1 GCA_918262735.1 Clostridiales bacterium
ATGTCATTTGCGGCATCGTCGCATTTAGGCAAATATCACATACGTGCTGCTTGCCTCTCTGCTCCTCGGCATAAGACATTGCATAAGAAGATAATTTTAATACTTTGTTTGTTTCAGCAAGTAATACTTGCCAATTGCTAATGTAATTACCATCAACGTCATTTGGGACTGCGTCGAGCTTTGTCAAATATTATTTATAGTTTATTATATGGGTTTATATAGTTAATATTGACATAATATATTATTTTTGATAAAATAATACTTGAAGAGGAAATAATGAAAAAAGAACGCGAGAAAAAGGCAATAATAAAAATGAATAACAAAAAATTGAAACCTGTTGGGCAAAAAATAATAAACGCCCTAAGGGTTTTACTTGCTTGTTATTTTATTTTTGTTGGTGGCGTTGTTGCGTATAATGTTGTTACTCCCAAGTTAGATACACCTAGAATTGAGTATAGTTTGAAATACTATGGAGGAAATTCTGACTATTTGGGTAAAGATATGTTTGATTATGGATACAGGAAATTTTCACCATTAGATACAAAAAATATTAAAGTTGGGTTAAGTAATAATGTAACTGATAGTCAAAAGCAACAGTTTGAGTATTTTTACAATTATTTGAATAAGGTGTTTAACGTTGTTAATCCTAATTATCATTTTAATTTGTGTGATGTTTCTGATCCTTCAAAATGTGATGTTTTTATTGATTTTAAGTCATTTAAGGGAAATGATGCATGCCCTAAAAATGCGGCAGCTGTCACATATAATCAAGATTATTTGTTGGATCTACACAAAATTAACAAGAGCACAATATATTTTAATTCTGATATGGATTTATCTGATGTTCAACTTCGCTTTTTCTTGGCTCATGAAATGATGCATACCTTAACTGGGAGTAAAGATGTTGGAATGGGAACAAATTTACCTGCAACATTATTTGGTTATGATTGTTCAAACAGAGTTGTTGATTATATTTCAACATATCACGAATATGATGCAGAATTTAACCAGAAGGTTAAAGATGAGTTTATTTCTTATATGCCATATGATTTAAGTGCAATTATTTCACTATATGGCAATATTAAAGATGAGACGAATAAGAATAACTGCACAGAGTTACTTCATAAAACATTGGAGCTGTGTAAAAAAATATATGGTGATGAAGTTGACTATTATCCAGAAGGATATGTGTTACCAGAGTATGTAACTAAAGATGGTGACATGTCAAGGTAGATATAAAATAGAGGGCAATACTTGCCCTCTGTTTTTTTTGTATGTGATAAGAAGATGCTTAAAACTATTATTCTCTTATAATACATATTTAATAAATAATATCGTTTTTTTATAAAAAATTACTAAATTTTTAATATTTTTTATGTTTTTATAAAAAATTATTATTATTTTTTGTAAATAACCTGTTTTACTTGATAACTTTTTTATATTTTATTAAAATATTATAGACAAACGGAGTATTCCATTGTTTAACATTTTTTGTGGCTAAATAATTATTTTTATTATTTAACCAACAATACAATGAGGATTAATTAATGTTTAACTTATTTGACTATTTGAAAAGGTATAAATTAAAAGCGTTTATGGGACCAGCATTCAAATTTTTTGAGGCTGTTTTTGATTTAATTACACCAATTCTTGTTGCTCTTATTTTAGATGTTGGTATACCAAACGATAATAAAAGATATATAATAATCATTAGTTTGTGTGTTTTACTAATGAATCTCTTGGGGTTTATTTGTGCAATAATTTGTTCAAAATGTGCATCAAAAGTAAGTCGTGGCGTTGGGCTTGATATTAGGCGAGATATGTATAAAAAAATCACAATGATATCTAGTGCCGAAAAAGATAAGTACACAACAATGGCATTAACCAACAGGGTAGTTCATGATGTTAACCAAGTTGAAGTTGCTATTGGAACAACAATTCGAAATGTTGCAAGGTCACCATTTTTATTAATTGGTTCAACAATTGCAACAATAATTATTGATGCAAAGTTATCCTTAATATTTATTGCAATTATTCCTTTAATTCTTTTTGTTGTTTTTATAATTATGAAAAAGGCATCTCCTAAATATGTTGAAGCAAAAACAAATTTAGACAGAGTTAGTAATGTTACTAGAGAAAATTTGTCCGGGAATAGGGTTGTTAGGGCATTTAATAAACAAGAAAATGAAAAGATAAAGTTTGACAAGGTAAACAAAGCGTACACCAAAACAAATATAGAAATTGGTAAACTTGCATCAATAATGCAACCACTTTTATATTTAATAGTTCAACTTGGAATTATTGCGGTTGTTTATTTTGGTGGAATAAGGGTTAATGTTGGTAAGTTGACCCAAGGAAAAATAATTTCATTTATTAATTATTTTTCTCAAATATCTGTTTCATTAGTTGTTATTGCAAGGCTTATTATTGTTTACACAAGAACGGGTGCTAGCATGAAAAGAATTAATGAAGTTTATATGCTTAGTCCAAGCATTAAGGAGCATAAAAACCCAGTTGAATTAACAAAGAGTACCCCACCAACCATTGAATTTAATGATGTTTGTTTTTCATATAACGACCAAAAAAATATGATTAGCCACCTATCAATAAAGATTGATGCTGGAAGTACAATTGGTGTTATTGGTGGTACCGGCAGCGGAAAATCCACACTTGTTAATTTACTTCCAAGGTTTTATGAGGTTACGTCAGGGGAGATACTGATTAATGGTGTGAATATAAAAAAATACTCATTAAAAGATTTACGTAATTATATTTCTATTGTTCCGCAGAATCCAACTCTTTTTAAGGGGACAATTGAAAGTAACTTAAGGTTTAGAAATAAAGATGCCTCAATTGAAGATATGACAAAGGCGTTAAAAATAAGCCAATCTTATGAATTTATTAATGAAAAACCAGACGGAATAAAAGCTAGGGTTGAGCGTGGTGGAACGAATTTTTCTGGCGGTCAACGCCAAAGATTAACAATTGCCAGAGCATTAGTAGATGCCCCTAAAATCATCATTTTAGACGATTCCAGTTCGGCACTTGATTTTGAAACAGATTACAACTTAAGACATGCGTTGCAGGTTACATTAAAAGACACAACCAAAATTATTGTTTCTCAGCGTACAAATTCAATTAAGGACGCAGATAAAATAATTGTGCTAGATAATGGTAATGTTGTTGGAATTGGAAAGCATGAAGAACTACTTAATAATTGTGAGGTTTATAGAGAAATCTATGACTCTCAAAATAAAAAGGAGGTGAAACATGCCTAGTCAAATGAAAGGTCCAACAGAAGAAGAAAGCCCAATAATTTCTGAAGCCCAAACATTAAAACGTTCAAGAAAGGCAAGGGCATTTAAAAAAATGTTTGAAACGGCAAAACGAGTTGTTGTTTTTGGCAAACCATATAATGGATACCTATACATTGCCCTTTTTGCAATTTTTATTGAAAACTTTTTTGAACTATTAGTTCCAGTGTTTTTAGGCCGAGCAATTGATGCAATCGTTTCGGCAGGTATGGTCGATTTTTCAAAACTTTTAATGTATGTGGGATTTGTTGCCGGCTGTGTTGTTATAAATGTTGTGTTCACTTGGGTGGCAAATTTTTACACAAACAAATATTCATTTAAGTGTAACGAACATATAAGAAGAATAATTTTTGATAAGTTTAATAAAGTGCCATTAAAGTTTATTGATAGTAACGCACATGGCGATTTACTCAGCAGAATGATTAATGATGTTGAACTATTAACAGACGGATTTTTAGAGGGAATTAGTAGCATAACAAATGGTGTTGTAACCATTGTTGGGACTTTAGTATTTATGTTTGTGTTAAACATTCCTCTTGCACTTGTTGTTTTAATCATAACCCCAATGAGCCTTTTAATTGCATCTTATATTGCAAGAAAGTCGTTCAAAATGTTTGCAGAGCAGGCAAGAAGTGAGGGTGAACTTAATGGTTATTTGGAAGAGATGATAAGTGGAGACAGACTAGTTAAGGCATTTAACTATGAAGAGCAGGCTCAAGAAAATTTTGAAAAAATTAATCAAAAATACTATAAAGTTAGTGAAAAAGCCGATTTTTATTCAAATTTAACCAATCCCGCAACAAGATTTATAAATGGATTTGTTTATATTATGGTTGCATTTGTTGGCGCATTTTTGGCAATTAAAGGAAATATTACCGTTGGTTTGATATCAAGTTTCTTAAGTTATGCAAATTCATTTGGCAAACCATTTAACGAACTTTCAACAGAAATAACAGAACTTCAAGCGGCTGTTGCATCAAGCGATAGAATTTATGCAATTTTGGACACAAAAGATGAACCATCAGATGTTAATCTTCCTGTGCTTGCTAGTGCTGATGGGATTGTTGAAATAAAAGATGTTAATTTTTCTTATTATCCAAAACAGCAATTAATTCAAAACTTCAACCTAAAAGTTTCACCGGGACAAACAATTGCAATTGTTGGTCCAACTGGTTGTGGTAAAACAACCCTGATTAATTTATTAATGCGCTTTTACGATGTGACAAGTGGTGCAATTTATGTTGACGGAAATGAAATAACACAAATAAAAAGAAACTCACTCAGAAGTAAGTATGGAATGGTTCTTCAGGAAACTTGGATTTTTTCTGGAACAATTAAAGAAAACATTGCATACGGGAAACCAAACGCAACAGATGATGAAATAATTAATGCCGCCAAACTTGCCGGTGCAGATGACTTTATTATGAAGATGAGCAGAGGATATAACACGCTTGTTAATGAAGATGGTAGCAATTTGTCAGCTGGCCAAAAACAACTTTTATGCATTGCAAGAGTAATGCTAATAAAACCGCCAATGCTGATTTTAGACGAAGCAACAAGCAATATTGACACGAGAACTGAATTAAAAATACAAGAGGCGTTTGACACACTAATGCTTGGAAGAACAACTTTTATTGTTGCGCATAGGCTTTCAACTATCAAAAATGCAGATTTAATTCTAGTGATGAATAAAGGCAATATTGTTGAACAGGGGACACATAACGAACTATTGGAGAAAAAGGGATTTTATTACCATTTATATAATTCTCAATTTGCAAAGGCATAAAAAAAGGATATCAAAGAATGATATCCTTTTTAGTTTGTTTTCTTTACTTAAGACTTGACATTTTTGCACAAAATATTGTATAAATACAATAAATATGGTTTTTTGAAGCTAATTTTAATAAAAATAATCAAAAATAAAAGAGGTTTTTATGAAAAAAATATGGTTTTTAGTTGCGGGAGTTGTTTTGGTGCTTGGTATTGGTGCCGGGCTGGTTTTTGGACTGGGAAATGGACCAAAAACATACACGGTTGAAATAACATCAAATGTTGAGCAGATTGAATATGAGAGCAAAAACAACTGCAGGTTAGGTGACACAATTATTATTGATGCAATTCAATTAGATGGTTATCGTTTTATAGGATGGGAAGTAAATGGAGTGATTGTTTCAGAGGATCCAAGATACGAAATCACGTTAACCCAAGAGAATGTGAATAATGTGTACAGAGCGATGTATAAACAAATATTCAATATATATATTAGCGAAATGCAGAATGGTGAAGTTTCTACAAATGTTACCAAGGCAATAGAGGGCGAAACGGTAACACTAACCATAACACCAAATGACCACTACGCATTTGAAAGCGCATATTACATACAAGAAGATAGCACAGAACAAATTGCAATAACAAATTTATCATTCACCATGTCAAATGGAAACGTTACAGTATATGCAAATTTTCAAGCAATAGAGTACTCAATAACAAGTGCCGAGCTAGAACATGGAACATTATCATTCCTTCCAACAGTAGGAACATATGGAATAGAGATAGTTGTAACAGTAACTCCAGACACCGGCTATGAACTAACACCAAATAGTTTGTATTACACAACAGAAAACATAGCCAATGGCGAAATAGCATATACTAATGGAATATATTCATTCATAATGCCAGACGAAGATGTTATTGTTTATGCACTTTTTAATAAAATTGATTACACAATTACATTATCATACAACAATCAACAAGGAACTGTTAGCACAAATCAAACATCAAATATGGGTGACATTGTTGATTTAACAATATCACCAAATAATGGATATTATGTTTCAA
>CAKJYJ010000013.1 GCA_918262735.1 Clostridiales bacterium
ACAACCCACAGAGTTTGTGAGTTATCAAATCTTGGTGCGTCCAGAGGGGGTCGCTCCGCTTCGCTTTCACGCCTGGTGCTAAAAAACTTGCCACTGGCAACTTTTTCTTAACGCACACGTTCGACCCCAATACATAACTATGAAAAAAAATAACAACCCACAGAGTTTGTGAGTTATCAAATCTTGGTGCGTCCAGAGGGGGTCGAACCCCCAACCTTTGGTTCCGTAGACCAACGCTCTATCCAATTGAGCTATGGACGCATGTTAATATTATTGTTCGCTTTGTTCAAACCACAAGGAACCAAAGGTTGTTTGGGGTCCCCGAAAATCTTATTGATTTTTGGGGTGCGCAGGTAATATTCGTAAATGCGCGGTTTTTATCATAAAAACAAGCCGGAAGAATATATTACCGAGCAGGTTCCGTAGACCAACGCTCTTCAACTATCGCTATGGACGCATGTTAATATTATTGTTCGCTTTGTTCAAACCACAAGGAACCAAAGGTTGTTTGGGGTCCCCGAAAATCTTATTGATTTTTGGGATGCGCAGGTAATATTCATAAATGCGTGGTTTTTGTTTTCAAAAACAAGCTAAAGAATATATTGCCGAGCAGGTTCCGTAGACCAACGCTCTTCAACTATCGCTATGGGCGCATAATGCCAATATTCCTCATTGGCATGCGAATAGTATAATTAATGTTATTTAAAATGTCAATATGTTTTAATTGGTTAAATTAATCTCTATCGTCTATCTTAATTGTTTTGCCGTCAACTTTTACATACTTTCTATGTTTGTTTATCTCCATCTTTTTCAAAATTTCATCTGAAAGAGAAAACCCCAGCGTTTCGGCAATACTCATTAAGTATATTGCAACATCGGCAAGCTCTAGCCCCAGATCATCTTTATTTTTTATATAAGCATCGTAAGCCTCGGCAACTTCGCCATAAAGATAACAAAACTCATCTGGAATCTTAACCTCCCAACCATGATTTTTTTTATTCTCTATAACTTCCTTTTGTACCTTATCTAAATCAATGCTCATAAGTTTTAACCTTTTAATCCCCTTGCTTGACGGTCCATATCTTCAACAACAATATCACAGATTTCACCAAGTGAAGCACAATACTTCAAAACATCCCATGGCTCATTTGTGTGAAAATGAATTTTAATTAATTCATCGTCTCCAACGGCGATTAAGCAATCACCCTTAAAATTTTTCATGAAGTAGTCTTTAATTTTATCCTCATCAAGACCGGTTCCTTCAATTAAAAGTTGTGTATCATATCTAAACTCAATCATATTATGCTCTCCTTACGCAACATATAAAAAATACTATTTTTTTAACAAAAAGTAAAGTGATTTTTTATTTTTGCAAAAGTCAAGTAAATATATCTTTTTTGATTAGTTGATATTTATTTGACAGGAAACTAAAAAATAACTTATACTACTTATAAATCAATTGCATATATTTTGTTTTAAGTTGACACACTATATGCAACGAGATTTTTTGATAAAAGGAAGAAAAAATGAATATTAAACACATAACATCAAAAGAATTTGAAGCGGAGGTTCTAAATTGCAAAGAGCCAGTGCTTGTTGATTTTTTTGCAACTTGGTGCGGACCATGCAGAATGCTTGCACCGGTTATGGAAGAGGTTAGCGAAAAGTGTAAAGTTGTTAAAATAGACACCGATGAAGAGCCAGACCTAGCAATTAAGTATGGCATTATGAGCATACCATGTGTGATTCTTTTTAAGGGTGGAAAAGAAGTTTCCAGAATTGTTGGTTACCACCCAGCAACAGAATTTTTTAATATGATAAATAATAATTAATAAAATTATAATAATATTAAAAAAAATAATTAAAATATTTTTATTATTAAATTAAAAGTGGCTAAATCCTTTTATTTTAGCCATTTTTTGATTATTATTTATTTTTTAATTAATTATTATTTATTTTTTTAAAATTATTAAAATGTCTATATATTTCTCTCCCTATTTTTAATCTCAAAAACATTAATGATATATAAAAAATTTGTCAACTCTATTGCCAATTCGTTTGACAGTGATGTTAAAATAACATAAAATTATAATGTTAAGGGGGAAATAAAAAATGAGAAAAAATTTAGGAAAGAAAATGAACTTTCTTCCACTTCCAGTATTAATTATTGGAACTTATGACGAAAATGGTAATGCTAATGCAATGAATGCGGCATGGGGCGGGATCTATGATTATAATCAAGTGTTTATATCTATGTCTAAACACAAAACAACCGACAACTTAGAAAAAACAAAAGCATTCACCGTTAGTTTTGCAACTAAAAACACACTAGTTGCTTCTGACTATTTTGGTGTTGTTTCTGGAAACAAAGAGGACAAAATAAAAAAGGCTGGCTTTCATGCAGTTAAATCAAATTTTGTTAATGCCCCACTGTTTGAGGAGTATCCACTAACATTGGAATGTACTGTTGAATCATTTGATGATGGAACACTTATTGGTAACATTGTTAACGTTTCTGTTGACGATAAGTATTTAACCAAAGATGGTAAAATTGACGTTGATAAAATGGAAATAATCACATTTGATATGTCTTCAAACACCTATAGGGTGCTTGGAGAAATTGTTGGCAATGCTTTTAAAGATGGTTTTAACTTGAAATAAAGTATCGCATTAAACAAAAACGGTCTATGACAACATAGACCGTTTTTTATATGCCATAAATGATAATTCTTATAGTTGTTTTTTTGCCTTATTGTTGCTATTAATAATATTATAACTTGCATCAATAAGGTCATAAACCTGATTAATATTCACTGAACCATCAAGAATTATTGAAATCCAATGTTCCTTTGACATATGATATGCCGGGCAAAAACCACTTTGCTTTATTAAAAAATCTTTTAACAAATTATCATTTATTTTAACATTCAGAACATCAACATAACCCTCTTTATTTATGCCAACCTTTCTGCAAGCAACTTCCATCACAATCCCATACCACTTTTTATTTTGCTTATTTCTAAAAACAACATCTTTAGGGTACTTGGGCCAAAGTTGTTCAATTTCGCTGTTATATTGATTTTTAACATAATCATAAACCAAATTTCTTTGAGATTGATTTCTTTCCATTTTTCCACCTTATCACTTTTGAAAACTATTAATCTCGCCTTCTTGCAAAAATTAATAAAAATCTTACAAGTTGAAGAATTGAAACAACAAGCGCAGCAACATAGGTTAATGCAGCAGAAGTTAAAACTTCTTTTGCACCGGCAACTTCCATATTGTCTAAAACATCAAGGTCAACAAGTGATTTTAACGCTCTTTTAGAAGCATCAAGTTCAACAGGCAGAGTTATTAGTGAAAAAATCATACTTAAACCAAACACAATTATTCCACACCACAAAACAACTTTTCCATACACAGTTTCAACACCAATATCCAAAAGTAATCCAATAATAATTATTGGCCAAAGTAGTCTAGATGACACATTTGAAACCGTAACAAGCACTCCCCTAGCTTTTGCTGGAACATAATTATTTGCGTGTTGAATTGCGTGTCCGCATTCATGAGCGGCAACACCAAGTGCAGAAATGGTTGAACCATAATAAACATCTCTAGATAAAGAAACCACCTTTGTCCTTGGATTATAGTTGTCTGAAAGGTCGCCCTCTATTGCCCTTATCTGCACGTCGTTTATATTATTAACACCAAGCATCATTCTAACAACTTCTGCACCGGTTATTCCTTTAGAGCCCAAAACTTTAGAATACTTTGAATAAGAATTTGTAACTCGTGCCTGTGCCCAAATTGAAAAAATAATTCCTGGTAAAATTATAATTCCCATTAAGTAATATTCCCAATACATATTCGCCTCCTATTTTCTAACCAACATCGTCCATTTTAACATTATTTTTAATAAATCTGCAATATATGTCATTTTTGCACTATCCAAAAACTTTTTTGCAGTTTTTAATTCGTCATCTGTAAAGTTTGCATAAACCCTGAGTATTTCCAAAGCATTATTTGATGCCTCTCTTTCAATTCCTATTGTTGAAAGTTTTGAAATAACGGCAACAAGAAAACTAATGCCCGCACTAATCAAAATGCCCAGACCAATCATATTGTACCCAAAAATTAGAGCTCCAATTCCACCAATCACAAGTGGCGTGAAAAGCCATGAGAATAGTTTGCTCGTTTTAATTAGGCTTGCATGTGAATACATTTTTTGTTTCTTATCTCTAAACTGGTACGCATGCCCAAGTTCATGTGCACAAATTGCAACGCCTGCCATATTATTTTGATTAGCATACTGTGAACATAACGTTAATACTCCATTGGAAGATAAAGCATCGCAAAATAAATTATTTTTGAAAGTTACTCTAAGTTGATTATTAAATTGTGTCATATTTAGCACATTAACCAGGTCAATAGGGGTTATGCCACATGGCAGATTTGAAACTTTTTTATATTTATCATATAGTTCCTCTGTTGAAAAATTTACTATTGCTAGACCAACCATAATAAGTAACAAAAAAGCCACGGCAACAATTATGATTACATATTTTATTTCCATGGCTATATTATACTAAATAACTTTTATTAATGTCAAACGGTAAGAAACAAAATGCCAAGCGTGTTTGGTCCACAATGGCTCGTTATTGTTGCCCCAGCATTTGTTTTATATATTTCCTTAAATCCGGCATCTTTAAGTGCATTGTAGGCATAGTCCACAGCAAAGTCACTTGCCGTTGTGTATGTTACAAAAGCAACGCTCTTATCTTGATTTGGAAACTCTGCAAGAGTGTCTTTACAATAATTCACAACACAGTGGTCATAGTTTCCCCTATATTTTTTATTTGGTGACATTTTACCACTCTTTACCAGAATTTGTGGTCTAATTTGAAGAATGTTTGCCCCAAAATAAACAAGACCTGAACATCTACCACCCTTTCTTAAATAATCAAGTTTGTTAAGCACGAAACTTGCCTGAACTTTTCTTGTATCTTCCAAGCATTGATTTACTATATGTGCAACATCATATCCGTTTTCAACCATTTTTGATGCTTTGATGGCTAGCAATGCAATACCCGTACTTAAACTTCTACTATCAATAATGTGAACGTTTTTGAATTTTCTGCTCGCACTAACAGCATTTTGATATGCACAACTCATTTCTGAAGAAAGTGTGAAATGAATAATTGAATCTGCATCCTTTAATATGTTTGCAAAATGTTCTTCATATTGGGCTTCATTAACAGCACTGGTTTTTGGAAGCACCTTATTTTTTGCAACATATTCAAAAATTTCCTGCGCTGTTATAACTCCATCTAATCCCATTTTTTCTCCAAGCAAAATGGTAAATGGAACTGTTTTAATTTTATATTTATCTAAAACTTCTTGTGGTAAATCAATTGTACTTTCTGCTGAAATCGCAATTCTCATATTAAACCCATCCTTTTGTTTGTTATGCTATGATTGTAATTATTTGTGAATAATTAATCAACCTTTTATTACTTATTTAATTATAGACTTAAAAAACTGGCAGTAGACTGACAATATTCGACTCTACTCACAGTGGAATATTGTTTATTTTAATTGCAAAAGAGCAAAAAAAATGGTATAAATATAGTTATGGAACAAAATTATGATGAATTAAAAACCCAAATTGGTAAAAATATCGCAGAATATAGAAAACTTGCAGGGCTATCCCAAATTGACTTTGCGGAAAAATTAAACTACTCCGACAAAGCTGTTTCAAAATGGGAGCGTGGCGAATCTTTGCCAGATATTGTTGTGCTTAAACAAATTGCAGATATGTTTGAAATAACCGTTAATGACCTTCTTTCATATAAGGACATTAAAAAGAAAAAAGTTGATATAAAAAAACTACTACACAACAAAATATTCGTTTTAACGCTATCGGTTGGTTTGGTCTGGCTTGTTATGACCGTCTTCTTTGCCCTTGCTCTTGTGTTTAATATATTACCAAATCATTCATGGTTGTTATTTGTTTATGCTGTCCCAATTGGCTTTATTATCTGCGTCGTGTTCTTTGCCTTATGGAAATATCGTCTGCTATTAACCGTGTCAGAATCCCTGCTTGTGTGGACACTTGTTTTAAGCCTATGTCTTTCGGTTCCCTATGGCAGAATTTGGTACCTCTTTTTAATATCAATACCTCTTCAAATTTTAATAATTATATGGAATATAATGAAATGGAAAAAGCATAAAACACTTATATAAATAAAAGCTATAATTAATTGTTTGGCAATAATCCACCAGTAACTATAGATTTTTCTATTTAAGCATACAAGAATAAATGAATAAAAATAACCGCTTTGTTTTATATAAAAAGGCTAAGCCATAAAAGCTTAGTCTTTTATTATGCAATTCAAACAAAATAACAAATAAATTCTATGAGTTTCGCTTCCAAATTTTGCCACTATATGTTGACTTTAAGTATGTTGCATTGGTTTCTGAATTTGTTAGGGTAATATCGGTTCCGCTGGTTGCAGTGCTAGAATTAGCCACAAACCACCCATTTGGATTTTCAAATGTAACATTTGTTAAATTGCTGCAACCTCTGAATGCATATTGACCCATGCTGGTTACATTATTCGGTATAGTCACACTGATTAGACTGCTGCATCCAAAGAATGCAGAATTACCTATGCTGGTTACACCATTTGGTATAGTTACACTGGTTAAACTACTGCAATTATAGAATGCATAATTACCTATACTGGTTACACTACTTGGTATTATTACACTTGTTAGACTGCTGCATCCAAAGAATGCAGAATTACCTATGCTGGTTACACCACTACCTATGGTTACACTGGTTAGACTACTGCAATACTCGAATGCATATTCGCCTATGCTCGTTACACTATTTGGTATGGTTACACTGGTTAGACTACTGCAACAAGAGAATGCAGAATTACCTATGCTGGTTACGCCATTTGGTATGGTTATACTGGTTAGACTGCTGCAATTATAGAATGCATATTGCCTTATTTTTGTTGCTCTTGAATCTAAACTTATTGTTGTTTTTGTTTTGTCTATACATACAAGTGCAATATAACTAGTATCACTCTCTTTATAGTATTTAACGCCATCTATTTCTTCTATTTTGCTTGGGGTGTTTATTGTGTCTCCGCTATATACCACCTCAGCATATCGGGCAATACCACCATAATCAGATGAACCTTTTGTTATATTTAATGCCGATTTGTTATATACTTCTGCTAAAGCATAACACACTGAAAATGCATAATTACCTATGCTGGTTACATTATTTGGTATAGTTACACTGGTTAGACTGCTGCATCCAGAGAATGCTCTTTCACCTATGCTGGTTACATTATTTGGTATGGTTACACTGGTTAGACTACTGCAATAATAGAATGCATATTGACTTATTTTTGTTGTTCTTGAATCTAAACTTATTGTTGTTTTTGTTTTATCTATACATACAAGTGCAATATAACTAGTATCACTTTCTTTATAATATGCAACACCATCTATTTCCTCAATTTTGGTTGGAGTATTTATTTCGTCTCCACTATATACCACTTCGGCATAGAGGGCTACATAGCCATAATCAGATGAACATTTGGTTATAATTAATGCCGATTTATTATATATTTCCGCTAAAGCATAACAACTATAGAATGCTGAAGAACCTATGCTGGTTACACCACTACCTATGGTTACACTGGTTAGACTACTGCAATACTCGAATGCATATTCGCCTATGCTCGTTACACTATTTGGTATGGTTACACTAGTTAAACTGCTGCAACCAGAGAATACATAACCACCTATGCTGGTTACACTATTTGGTATGGTTATACTTGTTAGACTGTTGCAATTATAGAATGCATAGTCCTTAATTTCTGTGATTCCTTCTGATATTATTAACTCGGTGACTTCATTATTACCAATATATAAATGATGAGCATAATACAATGGATTTGAACCATAGCTTCCAAAAGATATATTTAACCATGATTCTATATTTTCTATTGTCACATTAGTTAGACTGCTGCAATTATAGAATGCAGAAGAACCTATACTGGTTACGCCATTTGGTATTGCTATACTGGTTAGACTGCTGCAACCAGAAAATACACAATCTTTTATTCTTGTTGTTCTTGAATCTAAACCTATTGTTGTTTTTGTTTTATCTATACATACGAGTGCAATATAACTAGTTCCACTTTCTTTATAGTATTTAACCCCATCTATTTCCTCTATTTGGCTTGGGGTGATTATTGTGTCTCCGCTATATACCACTTCGGCATAGAGAGCTACATAGCCATAACTATCCGAGCCTTTTATTATATTTAATGCAGATTTGTTATATATTTCTGCCAAAGCATAACAGTTTTTGAATGCATAAGAACCTATGCTGGTTACACCACTACCAATAGTTACACTAGTTAGACTGCTGCAATTATAGAATGCATTAGAACCTATGCTGGTTACACCACTACCAATAGTTACACTAGTTAGACTGCTGCAATTATAGAATGCATTAGAACCTATGCTGGTTACACTATTTGGTATACTTACACTGGTTAGACTACTGCATCCAAAGAATGCAGAATTACCTATGCTAGTTACACTTTCTGGTATACTTACACTGGTTAGACTACTGCAATTATAGAATGCATAGTTCTTAATTTCTGTGATACCCTCTGGTATTATTAACTCGGTTACTTCATTATTACCAATATATAAATAATGAGCATTAAGTAATGGATTTGAAGAACTGTCAACAAATGATATATTTAGCCATGATTCTATATTTTCTATTGTTACCATTGTTAAACTGCCGCAATTATAGAATGCAGATTGACCTATGCTGGTTACTCCGCTACCAATTGTTACACTTGTTAGACTACTGCAATCATAGAATGCTCTATAACCTATGCTGGTTACTCCACTACCTATGGTTACACTGGTTAAACTGCTGCAACCATAGAATGCAGAAATACCTATACTGGTTACGCTATTTGGTATTGTTATGCTGGTTAGACTACCACAATAAGAGAATGCAGAATCGCCTATGCTGGTTACTCCACTACCTATGGTTACACTGGTTAAACTGCTGCAATAAGAAAATGCAGAATTACCTAAGCTGGTTATACTATCTGGTATGACTACACTGGTTATACAGTCGCAATTATAGAATGCATAACCTTTTATTTCTGTGGTTCCTTCTGGAATAACCAACTCTGTTACTTCATTATTACCAATATATAAATGATGAACATAACGTAATGGATTTGAAAGGTGACCCTCAAATGATATATTTAACCATGATTCAATATTTTCTATTGTCACACTATTTAGACTACTGCAACCAGAGAATGCATTAGAACCTATGCTGGTTACTCCGCTACCAATTGTTACACTTGTTAAACTACTGCAACTATTAAATGCATAAGAACCTATGCTGGTTACACTATTTGGTATGGTTATAGTGGTTAGACCGCTGCAACCAGAGAATGCATATTGCCTTATTTCTGTTGTTCTTAAATCTAAACTTATTGTTGTTTTTGTTTTATCTATACATACAAGTGCAATATAACTAGTTCCACTTTCTTTATAGTATTTAACTCCATCTATTTCCTCTATTTTGGTTGGGGTGTTTATTGTGTCTCCACTATATACCACTTCGGCATAGAGAGCTACATAGCCATAACTATCCGAGCCTTTTGTTATATTTAATGCCGATTTGTTATATACTTCTGCCAAAGCATAACAGTTTTTGAATGCATTAGAACCTCCTATGCTGGTTACACCACTACCAATGGTTACACTAGTTAAACTACCGCAACCAGAGAATGCAGAAGAACCTATGCTGGTTACACTGTTTGGTATGGTTATGCTGGTTAGACTACTGCAATTATAGAATGCATAAGAACCCATGCTGGTTACTCCACTACCAATGATTACACTTGTTAGCATTGAACAACCATAAAATGCTCCATATAATATATTTCCACCAGTAATTGTAACCAACCTTAGTGATGATGGAATATAGTATGTTGTGTTTGTGGTTGAACTTGTGCTTGAACCATAATAATATTGTGTAACACTTGTTGAGCCTGTATAAGACGATGTACCAAATATATATCCCAAAGGATATTGAAACGTGTCCGTTGCTGTTTTTACACTTTCTCCAACAAATGGTAATATCATACTTTCCAGCGAGCTGCAATAACTGAATGCATTAGAACCTATACTGGTTACGCTATCTGGTATGGTTATGTTGGTTAGACTACTGCAATAATAGAATGCTTTATAACAAATTTCCGTTGTGTTTTCGTTTAATGTTACTGAAGTTATTGTTGTATCTACAACATACACTGCTTTATAATTATTTGAGCTTTGTTTATAATACATAACTCCATCTATTTCTTCTAACTTATCTGCAAAGTTTTCATCATTTACAACCAAATGGGCATAATTTGCAACATAGCCATAATTAGAATTTCCTGCTGTTACATTTAATTGTGATAGGTTATTTACTATATATAACTTACTACAACCAGAAAATGCATAATTACCTATGCTGGTTACTCCACTACCAATAGTTACACTAGTTAGACTGCTGCAATTATAGAATGCATGAGAACCTATACTGGTTACACTATTTGGTATGGTTATACTGGTTAGACTGTTGCAATCACGGAATGCTTCATTACCTATGCTGGTTACACTATCGGGTATGGTTATGCTTGTTAGACTGCTGCAATTATAGAATGCAGTAGAACCTATGCTGGTTACACTATTTGGTATGGTTATACTTGTTAGCATTGAACACCCGTAGAATGCTCCATATAATATATTTCCACCAGTAATTGTAACTGACCTTAGTGATGATGGAATATAGTAGTATTCTAAGGTTGCGGTTGAAGTGCTTGAACCATAATAGTCTTGTCTAACACTTCTTGAACCAGTATAAGACGATGTACCAAATATATGCCCCAAAGGATATTGATATGTGGCTGTTGCTGTCTTTACACTTCCACCAACAAATGGTAAAGTTATGCTCTCCAGTGAGCCGCAACCAGAGAATGTACCAGCACTTATGCTAGTTACATCGTTTGGTATGGTTATACTCGTAAGACTACTGCAACCAAAAAATGATTGATACCCTATGCTGGTTACACTATTGGGTATTGTTATGCTCGTTAGACTACTGCAACCTTTGAATGTATAATCGCCTATGCTGGTTATACCACTTGGTATGATTACACTAGTTAAACTGCTGCAACCAGAGAAGGCAGAAGAACCCATACTGGTTACACTATTTGGGATGGTTACACTAGTTAGACTGCTGCAATTACGGAATGCATCCTCGCCTATGCTGGTTACACCACTTGGGATTATTACATTGATTAGACCATTGCAACCGTCGAATGCATAGTTCTTAATTTCCGTGGTTCCTTCCGGTATTATTAACTCGGTTATTTCGTTATCCCCTATATACAAATGATGAGCATAATATAATGGATTATCACCAAACGATATATTTAGCCATGATTCTAAACTTGATATTGTTACACTGGTTAGACTACTGCAATTATAGAATGCAGAATTACCTATGCTGGTTACACCATTTGGTATTGTTATGCTGGTTAGACTGCTGCAATTATAGAATGCAGTAGAACCCATGCTGGTTACACTATTTGGTATGGTTATACTGGTTAAACTGCTGCAATTATAGAATGCTTGATAACTTATACTAGTTACGCCTTCTTGAATTGTCACCCTTTTTAGATTGGTAATGCCATAACTACTTACTTCTCCCTGTATTGCTCCAGGTATGGTTATGTTTTCAAGCTGTTGATTTAGAGTAAAAATATAATCATCGCTATAAACCGAACCTTCTTCAAAATCTAGTGTGATAAGGTTTGTACAACCTGCAAATGGGTTGTTTGAACTGCTGTTTTCAATGTATCCCATTCTTGTTACTTTATTTGGTATCACTATACCTGTTAGGCTAGTGCAATTTTTGAACACTTTGTTTCCAATCGTTTTTAGATTTGAACCAGATTCAAATGTAACTGATCGTAAATTTGAACACCCTTCAAACGCTTGATGTTTTATTTCTTGTACAACATTTTTA
>CAKJYJ010000014.1 GCA_918262735.1 Clostridiales bacterium
TTTTTCCACCTTTTACACATACACCACCCTCAAAACCATAACATTTTACCGCTGTTTTTATGCTTTGCACCACACAATTAATATATTTATATGTTATCTCTTATCACTAACTTATTACTTAATATATATGCATACTAAAAACAGATGGGCAAAAGCCCATCTGCTTTAAACTAAGTATATTTTAACCACTGATTATTGCCTGATATTCTTCTAAACTTTTGTTCCAAACAACCGTTGCTCTAGAACTTGAGTTGATACTATTCCAATATGTTCCCCATCCGGATGGTTTCGTTTCCGCATCTGTGTACACTTTTACACCTGTATAAGAAACTATGAATAAGCCATCACCATAACTCCCTGCTGATATATTAACTACTGTGCTTGGAATATATATACTAGTAAGGTTTGTGCCACGAAATGCACTGCTTCCTATAGATATTACACTTCCCGGTATAATAATATTAGTTAACCCACTACAGAAAGAAAATGCATCTTCGCCTATAATTTTTACACTATTAGGAATGATAATGTTCGTGATTTCTCGACAACCATAGAATGCAAGTGTCCCTATTTCGGTCACGCTATCTGGTATTGTTACACTTGTAATTAACGCTTCATCGCCAAAAGCTCTATATCCAATCTCTTTGGTTTTTTGATCCAGTATTACATCTGTTACTGTTTTATCACGAAGACTTATTGCAATATAGTCGTTTTCAGACTCCTTATAATATGCTACCCCATTAACAACTGTTACCTTGCTTGTTGCCGATGCATTGTGATATATATCCTTAGCATAATATGCAATTTTACCATATTCTTCAGAACCGGCCTCTATATTTATTGTTGATAAATTATATATTTCTACCAGAGCATGGCAACCTTCAAAAGCGCCCTCTTCAATGTTTGACAAATTGTTTTGAATGGTAATACTGTTTAATCCACAACAATAGAAAGCAAATTTTCCAATATCCGTCACGTTTTCTGGAATTACAAAATTATAAAGACTTCTACATGCATAAAAGGCATAGTTTCCAATGCTTGTTAATTGTGAATTACTCTCAAATGTTACCACGGAAAGACTACCGCAATTCCCAAATGCTGAATTGTTAATTTTTGTTACACCTGCCTGTATTTGTAAATTTATAATGTTTGAGGAAGCTCCAAAATTGTTATATTCTTCAGACGCATTTCCAACCTCAGTGCCTTTACTCGTTGCTTCTATTACCATATTTTCAATACGGTCAACATCAGTAAATAATCCTCCAGAAGCGTTAGGTAGTGCAGTCACCGAGCAAGGTATTGTTAATTTACCTATATTTTTTATTCCCGCAAATGTGTCAATATTTAAAGTCGTTATACTATCTGTTAAATTGAGTTCAGTAAAACTACATCCCGAGAATACATTACTTCCAAGCGTTTTTAATGTATTTGGAAGTGCTATTTCTGTTAAACCCGTGCAACCCTTAAACACCTTGTTACCAAGTTTTGTTACACTGTCTGGAATTGTTACTTGTGTTAAGTTTGTACAATCTTGAAAAGCGCTTGTCTTTAACTCTTTTACCGTGTTTGGTATTACCACACTTGTTATGTTTTTGTTGCCTTTAAATGCTTTAGCTTCAACCGAGGTAACAACATATGCCCCGCCCTCGTTTGCAACCATACTTGGTAGGCTTAATTCTGTTTTTGTGTTATTTGATGTTAAGCCTGTTATTTTTGCTTCGCCTTTGGCTGTGTCGTATGTGTAGGTAAAATCTGAGTTTTCGGCAATCTCTAGGCTTCCGCTGGTTATGTCTTCATCTGTTAGGGCAGATTGAAGTTTAACCTCGTAACTATACCTTATTGTTGTTGCAACATCTTGCTCTCTTTTAAACACTACTGTAAATATTGTTTCGTCGCTTGATGCTTGAAGAAGAATAAGTTTACCACTTTCGTATTCTACACCATTGTTGTAGATTGTTTTGGTTACGTTGCTTATCTCTTTTCCATTATCTTTAAAGAAAACATACAATGGTTCATTACCATAGTTGTTCACTTTAATTGTAATCGTTATTTCATCATTGTCGCCAAAATCAAGGTTCACTTGCCAAGATGATAGTTCCTGCCCCGTTGGTGCAGAGCCATCACCATAAACCAAATCATTCAGTTCAATATCATTTGCACCGCCAGTAACAGAGCCGGTTATTTTTGCATAAACTCCTTCGTATGTTTTAAAATATATTCCGTTTCTTGCACCACCTTTGGGAAAGAATAAAAATGCAGCCACACCAATTACTGCAACCAAAACAATAAATGCTATTAATCCAATTCTAAATTTCATAACACCACCCCTTTTAATTATTTTAGCAAATAATTAATTTAAAATCAAACATATTATCTAATTTTTAATGAATATTTATAATCGCCCAGTTGCTACTCTTTTGTAAAAAATAATCGCATTAATTTCGTTATTCTTGCATACCCAAATAAAAAACATATGGCAAATTTGTCATATGTCCATATGTTTTTTAGTCTTTTACTGAGTTATTCTCATTGGTTGTTTTGCCTATTTTTTTAAGAGCAATCATCTTTGATTTCTCCATCTGTTCAATTTCTTCTAGTTTTTCCATTCTGTTTTCATCTTTACCAACCCAGTAAATATCATAAACTGCCAAATATTCAGGATCACAATACCTTTTTATAAACTGTCTACATTTTGCAACTTGTTCCTCATTTGCGGTAAGTAAGCTTCCAATGCATGCATATTTCTCATTAATTGTGTTCGGTATTTCAACTTCCGAATAAGTGTTATCCATTATTTCTTCCGGAGTGATTGTTGGCCTGTTATAATAATCGAAGAATTCTTCTGCCCATTCATTTCTGAGTTTTAGGGTTCTTTTTAATTCCTCTTCAATATCAATGCCTTCGTATTTTCCTTGCCTTAAGTCGCTTTCAAAATGATAAAGGGAATCAGAAACTTTCACCCACGTTCTTGGGTCATTGGTTTGAACCCTTTGGCCGTATTCATCTCGTTTAACTTCATAATCCTGTGGGTCTTCATAAAAGTATCCCATGTTGGCCATATCTTCATCTCGTCCATTTTCTAAATATTTTGAGAATATGTATCCGATTACCATTGGGTGTACTTTATTTGGTATTGCATATTCAGTTAACCACTGACTAACATTTGGCCTCATATTATAAACATGGTCAAACCTCTTTTGAAGTGGTTCTGGCATTTCCTTACTTACAATTGAATACTTCTCTGGATTACCAGTTGCAACAATAACTGTGTTTGCAGGAAGCTTTAATCCCCTACCCATTTCAACCATCTTGTTCAAAACCAAAGTGTAGCAGAGTTGTTGAACCTCTGGATTTGCATTTAGAAGCTCATCTAACATAATAACAAGTGGCTCTTTTTCGTTTTTGGTTCTTTCATAAACTGCATCTGCAACTTTGTAGATGTTTCTTATGTCTTTTTTAACTAGAGCAATTTCCTCTTCGGTTGCATAGGAAAGAATTGCCTCTCTCGCAAAATCTGGAGGTATTGCCTCACCGGTTTGAAGATTTATTGAACCAACAATTTTTTCTGGAAACATGTTGTTGTGTATTTTTAGATAAATCAAATTTGGGAACAGTGTTCTAACAATTTCTGTTTTACCTATTCCAGAAGGACCAGAAAGAAGTATACTTTCTCTATTCCTAATTTGCATATTAATTCTTTCAGACTGGGTTAGTTGCCTCGTGTGCGCCACATCTTTTTGTGGACTTAATTGATATAATCTGCCCTTTGCCTTTTGTTTTGCAATAACAGCTTGCATATTTCTTGTTTGCTCTTCAAAGGCCTCTTTCATAAAACCCTTACCAGAGTAATCATAATTTTGTAGAGCTAAATATTTAACATTTCCATTGCCCTGACGAATCATGTCAAATGTATCATATCCATTCAAGAAGGCTCTTATTTGGCTATTTTGCCAAAGCGACACGTTTGACGCCATTTTATCGCCAGAAAATGGTATGCCTGAAATTAAACACTTAACCGAACTAACGTCAATGCTTGTGTCTTCTTCTGTGCCGTCTGGGTTAATACTTTTTGGCAATTTATCCCAATTTTTTATTATCCAATTAATTGGTTCAACCTTTACCCAGGCAATGCTACCACGTTTTGGCATTTTTGAGCCATTTTTATACTCTCCTGGCTCACAAGTTTTATTACACACAACTCTCACATACTTAACGCCATCATACTCATATTCATTATTGGTAATTACTTTTCCAGTGCTGTTATCAATTGCTGTGTATTTTTTACCAGTACGAGACAATGTGCATTTTTGATACATTGTTTCTAAAATGGTACAATCATTAACAACGGTTTGAGGATATGATCCAAATTCAATATAATGATTTCCATCGCCGTGTTTAATGTAAAATCCCAAATTTTTAGCTCTTGCATCGGCAACGCGTTTAGCATCAAGCCTCATTGATGGACTTATCCCCAAGTTTACATCACTAACAGAAGCAAAACCAACAATACCATCATACATAATTGAATATGCGCTTGCCTTGGAAACATTATTTCTTAACCAATATGCACATGTTTTTTTACCCTTAAACACCCCTGAGCCACATTCTTTTTGCCCAGCACCCAACAAAAGAGCGTAATCCGTTGGAACTTTTGGCGCGCAAATAAGATCGTTTCCTTGAAACATATCACTTTTTGCGTCCAAATAAATATAATCCCAAGTATCAAACTCAGCATCACCATTTTGTTCTTTATTGTCGAAATTCTCAAGTTTACTTGAAACAATATACTTTAAATAATCTTCCATATATTCTCCATTTGTTAAAATTCTACCACACAATTAGTTAAGTTGCAATATGTAATTTTATTAGACTTAATTAAATGTCTATACTTATACCAACCATTTTGCAAAAAAAACAATAATATGCTATAATAAAAGAGGAGAAAAAATGAACACGATTGAAAAATATTACAATAAATTTAATGAAGATAAGCGATTAAACACAAAACATGGCATTGTGGAATTTACAATATCAATGGAACATATAATAAAACACATTAAAACTAAACCAGCAAAGATTATTGACATTGGTGCAGGAACAGGAAAATATACAATTGCTCTTTCTAATGCCGGACACGATGTTACTGCTATTGATTTAGTTAAAAAAAATATAAGTGTTCTTAAACAAAAATCAAAAAATGTTAAAGCCTACCAAGGCAACGCACTGAACCTTTCAAAATTTGGCGATAAAACATTTGATATTGTTATTTTATTTGGCCCGCTATACCATTTATTTGATGAACATGAAAAATTAAAAGCTCTGTTAGAAGCAAAACGCATCCTAAAAGATGATGGCGTTATGTTTGTTGCATACATATTGTCAGATTATGCATTTATTAGGCATGCAATAATGGATAACTTTTTAAGGCAAAACATAAATGAAGGCAAAATAGATAAAAATTATAATATTCTAACAAGTGAAGAAGATTTGTATAGTTACATTAAACTCCCAGAAATTAATGCATTAAACAAAAAGGCAGGCTTAAAAAGAAAATACATCTTCTCTCCCGATGGACCAACCGATTACATAAGAAATTATGTTAACACCCTATCGGATAAAGATTTTTTGACATATATTGACTATCAAAGAAAGAATTGCAGAAGAAAAGACCTTTTAGGTGCAAGTTCTCACGTGGTTGATGTTCTTGTTAAAAACACATAAATTTTATATATTGCATAACTTAAGTAGAATACTCACCCGCCAAAAGAATTATTATCATTCAGTTAGATTGAATAATTGTTTGACAAAAACATGTTTTTTATGATAGATTATTATTAGGGTGTAAAGCACACCAAAAGGGAGGAAAAATGAAAAATTTATCAAAAAAAATATTTATTGCATTTATGTGCATGGCACTAGTTTTTATGCCAGTTTTACTAACCGGCTGTAGTGGTGCCGTGTCAAATGATGAACTAAACAAGCTTTTATATGACTCAGCAAGTCTTTACTATCCAAAACATACCGACATTGAAACCTACGAAGACACCACATATCACTGGACAGAACGCGACAAACACACCGAAACCGTTACGTTTGATTATAAAACCAATGCAACGGATGAAACTTCTGTGCCAGGAACATTTACAAACCAATCAGAAGAAAATACAGAATACTTTCTTGCCATTAAAAAGGTTGATAATTTGATTGTTTTGAAATTAACAATAACTAGAACAGCAACCTCAACAAATTATGACAAGAATGAAGATGATGTTTTGGTAACAATAACAGAAACAACAACCGAAACAGACACATATCGTCTTATTCCATTTACCGAAGGGACCCAAAATGTATATGGGGTTGTAAGAGATTATTCAACCAAGGTAAATGATGAAGATGCGGTTATTACCCACACTTATACAAAAATTAACCTTGAGAATTTTACACAAAAGACCGACGATATTATCCGTAGCACAAATAATAGAATTAGAAATACTTTTTTTGAATGGGGAGTATATATCTCATATTACTCAAATATGCTAACCGCAACAAAAAATGGCAATAAAACAACCGTGGGCATAAAAATTGGTGGTGTTAATGTTGATAGCAACTACGAACCATCTATGATGAATATGCAAGTGACCTTTAACTTTGTTGGAAAAAATATTGGAAGTGCAAAAGGAATTTATGAAAACTATTCACAAGACATCAGTTCATTACAAGTTACAACTATTGACATTTCAAACACAGCAACGGTTGAAACCATTTCTGGAGATATTACAGAAGCTGGCTACACAATCGGTAGTTTATCAGACATTTTCAATGATGCATTGGTTTCAATACCAGCTGTAGAAATTGGTATGTAAATTATATAGACGTATAGCAAAATCATAAAGCATAGCAATGTTGTTATGCTTTTTTGTTTGGATTTAGTTTGAAAATATGATATAATAAGTTGTTATGAAATACAAAAAGGCTAGATTAAATGCCCCTTTAAAGGTTGTAGTCAGTTTCTTGTGCGTAATATTAGTTGGCTCATTCCTGCTATGTTTGCCCATATCATCAAAAGACGGAAGCTGGTTTTCTTACATAAATTCTCTGTTCACTAGCACAAGTGCAGTATGTGTTACTGGCCTTGTTGTTGTTGACACAGCAATTCATTTTTCACTTGTGGGGCAAATTATAATAATGTTCTTAATCCAAATTGGTGGAATTGGGTTTATTTCTCTTTCTGCGCTGTTCTTGCTTGCAGCAGGAAAACAACTGGGATATAAAAACCGGGTTATGCTTCAAGAAAGTTTAAATCAAGACACCTCGCAAGGCATTGTTGTTTTAATAAAAAGAATTGCGAAAATTGTCTTTATAATTGAAGGTATTGGTTTCGTTTGTTTACTCCCAAGCATGATTGTTTCGTATGGCTTTTTAAGTGGCACATTCAAAGCGCTATTTCTTTCAATTTCGGCTTTCTGTAATTCGGGTTTTGATGTTCTTGGAACGGTTGGTCTAGAGTTTAACAATCTTCAAGGATTTGCAAGAGCAACCTATGTTCTTCTTCCAATTATGTTTTTGGTTGTGCTTGGCGGAATTGGATACACAGTTATTGTTGAAATACTAAACAAATTTAACAAAGAAAAAAACAAAAAGAAATTATCATTTAATGCAAAAATTGTTTTAATGGTTACTGGAATATTAATATTTGGCGGAACCGTTCTATTTGCAATCTTCGAATGGAACAATCCTGAAACCATTGGTAATATGGGATTCTTTGATAAGATTATTAATTGCTTATTCCAAAGCATAACACCAAGAACGGCAGGGTTCACAACATTTAATCAGGCAAGTCTTACTTCATCTAGCCGTGTTATAACCGATATACTAATGTTTATTGGTGGAAGCCCTGGTTCAACCGCAGGTGGTGTTAAAACCACAACAATATTTGTTTTGTTTGTTGCCGCTTTTAGGGCGACTAGCGAAAAGGGCGATATAATTTTGCACCGTAAAAAAATTAAAAATCAAATACTTCTAAAGGCACTAAGAATTGTGTTTTTGGCAATAATACTGGCTGTGTTTGCAACCATAACAATTTGCTTGGTTGAAAAGTATAACCCCGTTGCCTCATCAAGCACCGTTATATTTGAGGTGCTATCGGCAATAAGCACTGTTGGATTGTCACTTGGGCTTACCCCAACGCTGTCGGTTGCATCTAGAGTTATTTTAATTTTTCTAATGTTTATTGGAAGAGTTGGCACAATCACAATTGCATTTGCCGTCAAGAAAAAGTCGCCAGATGCAGACGGCGAAATCCAGTTTGAAGATAGTAAAATAACTGTAGGTTAAAAGGAGAAAAATATGAAAAAAGAAGAAAATGAAACCACACAAAAAGATTTAGATTTGGTTGATAAAATTAAAACCAAACTTGAAGACACTGGCGTTGAAGACGCACCAAAAATCAAAAAGAAAATGAAGGGGTTTTGTGTTATTGGACTTGGAAGATTTGGAAGCACCGTTGCCCTAACACTAACCAACCAAGGTCACGATGTTCTTGCAATAGATAGCAATGAAAAAAATGTTCACGCAATTGAAAAATTTGTTGCAGGAACCGCCATTGCAGACACAACTGCACCTGGAGTTTTAAGAAACCTTGGTGTGCAAAATTTAGACTGTGTTATTGTTTGCATTGGTCAAGATCTGCAGGCCAGCATCGTAACAACACTACTTTGCAAAAAACTTGGTGTAAAACTAATTATAGCCAGAGCAAGCAATAATGAACAAAAAGAAATTTTGGAAAAAATTGGAGCAGACATTATTGTCTTCCCAGAGGACTACACTGCCCATAAGGTTGCAATGATGCTTTCAAATCCAAGCATGAACGATATTATTAACCTAACCGATAAATTCAAAATTGCTGAAATGGCACCACCAGACAGCTGGACGGACAAAACAATTATGGAGTTGGATTTAAGAAAAAAATATCATGTATCTGTCATTGTTATAAAAAGACAAGATTATATTATTTACCCAGAACCAGAAACCGAGCTTAAACGTGGTGATATCTTGGTTGTTGCTGGTGAAAAGAAAACTCTTGCGGATTTAAGCGGAAAATCAAGCGAGGTTATTGATGTACTCCACGCACTTTCCGGTGGATTAAAAATTGATTAAATTAGATATTTTTGAAAGAGGCATGAATAGGTTGTCAATTTTAAAACTTGCAAAAAAAAGACTAGATAATAGTTTCTAGTCTTTTTTATTTAATACTTATCTCCCTTTTCCTTGTTGCAACGCCTACATAAAGTTTGCAGGTTATCATAGGTCGTTTTTCCACCTTTTGCTATTGGTTTAATGTGGTCTATTTCTAAATAGTCAAAGCAACCACTCCTACCACATATTCTACACCTGTATCCGTCACGTTTATAAATTGAAAATCTCATTTTATTAGAAACCCTTCCCCTTTCAACCCTGCATAAAGAATCCCAAATGCCCTTATCATTATAAAAACCGCCATTTTTATTATCCAACCTCTTAATTAACGGCAATATTTGGTCAGAAGTAAACGTTTTGCGTTTTGAAGCATAAATTTGCCCATTAATTTTAGAACAATATAAAGTTATCGTTATGTAAAAATGCAGAATTGGCTTTAATTTATACTGGTTAAATACTTCCTTTTCTATAGAATATAAATGCTTTTGATTTAATTTTTCTGTTGAACTATTGAAATTGCCAAATGAATTAATAGCAACTATTTCTTTACAATATAAGTCATATAAAACAATGTTATTATCAATATTCTTAATATCTTTAGATACTTCATATTTTTTAAATTGCAATTGATAAATTAAATAATCCTCACAAGATATGTTATTGTAAAAATCGTTATTATCGTATACGTGTGAATCGTCATAACTTTTGCATTCATAAAAATGATACTTATCATTTATATCCAATAGTTGCTTTAAAGCAATGCTATTTTTTAATATGAAATCTTTATACTTTTTATTTCTTAATTTAAAAACAATATAAAACGTTATCAATATTGTTGATGAAATGCATAATATAATTAAAAAAAACATTGTAGACTCTCCATATACAGACATTATAGCATATTTTTATTTATATGTCTTGAAAGTGTTTCAAAAAATTTTACAGCGCTTAACTGTATGCTCTTCTTGAAACGGGTCATTAATCCACACAGAAACAATCACACAAAACTAACTTTGTTAGAAAAAAGAGTGCATACTGGCATAAGCATATATACCACACTCTTTTCTATTTTTTATTTGTTTTTTATTATAATTAACGCCAATTTTTTTATATTTTAATATTGTTTTCTAAAATTCCCCAATAACAACATCCCCGTTAATCCAGGAATTAAAAAAACTATCCAAATTCTTCCCTGATGCCATGTTAAAACAATTTATCAAATCATCGGGGGTTGCAATTTTAAATTTATAACATTCGTAATAATATTTTAGACAAGAATCCAACCCTTTAGTGCCAACCAACTTTTCAAGTGATGCAAACATTAGCATACCTTTTGTGTATGACAAATACACATACTCACTCTCTGTGTCAAACTCATTTAACGGCCTCGCCATACTTGTTGAAAAATCATCTTTAACATCAGAATATATTTTAACAAAATTGGCATATGATTTAGACGCATTGTTAAATATTTCTTCACTTGAATGTCCATATTCTGGGTATACATCATAAAATTTTGCCGTGTTATAATCTGTTAGTCCTTCGTCCAAAAATCCGAACAAATACTGATTGTTTCCCACCACGCCATACCACCACTGATGACATAGCTCGTGCACAACAACATTTATGTATGTGTCATAATCGCTTAAGCTATCTGATATTAAAACAATATTTGGATATTCCATTCCACCATGAACAAAATTCGCCTGAACAACGCTTAAATTCTCATACGGATACTTTCCATATTTTTTGTTCATGTTTAACACTTTTTTTATAACTTCCATAGTTGATTGTGAATTTTGGTCATTGTAATAATAATATTGCAGATTCACACCATCACTCTTTTCATTAATAATATCAAATTTTTTAGATAGCACCATTGCAAAATCTCTAACATTATCTGCAATAATTGTTGTTGTTAGCCTGCCATCCTCACCTGTGGTCTCTTGGCTGCCAGTACTTGCAAGTGTGTATTCGCTTGAATATGTTATACATACCTTATAGTTTGAAATCATACTGTAAAATGGGTCACCATTAGAATCATATAAATCGGTAACGTATCCCCCATTTTCATAAACGCATAGCACGGGATAATAATTACAAATGTTTATTGTGTTCTCCCCATACCCAAGCCTATGATTAACATTGGCCAATTTAACTCTAAACCCCACCTCAAATTCAAAAAAATCATCTGGGTACAACTCACCAATATTAATTTTAAGTATGTTGTCATCAATCCCTGTTATTTCATATGTTAAATAATCTTCATTATGGCTAACACTTTCAATACTTATTCCTCCATAACTTTTGCCGTTTGGATAAGTTTTATCATAGTTTGCAAGCGAAACAATCTTTGCCTTTGCTCCATTTCTGTAGGCATTGGGATACAAATGTAAACAAATTGACGTTAAGGCGTTGTCTGTGTAATTATAGAAACAAATGGTTTCTTTTCCATCTATCACATGCTCATTTTCATCATAAAACAACGTTTGCTCATATGTGCATATTTTTTGTTTTCCGTGAGGAAAATTGCAAAATAATACAACCCCACCAACAAAAAAAACAAACGCAATAACAAATAAAATCCATCTTTTCATATTGTAATTTATGATATGTTTAATTTGTTTATGAAAAAAAGTTGCTTAGCATTATTTTTGTTGATAAAATATTTATTATGTGATAAAATTTACAACTAGTAAGGGAGTAATAACTATGCCATTTTGCCAATTTTCATCAGAAAGTGTAATATCAAACTCAACAAGTGTTGATAATGTGTTTATCAATGAATTTTTACCATATGCAAACGATACTTGTGTTAAAGTTTACTTATATGGGCTTTATAAATGCACAACCCCAAACACATATGACAATACCCTTCAATCATTTTCAACCGTTCTTGGTATAGATGAAGAAGATATATACTCCGCATTTTTATATTGGCAAGAACAGGGTCTTGTTCAGGTTCTTTCAACCGAGCCTTTTGAAGTTATATACAACCCAATAAAAAGCGCAATAAGCAACACAAAAAAATATAATAAAGACAAATATGCAAATTTTAATATACAACTAGAAACCGTTCTAAAAGGCAAAAATATAACACTAAACGAATACTATCAGTATTACGAATTTATGGAAGTTTACCACATGGAACCAGAGGCTTTAATTTTAATTGTGGAATATTGTGTTCGTGCAAAGGGCACAAAAGTTGGATATAGTTATGTTTTAACAATTGCAAAAAATTGGGCACACGATGGCATAACCTCATATGAAAAGGTGGATGAAAAATTAAGAGAACTTGAACAAAATTCAACAGAAATTGGTGAACTGTTTGAAATTCTTGGAATAAAAAGAATTGCAACAATAGATGAAAAAGAATATTTAAATAAGTGGAAAAAGGACTATGGTTTCTCATTTACAACAATTAAAGAAATTTGCAAAAATAATAAGAAAAAGAAGAAAATAATAACAAATTTCGATAAATTGGACGCAATTTTTAAGAAATACTATGAAATGAAGCTTTCAACCATCAAAGAAATTGAGAATTATGAAAAAGAAAAAGAGGGGCTTTATAAAGTTAGTAGAACTATCTGTAAGAACCTTGGTTTATATTATGACAACATTGAACCAGTTTCAACCACATACACACAAAAATGGACCCTCATGGGCTTTTCAGATGACGTTCTTTTAAGCATAGCAAACTATTGTTTTAAGTCATCAATAAGAAGCCTTGACGGAATGGATAACATTATTAATAAGTTTTTCAAACTTGGAATTATTACAATGGAAGCGTTGAATGAATATTTTAACTCTGTTCTAAAGGCTGACGAACAGATTAAAGAAATATTGGAAAAACTTGGTATGGTTAGAAACGTTAATAAGTTTGATAGAGACTTTTACAAAATATGGACAGAAGAATGGAACATATCTAGTGAATTATTGAACGAAGCAATTAACATGTCACAAAACAAAAACAATCCAATGCAATATCTAAACAGGCTCCTATCGCTATGGCATAGCCAAGGAGTAAAAAATATTGAAGAGTGCAAAAAATACAATCTTCAAGAAGGGCAAAATAAATCAAAGAATAATAGAAATTTCAGCACCCAAAGGGATTATTCCCAAATTGATGTAACTGCACTTTTTGATAATTTGGAAGAAATTGAATTATAGGAGTTAAAATGGATAATAAAATTCTGGCAAAAGCACAAGGGATAATTGATGAAAGAAGACAATATGCAGAAGATGTTGCTAGAAACTTTTTGATGCAAGCATATAAGAACAACGATTTTAGAGATGGCTATAACAATTTAAAAGAACTTGAAATTCAAACCGCCAGATGCGAAGCGTACGGAGAAAAAGTTGACAGAACGCCAATGCATGAATTAAAAACAAAACTTGAATTCATTTTAAAAGATATGGGGTTAAATGGCACCGACTTAGAACCAAATTATGAATGTAGGCTCTGCAACGACACTGGTTACATAAAAGGAAAACCATGTGAATGCCTTAAAAAAGAAATAAACAATGTGCTTTTATCATATAGTGGATTTCAAGACAGATTACCAACATTTGAAGAAAACGAAATAGATAATCCCGCTTTTAGTTTTATGAAAAAATGGTGTGAAACCAAAAACGAAAAGTACAACGTTATTATATGGGGACCAACAGGAACTGGTAAAACCTATTTAACAGAGTGTGTTGCAAGCAAACTGATTGAACAAAACAGAATTGTTTTGTATACCACAGCCTTCAACCTTAATAATGCACTGCTAAATTATCACATAAGTTTTGACCCAAAAAGGAATGAAATCATTGAACCGTACCTTTCTTGTGAGGCACTAATAATTGATGACCTCGGTAGCGAACCAATGATTAGAAATGTAACAAAAGAATACTTATACTTAATAATAAACGAAAGATTGCTAAATCATCTCCCAACAATAATAACAACTAACCTAACCCCTGTGGACATTCTTAACACATATGATGAAAGAATATATAGTAGACTTATGAGTAAAAAAACATCAGTTAGTATTAGCCTTGACGGAGAGGATTTAAGAATAAAAAAATAAAAAACATCGCAAATAAGTGAAAAAATAATGAAAAAATCAATAAATTTATATTTTAACAGCAAAATAAATACAAAACAAAAATTATTAGAAATAAAAAATTCCGGTTATGAGGAATTTTTTACTGGCATATTTGATGGCGAAGAAACACTAACATTAACAGAACAAATAGACTATGCAAAATCAATCGGCCTCGGTTTAACTATGATTCACTGTGCTTACTATGACTTAAAATTAGATAGTTTTTGGGAAGAAGGTTCAGATGGCGAAGAAGTTAAAAATGAATATATACGACAAATAAATAAATGTGGCACATTAACTCGCAATTTTGTTATACATCTACATTTAACACCAAATTACAAAACCAGCAGAATTGGACTGCATCGCATAAATGAATTATTAAAAGAATGCGAAAAGTATAATGTGAACCTTGCAGTTGAAAACTTATTAAAAGAAGATGATATCAAATATATTTTTAGCAACATATCACACCCATTATTAAAAATATGCTATGATTGCGGACACCAAAATTTTGCCACTCCAGATTTTGATTTAATGAAAAATTACGGAAAATATGTTTCTGTTTTACATATCCACGACAACAATGGAATATTAGATGAACACAAAATAATTGGCGAAGGCACAATAAATATTGAAAATTTGGCAAAAAATCTATCAAAATTTCCAAATTTAACACTTGCAAGCGAAATTAAATATCCAAATGAGGATTATAGGCTTGTTATAAAAAGAAATTTTGAGGCACTAACAAATTTGGAAAAATTAGTTTTACGATAAAATATAGTGGGAACATGAACAATTGTTCATATGTTGTGAAAAAATAAAGGCAACAGCAAATACGTCTGTTGCTTTTATATTTTGTAATTAAATCCGCAAATGCTTAGTCATTAAGTGGTTTTTCGTCTAAATATGTTGCCTCAACATCACTAACATGAAATAAAAGTGCCGTTGGGTATGTGTAAAACACATTTTCCAATCCATAAAAACCACCCTTTACCCTTGCATCAAATCCGCCCATGTGCCAGTTGATTGCCATAGCTTCTTCTCTTGTTAGTCTTAAAAAACCATTAATAATATAAACAGATTTTTCGCCATGCCCATAAGGAAGCGTGTCTTCAACCGTGTAAAATGGTTTTTGCACCCACACACCATCTTCCTTAACGTTTCTTAACTCTTGTTTATAAAAATTTGCCTTGCATATGTCATGAAATAAAGCAATAATTGTTGCACTTTCTAAATTCATTACATCTTGCCAATTAACTCCATATTCAATTTTTAAGTTTTGAACAAAGCGGTTATAAACATTTATACTATGTTCGCACAAACCGCCTTCATATGCCGAATGGAATTTTGTGCTTGCTGGAGCCTCAAAAAAATCAGTTTTTTGCAAATAATCTAGCAGTTTTTCAATTCCCTCTCTTTTTATATTATCCTTGGCAATGTTTATAAATTCTTCCTTTAGTTGTTCTTTTGTTAATTTTTCTTCCATCATCCACCCCCTAAATATGAATATTTGTTCATATACTTTTATCTGTCATTAAATGCTTATATTTATATTATCATAAATATATATTTCTTGTAAAATAAAAAACACACTTTATTTAATATATATTGTTATAACTATTATTTGCATTTCATACAATACAACATGAATACTATTTGGTTTTTTATGATAATAACTTCTTGTGTTATGTTAATATTCAAAAATCCAGACACAATTATTAACGCCTTGCTCGAAGCTTCAACCAGCAGTTTTGAACTATGTTTGAGTTTGGTTGGTATTTATGCCGTGTGGCTTGGTATTATTAGTATTGTGGACAAATGTGGCCTTGGGGAAAAATTATCTAATTTTCTTTCTCCAATAATAAAAAAACTTTTCAAAACAAATAATAAAGAAGCAGATAAATATATTGCTATAAATTTGAGTTCAAATATTCTTGGGCTTGGTAATGCGGCAACCCCGAGCGGAATTAAAGCGATGCAACTTTTAGATGATAAAAGTGGAAAAATAACCCATTCTGGCATAGTTTTACTCTTAATTAACTCAATATCAATACAAATTTTACCAACAACGGTAATTGGGCTAAGACAGACCGCAGGCAGCACCAATCCAACAAATATCATATTACCAACAATAATCACAAGCTTTTTTACGCTAATTTTTGTTCTTTTCTGTATTTTTCTTATTAAAAAATTAAGGGCTAAAAAAATATGAGTGTTTACATTTTTCCAACACTTATTGTTTTTTTATTGGTATACGCATTTATTAAAAAGGTAAATGTTTACAACTCTTTTGTGGACGGTGTCAAAGGTGCAATAGGTTTATGTGTGAACATATTTCCATATATCGTTGCAATAATGTGCGCTGTTGCACTATTTAGAATAAGCGGTCTGGCAAATATTTTAATTAATATACTTAGCCCAATATTTTCATTCTTGGGTATACCAACTGAGGTTTCTGGTCTTGTGCTCCTAAGACCATTCACCGGCTCTGGAAGTTTTGCACTTCTAAATGACATATATTCAACGTATGGGGTTGACACATATATATCAAAATGTGCATCGTGCATTATGGGAAGTAGCGAAACGTTATTCTATGTTGCAACTGTATACACTTCAAAAACATCAATCAAAAAATTATCATATGCCATACCAATCGGAATATTGGCAAATATTTTTAGTTCAATTGCCGCCTGCCTGATATGTAAAATTATTTAATAATGATAAAAAAATAACGAAAATTCATAGATTTCCGTTATTTTTTGTGGTTTGTTGTTATTTTTTTTGATTTTTTTGTTTTAATATCATATCTTTCTTTTCAAACTTTTTTATTAGTTTTTCAATTTCCTTTAACGCCTTTTGCATATCAATATTTTCAATAACCGCATCATAGTTCTTAACATAAGAAAACTCAAATTCCATTCTTGAAATTCTTAAATCGATGTCTCTATCTCCACGAGCAATTAATCTTCGAATAAGTTCTTCTTTTGGTGCAGTTAAAAATATTGATAAGACTTCTGTTTTTCCCTTTAGTGCTTCCTTAATGTTTTTTTGCCCCAATACACCAATATCTTTTATATAGTGATAATCACTGCTGTTTGCAATTTCTTCCAATGAACTATTCAACATTCCATAAAAATTCTCGTGTATTTCTTCATGTTCAAATAATTCACCATTTTTAATTTTTTGCTCAAATTCTTCACGTGTTAAATATATGTATGGGTTATGCATATCTTTATCTGTGCTTCTTGGCATTCTTGTTGTGCATGTTTGTAGCAATTTGATATTGTTATGACTTTCAAGTAATTTTGTTATTAGTGTATTTTTCCCAACACCAGCAGAACCCGATAAAATAATCAGCATATTACCTCCTATACATTTCGAATAAATTTTAACAAAATGTATAATTTTTTGCAAATCATTTTTAGAAATATTCCCAGCATTTTTATATGTATTATTTTGAACCGACTAATAGTGATTGCAATAATCCCAACTCCCAAAATAACAAAAGCTACTTATCAACATAACAAAAAAGGAGCATTTTTTGCCCCAATCGTTAAACGGTTTCATAATTTAACTGCACATTTTCACCGCTGTCTGCATCTTGATAGGTTAACCAATATCCAAAACCATCTTCCTTTTCCGCATCTATTGGAAGCCATTGGCTAAAGCCCCGCAACTCCTCTGGTGGCTCTTTTGAATACATACCAGGAATGCCATAGCAAACATACTTTATTTTATTGTTTTCGTACAATAAGCCAACAACGTAGTATTCACCCTTATCTTCATAATCTATTTTAACCCATTTAGAATCCGGAATAATCTGCTTTAATATTTCTTCTTCCGGATACTTTTCAAATAGGCTTTCAATTTGTTCTTTTATCCCATCAAAAAAAGTCTCTGGTTTTTCCTCTTGAACAAAATCAACATCATCATCCAGTTTGAAGAATGCATCTCTGTATTTGCATTCTCCACACCTGTTTTCACAGTTTAGTTTTACAACCTCGTCATCAATCAATTTGTCTATTTCTTCTTGATCTTCCAAAAAAACAGAATTATCATCTAACGTTTTTTTAACAGCATCAACACTTGCATCTTGCTGAAAAACAGAAAGGCTATTGCATAGCGACTCTTCGGTTTTTGTTATCCCGTTTGTTGAACCTTGAAGAATTGGTTTGGGTTCACCTTTAACAATGTTCACCAATGCACAGGTAAAAGAGTTTAATTCTCTAGAACCATTTAATTTAAAAGTATAAAAAGAGTCGGATTCTTTTGTAAGCCCAGCTTTTAGAACCTCTTTATTACTCAAAATCCCTAAACTTAAAACACCTTCTGGTTCTTTGTTAAAATTATAAAGCCTAACATTACCTATTATTTCACCGCCGTCATTTTCTAACGTTACAACCGCCTTTTCACCACCACCATAAACACTAGTTAGCACAATGCTTTTTTTATATATCATATTTCCTCCCAAAGTCTTACACTCAATATTATATGATATATGTAATGGTTGTGTATTGTATAAAACGCCCACAATTTGTGTTATTTTGTCAGTTTTTTAGTTATTTCAACAAAATCTTTTGTAGAAAGTGCATCACCCCTAATATCACAAGATATGTTAAGCTCTTTAAGTATTGCAAAAATCACATCTTTGGATAAATTAAAATCCTTGCTTATATTATTTACCAGGGTTTTTCTTTTATTTGAAAATGCCGATTTAACAACGCTTTCAAATATTTCAGCATTACAGTCATACTTCTTTTTGTTAATACTTATTTGCACCACACAAGAATCAACATTTGGAACAGGAACAAACATTTTTCTTGAAACTTGTCTAAGTATTTTAACATCACCATAAAAATCTAAAATAACGCTAATACTTCCATACTGTGCATCTGTGTTTTTTGCAGTAAGTCTCTCACCAACTTCCTTTTGGACCATAACACTTAAACTCTTTACCCTGTTCGTTTGTTTAACAAATTTCATAATGAGTGGAGTCGTAATATAATATGGTAAATTAGCAACAATTTTATAATCTCCAGTAAAATGCTTTTCAATATCTGCTATTGGCAATTTTAATGCATCAGAAAAAACAACGGCTGAATTGCCACACTCACGTAAATTTTCTTTCAAAACCGGCTCTAGATTCTTATCAATTTCATAGCTCACAACACTTTTCGCATTCTGTGCAATTATCTTGGTTAACGTGCCAGCACCCGCTCCAATTTCCAAAACTTCATCATCTTTTGTTATTCCGCTATCCTTTATTATTGCCTCCAAAAGATTTTTATCAAAAATAAAGTTTTGCCCATATTTTTTATTAAAAGTAAAATTATTTTTATTAATTAAATCAATTTCGCTCATTTTTAATCCTTTATATTAAAAAATCTCATTGCATTATCTGTTGTTATTTTATCAAAATCTTCAAACAACATTTCCCTCAATTCCGCCATTTTTTTCGCAGAATAAACCACATTTTTCGGTTCATTAATGCCACCCCTAAACGGAACGGGTGAAATGTATGGCGAATCGGTTTCAAGCATAAGCCTGTTAATATCACACGCTTTCACAATGTCTAGTACATTTTTTGCATTATTAAATGTTACAATGCCACCTATTGAAATATAAAAACCATATCCCATAATCTCTTTTAATATTTCTAAACTCATATTAAAACAATGTATACATACACCATTTTTTAATTTGTCTAAATTTGCCCTAAGAATTTCCATTGTGTCGCCAGATGCATCCCTTGTGTGAATAACAATTGGAAGCCCCAGTTTATTTGCAAGATTAATCTGTTTAATAAAAACACTCTTTTGTGTTTCTCTGGTTGCAAACTCATAATGATAATCTAAACCAATTTCACCAATTGCCACAACCTTTTTATCTTCTGCTAATTTTTCCAACTCTTTAAGCGATGTTTCATTAAATGTGTTTGCCTCTTCCGGATGAACCCCAACGGTTGCATACACACATTCATAATTATTTGCAATTAAAACTGCTTTTTTAGATGTTTCAATATCACTGCTAGAACATATTATCTTATTAACACCAGCCTTATTTGCATTTTCTATAACAACATCACAAGGTAACATTTTTTCATCTTGCAGATGAGCATGAGTATCAATCATATAATCTCCAATACAATAAGTAGTTTACATTTTTTTATAACACTTGTCAAAAGAGATTGCGTGTTTTGATATATAACAGCCTTTTATTTTTTCTTTAATAATTTGACATACATGTCAAAATAATATAAAATAGCCGTATGGAAAGAAATGAAGAGCTTCCAGAAAACATTAACTATAATGTTTATAATGGATTAAACTTAATGAACGAAGAACTCGGCCAAAGCTATGTTGAAAACGGTTTCAACCCTCTTGGCGATGATTTTGTTTTGGATGAAGATTATATTACCGAACAACTAGAAAGCAACACCATGAAAGAAGAATTGAATTCTCCAGATTTTATTTTGGAGGGCGACACCGCTGCCATGGGCGCATTTCAAACGTCTAGTGAAAATGTGCAAGAAATGGTTGACCTTCTTCAAGGGCATCTAAACAATCCAGACATTCCAGAGCCAATGAAAAATCAATTTAGAAAAATGCTTGCATATCTTTTAAGCAGAAATGAATTGATTAGATTATACAAAAAGAAAAAGAAAAAAGAAAGAAATGCTCTGCTTATGCTCCAAAACTTAAACTCATTGAACTGGGAACTTGGCAGACCATTAAAAGATTCATATAAAAAACCATTTGACACAAAAAAGGCCATGGAGGAATATTCAAAAATAGCCGAACATAGAGCACGTAGACGTATGCACCGCATGAGAGAAAACGACCTATTAATTGAACGTGCTAGGGAAATTATGGAAAAAAACAACCAGGAACGCATGCATCATCACCACGAACGCACTGAAGAATTAACCAGAACATCTCTTGGTAAAAATGCAAACTCAAAAACAATTAGAGATATTGATAATGGCACATCTAAAGCGCCAGCCACAGACATAACTAAAACCACAACAAAGACAGAAAAAGTGGCCGACATCACAAAAGAAACAAAACCAAACAAAACCAATGAGGCTGAAAACAAGAATATGACCAAAACAACCGAAACAACACATGAAGCAAAAGAACGTAGAGCCCAACAACAGCCAAAACAAAAACAACCACACAGCACATCAAATTCAAGAGATATGGGAATGAGTCGATAAACAATAAAAAACAGCAGGAAGATATTTTCTGCTGTTTTTTTAATTTAAATAGTTTTATTCTTCAACCGTTTCTGGAACAAGAGCATCAATTAACATGCAAATACCATTTGAAAACTTTTGCGAAACCTCAACAAATTTACTTGGTTTATCTATTTCCATATCATACTTTTTAGCATATGTACAATAAACCCTCAAATAGTCCTTCGCAAACAAAAAGGCTTCAACTAACGTTTTACCTTCTGTAAATATATTTAGGTCTGGAAAAACAACTGTGTAGTCGGTTTCTCCTTCCTCCTGAAAAAACACTGCCGGAAAAATGAATTGTTCCATATAAACTCCTAAGTCCATTTTATTCTATCACATATTTTTTTAATAACCAAATATTTTAACAATTTTGTTAAATAAACATTTATCATTAATAATTTAGCAACAAAAAAAGGGCGTAGTGCCCTTTTTACTAAAAATAATTATCTTTCTATTCCGTTGTTAAGTTTACACGCAACATTAAGATTCTTTTTTGAAGAATACTTGTTAAAAGAATTTACTGTTTTTGTTATGTTTGGAACATTGTCCAACTCGCTATGAATTTTATTAACAGGAACTTTAACATTTGTTCCATTATAGTTTACTTCCATTGTAGAATAGGTGTGTATATCAAACTTAGCCATACTTTCCTCCTAATTATTTTCAACACAATAATACCACACTTTTACCAACTTGTCTATACCTTTTTTAATTTTTTTTGAAAATATTAAATTTTCCCTTTATTTATAAGCTATTGAGAATAATAAAAATGCAAAAAATACATTATAAATATAAATAAAATGAATAAAAAATAACCAAGTTCACAAACTATATTTGCAAAGGAGGTAGAATATGCACAGATTAAATCCTGGCGATTTGGCACCGCAATCTGGAAATTATGCAGTTTGCGACAGAAATGGTCGACATATGGCAACCGTTAATATGCAAAAAGGCGATCATTTACCACCAACACAATCTAGCGAATACTATTACGAATATATAGACTAAAAAAACCATCCACAAGACATCTCTTGTGGGTGGTTTTATTGTACGTCTTATTTGCCCAAACAGAACTTTGCGAATATTCCAGAAATAATATCTTCATTTTCGGTTTCTCCGGTAATCCTTCCAAGCGTTTTCCAAACATCTTTTGCAAGCATATCAATAATGTCAATCGTTTGCGATTTACATTCTTTTAATAGATTGTCAATTTTGTCCATTGCATCTTTAATTGCTTCAATATGTCTAGTGTTGGTTATAATTATGCCGGAAAAATCTAATTTATTTTCCATTGCAACATCAATAATCTCTTGCTTAATTCTATCTATATTATTCTTATTCAATGCAGAAATTTCAATTCCCAACAACCCCGTGTTGTTTGAGGATAAATCGGTCTTATTAATAATATTAATAACCTTTTTGCCTTTAACTAAGTTTAATATATCATTATCTTCCTGTTCAATTGGAGAATTTGCATCAAAAACGGCAAGAACAATATCACTGTTGCCAACACTATCTTTTGCTCTTTTAATGCCAATTTTTTCAACCTCATCAACACTTTCATGAATACCAGCAGTGTCAATAAAATTAATTTTTATTCCATTGAATGTTATTGTTTCTGTTAGTGTATCTCTTGTTGTTCCTTTAACACTTGTAACAATTGCTCGATCTTCACCAATAAGAGCATTAAGCAAACTACTTTTCCCAACGTTTGGCTTGCCAACAATAGCAACATTAATTCCCGAACGTATTAAAACTCCGTTTCCGGAAGTGTCATATAGTTTTTTTAGCACCTTTTTACTGTCCTCTAAAACCCGCACCATATTATCTATTCCAAGTGCCTCATCGTCGTGTTCTGGATAATCTATTGCCACTTCCAAATTAACAATCGCATCCATTATGTTCTTTTGTATTTCGCTTATCTTGGAGAACAATTCACCCTTTAATACCCGACTACTTGCCTTAAGCTCAGCATCAGATGTTGCATTAATCATATCAATAACACTTTCCGCCTCATCAAGACTAATTTTGCCATTAATAAAAGCCTGTTTTGTGAACTCCCCATTTTCTGCAAGCCTAGCCCCACCAAAAACACAAGCGTTTAATATTTGTGCTGTTAAATACTCGCCACCATGACATTGAAACTCAACAACATCCTCACCAGTGTATGAATATGGCGCATTAAAATAGACCATCAAACATTGTTCGGTGAATCCATTATGGTTAATTCTACCAAAATACATATGCCTAGGTTCAATAACCAGGGGTTTTTTATTAAAAGAAAAAATAGACTGAGCAATTTTCAAACTATCTTTACCGCTCATCCTAATAACAGATATTCCACCACTTCCCATGGGCGTGCTTATTTGTGCAATTGTGTCATTCATACCCAAAATTATATCATTTCATCGAAATTTTTGCAATTAAAGTTATCTATATTATTATTGAAAACTCGTACGTTTTTAATCACCACCAAAAAATTCCACACATTTTTGCAAAAGCATTACAGAATTGCAATATATATATGCTATAATTGTTATGTCAGAAAAAGTCGAACATCTAATACAAAATGGCCAATTAAGGATAATAAAATGACCAACAACACAAATGATAATGTATTAACAATTCAAACGCCACCAAAGGTTCGTAATTCCGGAATAGAGTTGCTTAAAATAATTGCAATACTACTAATATGCATTAGTCACGCAGTTCAAACATCTGAACAATTTCTAAATTACGATTATTTAACTTTTGGTATAGCCGTTCTAAAAATTTTGAGATATTTCGGACAAATTGGCAATATAATATTTGTTATTTGTTCATCATGGTTTTTGCTAGACAGCAAAAAGGTAAAGCCAGAACGGGTGTTAAAAATACTTTTTGACTCAATGTGCATTTCAATATTGATATTCCTCGGATTTGTTTTTGCCGGATACAAATTTTCTACCAATCGCATAATTCAGCAATTATTCCCAGATATATTTTTTAATGTATGGTTTATCCCAGTATATGCACTTTTTTATTTAATCCACCCATTACTGAACACCGCAATAAATAAAATGAATAAAAAGTCCCATCTTATTTTTTGCTTGGTTATCTTTTCCATATATAGTTGTTTGGGATTAATTATCGGCTTTGGTGGCATTTTAATTAATTTCTTTGGATTTATTGTCCTTTATTTTATTATTGCATTTATAAAAAGGTACTGCGAACGTTTTTATAAAAATAGAAAATTAAACCTTTATTTGTATCTTGGTTTCGTTTTGTTATTTTTGTTAATCGCCATTGCCAAAAGCGTTTTTAATTTAGAACACTTAGAAATTGGTCAGTTCTGTTCACCTGTGCTATTACCAATGTTAATATGCTTGTTTAACTTGTTTAATAGCTTGAATTTTACAAACAAGAGTATAAACTATTTTGCTGGATGTTCTCTTTTTGTTTATTGCATTCACGAAAATATACTGGTTCGTTCAATTGCAAGACCATTGTATTATGAAAAGGTTTTATCAATTTGCCTTGATGCATATTTGGGTTGGATATTTCTTTGTGCCATTGGTATGTTTTTGAGTGCGTACATCTTATCTGTTTTGTATAAACAAACATTGTCTAAACTCACTCAAAAATTAAGTAAACAATCATCATATATTTTGGTTGATATTGGAAGTAATTTGTTTAACAGAACAAATAAAAATAGCAAATAATGTCATTGTCTGTTTTTTTATTTGCGCAACAAAATATTGATTTTTAACCGCTTTTTTGTAAATTTTTCTATATTTTTATTAAATTTTTCATATTTTTTTATGAGCCATGAGTAATTTTTATTTTAATAACTCATTCAAAAACGCCAGCGATTTCGCCGGCGTTTATATTATTTGCCTACGGATTATACTTCTCGTTAGTGGTGCCATTTATTATGTTTGAAACATTATTGCCATTGGTGTTTGAGCTTACTTGTGGTGGAATATATTTAACGTCATTTGGCGGAAGCGACACACCATCATATACGTCTTCCGTTCCCTCAATAATTATCCCTTCCTGTGCTAAATATATTTCATGGCGAATTAACCTTTCTTCTATCAGCTCACCATTTGCGTTATAATGTTGAAGATAAGCATTTGCTTCGTAGCCTTCATGTGGATATTTTAGCCTTAAATATTCCCCTTTGAATGTGACCTTATTTGAATATTCCCCATCTGTATCCTTAACAATTCTATCTCCCGGGTGTGGTAGAGTTCTAACAAATTCTGAACGTGTTTTATAATACTCACCATTTTCAAATGGCAATCCAAATATCTGCACATATGCACAACTCTTATCTCCCCAAGTTTTAATATAAATTGGCTCGCCCGTGTTGTTCTTAAATTTTAAGTCGGATATCCCCTCACTAACCATTGCATCAAAACCAAGTGGGACATATGATGCGGGCATGCTGTGTTTGTTAACCTCTAATATTTCTATGTTGCTGAGAAGCAAGGCATTATATAGCGTTGTTGATGCCTGACACACCCCTCCGCCAGAGCCCTCAACATATATTCCGTTTAATATAATGTTTGCGGGTTTATATCCATTCTGTTTTGTCCTTGCTCCCGTTGTTTCGTTAAACGAAACTTCTTCGTCTGGCATAATTACTTTACCATTAAACGAACCGAGTGCCGTTTTAATATTGCTTTTTCTATCCGCCGTTGAATTAGAATATGATGTTGAAAATTCGGCGCGGAGTTTTGTTTTGGCCCTTAACTCATCAACGGTTTGCGATGGCCTGGTTTCAATAATCGGTATTTCAACAAAAATTTTATTTGAACGAGTAAATGCCTCATCAATTAAGCATTCTAATTCTTCCCTATTAACAGCAACTTCATTTTGCCCTGAAGTATACTTAAAAACCATCGTGGATGCTGGGTCAAATTCAACAGTTGGCTCCTTTAACTCTTCATATATTTCATCACAAATCATATCTATTTTTTCATCAAAACCGCCAAGCAATTTTCTATACGAAATAAACATCTGTCCATTATTTTGCTTTAATTCCCTAATCTTTAATCTTCTTTCTAGAATATTGTTTGATGACACACTAACATATGCATCTTCAACAAATGGCATTAAGTCATGTGTCATTTCAAAATCCACCGCTGTAAATGACCAGTTTTTGCCTTTGTAACCAAGGCTAATTTCAATTTCATCCGCTTTTGATATTAAATTTGTTTGAAGCATATTTGTTGCAGATTGCACATCCATTCCACCAACATCAACACCATTTATTGATGTTCCAATATAAAATTTATTGTTGTTTATTGAGTAGTTATAATATGCAAAAACACCTATTGCAAAAATGCTTAAAGCAGATAGCAAAACAACGCCCCAAAACACACCCCTTTTTGATTTATTCTCTTTCATGGTCACTCCTTTTTGATATTATTTGTATAAATAAAAATTATATTCAAATATATGCTTGCAAAAACAAATTAAATATGATATATTTATTTAGCAATTTATCCAAATTGCCTTGTTTTTTGTTTAATCAAAAAACCATAAGACCATAAGGAAAGGAGGAAAACATGAATAAGTACGAATTAATGTACATTATTTCTAGCGATGCCACAGAAGAACAACGTGAAGCCGTTATTGAAAAATTTAAAACTTTTGTGGAAGCTAAAGGTGGTGTTGTAACAGGCCTTGATAAACTTGGAATGAAAAAGTTTGCCTATGCAATTAACTTCAAAAACGAAGGTTTCTATGTTTTAATGAACTTTGAAGCACCTGCAAATCTTGTTAGTGAAATGAACAATGCAATGAACATCGCAGATTTAGTTGTAAGACAAATATTTGTTAGAAAGTAATAAGGAGATAATATGAATAGAGTATATTTAATTGGAAATTTAACAAAAGATCCAGAACTTGCAACAACAACAAGCGGAGTTTCAGTGTGCCGCTTTTCAGTTGCAGTTGCAAGAAGATTTTCTAACGCCGAAGGCGAAAGAGAAACCGATTTCTTCAATGTTGTTGCTTGGCGTGGTCAGGGTGAAAACTGCCATAAATACCTAAAAAAAGGTAGCAAGTGTGCGGTTGTTGGAACCCTTCAAAACAGAACCTATGACGCAAACGACGGAACAAAAAGAACGGTAACCGAAATTATTGCAGATGAAGTTGAATTTTTAACAACTAAAGCCGGAGCAGATCAAGCACCTGACGGCAAAGACGATAAAAAAGAAGTATCTGAATTAGAACCTATTGATGACGATACTCTTCCATTCTAAAAATATAATAAAGGAGAATTAGTATGACTGAAGTAACAGAAACTGTTGCAGTTGAAGCAGAAAAAGAAGTTAAAGACGACAAGGTTAAAAAATATCGTAAACAAACTTCTAGAAAAAAAGTATGTGCTTTTTGCGTAGATAAGTCTAATGCTATTGATTATAAAGACGTTGCAAAACTTAGAAGATATATAACCGAAAATGGTAAAATTCTTCCAAGAAGACAAACTGGTGTTTGTTCAATTCACCAAAGAGAATTAGCACAAGCAATTAAAAGAGCCAGAATTATGGCACTTCTTCCATTCAAAGGAGAATAAAATAATAACTAAAAAAGAACCTAAATGTTTAGGTTCTTTTTTTAGGAAATATTATAAATCTTAATTAAAACATTACACTCTCGTAATGTTTTTTTTGTTGTTTAATGAGATTGTTAATTCTTATTTGTCAAACATTTCAATATTCGCCATATGGGTTATTCCAGCAACATTAATAACTGGAAGACAAAAACAAAGACCCTTGCCCTCTTGGAACAACTCTCCGCCCTCTACTATCGCCTCCATAACTTTAAGTTTTTGCTCTTTTTTAACAAGTGTAAGAACAAGTTCTTTTTCTGGTTGCAAAGACACACCAAGTATGGTTTCTTTCTCGTGCACGCCTGTTCCCCTACCATTAATTATTGTTCCGCCTGATGCACCTGCATTTCTTGCAGAATTCACAACGGCATCCGAAAATCCACGATTTACTATTGTTATTATTAATTCAAATTTATTTTCTTCCATAATTAATCTCCAATTCTTCCATTATATTACTTGCCATGCCGGTTATTGGTAATGTGAATGCAAGCCCCTTGTTTTTTTCTTCTAATCTTAATGATAAATTTAACTCTGACATAATTTCGTCTGCCCGATCACTTGGAATAAAAGCCGACAAAACCATCTTTGCACTTGTTCCAACACCAAGCATATCCAAAATTGATGAGGAGGCTGTTCCCGTTGCATGGTGAATTAATTCGTGAGCTATCCCATATTTTAATAAAATATCATGTGCCAATCGCTCCAGTTTTTCATCGTTGTTACATATTAGTATCAACGCCTGAAGTGGACATAGTTTTTTCTTTTTCATAAACACTCCAAAATATTAATAATCGTATTCCAATATTGTAATTTTCTTTCCAAACGCGGCTTGTTTTGCTGTTTTGTCCCTCGTGTACTTTGCAATTGCACCCAAAATCTGAATAACAAGTATTGGTGTTGATGCAATTAGCGCAACCGTTCCAAACGCCCCACTAATGGCATTCCCCGTTGCAATACTTGCAATCCCCGCAACAAATGGAAGTAAAAATGTTGCACTCATTGGACCGGAAGCAATACCTCCAGCGTCAAAAGCCACGGCAGTAAAGAGTTTTGGGTTATAGAACGAAAGAATTAAGCTTAATGCAAAAATTGGAAGAATAAACCACATTATATTTATGTTTAATACCGCACGAAGTGTCGCTATTGTTAGGCTGAGCCCAACACCAATTGAAAGCGACCTTCCTAGTATTTTTTTCCTGATTGTATTTCCTGAAACAAATGCAACTTGACTTGTTAAAATATGAACGGCTGGTTCTGCCAAAACAATAATATAACCAAGGACAAACGAAATTGGATAAATTAAATAATTGAACTGAGATTCCATTAGTTTTTCACCAATCATTCTTCCCAAACTAGAAAAACCAACATTAACACCAACCATAAATAAAACAATACCGATGTATGTATACAAAACACCTATAAGTATTTTGTAAATTTGTGTTTTGGGCAATTTTATTATTGTTAATTGAAATATTAAAAAGATTGCCAAAATTGGCAAAAGAACCAACGCAACATCTTTTAGTGATGAAATTAAAGATGTTCCAAATAATCTTGCCATTGAATCATAACCACTTTCAATAATGGTTGTTGCCCCAGTAATTGTTATGTCTTTTATAAAAATTCCTAAAATTAAAACAGAAAGGATTGGTCCTAGCGAGCATATAGCAACCAAACCGAAACCATCTTCCTCACTACTATTCCCACCACGCATGGCAGAAATACCAAGACAAAAACTCATAATAAATGGCACCGAGATTGCACCCGTTGTAACCCCACTCGCATCAAACGACAACGCCCAAAAGTTTTTAGACACAAAAAACATTAGGATAAACACAAGAATATATCCAATTGTTAAAATAATGTGAAATGGTATTTTGAATATTATTCTTATTGTTCCAAGTAGAAAGCACAACCCAACACCAATTCCAACCGACATAACAAATAACCACTTGTTTATTGTTGGCACCTGATTGGCAAGCACTGTTAAATCTGGCTCGGCAATGGTTATTATTAACCCCATAACCGAACATGACAAAAATAATAACAAAAGCTTTTTACTTTTTGTTAATGATGCTGCAATGCTCTGACCAATTGGCATCATTGACATATCTGCGCCCATTGAAAAAAGAGCAATACCAATTAAAAGCAGAACAGAACTAATAACAAACTTAACAATTTCCGATCCTGGAATTTGCACAAAAAACAAGCATATTCCCAGCACAATAAATGTAACTGGAAGTACGCTAAAAGCCGATTCTTTTAATTTTTGTTTCAAATTATTTATCATTAAAAATCTAGAATTGCCCTTTTCTTTTGTTTTTTACACTTAAATAAACACACTTGTTAATCAACACAAAATAAACAAAAAAGTAAAAATAACATTATAATTCACTTATTTTTATATTTTTTTGAAAATTATTGGTTGTTTTTTTGAAAATTGTATGTACTTTCACACATATCCTCAAGAGAATGCGTTGCCTTCCACCCAAGCTCTTTATATGCTTTTTCTGGACTTGCATAGCAAACATCAATATCTCCAGGTCTTCTTGGTGCAAATTTATATTTTACCTTTCCACCACAACATTTGTTATATGCATTAACCATATCCAAAACACTATATCCAACACCCGTTCCCAAATTATATATAACAAGCCCTGGGTTTTGTTCAAGTTTTCTAAGTGCTGCAAGATGCCCTTGTGCCAAGTCAACAACATGAATATAATCTCTAACCCCTGTTCCGTCTTTAGTGTTGTAGTCATTACCAAAAATAGAAAGCTCCTTTAGTTTTCCCACCGACACTCTTGCTATGTATGGCATTAAATTGTTTGGAATTCCTTTTGGGTCTTCACCAAGCAGTCCGCTCTTATGTGCACCAACTGGATTAAAGTATCTAAGCAATGCAATATTAAACTCTGGGTTTGCAAGCTCAAAATCTTTTAATATTTCTTCAATAAATAATTTTGTTCTTCCATATGGGTTTGTTGCTGAAGTTGGAAAATCTTCATATATTGGCATAGATTTAGCCCTACCATAAACGGTTGCAGAAGAACTGAAAACTAAATTCTTAACACCATACTCTTTCATAACTTTAATTAAATTAATTGTGCTAAAAAGATTATTTTCATAATACTCTAAAGGCTTTTCAACACTCTCTCCAACAGCTTTAAGCCCAGCAAAATGTATTACCGCATCAATTTTATTTTCATTAAATACTAGCTTTAATTTTTCTAAATCCCTTAAATCATACTCATAGAATTTAATTTTTTTGTTTGTTATTTTTTCTATTTTATCTTTAACTTTAATGTCACTATTTGATAAATTGTCAACAACAACAACATCAAAACCAGCATCTAAAAGTTCAACAGCTGTGTGTGAACCAATATATCCTAAACCTCCAGTAAGTAAAATATTCATATATCCCTCCATAACTATTAATATTATTAAATTATACTTTGATACTAAATAATGCTACAAGTTTAATAATAGTATAAAAACAAATAAAAGTAAAATATAATGCTTGTTTTTAATTATTTTTTTTAATTTCACCGTTTTTTATTTCAATTTTGTTGCAAGGAACATCAAAATTAAATTCTGTGCAAGTCAAAAATGTCTGCGCTTTTGCACAAAACTTTAATAACTTTAATTTACGTTTATCATCAAGTTCGCTTAAAACGTCATCTAATAACAAAACAGGAACAGCCTTGGTAGTTTGCTTAATTATTTCAAGTTCGGCAAGCTTTATGCTAAGTGCACAGGTCCTTTGTTGCCCCTGACTGCCAAACGCTCTAACATCAACATCATTCACCAACACTTTAATATCGTCCCTATGAACACCATAACTTGTGTAACCAAGTTTTATATCCTTTTCAAAGGTCGCCTCAAATGCGGAGATGATATCTTTAACATTATTTTCTTCAATTCCCAAATATTGCAAATCAATTGATTCTTTTTTAGATGTAATATACTCGTGAACAAGTTTTGCATACGGATTAACATTGTTTATAAAGTTCTCTCTGTATGTTTTTATCTTTAAACAAAGGTCTGCCATTTGAAGATTATAAACATTTATCATTGCCTTTAGACCATCTGTTTCGGCATATGTTTTTATACACTTGTTTCTTCCTTGCAATAGTTTATTATATTTTGATATTGCATAAAAATAATCCTTATAGGTTTGCGATAATGAAATATCCATAAACCTACGCCTATCTTCTGGACTTTCTTTAATTAGTCTTAATTCATCTGGTGCAAAAAACACGGCATTTAATTCGCCCAGCAATTCACCAATTTTAAGAATTGGTAAACCATCAACCTTTATTGTTTTCTTTTGGCTTTTTGAAAAAATAATCTCAATTGTTTTTTCACCAATTTCCTTTTCGATGGTTATTTTAATTTTTGCAATATCGTTGTCCCAGTTTATAACCTCTTTTTCCCTTGATGCCCTAAAACTTTTTCCAACAGCACAAAAATATATGGCTTCAATTAAATTTGTTTTACCTTGGGCATTAACGCCCTCAATAACATTCAACCCATCGTTAAATAAAATTGTGGATTGCTTATAGTTTCTAAAGTTATATAATTCTATTTTTTTAACTTTCATATTTACCAGCCAAAAAATTGTTTTAACACTTGAAGGTACATAAACGAGTTACCATAAACAATATAATCAACTCTGCCAACAATTGTATTTCTCTTAACAGGACCATAATTGGCACAATCGTAGCTGTTTGTTCTGTTATCACCAAGATAAAACATCTCATCTTCTGGTATTGTTAAAAACCCATTTATGTCCAAATATAGTTCATCATTTTCTTCTATCATATTGTTAAATTTAATATAGGTTGACTCATTAACCGAATAATCTGGAAGGTATGGCTCCTCTAATATTGTTTCATTTTCCTCACCGTTTTTAATGAGTATTATTCTATAGAACCCATCTTCCAATCTAACTGTAATTTTATCTCCACCAAGCGCAATTAATCTTTTTATAATATACTCTTCATTGCCGTCCATATCTCGTTGTTGTTTGTCAATAACAACAATATCGCCACGCCTACATGATTTTATTTTACTAACAAAAACACCATCTTTATTTTCGTTTTGTGATGTTACTCCTTCGTTTAGTGTTGGGCACATAGATGGCCCTAAAACGTTATAATAAATATGGGTGAGATTAAACACAATCATCACCGAAAAAAGAAATATTATTCCAATTAATACGCCATAACCAATTCTGCTTAGTATTTTTTTCTTTTTCATTGTCACCCTTTATTTCTGTGGCTTACTAAACTCACAACCACAGTATTCTTGCCTATATAAATTATATTCTTTACTTAATTTTATTGAATTTAAGTATCCATCTTCCTTCTTGAAATCAGAATACAAAAATTTAATACCATACTTTTTTTCTAATTCTTCCCCAATTCTATTAATTATTTCCGCATTTTTATGAGGGCTAACGGTTAATGTTGTTCCAAAAAAATCAAAACCATTGTTTGTTGCTAGTTGTGCAGTTTTTTCTAGCCTTAAATAAAAACATTTTTCACACCTGGCTCCGCCTTCCTTTTCACATTCATAACCCACAACCTTTTGGTAGTATTCCTCGGGGATATAGTCACAATCCATGAGTTTAATATTTAGGATATTAAGAAGCTTTATTTGCTCTTGTTTTCTCTTAAAATATTCTTCCTCTGGATATATGTTTGGATTATAATAAAGCACGGTTACATCAAAGTATTCCTTTATTCTCTGCAAAACCGAACTTGAACAAGGAGCACAGCATGAATGTAATAATAATTTTGGTCTGTCAGTTAGGTTAGAAATAATCTCCTTCATTTTCGCATTATAGTCAATTTTATTCATACTAAATGTTTTTAATCAACTCCTCTATTCCAGAACAAATTGGTGATGTTAAATATTCAAATTCTTTAAGCGGAAATTTTGCACAAAGAATATTTAATCCGTAATTTTTTCCATTTTTATTAAAAAACACACTTGCCGAAAAAATTTTATTATCTGTTGTGCTTTGAACAACCGTTAGTGTTACAGGGTTTCCTTCAACATTGTATTGAAACAACCATCTAGGCTCAATACCCATTTGACTTTGACTTTCTTTGTCTGAAACCAAACCATAATATTCAACCGTAACTTCTTGCATAAAGTTTTCACTATTATCACATTCAACAAGTTCAATAAAATGATTATTAAAAGTCCACGCACTAAGAATTGGAAGATTCTGGTTTTCGTTTATGCCATATTTCAAATAATCTTCTTTTTTTATTAGATTCCAATCTTTTGGACAATACTCTTCTTCCATAAACACTCCCAAAAAGTCATTCAATATATTTTACAACATATTAAAGATTTTTACAACAAAAAAACACAAGGTATAACCTTGTATTTTTTTATGGTATTTAATTAATTGGCAAACATTTGCATATTTGTTATTGTTTTATAAATCTCGCCAAAATTTGCAAGCGTTGTAACTTGGTAATAAGTTGAGCCACCGTTTGCATAAAAATATAGATTAACACTACCAAACCCGGCATTCTCAACAACGTTAAACACCATTCTGTTATACTTAACTGCCTCTGATGAATTATCAGCAATTAAAAATGGTTTGCCATTAACAATTAAATCTTGACCATCTTCATCAAAAACAAACAAAACTTTATACCCATCTGAAAAACTTGGAGCACTTGTGTTTCTTGTAACAGTTGCCTCTTTGTTTAGATTCCCAGAAAACAAAGCCTGAAGAATCGTTAATTTAAAACTATTGTTAAATTCTTCAATAAAGTTCTTTTTGTCAGCTTCTTCTGAAATTGCTTCGTTTCTTGCACCAACTTGAGCATCATTAATTTGAATTGAAACCTCACTTGCGGTCAAATTTATTTTTGGCCTATAATCAACCCTGATTATTGCACATAATGCAACAGCTAAAATAAACACGCATAGCACAGAATAAGTAATAATTAAACCAATTTTATTCTTCATCCTTTTTCTCCTCTTTCTCTTTAGGTTCGTCTGTTTCGTTTATCTCTTTTTCCATTTCCTGTTTTGCTTCCAGAATCTTTTGGTAATCCTGTTCAGTTATTTTTCCATTTTTAAGATAAAACTCAGCAGTTTTTAGTTTTTGTTCAATCTGTTGAAGTTTTGCAAGCCTTTCTTGTTCTTTTTTTCGTTTTTCTTCTTTTTCTTTTTGTTCCGCTTGTTTTTTATCCATCATTTCAAAAACTTCTTCTTTTGACTTTCCTGAAATAATCATATCAACTTCTTCAGTGTAAATTGTTTCTTTTTCAAGAAGAACTTCTGCCATTGTTACCAGCGCCTTTTTGTTTGCTAAAATAACATCTTTTGCTCTTTCGTAGTTCTCTTTTAATATTCTTTGAATTTCAACATCAATTTCCGCAGAGGTTTTGTCTGAATAGTTATTTTTAGTTTGATAATCTCTACCAATAAATATTTCAGTACTACTTCCCAAATTCATAAAACCAAACTTCTTGCTCATACCCCAGTTGGTAACCATCTTTCTTGCAAGCTCTGTTGCTTTTTGAATATCGTTTGAAGCTCCGGTTGAAATATCTTCCATAAACACTTCTTCAGCAATTCTACCGCCCATCATCATTGCAATTTCATCATTTAGTTTACCAAATGTCATGTAGTTGTCGTCGGTTGATGGTCTGCTCATGGTGTATCCACCAGCACCACCTCTTGGAATGATTGAAACCTCTTGAACTTCCTCACAATGCTCAAGCATTTTGCCAAGTATTGCGTGTCCGCTCTCATGATATGCTGTTATTTTTTTATCTCTATCGGTAACAAGCATACTCTTTTTTTGTGGACCCATTATAACCTTATTAATACCCTCGGTTATATCTTCCATTAATATTTTAACCCTGCCATTTCGTGCCGCAAGAATTGCAGCTTCATTTAACATGTTTTCTATGTCTGCACCAGTAAATCCACTGGTTATTCTTGCAAGTGTTTTGAAATCAACCTCTTCATCAATTGGTTTATTTCTTGCGTGAATTCTAATAATCCCCTCTCTGCCCCTAACATCTGGCGTATGAACGTATATTTGCCTATCAAATCTGCCCGGACGCATAAGCGCTGGATCCAAAACATCGCTTCTGTTGGTTGCGGCCAAAACAATTATTCCCTCGTTTGCCTCAAAGCCATCCATTTCAACTAACAATTGATTTAATGTTTGCTCTCTTTCATCATTGCCACCGCCAAGCCCGGCGCCACGTTGTCTGCCCACTGCATCTATTTCATCAATAAACACAATACAAGGCGAATTTCTTTTTGCTTGGTCAAATAGGTCTCTGACCCTGCTGGCACCAACACCAACAAACATTTCAACAAAATCTGAGCCAGAAATAGAAAGGAATGGAACGTTGCTTTCACCCGCAACGGCTCTGGCCAAAAGAGTTTTACCAGTTCCCGGGTTTCCAACCAAAAGCACACCTTTTGGAATTCTTGCACCAAGTGCGGTAAATTTTTTTGGATTTTTTAAGAATTCCACAATCTCGGCTAGCTCTTCTTTTTCCTCGTCTGCACCGGCAATGTCTGAAAATCTTACTTTAACATTATTTGATTGTCTTGCCTTGCTTTTACCAAATGTCATTGCACTGCTATTTGACCTATTCATCATCTTAAAGAAAATAAACAAGAATAACAGTATTCCGCCAATATATAGTGCTGGCATTAAATATGACCAATAATCAACAACATCTGAATGTGTTAGATTAATTGTTGTTTCGTCATCAAAAACAACGTTTGTTGTTACTTCAATAATTGTGTCAAATTCTTTTTGGCTACCAACAGAAAAATAGTAGTCAGCATATTCTGGAAATTGTTGATTTTCTTGAACAGAGCTACCAGTTTTTAATTTTAATCTAAAGGTTGACCCTCTATACCAAACATCTGAAATCTTTTTTTCTTCAATTAATTGCTTTGCCTGCGTATAGCCAATTTCGTTCCCTGGATTGCCAGTTGGAGAAAATGCCATATACATAAACAAACCAATTAAAAGAACACAGATGATTATATATGCATAATTAATTTTTCTTCTTTTATGATCCATTTTGCCCCCTTGCTAGTATTTCATAACCATAGTATGATAACATAATACTTAAAATAAACCAAATTTTTTTTGAAAAAACTTGTGAATAAAAACAATTAATATAACTAATCTTGGCAATATCTATTTAATATTATATCCAAATAAGAACTTCGTTTATTATTTTCTTTTTCAAAAACAACAACCTTTCCGCAATTACTGTTAGTAACAATGCTTAATAGTTCCTTAAAATATTGCCCACAATTAACATCTTCTGAACAATTTTTTGTGGTGAAATACATTCCCATAATTGAATACATATACTCCACATCAAACAGATAAATTGTGAATGGAATATCTTTTTCTGCAAACCTTTTTGCCATATTTTTTACGTCTAACAACATATTATATGACAAAACAATATCCTCACACTCATTTGTTTTTAGAACCATTGCACCATTCAATTTGTTTGGAACTTCATTAAATCTTGCTTCGGTTATAACAAAAAATTTATTTTCTGATTTATCTTTTATTGCGTAATCAAACATATTTTCAGTGTTTTTTTGAAAAACAATACTTGCCTTTTTACCAAGAACATTCTTATTTTTGCCAACGTTAACGAGGTCACACTTGGTTGCAAGTCCATAATTATTGTTCACGCTTACTGCCGTTCCTGCAATATAATCCCCCAAAACAAATTTGTCGGCAAAATCATCTTGCAAAATTACATATGCATCTGAATTGTAATCCTTAACAAACTTTTGCCCCAAAACCTCACGAACAATTCCGCAAAAACTAAAACCACTATTAATACCAAAAACTTCTTCAGATTTCAACTTAAATCCAACATCTGCAAAATTTGCCTTCTCGTAGTTTTGTGGAATTATTGTTTTTTCCATAATGGCTTTATCTATTTCATTACCGAGTATAAAAACATTTTTTGGTGGCCTTCCCATATTGGTTTTTGTTGGGACAATTTCACCATTTTCTATTTTTAATATTTCGTCAATAAGAACTTCTCTTTTTTTCATAGTTGGTGCCCTAACTCCAACATTTCTTGCTTTTGTTCTTAGCTCATATATTCCAAGTTTTTCTAATTCTAATTTGTTCAAATTTTCACCTCTATCATTAAATACTTGTTTATTATTTTAAAAAACAATGTCGTGTTTTTTTAATTTCTTGATTATTTTACAACATTTTATAAAAAAATACAACAAACTTTTACACAAAAATCAAATGATAAAAAACAAATAAAAATAAAGCCGTTTATATATATTTTGAAAACACTAACTAAACAATGTACTTAATGAATTCTAACAATACCTTTGTTTTGTAATTTTTATTAACAAAATAGCCATATTGAACGGTTGGTAACATAAAGTTTTTATGCACCTCAATAAGTTTCCTGCACTTAATTTCATCTTCAACCAAATACGACGGAAGAAGTGCCACTCCAACTCCATCTAAACAAAAAGCCTTAGCCAAATTGTATCCAACATTTTCAACACAGATTTTTGCCACATCTTCAAAAACACTATCAAAGATTTTTCTGCTATATGAGCCCTTTGCTTGAATAATGTATGTGTAAGCACTTTCCAAAACACCATCATAATATTCTTTTGAACAAACAAAAATGTGTTTTTCATCAAATAAATGCGTGAATTTAATATTATCTTCACACTCGCAATGTTGTGAAATGCAAATGTCAATTCTTCCATTTTTTAATTCGTTTAGCATTTCATCCTGGGTGTTTTCGTACTGTATTAGCTTTATATTTGGATATTTTTTATGAAATTTCTTAAAAGCACTAACAATAACCTTTCTTGCAATGTTGCCACCACTTGCAACAACAAGTTCACCAGAATTAAGTTCATCAGCCAACTGCAGATAGTTATTTATATTCTTAACGCTAACTTCCAAATTCCCAACCATCTCATAAATATTTTCACCATCTTTTGTTAAAATAACACCCCTTTTAGTTCTAATAAAAAGTGTAATTCCTATTGTGTCTTCCAGTTTTTTTATTGTTTGTGTTATTGCTGGTTGTGAAATATGTAAAATTTCACTGGCCCTTGTTAAATTTCCACACTTCGCAACGTGGTAAAATATGCGCAAATATTCTAAATTAATGTTTTCTATCATAACCCCACCTTATTATATCAATAATTTTTATATATTTTACTTATATCATAAAATACAATATAATGCAAGTGTAAGGAGATAAAATTATGAATAATATTGAAAAAGCAATGGCATATGCCACAGAAAAACACCAAAACCAAACAAGAAAATTAACTGGTGAACCATACATCAATCACATTAAAGATGTTGCAAACATCTTAATTGAAAATGGTGCAAATGAGGAAACAATCATTGTTGGCATACTTCACGACACTCTAGAAGACACCAGTGCAACATACAATGAAATATCCAAAATGTTTGGAAGAAAAATTGCAAATATGGTTAAAACAGAAAGTGAAATAAAATCACTTCCATATAAAAAAAGAAAAGCGGAACATATGAAAAGGGTCGGCGAGGCAGACTTTGAAACAAAGCTTGTAAACTGTGCCGATAAGGTTTCAAACTTAAAATCAATGATTGCAATTTACTCTAAATATGGTGATAATATCTGGAATTATTTTCACGGAACAAAAGAAGAAATAATGTGGTACTACACAATAGCCCTAAATGCACTAAAAGATGTGTCCAATAAAAAAGTTTATTACGATTTTTGCACTCTATACAAAAAAATGTTCAATAAAAAATTACTGTATGTAAATTTACTAACCGATAAAGAAATAATTAAGCTCTTCAATAGAATAGTTCCACAAAACAATGTGAACTGGTTCACCGATATAAAAATACATAGGTTTAATGACCACGTTGAAATTATTGCCTGGTCAATTTGCGACTACCAACTAACACTAAAACTAAACAATCACGTAGCACTGGCATCAACAACTGCCAAGTCGGCATACACAAAAAAATACATTAAAGAAATGTATAAATTATTTGGAATTCCATTCAAGAAAGACTGTGAGAAAGAAATAAAAAACAATTTTTTAGAACAATTTTTTAACTAGTAATTCATAAAAATAGCTATTTATTTACAAAAAATGCCCCAAATTTTGCAATTTGAGGCTATTTTTTGTTAGTTAATTATAAATCGTTTCGTAATTCCATTGCTCTGTTTAATGTTACTTCATCAGCATACTCGAGGTCGGTTCCCATTGAAACACCCTGGGCAATTCTTGTTACTTTAACCCCAAGAGGTTTTAATAATTCTGCAATATAATAAGCAGTGGTGTCTCCCGTTACGTCTGGATTGGTTGCCATAATAACTTCTTTCGTGTGATGTTTTTGAACCCTTGCAACAAGTTCCCTAATTCTAATGTCGTTAGGGGATTTATGTTCAAGTGGATTAATGCACCCATGAAGCACGTGAAGTGCCCCATTAAAATTTCTTAATTTTTCAAGTATTGTTGCATCTTTAGGCTCGGCAACAACACAAATTATCTCTGCACTATTCTTCATGCAATTTTCACATATTTTCGTTTCTGAATAGTTGCCACATTCTTCACAAAATTTAACCTTGTCTTTTGCATTTAGCATTGCACTTGAAAAATTTTTAACATCTTCATCAGTCATGTTAAGAATGCTGTATGCATATCTCTGGGCAGTTTTGTAGCCAACACCAGGAAGCGATCTAAACGCAGAAATAAGTTTTTCTAAACTATCAATATTTGCCATTTTTAGAACCCTGCAGGCATTTGTGGAAGTTTTGCCTTTTCTTCATTTTCAATTTGTGTTAGTGCATCATTAACGCCAGCAACAACAAGGTCGGTTAACATTTCAATATCGTCTGGGTCAACAACTTCTGGTTTAATGTTTATGCTTTTAACCCTGCGATTTCCACCCATAACAACAGTCACCATTCCTCCACCAACAGACGCTGTGAAATCTGTGTTTTCAATTTCTTCCTTACTTCTTTGCATATCTTCTTGCATCTTTTGTGCCTGGCGCATTAAATTCTGAAGATTAGCCCCATTAAAACCGCCACCAAAACCACCTCTAAAATTGTTCATATTATTCTCCCTCTATAATTAGTTTGTCTCCAAAATATTCTTTTAATTTCATTAAGTCTTTTTGACTATCCGTTAAAACAACTTCTTTTTTAATTACTTCAAATTTTTCAATTCCATAAGTGTTTAATGCTTTTAATAGTTCTTTGCGGTTTTCCGGACCAGAAAGAAGCTCATATAAAAAGTTTTCTGTTGTTTTTATTTCAAACACCCCGTTGTTTATTGAAACATCGGTAATATCTCCACATGCAATATGAAGAGCAATTAAATGGTGCTCCCTTAAATATATTATAACCTTGCCCCAAATTGTTCTTGGCGACAACGCCCCACTTCTCTCGCCCGTTTCACCTTTAGCCGAATTTGAAAGTGTTGTTATCATTGTTTTATATTCACTCATTTTTCGTTTTTTTTTTGGTCTTCACCAACCTCACTAATTGCAATAACAATCGCTGTTTCAATTAATGTTTTTGGTGAAAGAGCATACTTTAATTCTGCTTCAATGCTAGAGAATATTTTCATATATTCCATTAAACTATCGTTGTCTACCGTTTGACATTGTTTTAGTAATTCCTGTTTTGTTGTAACTGCCAATGATTGCATCTCTTCACTATCGGCGCAATTTTTCATAACAAGCAGATTTCTTGCGTGCATTGTGCAGTTTTTTGCAAATACCAACATGTTTTTACCGTTATCGTAATTTTCTTGCAAAACCGTTAGTGCCTTCCCAACGTCCTTATTTATAATTGCATCAAACAATTTAACGTACTCCTCAGTGTCGCTTGTTCCCAAAACTTTTTGAGTGGCCTCGGTCGTAACATTCCCTTGTGAAAATGATGCCACACAGTCTGCAACACTAATTGTGTCACGGCAACTACCCTCGCCAGCAAGTGCAATTAATTTTAATGCTTCCTCGGTGTATTTTATGCCCTCATTATTATAAATATTTCTAACAAGTTCCATTAATGTTTGAACTGGAATTAATCTAAAATCAAACCTCATGCACCTAGATAAAATTGTTGCTGGAAGTTTATGAACTTCGGTTGTTGCAAGAATAAAAATAACATGAGCCGGTGGCTCTTCCAAAGTTTTAAGAAGTGCATTAAATGCTTGGTCGGTTAACATGTGAACTTCATCAACAATGTAAACTTTATATTTGCCAAGAACAGGCAAAAATTTAACCTTTTCTCTTATGTCTCTAATTTCGTCAACTCTGTTATTTGATGCAGCATCAATTTCCAAAATATCAACATTGCTTGGGTCTTCAAGTCCACGGCATACCTCACACTCAAAGCATGGCGAACCATTTTTTGCGTTGGGACAATTAACAGCTTTTGCAAAAATTTTAGCAGTGCTTGTTTTACCTGTTCCACGGCTTCCAGTAAAAAGATAGGCATGACTAATATTACCCGTCATAACCTGATGTTTAAGCGTTTCTGTTATGTGTTCCTGCCCAACAACCTCATCAAAAGTTCTTGGTCTATACTTACGATAAAGTGCCTTGTATGCCATCGTAACTCCTTATGGGTATAATATTATCATAACATGGCAATCAATGTCAAACACAAAGCAATATAAACACAATTTTGACAAAAAAATCTTGCAATAACAAAAACATAATAAAAATTCTCTTGATTATTTTAACAAAATACAATATAATAACTAAACCGTGCTAGATGGGGAGTTAGTAGTTCCCTGCACTCGCAATCTACTACACGCGAGGTCGAACGGCAAATTGAGGGCAAGTTTGCTTTTGTGATTTTGTGACAAATATGTTGAAATCAAGGTCTTGTGCAATGGCACTTTTACGAACCATGTGAGGACCTGACGGTAGCAACATTAAGTTTAAGAACCATGTGCCACAAGGAAACTTTGGTGGAGTATTATGTTACACGAGCGCAAATGATTTAATTTGTTCGAATTTTGCCCGCACGGTTTTTTTATACACAAAATACCATTAATATTGTCATACAAAAACCCGCAAGAACAAAAATTCTTGCGGGATTATTTTTTTAACAAAAGCCATTTTTATAAACTTATTTATAATCATTGTTTGAGCCATTTTGATTACCATCTGGTTTTTTATTTAGTTTCATAACTAGTGGAATAAATAGTCCACCAACAATATTTCCAAGTGTAATTATAAATAGCGATAGAATCATTCTACCTGTCCATGCTCCAGCGAAACAAAAATAGAACATATCGGCAACACAGTGTTCAAAACCACAAAGAACAAACACTGAAACGCCAAACACCAAAGCCAGCGTTTTGGCAATTATGTTATCAAAGTTTTTATATCCGTAAACCGCAAGGAAAATTAAAATATTACAGAATATTGCAAGAACAAAAAGGCTAACAAGAGAATCATTCAGTTTTGTGTTCACAATACCCTCACATGCTTCTTTTAACCCTTTTAATCTGGTTTCCCCAATCAAAAGTGCAGAAACGAGTGCTCCTAAAAAATTTCCAATCCAAATGAATACAAGTTTTAAAATATAAAAAGGCTTATTATCAAATGCATAGCACACTTTACCGGTGAATAAATTAAAATCTAGGTTCAAAATCATAAATAAACCAATAACAAAAAACAGCGAACCTGTTACCTTATCTCCAGACGATAAAAAAGCCACGCAACCAATTGAAATACTTATGCCAGCAAGTACCCCAAGGATTAAATCTTTTGAAAGTCCAATTAATGCCTTTTTCATTTGTAAAATCTCCTTATAACATATAAGACCAGTATATCACAACAAAAAATAATAACAAACTTTTTATTGAAATAAAAAATATTTATTATTAACAATTCAATAAAAAAGTTGCCCAAGAGGACAACATGTATAACTATTTTAATCCTTACCTTCGTTAGCCATGCGCTTCGCATGAGAGTTCGCACAGAGTTGAACGAATGTGAAACTCTCGTATGGTGCGAAAGAAAAAATTGTGTCCGTAAATGGCTTACTTTTTTTGTCTACAAAAAAAAGTTGCCCCAAAGGACAACCTAATAATCATGTATAACTTATGCCTTCGTTAGCCATGCGCTTCGCATGAGAGTTCGCACAGAGTTGAACGTATGTGAAACTCTCGTTTGGTGCGAAAGAAAAAATTGTGTCCGTAAGTGGCTTACTTTTTTTGATTACAAAAAAAAGTTGCCCCAAAGGACAACAATTTTTTCTGGTGGAGGTAAACGGAATCGAACCGATGACCTCCTGCTTGCAAGGCAGGCGCTCTAGCCAGCTGAGCTATACCCCCAAAAAATTACTTGCTAATGATATCACTAAATAATCTTAATGTCAACACATTTTTCAAAAAAAATAGGTTTATTAAACATTAATATAATTAAATTGAAAAATAAATGCAATTATGTTGACTTTTTTATTATTTTTCTATTAAATATATTTATATAAAACCATTAGGGGTGAACTAATATGGCAATAACATTAAAAAGTGATGATGATAAAATAAAAACTATTTTGGACTATTATATGTTAACAAACAGATTAAAAACTGTTGTTCGCTCTGGCTGGAAAGCTTGGGGCGTTAAAAAAGAACGGGTTGAATCGGTTGCCGAGCATATATACGGAACATGCATGCTAGCAATTGCAATTTGGTCTGAAACTTTGCCAGAGGTTAATTTAAGTGAAGTTTTAACAATGCTTGCACTTCACGAAACAGAAGAAATAGTTATTGGCGACATAACTCCTTTTGATAATGCACAAAAACAATCAATAAAACAAAAGGGACAAAGGGCGGTTTTGGAAATATTCAAAAACCTAATTGCAAAAGATGTTTATTTTAAGTTAATTCAAGACTTTGATGCCAAATCAACCAAAGAAGCAATATTTGCTCACAAGTGCGATAAACTTGAGTGCGACCTTCAAGCAAGACTATATAGTGACGAAGGTGTGCTTAAAAATGAATATGCGGGCGAAATAAAAAACAACCCCAAAATTGTTGCTATGAACAAAAAAGGAATTACAGACGTTGCAGATTATTTCATTTTAACCGACAGGTCACACTTTGAAGATAAGGATGATATTTTCTTAAAAATAAACAAGTATATTCAGGGTAAAAAAATACTAAAATCAAAAAAGGTAGATAAATAATGAAAAATGTATTGTGTGCCGTTTCATATAAGGGCACAAATTATGCGGGCTGGCAAAAGCAAGACAACGCACTTGGAATTCAAGAGGTAATTGAAAACGCCTTTTTTGATTGCACTGGTGAAAGGGTTGAGATTTTTGCAAGCGGAAGAACAGATGCTGGTGTTCACGCATTGGAACAATGCTTCTCTGTTAAAACAAAATTTGCTCAGATTGAACGGTTGCCAATGGCACTAAACCATTTGCTCCCAAACGACATTAGAATTTTATGGGCAAAAGAAGTTCCTAATGATTTTCATGCAAGATTTTCTGCACATAAAAAAACATATTTATACCGGCTTAAGACCTCAGATATTGAAAGTCCATTCGATTTTGATACAACTGCATACATTGATTATTCAATCAGTTTAGAAAAAATGAGAGAAGCCAGTAAATATTTTATTGGTGAGCATAATTTCAAATCATTTTGTTCAGCTGGAACAAGCGTGCCAACCTTTGAAAGAATAATATATTCGTTAAACATAACAAAAACCGGAAACTTATATGAGTTTGAAGTTTGTGGCAATGGTTTTTTATATAATATGGTTAGAATAATCGTTGGAACACTTGTTGATGTTGGTGGCGGAAAAATTAAACCAAGCCAAGTTGAAGAAATAATAAATTCGCAAGATAGACAAAAGGCCGGCAAAACAATGCCAGCAAAAGGGCTCACACTAAAGTGCGTGGAATACTAAATTATTCCAAATAATTAAGCACCCCGAGGAGTATGCTATAACATACTTCTTTTTTATATTCATCTGAAATTAAAAGTTTTTCTTCTTTTGGGTTTGATAAATAACCACATTCAACTAAAACCGATGGGGCTTTTATTGCATTTAATATGTAGTAATCCCCGACTTTAATCTCTTTTCTTGCATTTTGCAAATTATTAATGAATTTATTTTGAATACACTTAGCAAGCATCTTTGAAGGCTCATCTTCTTCCCCATAAAACACCTGTGCCCCAACAGATGATGATGTGTAGCTGTTCATATGAATTGAAATAACAAAATCTGCATTGGATTTTTCTATAATTTCTTTTCGTTTTTTCATATCATCTTTTTTCTTGTTCTGTGCAAGTGGACTATAAAGTCCATTTTCATTTTCCCTTGTCATAACAACATTAAAGCCAAAATCTGAAAGCATTGTTTTTAAGCACCGAGCATACTCTAAATTCAAACTTGATTCACTGATTTTTGTTGTTTTTCCAACACTTCCTCCGTCAATTCCACCGTGTCCTGCGTCAATTACAACAGTGTATTTTGATTTGGGGCTGGTGGCTTTTATAATTGTTGGAACAAAAGATATGAAAAGCACACTTAAAGTAACAAAAAACGCAATTAGAATTGTTTTTTTATTGATAATAAAAGTTTTAAGATTAACTTTTTTCATAGAATAAATATATGTAATTTGTTTATTATATAAAACCAATTTTTAATATTTCATTTTGCTGAAACACTTTCTAAAAAAGTTCATACATAAATTATTAAAATTTCTTGTCATAAACCCCTTGCATTTAGAAATGAGCATGTTACTATTAAAAATGTTATTAATAATAAAAGGTTGGAGAGAACAAATAAGTTTATTCAACTTTTTGCATTTTAAAAGGAGAAAAATATGAGTAAAGATTATGAAATTAACGTAGAAAACTCTGATTATGGAGATAAAAAGAGAGAAAACAAACAAAGGATTGTTAGAAATGAATTTAAAGGTGTTGGTAAATATGGAATGCCACTTATAAAAAAACAAGATATAGACTTGGATAAAATACAACTTTTAAATTATACCAAAACAAAATCAAATGACGATGAAAACAAAAATAAAACAATTCATTTTTTCACATATGACTGGCTTTTTGATAGTGTTTATGAAAAACCAGAGGTCACTCTTGAGAAGTTAGACCAATACTATGCTCTGCTTACACCTGAGTTTAGCACGTATAAAGATATGCCACTAGCAAGGCAAATAGATAGCGTATTCAAAAACAGGTGGTGTGGTGCTTTTTGGCAAAAACAAGGAATGACTGTTATTCCAACAATATCTTGGGGATCAATTCCTTGTATGGAATTTTGCTTTGATGGAGTTGAGAAAGGTTCGGTTGTAGCCGTGTCGACCTATACTAGAGAAGATAATAAAACTGGCTTTATGCTGGGATACAATAAAATGCTAGAAATTATTGAGCCACCTGCAATCATTTGCTATGGGACACCTTTCCCAGAAATGAAAGGTAATATAAAAGCAATAGACCCATTTAACAAAGAGGAACTAATAAAAAAGATGGGGCTTGCAGAATTTACAAAAAAATATTTTACAGGCGAGTTATACCCTGAAATTTAGGAGTTGTTTATGAAAAATTTTAAACTTACAATTGAAATGCTCCCTAAAGGGGCTTGGAATAATGATTTTAGTAAGACATTGCCTAAAAATGAATGGGATATTGTTAGAAATGCCTGTTATAAAAAAGCGAATAATAAATGTGATATTTGCGGATTTGCAACAGATGATTTGGATGCCCATGAAGTTTGGGAGTTCGATGTTAAAAACAAAACACAAACACTTAAAGACATTATTGGAATTTGTAGTAGATGTCACGGAGTAAAACATATTAGAAATTCTCAAAGATTAGGTTATGGAGAAGATGCTAAAAGGCATTTTATAAATGTAAATAATTGCAGCGAATTAAATTATGCTTCCCATTTGACCAAGGCGCAAATGGACTTTGAAGAACAAAATAAAATTTTTAGATGGAAAATAGTTGCAGACCTAGCCAAATTCGGGCTTAAAAAAACAACAATAAAGGAACGAAAAATACCATTTATTAAAAATCCATATCAAAGTATTGATTGGGATTTAACATCTTTTGAATATAACAAAAAACTTTTTCAACTTTATCAATCTTCACCACCTAAATATTGGTTTAATCCACCTAGGGTAATATCTATAGATGTTGACAACTATCAAGGAATAATAGAAGTTTTATGTGATGATATAAATAAAATTGAATGGTATTTAGACAAACAAAAAATCAAAACAAAATACAATATCGTAGGGAAATTCAAAACCGCATTAAAAGTTGAAAACCTCAATGGAAAGGAATTAGTTTTTGCTTTATTTGGTGATGGTGGCAAAACTATTTCTAAAACATTTGAACTTTTACCACAGGAGGTGCTATAATGGGAATGTGTAAGCCTAGCGGAGGCATAAAATCGATAGTAGGAAAAATTGGAGATTTACCAAGAATAGGTACGCCAAACACAAGGACAGATTTATACAATGAACAAGGTGAGCTTATACAGCAAAGATGGTATGGTCCTGATGGTAGAGCAATGTGGAATAGAGATTGGAAGCATAAAGATAACAATACTAAAAAACCTCACAAATTTCCACATGACCATTCATGGGATTACAACAAAAAAAATCCAAGAGAAGACTATGATGAAAATAGGGAAATAAATACTGATTATTGTTAAAAGGAAAACTTAAATGAAACATAGTATACAAGAATATAATATACAATCAAAATGTGCGGTTTGTGGTCATTCTGTAATGATTGATGAAATTGGTAACGGCGATAATTGTCCACATTGTGGATGGGTGCAAAATATAGGAAACCTTGAATTCCCTGACAGGATAGAATGCCCTAACCTAATATCTTTAAACAAAGCAAGAAAATTATATAAAGAAGGCAAACCTTTTACACCAGATTTCAACGATTTTATTGATGGATATAATTTTTACGGTGAAATGGAATTCACTTATAAAGGCATAACATATGGTTTAATGGGTGTAAAAAATGTAGGAGTAGAGTTTTGGGGATTGAATACAGATAAATATGAAATATATAAAGACATTGAAGAATTTAAAAAAAATGCACAAATCAACGGGAAACTCGTAAAAGACCTTTGGCATGAAGTTGAAAATGCTAATTGGTTACAATAAATGGATAAAATTTATAATAAAGATAAGCCTAACATCAAACTTGAACAGATGTAGGCTTATTTTTTTGAAAAAAATTAATAAACTTTACAGTCTTTACTTGACATCAACACCACCATGCCCAGCATCAACAACTATTGTATATTTTGTTTGTGGTGATGTTGTTATTTGAACGTTTGGAAACACACAGACAACAAGCACAGACAAAATGCAAACAATAACAGTAATTAATCTCTTTTTACTAAAAACAACAAAGTTAATGTGTTTTCTTTTTCCCATAATATATTTATACAAAAAGCATCTTTAATTTATGATTATTGTTTTTAGCCACACATAAAAAAGTTCACAAGAAAACCTGTGAACCTTTAATCAAGTATTTACTGCCAAATTCTATTCAAAAATATTTAATGTGTATTGTTGTAAAATTGCTATTTTTTTATAGAAATTTAAAAAGTAATCTGCATATATCTTATCTTCTTCCCTTCCTGTTTCTGCAGCATATTCCTCTGGATTGTTGTTTTTCTTTTTTAATAAATCAACGTTGATTTCTTTTATTGCCCTAACAAATTCTTCTGTGTCGTTTAAAAATAACTCATACACGCCAAGCCAGGTTTTGAAATTTTGATTTGCATTTTGTGCAACAGATAAACTGCCACCCTCATATGGAATAACAACATTGTTATGGTAGCCATTTGCTGAGTTCCAGTAATTTTGATATTCACTTGCAGTGTTTTTTGCATTGTAGCTTCTAACAATTTTAATTGCAGAATTCACAATTTGAAGATTTGAAGCACTAACAACAAACGCAGCCGCAAGATTTTTTTCGCTATAGGTTAATTCTTCCTCTCCAACAACAAGGTCATAGTAGCCAATTCTTCTTGCTTCAAACACACTCTTAGAAAATTCATATGCCCTTTCGATGATTGTTATGTATTCCCTTTTGAAGAATAACAATCTTGAAAGCTCGAGGTCTGTGTTTGCGTCTTCTGAAGAAGTGAATGTTATATTTGATTCATAATCAATCTTTTTTTCGTTGAAAACCTTTAGTGCATTCTTAAATTCTTCAAGCTCTTTTCTAACAGTTTTAATTGCTTTGGCAAATCCCTTGCTATCATTTTTTGGCGACATTGAAAAGTCTGCATAATGGTAATATCCGTGTGCTATTGCCGAAACAAATAGTGGCTTAAACACATTTGTTAATTCTGCATAATCTGACCCATAATCGTTATCTATAATGGTTTGCAGATTGTTTGAAAACGTTATGTTATACACAGCATCAAAATCATCAGAACCAAACACCTCGCCAGCACTTGTTGCCGTTGCTTCCCAGTATTTTTCTCCGAGTTCATTTCCGCAGGCAGTGAAAACAAACATTGAGCAAACAATTAATAATAATGATATAATTGTTTTCTTCATAATTTTACCCCTCAACAACATATTGAACATATTTTTCTTGTAGCGACTTTTGTTTTTCGTTTGTTACAGATTGTATGTAAACATTTTGTTTATTATTAACACATGCATCAACAAGTTCATTTAATTTTAATAGTGCACGCCCATCATAAACCTCATCAAGAATATCTTTATTTTCCAAATATCTGTTTAGCATATTAACATTCATAACGCTATTAAATGTTTCTAAAATTGTGGTATAAATCTCAGCATCTTCTAAATCTTTATATTTTTCAAAATATTGATGTGCAACTTCTGTGAAAAAAACAACATATAACTTACTTAAGTTGTTTGAATTAATTAAATTCTTAGTTCCATAGGCAAAAACATACCCAACATTGTAATAGAAATTATTAAGAATATTTAGTGCATCATTAAACTCAATAACAAAGTTTTTAATGTACGCCTGAACGGTTTCAATATGCTCATAGTTCCCGTTAAGTTTATAGTATGTTCCGTCTAAATATGTGTAACCTTTAACATAAACCTTTTTTAATTTTTTCAAAGAATTATTCATTGCATTAACATATTTCCCGTTATTGTTCTTATTTACATGTATACCAAATTCAATAACTTCTTCTTTTAGCGTTGAATAAACTTGCAATGCATAAGAATATGTTGTTAAAAATTCTTTTTCATCTGGCATTGAAAGATTGTTTGTTGTTATAATATCAAGCATTTCTGCAACCGTTCCATCAACGGTTTCAACAATGTTTTTATTGTCTTTTTTAATGCCATCACTCAAGGTGATAACATTGTTATAGGCACTAATATTTTTGTTTCCGCCATTAAAAACGTTGATTGCAACAATAACAACCACAACAATAATTGCTAGCGCAATACCTGCTTTAAGTAACTTTTTCATACCCTCTCCTTTATGTTCATTTTAACATATGTACTATAAATTTGCAATACAGTTTAATAAAATATATCTATATATTATTAAATTTTGGGCAAAAATACATATTTTTTGCTCTAAAATTATAAATTAATTGCAATTTGATATACTTCGTTTTTGTGTATTCCCCTTTCTTTTGCAACCGTCTTTATTGCGTCTGGTTTACTTATTCCGAGGTTAATATAGTATTTTAAGTGCTCTTCAATAGTCATGTTTGCTGTGTCGTTATTTTTATCAAAACCGCATCCTTCAACAACCAAAACATATTCACCCTTTGGTTCATATTCAACATTGTCGGCAAGTTCAAACTCAAAGGTTTTTTCATATAGTTTTGTTATTTCGTTAACCAAAACTGCACGCCTTTTTCCAAACACCTCATATAGTTCTTTAATTGTTTTAACAACATCATGAGGCGCAACATAAAAGATTAATGTTGAATGATAATCTTTTACCTCGTTTAATAATTTTTCTTTTTCTTTTTTATCATCTGGTAAAAACCCCACAAAAGAAAAACGTTCAGCACTAAGACCGCTTAAAATAAGTGCCGAAAGCCCTGCGTTTGCCCCTGGAATTACGGTATATTCTAAATTGTTTTGTTTCAATTCTTTTATTAAAACATACCCGGGATCGGAAATGACTGGCATTCCGCTATCGGAAATCACCGCAATATTTTTCCCCTCTTTTAGAAGTGAAATAATGCCATTACTAGAGTTATTCTCGTTATACTTATGGTAAGCAATTAACCTCTTACTAATGTTGTAGTGATTTAATAGTTTTAATGAGTTTCTTGTATCCTCACAAGCAATAATATCAACCGAATTTAGAACTTCTAGCGCCCTTAATGAAATATCTTTTAAGTTACCAATTGGCGTTGCAACAAAATATAACAAAATATTACCTTCCTTTATATAATTTTTGAATTGTTTGAATATAGTCGCCGTCTAAGTTGTTGGTAAATAATGGTGGCATAACCTTTAACATTTGTTTTCCGCCCTTAACCGCCTCACACAAAAAAACTGATGAGTTTTTATTTTCGTTTGGATGCACAAAGTACATTCTTTTAGGTGTTAAATCATTATTTTTCATAACATTAAAGCATTCGTCTAACCTAGCGGAATCATTAATGAAAAATAGTTTTCCTCCAAATTTTAGCAATTTTGAAGATGCTTCAAAAAGTTCAAGGGGTGTTAAATATTTGTCAAAACGACTTATTGTTTTTTGCTCATTATTTCCACACACATTAGGGTCAAACTTAAAATATGGTGGATTACAAAAAACAACATCAACACTCCCTTCTTTTTGATATTTTTTCCAATTTTGTATTTTGTCACAAATAACAGTAATATTTTTCTGCATGTCATTCAATTCAACATTTCTTTTGGCTAAATGTGCAACACTTTCTTGAATTTCATATGCAAAAATATCTTTTGGTTTTTCTTTATAGTTAACTAAAATTGAAATAATTCCGCTACCCGTTCCAATTTCAACACACGTGTCAGTCTTTTTTGTCTTAACAAAATTTGCAAGCAAAACCGCATCACTGGTAAATGTGTAACCATCAACATCTTGATATAATTTCAATCCGTCTAAATTCAAATCATCTATTCTTTCTTTCACAATTATTTTCCATCTACACTTTTTATTTGATTTAATTCAAACTCCATTAAACTGCTTGAACCATCTGCGTTAACAAACTTAACAGTAACAATCCTTTTTAACAAATTGTTGTAAACAACAAGCCCTTTCCCGTTTGGCGTTATTACTTCACTGTTCACTTTTGGCATTAAGGCAAAAGTTTCGCTGTAATACTCATTTTCATATGCAAGACAACATTTTAGTTTTCCACAAAGTCCACTAATACTCGTTGGATTTAACGAAAGCCCCTGAACTTTTGCCATTTTAATACTGCTATATTCTGCATCACTTAAAAACCTTGCACAACAGCATTCCATTCCGCAAGGACCAAGCCCACCAATAATTTTTGTACATTCTTTTGAATCAATTTGTCTTAATTCAATTTTAATCTTAAACTCGGAAGCTAGCATTTTAACAAGTTCTCTAAAATCTACTCTGTCATCAGCTGTAAACGTTATCACAACTTTTGAACCGTCTAGTGTTAACGATGCCTTAATAACTTTCATTTCTAGTTTAAGCTCGTTTGCAACCGTTTGACACCTTTGTTTAATTTCTAATTCCTTTTTAGCGTTTCCTTCTTTTGCCAAAATATCATCGTCTGTTGCTAGCCTTATTATTGGTTTTAACTCGTTGTCTTTTTTGTCAACCTCTTTTATTGAAACTTTTGAACAAACAGTTCCTATTTCCATTCCTCTTGATGTTTCAACAACGACCTTATTCCCAATTCTAACAAAAACATTACTGCAATCAAAAGTGTATTCCTTTCCGCCCTCTGTAAATTTTACCATTACCTCTTTTACTTGCATAAAAATTTAACCTCCAATATTTTAAGTAACATATTATCCGTTAGCGTTATTAAATTAACGTTGCTATCCATTTTTTGTTTTGCCTCGTTTAAGTCTCTTATTATATTAACAAGTGCCATATTTGAATATTCTGTTACAATTGTATTATAATCACCAATTAGATTTGTGTGTTTAACAAGTTTTGCACAGCCCAATTTAATCATTAACATATCTCTATAAAAATCGCCCAACAACATTAATGAGTTTTCAAAAATTTGTTTATTTTTTGAAAAATAAGCATTAAACTGTGGTATTTGTTCACTTTTTTTCATGTTTTTTAACATATTTAACATATTTTTATAATCATCAACAAATTCAGAATCATTAATAATGGACAATGTTTTACCTAAATATCCATCACCACAGATGCTTGCAATTTTTGCTATTTCACCATCATCTGAAATAATTTTCTGAATGTCTTCGGTGTTAATTTTTCCTATTTCTTGTTTTGACACTCTTGACAAGATTGTTGGCAAAACTTTGTTTTGATTTGTCGCCGTCATTAAAAAAATAACATTCTCTGGTGGCTCTTCAATTATTTTTAATATTTTATTTTGTGCCTGCTCGGTTGAATTATCAATCTGATTAATAATAAAAACCTTTATGTTGGCAAGCATTGGTTTTATTTGAACTTTGTTGTAAATATCCCCTGCGTCATCAACCATAAATGCTTTATCTTTTGGATAAATTAAAACGTCAGGGTGAGTTTTTGCATTTATTTTTTTACAGTTAGCACACACACCACAACCACAACTATTTTCGCATAAAAGCAGCTTTGCGATTTCTAAAACAAATTCACTTGCCGTTAGCCTGTCAGGGCATGTAAACAAATATGCCTGCCCAATATTGCCACGCATATAATTATTTTTGAAATCTGTGTAGGCGTTGTTATCCTGCAATAACTTTGAAAAATCCACGCTACAATTTTATCACATTTTATTTTTTTTTACAAACATTTATATATCAATATTTGTAAACTTTCCGAATGGTTTGACAAAATAATTATTGATGATAAAATATCTATATCACAAATATTGTAAATTAAAAAGTAAAGGGGATTTGCGATGCATTGGTTTAATGACTTAATCTGTGGAACATCAAACGTTGCTCAAATAATAATATCCATTGCAATAATGTTGTTGTTTGGACTTTTATTAATACGGCTCACAAAACTTGCCAAATTGCCAAATGTTACCGGATACATAGTTGCCGGAATTCTTATTGGCCCATACGTGTTAAATTTAATCCCAACAAACGTTATTGATGGTATGGACTTTATATCAGACATTGCCCTTGCATTTATTTCGTTTAGTGTTGGAGAGTTTTTTAGAATTAAAAACATTAAAAAAAATGGTTCTAAAATAATATTTTTAACTTTATTTGAAGCGTTAACGGCATCTGTTGTTGTGTTCTGCGTAATGTTTTTTGTATTTAGATTAAATCTCGCATTTTCAATTGTGCTTGCTGCGCTTGCATCGGCAACATCTCCCGCTTCAATACTTATGACAATACGACAAACAAATTCAAAAGGTGATTATGTTAATGCTCTGCTTCAGGTTGTTGCAATTGACAATATCGTTAGTTTGGTTGCATACAGCGTTGCAATTTCTCTTGCTGTTGCAAGCCTTGGCGGCAGTGCAAATTTTAATTTTGGCGTTGTTGCAATACCAATTCTTAAACTGCTTTTATCAATTATAATTGGTTGTATCTTTGGTTTCATTCTTAAATTTTTACTTTCAAGACACTCAACAGATAACCGGCTTATAATTGTTATTTGTGGTCTTTTTATATTCTGTGGTTTGGCAACCCTTTTAGATGTTTCTCCCCTTCTTGGTTGTATGATTATTGGAACGGTTTACATAAATTGCTCTGACGATGAAAAAATGTTTCACCAGGTTAATTATTTTAGTCCGCCAATATTGCTTTTATTCTTTGTAAGGTCTGGTGCAAGTTTGAATTTGAGTGCCTTATTTTCTAATACGGCAATCCTTGGTTTTGCACCAATTTGGGTCATTGGCCTAGTTTTCTGCCTTGTGCGTGTGTTTGGAAAATTCTTGGGCGTATATTTTGGGGGGTATGCAACAAAAAGCTCAAAAGAAGTTCGAGATAATCTCGGCCTTGCATTAATTCCACAAGCAAGTGTTGCAATTGGACTTGCTGTTCTTGGTGCAAGAACTTTAGGTAGTGAGATCGGAGAATCATTGCTTACAATTATTTTAATATCAAGCATACTGTGTGAACTTGTTGGGCCAGTGTGCGCAAAACTATCGCTTTACCGCACAGGTTCATACTCAAACAATGTAGAAGAAACAATTTCACAAAAAGACGCAACCCTAAACAATGCCACTGAAAGCAAAACCGAAAAAACAATTAAAAATAAACAGCAAGACTCAAATATTATTGAAAGCAATGTTTCATCCGTTGAAGAAATAGCATTCACGGAAGCTGGAACACAATATGCAAATTCTGGAATAAACAACAAAGACGATAATAACAATAATTAGTGAATAACAATAAAAAATATCAGCCATCAAAATAATGGTTGATATTTTTTTATAAAACTTTAATTTGCAATCATAATTAATGGAACTTGGATTTCTTCGGTTAGCGAGGTGTGATGCCCCTTGAAGCGATGTCCGTTAGGAGTTAACACCATCTGTTTATGGGTGTATGTTCCAATCGCAATGTATGTTCCAAGCATAAATCCTTTATTACCACGATTACCAAAGTATCCCTTTTTTAATAATTTTTTAGTTTTATACAACTTAAAATCTTTTTTATATCTATAAGTGAACACCTTTTTAAAATACTCTTCAAATTCTGGTTTAACCTTAAAGCACACTGCCCTTGCGTCCATGTATGGATATATTTCTAACATGTCCATAATTTCTTTGTCGTTATATATTTCAACATAACCATCAATGTCAATTTGTCCATGGTCGGCAGTGATAATAAATAAAGTATCTTTTGTTGAATTTTTTAGTTTTTCAATCCAGCTGGCAAATTCCGTAATAACAGCCTTTGCCTCATCGCTAGAAACCCCAAAGTCGTGCATCGTGTGATCTGGCTCAGGATTATATGCATAAATAAATTGTTTTCCATTCCTACTACAAATGTTTTGTATGTACTCAAAAAACTCATCATTGGTTGTAAACACATTATTGTTTTCATTTTTAACAGAAACGTAACCTGGCATAATTGTGTTTATAGCATAATCTGTTTGTGCTTCGTCAAAATAATGGTTAAACTCTTCAAGTGGTGAGTCCTCAACCTCAACGGTCTCCCCAGTCCAAGAATCAACATTTTTGAAAATATCAATATTCCTATTCATTTTTTCAAAGTTCATACTCCAACCAAACCAGCCATGTTCCAATGGGTATTTATTTGTTAAAAGAGAGGTCGTTGCATTGGTTGTTGTTGATGGAAATGTTGAAGTTAAAACCTGTTTGATATTCTTTCTAAGTATACTATCTTTTTGTAAGTTCTTTTCAATAGGGTATATTCCTAAGCCGTCAAAACAAATAAAAACAATATTTTTATAGCCTTTTGCAAGTTCTTTTTTTAATTTAGGTAATGTTGCATTGTTATTTGGTGCTCCTAAAAACTCAGCAAGTGTTGAAGAAATATTTAAGTTAGATTTCTTAAAATTCGGTTTAATAAATTTACTCATAATTACCCCTTTGCTCTCCTTTGCAAATTATTCCATTCTCGTTTGGTCATGCACCTGCATATAGAATCTGTCATTGTTCCATCAACCCACTGCCTATAGTTTTTAATTCGCCCTATTTTTTTGAACCCGGCTTTATCCTGAACCCTTCCACTACCAACGTTTGCTTCTGCGTGAGAAATAAAAATTTGTGGGACTTTCAATGTGTCAAATGCAAAGGCCATAACACACTTAATTGCCTCGGTCATGTATCCTTTGCCCCAATACTTTTCCGACAGCAAATATCCAATTTCTTTTGCCCCCTCTTTTATATTTGCATTCGGATATCTTTCTGCCTTAACGTTCATTAGTTCAATAGAACCAACAACTTTGTTAATATCTTTAATAATAATTGCAAACTGATGTGGCTTTGCAATTTCCACCTTTAACCTTTCAAATGCCTTTTGTTTGTCTGTGTATGGCTCCCAACCACAACGTGGGCCAACATTTTTCATTTGCACATACTCCCAATAATCATCAAGGTCATTTTCTGTATAGTTTCTCAAAAATAATCTTTCTGTTTCCAATCTATCCAATTCTCCTATTTATCTTTTTGGACATCATCACTATTCTCTTTATTGTGTGCTATTTTACTCTCTTCAACATAAATAACCTTACCATAATCTGGCTTAAAATCTTTATTCTTAAATGTTAGCCAAATAATGTCGTTTCTTTTATCTTGAATTCCAGCATCTCCGTAATCCTCGCCGTCGGTAAAACAAATTTTATTAACCTCTCGCTTTTTTGTGAATGCCCTACTTGCCGCATCAAAGTTGGTTGCACCACCACCTGGAATTTTTAGTTTATCTATATCTGCCTCTGTTTTAATGTCAACCCAACCATAAAAATTGCTAGAAAAAACACCAACTCTAATTTTAGAAGATTTAAGAATCTTTTTAACCTCATGTAAGAAATCTTTAAGAAGTTCTTTACTTATTGAACCACTTGAATCTAACATTATTTCGGTTTCGGAATTTTCACACTTATTAAAATCAGTCATTCTGTATGCATAATTGTTCTCTGCAACCGAACGTCTTTGCGACCAAATTTGCACTGTTTTTTCAATTTCTTTTTTTAGAAGATATTTCCAATCAATTTCATACTCTTTGTTTTTATAAGCACTATTATAAGGGTTTCTATCTTCTTTCAAAACGCCATTATTAAAATCTTTTTGTTTTTGTTGAAATTTTCGTTTTGCTATTTCTCTTCTTTCTTTTCTATTGTCCTCAAACTCACACTTTTCGTCATTGTGTGTGCCAGCAAAATTATTTTGTTTACACTTTTCAAAGACCTCTTGCCATTGTGTGTGATCGTCCCGTTTTTTCAAGCTATCTTCGCCAAAATAATCACCAAAACCGACAACCATTAAATCATCAGGAACAGTGGCCGTTTTTTTATCTTTTTTCAAATTGTATAGTATATCATATATTTCTTCTGATGTGTATTTAAGGGCTCCTGGCATATCAACATAGCCGTCCATAATATTTAGCCCATCTCTTTCCAAATTTGCATTAATAATTGCATCTGTTGCTATATTCCAAAGATCTAAATCTCGTTGTTTACCATTTTTATCATAAAGCCTAAACATATGCTCAAACTTAATATGCATAATTTCGTGAGCAATTAAAAATAATTTATCATTGTCGCTTAATGACGCCAAATAATCTGGGTCAATGTAAATGTTCTTCCCGTCGGTTGCTGCTGTGTGATATTTTAAATTAGAGTTAAATTCAATATTAGCCTTGGCAATCTCTGCCCCAAACCGCGGAAATTTTGCAATGAGCATATTTTTTGTATATTCAATTAATTTTGTGTCTGCAACCATAATTTCTCCTACATTAAAACATCGCAGAATTTGTACAACTCTTTTGATATCTTTTGTATTGAATCTTTGTTTTTAACAGAAAAAACAATAACAATATTTTGAGGTAAATAATAACCATTCATTTCTCTATCTTTAACAAGACCAACAAATCTGTTCTGATATTCTTCTGTTTGCTTTTCAATGTTGTTTATAACAAAATACACCGGAGTATCTTGCCTTGATGTTTCGTTTAATTTTTCGCTAAAAACTGTTTTACCAAATTCCATTCCAAAAAGCGCTTTGTTGGAAATATCGGCACTCATGACCACTCTGTTTTTTAACTTTTTAATTTCTTGGTCTAAAACAATAACTGCCGACGACTTTATACCAAATATAGAATCAACGTTCATAACGCCCCTTTTTGTTATTTTAACATATTTATTAAATAAAGACAATAGGATAAACAATTTTAATAAAATACCAGCGCCCCCATAAATATTGGGGCCATTTTCATCAATCAAGTTCCATAATCGTTAAAAGAATACACACATCAAGAATTAACAATATTTAATGCTTTTGTTACCTTATTTATTTGACACTTTTAACTGCTATTTGATACAATAAACTAACCCAAAAGATAAGGAGAATTATATGAAACAAAATGAATCAGGAGCTTTTATTTTAAGCGAAACCAAAAGTGGTGAACGCATTTCATCATGTGGTGGAAGAATTTCCACAAGACCCGGCACGGCTGTGCAATTATACAAAAGTGCAACCGACAAATCAAAAAACCTAAACCTTGTGTCAAAAGTTGTTTCTTCCGGGCACAAAACCATATTGGAACATCACAATTTTAATATTGCTTTTAACAATGTAAGTATATTTGTTGAACAGTACATAATTGAATTTAGGCTTGCATCATTTACAATTAAATCTGGAAGATATGTAAATTTTTCAAAGGCGGGTTTCAATTTGCCAGATGAATTCACAGAAGAACAAAAAAATGTTCTTAAAAACCACTACAAAAAAATGTTTAAGGCATATGATAAATTTGTTGCAGCGGGCATTCCGGTTGAAGATGCAAGGTTCATTCTTCCATATGGGCTTAAAACCAACATATATATGTCTTGCAATGCAAGAGAATTAATTCATATAATTTGCACAATGATTTATGGTCGTGGCAAGTTCTACCCTGAAATATTTGCACTTGGCAACCAACTTAAAGCACAGTTAGATGAACGCTATCCTGGTCTTGTTGAAACTTGCAAACACTTATATTCCGATGATTTGTCAAACGTTATTTCAATTAATCCTAAGCCATGCAAAAAAATTGAATATGTTTCACATAAAATATTGCTTGTTTCTGGAAACGTAAATTCAAAGCCAGCGCTTGATGAGTTTGCAAAATTCACCGGCTATGATAAATTTGATTTTAAGACAGCACTTAAAGATGATAAACAAGCAAAATTGCTAGAACATTTTAATTACACTTTTAAGGTTGAAAACTTCGCACTCATTATTCTAAAACACTACACTCGTCATCGTATGCAAGCACTATCAACCAGCCCAATTGTTCAAATGACAAACGTAAATAAATTTGTTATTCCAGAAACAATTTTGGCAAATGAAGAGTTAAAGGCTGAATTTGAAAACTGCATTAAACAAAACAGGAAAATATATAATAGTTTTGTTGCACAAAAAGTTAATCCTTATCTTTTAATATACACAACTCCTCACGCCACCGCAATTGATTTTGTAACAACAGTAAATGCAAGAGAAATTTTGCATTTATGTAATCTTAGAACCTGCACTCGTGCACAATGGGAAATTAGATATTTAATAACCGATATGCTTAGAATTCTTAAAAAACACGATAAAGATATGTTTGCTGGCTTTGGCCCTAGTTGTTACACTTTTGGCACTTGCCCAGAAGGTAGAATGTGCTGTGGCAAACAATTAGAAATGAAAGAAAAATTTGATAATATGGAGTAAAAATGGAAAATATAGTTTTAGATGGAAAAGAAACATCAAAAGAAATTATTGAAGACTTAAAATTATATTTCAGCGAGCACCCAACAACTAAAAAACTTGCAATAATTTCGGTTGGTGATGACTATGGTTCACAAGTTTATTGCAATATGAAAAAGAAAAAATGCGAATATGTTGGAATTGGCTGCGACGTTTTCCACTTTGAAGAAGGTGTATCTCAAGAAGAAATTGAAAACAAGGTTAAGGAATTATCTTCAAACAACACATTTGCCGGAATTATGATTCAACACCCACTTCCAAAATATATTGACGAACAAAGATGTTTTAATCTTATTCCACCAGAAAAAGATGTTGACGGGCTTTCCGCAACATCATTTGGGCTTATTGCTCAATCTCGTCCAATGTTTGTTCCCGCAACAGCATTTGGAATAATGAAATTGTTAGAAAAATATAATATTGATTTGGTTGGAGCTGAAGTTTTAATGATTGGTAAAAGTCAAATTGTTGGATTGCCACTTTCTGTTATGCTAATGAAGGCAGGTGCAACCGTAACTGTTGCACATTCAAGAACCAAAAATTTAGACAAGATGATTAAAAATTTTAAGATTGTTATTGTTGCAATTGGAAAACCAGAACAAATTAAAGCGGATTGGTTCACCGAAGGGCAAATTATTGTTGATGCGGGTTACAACGAAGGTAATATTGGAGATGTTGACCACCTTGCTTATGAGAAGGCATCATATTACACCCCAGTTCCTGGTGGGGTTGGACCAATGACAATTGCATCACTACTATCTCAAACAGCCACCGCAATTAAAAATGCGGAATAGTTATGATTTAATGAATTTGTAACTCTCAATAAATCCCAAACCAAATCGGCTTGGGATTTTATAATGCAATTTAACATTTGATTAAACATTAATACTTGTCCAGCAAATGCCTGCTATTTTTGTGATCCAATACTACTTCGGGTTACATTATTTCTTCGAGAGGTATTCTTCGCACGAGAGTACCGACCACGAACTTGTGTGAGTGCGTTTGGTCGGTTAGAAAAAAACACGCCCATACAAGCCAATTTTGCATTTGCAAAATGGTATACGGGCGATGTCGTCAAAGCAAGTGTTTATGGCTCGTTTCTCACGAAACTTCGCTTTTCACACTGCTTTTCCTCTTCACAAAAATTTCGGCAAATGCCTGCTATTTTCGTGAACAAACACACTCTATGCCGTGGTACCCTCCCCTCGCAAGAAACTCCTTCGCACGAGAGTACCGACCACGAACTTGTGTGAGTGCGTTTGGTCGGTTAGAAAAAAACACGCCCATACAAGCCAATTTTGCATTTGCAAAATGGTATACGGGCGATGTTTTTTTCTTGGTGCGTCCAGAGG
>CAKJYJ010000015.1 GCA_918262735.1 Clostridiales bacterium
TGAATATAACATAAAGTGAGTTGGTATTTTTGTTTTCAACATTTATTGTTATTGTTATTTCATCTTCTTCTCCAAACTCCAAATTCACTTGCCATGATGCAAGTTCCGATGCAGTTGGTTTTGCCCCTTCACTATATGTTAAATCGCTCAGTGTTATGCTATTTGCATTTCCTCTTACCGAACCCGTTATTTTTGCATAAACTCCATCATATGTGTTAAAGTATATTCCATTTTTTGCACCGCCCTTTGGCAAGAACAAAAATACTGCCGCACCAATAAGTGCGACCAAAATGATAAATGCTACCAATCCCATTCTAAATTTCATAACACCACCCCTTTTTGTTATTCTAACAAAAAAACAGTAATAAAATCAAATATTTTACACATTTTTCAAAAATATTTATTTTATTGAGTGTAATTAAACACATACCTTAAAAATAGAGAAAAAACTTCGCCCAAAAATATGGACGAAGTTTTTTAGGGAAATATGTTTGATATCCAATTATACAAATTGGTATTTAAGGCTATTTACAGTTTTTTGTTCTTTTTGTGCTTGATTTTGAAGCACTATTCTTTGTTGTTCTGGACGTCCCACAATTAGTTGTGGCTTCGTTAGCTTTATTCTCTGTTTTAGCCTTCTTGTTTCTTCCGAACATATACTCACCTCCCATTTTTTTGCAAGAAAACTTGCAATAATATGGTGTGTATTACAATTATTTTTATTCAAACTAAATACGAATATTTTTATTTTTTATTCTTCTATATAAACGTTCCTTATCTTTTTGAATTTCACTTTTTTGTGGTAAGGGAATTTTACTCTCGGTTTTGTTCATAATATAGTATCTAAGGTCGTCCATTGCGTGGTCATCTTTTTTTATTGGTAAATCATTGTTGCCCCAAAAATAACCCTTTATTTCCCTAATCATATTTATGCAATTCTTAAATATAAATAGTCTGGACTTCCCTTCTGAATTTTTAATATATGATTTAACCTTATTTATGCCTGTGTATAAATCTTTATTAACCTTTGGATTAACCAAAATACCATTGTCATAAAACAATTCACAAACATTTTTCGGGCTAGAAAGTGTTCTTTGTGTGGCAGCACTATCTATAATTGCACCATACATACCATTTTTTGTTTTGGGCCAATTAAGCCTTTCACAAATTGTTTTAATCTTATTTGCATGATATTCAACTGTTTGATTACTTTCATAACTCTCAGCAATAACATAGATATTCCCATCATAGTCAACCGCATACCAATGAGCAGAAAGAGGATTATTTAATCCTGGATCAATTGAAATGTTGTCATACCACTCCACTGGCACATCAAATGGTTCAATAACATTCACAGATTCATCAAATTCACAATACACCTGTCCATTTGAAGAAATAAATCTGCCGTATCTTCTACTTTCAAGTTCACTAGAAGATAGTGTTGATGATAATTCTTTTATTTCTTTTTCACTCAAATATGGGTTATCAGCCCATTCCATAAACTCACACCAAACTTCACTGTCGTTATTCTCATTTAGATATATTTCATTATAAACCCACGTTAAACCCTTCAGTGGTGTCATGGTTCCATATATTTCACCACATCTATCAATAATCCTCATTTTACATTCTTTATAAATATCTAGTGGCGGTTCTTCATCAAACCAAACAAAGTCTAGTGATGTTCCTTGAAATTTTTCTCTCCCTTGGTCGCAATTCTTAAAACCAATTCTACTTTCTCCACCAAAAGCATTTTCAATAATAATGTAGTCAATTACCCCATTTTCTGGACTACTCTTTTTACCAGAAATCATTGATATTTGTTTAATCCAATTCTTGTTAATATAATTTAGTATTTTTGCCTGAGCAACATCTCTTTGAACCTGCGAAGAAAGCGAAACAACCCATATTGAAACATCTTTTTTGTTTTGCCTATATGGATGAATACCTCTTGCAAGCCAAACCGTTTCAACCGCACCACACTCCGTTTTACCGCTTCTATTTCCACCAAATACCCATCTGTTCTTTTTGTTGCACATATGAAACGCCAATTGCTTTATATGTTTTACCTTTCCAGAATTATATGATGCAAGTTTATTCGTCAATTTTGTTCTATTCTTTTTACTATTTATTGTTGAAATTTTTTGCAGTATTTCTATTTTTTCCATTTTAGTAAATTTTTCCACCTTTTCTGATTAAATAATGTAAAAATATATAAACATATATTTAATAATTTTCTGTATAATTCAATCTGTGAGACTATTTGTTAAATGTATAATAATTCTAAATGCTTTTCTTTTGGTTCTAACAATAAACAATCCCCATTCCGCCAAATATGTGCATGCAGATATAACATATTTTGCAAGGATAACAAGTTCACAAACCTGCTTTTACTCATCTCCAGACAATAACTCAGCCATATTTTTTTTGCCTGAAACATACTTTGTTGAACTAATAGGCGATTATGACAATGATTTTTATTATGCAAAGTATAATGACATTTATGGATATGTTAAAAAGGGCGAAGTTAAGGCGGTTAAAAACATTCCAAATAATCCATATTTAGTTGACATAACCTTTAGGGTCTTTGTTCCAAGTGGAGCGAATTTAAGATCAACGCCTTATAATAATGGCTCGGTAAATCTAATATATTCTATACCATTTTTAGACACAAATTTTGCATATTATGGTATAATTAATGGTGAAGAAGCAATATCAAAAAAGGGAAATATTTGGTATTATTGCAAATATTTTTCAAACAATGTTGTGTATAACGGATATGTTTATTCCCCACTATGCGATAGTTTATCGCCAATTGAAAAAAATAATGAACCGGTTGAATTTATTGATGGCGAAATAAAGTTTGACTCCAATAACCAAGATTCATCACAAATTAACGCAATTGAAAATTTGCCACAAGCCACACAAACCATAATAATAATTGCAATAAGTTTGCCATGCTTACTATTTATATATCTTCTATTTAAACCAACAATGGTTGCAGAGTCATCAAATAACAATAATAAGGCCAATCGTAAAAAGCATAAGAAGAAAATAAGCAAACTACGACATTCTGACTATTTTGAACTAGATGATGATTTTTAATTAAATAAATCAAAAATGCACTTAAAAAAGTGCATTTTTTTAATTAAAAACGTTTTTAATAAACTAGTTTATTTGTTTTGCAATAAGAGATATGTAACCTATTGGATTAACATTAATGTTGTCAATATCGTCACATTTATAACATCTTTCTGTTGTTATGCTCTTATAAATTGAATTCAAGAATTCATCACCATTAAATAGTACTTCCATTTTTTCATTGGTATAACCAAATTTAATCATTAAACTAGCAAAATCTTCAATCCCCATTTTTAGTGCTCTGTAGCAAGACCGATAACTAATATTCAGCACCTCTTGTATTTTTTCCACTGAAATATTATGAATATATTTCAGCACCAATACTTTAGCTCGATTCGGTTTTAGTTTCGTAAAAATTTTTTCTATTAGCACCTTTAGATTAATATAATCAATTTTTTTATCGGTCAATGCAATAATCCTTTTTGAAACACTATGTATAGAATTAATCTCTAAAAATTTTGTGCTAGTGTAAAATGATTTTGTTGCTATTGTTTCCACTAGTTTATCTATGGCATCACAAATAACGCCAAGATGCTTGTAGGACAAAATTGTAGTTTTGGCCCAATTTGTTTGTTCTTTGTTCATTTTTTTTGTTATTCTCCCCTTTATGCTTTGTATTATCTTCGTTTATGTGCGAGAGATTATGTGTACACCCAAATATCATGGCAGCAACCCATTTACCATAACATAACAATAATGTTAATTTAACGATTATAATAAATCAAATCGTTTTGACATTTTTGTACAAATATTAACACTTTTGTACAAAAGTACACAAAAATCATATAATAATTCCCAATAATATAAAACATATGTTCTAATATATACATATAAATTACACTTGTCAAGTGTTTTTTATATAAAATAGAACATATGTTTATTTTTTTAATATTTATGTTTATAACTAATATTCCGGCATCTGTGATGGCTGTGCGTTCTCTTTGCTTGGAATATCTGCAACTAAACACTCGGTTGTGAGCAATGTCCCCGCAACGCTACAAGCATTTTGAAGTGCACTTCTTGCAACTTTTGTTGGGTCAATTATTCCAAGACTAAGCATATCATCATATTTTTTATTTAACGCATCATATCCGTAATTTTGTTTGTCAATATTATCATAGAGATTTTTAACAACAACATCTCCATCTTCTCCACAATTTTTAACAATTTGTCTCACTGGCGATTCAATGGCTTTTAGAACAATTTCTGCTCCAGTTTTTTCATCACCACTTAGTTGTTTTATTTTGTTTTTAAGTTCTTTTGTTGTTTTAATATAGGCGCTACCCCCACCAGCAACAACCCCCTCACAGCTTGCTGCTTTTGTTGCCGACAACGCGTCCTCAATCCTTAACTTTTTCTCTTTCATTTCAACTTCGGTTGCTGAACCAACTTTAATTAACGCAACACCACCAGCAAGCTTTGCAAGCCTTTCGTTCAATTTTTCTTTTTCATACTCACTTTTTTCTGCATTTAATAATGTTTTTATACTATTTATCCTGCTTGTAATATTTTCTTTTTGACCTGCACCCTCAACAATTGTTGTTGTTTCCTTATCAACCGTAATTCTTTTTGCTTTACCCAACATATCTAGCGTTGTGTTTTTTAGGTCAGCACCCAACTCTTCGCTCAAATAAACACCACCAGTTAGAATTGCAATATCTTCTAAAAGCGCCTTTCGTTTATCTCCAAAACTTGGAGCCTTAACGGCAACACAATTAAATGTTCCCCTAATTTTATTAAGAACAAGAGTTGCTAGAGCCTCACCCTCAACATCATCAGCAATAATTAATAGCTTTCCACCATTTTGAACAACCTGTTCAAGCACTGGCAGTATCTCTTGAATGTTTGTTATTTTTTTATCTGTAATTAAAATAAATGGATTATCAAGCTCAGCAATCATTTTATCATTATTTGTACACATATATGCAGAAAGATAGCCCCTGTCAAATTGCATACCCTCAACCACAACAAGTTCTGTGTTTAGTGTTTGGCTTTCTTCAAGTGTTATAACGCCATCATTTCCAACCTTTTCCATTGCCTTGGCAATAAGTTCACCAACACTCTCATCACCAGCAGAAATACTTGCAACCTGTGCAATTTCTTTACTGCTTTTAACTGGGGTCGAAATTTTTGCAAGCTCATCACAAACAACCGAACAGGCAAAATCAATACCTCTTTTTAGAATAATTGGATTTGCTCCGCTATCAAATTGTTTCATTCCTTCTTCAATAATTGCTTGGGCAAGCACACTTGCAGTTGTTGTTCCATCACCAGCAACGTCATTGGTTTTTATGCTAACCTCTTTAACTAGTTCAGCCCCCATATTTTCAAACGGATCTTCAAGTTCAATTTCTTTTGCAATTGTAACACCATCATTAGTAATAAGTGGTGTTGCATATTTTTTATCTAAAACAACATTTCTTCCTTTTGGTCCTAGCGTTATTTTAACGGCATCAACAAGGGCGTCAACCCCGTTTTTTAATGCCTCTCTTGCCTCTTTGCCATATTTTAATTGTTTAGCCATTATTCCTCCTTACCTATAATTGCCAATATATCTGTTTGTTTAATAATTAATAGGTCTTCCCCATCATACTTAAACTCGGTTCCCGCAAATTTAGAGAACAAAACCCTGTCTCCAACCCTAACCTTCATTTCAACATTTTTTCCATCAACATTTCCGCCGTCTCCAACAGAAACAACAATTGCTATTTGTGATTTTTCTTTGCTCATATCTGGAAGAAAAATTCCACCAACGTTGGTTGTTTGTTCTTTTTCTATTTTCAACACAACCCTATCAAATAATGGTTTAATATTCATAAATTTCTCCTTAAATATATTTTAACATATTTTCTTAAATTTGTCTTTTATTTAACGCAAATTACATTCAAATATTATTCCTCCTTTGCGTAAAATATAAAATCCATCATATAAAAATCAAGCAAATTGTGCCATATTTTAATCTTTTTTGGCAAAACACTAAAATACATATAGTAAAACAAAAGAAAAAGCCGAAAGAAAAATCAGGTATATTGCAAATGGTATAAATGACTTTTGAATAAACCTTAACATAAATTTTATTGAAAATAGTCCAGCAATAAACGAAACCAAGAATCCAACCAATATTTCATACGGATTAAATGAAAAAGAATATCCAACCTTAATGTACTCCCGTATTTCAAACAGCATACTTCCAACAATGATTGGAACACTCATTAGAAATGAAAATTTTGCAACCTCTTTTTTTTCTGCACCCATAAAGGTTCCCGCACAAATTGTTGACCCACTCCTAGATATTCCAGGTATTACGGCAATACCCTGCACCAACCCCATAACAAATGCAACCTTACCCCCTATTGGTTTAACACAGTTTCTTCTACTAAATACTTCCGTCAAAATTATAAAACAGGCAGTCAACATAAAACAAAAAGGCAAAAGATTTCCACTGAATGTTGACATAACCGAATCTCTTAACAAAATAACAATAGCCACTGTTGGTAAACTTGCAAAAATTATCAGCTTACCAGCCTTGCCAAATGGATTTTTTATAATACCTACTATCTCCCGTCTAAAACAAAATAAAACCGAAAAGAGGGTTGCAACATGAAGTAAAATAGATAAAAACAAAAAGTCATTTTGTATGCCCAAAAGCCTATTTAATAAAACCATATGCCCGCTAGATGACACCGGCAAAAACTCAGTTAATCCCTGCACCACGGCAAGAAGTATAATATAAACAAGCACAAACAACCCCCAATTGAAGTATCATACTCAAACAACAATACCTTTATGAGTGCCACACAAAAATTATAAGTAAAAATATTACAAAAAAACTCCATCATAACCGATAGAGTTTTTGCAACGTTGTTATCAAATAACAATTATAGGTACAATTCTTCCAATGCGCTTCTGAGCATTCTTTCATACATCCTTAGTTTTCTAACTTGGTTAAGAATGTAACAAGTTCCAATTATTATTGCGTTTGTCATTTTTATATCTTTTTTCCCGGCTGCATACAAAAGTGTTTCTGCCATATATTTAACATCTTCAGCAACATCTTCTTTAACTTTTATGTATTCAATATCATCTAATATTTGGCTCGCAATATCTTTAACAGTTTCAAAAAATTTATCTTCTTTTGATGAAACTTTAGCAGGTTCTTCACGCCTTTCAGGTTTATCCTCAACCGGCTTAAATTTATTATCACCCTCAATTTCAAACAAAAAGGCAATAGCATTCTTAAAAGGAACAATAACTTGGTTTGCAAAATTTTCAAACTGTGAATTATCATCATCTGTTTCAAAATAATCGGCAAGGAATTGTTTGAAATCTATTTTCCCCTCCTGAATTTCAACAAGCATACAAAAAACAAGAGGAATGATTGCCGTGTTTTCTTCTGGCATCTTAAAACTACCCCTCTTGGTTGGAAGTTTGACCTTTGCCCTGCCGAATTCTTTTTCATAATTAAAGTTCTTTAGGCACTCAGAAATAACCTCGTATAACTCTGGCGACTCATTTATTGATTTAAGAATATTTGCAACTTTGTTGCCAGCAAAAATAAACTTACCATTAATTAAGTCATCACAACTGCTCATAAAAGCACTAATAGTAACTAACCCTTTATTTGAAATCATATATTTTTCTCCATTGGTAAAATTTTAGCACGAACACGTGCATTTTGTAAACATATTTTTACAAAAATAAACAAAACAATACTTATATTAAGAAAATGTAACTAAATTTTAGTCAACTTCAACAAAACAGTCCTCACTTATTATAACATTTATTGGATCTTGCCTACCTTCAACATAAAAACCAACAACATCTCCAGCTACCAACATCCAAGTTAAATCTGAAATTTGATAAAACTTTGATATTGTATACTCTGTTCCGTTAATTGCAATCTTTAGTATTTTATCCCCCACAGCAATTGATGACGTTGAAATTAGACTATCGTCTTTTATTTCAGCAACATAAACATCTTCTGTAATAACTGTCTTTCGTAATAATTCGTTATATGTTGCTTTTCTATCTCTTGCCTCAACAGTTAATCCAAAAACCGCCCTGTAAGCTTTTTTATTGTGCGTTGCCGAATTTCTTAAAATGTTATTTGCAACACGGGATACAATGTTGCTTGGAATTGCAAATGCCATATTTTCAATATTCTGTTTAACAATTTTTGAATTAACAATTCCAACAAGTTCTCCATTTGAATTATATAAACCGCCACCAGAGTTACCACCATTTATTGATGCGTCAGTTCTAATAACCCGACTGTTAACTTGAGTTACATCATCTGCCGCCTGCATAGGAATTACTTCACTTTCAACATTTATAACTCCTCTTGTTGCGCTTATTCCCATACCCTCCGGGTTTCCAACGGCAATGGCTGTTGCACCAATTGTAACCTCATCTGAATTTGCAAATCTAACAGGTGTTAAAGAACTATTTTTAATCGCTTCGCTACCCGTTATTTGTAATACTGCTAAATCATACGTCATACTTCCACCAACAAAACTGCACTGTATTGCATAGTCATCATATTCAACTATTGGATATCCATCTTCATCATTAACAACATTACCCTCATTATCTGTTTTGGTTGTTCTAGAAATTGGACTGCCATACAAATAACACATTATATTTGAACTCAAATGGTCAGTAGTGGTACACCCAGAATAATAAACAACATGGAAATTTGTGATAATTGTGGCATCACCGGTTTCATGGTCAACATACAAAACGACCCCAGCTCCACTTCCCATAGACTTACTTTTAGATTGTGCACCCCAAAATGAAGTGTTTATTGTTGGAAATTCACAAGTGATTGCAACAGTTGATAATAGTGCTTTGTTAGTTGCAATAACTTCTTCCGTTTCTGAACTAAACGAAGATGTTAAATACTCTCTCATGAATTCCAAAATAGTTCCTTCAAACCCATTCTCAACTGCGGTATTATACATTTCGTCCAATGTTAAATCATGACCATTCTTACCATTTTTAACTGTGATTGAACCATTTGTTCCGTCATTATATTCGACTTGGTAAATGTCATAAACACCATTAGAACTAACCTTCTGAATGTCCGTAACAAGCCTGCCCGAGTCCCCACATGCACCAAGAATAAACATACATGGAACAAATACCAAAATAATGAGTAAAAATTTAATTTTTTTCATATGTCCCCCGAACATTAAAATTATTATTTCTCTTTAAGATTATAATTAAACGCGTTTTTTTATGCAAATGTTTTAATAATTTTTCCAAAAATAGCCAAAATTATATCGAGGAGGAAAATATGGATGAACAAGAAGTTTTAATTAGTGTTTATCAAAACACACAAACTGCAATGCAAAGCATTAACGACTTAATAAAAAAAACTGACGATAAAACATTTAAAGATTTACTCAATGCACAATACAAAAGATACGAAGATTTTAACAATAAAGTGGAAGACCATGCTAAAAACAATGGTATTGAGCTAAAGGACAACAACTGGTTTGAAAAGGCCAAAATGTGGTCAAGTATTCAAATGGGAACTCTAACGGATAGTTCAACCAGACACCTTGCCGAACTCATGCTTGTTGGAACTGTAATGGGAACACTAACCTGCTACAAAGCAATAGACGATTATTCAAAGGCACCCAAAGAGGCAACAATGCTTTTAAAAGAACTAGAGCAAATGGAAGAAGATAATTTTAATGAGTTAAAAAAATATCTAAAAAAATAATATTTTCGTCACATGGGCAACCCATGTGATTTTTTTGGTAAGTAAAAAGCATATTCAAGCGGACCATCAAACAAAGACATTGATTAATAAATACATTCTAACGGAAAGACAACTCAAATTTATAAAAAATTAAAAAAACACTTTACAAAACTTTATAATTGATATATAATCGCAAAGTACATAAATATTGGGGTGTAGCCAAGCGGTAAGGCACGAGACTTTGACTCTCGCATGCGTAGGTCCGAATCCTGCCACCCCAGCCATAAAAAAACACTGCCCGTTTGCCATTTTGCTAACGCAAAATTGGCGCGTATGGGCGTGTTTTTTTATTACCGACCACACGCACTCACACAAGTTCGTGGTCGGTACTCTCATGCGAAGAACATTCTTGCGAAGAAACAACGCAACACTAAGTAGCATTAGATCACAAAAATAGCAGGCATTTGCCGAAATTTTTGTGAAGAGGAAAAGCAGTGCGAAAAGCGAAGTTTTATGAAAAACGAGCCACAAACACTTGCTTTGACGACGTGGTCAAACTTCCTATATTAAGGGCAAATTCATAAACAAATAGCAAATATCGCAATAAAGTAGTTTGTTAAATATGTTGACAAAAATAAAAAATTGTTCTAATATCTAGAACATAATTAAAACAAGTTTGCTCATTTGTTTTAATTTATCGTAAAACAATGGGGTGTCGCCAAGCGGTAAGGCATTGGATTCTGACTCCAACATGCGTAGGTTCAAATCCTGCCACCCCAGCCATAAAAAAACATCGCCCGTTTGCCATTTTGCTTTCGCAAAATTAGCTCTTGTGGGCGTGTTTTTTTATTACCGACCACACGCACTCACAC